>JBMNPH010000006.1:0-127159 GCA_050943495.1 Candidatus Merdivicinus sp.
GAGGCGGTCGCTCTATCCAGCTGAGCTACGGAAACATCTTTGAAATCTATTCAATTATAGGTACAAACTAACACAATGTCAATCGCCTTTGCCCCAAAGGCGGTCGTTATAACATATTCTTAGGAGGGGTTTGTTATATCCATTTAACTACGGAGGCATAGATAGAAAAATTTGTTTAAAAGAAAAGACAACTATTTTTATTATACTGGATGTGAGCAAAAAAAGCAAGAGAATTTTCTCAAACAGTTGCATATTTGCCTCAAGTTTGCTATAATCAAAGAATATAGGGTACCCTTGTATCCTGAAATATTGAAGTGAATTGGGAGAATCAGATGTGAGATCTGTACGCTTTACTCTGGATGGACGGCGGGGATCCTCTTTACTGCGGAATCCTGCGCTGATGATTGTGTCCAGCTTCGCTGTATTAATTTTGGTGGGCACTTTTTTTCTTATGTTGCCGGTTATGAATCGGCAGGGACAGATTACTTCATTTGTGGATGCGCTGTTTACTGCCACCTCTGCTACCTGTGTAACTGGTTTAATTATTCATGATACCTATGCGTATTTTAACATGGGTGGTCAAATTGTTATTTTGTGCTTGATCCAGCTCGGCGGGCTGGGATTGGTGACTCTTACCAGCTTTTTCTATTTGATTATCGGAAAAAAGCTTAGTTTGCGTACCGCACAGTTGGCACAGGAATCCGTTTCAGCGGATGACCGCATCAATACCGCACACTTGGTTAAAACAGTTGTGGTCGTTACCGCATGTTTTGAATTGGTCGGTGCTCTGTTGCTGATGCTATATTTTGTGCCGGAATTTGGATATTACGGGATTTTTATGTCCATATTTTTTGCAATATCCGCTTACTGTAATGCAGGCTTCGATCTTCTTGGAATGCGAGGCGAATTTTCCAGCCTTATTTCTGTACAGGAGAATCCGTGGGTTTTATGCGTTATTATGGCGCTGATTGTGTCGGGTGGTCTCGGTTTTATTGTTTGGCAGGATTTATGGAATTACCGCCGCCGGAGGCATCTTTTCCTGCATAGCAAGCTAGTCTTGGTGGCAACGGGGATTTTAGTTTTGACGGGGTGTGTTTTCTTCCTGATTTTGGAATGGAATAATCCTCGAACAATGGGAGATATGAACGTCGGTAACAAAATTATCAATGCGCTGTTTCAATCTGTTACAACCCGTACAGCTGGTTTTGATGCGATTGGAAATGCGGATATGACAGTTGCATCAAAATTTGTATCGATTGTTCTAATGTTTATTGGTGCGGCTCCCGGTTCAACAGGCGGTGGTATTAAAGTCACGACAATCGTAGTGCTTTTGATGACCGTTTATTCGGTGATGCGTGGCAGAACCGATACGATTATTCGTAACCGACGTGTCCATAAAATGGTAGTATATAAGTCGTTGAGCGTATTTTTTTTGGCAGCATTCCTTGTGTTGATTAGTACAGGGGTTATACTGGCAACAGAATCCAGCGGCTCTCAAATTGATGCACTGTTTGAATCCACTTCTGCTTTTGCAACCGTTGGACTTTCAGTAGGAGTATCCGCGGAAGCTCATGTATTGAGTAAAATCGTTCTAATTATGACGATGTTTTTGGGAAGAGTTGGTCCAGTATCCTTTGCGTTATCTATTTCGATGGCAGCCGGTTCGCGGGAACGTAAACAGGTTATGCCAGAAGCGAAAATTTGGGTCGGATAATGAAAAGCAGTCAGTATTTTGATACTGACTGCTTTTTTGTTTGGAAATCACGCACGGATCAGAGCCTGCCACAGAAGAGAAATGGCACTTCCAAAGGTCATGAGCGGAACTGCATGTTCTGCCAGCACATTTACTTCTGCTAAAAGCCTGCCATCCAATGTATATGAGATTTTTCCTACTGCCTGATGTTCACTGATGGGTGCGGAAATGGTGTCCGGTATAGAGACAGTACAGCCAATTTCATCCGCTTTTCCTTTGGCAACAAGTAAAGATGGAATCTCTTCATATATTAAGGAGACAAAGGGATGAACGCCGTTTTGTACTGCGATGGCAGATAATTGTGCGGGATCCAGGTGCGGGGTGAAGGATTCAAAAGCGGAAAATCCATAGTCCAGTAAAGTGCGGCAGGAGGAGAATCGGTCATCGGAGGTAGTGCTGCCCATCGACACCGCGATGAGATGCAGATCGTTCCGCATTGCGGAGGCAGCCAGACAGCTTCCTGCACCATCGGTGGTTCCAGTTTTGAGACCGGTACATCCTTCATAAAAGCGAACCAGCTTGTTGGTATTGGTTAGAGCGGTTTCCCCGCCGCGCAGGGAGTCCATCCAAATTGTCGAGAATCGGGTGATGTCTTCGTGTTTCAGTAATTCTTTCGACATCAGCGCAATATCATAGGCGGTAGAATAATGTCCATCCTCATCCAGTCCGGTTGGATTTTGAAAGCAAGTGTTGGCCATACCAAGTTCAGAGGCACGTGCATTCATCTGAGATACAAAGGCCTCCTCCGTTCCGGCGACATATTCAGCCAAAGCCATGGAGGCATCATTAGCAGAATTGACGGCGGTTGCTTTCAGCAGTTCCTCGACGGTCATCGTTTCACCCGGTTCCAGCCAGATTTGGGAACCTCCCTGTTCCGCAGCATGATCCGAACAGGTCACTTTATCCTGATATCCGATTTTTCCTTCCTCCAGCGCTTCCATAACCAGCAGCATCGTCATGATTTTGGTAATGGATGCAGGCGGTGTTTTTTCGTGTGCATTCATCTCAAATAGGATCTGCCCGCTTGCGGCATCCATTAAAACTGCTGATTTTGCAGGAATCTGCTGAACCTGTGCTTCTGTTATAATTGCTTCTTCTGAAGTGATGGAAGCAACCTCGGATTCATACAATCCATCGGCGGAAACCGGCACGGAGATTGTGAGCGCAGTTAATAATAATCCACTCAATGTCAGCGCACAAGCTCGAATTTTCCAACTTTTCATGGCAGGCACCATCCTTATTTGATCCGTTTTGTACAGGATATGCGGATCCTTTCCCAAACAGAACAAAAACCCGGAGGAAATCCCTCCGGGTTAGTTGACAATTTGCATGGCCGGATTACTCCGGCAGAGCTTGCTGGGAAGATTATTCCACAACAAAAGGTTTGATTTCCTCAAAGAATGCAGCGCAGTCGTCAGTGTGAGCTTCCAGCTTGATCGGCTTGGAAAGATCCAGGCTGAAAATACCCATAATGGATTTAGCGTCGATTGCATAGCGGCCGGAAATCAGATCAACGTCGAAATCATATTTGCAGACAATGTTGACAAATTTCTTTACGTCATTGATGGTATTGAGCATAATGCTGCAGGTTTTCATTGGTATCGACCTCCATTAGTAGATTAAGATTTGGTAATTACTTCAGCGCATATTCCAGCACTATCTATAATTACTATATTTACAATATATCAGTTGTTTACTTTCTAGTCAACTGCTAATTGTAAAATTCTCTCAAATCTATTATAATACTAATTATAAAGGCTGATATTTGTCCAATTTATACAAGCAAAAATCGGCGGAATCCACAGGAAGAGCAGAAATTTTTAAACGTTCTGCCGGATAATGGGAATAAATTTGGGTGAATATTTCTAAAAAATGAGAGGAGGCAGCAGATGCGCGTAGCGTTTACAACGCTTGGATGTAAGGTGAATCAGTATGAAACCGAGATGCTGGCGGAACGTTTTGCACGGGAAGGCTATGAGATTGTGGAACCGCATGACTTTGCGGATTTGTACATCGTGAATTCCTGTACGGTCACAGCGTCCGGGGATAAAAAGACCCGTCAGCTTCTGCGCAGGCTGAAAAAACAGAATCCGGCGGCGCTGGCTGCGTTGACCGGCTGCTATCCGCAGGCATTTCCGGAGGAGGCGGCTGCAATTGCTGAAGCAGATATTGTCACCGGTTCCCGCAATCGTTCCGGACTGCTAGCTGCGGTGAAACGCGCTTGTGAAACAGGAGAACGGGTCGTAGAGATTCTTCCGCATGAGCGGGGGGAAGAATTTGAGCAGATGTCCGTGACTGGACTTCGCGGCAGGACCCGCGCTTTTGTGAAAATTGAGGATGGCTGCGAACGGTACTGTTCCTACTGTATTATCCCCAAGGCGAGAGGTCCGATCCGATCCAAACCGCTGGAAGCAATTCGTGCGGAACTTTCGGATCTGGCTGCAAACGGCTATCGGGAAGTGGTACTGGTTGGCATCAACCTTTCTTCTTATGGAAAGGACCTTGGACTGCGTCTGATTGATGCGGTCGAACTTGCCTGCGGAGTCGAGGGGATTGCGCGGGTGCGTTTGGGAAGCTTGGAACCGGAACTCTTGACCAGTGAAGATATTCAGCGGATGGCGGCGCAGCCAAAATTTTGTCCGCAGTTCCATCTGGCACTGCAAAGCGGGTGTGATAAGACCCTCCGTGCGATGAACCGCCATTATGATACCGCGGAATATGCCCGAATCGCTGCTGATATCCGAAAATCCTTTGAAAATCCTTCCCTCACCACCGATATCATGGTAGGATTTGCCGGGGAAACCGAAGCGGATTTTGAAGAAAGTGTGGCATTTGCCCGTAAAATGAATTTTGCAAAGGTGCATGTGTTTGCCTACTCCCGTCGGGAAGGCACTGCTGCTGCAAAACGTCCGGAACAGGTTCCGCCCTCAGTCAAGGAGGAACGCAGCCGCCGGATGATTGACGCGATGAATGAGGTGCGGAAAGCATTCCTGTTCAGCCAGCTGGGCAAAACAGAGGAAGTGCTGATCGAAACCACCAAAACACCACTTGGATATGAAGGCTTTACCAAAAATTATACCCCGGTTTACGTCAACTGCGCAGAGAAATTCTGCGGAACCGTTTGTAAAGTGCGGCTGGAGGCAGTGCTGGAAGGGCACTGTGTCGGTACGCTTGTTCCATAAATACGACTGATTTTTTCTTGGAAAGGAATGGCAAAAATGTCCGTTTACAGAATTTATGTAGAGAAAAAACCTGCGTTTGCTGTCGAAGCAGATGCAACTCGCCGTGACATCAAAGCATCCCTTGGCATTTCGTTGTCTGCACTCCGTCTCTTCAACCGCTATGACGTGGAGGGAATTGATGCGGAAACCTTTGAAACGGCCTCCCATACGATTTTTTCTGAACCGCCGGTGGATCTGATTTGTGCGGAACTTCCGGAATTAAAGGAAAATCAGCGCCTATTGGCTGTCGAATATCTGCCTGGCCAGTTTGATCAGCGCGCCGATTCCTGTGAGCAGTGCATCCAGCTGATGACACAGGGCGATCGTCCTTCCGTCCGCAATGCGCGGATTTATCTGTTGGAGGGAGATCTGTCCGACGAACAGTTTGCTGCCATCAAAAACCATCTCATAAACCCGGTTGAGGCGAGAGAGGCAAGCCTCGAAAAAGTCGACACCTTGAAAACGGAATATGCGATCCCCACAACTGTTGAAACATTAACCGGCTTCATTGCCCTCGATCAGGAGGGGCTGAAAAAATTTGTCGCAGATTATGGTCTGGCGATGGATTTGGATGACATCACCTTCTGTCAGAAGTATTTCCGTGATACCGAGCACCGTGATCCCACCATCACTGAAATCCGGATGATTGATACATATTGGTCCGACCACTGCCGTCATACAACCTTCGGCACCATTATCGACAATGTGGAAATCGACGACGAAACCATTCAGAAGAGTTTCGATAAATATGCGGAAATCCGCGGCGAATTGTATGTAGGACGCAATAAGCCCGTTACCCTGATGGATCTGGCAACCATCGGCGCGAAAAAATTGAAAAAAGACGGCAAGCTCAAAGAACTCGATGAGAGCGAAGAAATCAACGCCTGCTCGGTCAAAATCAATGTGGATGTGGATGGCATCCAGGAGAAATGGCTGCTGCAGTTTAAGAATGAAACCCACAACCATCCGACTGAAATTGAGCCGTTTGGTGGTGCAGCGACCTGTCTGGGTGGCGCCATCCGTGACCCGCTGTCCGGACGAGCCTACGTTTATCAGGCGATGCGTGTAACCGGCGCTTCCGACCCAACCGTTCCGCGCAGCGCAACTCTGCCCGGCAAGCTGCCCCAGAAAAAATTGGTGACGACTGCCGCACACGGATACAGTTCCTACGGCAACCAGATCGGTCTAGCTACTGGTGAAGTAACTGAAATTTATCATCCCAACTATGTGGCAAAACGCATGGAAATCGGTGCGGTTGTCGGCGCGGTTCCGGAAAGCCATGTTGTCCGGGATGTTCCGGATCCCGGCGATATCGTTATCCTGCTGGGTGGCCGTACCGGCCGTGACGGCTGCGGCGGTGCTACCGGTTCTTCCAAATCCCATACTCTGGAATCCATCCATACCTGCGGCGCGGAGGTTCAGAAGGGTAATCCGCCCATCGAACGGAAAATTTCCCGTCTGTTCCGCAATGCAGAAGTAACCCGCATGATCCGCCGCTGCAATGACTTCGGCGCAGGTGGTGTTTCGGTTGCTATCGGCGAGTTGGCAGATGGCCTTTCGATTAACTTGGACGCTGTTCCGAAGAAATATGATGGCCTGGATGGAACCGAACTCGCCATCTCCGAATCCCAGGAGAGAATGGCAGTCGTTGTTTCTCCCGAGAATGCGGATAAATTTATGGAACTTGCCCGCCGTGAAAACCTCGAGGCAACCAAAGTTGCTGTCGTAACTGCGGAACCCCGTCTCACCATGGATTGGTGCGGCAACCGTATCGTCAACCTGTCACGTGAGTTCCTCAACTCCAATGGCGCAGAGAAGCACACCTCTGTTCATGTGTCCGGCGGTACCGTGAAACCCGTCAATATGCATCCCGATACCAAAGAAGGCTGGAAGGAACATCTGGCGGATCTCAATATTTGTTCCCAGAAGGGTCTGGTGGAACGCTTTGACAGCTCCATCGGCGCCGGTACCGTTACCATGCCTTACGGCGGTAAATATCAGATGACCAAAACCCAGGCAATGGCAGCCAAAATTCCGGTCTTGGAAGGAAATACCAATACCTGCTCGATTATGGGTTGGGGCTATAATCCTTATATAATGGAACAGAATCCCTACCTCGGCGCGATGTACGCTGTGGTGGAATCGATCGCAAAAATCGTCGCGGCAGGCGGTACCCATTTTCCCTGTTGGCTGACATTCCAGGAATATTTCGAAAGAATGAAAACCGACCCCAAACGCTGGGGCAAACCGATGGCAGCTCTGCTCGGTGGTATGGAAGCACAGCTTCAGATGGGCTGCGCGGCAATTGGCGGTAAGGACTCGATGTCGGGTACCTTTGAAAATATCGACGTTCCGCCTACCCTGGTTTCTTTCGCCATCTCTACTGGCGATGCACGCACTGTAATTTCGCCCGAATTCAAGCAGATCGGCAGCACGGTCATCCTTCTCCTCCCCAAATATCATGAAAACGGTACTCCGGACTTCGAAAGCGTGAAGGAAGTCTTTACCCGCGTTGAAACCATGATCCGTGAAGGCAAGGTGCTTTCTGCATGGACGCTCGGATTCGGCGGCGTTGCGGAAGCAATCTGCAAGATGGCGTTCGGCAATCAGGTCGGCTTTAAGTTCACCAAAAAGATGGATCCCACTCTGCTCTTCAACCCGGTTTACGGCGGATTTGTGTTGGAACTGGCAGGCGGCGTTGCAGCCAATGAAGAAGAAATTATCGGTGTAACCCGGATGGAACCCGTTCTGGAGAATGCCGACGGCAGCCAGATGGCTACCATCGAAGAGATGCAGCAGCCATATGAGGAACGTCTGGAGAAAGTCTTCCCCTGCAACATCGAGACCAGCACCGAATCCATTGAAACCTTCTCCTTCCCGGCGGAAAAACGTCCGTCCCCGGCAATCAAAGTTGCTTCTCCGCGTGTGCTCATTCCGGTATTCCCCGGCACAAACTGCGAATATGATACCCAGCGCGCCTTTGAAAAGGCAGGCGCTAATACGGATATCTTTGTTATCAACAATCTGTCCAGCGCTGCAATCGAGGAATCTGCTGCGGAATTCGCCAGACGGATTCAGAAAGCGCAGATTATTATGATTCCCGGCGGCTTCTCCGGCGGTGACGAACCCGATGGATCCGGTAAATTTATTACCGCATTCTTCCGCAACCCTCGTATCAAAGACGGCGTTCATGAGCTGCTCAAAAACCGCGACGGCCTGATGCTTGGTATCTGCAACGGCTTCCAGGCACTCGTCAAGCTGGGTCTGGTGCCTTACGGCGAGATCGTTGAGATGGATGACAATTCTCCGACCTTGACCTTCAACTCCATCGGCCGCCATCAGTCTCGGATGGTCTACACCCGCATTGCGTCCAACAAGTCCCCGTGGCTTGCCAACACCAATGTCGGTGATTATCATGCGGTTCCGATTTCTCACGGCGAAGGCCGTTTCGTGGCAAACGATGAATGGATCCGGAAACTGGCAGCCAACGGCCAGATTGCTACCCAGTATGTTGATCTGACCGGTCAGCCTACCTATGATATCCGCTTCAATCCCAATATGTCGGTCTGCGCAATCGAGGGCATTACCTCTCCGGATGGGCGTGTACTCGGCAAGATGGCGCACAGCGAACGTACTGGCGAGAATATTGCCAAGAATATTGCGGGCGACAAGGATCAGATGATCTTTAAGAGCGGTGTGGAATATTTCCGCTAATCGAATTTTGACGCTTATCCCCTCCTATATTCGGGAGGGGATTGTCGTTTTTGGAGAGATTTTGGCGATTGTCTTGAAGCTTTCCGGATTTTGTGTTAAACTGAATGCATATGATTGATTAAAAAAGAACGGAGGATTCCAGAACCCGCAGAGGAAGGGTTTTGGAAAGCATTTGTGATGCCATTTTTTTCGAAAACACCCGGCGGAATTTCCTGGCTGGTCGTGGGTCTGGGAAATCCGGACAAAAAATATCAGAACACCCGGCACAATGCCGGATTTATAGCGGTGGACGCAATCGCAGAGAAGGCGGGCGTCTCCATTGACCGAAAAAAATTTGACGCACTGGTCGTGGATACTGAACTGGGTGGGGAACGGGTTCTCCTGATGAAGCCGCAGACCTATATGAACCTTTCCGGTGTAGCAGTGGAGAAGGCTGCTTCCTTTTATAAGATTCCGCCTGAACGGGTGGTTGTTCTCTTTGACGATATTTCGCTCGATCCGGGCAAAGTGCGGATCCGCCGCAAGGGTAGTCACGGCGGTCATAATGGGATCCGCAGCATTGTGGACTATTTGCAGTCGGATGCCTTTCCGCGGGTTAAGATCGGGGTAGGGGAACGTCCGAATCCCAATTATGATCTCGCAGATTGGGTTCTCTCCACCTTCAAGGAAGAGGAACGCAAGGGGATTGACGAAGTCGCTTCCCATTGTGCGGAAATTGTCGGGCTGATAATCGAAGGAAAGACCGATCAGGCTATGAACAAGTATAATTCCTGATGACTCGGTTTTGAGGAGGAATGCGCATGAAACTATATGCTACGATTGCCACCCGTCTGGAACAGTATGTCCAGATCATGACCGATATCAAAACCGGCCGGACTCCGGCGCTCTGCGTTGGGTTGTCGGCCATTCATAAGGCGCATTTCCTTGCGGCGGCAGTCTCGGATTTGTCGGAACCTATTCTGGTAGTGGCGCAGGACGAAATTTCAGCGGCTCGGCTGGTTTCTGATATTAACGCCATGCTCGAGGAGGAAGCGGCGCTGTTTTTTCCGTACCGCGATTTTTCCTACCGGCAGATGGAAGGCGTTTCCACAGAATATGAGCAGGCGCGGCTGGGTGTCCTTTCGCGGCTAGCGGTAGGGGAGGCAAAAATTGTCGTAACCTCTTTGCAGGCCATCATGACCCGCACCATTCCCAAACAGGTTCTGCTGGAGAATACCTTCTCGGTGAGTGCGGAACATTCGATGCCGCTGGAGGAACTGGTGGAACGTCTTTCCCGATCCGGATACGTCCGGCGCCCGCAGGTAGACGGCATTAGTCAGTTTTCGGTGCGGGGCGGCATTCTCGATATTTTTCCGCCTAAAGAATCCAATCCGGTCCGGATTGAGTATTGGGGCGACGAAATCGATACGATGTCCTACTTTGAGCTGGATTCTCAGCGCCGCACCGATCCGCTGGAAACGCTGGAAATTTCTCCTGCCAATGAGGTGCTGTTTGCCGAAGGGGAATTGGAGAAAAAGCTTTCCGCTTTTATCCAGTCGCTTGGAAATCGCAAGTCGACTGAGGTCGCCCGGAATGTGCTGCAAAAAGACCTCGATCAGCTGGCAGGCGGAATCGAATTGGACTCGGCGGATAAATACTTTCCGCTGGCTTATGAGCAGTTCGCTACGATCTTAGACTATTTTGACAATGCCCCAGTCTTTCTAAGCGAGCGCGCCGAAATGCGGGAGAATGCCCGCGCACTTTTCTGGCAGTACAGCGAGGATCTCAAAGTTCTGCTCGAGGAGGGGCAGCTTTGCAAGGGACTGGATAATTATCTTTTGTCGCCGGAACAGGCGGAATCCCGGCTGGAACGGCATCGGATTGTCATGCTGGATACCTTCGCGCGGATGGGCGGAAGCACCGGACTGAAGGATCTGGTCAATATCAATCCGCTTCAATCCTCTGGTTGGAATGGGGAACTGAAGCTTCTGCAAAGTGACCTTTCTCCGCTGCTGGAGGAGGGATATTGCTGCGTTGTGCTGGCAGGAACACCTAAAGCCGCCTCCAACCTCGCAAATGACCTCGCCAAGATGGGAATGCCGGCGACCTATGTGCGGGATGTCAAAGCCATCCAGTTCAAGAAAGTTCTTGTCCTTGCCGGTACTCTTTCCACAGGGTTTGAATACCCGCAGATTAAGGTTTCGGTCACGACGACCGGTAAAGCGGTCACTTCGTCGGCAAATCGCCCCAAAAAGAGGAAAGGCGAGGAGATCAAATCGCTGTCCGACCTTACCGTCGGCGATTATGTTGTTCACGTTGCGCACGGAATCGGCGTCTTTGACGGGATCCATAAACTGGATCTGCATGGGATCGTCAAGGACTATATCAAGATCAAATATGCCGGCGCGGACACCCTTTATGTGCCGGTCACCCAGCTTGACCTCGTATCCAAGTACATCGGTCCCCGCGAGGACTCCAAGGTCAAACTGAATAAGCTGAATTCGGGCGAATGGCAGAAGACTCGTGCCCGCGTTAAAAAAGCGGTGGACGAGATGGCGGATGAGCTTATCGCCCTCTATGCGAAGCGAATGCAGGTTAAAGGGTATGCCTTCTCACCGGATACCGACTACCAGCGCGATTTTGAGGCGCATTTCGATTATCAGGAAACGGACGATCAGCTGCGCTGTATCGCCGAAATCAAGGAGGATATGGAAAAGCCGGTCCCAATGGAACGGCTGCTCTGCGGAGACGTCGGATTCGGCAAAACCGAGGTGGCGCTGCGCGCTGCCTTTAAATGCGTGATGGACGGAAAACAGTGTGCAATCCTCTGCCCGACCACCATTCTGGCGTGGCAGCATTATCAGACCCTGCTGCACCGCATGGGGAATTTCCCTGTGGATATCGAACTGCTGTCCCGTTTCCGCACTCCCAAGGAACAGAAAGCCGTTGTTAAAAAATTGGAGAGCGGGCGAGTGGACATCGTTGTCGGCACCCACCGGCTGGTTTCAAAGGATGTGCATTTTAAGGATTTGGGGCTTGCCATTATCGACGAGGAGCAGCGTTTTGGGGTCGCCCACAAGGAACGTTTCAAGCAGATGCTGGCGGGCGTGGATATGCTAACCCTGTCCGCAACTCCGATTCCCCGTACCCTGAATATGGCGATGTCCGGTATCCGGGATATGAGCGTCATTGAAGAGGCACCGCAGAACCGGCATCCGGTGCAGACCTATGTGCTCGAGCATGACGACGGCGTCATTATGGAAGCGCTCCGCCGGGAACTTCATCGCGGCGGGCAGGCGTACTATATTCACAACAACATCGAATCCATCCATTCGCGCGCGCTTCAGATCAAAAATGCCATTCCGGAGGCGCGGATCGGCGTGGCACACGGACGGATGCCCGAGGATGAGCTGTCCAAAATCTGGAAGCAGCTGATGGATCAGGAAATCGACATTCTGGTCTGCACCACCCTGATTGAAACCGGCGTCGATGTTTCCAACTGCAATACCCTCATCATTGAAAATGCCGATCGGATGGGCCTTTCCCAGCTTTACCAGCTGCGGGGACGGGTCGGACGTTCCACCCGGCGGGCATTTGCCTATTTTACCTTCCAGCGGGGGAAGGTGCTGTCCGAGGTGGCAACCAAACGTCTCAATGCGATCCGCGAGTTTACTAAATTTGGTTCCGGATTCCGGATTGCGCTGCGCGATTTGGAAATCCGCGGTGCGGGGAATATTCTCGGCACCCGTCAGCACGGCCATATGGAGGCGGTCGGATATGACATGTATCTGCGGCTTCTTTCGCAGGCTGTGGCTGAAAAACAGGGCAAGGCGCCTGAAACGCAGGCTTCCGCCGAATGTTTGGTGGATATCCAGCTGGAGGCGCATATTCCCGAAACCTATATTGACAATTTGGCACAGCGGATCGATGTCTACCGGAAAATTGCGTCGATTAAAGACGAGGCAGACAGCATGGATCTGATTGACGAGTTAATTGACCGGTTCGGCGAGCCGCCTCAGGCAGTCAAAGGTCTGGTGGATGTGGCGCTTTTGCGGAATACGGCGGCACGGTTTGGCTTTAAGGAAATCACCCAGAAGGCGGATGCGCTGCAAATGCTGCCAGAAAAGCTGGACATCAATCTGGCGGGCGCCCTTTCAGCCCGCATGAAGGGCCGTGTAACGGTCAATGCAGGGGCAGCGCCATTCGTTTCGGTGAAGCTGAAGGGACAGAGTTCCCTCGATACCCTCCGCGAAGTAATGGGACAGTTCCAGGCCATTGAAAAAGAGTGGAAACAGACGGTGCAAAAATAAATTTTAAAATAGCAAAAAACAGATTGAGAAAAGGAGTTGTCTTGTATGCAGAATTTTACCATTGAAACGCCGACCAAAGTATTTTTTGGAAAGGGTACTGAAAAGCAGGTGGGAGAAATTATCAAATCCTATGGCTTTTCCAAAGTGCTGTTCCATTACGGATCCGGCAGCATTAAAAAATCCGGTTTGTATGATACCGTCGTGGCATCCCTGCGGGATAACGGTATCGAATTTGTTGAATTGGGCGGCGTCGAGGCAAATCCCAAGCTTTCGCTCGCGCGTAAGACGGCAGAGCTTGCCAAAGCGGAGAAGGTCGAAATGATTCTGGCAGTCGGCGGCGGAAGCGTGCTGGATTCGGCGAAAGCCGCAGCGGCAGGGGCATATTATGACTGCGATCCGTGGGAATTTTCCTCCAAAAAGCGGGTACCCGAAAAGGCGCTTCCGGTGGGCACGATCCTGACTCTCGCCGCTTCCGGCAGTGAAATGAGCGACTCCTGCGTGATCACCAATGAGGACGGTTGGCTCAAACGTGGCTTTAATGCGCCCTGCAACCGCCCCCTTTTCTCCATCATGAATCCGGAACTGACCTTTACCGTGAGTAAATATCAGACCGGCTGCGGCATTGTCGACATTATGATGCACACCCTCGAGCGGTATTTCTCCCTTAACGAGGACAATCCCCTCACCGATGCACTGGCGGAGGGCCTTGTGCGGACAGTCATAGAGGCGGGACGCCGTGCAATTGAAAACCCTGAGGACTATGAGGCTCGCGCGACTCTGATGTGGGCAGGCAGCCTTTCTCACAATGGCCTGACCGGCTGCGGCAAGCAGTTCATGATGCGCTGCCATCAGCTTGAGCATGAGCTTTCCGGCGCCTATGACCGGGTTGCGCACGGCGCCGGTCTGGCGGTCATCTTCCCGGCATGGGCAAAATATATCTGCACCCACAATATCTCCCGGTTTGCCCAGTATGCGGTGAACGTTTGGGGAATCCCGATGAATTTTGAGCATCCGGAACGCACCGCTCTGGCAGGCATCGAGGCCACCGAAAACTATTTTAAATCCATCGGTATGCCGGTGCGCCTGTCCGAACTCGATGTGGATGATTCCAAATTCGAGGAAATGGCGGAAAAATGCACCTTCTTCGGCAAACGTACCCTCCCTGATTATATCGAAATCGGCAAAAAAGAGATGCTCGACATCTACCGGCTGTGCCTGTAAAAATTCAGGACGTTTTCTGACAGCTGCAGCAAAATTGGAATCAGACAAGGCGCTGCTTTTGCAGCGCCTTTTTTCTGGAGAGGAGACAGATAATGGCGGATTATCGGGAATTTCTGCGGATTCTGGAGAATCAGCATTCCGGACGGGCGGTCGGGTTTGAGTATCGATGGGACAAATCTCTGGCGGAGCAGTTGGTCTGGAGGCGGGGGGATACCCTTTGGAAAACAGAACAGGACCGCGTGCAGACGCTCATGACGGCGGCATTGCGCTGTGGGTTGGACTGCGTTGCGTTGGAACTGGAGGAAGCGGAGGGGAAGATCCCCATTCTGCCGCATTTGGGAAAGATGCTGCCATCCGGCATGAAGGCCGCGGTCGGCATGACAAAGGGACTTTGGGAAAGCAGGGGTAATTTGCCGGCGTTTCTTCAATTGTACCGCCGCCTTGCCGAAGAACCTGCGGTCTGCGCAGTGATTGTCCGGGATCGCGGAGAAGCATTCTCCGGCAGTATTGCGGAATACCGGCAGAGTATGCGGGAAATTTCCGGGGAAATTCATCGGACTGGGAAGCCTTGTATCTGGGCCGACTGCGGAGAACAGCCAATTCCACTCGAATGGATCGCAGGATGCGGCTTTGATGCCGTGCATTTGACCGCTTTCTTTCCGCAGGATACGGCGGATATCTGGCGGGAATATCATTCGGAATTTGCGCTGCTCGGCGATACCCGAATGGATTGGGTGCTGAGGCAAAAACCGCGGGATATTATTGCTTATTGTGAATTCATTCAGAATCTTACCGAAAATTGCGGATACGCCTTTGGAATGGGGAATCCATCCGGAAAACCGATTTCGTATCTGACCTACGTCTCGGTGCTGACAGCATTGGCACGGGGACAGCGCTGAAAATTTTTGTGCAAAATTTGCCACTCGAAAGTAAAAATCCTCCACTGTATTCGGTACGGCTTTTCGCTATAATAAAAGTACGGAAATTTGCAGAAGGAGGGATCGGGAATGATCTCGTTAAACCGTGAAACGCTGAAGGATAAAATTTACGCCTGCTGGATCGGAAAAAATATCGGCGGCACAATGGGCACCCCTTATGAAGGGCGCCGCGAATTGATGGATATTCAGGGATTTGCAACACCTGCGGGCGTTGTCCTGCCCAATGACGATTTGGATTTGCAGCTGGCATGGCTGCTCGCCATGGAGGAACACGGTCCCTGGCAGCTGGACGCGCAGATTCTGGGGGAATACTGGATTTCCTATGTCGTCCCCCATTGGAATGAATACGGCATCGGCAAGGGTAATATGAAAGCAGGGCTACTGCCGCCTCTCGCCGGAGAATACCGCAACAATTGGAAACACTCCAACGGCGCATGGATTCGTTCCGAAATCTGGGCCTGTCTGGCGCCAGGATGCCCGGATGCTGCGATTCGATATGCAGCAGAAGATGCCTGTGTCGATCACGGGATGGCAGAAGGAACTTATGCTGAATTTTTTACCGCCGCAGTCGAAAGCGCCGCCTTTGTGGAAACGGATTTCCGCAGACTGGTGGAAATCGGTCTCTCCAAAATTCCCGCAGACTGTCGGGTTGCCCGCAGTATCCGCATTGCGCTGGATTCCTATGACCAGGGGATTGATTGGAAAGAGGCGCGCCAGCGGCTGGTCGAAGACAGCACTGATCTTGGGTGGTTCCAGGCACCTGCTAACCTTGGCTTTGTCATTCTGGGCATGCTCTACGGCGAAGGTGATTTCAAAAAGTCCATGATCTGCGCCATCAACTGCGGGGATGACACCGACTGTACCGGCGCAACTCTCGGCGCATTGTTCGGTATTTTGCACGGCACCGCAGGAATTCCGGAAGATTGGCGTGCCCACATCGGCGATGAAATCGTCACCATCTCTCTGAACAATGCGGATCGGAATTTTGTCAAAAACTGTACCGAACTGACCCGCCATGTCTATGAGATGATCCCGGCTGTTCTCAAGGCCAATCGCGCCCCCGTTGAACTGACCGACGGCCCCGACCATTGGACTGCGGAGGATCTCGAGCATTTTACCGATGATACCGTGGCACGCCGCCTGTATCAAAAACCGGGGTATTCCTATACGATTCCCTTTGTACATTGTACGGCGCGGGTCGAATTTGACGGCGAACCGATTCTTTCTGAAGGCGGAACCCTGCCGGTTCGGATCCGTTTTTTCAACCGTGTGCATGAAGTAAAACACCTGCACTTTCACTTCTACCTGCCCGAGGGGATCCGCTTGGCAAACGGCTGCCGCGATCTCTACCTGCCGCATCAGGAAGGTGCAGAAGCGGTCTGGAAAGGCGTTTTTGCAGCGGATTGCGCTTTGAACTCGGTCAATCGGGTGTTGGTGGAAGCTGTTGCGGATGGACACCCGGTTGCCGGATATATCCCGGTGATCGTACTCGGATAATTAGTACTGGAAAAAGAAGGACGCGGCTTTTGACCGCGTCCGTTTTTTAATGTTCAATAACATGGGCGAGAATCTCTTCGATATCTACATAATAATTCTGGAAATCATCCCCGTCCACATAAATTTTGACCGGTTTCCCAATGATAGAGGGATCAGGATACTGGTAAATGTTCCAGCTGCGGAAAATATGCGTGTTTCCGTTTGAATCCTGATACCGTGCCAGCAGGATGTAGGGATGACGGCTTTGGTAGGTGACATTGTAGTTGATCTGGAAATCCGCCACTTCACCGGTCAGATACTGGCCCCGATCCAAAAGCCGCTGGGCACGCTGTTTCTTTCGGTATTCAATCATCAGAAAAATGATACCTAGCACAAAGAAAATTCCGCCAATTCCGCTAAAGATGATACCGCCTATCCAGGCATCTGACTGTGCAAGCGCAATACCCAGCGTTAGACCCAAAATTAGGAAAACTCCGCCTAATAGGGTATAAATCAATCCGAGGATAAACAGTACGCTTTTCCCAATTTTTAATTTTCGATCCATGAAAGGCGTCCTTCTTTCTGCAAAAAGTTATGTGAGCAGATGTTTTTACGGATAGGCAATAATTTCAGTGTCCAGATTCTGAAAGTCAGTATCGCTGATTCCATACAAACCGTCGCTATCCTTCGTGACAAGAATTGCAAGGGTTATATCTTCCGCGAAGGTGGGATTTTCCGCATATTTTTTGCAGATATCCAAAATCCCTGCTGCATATTCTCGATAAAAGTCAGCATCACTTACCTCATCAAATAATCCGGCGTCAAGACCTGTCTGCACCTCATCAAGGTATGCATTCAGTTCTTCAGCAGCATCTGAAAAAATATTGATCGGTTGGATGGTGACCTCCACCGTATAACCGCTATCAGTCTTAGAGGCCTCCTTGACCTGGTAACTGGAATGAGAATATACTTCCCGATAAAAATTTATAATATCGGTTCGCAATTGAGAATCCATTTCTTCTGAGGTGAAATAATCCCAAAAACCAAAGTAGTTTGCAAAAACCTCTGCTTCCACTTCTAACCCGCTCTCATAGCCTGCCGCTGCTTCTTCCTCTGTAGCATTGGTCGTTTCCATATAGTCGGTATACTCACCAAGATAAGTGCTGTCTAAAATACCCTTAACATATTTGGAGGCATCAAACCCCTGTGACAAAATCAGGGAAATCGGATTGCATCCGCTAAGAACTCCCATCAGAATTATTGCCGATGCACAAAAAGCCATTATTTTTTTTACCATACAACTTCATCCTTTCCCAATTTTATTCCTTTGGAATTATAGATTGCTGGATTGCCAGCGTACCGTCTTTTCTGCGTTCCCAGTGAACCATAATAGTCCCGTGCGGCGTCTGGATGGATCCTTCTGCCCAGTCCAGTGCCGAGATTTTTGCCGGAGAAATTTCTACCTGTTCATATCCGACAGAGCCTTCCTTTTGTCGGATTCCGAGAATTTCGGAGAAGAGGAAGCGAATGACACCGCCAAACATCGGATGATTATGGGATGCTTTTCCATTCCAAGTTTCCCAAAGAGTGGTTGCTCCGCAATTTTTCATATGGGCAAAGGAGGCATCCGTCTCATCCGCCAGCAGATGGAACGCCAACTCTGCCTCTCCTTCTCCGAACAGCTGTCCGATTAGAATTTCGGTCCCGAAAATGCCCGTATCCAATTTTTGAGTACGGCGGTATTTTTCGATGAGATTGCGTGCCGTGCGGTCTGTTCCCAGTCCGATTTCCAGCGCAAAGGCATCGGCGCCGTTGACTCCGCAGCAAAAACTTTCCGATGCAGGATCAAAATAATGACGGATGAGGGCATTTTCACTTGCTTCTATGCGCGCAGTCAGGTAATCCGGAATGGATTCTCCCAGAAGTTTTGCAGCAATCAGCGCGGTCCGCATGCCTTTGATATAGTAGCAGGTATTGACAAAAGCTTCCGGCAGATCGGGACGATCTTTATCGGGCGCACACCAGTCCCCCAGACACCATCCGCCCAGCTCTTCCCGCACGATCAGGCTGTCTTCCGTGCGGCTTTCCATGTAGTTCAACCAGCGCAAAATAGCCGGATAGCATTTCCGAAGGAGGGAAAGATCTCCGTATGTCTCATAGTATGCCATCGGGACGACAAAGATGGCACCTCCCCAGCCGCCGGGGCCACCGCCTCCGCCCAGAAAGGGCGCCGTATGGGGAATATGTCCAGTTTCCGCGCCAGCACTGTCAAGAATATCCTGCATCCATTTGTCGTACATGGCTTTGGCGTCCAATGTCAGCATAACCGATTTAGCGGTAATTTGTCCGTCGCCGGTGTAGCCCAGCCGTTCTCGGTGCGGGCAGTCGGACGGAATAGATCCATGCAGATTATCTAACTGAGTCCGGATATAAGCATCATAGAGCCAGTTCAGCACAGAATTCGAGCAACAGAAAGAGGAGGTCACGGCGACATCCGTGTGAATGACTGAAACGGATTCCGGTTCGCCGGGACCGGTCACTGTAAAGTAGCGGAATCCATGCCAGCAGAATTTGGGATGTACCGTATGGGCTTCCTCTGCGCAAAGATACCGGTCACATTGAATTTGGCGTTCGCCGCCGCAGGAGGAGAAATCCAATGAATTTCGGTCAGCGGACAATTCTTCGCTGTGCCGGATTTCCACCATTTCGCCGGAAGCACCAGTACAGTGGAGGTTGACCCAGCCGGTGATATTTTCTCCGCAGTCATAGAGACGGGTAGTTCCGTTTTCTCCGATTTTTTGGGGGAATATAGTGCGGATAATTCGGTCCGGCGGGCAGTGCTGCTCGGTCAGAGTTGTTTCCGGCGCATGGCTGGGGAAGGATGGTTTCCAGCCTTCTTCCGAAGCATCCGGCAGGCTCCAGTCTGTGCAAATTTTTCGCAGATCATGGGTTTCTCCGAAAAATAGGTTGTTTTCCAGAATTTCGCTTTCTTTCCAAAGGGTAGTCGGATCACTTTCCAATAAGGTTCGGCTACCATCCGCGTTTGTGATTGTCAGCTCATACCGCAGCTTCGGGAATCCAAATAGAAATTCCCCTTCTGCCGTGCGGCGGGTCTGATGATACCATCCATTGCCCAGATGGACTCCCAATACATTTTTTCCTTCCCGCAGATAGGGCAGCAGGTCATAGGTCAGATAATAAGTTCGGTATGCGGCGCGTTCCTCCCATACCGGATAGGCGACGCGGCAGCCCAGTACCGAATGATAGGTGGAAACGGCAGGCCGAAACTCCTCATTGCCAACCTGTTTTCCATTGACATACAATTGAAAAAATCCGAGTCCGCAGATTTCCAGTTTTGCGGAAATAGGATGCACAGCAGTAAATACTTTGCGAAAAAGCGGCGATTCACAGCGGGAATCCCCTTGAATCCAATGGATATTCTGCATAATTCCCCTCCTGACAGAAAAAGTGTCAATTTCAAGGATATTGTACTTTTTTTAATAAAAAATGTCAAGAACTATTCTTAAAAATCGGATGATTACAAATTTTTTATAAATAGTAACTGCGCATGGGGAACAGATTGAATTTTTGCGCCGTTTTGGATAAAAAATTGGTGGAAAACGGTCGAATTTTATCGAAATCTGGAAAAACCGCCGGAATCCTGTGCGAATGACCGGATTTTGGCGGCGGGCGTCTTGACAACGCCCAAAAGTTATAGTACACTGGTAATATTCAGAGTAAGGAAAACGCCGCTGTCGATTGGAATTGATGCGGTGTTTTGTGGTTATATCGGGCAAATTCCAAATCGCCGTCCATCCAGAGATTACAGAAAAGGGGTATTGAAAATGGCTTTCTATTTTGAAGAACCGTCCCATACTTTTAGTGAGTACCTTCTGGTACCGGGTTATTCCTCGGCAGAATGTATCCCCAGCAATGTTTCCCTCCGCACCCCGCTGGTAAAGTTTAAAAAGGGCGAGGAATCCGCAATTTATATGAATATCCCGCTGACTTCCGCAATCATGCAATCGGTTTCCGATGATAAGATGGCGGTTGCACTGGCTCGGGAAGGCGGAATTTCCTTTATTTACGGCTCGCAGTCTATTGAAAGTGAGGCCGCGATGGTCGCACGCGCCAAAGCATATAAAGCCGGCTTTGTTGTCAGCGATTCCAACATTACACCGGACAAGACCCTTGCCGATATTCTCGCGCTCAAGGAGAAGACCGGCCATTCCACCGTTGCTGTTACCGATGACGGTACCGCGAACGGCAAACTGATGGGCATTGTCACTAGCCGTGACTATCGCGTCAGCCGGATGTCCACTGACCTGAAGGTTTCCGAATTTATGACTCCTTTTGAGAAGCTCATCTACGCTCCGAAGGGCACCAGCCTCAAGGAAGCCAATGACATCATCTGGGAACACAAGCTGAACTCTCTGCCCATCGTGGACGAGGATGGTCGCCTGCTTTACATGGTCTTCCGTAAGGACTACTCCTCTCATAAGGAAAATCCCCTCGAGCTTCTCGACGCTCACAAACGTTATGTTGTCGGCGCCGGCGTCAATACTCGCGACTATGAGCAGCGGATTCCCGCACTGGTGGAGGCCGGTGCAGACGTCCTCTGTATCGACTCCTCCGAAGGCTTCTCGGAATGGCAGAAACGCACCCTTGCTTTTGTCCGCGAAAAATACGGTGATTCGGTGAAAATCGGCGCCGGTAACGTAGTGGACGCAGAAGGTTTCCGCTTCCTCGCAGACTGCGGTGCAGACTTCGTCAAAGTCGGTATCGGCGGCGGTTCGATCTGCATCACCCGCGAACAGAAGGGTATTGGCCGCGGACAGGCTACCGCTTTGATTGAGGTTGCCAAGGCGCGCGATGAGTACTTCAAAGAAACCGGCGTTTATGTTCCGATCTGCTCGGACGGCGGTATGGTTTACGACCATCACATCACGCTGGCACTGGCAATGGGCGCAGATTTCCTGATGCTCGGTCGCTACTTTGCCCGTTTCGACGAAAGCCCCACCAACATCGTCAACATCAACGGCAGCTATATGAAGGAATACTGGGGCGAAGGTTCTTCCCGTGCCCGTAACTGGCAGCGTTATGACCTTGGCGGTGCAGCGAAGCTCTCCTTTGAGGAAGGCGTAGACTCCTACGTTCCCTACGCAGGCAGCCTGCATGACAATGTGACCCTCTCTCTGAGCAAGGTCCGCTCCACTATGTGCAACTGCGGTGCGATCACCATTCCGGAACTGCAGCAGAAAGCGAAACTGACTCTGGTATCCGCTACCAGTATCATCGAAGGCGGCGCGCACGACGTTGTCCTCAAAGACAGCTCTGCAAAAGTGAAATAAGTAAGAAAATAATAGAAACCCCCATTCCGTTTAATCGGAGTGGGGGTTTGATTTCTATGAAATTATACTCGTTCCCAGATGCCTCTCGCCATCTGAAGGGAAATTTCAGTGCCCTGTTCACATTGTTCCATGCCTTCAAATTCCAGCGATATGTATCCGTCAAATCCGGATTCCTTGATGACCCGCAGGATTTCCCAGATGTCCAGATCGCCCTGTCCCAGAATAGAACCACGCAGCATCCGGCCGCCCATCGTTTCAAACCAGCTGCCGTTATTGCAGTTGAACATCTCCGCCTGACCGGGAAGGACGGATTTTTTGCGGATATAGAAATCTTTCAGATGGATAATTTCCGCATATGGCAGGCATTTTTTCACCGCTGCAACGCTGTCTTCATCCACACATTGGAAGTTGCCTACATCCAGCGTCATCCGGATATCATCAAAGCCGGTCTCCTGAATCAGATGCAGGATGCGGTCTGAGCCGTTGACAAAAAAACCGTGATTTTCCAGTGTTGTGCGGATGCCGCGCTCGGCAGTATAAGCGTGCAGTTCCCGGACGCCTTCAATCATCAGGGGAAGTTCCTTATAAAAATTTTCGACGGTATTGGTCGAGAACGGCCGGCGAAAGGAGGAGGTATCATACCGCATCCGTTTGAGGCCCAGCCGTGCAGCTGCGTCAATATGCCGTTTTACCCGTTCGATTTCGCGGCGGCGTTCCGCTTCGTCCGGCTTGAGAAGGTCGGCATTGACCGAATAGGTCGAAATTTCCAAATCCACATCTTCGCATTTTTTCCGTACCCCGTCAATCAGTCCCTCGTTGAGGGTCAGCGTCCGGTCGTCGACAAAGGGTAAGGAGAACGGTACAAACTCAATGTGTTCACAGCCGTGTGCCTTTGCAAAGTCGATGACGTCATAGACCGTCATTCGTCCTGCCTCCATTGCCGGAGTCAGGCAGTAGGCACTCATTCCAAATTTCATGGTCATTCCTCCGATTCTGCTGTATTTTGAACCCGCAGGACTACGCCTGCGGGTTTTCGGCCTTTAATTTCGCAAAAGTTTCTGCAAACAGATCTCCGAGCGTGGAACCGGTTCCGCTTGCAGAGGCCGGCTTCAACACCTGCTGGATGATGCGGGTCCGTTCGGCAAAGGCTACCGGGTCTTTCACTAAAGTCAGCAGAGAAGCAGACATTTCCGCGTCGTCCACCGCCCGATGCTGCCGGCCGGTGAAAGTCTGTTCCACTGCACCCATGGCATTTTGCAAAGAAAGGTTGGAACGCCGCGAAAGTCCCACCAGACGGGTATATACCCGCTGAAAGTCCATCCACCGGAAGAACGGATCCGGAATATACAAATCCTTCAGATCGCATTCACCGAACAGTTGGCTGCGGTCTGTTTCACTCCAGGAATATACTCGTACCGGACCTTCCCCAATCCAGTTGGCAAATTGTTCCAAAGCTTTTGCCAGGATCGGCGCGTGTTCAACATCCTCCTGGGTAATGCCGGTCAGCCCTGTAATTTTTTTGGTAATGGTATTCAATTCCGGATGTACAAATTGGTCGTACCGGTCAATCAGCTGATAATCCGGATCCAGCTTGACGGCTCCGATTTCAATGATCTCATGCCGGACGGGATCTTCCGGCTTGCGGTTGGCTGCCGCAATGGGATTCATCTCAAAATCCAGAAAAATATGGTACACAAAAAATGCCTCCGTTCGCCTCATTTCGACATCGTCTGTATTCATTGTACCATACTCCCTCTCCTCGCGCAAGATTTACCATAAAAAAGCGGCACCCCTGCCGGGAGAAGGCAAGGGCGCCAATTTATGGGAGGTAAGAGGTCTGTCAGGAATTCGCGATCTGTAAGAATACATCTTTTGCCAGATCGAGGTTTTCGGTGTTGCCGACAATAAACAAGCCATATTCAGACTCGCCGTAGATGCCGGAAAGCGCATCATTACTGAGTGAAATTCCACATACCGGTGTTTGTTCTCCGGTTGGGTTGCCGTCATCATCTACCATATCAAATGTCAGGAATTGATCCGCAAACGGTTCCAGTTCTTCTTCGGTGAAAATTTCATCCAAAGTTGCATACATTCCGCTACGGGCATTTCGCGCTGCATTTTCCAGGTCACAGATCATAACATCCAGTTCTTTTGCCGCTACCATTGCGGATATTTTCATAATGCTAGCACCATATGCCGCAGGATCTGCTGCTTCTGTTCCCAAATTCATAGAGGTAAATTCAACTACAGATCCTTCTTCTGTCCAGGAAGGATTGGAAGCAAGCATGTCGGATTCATACTGGTCGAGAAGGGTTTCATCCACGTAGGAATTACAGACCGTTACCTGAAGGGCATTGCTGTCTTCACTGCCGCAGGAGGAGAGAAAAATTGTGGGGAGCAGCAGGGCAATGGCACAAACTCGTGCACTTGTCTTTTTCATGTTGATCATCCATCATTCTTCTTTCTGTTTTAATAAAACAAACCAATCAGTCTATATTTATATTATATCCTAGAAAAATGACGGGATTGACAAGCTCGATTGAACGTTTTGTAAAAAAAAGCATCCAATTTTGTGAATAGATCCAAAAACAATTATTTTTGCTGTGCTATTCCATACAGCATGAGATCCAACAGCTTCCGGGTAAGTGGTTCTATTTGATCAATACCTGTATCGGGTTGTTGGTACCGAGTCAAGAGAAATTGAAATATTTCATCAAATTGATTGAAATACTTTTCTGCATCCGAAATCGACACACTTTCTCGCAAATCCAAATTGGAAGCCATTTTTTGAATTAATTTATGGTTTAATTCCTGAAGCGGCTTGCGCAATTGGGCTACCTGATTTCGTAGATGAGCAGGACATTGAAATACTGCATTGGAAAAAATCCGTTGATACAGGGGGTGCGCAGCAAAAAAAGTATTACGTGTTTGGAAATACCGATTGATTAGATTTTCAGATTCTTTTTCCATATCTGTGAAACAGGATTGCTGTAAAACAGATATCAGTTCTGAAAAAACTTCCCGCACACATGACAGGAATACTTCATCTTTTCCGCTGAAATAATGATAAAACAACCCTTTTGAGAGATCATGCTGGCTGCAGATACTGTTTAAAGAGACTTCGCTATAATCATGCATACCAAATTCAATTAAAGCTGCTTGCAAAATTTCCTGATAGCTGATGCGGGTTTTTTCTTCTCTTCGCATCCCAAACACTCCTACATATAATAGACCAACTGGTTTCTTTTATCATAGCATGTTCAAAAAAGGAGTGTATGAATACTGCGTAAACTTTTTTATTCTTATAAATACCGACAGGAAATATTTCACCTTTTAAACGTATAGTTGTGAAAAACTCAAAGCAGCCATCGAACCAGCCATCCGGCAGATAAAATGATAACGAAATCACCGGCCAGAGAGCAGAGAAGTGCGTATCGCGAGCGGTTGATTTTTGCTGCACCGAAATAGACGGCCAGCGTGTAAAAAGTGGTCTCCGAAGCACTTTGAATGACACTGGCGGTGCGGCCTGCAAAGCTGTCCGGACCGGACTCTGCTAGGATTTCCCGAAAAACTGCTAGGGATCCACTTCCAGAAAGAGGACGCAGCAGTCCGAGCGGTACTACTTCTGACGGAATTCCGGCTTTTTCCGCCAGCGGCCGGAGAAAATAGCAAAGGGCATCCAATCCGCCGGAAGCTTCCAGCATCCCCAGAATTGCCAGAAAGAGTACCAATGGCGGAAGCATGGAACATGCGGTTTGCAGACCTTTTTTGGCACCGGCCGCAAAGGCGGGGAATATTTCTACCTTATGCAGCCAACCATAGAAGAGGATTCCTGCGATAGCACAGGGAATAGCGAAATAAGCAATCATTTTCATCGGCATTTCCTTTGGTCTGGAAAAATATGAGCACAGATGAATACCAGTGTAAGGGAAACAATCAAAGCGAGCGCGGAGGCAGCCAGTGTTGGAATCAGAATTTCCATCGGAGAATTGCTTCCCATTGCGAGGCGAATAGCTGCCGTTGTTGCTGGTATCAGCTGGATGGAACAAGTGTTCAGGACCACCAGAGTGATCGCTTCCCGGGAAGCAGATCCGTCCGGCAGAACCGGCAGACGTGACATAGCAGCTAAGCCAAGAGGTGTAGCTGCGTTGCCTAGCCCCAGCAGATTGGCGGTGATATTCATGGCAATCAGACCGCAAACCTCCGCATCTTTGCGCAGAGCCGGAAACAACAGGGAGGTCAACGGTCGGAACAGAGCGGCAATTTTTTTGGTCAGACCGGAACGCTCGGCAATTTCCATCAGACCGCTCCACAGGCAGAGCATTCCGGTCAGAGACAGTACCAGTGGGACTGCATCTGCGCAGCGCTGGATGGCCGCACCGCTGACCACTTCCATTTTGCCGGAGAAGATGCCGGCAATCAGGGCAAAAAGTGCTAGCAATGGGAGGATAGTATTCATGGGGATCCGTCCTTTCTAATGCCATTGTATCGATATGCGTGTAAAAATATCCCAATTTTTTGGAATGTTTACAAATAATACTGGATTTTCAGGAAAGATAGGCGTATAATAAAAGAAATATTAGAATTATTCAAAAAGGAGGGACGATATTGAAACAGCTTTATTTTGGCGGCCCCATTTTAACTATGGAGGATGTTCCGGATCCGGAGGCGGTTCTGGTTGTGGATGGAAGAATTGAGCAAACCGGTAGACTGAGCGAATTTTCGGGAGAAGCAGAAGTGCAGCGGATTGATTTGAAGGGAAGGGCACTTTTACCAGCATTTTTGGATCCTCATAGTCATCTGACGGCTGTTGCACAGACACTGGGATTGGCAGATCTTAGCGGCGTTGTTTCATTTGAGGAGATTAAAAGTCGGATGTGTGCCTATATGGAACAGGCGAATCCGCAGCCAGGAGAGTGGGTAATCGGTTTTGGATATGATCCCAATTCTCTGCAGGAAAAACAGCATCCGACAAAATTGCTGCTGGATGAGATCAGCAGCAATCCGGTGGTCATTACCCATGCATCAGGACATATGGGTGTCATGAATACGGCAGCACTGGAGGCTTTGAATATTACGGAGGAGACACCGGATCCCGAAGGCGGAAGAATCGGACGGATGGCAGGCAGCCGAGAACCAGACGGTTTTTTGGAGGAGACGGCTTTTACCGGACAATCCGGACGAATTCCCCGCCCAACTCTTGCGCAGCAACTCCGACAGCTTTCCCGTGCCGAGGAAGTCTATTTCCGGCATGGAATCACAACGATTCAGGATGGCCTTACCCGAAGTGCAGAATGGGAATTACTTCATGCGGCGGCGGAACAGAACCTTCTCCGTGCGGATGTGGTTTGTTATGTAGATTTGGAACAGTCTGCGGATCTTTTAACGGAAAATCCGGAATATTGTGCCCAATATCATCATCACCTCAAGATTGATGGATACAAAATTTTTCTCGACGGATCGCCGCAGGGGCGTACTGCCTGGATGAGTACGCCGTATTGCGGAGAACCGGAAGGATATTGCGGATATCCGGTTCATCCGACTGTTCAGATAAAGGAATTTGTGAAAAAGGCTTTGCTGGAAAAAATGCCGCTGCTGGCACACTGTAATGGAGATGCGGCCGCGGAACAGCTGATTTCCTGTATGGAGGAGGCGATGCTCGAAACCGGAAGAGAGCCGGTTCGGCCGGTGATGATTCATGCGCAGTTGGTTCGGCGAAATCAGCTGGCGCGGATGGCAAAGCTCGGAATGTTTGCGTCTTTCTTTACGGCGCACAGCTGGCATTGGGGTGACGTTCATCTTCAAAATTTCGGCCTCAAGCGGGCAGAACATATTAGTCCTGCTCATTCTGCCAAAGAATTTGGAGTGCCATTTACTTTCCATCAGGATTCTCCGGTAATTCCGCCCGATATGATCGAAACGGTCTGGTGTGCGGTGAATCGTCGGACGAAAAATGGAGTTTCTCTGGATGGAGGAGAGAAAATTGATGTTCTGGATGCTTTGAAAGCAGTTACCCTGCATGCAGCGGAACAATATGGGGAACAGGATGAAAAAGGCTCCATTCGGGAGGGAAAACGGGCGGATTTTGTCATTTTGAGTGAAGATCCCCGCCGTGTACCCCCGGATCAGCTTAAACGGATCCGAGTGCTGGAGACAATTCGAGAAGGACAGACGCTGTTTTCAGAAAAACAGCCGGAATAAGGGAGGACTTTATATGGATATGCAGGCATTTTTCAAGATGAGCTATGGACTTTATGTGGTGAGCAGCAGCGATGGGGAACGTCGGTCTGGCTGCGTGGTCAACACCCTCACACAGGTGACAGCAGAACCGCCAAAGCTGATGGTTGCGATCAATAAAAACAATTACACCACCGACATTATCCGAAAGGCAGGATATTTTACCGGAACAGCGTTTGGTGTGGGGACTGATATGCTTCAAATTGGGCATTTCGGATTCAAATCCGGGCGGGATTTTGACAAGTTTGCGGATATTCCGTTTGCTGTGGATGAGAATGGGATGCCTTATCCCACCGAGCATATGGTCGCGCGATTCAGCTGTAAGGTGGTGCAGGAACTGGATGTTGGCACGCATATTCTTTTCATTGGAGAAGTCACAGGCGCCGAGAAACTGCTTGACGAAGAGCCAATGACGTATGCTTACTATCATCAGGTGAAAAAAGGCAAAACACCCAAAAACGCTTCGTCCTATCAGCCGGAAGCACCGAAGGCAAAAGGATGGCGCTGTACGGTTTGCGGCTATGAGTATTCGGGAGAAGAACTTCCGGAAGGCTTTACCTGCCCCATCTGCGGAGTAGGCGCCGAAAAATTTGAGAAGATCCAATAATATTGGAGTATAACAAAACGTCCGACAGATTATCTGCCGGACGTTTTTTATTGAATGTTTATTGTTGGATGGGCGTATAGGAGGTGTTATCCGGAGATGCTTTTCCAACCAATGTTCCATTTGATGTATAGACATTGTGATCATACACATACAGTGTTTGACCATTTGAATCCGTTACCTCTTTGGGGCCGGTTACTTTCCAGACCGATCCGATAAAGAACAGGAAAATTTTGACGCAAACGCCTATTCCGGAGATAATCATAGCCGGAATGCATTTCACCTTTAGAAAGCTTGGGCATTTCCGCAGCGCATTCAAATAAAACAATGCGCCAAAAACGGCAATTGCCAATGCAGCTCCCCGCTCTGTCCAGGAAGATTCCTCCATAAAGAAACTTGAGAGAAATACTCCGATTCCGATCGGGCAGAATAAACTGAAATAAGCGGCAATTCTCCCATAAACGCCGAATGTACGATATAATCCTGTAACTTTGGATTCTTTCAGTGCGCAGAATATCATCAATACGAGCAGAATGATAGCAAAAGGCATATTTTTCACTCCTGTTTGTTATTTTGTAAGCTGTTATTTGGTGATTATGTGTCTGCTAGGGAGATGTTTCATTGGAGGTCCAATACAGGTTCATATTTTCACCTCTTTTCCAAATATTTAACAGAATTATTGTAACACATAAGTATTCATATGTCAACATAAGTGTTCATGACGTTGGCAATTCTCCCCTAGAATATACATAGAGGTGATGAAAATGTATATTCCGACATTAGATCCTGTGCTGGTGGGGAAAGTGATCGCATATTTTCGTCAGCAGAGCGGGATGTCTCAGGAAGTGCTCAGCGGATTAGCGGTAATCGGCAGAACCCATTTAAGCGCAATCGAGCGTGGAGAGAGGAGACCTACACTGGAAACTTTCTATCGGATTTGTATGGCAATGAATGTAAAAATGAGCACAGTAATTTTAAAATTGGAGGAAGAACTCGCAAAGGAGAGTACTGCAAAAGAACCAAAATAAACAGCAAAACGCCCGGCAGAAACTCTGCCGGGCGTTTGCCGATGGAAAAGCTCAAATATGAGGAGTCTTGCAAAAATTAGGAGTGGGCTTCTTCAAGAGTGAGTTGGCCGGAATATTTTTGGCCATTACGAGAAATGATGATTTCAACGGTATCCCCAACCTTGCAGGAGGAAAGCGCACTGGTGAGATCGTCGCCGCTGTTAATTTCAGTTCCGTTAAAGGAGAGAATCCGGTCGCCGGAACGGAAACCAACTGCTTCTGCGTTAGAACCTTCGGTGACGCTGTTAATATAGACGCCGGTTCCGGAAAGTCCATACATCATGGCCATCGGCGCACTGGTAATATCTACTGTTGTCATACCCAGGTCGACGCGGCCTTTGACATAGCCATATTGCATGATATCATCGATAATTTCCTTGGCGGTGTTGATCGGGACTGCAAAGCCGAGACCCTCGATGCCGCTGCCGGAGGATTTTGCAACGACAACGCCGATCAGTTCGCCGCGGTCATTGAAGAGGCCGCCGCCCGAGTTGCCGGGGTTGATGGCTGCATTCGTCTGCAGAAGGGTCATCGTCTTGCCGTCCAAATCTATTTCGCGGTCGAGTGCGCTGATAATACCGTCTGTTACGGTGCCGCCCAGCTGTCCCAGGGGATTTCCGACTGCGACTGCGGTATCGCCGACTTTCAAATCATCGGAATCGCCGAGTTTGGCAGCCTGAAGGCCGGTCGCTTCGATTTTGACAACGGCAATATCACCCTGAGAATCGGTGCCGACGAGAGTTGCCGGATAGGTGGTGCCGTCCCGGAGGGTAACCGTAATCTTGCTGGCACCCTCAATCACATGATTGTTGGTGACAATGTAGCCATCCTGTGAAAGAATGACACCACTGCCGGCGCCTTCCGAAACATACTGCCGCATGAAATTGTCGTATTCGGTAACCTCGGTTGTGATCTCTACAACGGTGTTGGCAACCTGCTCGGCAATTTCCGTAACGCTGAGTGCGCCGGATGAACTGCCGGTTGTGGCGGCCATAGTGCTGATATTAGAAGAATTGGAATCCGAAGGCAGCGGCGCTGTCTGGGAAGCAGAGGAATTTGTCTGGATACCGGCATGAAATACTCCGGCTGCATATCCGGCGGAACCGGAAGCGAGGATGCAGAGCGCCGCAACCAAAGCACCCATCTTCTTGGTGAGATAGGGACTCGTCTTTTTTTCATGGCGTTGAGGATTTTGCGGCCCCATATTTTGTTCGTTCATTTGGTTCATGTTGTAATTTTCCATCATATAAATCGCTCCTTACTTGAAACGGATTACTTTTTTTCATTGTCTTTAGTATACCCGCGTCAAGTGATTTGCGTATGAAATCAAGGTGAAACCTAAATGAAAATTGTAAATCATTTTTAAATGAAAAATGACAAAACTCGTTCTATTTCAACCCCAAATGCTGTACAAGGCTGTTGGAAAGAGTTGTGATACTTTTGGTGTTCAAATGGTAATAGATGCGGTTGTCCTGAATTTTGTCGTTGATAAAGCCGGCATGGATCAGCAGGCTCATGTGATGAGAAATGGTGGGAGTAGTGAGTTTCAAGCGTTTTGCAAGATCCGCTTGGTAAGTGGGAGTTTCCCCCAGAATCCGGAGAATTTCCAGCCTTGTGGGATCGCCCAGTACCTTCATCCGGTTGGAAATCTGCTCCCCGGTCAGTTCTGTTTGCGAGAAAATATCCGTTGCGCAGAAGAGTATCCCCATCATAAAATAAAAATGCTTGCTGCAGATCGGCTGATAGCTCCATCCCATGTTGAACATGCTGAGGGAGGGGGTGACAAAGGTGTTATCCGGAAGTCCGAGGCGAACGCGCTTCTGCATTCTCTCCTGCAGATCAGGTGCCGCAAAAAAATCTTCCGCATATTGGAACCTGTCCTGATATTTGTCCAGAACCGGCGCAATCCGTTGTGCCACTTCTTCCAAAAGTCCGGCAAGTTGGGCCGCGTAAATTTCCGGAAACAGGGCGATCTCCATCACAGCGGCACGGTATTCGGTTGAAAAATCCTCCACCCGCAGCTGTTTGAGCATTTCTTCCTGAGGAGGATAGACAGACTCTGTATTAATGGTATTGGCATCATCAATATCCAACACACAGGAAAGAAAGACTTTGTTTCCTTCCTCACGAATATTGGAAAGCATCTGCTCTAGAGGCGGTCGGGGATCTTCCACATTATAATAGGAAATGAAAAATTCCTGAAACGGCCGGGATTCCATGGGGTCGTCGGTTCGTTTTACCTGGAACAGTGGCGAGTCAGGCAGCGTGATATCTGCGCAAACTTCCAACATTTTCTGACAGGGTTCCGCCATAATAGGAACCAGTTCTGGTTTTTCCGCCCGGGAACGGATATTCTCCAGCGTTTGCGGGAACAGGTCCAGGTCTGTTTTTTTCCATATTACGCCCAATGCTTCCAGATATAGGTGAAAAGGCTGCAGTTTCATGTTAATCCGCTCCTATGGTTTCAGTTTCTTCCATTATAGCGGTTTTTTCTTCCTTGTTCAAGGCATAGCAGATTTTTAACCGGACGAGGACGACGAAAATCACAGCCGCTGCCGCAGCGCCGATGAGGAGAACCGCCGGAATGGGCAGAAATGCAACCAGCCCGGCCACTGTCATGGACATCAGCGGGGAAATAGCGCTTCCGGTGGAGTTGAATACCGATGCGGCCCGCCCCAGGTAGTCCGGTTCCACGATCTGGACAAACTTGACGCTGAACAGGCTGCTGCTGACACCGCCCACCAAAGCCCAGCCGAACATCAGGATTCCTGCCGCTGGATAACGGAACCAGCCCAGTCCGGGAATCAGGGCAAACCCGGTATAAGCGGCCGCGACGGCGGCATAACCGGCCAGAAGCTGTATCCGATAGGAGATTTTCTCCGAAATTTTCGGGTAAAAGGTAAAGGCTAGCAGCAGGCCCACGGTTTCGCAGATGCTGAGAAAGGAAAGGGTTTCACTGCCGCCGTGGAAAACATCAGAAATATACGGCGCCAGCAGGGACCCCATCAGCACACCCAGGCTGTTGAACAGCACTGCCCCCAGAACCAGAAGCAGAAACAGCCGATTCTTGCCCAGGTACAGGAATCCGCCTTTCAGCTGGGCAAAATAGCCGTTCCGTTCTTCTTTCGGAGGAACGGGTTCCGGAAAACGCATGGCTAGAATCAGCAGTCCGGACAGGACAAAGGTGCAAAGGTCAATGGCAAAAGCGGCTTCCATGGAAAAGGCCACCAGGACTCCCGCCGCTGCCATGCCCGCCAGATCCATGGCCATACAGGCGGAACGGATCAGGCTGCTGGCTTTTTCATACTCCTCTTTGCCCAATAATCGCGGCAGCATCCCGACGCCGGCGGGAATGCGGAAGGATTCCACCGTGTTCATCGCAAAGGAAAACGCCAGAAACATCCAGGCTTGCAGGGAATTGGTCAGGAATAACAGCAGGAAAATTCCTACCAGAGCAGCCCGTATAAAGTCACAAATCGCCATCACCGGCTTTTTGGGCAGCCGGTCAGTAATGGGACTGAACAGCGGCTGAAAAATAACCGTAGGAAGCCGATTTGCCGCCAGAACCAAGGCGCTTAAAGAGGCGCTCCCGCTGAATTGATAAGTGAGCCAGGTGAAGGCAATACCATCCACGCTGTCTCCGAATTCATTGATGATGTCGGCAAAAAGTAGTTTGCGGTAGTCGGCGTTTTTCAGAATGTCCCGATACATATTCGATACACCTCTAATATAATATTCGATAAGCATACAATATCATAATATTATATAGATGTCAAGCTTATTATTAGAGAATTATCGAATATAGAAAATAAAAATTACACCCCGTTTTTCGGGGTGCAGAATTTATCGGTTAATTTTTAGATCCGCTTCCTTGAGTTCCCGCCCTTCCCGCAGGATGTCCCGGAGGGTATCAGCGTCTCCGGCGTCAATAGCGTCGCGGTATTGTTTGAGGTTTGCGATGAGGGTATCGATTTCAAAAAGGAGGGGTTCTCTGTTGTGCAGGAAAAGGGAGGTCCACATTTCCTCATGGAGTTTGGCAACTCGGGTTAGGTCGAGATAACTGCCGGCGCTGAAACCAGCCTGTTTTCGCAGTGTGGGGCTTTTGATGTAGGCGTTGGAAACAACATGCGCCAGCTGGGAAGTAGCCGCAATAATACGGTCATGTTCAGCGGGGGAAGCGATAACCGTTCGCCCGAAGCCAATGGAACGTGCAAATTCCTCCAATTCTTTCACAGCGGCATGGTCCGTCTTTTCAGTGGGAGTGAGAATGAAGCTTGCCCCGTCAAACAACGACTCCTGCGCATAGTCAAAGCCGGAAAATTCTCGTCCGGCCATTGGGTGACAGCCAACAAATCGCACACCATTTGGTATTAGCACCCGATCCGCTTCCTCTGTCACAGCTACTTTGATACCGCAGCTATCGCAGACTAACCCGCCTTTTCGGAAATCCTTCACATGTGCGGTCAAAAAATGAAGTGTTGCTTCTGGATGTAGACAAATCAGAGCCAAATCCGCTTGTGCTAGCGTTTCAATCGTCCCAATGGCATGAATAGCACCTGATTCCAACGCTCTGGCCTGTACGCTAAGATCTGTATCCATTCCCAATACGATATGTTGGGTACTGCGGCGGATGGCCTTGCAGAAGGATCCTCCGATCAACCCCAATCCTATGATCTGTATTTTCATATTAGTTGGCATCCTCTTTCGATTTAAAGCTTTTATGTGTAAAAGTATAGCAAGATGCCGAAAAAATGTCAAGTGTTTTTGATCTTCAGGAAAGAATTTCAGATGTGTCTGCCGGTTCCTCCGTTTGAGAAACCGGTGGCAGTTTATCAAAGCGCAACCGGTAGGTGCAGTGGCGGCAGAGCGGGAGGGTGACATGGCGGTTATTAAAGTTGTTAGAGACACGTTGAAAATAATCGTCCTCGATGATGGACGAAAAAGATTCTGAGAAGATATTGCCCAGTGGAGCCTCACCATTTGCGTCTAGACAGCAGGGGACGACAGTTCCGTCACAGAGGATAGCCAGCATGCTGCGGGTTCCATAACAGATTCCGGAGTCCGAGACATAAGGGCTCTTTAAGGAAGGCCAGACAAATTCCTCCTCCCAGCTCAAAAAGACGCCCTTTTCCAATGTCAGGCTGCGATGCGACCGCATTTTTTCTTCCAAAGGCGCTGCTTCGGGATATTCTTTTTCAATCAATTTCATAATTTCGCAGGCAGCGGGATCAGCCTCTCGGTTTGGGTCGAGCGTCCAGAGCCGGAGAACCGAATATTTTTTACGTTCCCGCGCAAATCGTTGACAGAATCGCAGAATATTCTGCACATAGGTTTCCATGCCATCCAGATCTACCTCATTATAGAATTCGCGTTCCAACCCGTTTGCACCATTATGGAACGGAAAACTGTGCAGCGAAAAATTTACCTGGCGCAGCGCGTTTTTACGCAGCAGCATCTCAGCATTTTTCGTCAGCAGCGTCCCGTTGGTGGTTAAATTTACCTGCAAATCATTTTCTTCGCAGATATCCAAAAAGCGTTCCAGCTGTGGATGCAGAAGCGGTTCACCTTTGACATGCAGATAAATATATCCGGTATAAGGAGAGATTTCGCGAACAATGTGACGAAATTCTTCTTCCTTCATGGTGCGGGGCGGGCGGGTGCTTTTCACGCAGAATGGGCAGTTTAGGTTGCAGATGTTGCTGATTTCGACGTAAATCCGTTTAAACCGCATAGTGCTTCCCCTTTTCGTCATTTTTCTTCAGTATAGCACAATTCTGCGGTCCGGTGCAATGTTTTCCCGGGAATTCTGCGTAATTGCAGCGCAATGAAAAAAAGCAGCGGCCGCTGACTTGTAAAAAATAGACAAAGTGATGGGCTGCGTTCACAAAAAATTCACCGAAATTATTCCGTTAATTTTCTGACAAACCCTTGTCATTTTGGGAAAAATGGTATAAAATAAGAGTAGAAAAAATTTTGGAGGTTTATGATTATGGCAGTTAAAGTTGCAATTAATGGCTTCGGCCGCATTGGCCGTCTTGCTTTCCGTCAGATGTTCGGCGCAGAGGGCTACGAAATCGTTGCGATCAACGATTTGACCAGCCCCGAAATGCTGGCTCACCTTCTCAAATATGACACCGCTCAGGGCCGTTACGATGGCCACACCGTTTCCTTTGATGAGAATTCCATCACTGTAGACGGCAAAAAAATTACCATTTACGCAATCAAAGACGCTGCTGAGTGCCCTTGGGGCGAACTGGGCGTAGATGTTGTTCTGGAGTGCACCGGCTTCTACACTAAGAAAGAGAAAGCTATGGCTCACATCAACGCTGGCGCGAAGAAAGTTGTTATCTCCGCTCCTGCTGGCAACGATCTGAAGACCATCGTTTACAGCGTAAACGAAAAAACTCTGACCAAAGACGATCAGATCATTTCTGCTGCTTCCTGCACCACCAACTGCCTGGCTCCGATGGCGAAAGCTCTGAACGATGCATTCCCCATCCAGAGCGGCATCATGACCACCGTTCATGCTTACACTGGCGACCAGATGATCCTCGACGGCCCGCATCGTAAAGGCGATCTCCGTCGTGCTCGCGCTGGCGCTGCTAACATCGTTCCCAACTCCACCGGTGCTGCAAAAGCTATCGGCCTGGTTATCCCCGAACTGAACGGCAAACTGATCGGTTCTGCTCAGCGTGTTCCGGTTCCCACCGGATCCACCACCATCCTGGTTGCTGTTGTTAAGGGCAAAGATGTTACCAAAGAAGCAATCAATGCTGCTATGAAGGCTGCTGCTTCTGAGTCCTTCGGCTACAACGAAGATCAGATCGTTTCTTCTGACATCATCGGCATCCGTTACGGCTCTCTGTTCGATGCTACCCAGACCATGGTTACCAAGATCGACGACGATACCTATCAGGTACAGGTTGTTTCCTGGTACGACAACGAAAACTCCTACACCAGCCAGATGGTTCGCACCATCAAATACTTCGCAGAGCTCGCATAAGCTGCTGCCTGACGCTGGTTTTCAACGCAACTTGCAGATGTGCTGCTGCTCCATGGCGGCAGCACATTTTTTTGAACATCTGCTTGTCCGCAGTTATGAAAAGCCGCCAGATCAATATAAGGAGGTACTACTATGAATTACTCGAAAGAAGTAGAAGAGATGTGTGTTGTGGCCAAAGGCCCGCATCACGGCCCCGCTCCCATTCCGGAAGAAGGCAAATGGGTTGAGGCCAAAGAAATTAAAGATATTTCCGCTTACACCCACGGTGTGGGCTGGTGTGCACCCCAGCAGGGCGCTTGCAAACTGTCCCTGAACGTGAAAAACGGCATCATCGAGGAAGCTCTCGTGGAAACCATCGGCTGCTCTGGCATGACCCACTCCGCTGCGATGGCTGCGGAAATCCTGCCCGGCAAAACCGTTCTGGAAGCTCTGAACACCGACCTGGTTTGTGACGCAATCAATACCGCTATGCGTGAACTGTTCCTCCAGATCGTTTACGGCCGTTCTCAGTCTGCTTTTTCCGAAGGCGGCCTGGTTATCGGCGCTGGCATGGAAGACTTGGGCAAAGGCGCTCGTTCCATGGTTGGTACCATGTACGGCACCAAAGCCAAAGGCGTTCGTTATCTGGAAATGACCGAGGGTTACTGCACCCGGATGGCTCTGGACGAGAACGATCAGGTTATCGGCTATGAGTTCGTTTCTCTGGGCAAGATGACCGACTTCATCAAGAAGGGCATGGAACCCAACGAAGCATACGAGAAGTCCAAAGGCACTTACGGCAGATTTGCTGACGCCGCTAAGTACATTGACCCGCGTAAGGAATAAGGAGGGCACGAAGAATGGCTACTTTTGAAGGATACGAGAGACGCGAGGCGAAAATCCTCGGCGTGCTGAAAGAATATGGCATTTCCTCCATCGATGAGTGCAAAACCATCTGCGAGGAAAAGGGCATCGACCCGTACACCATTGTTCAGGAAACCCAGCCCATCTGCTTCGAAAACGCGAAATGGGCTTACACCGTTGGTTGTGCAATTGCAATCAAAAAAGGCTGCACCAAAGCTGCTGACGCTGCTGCTGCTATCGGTATCGGCCTTCAGGCATTCTGCATCCCCGGATCCGTTGCGGAAAACCGCAAAGTGGGCTTAGGCCACGGCAACCTGGGCAAAATGCTTTTGAGCGAAGAAACCGAGTGCTTCGCATTCCTGGCTGGCCACGAATCCTTCGCGGCTGCTGAGGGCGCTATCAAAATTGCTCTGAACGCAAACAAAGTCCGTCAGAAACCCCTGCGCGTTATCCTGAACGGCTTGGGCAAAGACGCTGCGTTCATTATCTCCAGAATCAACGGCTTCACCTATGTAGAGACCGAGTTCGATCCCTACACCGAGGAAGTTAAAGTCGTTAGCGAGAAGCCTTTCTCCAACGGCCCCCGTGCAGACGTTAAGTGCTACGGCGCTGACAACGTTCCGGAAGGCGTTGCAATCATGAAGCTCGAGAAAGTTGGCGTTTCCATCACCGGTAACTCCACCAACCCCACCCGCTTCCAGCATCCTGTTGCAGGCACCTATAAGAAATGGTGTGTCGAAAACAACTTCCACTACTTCTCTGTTGCATCCGGCGGCGGCACCGGCCGTACCCTGCATCCTGACAACATGGCAGCTGGTCCTTCCTCTTACGGCATGACCGACACCATGGGCCGTATGCATTCTGACGCTCAGTTCGCAGGTTCTTCTTCCGTTCCGGCTCACGTTGAGATGATGGGTCTGATCGGTGCTGGTAACAACCCCATGGTTGGTATGACCGTTGCTTGCGCTGTTGCTATTGAAGAGGCTTGCAAATAAGTCTGTTTCCGGAAGCTGTTTCACCTTTCTTAATTTGCTCAAACGATAAAATTCCCCCACCTGTAAAAACAGGTGGGGGTTTTGTAATATATAAAAAACTATCATTGGGGATAAATTAAAAGTTTTCGCCCGCCTTTTTCAAAAGGCGGCGGTTTCCAAAGGCGGAGCCTTTGGCTGCTCGTCGCAACGAGCGGAATCTAATCCCTTCGCGCCTCGGGCGCGAACCATAAAAAGAGAAACAAGCCCGCAGGCTCGCCGCGGATGACCCCGCGATTTGATTTTGCTTTGCAAAATCAAATTTTAGAACGTTCGAATTGTATCACCGCAGCACATTTGCGCCAGCAAAGCTGTGCGGTTTAGCGGTTTATATGCCATCTTACTGTGCAAACAATATATTATGGCTTCGCCATGTAGGGAACCCCTTGATAGGGTTCCCTACGGTGAAACAGTCCACTGGACTATTTCACCTACCTTCCTGATCTTATTTATCATGAAAAATTTCGCTCGTTGCGACGAGCGAGAATGGGGCTTTGCCCCCTTCACCCTCACGATTTTTTGAAAAAAATCGAGTAAAACTTTCATTCTTCCGGATTTTTGGAAACAGGTTCCACTTTAATTTTATCCATCGCAAATTCCAAAGCCATAGCAATCAATTCATTGCGGCTACGGTTCGTTTCTTTGGAAAGATTGTCATAAAAATCAACAATCGATTTATCAACTCGAATTGTAAACATAACTGGTTCTGTCTTTTTGGTGATTTTCAGCTCATCCATGTAAAAAATCCCCCATTACATCATTACTATATTCTATTATTGCACATTTAATTGAGTAAAAACATGTTTAAAAGAAATCATATAAATGTTTACTTTTAAACATAATCATGATATAATTGAGGTCGGTAAAACTTGAAGAAAAGGATGTGCTGAAATGAAATGCTCTCGCTGTCATCATGAAACGATCGGTGAAGTACCATACTGCACGCACTGCGGGAAGGACATCATGCCGGAACTGGATTTCCGGTCCATCCGGAATTTTTGGGGACGGTTTGGCCCTTTCTGTATGGCAGTGCTTTTATTTGGAGTCGGTTTCTACTATCTAATTCGGGAAATTTATTATTTGCGCTGAAAAATCCCCGTCTGCAAAACAGGCGGGGATTCGATTTATTCCATTTCTTTCTTTTTCAGCAGAAGCTGCTGAAATTCTGCCTCCAGCTGCTCTTTGTCCGGACAATTCGGCGCCGAAAGGCGGGAGATGACTTCCGCAAGGCGAAGCTCGAGCAAGGCTTTATCCATTTGCTGCGGATTTTTGCGCGGTTTCGCCTGCTGCGCCTCCCATGCCGAGAGATTTCCGTCGAAAGCGGTCAGCTTTTTTTGTTCGATCCGGAGAATCCGGGTCGCGCAGGCATCCGAAAAATTCCGGTCGTGTGACACAAAGAGCACAGTCCCCTCATATTCACAGATCATTTGCTGAAGCGCTTCAATCGCGGGCATATCCAGAAAATTGGTGGGTTCATCGAGCAGCAGCAGGTTGGCAGGAGATCCGAACAGCTTTGCAAACGCTAATTTTACCCGTTCGCCGCCGCTTAGTACTCCCGCTTTTTTGTAGACGTCATCCCGCCGGATGAGCAGCCGAGCCAGAATGCCGCGCATCGTTTTTTCGGTCTGCACTGCCGTTTCCATCACATTTTCCAGTGCAGTCTTGTTCAGGTCAATAAGACTGAGATTCTGCCGGAAATAGCCGATCCGAGCTTTTGGCACAATCCGGATACCGGGCGCATCTGTGGCAATTAACTCCATTAAGGTCGTTTTTCCGGATCCATTCGGGCCGATGAGGGCAGTTTTGCTCCCCTTGGGCAGGCAGAAGGCTGCATTTTCAAAAATTACATGATCGCCATACCGGAAAGAAAGACGGTTTCCGGTGACAATATCCCGGTTAGCCGGCGGATCCGTCAGCCCAAAATCAATTTTTACCGGTGCCGTTTCGTGCGGTTTCTCCTTGACCTCCAGATGTTCCAGCCGGGAAATTAAGGATTTTTTTGCGTTGTCCAGCTTTTCCGAACTTTCCACAGCCTCCCGTTTGTGCAGCCGCGCCTCAGAATTTCCCATCCGTTTCGGCGCCTTCCGAACCGAACGGGAAGCCTGCCCCTTTTCCCGGATTGCCGCTTCCAGCCGCGCTTTTTCAGACTGATACTGTGCAAATTCAAATTTCTGCCGTTCCAGGGTTTGTTCGCGCTGGGTGCGGAAGGCGGTGTAGTTGCCGCGGTAGAAGAACAGCTTTCCGTCCCGTACTTCGATGATCCGGTTGCAGAGCCGGTCGAGTACGCTGCGGTCATGGCTGACCAGCAGAAGGGTCGGGCATGCTTGCAGACGCTCGACGCACAGTTCAATCCCTTCCGCATCCAGATTGGCGGTCGGTTCGTCTGCAAAAGTGAGCAGAGCATCCGGCTTCATTTCTGCCAATCCCAGACGGGTTGCCTCGCCGCCGCTTAGATTTTCCCGTTCCAGTTTGCCGGCCAATCCCAATTGACGTGCGGCTTGAGGATCTACTGCGGCGGCGCGCTCGCGAAACTGCCGAAAGTAGGTGACCGGAACTTCCCGCGTGATCGTTCCTTCATCGGGTGAGATTTCACCGGACAGGATGCCGAGCAGGGTTGTTTTTCCGGCGCCGTTCGCCCCGACAATCCCGATTTTATCCCCTTCCCGGACATGCAGCTGTTCAAAAGCCAGAATTTGCCGGTCTCCGTAAAATTTGGCAATATGGCTGGCAGATAATAAAATTTTAGACATAAAAAAGACCTCCGATTTTGCAGGAGGTGCTGGAATGGACGCAAAAAACCCGAAAACCTATGGTTTTCGGGACTGTTTATGACAGAAACAGTCCGCTGCAATCCGCTGGATTCCAACACAAATACAGGGGCATTGCCCCCATCCTGCAAGCAAGATGTGATTTGTGAGAAATTCAGCCAATATACATAGCAGCAAACCTATTTCCTTTCTTTCGTTTTTCTCAGTATAGCACAGATTCTTCGGTTTGGCAAGCAGTTTTCAGAATTTCAAGATTGCGCTGGAGCGGCTTTGGACCCCGAAATCCGCAGGCGCGCGTTTTCAGGGATCCGTCTAAATCGTCGGACGTGAAAACGGGATGAATCTCCTCCCGAAAAGCGGACAGAGGTGTTTCTTCTGCATGCTGATTGTAGGGGCACACCTCCTGACAGCGGTCGCAGCCCCAAATCAGTCCGCCTTTTCGGATCAGAGCAATTTCTTCCGGCGTCAGATCCCGTTTGGTCTGGGTGATGGCAGATAGGCAGCGGTCCGGGTCGATTTTCCCATCGGTAATACAGCCGGAGGGACATGCCTTCCGACAGTTACCACAGGCGATGCAGTGTTTGACTGGCTGTTCGGTATAGGAAAGCGACAGGTCGGTGACAATTTCCGCCAGAAAGACCCACGATCCGTAACGGGTAGTGAGCAGCAGTCCATTTTCGCCCACAACGCCTAGTCCTGCTCGTGCCGCCGCATCCACTTCTCGGATGGGAGAGTTGTCCGCGAACGGCTCAAATTTTGCTCCGAAATCTGCCGTAAGCCGCTCGCAGACCGGTTTCAGCAACTGCATCGAGACGGTGTGGTAATCGGGCACGATGGCATACCGGGAGAGATTCCGCCCCGGCCATTCGCCGGTATAGTAGGGAAGGGCGCAGATAATGACGGAGGCGGCATTCTGCGGCAGACGCGCCTTTGCCCGGCATTCCAAAAGCGGCAGGCAGCTTGCAAAGGGAACCGATCCCGCCTCCGTGATGCCGGCTTCCTGCAAATACGGGCGGATTCGATCCATTATTTCTGCCCTCGGAGGATCCATGTTTTGAGCAGAGCGGCCTGCGTCTTGCTGTCCTTGATTTCGCCGCGGAGAATCTGCTCGACCAGTTCCGCCAGAGGAACCGCCTCCACTTCGAGAAATTCCCCTTCATCCAGATGCTGTTCGGCAGGAGTCAGGTCTTCGGCCAGATACATGTGAATGACCTCGTCTACATAAGCCGGAGTGGGGTAGAGAGTGCCTAGATTGGTCAGTTTCCCGGCGCGGACACCGCATTCCTCGATCAGTTCGCGCGCGGCGCAGTCTTCCGGCTTTTCGCCGAGATCTAGCTTGCCCGCTGGGATTTCGGTGAGAACATCCGCATAGGGGTAGCGACACTGCCGAACAATGTACACCTTGCCGTCAGCGGTCAGCGGCACCACACAGGCGCCTCCGCTCAGATGATGGACAACTTCCCGTACCGATTCCCGGCCATCCGGCAGAGCAACCGCATCCTTGCGGACCGAGAAAATCCGACCGCTGAAAATGGGTTCGGTCGACAGAGTTTTTTCCATGAGTGCTTCTTTTTTCATATTTGTTCCCCTTTTCTGAAAAGTTCCTTAAAGTTTGCGGAAATCCGAGGGCGAAAATCCGGTATAATTCTTGAATCGCTTGGAGAAGTGGTACACGCCGTGAAAGCCAGTCTGTTCCGCAACCGAAGCGATGCTGTCCGGCGTTGTTTTAAGCAGGAGTTTGGCACGTTCCAGCCGTGCCGTGGAGACATACCGCAGCGGCGGCATCCCAAAATATTTCCGGAAAAAGCTGATAAAATAATTGGGATGGAAATGTACCAACCCCGCCAGATCTTCCAGCGTAATTTCTTCGGCCAGATGTGCCGAAATGTAGTCGGTGATCTGCTTGAGCTGCTCGGCTGGAACCGATTCCGCATAGGAAATTCCCAGCTTTTCTGCTTCCTCCAGAAACAGCAGCAGGATTTCCAGCATCCGCGCCTTTTCGGCCAGCGGCGCATACGGCGACTGCGAGGCATGAGCCTCCGCTAAATCCGCAAAAAGCCGGGTCAGCTGCTCAGGATGCGATGGCCTGACGCAAAGGGGCGTCTTGACTGCGTCAAAGAGACGGACACCGCCTGATTCCGCCGTGAAATGGCACCAGTATTTCGTGTAGGTGTTTTCGTTGATCGTCCGATAGCTCTGCCGCACTCCCGCCGGCATCAGGAATAATTCTCCCGGCTGTGGATGATAAATTTTTCCGTCTACGGTCAGCTCACCTTCTCCGGATAGTATAAAATAGAACTTATTATACGATGGGATGTAATTCATTTCCTGCCAGTCCGGCCAGCATCGGATGCGCCGCGCCTCCAGTACCGATATGGTGCAGCTTTCCAAAAACTGCCGGATATACTGCATTTGAAATCCCTCCCGAATTTTTTATAAAGAAAGCTTAATTTTGTCTATTCCATTATACCGTAAAAGTTGTAAAATGAAAATAGCTGAATTGATTTTGGCTTAATTTTTGTGCACGGCAGGAGGAATTACTGATGTCGAATCCAATCATCGAAGCCCGCACCGAGCGAACCAAATGGTTCCTCGAAAGCCGTTTCGGAATGTTTATTCATTGGGGACTTTATGCCATTCCCGCCCGGGGCGAGTGGCTGCGCAATAACGAACGCACGACACTGGAGGATTATCAGGTCTATTTTGACGAGTTTAATCCGATTCACTATGATCCAAAGGAATGGGCGAAGCTCGCGAAGCAGGCTGGTATGAAATACGCCGTTCTGACCGCAAAACATCATGACGGCTTCTGTCTGTTTGACTCCAAGCTCACCGACTATAAATCAACCAATACCAAATGCGGCCGTGATCTCGTCCGCGAATACCTCGACGCCTTCCGGGCGGAGGGAATCAAGGTCGGCCTGTACTATTCGCTGCTGGACTGGCATCATCCCGATTATCCGCATTGTTCGGACCGCATCCATCCCATGCGTGAAAATCCCGCTTATTCTGACGAAGGACGGGATTTCAGCCGGTATGTCGAGTATTTCCACGGTCAGGTCCGGGAACTTCTTACCAATTACGGCAAGCTGGATATTATGTGGTTCGACTTCTCCTATGATGACATGGCAGGCGAAAAGTGGCAGGCAACTAAACTGATGGAAATGATTCGTTCCATCCAGCCGTGGCTGATTGTCGACAATCGCCTGGAAGCCGCTGGCGAAACTTACGGCAGCATCCTGACCGACACCCCCTCCATTTATTCAGGTGACTTCGCCTCTCCCGAGCAGATGATTCCGCCCAAAGGTATGACAGACCTCCATGGCAATTCGATTCCGTGGGAGTCCTGCATCACCCTCAACGATCATTGGGGATACTGCTCGTCCGATCATCATTACAAATCCCCCCGGCTAGTGATCCGTAATCTGGTCGAATGTGTCAGCAAAAACGGCAATATGCTGCTCAATGTGGGACCGAATGCCAAGGGCGAAATCCCAGCGGAATCCGTCGCCATTTTGCGGGAAATCGGCAGCTGGATGCGGGAAAACAGCGATTCCATTTACGGCTGCGGTATTTCGGATCTGCCCAAACCTGATTGGGGCCGCTATACCCAGAAGGGGAACAAGCTGTATGCCCACATTTTTGAGGAGTGCATCAACGCGGTAGATCTGGACATTTCCCCGGAAAAGATCGATCAGATCCGCCTGCTTTCAGACGGATCGGAAATTAAGGCGGAAATTCCTTGGAATGCCGTTGCCTATAAAAACAAAACCTTCTTCAAATTTGGGAACCGGAGTTTCCCGCTGCCCGATGACCGGGATACCGTGGTGGAAATTACTTTAAAAGATTGACTTTGATATTCCGGTCTGCATCTGCGGATCGGAATATTTTCTTTTTAAAAAACAGACAGAAAAGTCTTGAATAAATTCGTCGGTTTCTTGAACTGTAATTGTTTTATTTTATAAAATTTGCTATAATGGAGACAAAGGAGGGAGAAAGATGAAAAAAAGTGTAACGATTTTACTGGTTACATGGATTCTGCTGCTGGACGGCTGCGGAAATGAGGCGGAAAATAGCAAAACTCAAGCGGAAGTCACCCCATATTGTTTTGCGGAGACCCGCTGGGGTATGTCTCCGCAGGAGGTGCTGAAATCTCGCGAATTGGATTTTGCGGAGATTGAAATTTCCGGTGTAAAGGTGGGGGAGGATTCCGCTTTTACCCAATACCAGATTTTAGCGGAGGAGAAAGTCCATGGACAGCCGGCGCAGGTGACGTATACCTTTTCTAATCTTTATTCCTCCAAGACGGCGAAATCTCCCTCCATCGGACTGACGGCAGTTTCGGTGGAACAGGAGGCGGAAGGAGAGAAGCTCGGCGAACTGTTGACGGCATACGATGGGCTGCTGGGCGGCGGAATCCAGGCGGAAGGTGCGCTGACTTTAGCGGAAACGGATGCAGCAGCGGAATACCGCGCCTTTTGGGAAGAACGCCGGCAGGAAATACCAGAGGATCAGCCGCTTGAATATGCGTCCGGAGAACTGGACGGTACACAGATCCGGGTGCAGTATTGCGGGGAAGGGATGGCGTTGCTTTCTTTCCTTGAAAGTGAGGGAGAATGATGGAGAAAAAACAGATTCTATATCGATATGGATGTCAGGCGTTTTGGATGATCTGCGCGCTGTTAGTGGTGGAGATGCTGCTGACAGGAACGAACGAATCTTTTGCAGCCATCCCCGAAACCATGCGAATCTTTCTCATCCTCGAAATCGGATTGGGGTATCTGGCAATTCGCAGCGCAATGCTGGGAATCTTAGATGATAAGCGGGTTTGGTGGTGGATATTCTGCACCCTTTGGGTGGGAATCTGCGGAATCCGTGTGGCGGAAACATTTCTCTGGCCGGATCATTTTGAACCGGAATGTTTAGGCATTTTCCGGTTGATTTTTTCGCTTGGTGCGCTGCTGTTCCTTGCTTGCGGCCTGATAGTGCTGGTGCGTTTTCTGCGGCAGCGGAAATAGGGAAAAGGAGTGGATCTGCTTTGTGGAAAAAATGATGGAAAATCGGCGGCAAGAGAATTCAGAATACATATTCCTAACCGAACAGGAACCAATGTGGGGCGAAATGCTTGCCGACATCCTTAAACAGAATGAAATTCCGTTTGTCATTCAGAAAGCACTGGGTGGCGGATTGGCTGATCGGGTCGGTCCGCTTTTGGAACGATATGCCTTCTATGTATCGTGTGGATATTTGGGAAAAGCACAGCAAATTACAGAGGAATTTTTCCATGCCGAACAGAGAGAATAGCCGGAAATTTTGTCTGCGGAAAAATCTGGATTTTTCTTGTTTGTTTGCGGTATTTGCGGACATAGAAAATGTTTACAAAATATTCGGGAATTATCGGGCGGAATCGGGGACAAAAATCTCTTTTCGCCCTTTACTTTTTGCAAAAATCGTGATAAAATAAACAAAGATAGGGGCGTCGAATCAATGGTGGACATGCCTGTTCCCCGCTTATTTTCAACGCGCTCTACGGCGGATACCGCCGGCAGTATGTCAGAATAACCGAATCGCACAAGGCCTGTTGGGAAGCAGACCTTATTTTGTCTGTTTGGGTTATCCTGCTGACACCTGTATATCAATTTTCAAGGAGGATATAAAAACATGGCAAGAAAAATGAAAACCATGGACGGCAACAACGCTGCGGCTCACGTTTCCTATGCGTATACCGACGTTGCTGCAATCTACCCCATTACCCCTTCTTCCGTAATGGCAGAAGTCACGGACAAATGGTCTGCTGACGGCAAAGAAAACATCTTCGGCGAAAAAGTACGCGTCGTTGAAATGCAGTCTGAGGCAGGTGCTGCTGGTACTGTACACGGCTCTCTCGCTGCTGGTGCTCTGACCACCACCTTCACTGCTTCCCAGGGTCTTCTTTTGATGATCCCCAATATGTACAAAATGGCTGGTGAGCTGCTGCCCGGCGTTATCAACGTTTCCGCTCGTGCTCTGGCAAGCCACGCTCTGTCCATCTTCGGCGACCATTCTGACGTTTATGCATGCCGTCAGACTGGTTTCGCAATGCTCTGCGAAGGTAACCCCCAGGAAGTTATGGACCTGACTCCTGTTGCACACTGCACCGCAATCAAGGGCCGCGTTCCGTTCCTGAACTTCTTCGACGGTTTCCGCACCTCTCATGAGCTGCAGAAGATCGAAGTCTGGGATTACGAAGACCTGAAAGATATGGTTGACCTCGATGCAGTCAAGGCATTCCGCAACCGTGCGCTGAATCCGAATCATCCGGTTCTCCGCGGTACCGCTCAGAACCCTGACATCTTCTTCCAGGCTCGCGAGGCTTGCAACACCTACTACGATGCAATCCCCACTCTGGTTGAGGAATACATGGGCAAAGTCAATGCAAAACTGGGCACCAACTACCAGCTCTTCAACTACTACGGCGCTCCTGATGCAGAGCATGTGATCATCGCGATGGGCTCTGTTTGCGACACCATTGAAGAGACCATTGACTACTTGAACGCTAACGGCGGCAAATACGGTCTGGTTAAAGTTCGTCTGTACCGTCCGTTCTCCGCTTCTCATCTGGTTGCTGCAATCCCGGATTCTGTAAAACAGATTTCCGTTCTGGACCGCACCAAAGAGCCTGGCTCTCTCGGCGAGCCTCTGTACCTCGACGTTGTAGCTGCTCTGAAGGACACCAAGTTCCACAATATTCCTGTTTACACCGGACGTTACGGCCTCGGTTCCAAGGACACCACTCCTGCTCAGATCAAGGCTGTTTATGAGAACACCGAGAAGAAACGCTTTACCATCGGCATCGAGGACGATGTTACTCATCTGTCTCTGCCTGTCGGCGAAGTTCTCGACACCACTCCGAAGGATATCATCTCCTGCAAATTCTGGGGTCTCGGCTCTGACGGTACTGTTGGTGCAAACAAGAACTCCATCAAGATTATCGGTGACCATACCGACATGAACGCGCAGGCTTACTTCGCTTACGACTCCAAGAAGTCCGGCGGTGTTACCATTTCTCACCTGCGTTTTGGTAAATCTAAGATCAAATCCACCTACCTCATCAATCAGGCTGACTTCGTTGCCTGCCACAACCCCGCTTACATCTCCAAGTACCCGATCGTTGAGGATGTTAAGAAGGGCGGTACCTTCCTGCTGAACTGCCAGTGGACTGATGAGGAACTGGAACAGCATCTGCCCGGCCAGGTAAAACGCCTGATTGCCAACAACAACATCAAGTTCTACACCATCGACGGTATCAAGATCGGTAAAGAAATCGGTCTGGGCGGCCGTATCAACACCGTTCTCCAGTCTGCATTCTTCAAACTGGCTAAGATCCTCCCCGAGGAAGATGCAATCAAGTACATGAAGGATGCTGCTACCGCTTCTTACTCCAAGAAGGGTGAAGCAATCGTTAAGATGAACCATGACGCGATCGACGCTGGCGCACAGGGCATCCACGAAGTGAAGATTCCTGAATCCTGGAAGACCGCTGAGGATTCTCATGCTCCGGAAGTTGCTACCGGATCCAACAAGCATCTGGTTGACTTTGTAAACGAGATCGTAATCCCTGTCAATGATCAGAAGGGCGACAGACTGCCTGTTTCTACCTTCATGGGCGACCGTACCGATGGTACCTTCCCGCAGGGCACTGCTGCTTTCGAAAAACGTGGTATCGCAGTAGATGTTCCTTCTTGGAATCCTGACAATTGTATCCAGTGCGGCTTCTGCTCGCTGGTTTGCCCGCATGCCGTTATCCGTCTCTTTGCAATGGATGATGCGGATGCTGCGAAGGCTCCTGCTGGCACTAAATCCATGCCGATGACCGGTATGCCCGATAAGAAGTTCGCAATCGGTATCTCCGTTATGGACTGCACCGGCTGCGGTGTCTGTGTTGCTTCCTGCCCTGGCAAGAAGGGTGAGAAGGCTCTCTCCATGAAGTCCCTCGAGGGCGAAGCTGCTCAGCAGGAAAGCTTCAACTTCCTGTTCGATCTGCCTGAGAAACCCGAGGTTCTGGAGAAATTCAAAGAGAGCACCATCAAAGGTTCTCAGTTCCATCAGCCTCTGCTCGAGTTCTCCGGCGCTTGCGCTGGCTGCGGCGAGACTCCTTATGCAAAACTCGTAACTCAGCTCTACGGCGATCGTATGTATATCTCCAACGCTACCGGATGTTCTTCTATCTGGGGCGGCTCTGCACCGGCTACTCCTTACACCACCAATAAGGCTGGCTTTGGTCCTGCTTGGGCGAACTCCCTGTTTGAGGATAACGCTGAGTATGGTTATGGTATGTTCCTGGCTCAGGATACCATCCGCAAAGCTGCAATCCGTAAGATTGAGGCTCTGGCTGCTAAAGTTGAGGGCGACGATAAGGCTGTCTTTGACGCTTACCTGAACTCCATCGACTGCGGCGCTACCAACCGTTCCGCAACTGCTGCTCTGGTGAAGGTTCTGGAAGGCTACGCTGCTAATGGCTGCGAAGAGTCTAAGGAAATCCTCGACAGCAAGGACTACCTGGCTAAGAAGTCCATCTGGATCTTCGGTGGTGACGGCTGGGCATATGACATCGGCTTCGGCGGTCTGGACCACGTTATCGCTTCTCATCAGGATGTTAACATTCTGGTATTCGATACCGAGGTTTACTCCAACACTGGCGGACAGTCCTCCAAGTCCACTCCTACCGGCGCTATCGCTCAGTTCGCTGCTGCTGGTAAAGAGGTTAAGAAGAAAGACCTGGCTGCCATCGCTATGAGCTACGGTTACGTTTACACCGCTCAGGTTTCTATGGGCGCTGATCGCAACCAGTGCTTGAAAGCTTTCCTGGAGGCTGAAAGCTACCATGGCCCGTCTCTCATCATCGCTTACGCTCCCTGTATCAACCACGGCATCAAGGGCGGTATGGTTCATGCGCAGGATGAAGAGAAGAAGGCTGTCGATGCTGGTTACTGGCATCTGTTCCGGTTCGATCCTCGTCTGGCTGAGGAAGGCAAGAATCCTTTCCACCTCGACAGCAAGGCTCCTACCATGTCTTATAAAGACTTCATCATGAACGAAGTCCGTTACAACGCTTTGGCTCGTTCCAATCCTGCTCGTGCAGAAGAGCTGTTTGCAAGCGCTGAAAAGACCGCTGCTGACAAGTATGACCGTCTGGTTAACCTGTCCAACAAATAAGTCTTTCTGAAAATCTGGCGATTCTCCGTGCTGCAGACTGTAGAATCGTCAAAACCCCCGGAATCCTAAGATTCTGGGGGTTTTGTTATGGAAACGGACTTGTACATCGCCATGTATTTTGTGTATAATAAGTTCATTATCATAGTATGGTTAGGAGGAAGTTGTGTGCCAAAATTGGTTATACTGCGCGGAAATTCCGGAAGCGGCAAAACGACGGTGGCCAAGATGCTGCAGGAAAAATTTGGTCCCAATACTATGCGATTGTCCCACGATATGATTCGAATGGAGATTTTGCATGTCTGGAGCAGCGAGGGAGTCACAAAATCTTTGCCTCTGATGATAGAATTGCTGCGCTACGGTAGAAGAAACTCTGAAATTACCATTATGGAAGGCATCCTTCCGGCAAAAGAATACCGCCGTCTGTTTGAAACGGCGGTGGAAGAGTATGGTTCCGAAATTTTTGCGTATTATTACGATCTTCCATTTGAAGAAACGATGCGGAGGCACGTTACCAAACCCAACCGTAATGACTTTGGTGAGGTTGAGATGCGGCGCTGGTGGAAGGAGAAAGATCTTCTGAATTTTATACCCGAAACTATATTGACGCAGGAACTTAGCCTGGAAGAAACGGTAGAACGGATATACCGCGATGTATCAAACTGATTTTATGGATAAAAAGCAAGCCTTTCGAAAAACCGAAAGGCTTGCTTTTTGGACTCTGCTAATTTTTATCCGGTCATTCCAGCATCTTGGCGTATTCTTTTGGGGACATATCGTATTCTCGCCGGAATTCTGTTGAAAGATAGGTGGGGGAACAGTACCCCATAATATAGGAAATCTGGGCAATGGTGTATTTTCCTTCCCCGATCATTTCCTTGACCTTTTCCAGCCGCACCAACCGAACATATTCCGAAATGCTCCGCCCCACCTTCTGCTTAAACAAGCTGGAAAGATAGGACGAACTGAGATTCAGCTGCTTGGCAAGCCACGGAAGGGTAATGGTGGAGGTGATATTGGAATGAATCAGGTCGATGCATTCCCCAATATATTTATTGTCGACCGAAACTTTGAGCCGGGTCGGAATCTTTACAACGACTGCATTGGACAGAATATTTCGCATCACCGTGATAATAAGCCGTGTTAATTCGCAGGTAATCATATCATCGCCGTAAGCCTGTCCTTCTTTTTCTTCCCGGATCATCGAGCGCACGATATTCAGGCAGTTTTCATCGCAGTAGATTACCCGATTGGCCAACTTTTCCGGCTGGTCAACCTCTCCATCAAAAGTCAAAGTCAGAAAGGAGAGCGGTGCTTTACCGTCGCTGCGCTGAAGGTGAAACTGATGCGGCGAAAAAAAGATAATCTGCCCCTGATGCAGCTGATAACTATCGCCATCTACTTCACAGATCATGCTCCCTTTATTGACATAGGTTAGTTCCCAGAAGGGATGTTCTTCCCCATTGAATTGAAATTGTTTGTCTTTCTCCTGGTATAATACTGTATATAGAGTCTTGACATGAATGTTGGGGACAAATCCCTGACCGGTTAATATATTGGTGGTCGGCGTAATGATTTTGGGCGATTGATAGTACAGTCGGTAGGAGAGTTTACATTCATACGGTAGTATTGCAAATTGTATTCCCGGTTTGATGAGCAGCGGCTGATCGAACATAAACTTTTGAATCATGCTGTCCTCGCTGCGGACGAAAAGCAGTCCCACACCACTAATTGGTTCCAAAACAACCTCTTTTTCATAATGCCACAGACTGGATCGAACACGGGTGTCATCTTCATAAACAGATTGACTGAAATGTTGATAGTCCGCTACACTTTTCAGCGGTGTGCCAAAGGATTTGAATATGACCCGGTTTATCTCTTTCAGCAGCACGGCAATCGACCCTTTCTTCCCACAATTCTATTATCATGGTACCTTATTTTCGGCGGATTTGTCAAGATCATTTTGGCTCGGATGTAAATTTTTGTTCTTTCCAAAATTTTCTGGCAGCGGCATGCTTGCGGAAAAGACCATTTTATGGTATCCTAATCTCGAATGATTGCTCAGAAAGAAGGATGTTTATGTCAGTTCCGCAAGATCCGGTAATCCTGCTCAGCTACCTCAATACCCAACTTCGGGATTTTTATCGGGATTTGGATGATGCGTGTAAAGCTTTAAATCTCGATCGGGAAGCAGTGGTTTCCAAATTGGAGACAATTGGATATAACTATGATCCGGTTCGTAATCAGTTCCGATAATTAGGTTGATAAAAAAGCCTATTCAGGCAGATTCACTTGTTTCTCATGAATCGCTATGCTATAATGAGAGCGAAACGGAGGTGTTTCTATGAAGCGAATCGCAGTCCTTTTTTTCCTCCTGTGCCTGACACTATGCAGCTGCACTCTCTTGCGTTCTCCTAAAATTCCGCAGGACCAATCCGAGAGTTCTGTATCGGAATCTGAGTCAGCTATTTCGTCTGAATCTGTGCCGGAATCCGAGCCGGCCGTTTCATCTGAATCGGAACCGGAATCTTCCTTGGCTTCCGCTGAAGAGGAAACCTCCTATTTTTCCCCCGGGACCTTGCTGGATATTACCGGCAAAGTGACGGACAGCAGTGCGCCGCCAATTGCACTGCGTTTTGTCGATGAAGATACCTTGGGTATCGAGGTGATGTCGGAAAATGGAATGGAGACACTTTATTATCGAATTTCGCAGGATGCAAAAGCAGAACCCGGAGAATCACTTTTCATTGCACACCCCAATTCCTTGGATCGGATCGTGCCGCTTCCCGATGGGGGAAATGTCCGCATTACCGAAGATCAGACCCGCGTTATTCATGAATTGCCCAGTGGTCTGGAATGGATTCTGTTGGATGGGACATCTGCATCCGAAACATATTGGATCCTGACTGCCCGTGGACGATGGGGCGCCGTGAGCAGCAACACGGGAACGGATTCCACTGGATGTTACCTTCTGGATCTGGAACAGAATACCTCCCGTCGGATGGAAATTGAGGGGACGACGATTCTGTCCGATATTGAAGGAGATCTGCTGCTCTTTAGTCGTACGAATACACTCCATGCCGCCTATGATACAAATGTGTATCTTTATGATGCTGCTGCGGACAACTTGCGCCAATTCGACATGGGCACCGAGAACGGTGCTTCGGATGTTGTGCTGAGTACCGGCGGCAATTATTTGCTCAGCTGTGATAGCTGGGATGAGGATGCTGGCACTCACCATTTTATAGTCTACCAAACCGCGGATGAATCAAAAATATGTGAATTTCAGTTGGAACAGGTTTTCCACCTGGCAGACAGTACGTTTCAGAATATGGCCATCTGTGAGAATGGGCGGATGATTGCTCTTATTGCTAATACGGATTATCAGGATTTTACACCGCATATTTTATTGTACTATATTCCGGAATGAGAAAAGGCAGGGAATCTCCCTGCCTTTTGTTGTTAGTTTTTCGTCAGTATTGTCATGGGATCCACCCATTCGCCGCCTTTTTTGATGCCCACATGCAAATGCATTTCTTCTGCGGACTCAATGACAGAACTGTTTCCGACACTGCCGATCACATCGCCTAATTTTACTTCCTGACCTTTCTTTACTTTGATATCATCGCCGAGTCCACAGAAATAAATGACTACATCATTTGGATACTCTATTTCTACGGTATTTCCCCACTGGCTATCTTCCCGGATATCCACCACCTTGCCGTCGTTCGGTGATTTTACGGGTGTTCCTTCTTTTGCTTTGATGTCAATTCCGTCATGGGTGCGCCACTCATTCAGTGTTTTGGATTTTACTAACTCACCATTGCTGTAAGGATTCATAACTTCGCCCGATACTGGCATGATAAATGCACCGGTCGAGGTGGATGCAGTCTCCTCTTTTTTTACGGTCGGAACCGATGTTTCTGCGGAAACAGTTGATTCCTCTGGTTCACTTTCCCGTACGATTACCTGCGGTGTATCTTTGGGTACGCCTGGCTGAGATTTTTCTACTTCATCCACTTCCGGGATCGACCATTCGGTGGTGTTTTCCAGTGTATTGGATGGGGTTTCCTGCGGCGGGGTATTGAGGGCATTCAGGGTAAGGTACGTCGCGGATCCGATCGCTGTGACACTGATCGCCAACGCGATGTAAAATCCCTTCGACAGACCCTTTTTCTTTCCCAAATTCAGTTTTCTCATGGATACCAACCTTTCTTATTTGAATTGCTGTTGTGAATTTCCGTAAAGGAAGATGAAGGCGGTATATTCCGCCGTCATTTCAAATATAGTTTTCACAGGAGAGCGTATTTTATGCCATTCATCCCCTCGATTTTTCAAAAATTACAGCATGGATGTCTTTCTAATAAAGAAAACTGTTTTTGAGCAAAAAGCATTCAGAATAATTGTCCGCACTTGCGGTACAATTCAAAATAAAATTTGTGCAAAATAGAAAAATATTGTCAAAAAAATAACTCTCGGTTGCGGAATTGAGAGATATTTTAGCAATGTAAAGTATTTTTTGCCAAAAGTGATTGACGAAAGTGAAAAATACTTTTATAATAGAATTTACACCAGATAAACAGAATATTATTCGGAAATGAAGTTTATCTGTTTGATATGATATGGAGGTAACGCAAAATGAGCAGAGTGTACAACTTTAGTGCAGGTCCATCGATGCTGCCGGAAGCAGTTCTTCAGAAAGCTGCGGATGAAATGCTGGATTACCAGGGCAGCGGCCAGTCGGTTATGGAGATGTCTCATCGATCAAAAACCTATCAGGCCATTATCGATTCATGTTCTGCACTGCTGCGCGAAGTGATGAACATCCCTGATAATTACGAGATCCTTTTCCTGCAGGGCGGCGCATCATCACAGTTTGCGATGCTCCCCTTGAATCTCGCAACCAAATCCGGCAGTGCTGACTTTGTTATCACCGGACAGTGGGCGAAAAAGGCATTCTCTGAATGCAAAAAGCTTGCTAAGGCACATGAAGTAGCATCTTCGGCAGATAAAACCTTTACTTATATTCCGGAACTTGATCCGGCTACCTTTGATAAAAATGCAGATTATTTCCACATCTGCTACAACAACACCATTTATGGCACTCGTTATGTGGAACTTCCCGATACCGGAGATGTCCCGCTGGTCGCTGATATGAGTTCCTGCATCCTGTCGGAACCCTTTGATGTCAGCAAATTTGGCGTCATTTACGCAGGTGCTCAGAAAAATATGGGACCTGCCGGTCTGACTGTTGTTATTATTCGCAAGGATTTGATTGGGGAACCTCGCGAAGGTACTCCGACCATGTTTGCTTATAAAACCCATGCGGAAAATGGATCCATGTACAACACCCCGCCTACTTATGCCATTTACATCTGCAAACTGGTGCTTGAATGGATCAAGAATGAAATCGGTGGTCTCGAGAAAATGAAAGAGATTAACGAGAAAAAGGCTGCTATTCTCTATGATTTCCTCGATCAGTCCAAACTATTCAAGGGAACTGTTGAGAAAAAATATCGTTCGATGATGAATATTCCGTTCGTCACCGGCAATGAGGAACTGGATGCTGAATTTGTGAAAGCAGCAACTGCAGCGGGATTTGTGAACCTCAAAGGTCACCGTACCGTTGGCGGCATGCGCGCTTCGATTTATAACGCAATGCCTATCGAAGGCGTCGAAAAGCTGGTTGCATTCATGAAAGAATTTGAAGAGGCACATGCCTGACCTCATATCTTTGGAAAGGATGAGAACTGATGTTTCAGATTCAGACTTTAAATAAAATTTCTCCGCTTGGCTTGGAAAAATTTGATCGTGCTAATTATGCGTGGGGCGATGAGATCGAAAATCCGGACGCGATTCTGGTGCGTTCCGCTTCGATGCACGATCTGGAATTGGATCCCAACGTTAAGGCGATTGCCCGCGCAGGGGCCGGCGTCAATAACATTCCGCTGGATAAATGCTCGCAGGCCGGTATCGTCGTATTCAATACTCCCGGTGCAAATGCCAATGCCGTGAAGGAACTGGTTCTGCTGGGATTGCTGATGTCCTCGCGTAAAATCCAGCCCGCAATGGAGTGGATTATGACCCTCAAAGGGCAAGGCGCAGAGGTTCCGAAACTGGTGGAAAAAGGAAAAGGCCAGTTTGTCGGTCCTGAAATTATGGGCAAATCTCTTGGCGTAATCGGCCTCGGCGCAATCGGCGCACAGGTCGCGAATGCGGCAGTTGCCCTCGGAATGAAGGTTTATGGCTACGACCCGTATATCAGCGTTGACGCTGCATGGGGAATGGATCGCGCGATTATTCACGCTAAATCCTTGGGCGAGATTTATGAGCACTGCGATTACATTACCCTGCATCTGCCCTGCACGACCGAAACCAAGGGCATGATTAACGCTTCCTCCATCCAGATGATGAAGACTGGCGTCCGCATCCTGAACTTCGCTCGCGGCGAATTGGTGGAAACAGCGGATATGCTGGCAGCACTGGATGAAAAACAGGTCAAAGTTTACGTTACCGACTTTGCAGATGATGAAATGCTCGGACATAAGGGCGTTGTTGCCTTGCCGCATCTGGGCGCTTCGACCCCCGAATCCGAAGATAATTGCGCGAAAATGGCAGTACAGGAACTGCGTGAATACCTTGAGACCGGCAATATTGTCAACTCGGTCAATCTGCCGTCTCTCAGTCTTCCGATGGGCAAGGCGAGCCGCCTCTGTATTATCCATAAGAATGTCAGCGGCATGCTTTCCAAGATGGCAGCTGTACTGTCGGATGAGGGATGCAACATCGAAAATATGATCAATGACTCTAAGAAAGATTTCGCTTATACAATCATGAATCTTTCCAAGAAGATTGATCCGGCAGTTGCCGATAAAATCAGCGCGATTCCGGATGTCATCCGGGTGCGGGTTCTGTAAGAAAACAATAAATAAGATGGCGGATTCAAAAAATCTGCCATCTTTTTCGTATCATGCAGTAGAGAGAATGGAGGGGAGTATTGGATGAAAGAAAAAATGAAAAAAATTTTGGATTCTTTTCATCGGTATAATTCCGATAAAATGGCGTATCAGGCGTTTGGTTTATCGGATGAGGTCGAATACGACGCGTTAATCGTTGCGCCGAGTTATACACCCTATAAAATTTTGAATGATTCAAACTGCAAAATTACCACGCTTCGCCAAGGAACCTATATCGCCGGCTATCTGGTGGAAAAGGACGGCCTGCAAATCGCTTGGATTCAAATTTCTGCCGGTCCCGGCACTCTAATTGACCACATCGCCTTGTGTGCTGAATTAAAGTTTAAAAAAATGATTTTTATTGGTGCGGTAGGCTCGCTAGTAGAGCAATATCAATTGGGCGATATCTGCACCCCAAGTTACAGTATATCCGGCGGATATACCAATACCTATCTGAAAGATTCCCTCCAGGATTTTGTGCCCTTTGAGCGAGTGGATCCTCCAATGGAGTATATTGACCGAGTAATCGAAATGCTGAAAAAAGAAGACATTACTTTGAAAAAGGCTTCGGTTTTTTGTACCGATTCCATTGCACTGGAATATTTTCACTTGGATGAAATCCGGGCATTCCATACGGATTTGATTGAAATGGAGACCAGTTCCTTTTACCGAATGGCAGATTTACTGGAAATTCCCAGTATTGCCTTGCTGGTTGTATCGGATAATTCTGCTACAGGTACGCCTTTGGTTGGGAGAAGCGAGCAAGAGCAGCAACGGTATGAGAAGGCCAAAAGGGTTGTGCTTTCTGATATGATTTTTAAGATCATACAGGTGGATTGACTAATATAAAAAAGCGCAGAAGCCATAAAACGGTTTCTGCGCTTTTTTCAGTGAATTTGGAAATTAGAATCCGAAGTAACGTTTGGCGTTGCGGTAGGAGATATCTGCCGCGATGCCGCCCAGATATGCAGGATCAGCCGGCAGCTGTCCGCTTTCCGCCCACTCGCCCAGCAGATTGCAGAGGATGCGGCGGAAGTACTCATGACGTGCATAAGACAGGAAGCTGCGGGAGTCGGTCAGCATGCCTACGAAGTTGCCCAGTACCGACAGATTCGCTAAGCTGGTCAGCTGATCTTCCATGCCCACTTTGGTGTCATTGAACCACCATGCAGAACCGTGCTGGATTTTTCCAGCCGCTTCGGTGCCCTGGAAACAGCCGATGATACTGTCCAGCATGGCATTATCATTGGGATTAAGAGAATATAAGATAGTTTTGGGAAGGCCGCCGTCCTTCTCCAGCGTATCAAGGAAGCCGGCAATTTTTGCGGCATTTCCCGGCATGCCAATGCAGTCATAACCGGTATCCGGTCCCAGCTGCGCAAACATCCGGGAATTCGCATTGCGGACAGCGCCGTAATGGAACTGGAAAATCCAGCCGCGTTTTGCATATTCACGGCCAAGGAACCGCAGAACGGCATACTGATAGGCTTCTTCCTCCGCAGGGCTTACGGTTTCTCCAGCCAGAGCTTTTGCTAAAGCTTTTTCTGCCACAGCCTCGCTGTTTGGCGCATAGGGGATTGCATCTAGACCGTGATCCGAGACTTTGCAGCCAAGCGTTTCAAAGTAATCCATCCGGTTTGCAAGTGCCGCGCAGACGTCTGCAACGCTGTGAATAGCAATGCCTGAAACATTCGACAATTTTGCCAGATATTCGCAGAATCCGGGTTTTGCAATATTTGCGGCTTTGTCAGGACGCCATCCGGGCAGAACCGCAGCTGAGCAGCTCTTTTCTTCCCGGATGCGGCGATGCGCGTCAAGAGTATCGATTGGGTCATCCGTTGTGACAATCGTTTCTACGTTGGAAACACGGATCATTTCCCGGACGGAAAGGGTCTCCAGCTTTTTGTTGCAGAGTTCCCAGACTTCCGGCGCGGTCTTTTCATTCAAAACGCCGTCATAGCCAAAGTAGCGCTGCAATTCCAGATGGGTCCAATGATACAGAGGGTTGCCGACTGCACGTGACAGTGCAGCTGCATAGGCCTCAAATTTTTCATAAGGCGTGGAATCGCCAGTTACACAAGATTCCGGCACACCATTAGCGCGCATAATCCGCCATTTGTAGTGATCTCCACCCAGCCATGCTTCGGTGATGGTGGAGAAATGACGGTCTTCCGCAATTTCAGCCGGATTGATGTGGCAATGATAGTCAATAATCGGCTGCTTTTCCGCATAATCGTGGAAAAGCGTCACTGCAGTGGGGTTATTCAGAAGAAAATCCCGGTCCATAAATTTACGCATGAGTAAAACTCCTTTCAGAATTGGATTGATAAGTTTCACGTTCGATCAGGTGGGCGTCAATCACGATTTTTCGCGGTGGTACCCGACCTGACAGATATTCCGCCGCCAGATTGACTGCGGACGGACACAATAGATCCAGCATATTGTCGACGCTCGAGAGAGCGGGAGAAGCACACTGTGCATAGACTGAATTATTGAATCCAATAATCGGCAGTTTCAGCCCGTAGGAAGCCAGCGCTTTCTGCGCTCCGATTGCCAGCAGGTCTTCGGAGGCCAGTACCCCATCGATGGGATAGCCTGCATTCAATTTCCGGCAAACCGCCTCATAAGCGGATTCCAAATCTTTTCCTGTGTGAACGATTTGTTCCTGCGAGATGGGGATTCCAGCTTTGGCAATTCCGTTCCGATAGCCAGCGAGCTTGCGGAATCCGCTGGATGTCATCGCGTCATAGAGATATAGAATATTGCGGCATCCCTGCGCTGCCAGGCGAAGCACACAATCTTCCATTGCCTCCTGTTCCCCGCACAGAACACAGCTAATTCCTGGCGCATCGACCCAACCATTGATTAAAATCAGCGGCACCTGTGCAGCCGCTGCCCGCAGATGGGAATTATCCTGTTCTTCTTCAAAGGCGGAACCGATCAAAATAATTGCATCTACCCGCTTTTCCAGTAGAAGAGACAGCGCCTTCTTCTTCTGCACCAGTGAATCTCCCGTGCAGGTCAGTAAGGTATCCAATCCGCGATCGCGCAGCAGTTTTTCTACTAGGGAAACCGCCCGCGCATAATAGGCATCAGAGATGTCCGTGCAGAGAATCCCTGCCATTTTCATGCTGTTCAGTCCCAATCCGCGTGCAAAGGCATTGGGCGTATACTGTTCTGACTCGATGACTGTCAGAATTTTTCGCCGGGTTTCTTCCCGCACGTGGGGACTTTCATTCAATACCCGCGAGACGGTCGCAATGGAAACTCCGCACTTTTGGGCAATATCTCGAATGTTCATATGTCCTCCTGATCAAGCTATTACCCTCATTTTATCATAAAAATACCGAAAGTCAAGTATTGTAGTTGACATTTTTCTAAAATGTGCTAAAATAATTGTAAATAGTTACATTGGGGGAGGCTCTTTTATGAAAACAGTAGCGGAACAGGCAGTCCGAAAGGAACGTCCGATTCGGGTTGCGCAATTTGGGGAAGGAAATTTTCTGCGTGCATTTGCAGACTGGATGGTGGATATCGCCAATGAAAAAGGTCTTTTTGACGGGGATGTTGCAGTCATTAAACCGATTGCAGCTGGTAATTTTGATCGCTTTACCCGTCAGAATGGTTTCTATACTGTCTGCCTGCGGGGACGTCAGGATGGAAAAGTTGTAGATGAGCCGCGCGTTGTCAGCTGTGTGCGGGAATTTATTGATCTTTATACAGATTTTGCGGCATTTTTGGCACTTGCACGGCAAGAGCAATTGCAGATAGTGATCTCCAATACCACCGAGGCAGGCATTGCCTACAACGGCACAGACAGCTTCGATGACACGCCTCCGGCAAGTTATCCAGCAAAGCTTACCCGTTTCCTTTACGAGCGTTACAGCGCCTTCCACGGCGATCCTGCAAAAGGACTGGTAATTCTGCCGGTTGAACTGATTGAAGATAATGGTAAAAAGCTGCGCAGCTGCGTCCTCTCCTGTGCGGAAGACTGGAAATTGGAAGATGGTTTCTTCCACTGGCTCAAGGAAGGCTGTGTCTTTGCTTCTACCTTAGTAGACCGGATTGTTACCGGATATCCGGCAGAAGCTGCCGAGATTTGTGAAAAACTCGGTTATCAGGATGAACTGCTGGATGTGGGCGAACCCTTCGGCCTGTGGGTCATTGAGAGCGACCGCGATATTTCCAGCGTTTTCCCGATGGATCAGGCAGGCCTGCCCGTAATTTTCACCGCCGATCAGCGCCCCTATCGCGAGCGCAAGGTTCGCATCCTTAACGGCGCGCACACCTCCACCGTGTTGGCCGGATTCCTGACCGGATTGGATACCGTGGGCGAATGTATGGCGGATCCGCTTATTCGTACCTTCATGGAACATGCTGTCATGCAGGAAATTGTACCCACCGTTCCGCTTCCACGCGAAGAGGCGGAAGCGTTTGCCGCATCGGTATTTGAACGCTTTGAAAATCCCTTTGTCCGGCACGAACTGCTCTCCATTTCGCTCAACTCTGTCTCCAAATGGAAGGCAAGAGTTCTGCCTTCTCTTCGTGATTCTCTGGCTGCAAATGGCAAACTTCCTGCTTTGTTGACCTTCTCCTTTGCCGCATTGCTCGCTTTCTATACCGGCACCCTTACCGCAGATGGATATACGGGAAATCGCGGTGGTAATTCCTATCCGATCCGGGACGGCGCAGATATTCTGGCATTCTTTGCGGAACAGAGCGCAAAAGCTGCGGCTGAATATGTGCCAGCAGTCTGCGCACGCACCGATTTCTGGGGCATGGATTTGAATGAAATCCCCGGCTTCGCCGATAGTGTAACCAGCGCATTGGATGAGATCCGCCAAAATGGAATGAAGTCGGCGGTTTCCGCCTTGTTTGAGCGGGAGGGGATTGCATGGAACAAGTAATCCGCATCCATCCCGCCGATAATGTGGAAGTTCTGCTCGTTGAACAGGATGGTATACCGGTCGGACATAAACGCGCTATTCGTGCCATCGCCAAAGGGGAACCTGTTATCAAATACGGGTATCCCATCGGGGAGGCCAGCTGTGACATTGCGGCAGGCGAGTGGGTACATTCCCACAATCTGAAAACACGCCTTTCCGGTCAGTTGACCTATGCTTATCATCCGATTCCCGATACCTCTTCGCCCCGGGTTCCTTGCACGTTTCAGGGATACCGGCGTTCGGACGGGAAGGTCGGTATCCGAAACGAAGTCTGGATCATTCCGACAGTCGGATGCGTCAATGCCATCGCCAAGCAAATTGAGACAGAGGCACAGCAGTTCCTCACTCCCGAACTAGACGGTATTTTTGCGTACAGTCATCCGTACGGATGCTCCCAGCTGGGGGAAGATCATCTCACAACCCAGAAAGCGCTCTGCGGCCTGATCCGCAATCCCAATGCAGGCGGTGTGCTGGTGCTCGGCCTCGGCTGTGAAAACAACCAGATCGCCGACCTCAAAAAGGTGCTGGGCGATTACGATGAAGATCGGGTCAAATTCCTCATCTGTCAGGAATGCGAGGATGAAGTCGCAGAGGCACTTCGGATTCTGAAGGATCTCTGTGCGCGTGCGTCTGGCTTCCGCCGGGAGGAATGCAGCGCTTCGGATCTGGTAATCGGTCTGAAATGCGGCGGTTCCGATGGTTTTTCGGGAATTACAGCCAATCCGCTGCTTGGCCGGTTGACCGATGCGGTGACGGCAATGGGCGGAATTTCCATTCTGACCGAAGTACCGGAGATGTTCGGTGCCGAAACGCTGCTGATGGATCGCTGTAAGGATTCGGAGACCTTTGAAAAGACAGTTTCTCTCATCAATAATTTTAAGGAATATTTCCTTTCTCACGGTCAGCCTGTCGGCGAGAATCCCTCGCCCGGTAACAAGGCGGGCGGCATTACTACCCTGGAGGAAAAATCCCTCGGATGTGTCCAAAAGGGTGGACAGGCAGCGGTAAAGGGTGTTCTCGACTACGGAGAACCGGTTCGCGAGAAGGGTCTCAATCTTCTGAAGGCGCCGGGAAATGACCTTGTCGCATCGGCGGCGCTCGCCTTCTCCGGGGCTCAGATGGTCCTCTTTACGACCGGCCGCGGCACCCCCTTTGGATGTCCGGTGCCGACCGTCAAGATTTCCAGCAATTCAGAACTGGCAGCCAGAAAATCTAAGTGGATTGATTTTGATGCCGGAAGACTGCTCCATGGGGAATCGATGGACGATCTGGCAGAGGAATTCCTCGAGTATATTCTGGATCTCGCATCCGGAAAGATCCGCGCCCATTCCGAAGCTTTGGATAAGCGCGATCTCGCCATCTTCAAAGACGGCGTCACCCTGTAAATTTTTCAGCAATCCTACAAAATAAACTGCCCCGGCATTTCGAAAAATGCCGGGGTTTTCTCTTCTGTTTTATTCGGCAGCTTCTCGTCTGGCGTTGTATTCATTCCAGACGTTTTCAAACCAGTCATCCGTGCGGGGTAGCGGGCGAACCGGTACAAAATCGGAAGCGAAACCATTTTCACTGAGTACGGTCTGCACCCAATCTTCCCGATGGGAATCATTGCCGGGACGATAGCAATAGGCAGCCAATTCTTTGCCTGCTTTCAGACCCGCCATTTCCACCGGCATGCCGTTCGGATCTGCAATCAGCGCCGAACCGCGGCTGGAACAAGCATCTCCGGTTAGAGCCATTGCGGATAGCATGGCGCGTTGTACAATCAGCATGTCGCGGTTTTTGTATGCGTGTGGGATTTCCAGCGCTGATTTTGCGGTTACTTCGGTAAAGAAGTTTGCACAGCGTTCCTCCAGCTCGCCGGCCAGCTTTGCCATCTCCGATGCGGAACGGATGTGCGCTGCGTTCAGGCTCATTGCCTTCTGCGCTTCCAGACGAGCTGCAATGACGCCCTTGCCGCTGCCCGACATCAGGCAGTCCATTTCCTCCATGGTCTTGTCAACTGCTGCAAAGCCAACTGCATCCAATTCCTCTGCGGGAACCGGTTTCTTCTTGCTGAATGCAATTTCCTCTGCTGCGCGCTGAGAACCGACCTGCGTGGAATTGAGTGCCGATCCGCCGGGACGTGCAATACCAAAGGTGCCAGCTGCTTCACCCGCAACAAACAGCCCTTTTACGGTGCTTTCCCAGTTCATATCGACCGCAATGCCGCCGTTGTTATGCTGGGCGCAGACCGCCACTTCCAGCGGCTCGGTCCAGAGGTCGATACCATGCGCTGCATACAGGTCGATGGCCTTCTGATTCATATGCGCCAGACGCGCAATCGGGGTTTTGAGCAGGGCATTGGAACGATCCAGGTAATGATAGGTTTCTTCCGCCAGACCGTCAAAGCCGTTTTCAAGGCCCTTAGGATCGGTGCGGAAGTCCATGTATACACGGTTGCCCTTATGGAACACCTCGTGATGGACAATGATGTCGATAATGGAGGATCCAGCAATTTTTTTGGTGTCAAACGGCCACTGATATCCTTTCAGGAAGACCATATCCAGCGCCTGTTCGGGTTTTTCAAAGTATTCAGGCAGGAATTCCCGTTCGTTTCCGTCCTTATCAACCGCAATATAGCGGGGAAGTACCTGCTGGTAGGTACCCGATACATTCCAGCGGAACTTGGTGGAGGCCAATCCGTACTGCCACTCCTGCAGGTTGCAGCCTGCTGCACCGGCTTCCAGCGCCATGCCGCTCATACCGGTCTGGCTTTCCGGATAAACCGATGCATCATAGGCAATTGCAGGACCGCCGGTCGCCATAATTAGCTGATTGCAGAGGAACACGGTCAGACCGCGGTCAGCTTCGGAAAGACGGTTCAGATCAATTGCCACGACCCCTTTCAGGGTATTATTTTCGGTCAGAAGCCGGATCGCCTGCATCCGGTCGTAAATTCGGATTCCTTTGCGGTTGACGGATTCTTCCAATTTCTCGGTCATGATCTTGGAGGTCAGCGGACCGCAGGAGGTCGCGCGCTGGCGCGGGTCGTGGTCGGTTTTATAGCCGACATATTCGCCGTATTTGTTGGTGGGGAAGGGAACGCCAAGATTCACCAGCTTCATAAAGGAACGGAGAGAGCCTGCTGCTTCTGCAAGCGCCGTGTCACCATTGACGCTGCCGCCTGCAAACAGATTTTCTGCCAGCTCATAAATGCTGTCCGCACCATCCGAGCAAAGGGAGAGCTTGTAGTAGGTCTGCTTGTCACTTCCGGTATTCCGCGACGTGCCCATCTTGACACCTTCGGTCAGGATGGCAACATCAGTCCGTCCCATATCGTAGAGGGTATCCGCCGCGTTGAAGCCTGCGCAGCCGGTTCCGATGACCAGCGTGTCCAGGGAAATGACCGCGATTTTCTGTCCGTTCCGCTCAATGAATTTCATATCGATACTCCTTTTGAATAGCACAATACCGCAAGGACAGGCGTGCTGCCCTTGCGGTCCGGCAATACAGGTTTGTTGTTTACAGTCTCTGGATGTGGAAGCCGCCGTCTGCATTCAAGACGGTACCGGTGCCGAAGTCGAGCAGGCCGGTGCAGGCTGCTGATACGCAGTTTGCGACATCTTCCGGCTGACCAAAGCGGCGAATCGGGGTGACGCCTTCTGCAATCATCTTCTCATATTTTTCATGGACAACGGTAGTCATATCGGTTGCGATGATGCCCGGACGAACTTCGAATACCGGGATACCTTTGTCGGCAAGCTCATCCGCAAACAGCTTGGTAACCATAGCAATTCCTGCCTTGGAAATGCAGTATTCACCTCTGGATACCGAAGAGGTATAAGCCGACATCGAGGAAATATTTACAATACGGGGGCTGTATTCAGGCAGATTCTTCTCTTTGCAGGCCAGCATCCGGTTAGCAGCGCCCTGGCACATGAAGAAGGTTCCCTCGCAGTTGATCCGCATGAGGCGCTCGAAGCTTTCCGGATTGGTTTCCAGAATGTTCAGGCGAACTGCGCACGCAACACCTGCGTTGTTGACCAGAACGTCAATCCGGCCGTATTTTTCCAGTACTGCATCCAGCAGCGCATCGCGGTCAGCAGGTTTGGAAATATCGCAGCGGAAATAGCAAGCTTCTCCGTTTTTGTTCAGCTCTGCCAGAAGATCTGCTACTTCGCTCTCCTCGACAACGTCGCAGAGAACGCCGACATATCCGTCCGACATCAGTTTTTTGATGATGGCAAGGCCAATTCCGCGCCGGGATCCGGTTACAATTGCGATTTTTTTCATGATAAACACTCCTTCAATCAAATAGTCAAGCTAACGTTTTATACGCGCGCTTCCTGTCCTTTTACTACATCTTGATACAATTTCGTATAAACTTTATCGCGAACCACGCAGCCAGCTGTTGACGCATATCGCATCAACTGGGTGCATTTACCGCAGGCAATGCAGCACTGCTTGGGATCTAGTCCTTTGCCGGTGAGAATATCCTCTGCAAAGGTTGGGTAGGCAAATGCCATCCGTCCGAATCCTGCCATTTTATAGTAGCCCTGCTCAATGGCGCCGCTTACCATCTGAGGCGAGAACTGGCGCATATAGGTAACGCCCGATCCGATTAGGGTTAGATCCGGATAGGCATCCTGGATCTGCTTGGTGCAGTCAAGAATCCGTGCGACGCCGACCAGCGGACTTTCCGGAAGTTCATAAGGCTGGATATCTGCCGGACGGTTAACATGCGGGTTGAAATAGGGGTTGCCGATTGTGATATCGAGCAGATTGATGCCCAGTTCTTTGTGGAGAATGCCGATCAGCTTCTTCGGCTCGGTCATATCCGGGGTGATGCCGTCTTTTTCATTGACACCGAAACCGTAGGGATAGGGGAATCCGTCGTAAATATTCAGGCGGGAAGTAACCAGAAATCCGCTGCTGACCGATGCTTTCGCATTGGCAATGCTTTCCCGGAGGTAGCGGGTACGATTTTCAAAGCTGCCGCCGAATTCGCCCGGGCGATTGTAGGCGGAAAGTAATTCGCTGCCCAGATACCGATGGCAGGACTTGATATCTACGCCGTCAAATCCGGCTAATTCTGCCTCATGCGCTGCTTCGCCGTAGCGCTCGATGATGCGTTTAATGTAATCATCGCTGACAATCCGATCGGATGAAATCGGTTTGTCCTTTTCAAAAATCGGATTATTATAGGCAATCAGCGGTGCGGGGGTTCCGTGCGGCTTACTGTAACGTCCCGAGTGGGTCGCCTGCATGATGATTTTTGGCGCATATCCGAATTTTTTCATCGAGAGTTCCCGAATGCGTTCGTTCATTGCTTTATATGCGTCGATATTTTCTTTGTGGATCCACAGCTGACGTGGATTGGCGCGGCCTTCTTCAAAAATAGCCGTCGCTTCCTCCCAGACCAATCCGGCCCCGCTTTCCGCGAACCGGTCGTAACGACGCAGTGTTAATTCGTCCGGCTTTCCGTCTGCGGTTCCGTCGCAGCCTTCCATCGGCTGAATTGCAATCCGGTTGGGAAAGGTGATTCCGTCTACTGTAACGGCTTCCTTCAATATTGCGGTGTTTTCGGAAAAAGGCAAAGTGACTTGCTCTTTTTCTGCTTCGGCGCGAATTTCATCAATCGACTTATAATGAAACATGCCGATTCCCTCCTTTTTCTTTTGGCCACTCTTTTTTCAGTGTTCCTTGTGAGAGCCATCCAAATTTTTTGTCAAAAGGCATTGTTTTTTCCATTACTTTTATGATAAAATAAATTCGGATGAATTTGTAGGCTTTGCTTTGGATTTTCTATGTAAAATTTGCTTTTCTTTTCCTTTTTTCGCCTCCGAAAAGTCAAATTTTACATAGCTTCCCGCAAAAAATGCCAACATTTCCACTCCCGTTCGGGGTATTATGAAGAAAATGCAGGAAAGGATGAGTTTTATGAACCACATGAGAACAGGTTTGACTTCCGTGACCTTCCGCAAAAAAAGTGTGGATGAGATCATCGCTATGGCAAAAAAAGCCGGCCTGACCGGAATTGAATGGGGCGGCGATGTCCATGTCCCTGCCGGAGATGTTGAAACAGCTGCTCTGACTGCCCGCAAAACCCGTGAGGCAGGGTTGGAGGTTTTATCGTACGGTTCTTACTTCCGCGGCGATGAGGGTGAAGATTTTGCACCAGTCCTGGCATCCGCAAAGGCTCTCGGCGCTCCAGTTATTCGCGTCTGGGCCGGACGCAAAACCTTTGAGGAAAGTTCTCCCGAAGAAATTGATGCTCTTGCTGCTCGTTTCCGTGAAGCCGCAGAGGCTGCTAAAGAAGAGGGAATTGCCCTTGCATTTGAATACCATCGCAATACCGCTACCCAAACCATCAGCGGTGCCCTTTCCATGCTCAAAGCCGTACGCGACGGCAATATGTTCTGCTACTGGCAGCCGAATCCCGATATTTCCCATGAGGAACAGCTCGGGGAAATTGATGCCATCCTCCCGTTCCTTCAGAATATCCATGTTTTTTGCTGGACCGGTAAAAATGAACGTCATCTCCTCGTCGAGGGGATCAGCCGCTGGACCGATTACCTCAATCACATTCGTGAAGGCGGGAAAAATCACGATCTGATTCTTGAATTTGTACTCGATGACAGCGATGATGCCTTCTATCAGGATGCCCGCACCCTGCAGAATCTGCTCGCCGATCTCGGACTTTAATGGAGGTTGTGAATTATGAATGTCAAAGCTGCTTTTATTAACAATAATAAACAAAACCGTATTTTTGATGCCTTTGACGAGGCTACGGTTGCCAGACTTTCCGAAACGCTGGAACTTCCCCGTGAAGTCATTCTTGCTGATCAGTTGGAACAGCATCGGGAATATCTCTCGGATGTTACATACCTTTTCTCCACATGGGGAATGCCTGCTCTTACCGAAGAGCAGATTCGGGAATACCTCCCGAATCTGAAAGCCGTTTTCTATGCGGCCGGTTCGGTTCAGGGATTTGCGCGCCCCTTCCTCAACTGCGGCGTCAAAGTTTTCAGTGCCTGGGCTGCTAATGCCGTTCCGGTTGCCGAATATACCGTCGCCCAGATTATCCTTTCCGGCAAGGGATTTTTCCAGGGCCTCCGCCGTCAAGAAAAAGACGGCAGAGCTGCTTTTAAGGCATACAGCGACTCCTTCCCCTGCAACTACAATACCAAAATTGGTATTCTCGGTGCCGGAATGATTGGCTCTCTCGTCCTTAATATGCTCAAAGCCTACCATTTTGAAACCTTCGTTTTTGATCCCTTTGCCAGTGATGAGAAAATTGCTGCCCTCGGTGCAAAACGCGCTTCTTTGGAGGAGATTTTCTCAGAGTGCCAGACCATCTCCTGCCATATCGCAAATCTTCCCACCACCCAGAAAATGCTGAAGTATGAGCATTTCTCCCGCATGAAGAAAAATGCCACCTTTATCAATACCGGTCGTGGCGCCCAGGTCGTGGAAGAGGATCTTATCCGTGCTCTCCAGGAAGAGCCTGATCGCACTGCCCTCCTCGATGTTACCTTCCCGGAACCGCCCGAAGCGGACAGCCCTTTCTGGACCATGCAGAATGTCATTCTGACCCCTCATATTGCCGGAAGCATGAACAACGAGATTGCCCGCATGGGATCTTTCATGACCGAGGAATATGAAGCCCTGGCTGCCGGTAAACCTTGCCGTTACGAGGTTTCCATGAAGATGCTCGAAACAATGGCCTGACAGTATGAATTCTCCTTTGATTTCTCAGCTCCGTTACAGCGAAACCAGCCAGTCTCAGCATAGCCATTTCCACCTTTCCTGCGAAATGGTATTTGTGGTGGACGGACAGGCAGAATTCTGCATCGATGGCCATTCCTATCTGGCACAGAAAAATTCGATTGTCTTTATCAGCAGTTACGAACAGCATGAAGTGCATGTTTTACAGCATCCATATCACCGATACTTTGCGATGGTACAGGCTGCGGAATTGGAACGTGCCCTGCCTTCTTCCGCGCTGCCGGGAATTTTTAAAAATCGTCCCGCCGGCTTTTCCCACTGCGTTTCCCTCGATTCCTTTCACGAGGAACCAGAACGCCTTTTTGCTGCCCTCTGCCGGGAGGCTTCCGCTAACAGCCCTTATGCGGAACAGATGGTCAAAACACTTCTCGAACAGATCCTGATTTTGGTTTATCGGGCCTGCCCCCAGAATTTTGCTTCCTGGGAGAACAGTTCCAGCAGCAGGGTCCGCGAAATCCAGCAATATATTGAGCAGCATTTTACCGAGGAAATCCGCATTTCGGAACTCGCCGAGCGGTTTTTTGTCAATCACTGCTATCTCACCCATATTTTTAAAGAACAGGTTGGATATAGTCCCAAACAGTATATTCTACTGAATCGTCTTTCCTATGCCAAGGAACTTCTCGAGACTTCCAGTTTGCAGGTCTCCCAGATCGCGTATCAATGCGGGTTCGGTGATACCAACAATTTTATTCGCGCTTTCCGGGAATGGTTTGGTCTCGCGCCTAATCAATACCGGCAGGCCAAGGAACGGCGTCAACAGGGCAAACCTGACTTTACGGTAAATTATTAAAAAGCAGCGGCAGAGAAGATTCTCTGCCGCTGCTTTTATGACTTATCTCGCGGGTGGGAGAGCAAGGCTGCTACCAATCCAAAAACAATCGCCGCTGTAATTCCTCCTGCCGACGCTGTAAGGCCTCCAGTCAGTACCCCTGCCAGACCATCGGCTTCAACAGCCTCCCGTACCCCTTTGGCTAAAGCCGCGCCGAATCCTGTCAGCGGTACGGTCGCACCTGCCCCAGCAAATTCGATCAGCGGTTGGTAAATTCCCACTCCGCCCAGAATGACTCCCAATACAACATAGGAAACCAATATTCGCGCTGGCGTCAGTTTGGTGCGGTCGATCAGAATCTGCCCCAATGCACAGATTGCCCCGCCTACCAAAAAGGCTTTGGCATATTCCCAGAATACTTCCATCAGCAATCCGCCTCCCCTCTGGTGTGGCTGATGTGTATTAGATGTGCTATGCCTGGGATGCTTTCCCCTTGCTGTACCAAGGTCGGTGACATCAGCGCACCGGTCGCAACAAACAGCACATCTTTCCATTCGCCACTTGCGATCCGCGGCAGAATGTGCGCACACAATACCGACGCCGAACAACCGCATCCGGATCCTCCAGCATGAACATCTTGCGTGTCACGATCAAATAGTAACAGTCCACAATCTGCATGCTGCGCCGATATATGAATTTTTTCTCGCTCTAACAGTTCCAACATCAAATCGCTTCCCACACGTCCTAGATCTCCTGTGAAAATCCGGTCAAATTTTTCCGGCTTCATCCCGGTATCTTTTAAAAATCCTGCTATGGTCGATGCCGCTGCTGGTGCCATTGCTGCCCCCATATTAGCCGCGTCTGTGATTCCAAGGTCGACAATGGTTCCAATACTTACCTGTCGGATATAGGGTGCAGCCGCGGATTTTCCAACTACAACCGCTCCCGCTGCAGTTGCAGTCCACTGTGCGGTAGGCGTTCGTTGCCCTCCATATTCTAGAGGAAACCGGAACTGACGTTCTGCTGAACAAAAATGGGAGGAGGTCGTTGCCGCTGTCCGGTTCGAAATTCCTCCTTCTATAAATAACGACGCCATTGCCAGACTCTCTGCCATGGTGGAACATGCACCATACATTCCAAGAAATGGAATACCCAATTCCCGCAGCCCATAAGTGGATCCAACACACTGATTTAGAAGATCTCCTGCAAAAATAATATCCACCTCTGAAGGTGCAACTTTCGCTTTCGACAAAGCTTGATCTACTGCATTCCGCTGCATTCGGCTCTCTGCTTTTTCCCATGTCGATTCCCCAAAAGAGGTATCTGGATTGATTATATCAAATTCTGCTGCTAGTGGGCCTTCTCCTTCCTTTTTTCCACCGACTGCTGCCCAGCCTTCTATGCTCGGACAGCTTTCCAGTAAAATTGTATTCCGACTGAATCGCTTGGCCATCCCAGCTTCCCCCCTTTTTAACGGAATAAATAGTATAGTATTCCATAAATGCAGGAGGCACCGATTCCATACACGATCACCGGTCCTGCAATCGAGAATAACTTTGCTCCAATTCCCAGAATTAATCCTTCACTTTTAAACTCCAGTGCGGGTGCAGCTACCGAATTTGCAAATCCTGTGATTGGAACTAGGGTACCAGCCCCCGCGTGCTTCGCAAGATTGTCATACACATTCAATGCAGTTGCCAATACACTGAGAAAAATCAATGTTACAGATACCGTCATGGATGCAATCTTTTCATCCATTCCCGCCATCAGATATAAATTCAGCAGCAGTTGGCCAAATGTACAGATCCCTCCACCCACTAGAAAGGCCATCGGGATCGTTTTCCAGCTTTTCGTTCCGGGAGATGCTTCTTTTGCTAGTTTCCCATACTCTTCTTTCGTCATCCGCTTCATTTTTTTCTTTCCCTTCTGCCATCTTATGGCGTTTTACCGCTAGTTTTCCCTCCATTACTTCTTTTATTCATGAAAATGATTGACAGCATAAATTTTATATTATATGATTAGTTATAGTGATTTTACAAACTTTAAAGGAGTTTTTTTATGAAAAAACCAAATATTTTGTTTTTGATGTGTGATGAACATCGTGCGGATTTGACTGGGTATGCGGGTAATAAAATCATCCGTACCCCCAATTTGGATCGGTTGGCAGAAACAGGTGTGGTATTTCAAAATGCCTATACCCCTGCACCGATTTGTGTCCCCGCAAGACAATGTATGATGGCCGGACAATACCCAAAAACTTGCCATTGCGAAATCTGGAAGGATCTGGAACCTGGGTATATGACTTTTGCCAGACAATTTTCACGTTACGCTTACAATACAACTGCCTGTGGAAAACTCCATCATCTCGGTGAGGATCAGATGCAGGGGTGGACTACTAGAATCGGTATGGAAGCGCATGTGGCACCCAAAAATATTGAGAACAAAGATCAGGAATCTTTTGATCGATATGCACGTCCATTTGCTGACTATAAATGGGATCAGGTTAAGGAAATTAAAAGGGCAACGATCGGATACGGAGAACCTAGAGATGGGGACGATTATGCTGTCGACGGCGCAATCCGTTACATTAAACGCTATTATAACGATCCTTGGCATGATCGTGAAATGGTGAATACCCCTTTGATGCTGAAAGTCAGCCTTTTGAAGCCTCATTATCCTTATACGGCCGATGAGGACCTCTTTATGTACTATCTCAATCGTGTGGAACCATATTATGAGGATGCTACCTTCGATCATCCCGCTTTGCAGCTGCATCGCGTCAGACCCGATATTGACGTTTCAAAACGGGAAATACGGCGTGCTACTGCCGTTTACTATGCTATGGTGGAGGAAAGCGATAGGCAGTTTGGAAAAATTATGCAGACGTTGGAAGAGGTCGGTCAGAATCTCGACGACTGGATCATTGTCTATACAGCCGACCACGGCGAAATGCTGGGACAGCATGGCTTATGGGAAAAACAGAAATTTTATGAGGGAAGCGTAAGGGTTCCGCTCATTATTCGCTGGCCTAAATATTTCCAACATCGCGTCGTAAAAGAAAATGTGAACCTTTGCGACTTATTCGCCACCCTTTGCGAGATGGCCGATATCCCTACCCCGGATGGCCTTGATAGCCGCAGCTTGGTCCCGCTTATGAAGGGCGATAATAGCGAATGGGTGAATGAAACGTTTTCTCAGTTTGAGGGACGGCATTTTATGATGAAATGGAATGACATCAAATACCAATATTACGGTAAGGATTTGCCGGAAATGCTGTTTGACTTAAAGAAGAATCCCGGTGAAACAATTGATTATATCAATGATCCCGAATATGCTGATATTGTTCAGATGTGCCGGAAAAGAAGAGAGGAAATGGGATATTAACTGCCTTATGATCTCAGGATCTGTCTTCTTCGCTAAAAAAGGCTACCCCTTCCACAAAACGGAGGAGTAGCCTTTCGTTTTTTATGCTTTATTTTTTCGGCATTCCGATGCAATCGGTCGGAGATGGTGCTTCATATAGTTCTTTTGCTGCTGCATAAGTTTTGTATCCGCCGCTCAGATTCCACACATCATAACCGTGTTGACTTAGGATTCGACTTGCAATATGTCCACGTAATCCTACCATGCAGAATTCGTAGACGGGTTTCTCTTTCGGAATTTCATCCAAACGGTTCCGCAACTCATCCACGGGGATATTGATTGCCCCTGGGATGCTTCCCAATGCGTACTCCTGTGGTGTGCGCACATCTAACAGCGTTACGTTCTCCAGGTTTAATCCCGCTATCTCTTCACAATAGAAGACTTTCATATCCCCACGCAGGATATTCGCCGCTGTGAATCCCGCCATATTGACCGGATCCTTCGCCGAAGAGTAAGGGGGTGCATAGCACAGTTCCAGATCTTCCAGATCATACACACTGCCGCCCAGCCGAATGACTGCTGCAATGACATCAATCCGCTTATCAACGCCTTCTTCTCCGACACACTGAGCGCCTAAAACTTTTCCATCCGACGCAAACAGCAGTTTGAGAGACATCGGCTTGCCGCCCGGATAATATCCCGCATGGCTCGCCGGATGCACATATGTCTTGTGATACGGCATCTCCGCTGCTTTCAGCTGTTTTTCATTCAACCCGGTCGAAGCCGCAGTTATCTCAAATACTTTCAGAACTGAGCTGCCCTGTACGATCGGCTTATGTGACGGAGTACGTCCCAGAACACTTTCTGCCACAGCTCGTCCCTGCCGGTTTGCGGGACCCGCCAATGGAAGCAAGGTCTCTTGTCCGCTCAGTCGATTCTGTACCGATATGGCATCGCCTACCGCATAGATGTCCGGATCCGATGTCTGATACCGTTCGTTGACCGCAATCGACTTGCCGATCCCCAGCTTTAATCCTGCATCTTCCGCCAGACGGCTGTCCGGCTGTACGCCGATACTCAAAATGACCAGATCTGCGTCGATTCCTTCCCGATCCCGGATTTTAACCCGGAGTCCTTCTTCTGTAGGTTCAAAGCCTTCAACCGCTTCTCCCAGACGCAACGTAATTCCATGGCTGCGTAAGGTCTTCTGCACGATCGCCGCCATCTCCGCATCCAGAGGTGGCAGCACCTGCGGCAGATATTCCACCAGTGTTACCGACAGGCCGCGTTCTTTCAGATTTTCCGCCATCTCTACGCCAATAAATCCTCCGCCGACTACGACCGCTTGTTTTGCACCTTTTTCCCGGATATAATCATCGACTGCACAGGTATCCGGAACATTCCGGATCGTGAAAATGCCGGGCAGGTTCATCCCTTCCCATGCCGGTCTGCGTGGGGAGGCTCCTGGCGACAGAATCAGCTTGTCGTAACTTTCGGTATAGGTCTTTTCTGCTGTTCGAACCGTGACTTCCTTCTTCTGCCGGTCAATCGCTGTCACTTCACTGCCCGTTCGCACATCAATCCGAAACCGTTTTTCCAACAGGGCAGGGCTTGTGACTAAAAGGCTGCTCCGTTCTGCAATTGTCCCACCGATATAATAGGGGAGACCACAGTTGGCATATGAGACATACGGCCCTTTTTCAAATAAAATGATTTCCGCTTCTTCGTCCAACCGCCGCAGCCGTGTTGCTGCACTTGCACCGCCTGCTACGCCGCCTACAATCAATACTTTCATCATTTCATCCTTCTTTCTGTTTTTTATTTACTTTTGGGGTCTATTCGACCCTGCTTTTTTAAGAAAATCTGCCACTTCTGCTGCCGTTGGGATAGAAGGGGAGGCGCCTTCTCGCGTTACGGCGATCGCTGATGCCGCACTTGCAATCCGCAAGGCTTCTCCGGCATTTTTTCCATTCCCTACGGCTGTTAGAAAATATCCCGTGAACGTATCGCCTGCCGCCGTTGTATCCACCGCCTTTACTGGGAAGATTTTCTGTTTCCATTCTTTCTCACCGTCCCAGCAAAGAGCCCCATCACTTCCGAGTGTCAATACAATCTTTGCCTGCGGATATCGCTTTCGCATACTTGCTAAAATTTCTTCCGCATTTCCGCTTTCGCCTAATGCAGAGCCTTCTACCTCATTCAACAGAAAATACTCCACTTTATCCAACGGAAGCTGATCCATTCCTTCGGTGATGGGGGAGGGATTGAACGCAATATGCATTCCTTTTTTGGATCCTTCTTCCATGATTTCCGCAACACCATTGGTTTCATTTTGAAGCAAAAGCCAATCGCCTTCTTCGCATTCTGCCAGCGTTTCCCGGATTTGATCAACGGTGATCCGCCGGTTTGCACCTCCATACAGCAGAATGCAATTTTGTCCTTTTTCATCAACTTGAATGATTGCATGTCCGCTCCGTTCTCCGCTAATTGTGAGCAGCGCCTTCGTTTCAACGCCCGCTGCTTCCAACCCCTTTCGGAGAATCTCTCCGTCATTTCCTATACATCCCGCATGTATAACATCCGCGCCCGCCCGTTTCAACGCGATGGACTGGTTTAATCCCTTTCCGCCCAGAAACGTCTGCATCCCATTGGATGACAGAGTTTCCCCCGGCCTTACAAAGTGATTGACTGCATAGACAAAATCCAGATTTAACGACCCGAAATTGATGACCCGCATAAGAATTCCCTCCTTTATTTGTTATTATACGTTTCTTTTCACTGAATTACAAGACTATTTTGGTATCTTTTTTCTTTTGTGTAAAAATCCAGTAAAATCTGTAAAAAGTGTGTACAATTCAAGAATGCCATGTTATAATTTATTTAAGTATGATTTTGTCTGATTACGTTTGATTTTAGGAGGAAGGTCATGAGTATCTTCAATTTCGTCAGCCTCGGCGGTGGACTTGCTCTTTTCTTATTTGGTATGAGTATCCTCGCCAGCGGTATGGAGAAAGTCTCCAATGGTAAGGCCGAAAAAGCTCTCGAACGCCTGACCGGAAATATTTTCTTCAGCGTCCTGCTCGGTGCCGGCGTTACCGCTATCGTCCAAAGTTCTTCCCTTACTACCGTCGTCGTAGTCGGTATGGTGAATGCTGGTATCCTGAAGCTTCAGAATGCAGTGGGTGTTATTATGGGTGCCAATATTGGTACTACCATTACCGGCCAGATCCTGCGCCTCGGCGATCTCGAAAACAATCCTAACGCCGGTCTTATTATGCAGATTGTCAAACCCAGTACCCTCGCACCATTGGTCGCTATCGTCGGTATTATTCTGCTGCTCTCCGCTGGAAAAAAGGAGATGAAAAAGCTCGTCGGTGAAACCTGTCTCGGATTCGGAGTCCTGTTTCAGGGAATGTTTGCGATGGAAGCTGCAATGGAACCTCTCCAACATTCCGAAACATTCCGCACCATCTTTGCTTCCCTCCAAAATCCTCTCCTTGGCGTACTCGCTGGTGCATTAGTAACCGGTATTATTCAGAGTTCTTCTGCTTCTATCGGTATTTTACAGGCACTTTCTTCGACCGGTGCCATTACCTGTTCCGCTGCCTTCCCTATCATTATGGGACAGAATATCGGAACCTGTGTGACCTCCCTCCTCTCCAGTATCGGTGCCAGCAAAAATGCAAAACGTGCTGCCATGGTTCATCTGTACTTTAATTTAATTGGTACAGCTCTCTTTCTGATCGGCGTTTATGGTATCAATGCCGCAATTGGTGGCTTTTCGTTCTGGGATGCCCCCATTGACAAGGGTGGCATTGCCAATTTCCATACACTTTTCAACGTTGTCGCTACTATTATTCTTTTGCCTTTTTATAAGGCTCTCGCTCATCTTGCAGAACTTACCATTCGTGAAAAACCACAGGTTATCACTTCTGCCAAACCGGCCGCTATTTCTGCTTCTTCCAAGGAGGTTTTGGATGAACGTTTCCTTTCTGCACCGGCACTTGCAATCGAACAGAGCTCTTTCGTCCTTCAGGATATGGCAAAACATGCACTAGAGAATTTTCGGGATTCCTATACCCTTTTCCGAAAATATGATCCCGATTTAGTCGAAACAATTCTGCAGAGAGAAGAAAAAATCGACAGCGCCGAAGACAGACTGAATAACTATCTGAATCGTGTTGCAGAGGGACAGCTTACCGATCCGGAACAAAAGGACGTTACCATGCTGACTCGTCTTGTCGTCGAATTTGAGCGAATCGGTGACTATGCCGTAAATCTTGTCGAGCGTGCGCAGGCCTTGCGTGAACAGAATGTCCGATTCAGCGAAAAGGCCCTTGATGAACTTGAAACCATCTGTTCTGCTGTCGAAAAGGCAATCGTTATGTCAATCGATGCCCTTCATTACAACGATTTGGTCCTCGCAGCAAAAATTGAACCCCTTGAGGAAACCGTCGATATTATGGAGGATGAACTCAAACTCCGCCATATCCGCAGGCTTAAAAATGGACAATGTACCATCGATGCCGGTCTCGTTTTCCTTGAGATCCTTACCCATATCGAACGTATTTCCGACCACTGTTCCAATGCTGCTGTCCTCCTTATTGCCCGCAGCAACGGCAGCAAAACTCTCAACCGTCATGAATATATCAAAAAGATTCATCAGGGTGAGACTGACGATTATCAGGAACAAATGCAGCAATATCTCGAGCAATATTACAAGGCTCTTCCAGCAGAAGATGCTTGAACCGCCTTTTCATAGAAAACAGAAATCCCCGTCTTTGGACGGGGATTCTTTTTTTAGCAATTTACAATATTCATTTGATATTCCTTCAAGAAGGGCGCTGTCACTTCAATTTTGCCGTCTTTCCGTGTGACAACGATTTCTCCTGCCGCACTTCCATCCGCACGATACAGTGTCTGCCGAATCTCTCCATCTTTCTGCATGCCGAATATATGGATAGTGACATCTTTTGTATAATCATACTCCGCCGAATGACAGTTTTTTCCGCCTGTTACTACGATACTGCCTTCCCGTACATACAGTGGCAGATGATGATAATCATATCGTCCTGTATACCATCGTCCGCCTTCTTTGGCTTCTCCGGTGAACCAGTCACTCCACACTCCCTCCGGCAGATAATATCTTACTTCTCCGTCTGCACGGAATACCGGTGCTACCAGCAGACTGTCACCTAACAGATACTGACGGTCCAGGTGCGCACAGGTTTCATCTTCCGGAAATTCTAATACCATCGGCCGCATCATCGGCAATCCCATCCGGCTTGTCTCCACTGCACAGCGGTACAGGTACGGCATCAGTGACAGCTTCAATTCGGTATATTCTTTCGTTACCGCTACTGCCTCTTCTCCATACATCCATGGCACTTTATACTGCCCGCTTCCGTGATACCGCGAATGACTTGACAACAATCCAAACTGCGTCCAGCGTTTGTATATATCCGGTTCGCATCCGTCTTCAAATCCTCCAATGTCGTGACTCCAATATCCGAATCCTGACAATGCAAAGGACAATCCTCCACGCAGCGACTCTGCCATCGAGGTGTACTGCGAGGTACAGTCTCCACCCCAATGCACCGGGAATTTCTGGCCTCCTGCTGTCGCGGAACGTGCAAACAACACGGCCTCCCCTTTGCCGCATTTCTTTTCCAAAAGGTTAAATACTGTTTCATTATACAAATAGGAATAATAATTGTGCATCTTCTGCGGGTCGGATCCGTCAAACCAACATACATCTGTGGGGATCCGCTCGCCAAAGTCTGTCTTAAAGCAATCAACTCCCATATCCAGCAATTGTTCCAGCTTGCTGCAATACCATTCCCGTGCCTCCGGATTTGTGAGGTCTACAATCCCCATGCCAGCCTGCCACATGTCCCACTGCCAGACACTTCCGTCTGCGCGTTTTAGTAAATATCCGTGTTCCATTCCCTCCGCAAACAGCGGCGACTTTTGCCCGATATACGGGTTGATCCACACGCATACTCTCACGCCGCGTTCATGGATCCGTTTCAACATCTGCACCGGATTGGGGAAGGTTTTTCGATTCCATTCAAAATTGCACCATTCGTAATCTTCCATCCAGCAGCAGTCAAAATGAAAGACATCCAACGGGATTCCCCGCGAAAGCGTTCCGTCAATGAATTCCATGACCGTTTCTTCATCGTAACTCGTTACAAAAGAGGTCGACAGCCATAAGCCAAAACTCCATGCTGGCGGCAGTGTGGGTTTTCCCGTCAGCGATGTATACCGCATCAGGCTGTCTTTCATCTGCTCTCCACCAATCAGGTAATAATCCAATAGTTCGCCTTCCACCGAGAACTGCACTCGATTTACCTTTTCAGACGCCACTTCAAAGGAGACCTTTTCCGGATGGCTGACAAATACGCCGTATCCTTTGTTTGTCACATAAAACGGGATATTTTTGTAGGTCTGCTCACTGCATGTCCCGCCATCTTCATTCCAGATATCTACAACCTGTCCGTTCTTTTCAAATGCCGTGAATCGTTCACCCAGTCCGTACACAATTTCTCCGACATCCAGCGCCAGCTCTTCCCGCATATACCGCTTTCCGCCCTCTTCTGCAATCCAGGCCAGTCCGCCGTTGCTGGAATTTGTCAACTCTTTTTCTCCGTAATAATACCGCATCTCATACGGATATTCCTTCCGAATTACTGCCCTCGTCTTTCCGCTGCGGATTTCTAAAGTAGCTGCATCGTCCGTGACTTCCAGATTCCGCTTTTCATTAGCCGTTTCAAAGCGCGGCGCGTTTTTTACTGCCCCGATATGGTGCCAGGCACGGATATGTAAAATGTCTTCCAACGGCGACGTGATTTCTACTGTAATCACTGCCCCATTCAGCGTGGCACCGTGTCCTTCCACCTTCCGACAGGGAAGATACAGCGTAACAGCTTCTCTATGTATTTGATAATCATACAGCTGCTTGGCAGGTTCCACCGCACAGCCTTCCCGTACCAGCCAATACCCATTCGTGAATTTCATTTCCTGCCCTTCTTTCTTTACAGCAATCCTCTATTTCGATAGATTTTGACCGCATCCAGAATGCATTCTTCGCTTACCCCAAAGTATTCGGCCAATTCCCATACCTCGGTGTATCCTTTTTCCACAACTTCTCGCAGTTCTTCAATCGGTACCAGGTATTTTACTACCCATGCAGCACACCGGTACTCGTTTCGCAGAATTTCCAGCGAATCTGCATCTGCACGGTGCAGGATTCCTGTTTCAATATGCCCCATTTCATGCGACAGATGCTCCAATTCCTGCTTCTCACTGCGATTGTCTTTTGGATTTAACGCGATTGCGCAGAATCCATCCCCTGAAATTGTTGCCGCAGGTGCCTCTCCGACATCGTAATAGTAGACTCCGATATCGTGCGCATCTGCAATTTCATATAGCTGTTGCAGTTTTTCCATCTTCGCCCTCTCGCTGACACCTTTGTCAGCGCTTTTTCTTTTCCTGTTCTTTTGCAAATCGTGCAAATTCCAATATCTTTGATAACGTTTCTTCTGATACATCCGCTGTTTCATGATACAGCGCGTACTGGATATCACTCATCCCTAATTGACTATATCCTTCCTTTAGTAACGTATCGGTTGATACACCAAGATAGTTCGCTATCTTTTGAAGTGTATCAGAACGCGGTGCACCGCCATTTTTCCATTTTGACAGATTTCCGCTTGACAATCCCAATTCCTTGACCATATTGGTCACCGAGATCCCTTTTTCATGGCAAATACTGCATAATTTGTCATAAAACACAATTAATCACTCCGTTTTTTATGCATTCCTCCAATACATTCTATATGTGCGCAAAATGTATTGACAACTTCACTTAAAGAATGTATAATACAAACACTGGTTCTTCCGAAATTGCCTATTGTAGAATTCTAAAAGTGATGTTACAGGTTGCTTTTATTCTATCCCTTTTTTTCGGAAAAATCAAGAGGTTTTTCAAATTTTTAGGAGGTTTTTGTGATGAAAATGAAAAATGTGTTCGCCAAACTGCGTTCCATTATCCTCACAGACTGCAAGGAACTCCTTTTTGCTGACTGCTGTGAGCAAAATGGCGTTTTCCTCATCCTCTATCGTGACGGATTGGGCCGCAAATGTTCCATCGCGTTCCGCAGAGAGGAAGGGAAGCGCGATTCATGACTCCCAAACAAAAACGCGCCATCGCGGCTCTGACCGGTATGGATGCCGAACAGGCTGCTATCGATGCGGCTAAAGCTGCCGGCGTTTCTCTCGAAACTATCTGCTCGTGGCTTACGGATGGCGAATTTCGCCGCCAATTTAAGGAACTTGCTGATCGGGAAAGTGATGCCGAACGCGCTGCCGTTTGGCGTGCTCTCGTCGAACAATGTGCCAGCGGCAATCTCGCGGCGATTAAGCTTTACTTTGAGCTCAAAGATGGTTCTGCTCTTAAACGTTCCGCCAAATCCTCCGATTCTATCAAAATTATTGACGATATTTAGGAGGCTGCATGGACAAACTTGCACTTTCCTCTCTCATCGCACCGCCTTTTTTCGATCTTCATCGCAGACTTCGAGATCACAGTGTTACCCATTGCTGGCTTGCCGGCGGACGCGGCAGCGGGAAATCTTCGGCTGTCAGCATCGAGATCCTCTTGGGTATTATGCGCGATCCCAATGCCAATGCTGTTGCCCTCCGCAAAGTTGGTGCCACCATCCGCGACAGTATCCTGGAACAGTTCCTTTGGGCTGCCAACATCCTCAATGTTCGTGATTCCTGGGAAGTTCGCGTCTCTCCTCCAGTCCTCGTTTACCGCCCTACCGGTCAACGTATCTTCCTCCGCGGAACCGATGATCCCCGCAAAATGAAATCTCTTCGACCGGAAAAAGGGTATATCCGATACATCTGGTTTGAGGAGGCCGATGAATTCGCAGGTCCTGCCGAAATCCGTTCCATTAATCAGACACTGATGCGCGGCGGTGATTCTTTTGCAGTCTTTTACACCTTTAACCCTCCCCGGAACAGAAACCATTGGATCAATCGGGAAATTCAGCGCGCCGAACTCCGCACCGATTCTCTTGTGCATCACTCCGATTATCGCGGCGTCCCGCCTGAATGGCTCGGTGAGGTATTTCTCGCGGAAGCAGAACAGCTCAAATCCGATCAGCCGGAAGTTTATGCCCATGAATACCTCGGTGAAGCTGTCGGCACCGGCGGCGAAGTCTTTCCCAATGTCCTTCTCCGAACCATTCCTCCGGAGGAATGCGATACCTTCTGCCGAATTCGGCGGGGAATCGACTGGGGATACGGCGCCGATCCGTTTGTTTATCTCGCCGCCGAATTCCGTCCCGCCCAGCGGGAACTTCTCCTTTACCACGAGTTTTTCCGCTACCGTGCCCCTTATGATGAAATCGCCGCTCATATCCGGGAACAGAATCCTTCCCGTGATCCCGTTTGCGCAGACAGCGCCGAGCCGCGTTCCAATGATGAACTCAAAAGCCGCGGCATTCGCATTCTCCCCGCTAAAAAGGGCCCCGGCAGTATCTCGCACGGCATTGGATGGCTTCAGAATCTTCGGAAAATTATTATCGATCCCGAACGCTGTCCCAATGCCGCCAGAGAATTTACCGCCTACACCCTTATTCCAGACGGCAATGGAGGATTTTTATCCGGTTTCCCGGATCGCGACAATCACTGCATCGATGCCCTCCGTTATGCCTGCGAGCGGGAACTGAAAAAAACCGGCGTCAGCTTTTAATTTCTTTTCAGGAGGCTTTTATGACCGAGACAGAAAAAATTATCCGCCATATCGAGGCCTGCGCCCCTATGCAGGACGCCGATCTCGCTTCCATCGAAACAAACCGATTCCTTTCTTCCCCAAAACGGGAATGGATGCTCGTCGGTCAGCAGTATTATCAAAACCGTTCCGATATTCTTTCTCGCAGACGGTGGGTCATCGGAGAAAACGGCCTTCCCAAAGAGGATCCTACCCTCATCAACTGCAAGATCGCGCATGGCTTTCTTCGCAAACTCGTCGATCAGAAATGCCAATACCTTTTTGGCAAGCCTTTCACGATCCGCACCGATGACCCCGCCTTTGAGGACGCACTGCAAAAAGTTTTCGGTAGGGAACTGCGCAACCGTATGAAAAACCTCTGCAAGGAGGCAATCAACAAGGGAATTGCCTGGTTACAGGTCTACATTGATAACGGGCAGATCCGCTTTGCCAAAATTCCCGCCGAGCAGGTCGTCCCTCTCTGGGCCGATGAGGAACATACCCGTCTGGACGGCGTGATCCGCGTCTTTGAACAGGAATCCTTCTCTGGGCTGGAATCCCGTACCGATGTTCGCGCCGAATACTGGCATCCCGATGGTGTCGATTCCTTCTTCCTTCGAGATGGAAAGCTTGTTCCCGATCCCGAAAATTGGGGAAGAGCACACCTTACGATCGATGGAAAACCTTATAATTTTGAGGAAATTCCTTTCATCCCCTTCAAATACAATGAGGAGGAACTCCCCCTGATTCGTTTCGTCAAGCCGCTGATTGATGATTACGAACTTCTCAAAAGTGAGGACGCCAATGCGCTTCTTGACACTCCAAACGCCGTGATGGTTCTAACTAACTATGATGGCGAGGATCTCGGGGAATTTCGGCGCAATCTCGCACAATACAAGGCCGTTAAGGTCAGCGACAACGGTGGTCTTGACATTAAGTCCTCTCCCTGCGCCACCGATGCCGTGAACGCTCATCTGGAACGCACTCGCAAGGATTTATATGAGGCCGGAAGGGGAGTCGATACCCAGAAGACAGAAGTCGGCAACCTCAGTGGAGTCGCCCTCCGTTTCCTCTACGCCGATCTCGATCTGGACTGTTCTGGCATCGAAACGGAATTTGCTGCAGGCTTTGAAAAAATGCTTTCCTTTATCCGCTCTTATCTCTTCCTTTCCGGAAAGGGTGACTTTTTCCAATCTGAGGCTTCTCTCATCCTGAACCGCGATATCCTTATCAACGAGGCAGAAGCCATTCAAAGCTGCGTTCAGTCCGCTTCCATCCTCTCCGCGCGAACCATTCTCGAAAATCATCCTTGGGTTGAAAGTGCTGCAGAAGAACAGAAACGCAGGAACGCGGAAACTATTTCTCAATCTGTTTGATGATACCGGTCCGGGTTTACTGCCCATCGGGGCATTTTTTCTCGGAAACTACGGCGGTATTTCTACTTTATTCTGAATAGGAGGTATCTACATGACGGTCGATTTTGACGCGCTCTTCCGCCCGCTCGCCGATGAAGAGGGGAAACTTTCGGTTGAGGATCTGGCTGCCGCTCTTTCCGGTCTGCTCGATTCCGCCGCCCTCTGCAATCAGCAATGGCAGCTGGAAAAACGCGAATTCCTGCTTCGGGAGGCTTTCTGGAAAGCCGGCGCCCGCGAAGCGGATTTCCTCGCCTACCGATACCGGCAGGCTGCCCTGTTTGATGAACAGGGGAATCTCCTCAATGCAGAGGAATTAGTTGCCCTCGCAAAAGAGGAACTTCCGGACTTTTTCCCAAAACGTTCGGTTAAAATGACCGGCGTCAAACCGCAGGAAGGAAAAAGTACCGGCGGTCCCCGCCAGAATCTGAACGGTATGTCTTATGCGGAACGCGCCGATCTGCTCGCAAAAGATCCCGATCTTTACCGCAGACTCCGAAATCTCTAATTTTATTCCATTCTTTCAGGAGGTTTTTTATGGCTATTCATGAAAATGCAACTGTGTTGAGCGATCTCGTCAATCCTCAGATCGTCGCCGATCTCGTTAATGAGAAACTGACCGATGCCATTCAGGTCCTGCCTCTCTGCGCCGTTGACCGCACGCTGGAAGGCCGATCCGGTACCAAGGTCCTTGTCCCCAAGTATGCATACATCGGCGATGCTGTCGATGTCTCGGAAGGCGCTGAAATTCCCGTCAATAAATTGACCGCTACTTCGGTCGAACTCCTCATTAAGAAGGCCGGCAATGGCGTTGAACTGACCGATGAGAGTCTGTTGGGCGGGTATGGCGATCCCCTCGGCGAAGCCGTCCGACAGCTGACTGTCTCTATCGCCAACAAGGTCGATAACGACGCGATGGCATGTCTGGCAAAAATTGATGAGAATATGACCGTCGACTGCTCCTCTGGCGCTATTTCCGCGGATGCTGTCGCCGATGCTCTCGTTAAATTCGGCGATCAGTGCGATGGCCCCAAGGTTTTGCTGATCTCGCCCGCTCAGTTGGCTTCCCTGCGCAAGTCCGAGAGCTGGATTAAGGCGACGGACATGGGCGTTACGGCTCTGATGCAGGGTACAGTCGGCATGATCCATGGCTGTCAGGTCGCGCTTTCTTCCAAAATTAAGGCCGAAGGCGGTTTCTATAACAATTATATCGTCATGCCCGGCGCCTTAGCGGTCTTCCTGAAACGCGATACTGAAGCCGAAATTCAGCGCGATATTGTCCACAAAACTACCGTTGTGACCGTCGATAAACACTATACCGTTCACCTTTCCAATGACAGCAAGGCCGTCAAACTCAAAGTGAAGGAGGCTTAACGGTGAACTTCCGTGATCTTGCCAAAGCACTCCTTCCACCGGACTTTGATCCGGAACTTTTCGAGTTTTGTGGGGATGAGGTCGAACAGTATATCTGCTCCTACTGTTCCATCCCCGCCCTTCCCGATGCCTGTGTCGTTATCGCAGCGCGGATGCTTGCCGAGGTTTATTTGGAGGATGGGAAGGTCGCCGCTTCTTCTCCCAAAACGATTACCCGAGGCGATTTCAGCGTTTCTTTCTCCGAACAGAATCGCGAACATTTCGCCTCCTTCGACGCCAGACTCAACGCCTTTCGAAGGCTTCCGTGGTAATGGAAAGGGGGAATTGGATTCTGGGACTCCGTCACATCATCGAGACAACTTATGCGGGTAGAATGACCGTCTATCGCCGCGTTTTTCAAACCGAAAACGGCAGAACCGTTCAAAAGGATCTTGTCTCAATCCTGAATCAGCCCTGTGCACTCTCCTGGGGCGGCGGTTTCCAGAAACGTGGTACGGCTGTCGAGCAGCAGCTTTCTCCCGTTATCCGCGGTCAGGCACGTATTTTTACCGCACCGGATCTCGACATCCCCGCCGGTTCCCGCATCGTGGTCACCCAATATGGGAAAACTACCGACTTTATTTCCTCCGGCGAGGGCGTTGTCTATCCCACTCATCAGGAACTCATTGTCGAAAGAGAGGATTTTGCCTGATGCAGAAACTTTTGCTTCAATCTGCTTTGGAACGGATTTCCTCCGCTTTGCCGGATCTTCCACTTTTTACGGAGAAGGTCCGGCAGGGATATCAGCCTCCTGCGCTCTTCCTGGCACCGCAGGAATGCTCGATTCGCCGGGAACTTGGCTCCCGATTTCGGGCAGAGGGAACGTTTTCCCTTACCCTCGAGCCTTCTCCCGCAGAAGCGTTCGCGGCAGCGGATCTCCTCGCTGCCCTTGAAGAAGCTTTCCGCGGTAGGGATGGCTTCCTCCTCTCCAAGCAGCAAATTCGTCCCGACGGTACGGCAACCGCTCTTTTGACTGTTTCGGCCGTCGGATTCTGGAATGAGGATCCTCCGCCTCTTATGGGAAAAATGAATGTTTCCCTCGAGCTTGGATCCATGAGAAAGGATGATTAAATGGCTGGCGGTTCTTTTTTGAGCCAAAATAAAGTCAGAGCAGGCGTTTATATCAATTTCCAGTCCCTCGATACCGCCGGCGCGGTCATTGGGGAACGCGGTACCGCCGCTCTGGCAATCCCACTTACCTTCGGTCCGTCCGGCCTTGTCCGGGTCGACTCCGACACCGCTGTGCGTGACCTTTTCGGATTTTCTGCCGACAGTGCTATGCTTCGCCCACTGCGCGAAACTGCCAAACGTGCGGCACAAATCCTCGTGTATCGTCTCGCCGACGGCAGTAAGGCAACAGGTTCTTCCGGAAGCCTTACCGTTACCGCCAAATACGGCGGTTCCCGCGGGAATGATTTCACAGTTTCCGTTACACCGGACGGCGACCTTTTCCGCGTCGAAACCTGGCTGGACAACCTTTGCATCGATTCCCAGACGGTCTCCGATATCACAGGTCTCCAATCCAATCACTGGCTGGACTTCTCGGGGGAAGGGGAACTGACCGAACAGGCAGGGCTTCATCTTTCCGGCGGCACAGATACTGAGATTTCTGCCGAACACTGGACAGCTTTCTTCCAAGCCCTCGAAACAGCAGATTTTCAGACGGTTGGTATTCTATCGGATGACTCGGACATTCAGGCGGCTGCGGTAGCCTTTGTCCGAAAAATGCGAGAAGATCAGGGCGTCAAAATTCAGGCAGTCCTGGCAAATTATCCGCAGGCCGATTATGAGGGCGTTATTTCTGTTAAAAATGGCGTCTTCTTGGAAGATGGTACCGAAATTTCTCCGGTAGATGCGGTTGCCTATGTCACCGGAATGACCGCTGGTGCGCAGCTCAATCAATCGAATACCTATGATACCTATGATGGCGCCGTTGATGTCACCGAACGGTTCACTAACTCCCAGATTATTGACGCGATCCGTGCTGGTGAATGGGTTTTCATTCCCAAAAACGGCAAGGTTGTCGTGGAACAGGATTTGAACACTCTCACCTCCTTTACCCCTCTTAAAGGGGCGGCATTCTCTAAGAATCGCGTGATTCGTGTCCTCGATACCATCGCTTCCGATGTCCAGACCCTTTTTGAGGAAAAATATCTGGGAAAAACCGGAAATTCTGCCGACGGAAGAAGCCTCTTCCGCGCCGAACTCGCTGGATATTTCTCCCAGCTGCAGGAAGTGGGTGCGATTGACGCTTTCGATAGCAAGGAGGATCTCGAAGTCCTTCCCGGAAATACCGCCGACTCCGTCGTCGTCAATCTCGCCATCCGTCCGGTCGACAGTATGGAAAAACTGTATATGACCGTCGAAATTCAGTAAAGGAGGGGTGTCTATGTTTCTAAAAGCGGAACAGATTATCAGCGGCCAGGCTGGACGTGCCTATGCCAACATCAATGGCAGAAATCAGGAACTGCTTTACCTGAAGTCCATTGATGCCACTGTCACAAAGCGCAAAACTGCCGTCCGTACCCTTGGTAAAACCGGCGATCAGTTTAAAGCCGCTGGCTGGAGCGGAAAAGGGAAAATGACCATCTATTACATGACCTCCCTATTCCGCGAGCAGATGCTTCAATATATGAAATCCGGCAAGGATTCTTATTTTGACATTGTCGTTATCAATGACGATGAGAATGCTGATTGTGGAAGACAAACCGTCGTCCTGAAAAACTGCAATCTGGATTCGGTCATGCTTGCCAGACTCGATGTCAATGCCGATAATCTCGACGAAACCGTGACCTTTACCTTCGACGGCGCCGAGATCCTCGACTCCTTTTCCTGACAGGAGGTAGCTTCCCATGGATCTTCAGGCCTTCTTTGCCGAAAATCTTCCTCCCTTTGCTGAGGAATCTGTCGTTCTATCGGATCGCCTCCCGCAGCCGTTCCGCATCCGTGCAATTTCTGAGGAACACTGCGCCCTTCTGCGCCGTCAATCCCTGCACGATCCAAAATCCGGAGAAATCGACTCCTCTGACTTCCTTTCTAAACTCGCGGCCGCCTGCGTCATCGAACCCGATCTGCAAAACGCTGCTCTTCAGCGTTCCTGGGGAGTTCTGGGAACCGACGCTCTCCTGCGCAAAATGCTCTCTGCCGGTGAATTTGCCCGCCTCTTGGAAAGAGTTCAGATTCTGTGTGGCTTCGATACCTCCATCGCACAGCAGGCCGATTTCCTAAAAAAAGACTGATGCGGGGCGATCCCGATCTCAATTACGCCTACTTCGCTCTGCATGAACTTCATATCCTGCCCGGGGATTTCGCAAGACTCCCCGGACGGGAAAAAGCTGCGGTCATCGCTTTTATCGATCTGCGCGTTCAGGAACGGGAACGCCTGTTCCGTCAGCTTCAGGCGTAGAAAGGAGTGTTTTATGACCGTTTACGATATGCTGCGCCTTCTGGATCCCTCTGATTCTTCCTCTCTTCACTTATGGCGAATGGATTTTTTGCCTTTTTCACTTAAGCAAGCGAATCCTTCCATTTTTCCGCTCATTTTTTCTTCCAGTCAGACGCCTTCCGTTCCATCGGCTGATTCCATCCGTAAACCTCTTTCCTTGTTTTCTCCACTTTCTTTGTCTCCAGTATCTTCTTCTGCAAAGCTGTTTTTGAATCCATCGCTTCTCGGACTGGCAGAAAATACAGGGGATTTTTCTACAGTCTCCGGAACTTCCCGGTCAGATTATACTCCCTCTGTTTCTTTTCTTCAATCAATTCGTGATAGTGTAAATTTTTCAGACAGTCTTTCCGTTGTCCGGCAGAATCTCTCCAATTCTTCGTACTCCAATCTCGATTTTTCCTCTTTCTATGCCGAATTGGAACGCAGACTTTCCATTGAATTGGGGACAGTTTAAGGAGGTTTATTTATGAGAATTTTTCTGGGTGATCTGGAATTTCCGGTCGCACCTGCCAAAATTGAAATCGGGCAGGAAAGCGGTTGGAAATCCATTTATCTCGAGGAAACCGGACAGGTCCTTTCCTTTACCCCTCCTGCCTTACAGAAAATTCGCTTCGAAGGACTATTTCCAGCTCTTCCATATGCTTTTGTTACCGCTCAGCAGCTTCGCTCTCCTGCAGAACACGTCCTTGCAATTCAAAAAATGCAGGCGGATTCTTCTCCGGTGCGTTTGGTGATTTCCGGTGGAGCATGCCCGTTTTCTCTTCAAGTCGTCATTGATTCTTTTCAGCGCTGGGAACAGGCAGGTGAGGAAGGTGATGTTTATTTCCAGATTTCTCTGTGTGAATATCGTCCCTATGGAAATAAGATCCTGACTCCTGCTATTGAGACTGCACTGCCAATTTCTTCTCCGGACAGAAGTGGATCCCCTGAGATCCCTCAGTCCTATACCGTTCAAGAAGGAGATTGTCTCTGGCTCATTGCCGCTCGCTTTTTGGGAGATGGAAGCCGTTATCGCGAGATTGCTGACCTGAATGAAATTTCCAATGCGAACCTCATCTATCCGGGGCAGATTCTTCGTATCCCGCACTAGCTTTTTACAAATGTTCAGGAGATTTTTATGAAACTCATTCTGATTCATCAACAGCAATCCATCCAAATTCCACTGTCCGAGTTCCGTCTCACTACTGAAATTGCATCTGCCGGTATCTTGGAATGGTCTACTCCCTGCCGCGAGATTCTCCCCGAAAACGGCGATCGTGTTCAGCTTTCTGATCCGGAACAGGACGATAATATCTTTTCTGGATATATTTTCCGTGTCGAGGACAACGGCCGGGAACTTCGTGTCCTTTGCTACGATCAGCTGAAATATCTGCTGTATCGCGATACCCGCCAATTCTTTCAGAAAACCGCCGATCAGATCTTATGGGAAATTATCCGAGAAAAACAGCTTACAGCCGGTTCCATCGATTCTACCGGTGTTACCATTCCTTCTTGGCTTTGCGAAAATCAGACCCTCATTTCCATGATTACCGGTGCTCTGGAGGAAACATTTAAACTCTCCGGTAAGCGTTTCCTCCTTCTTGATCGGGCGGGGTCTCTCATCCTGAAACAACCGCAGGCGCTTCAGACTAATCTCCTCCTCTCCGGTCAAAATCAGCTGACCGAATGGTCCCGTGCTTCTGATATTGATGGCGCTACCTATACTCAGTTCAAAATTTTGCAGGAAGATGGGCGTTCTGGATTCCGACGTATTTCCGAGGCGGAAAATGCGGAACAAAAACAAAAATGGGGTGCACTGCAATACTTTGAGCGTGTGGACCACAGCTGGAATCCGGCTCAGGTTCAGGCACGCCTTCAGGCATTGCAGCAATCTTATCGCAACGCCAGAACCTCCTTTTCGGTCAGCGGAATTGCGGATTTTCGTTGTCGTGCCGGTTACGGCATTTACTGCCAACTCTCCGGACAAAATGCCATTCCATGTCTGATCGAAAGTTCCGAAATTACTGGAAAAAATGGCGTCTTTACCATGCGTCTTTCTCTTTCGGAGGTGTAACAATGCTCGCGAAGTTGATTAAACAAGCCGCTAGCGCCTGTATCGCGGAGAATTTTCAAACCGGAATACTGTTCGGATCCGTTACTCATACCGATCCGCTCGCTGTGATGATTGAAGATCATCTGATTCTTCAGGGCGATCGACTGATTTTGCCGCTTGAACTCCAGAAAAAAACCGTTTCAATTACAGTGGAGGGAAAAGCACAAATCTTGGAGATTCATCCCGGTCTGCGGGTCGGCGATCAGGTTGCTTTGGCAAGGCTCAATGATTATTTTTTAATTACCGGCAGAATCCATGCCGCAGAATAGGAGGCTTTATGTCTGTTCTTTTACCTGAAACCACAGATTACAGATCGTCTCAGGTTATGGGATCTCGCACATGGAAAATTGACTGGCAGCAGAATCGTATTTATGGACAAATTTCTGGCTTGGATGCTTTGCAGCAAGCACTTCAGCTGGCTTTGCTGACTCCTCGGTTTCATTTTCCAATTTACAGTTTCCAATATGGTTCTGAATTAGAATCGCTGATTGGTTCGGATCCCGATTATGCTGTAGCTGCTGCCCCCGCTATGGCGGAAGAGGCTATTGCTGTGGATGACCGCGTCCTTTCTGTTCACGCAGGGTCTTTTATTGCCGACGGTACGACACTTTCCGGTTTGGTAACGGTATCCGCCAATGATGGGGAATTGTTGCTGCCGATTATTTCCCAGAAAGGTGTGTGATCTTTTGGATATTCCAACCTATGAACAATTGATGGCCCGTGTTCTGAGTCGTCTTCCCACTGACCTGGATCGCCGTGAAGGCAGCTTGATCTGGACAGCAGTCGGACCTGTTTGCGCGGAACTTGCCCAGGCTTATATCGAACTGGAAGCAGCTTTGGATCTCGCTTTTCTCGATACCAGCAGTGGTGATTATCTCGATCGACTCGCCAAACAAATGGGAGATTCCCGTTCTCCCGCGACTTCCGCCGTCTGCCGCGCAGAATTCCGCAACGCACAGGGGGAGAAAATGACAATTCCGGATGGAATGCGCTTTGGTATCGAGGGGATTTTTTACCAGAGAGACATCCAGCTGGAAGAAGGTGCCTATCAGATCCGTTGCGAAACTCCTGGTTTAGAGGGAAACCGCGAATCTGGAACTCTGCTGCCGGTCGATTATCTGGATAATCTCGGTTCTGCTACCATTACGGATTTGCTGGTACCCGGTACGGAACGAGAATCCGATGACCATTTGCGGGAACGCCTGCTTGCTCAGGCAATGGCGCCTGCCTTCGGAGGAAATATTGCCGACTATCGCGAAAAGACAATGGAAATTACAGGCATCGGTGCAGTCAAGGTTCAGCCTGTCCCGGAAGGCGGCGGCACGGTCTCACTGTGGGTTCTGGGTGAGGATTTGATGCCTGCAGAGGAAGAGCTGCTCACTGCAATTCAGCTTGCTGCCGACCCTTCTCCCGCCCAGGGAAGGGGGTTCGCCCCTATCGGACATCAAGTTTCTGTTTTTCCAGCTCAAACTCGTTCGTTTTCTCTGAACGTTTCCCTCACTCTCGCAGAGGGGAACAATCTTGAGCAGGTGAAGCCCCTTGCTCAGGATGCATTGGATCAATATCTTCTTCAGCTGCGCAGCGAATGGGCGGATAGCGAGGCACTTGTGATTCGAATCAGTCAGATCATTCTGACTTTGCTGTCTGTGAATGGAGTCTTGGATGCTTCGGCTGAAATTTCGGGTGTTTCGGGTAATTTGATTCTCCAACCGTTCGAGATTCCGGTTTTGGAGGAAGTTACCTGGTCTACTCCGGAGGTGCTTGTATGAAATACCTTCAGTATCTTCCCGATTTTCTTCACCCTATTCGTGATTTCGAGGGCCTGGGAACTGCTTTGGATCCTGAGACCGAAAGTGTTCGTATGTCTGCACGCGCCCTCTCCGATGAATGTTTTGCTGATACGGCCTCGCTGAATGGAATTACCCGTTTCGAATCAATGTTCGGTATTTCGCCCAATCCTAGCGATTCACTTGAACAGCGTCGGTTTCGTGTCCTTACACAGCTTCGTAATCTTCCGCCATTTTCTATAGGATGGTTATATGAAAAACTGCGTGCTGATTATGGTGAAGGAAATTATTCTATTCGGCAGGATCCTATGCAGATGCAACTCCATGTTTTAGTCAGCTCGACATTTCAGGAACAGGCCTTTCTTCTTTTTACCGCTCTCCGCAATACCATTCCCGCCGCTGTCGTTTTGAAGATGGGACTGCTCTGTCAGCCTCAGACAATCTTAAATACCGGCGTTTTGATGCAGGTGGGACAAACCATTACCTGGAAGGAGGATTCGCATGGCGAATTTTAATATTACCGTTACCAATGCCGGAAGAACTTTACTTGCTTCTTCCATTGGCGGACAGGCTGTTTCTTTTACCCGTTTCCAGCTTGGCGATGGCCTCTATGACGGCGATCCCAAAGGAGTCGAAGCACTGGTTTCTCCAAAATTTTCCTTGAATGCAGCATCCGTTTCCCGCGAGGAAAATTATGTTACGATCCGCGCCAATCTGACCATGCAGCAAATCGAACAGCCTTTTGTCTGGCGTGAAATCGGTTTGTTTGCCCGCATTGCCGACGGTTCTGAGGTGCTGGCTGTCTATGGAAATGCCGGTTCTCAGGGAGATTATCTCTCCAAACAGACCGGCATTCTGGATGAGCGGGATATTGTCCTGTCTATACTGATCCAGCCTGATGAGGTTGTGACTGATTTTACCGGTGTCCTGTTTGCCTCCGCCAAGGATCTGGCAGATCATATCGCGGATACTGCCTGCCATCCTCTTCCTCAGCAGAAGGTCTATGCTCTTTCCCATGCCAAATCTGGCACGATTCATCAGCTTACCGGCTTATCAGGTGTATCCGGTACGGTATCCGCAGCCTTTAAGGCCACAGCAGAATATAAATCCGGTGATACTTTTACGGTGGATGGAACGCCTTATACGATCCAGCTTTCTAACGGCGAAACTGCTGAAGATAACCTCTTTGTCTCTGGCGCAGCCGTTGCCATTGTCCTCGACACAGGAGAAAAAAAGGTAAATTTTAAGGCGGCCGGAGGTGCCAAGCTTCCGGCAGATGCAATCGCATTGGTTGATATTTTTGTTTCCAATACAACATGGACGGTACCTGTTACGGCAAAGTATCGTATTACTTGTATTGGAAAGGGAGGAAATGGCGGAAATTCGCAAGGTGGAGGTCCTTATGCCGGAGGAGGAGGCGCATCAGGAGGATGGTGTCGTTCCCTAATGTCTTTGACTAAAGGGGAACAGTACTCAATTACTTGCGATACGGCCCAATCTTCTTTTGGAAGTATGTTGACTGCTACTGCCGGACAGGACGGTGCAAATGGTAAAACCGGAGAGATGAGAATATCAACCGGCGGGACTGCTTCCGGCGGAACAGAGGTTAACTATAATGGTGTGGATACCCAAATAAATTCCGGAAGTTCTGGAGGAGTTGCAGGCGCAGCGATTTCCAATGCTTCAGAAAGTAAATTTCTAGTCGAAGCGCCAGGAAATGCTGGCGCCAGAATTGCGAACGATTCTTATGGAAGTGACGGTAACACGCCTTTATCCGCCAACCAAAAATTTTCTCCTTTTGGAAATGGCGCGGGCGGTGCTGGTACGGGTCCATCTGGTACCACAGTTGGTGGGAAAGCACCGTCCGGTGCGGTCATTGTTGAATTGGTATTAAATTAAAGAGGTGACTTTATGAAACGGTATGCATTTGTGGATTATGGCGGACAAGTAAAAAGTATCGAAACACGTTGCTCCGGATTGAAAAAAAACGAGGTTCAACCTGGGGAATTGGCAATCGAACAGATTATTCACCCGGATTTAATTTTCCATTATGTGGAGATTACGGATGAAACGGGTGAACCTCAAATTGGAATGCTGTTTTCCGATGGCAAATTTATAGAAAATCCTGTTGCACCCGATCAGCGACTTCAAAATGTGGAAGCAGCAATGATTAGTATTATGGATACCATCGTCAGTATGCAGGGAGGTTCTTTATGAAATCTTTTTTAACTCAGATGTGGAATAACGGAAGAATTTCCGAGGAAAAATTGCGCTCATATTGCCCGCTTTTTATTTCCGAACAGGATCTTCAGGAGATTTTAAACTCCGTTTCTGCTATTTCATAATATAGAGTATTCCGAATCAGAAATGGGGGATGCTCTTGAAAGAAAAATTGATTCGACTGCTCACAATCAAAAATTTAGTTACTTTTATTCTAACCTTCGTTTTTGCAGTTCTCACCCTGCATGGTAAAATCGATGCGGAAAAGTTTCTGATGATTTTTGCTTCAGTCGTTTCGTTTTATTTCAGTTCGTCAGATAAGGATGAAACATGATGGAGGAATTAATTTCCTCTGCCCTCGGGCAGGGATTGTACGCTGCACTGCTTGTTTTCCTTCTCTTTTGGGTGCTTCGGAAAAACGAGGAACGTGAAACTGCTTTTCAAAAACTTTTAGATAATCAAGCTAGAATTTTGCAGGATATTTCCAATAATATTCTTGCACTCGATATGCGTTTGTCACATATCGAAACTTTTTCGGAAAGGAGTTCGATTCCATATGGACAAGAAAGGAATCGACGTTTCCAAGTGGCAGGGAACAATTCAATGGAATCAGGTGAAGCAGGATGGGGTGGATTTTGCAATTATTCGGGCAGCAACCGGTCTGAATCCAGACCCCAGCTGTAAAGCGAATATGCAAAATGCTCTTGCCGCCGAAATCCCAATCGGACTTTATCTTTACAGCTATGCTCTTGATCCAGATCAGGCTGTTCGGGAAGCAGAATTTTTGCTTCAAATGGCCGCAGGACATTCGATTCTCTATCCACTTGCAATTGACGTAGAGGATTCATCACAACAGCAGCTTTCCAACCAGCTTCGCACGGATATCGTACTAGCTTTTGCCAAACGGATCCGCGATGCTGGATTCGTCCCCATGCTGTATGCCTCTAAGTATTGGCTGGAAAATCTGTTCGATCTTAGCCGTCTGTCTTCCGTTGATATTTGGGTGGCACAATGGGGTTCTCAAAATACTTTTCAAGGTGACTGGGCTATTTGGCAATTCTCCAATACTGGTAAGATTTCCGGGATTTCCGGAAATGTCGATCTGAATTGCTGCCGAAAAGATTATTCGGCACAAAAGTTGTCCTCCGGTTGGAGATTAGAAGGTTCTCGCTGGTATTATAATGATTGTAAAAACTGCTGGAGAAAAATTGACGGCAAATGGTACTGGTTTGAGCCGGATGGTATGGCTGCAGAAGGACTGCATCTTATCAATAATAAATGGTATGCTTTTGCGGATCATAGCATTGGCCCTATTAAGCAATGCCAATGTCTCATTACGGATAACAATGGGGCAATTTTGGAATAATAAAAGCCGGGGATTTCTCCCGGCTTTTATTATTTTTTGTTTGACAAGTCCTTGTTTTCATGATACACTTTAAAGATGTAACTTTGCAAAGCGTAAAAGGAGGATTTGAATGCAAAGGGAAAAGTTTTCGTCCCGATTGGGATTTGTCCTCATTTCCGCTGGCTGTGCGATTGGCTTGGGAAATGTTTGGCGCTTTCCTTATATCACCGGTAAATACGGCGGTGCCGCTTTTGTGTTAATTTATTTGCTGTTTTTGGTTCTGTTGGCCATGCCGATTATGGTTATGGAATTTGCAGTCGGACGTGCAAGTCAAAAAAGTTGTGCTGCATCTTTTCGGGAACTCGAACCCAAAGGATCGCATTGGCATTGGGTCGGCTATGTCGGAATGGCTGGAAATTATCTGCTGATGATGTTCTATACCACTATTGGTAGTTGGATGCTCATCTATTTTTTTAAGATGATTTCTGGCCAGTTCACTGGGCTAAATACCCAACAGGTGGAGGATGCATTTCTTCATATGCAGAGAAATGAATGGGGCAGCACTTTGTTTTGGATGCTGATTATTATTCTACTTGGTTTTGGCATCTGCTCAATGGGTCTCAAAAATGGTGTAGAAAGAATTACCAAAATAATGATGATGACATTATTTGCGATCATGTTATTATTGGCTGGTCGTTCTTTCTTTTTAGATGGTGCAAAAGAAGGACTTTCCTTTTATTTAATTCCAAATTTCGATGCTATCCGTAAGGAGGGAATCGGAAGCGTTATCTATGCGGCGATGGGACAGGCCTTTTTTACTCTGAGTGTAGGGATGGGATCCATGGCCATTTTTGGAAGTTATATTGGAAAGGATCGATCTCTTACAGGAGAATCTATCAATATAACAGTATTGGATACCTGTGTTGCTTTTATGGCAGGTTTGATTATTTTTCCTGCCTGTTTTACCTATGGAGTTAATCCTCAGGGAGGCCCGGGACTTGTTTTTATCACTCTGCCGAATGTGTTCAATGCAATGGCTGGCGGCAGAATTTGGGGTGCTTTATTTTTCCTATTTCTATTTTTTGCTGCTCTTTCCACTATTGTGGCTGTTTTTGAAAATTTGGTGTCATTCGGAATGGACTTAAAGGGATGGAGTCGGAAGAAATCTGTTGCAATCAATATCATTCTCATTACACTACTGTCTCTACCATGTCTATTTGGATTTAATTTGCTCAGTGGCATTCAACCTTTTGGCGAAGGTAGTACGATTATGGATCTGGAAGATTTTATTGTCACAAATAACGTCCTTCCCCTTGGTGCAATGTTCTATCTGCTTTTTTGTACTACCAAATATGGATGGGGTTGGAAAAAATTTTTGGCGGAAGCGGATTCCGGTAAAGGAATTAAATTTCCCCGATGGCTTCGTGGATATTTTACTTTTGTTTTGCCAGTCATCATCATTTTTATTTTTATAATGGGATATTGGGAAAAATTTTTCCAATGAGAAGGGGCGCTGATTTCAGCGCCCCCTTTTTATAATTAATGACAAGATTGATATTGTTTGGAAGTCGGACAAAGCTGCATAAATTCAATGTCATTTCCGTCCGGATCTGTGATCCAGAATTGCCAGTTGGTATCCCGTCCAGTTTTGAGAGGCCTTTTTATCGGCCAAACGGTTTGGATGCGTTCATATTCTTTTGCAGCATCATCAACTGCCAAACATAGATGACAGTAACCGGTTGCATGAGGGCTTGTGTCAGGCCTGTTTGTTCCACCATAAAAAAGCTCCAGAAATTGTTCGTGAGCTATTTTTAGATAAACAGTGGTAGGATTTCCGTTATCATCATACATCGTGAAAATCTGTTCAAAACCCAATATTCCGCAGTAAAATGCAAGGGATTTTTCCATATCCATTACACGATAGGCATTGTGAGCAAATCCGATAATCATAGTATTCTCTCCCATTATTTGATACCAAAAATCCCCCTCATAAAGAGGGGGATTTGGATTCCCTTAAAAAATCTTATTTGTCATTGCGTTTTTTAAAGGTAATTACAGCAACTGCTGCAGCACCGGCCAGAAGTGCCAAGCTGCTTGCAATACGGCGGCCGGTCTTCGGTGCATCGACTTGCGGTACACCATCTTCATCAATGGTTTCCCCATCGCCAGTGGAGGTTACAGGACCATCAATTTTCACAGCCTCATCCGTAGTGGAGGTTCCAGGATTCAGGTCGCCGGGATCTACCAACGGTACATCGGGTTCTTCCAAATCTTCGCCGTCATCTGTGTCAGGCTGGGGCGGAATATAAGGAAGCTGTTTATCGCCATCATCCTTGTCGTCTGGCTCTTCCGGGTCGACAGGAGGAGTTTGAGTATAATATACTGTGATTACAGTAACTTCATCCTCTGCCACAAGCGGCGCCTTATATACGTCGTTTCCTGAAGGAAGCAGCTGCTCACCGTTTCCATCTGTTACTTTGCTGAAAGAATATCCGTCAAAGGATTTGATCGGAATGTTGACAATTTTGCTTTCTTGATCTTCTGCATCGCCGGTGACAGTATCCAATCTTGTATCACCAGAGACATAACGGATTTCATAACGCCAGTCTTTTACCTGAGGAGGAACTTCATCCGAGGTGAACTCAAATACAATTACATTCAGTTCATCTTTCAGAAGATTGTCAGCATGCAGCTGCGCTCCTTCCTCTGCAATGCTCATGATATCAACACCATTAAAGGTTGCTGCGGTCAAGGAAGCTCCATCGAGTGTTGGTACGGTATAATCCAGTTCGTCGCTTGTTGTTGTCAGGACACCGGTTCCATCATAATAGCTATTGTCTAAATAGGTGACAATACTATATGCATATTGATCGGGCTGTGGAACAGATACAGTGTATACTACATAGATATCTGCTTTTTTCAAAGTGTCATGTGCCACTTTATATTCACCGGACACCGCAGGAATGACTTCGTCATTGTATACCACTTTGTCAAAATCAAAATTGGTGAAAGATTTGATTTCTACTGTAATCGGTGTGCTGGCATTGGCAATACGTCCATCAATTGAATCCAGCTCGTACCATGTTGCGGGATCTGTCGCAATGTTCTGTACACCATAATGGATGGTATAATCTAAAACTTCTGTAGGTTCTGTCGATTTTTCAGTGTAGAGCAGATAAACAGTATCGGGGGTAGCCATATCAATGCTGTATTCTCCGCTGAAGGTCATATTGTCGATTTCTTCTTTAAAATTATCTTCTTTGATAAAATTATCCGCCCATGTTTCAGTTGAGACTTCGATATCAACGGAATAAATTTCATCATCTGCAATGGATTTTAATTCACGATCAACGTACTTAACGGTGATATCGCGAGTATCCGGTGTAGGTGTAGTTCCCTTATAATCCAGTGTGATCACTACAACATTGCCGTTTCCATCAGAAGAGCCGGCACCCCAGTATAAAGGAGCATCTTCTTCGAATGTGATGCTTTCAATATATCCAATAGGATTGCCCGAACCGGATGCCAAATTGAAGTTGTATTTTTCTTGGTAAACACCCATCCAGTTATATGCGATGACAGTAATTCCATCAAACTCAGCCTTCAAAGCTTCTTCATAGTTTTGATCGGTTAATCCGTCAACAAAAGCAACTTTCGGGACATGCCAATATCCATCTTCAGAAGTTTGCCAATTCGATGAGAACAGTTTAATATGACTGCCATCTTTTCCGTCCATATGAACTTCGGTGATATCATCATAATATTTATTGAACCAACCCTGATAATAATTGGATTCAATCGCTTTCTCTAAAGCAGGAGTGATGACAATCTGTACTTGATCCACTTCTTTTGCCTGCGGATCCACGGTTTTGGGTGAAAACTTCGCGGTATAGGTGGCATCGCCGTTGGCTCTCAGGTTAGAAGGATCCAGAACGGGCAGCCCATCACTCATATACCAGCCGTCAAATTTATAGTTTGTATCCGTAATTTCGTATGTCGGGAAAGTTATGATCTCATCTTCTTTTACCTTGTCAGAAGAAAATTCTAATGTGGCAACATTAGTCGGATCTACTGTAAAGTTAATCGTATATTCATTGGTGGTTTCGGAAGAATCTTTGGTATAATGGAAATAGACTTTATTTCCTTCCCAAGAAATACCATGGTGCTCTTCGCATCCATAAGTATAGGTGGTAATTTCATCTTTACCTACCAATGTTTCAGGAACTTCAAAAGAATTGCCGTCTTTATCAATAAAGTCTACGGCTTCCTCACATTCACCATCACAGTAGATTTTACCATCATGCTCTTGAATAATTTCTTCTTTACCGGAGTTATCGTCATCGCAGACAATATAGGCATAGTTGTGACCTTTGCATTCATTTTGATCATCTGCCCAATCGTTATAATAATCACACCGAACATAAGCAATTTCATCAGTATCGGATGTTTCTTTTACCATAACGTAATGATGTTCAGGTTCACTATAAGTTGTATTTTCTAATTGTGCGTATGGATATCCTGTGCATGGATTGCCGTATTGGTAAATAGAATGTGAAAAATAATAAGGTTCCTTTCCAAATTCATCAATCGTTAATTCCAAAGGCAGTTCGTCACCGTCATATTCGGTGGGGCCTTCTGCACTTGCGGTTAGTCCAGTCCACGGAACAACCGCTGAAACCGCCAGAGCAGCCGACAAAGCGATGCCGAGCAATTTCTTGAACTTCATAATAACGCCTCCAATTCAAAATTATCTTTCTATTTCCGCCCAGAAGCGGATTGATTGTCTTTATTATAGCAATGTTCGGTCACACGCCAGTCACAAAACAGATCTTTTTTTGGAATTTTTTTATAGATTCCATGCGAAAATAAATGTTTGGAGAATTGCACAATAATTGGAGACAATTTTCATTACTTTGTTTTTTGTTAGCTGTCATATTAAGACATTTTATACGTATTTATATAAATCGGAGTATAAAAAAGACTGGATACCTACTGAAAGGAATCCAGTCTTTTTATGAAATAAATTATTACAGAATGTGGATACAATGGGTGGGACAGCCTTCTGCACAAGCACCGCAGTTCGTGCATTTGTTATGGTCGATTACCGCGTGGAAGTTCTCCACATGAATGGCACCCTGTTCACAGGTGCGTTCGCATTTTTTACAGCCAATACAACCAGCTTTGCAGGCTGCCATGGTTGCTTTGCCATTCAGTGGGCTGGAACACAGGACTTCGACCTTTTTGGTTGCGTCGAATATTTCGATCAAATGCTTCGGGCATGTTTGCGCGCAGAGACCGCAGCCGGTACACAGGGAACGGTCGACAACGGCGACACCATTCTGCACTGAGATCGCATGGAAGGGGCAGACTTTAACGCAGTCTCCCAGTCCGATACATCCGGAAGGACAGCTGCCTCGCCCGCCATAAAGCTTGCTGCATGCCTCACAGGTCATTTCACCGGCATATTCATATTTTTCTTGGGTTACGCCGCAGTTTCCGTTGCAGCGGACAGCCGCGGCTTGTTCTACAACATCCTCAAATGCGGTACCCATGATGGCGCTCAATTTTTTTGCCACCGCATCGCCGCCGGGAATACATGCGTTGGTGCGTGCCCCATTTGCGACTGCTTCGGCGTAGGCGTCACAGCCCGCATATCCGCAGGCACCGCAGTTTGCCCCGGGCAGAGCTTCTCGTGCCTGTACTGCACGCTCATCCTGTTCGACGGCAAACAGACGGGAAAAGACGGTGAGCAATACTCCCGCCAGAATTCCCAGTCCGACAAAGAGTAAAATCGGAATTAAATAATCCATCTTGTAAAATCCTCCTTATCAGCCGAACAGGTTTTCTACCAGACCGCCGAAGCCTGCAAAAGAAGCAGCGACAATACCAGCTGCAACAAGTGCCGCCGGTACACCCTTAAACATTTTGGGAACGTCCGCACGTTCAATGCGTTCCCGAACTCCCGAAAATAGCAGTAATGCTACCATAAATCCTAAACCGGCGCCCAAGGAATTTACGATGGACTGGCCCAGATTATAGGCGTTGTCTATGTTCAGAATGGTAACGCCCAGTACCGCGCAGTTGGTGGTAATCAGCGGCAGGTAGATGCCCAAAGATTTATAAAGGGGCGGCATGAATTTTTTGATGAGGATTTCTACAAGCTGTACAAACAGCGCAATGACCAGAATAAAGGTCAAGGTTTTGAGATAACCGTAGTCGTGGGAACCGTCCTCCGGGACCAAAATGTAGGTGTAAATCGGCCATGTCAGGATGGTGGACATCACCATAACAAAGGTAACGGCAATGCTCATGCCGAAAGCAGAACTCGTCTTTTTGGAAACGCCGATGAAGGGGCAGATTCCCATAAATTTGGACAGCACGAAGTTGTCGACCAAGATCGCGCTGAACAGGATTGCAAGCATTTCTTTCATCAGTCATTTCCCTCCTTTTTCTCCGCACAGTGGCTGGTGCAGGAAGCACATCCGCCCGGACAGCCTTCGCAACCCATCTTCTTTTTGGAAATCTGATAATTGCTCAGCTTATTCACGATCGCAACCATCAAGCCGAATACCATAAATCCGCCTGCCGGGGTCGCGAAGAGCAGGATAGGCTCCAGCACGCCGAAGGTGAGGTCAATGCCGAACCAGCTTCCCATACCCAGAATTTCACGGACAGATCCAACCAGCAGCAGCGCCAGTGTAAAGCCAATACCCATTCCCAGTGCATCTGCAATGGAACGGCTGACGGTATTTTTGCTGGCAAATGCTTCCGCACGTCCGAGAATGATGCAGTTTACGGTAATCAGCGAGAGGAAAACGCCCAGCACGCTATATAGTTCCGGTACATAAACCTGCAAAAGAAAGCTGACTAAGGTAACGAACCCTGCGATAATGACAATGTAGCAGGGCAACCGCACCTGCGACGGAATAATATTTTTCAGCAGGGAAATAACGATACAGGATCCCAACAGTACAAAGGTGGTGGCAATGCCCATGCCGAGCGCATTCACTGCCTGACTGGTCATGGCAAGGGTGGGGCAGGTGCCCAGCAGCATGACCAAAGTCGGGTTTTCCTTGATGATTCCCTTTAAAAATTCTTTTGTCCAGCTCATCAGCCCAATACCTCCCCGCTAAGTTCTTCAAAGAGTGCAAAGGCATGTTCTGCGCCTTTTTTGATGCCGGCGGAAGTTTTGGTTGCGCCGGAAATGGTATCGACGTTCAGGTTATCGGCGGTCTGTCCGGCATATTGCGCCAGATATTCGGTATCGCCGACAACGTTTTTGCCGATACCAGGCGTTTCATTATCCGAAATTACGGTCACGCCCTGTAAAATACCCTCTGTATTAAATCCGTACATAATTACCATTTTGGTGGAGTCATAACCCTTGACATTCAGGACCAGCGCCATTCCGGCACCATTGGATGCCTTGTAGACAAACTTTAGATCCTTGTCATCGCTTTCGATTTCCACCTGTTCCAGTTTATCTGCTTCCGGCAGGGCAACGGTAGCATATTCTGCCAGTTTTTCGTCAGAATATCCGGCATTTGCCAGTTCTGCAACGCCCGCCAGATTGTAGGTAAGGGCCAGCAGTCCCGAAACGATGGCGCAAACCAGCACCAGAATGACGGTCGGGCGGATGAGATCCCAAGTTTTACGCATGTTTCTCCACCTTCTTTCCGCCCAGAGGCTTGTGGGTTGCGAGTTTGTCGATCTGCGGGGTGAGAATGTTCATCAGCAGAATGGCGAAGGAAACGCCTTCCGGATAGTTGCCGAACTGCCGGATGAGGACGGTCAGAAGGCCGGCACCCAGTCCGAAAACGGCTTTGCCCCAGTTAGTAGAGGGAGTGGTGGCATAGTCTGTTGCCATAAAGATGGCGCCGATCATCAGGCCGCCGGAGAGGATCTGATAAAAGGGATCGGCTCCCAGAATTCCACTGAATACAAAGACAGTGCCAATAAAGACCAGAGGGGTGATCGGCTTGATGACTTTGCGGATGACGAGATAGACGCCACCGATCAGCAGGGCTAGCGCACTAACTTCACCGATACAGCCGGCTTTGTCGCCGAGGAACATCTGGAGAAGGGTGGGAACCTCTTCGCCGTTTGCCAGCTGGACAAGGGGAGTGGCAGTTGCTACTGCGTCCACGCCCGCATAATCAAACGGCTTGGTGTAGTTGGTCATGTAGCCGCCGAAGGATGCCAGCAGAATCACGCGGGCTGCAATAGCGGGGTTGGCAAAATTCTGGCCGATGCCGCCGAAGAGCTGTTTGGCGACCGCAATTGCAATAAAGCAGCCGAATACCGCCACCCAGAGCGGGATGGTGACCGGCAGGTTCATGGCGAGCAGAAGGCCGGTTACAACGGCGCTCAGGTCGGTGATTGTCTGTTCCTTTTTCATGAGGCGGCGGCACAGGTACTCGATCAGTACGCAGGACAGCACGCAGACGGCTGAAATGAGAAATGCCCGCCAGCCGAAAATAATGACCGATGCGATCAGTGCGGGACAGAGGGCGATGATGACGTCCAGCATGATGTTTTGGGTCGTGCGATCGCTCCGGATATGGGGCGATGGGGATACAATGAATGCGTTCATGTTGTCAGTTCTCTCCTTACTCCGCTATTTTTTACGCTTGAGCAGCGCTTTGGCAAGCTGGTTTTTCTGGGCAAGATTGCGTTTGGCCGGGCAGACATAGGTGCAGCTTCCGCAGTTGATGCACAAGCCGACTTTCAGCGTTTCGAGCTGCTCGGTATCCTGCTGGTCGAATGCCTTTTCAAGCGCCGCGGGCATGAGGTTCATGGGGCAGACGTCAATGCAGCGCCCGCAGCGGATGCAGGCAGTTGTTTTGGGCGGGGCGGCATGCTTTTCATCCAGCACCAGAATGGCGTTGTTGTTTTTGATGACGGGAGTTTCCAGCGTATCGAGCGCCGTACCCATCATGGGGCCGCCCATCAGAGCTTTGCGGACCTTCTGGGTATCCACACCCGCGAAGGCGAGCAGATCCGAGATCATGGTGCCGATCGGAACCCGGACATTCATCGGTTTCTGTACCAGATCGCCGTCCACGGTGACACGCTTGTGAGTCAGAGGCATTCCGGTTGTGAGGAAGCGGTGAAGATTTGCCACAGTGGTAACATTCATGACAATGACACCTTTGTCGGCGGGGATTTCACCCTCCTCGATGATGCGGCCTGTCGTATTGTAGATCAGAACTTTTTCTGCGCCCTGCGGGTAAATGCTCCGAAGAGCCTCTACATGAATGGAAGTACCGGCTGTTTTTTTATTGAGCAGGGCAATGGCTTCCGGCTTGTTGTCCTCGATACCGATAAAGGCCTTGGAAATATTCAAACATTTCATGACGGTCTGAATACCGCCGATGATGTCATCCGGATTTTCCAGCATTTCGCGATAGTCCGAAGTGATGTATGGTTCACATTCCGCTGCATTGATGACGAGTGCGTCCACACGGTCGACATCCTTGTAGGCCAGCTTGATGTGGGTGGGAAATCCTGCCCCGCCTAGACCGGCGATACCTGCTTCCCGTGCCGCATCCACTAGTTCCTGCTGGGTGGAGACGGTGCGGGGAGTGCCTTCAATTGCGCGTTGTTCGCCATCCGTTTCAATTACGACCCGCTTGACGATAGAACCCATCGAAGTGACATAGTCTTCGATCGCTTTGACCTTACCCGATACCGAGCTGTGAATCGGCACCGAGAAAGCTTGATCGCTGCTGCCGATCAGCTGGCCGACGAGCACTTCATCGCCCGGCTTGACTGTGGGAACGCAGGGGGCACCCATGTGCTGCACCATCGGAATGCGGACAGTTGCGGGGACGGGCATATCGACCGTCTGGGCATCCTGCGAATTCTTGTAATGGAGCAGTTTGAGTCCATTCAGTTTGAGCATTTACGATTCATCCTTTCCGGAAGGTAATTGTTTTCCCCCTGCGGCGGAAATCCTGCGAAGAGCGGGCAAGACCGTGCGCAGAAGAATTGCCGTGACGCATCCCATCAGGACGCCGGCGATCAATAAAACCGGCAGGCTGTAAAAAACCGCCGTGTTTTTCAAAAGTAGGGAGGCCATCAGTAGTTGGCCGATATTATGGGAGACTGCTCCCGGTATACTGACATAAAAATACCGGCTTTTGCCGGGAATGGTGCATCTGATTGCCAGCATCATCACCAGAAGGGAAAGCATGCCGCCGCAGAAACTCATAGCGCCTGCGGAGACACCGCGCGTCAGCAGCACAAAGCCGGATTTCAGTACGGCAATGACCGCCGCTTCCTTTCTGCCCAGATAAAACAGACAGTACGCTACCACAATATTGGACAATCCCAGTTTGACGCCGGGCGGCATCATCGGAAGAGCGGGAATGAGATTTTCCGCAAAATTCAGGGCGGCTGCCAGTGCCATCAGTAATCCCATCGAAGCGAGGGAACGAGCGGAGAAATGTTTTTTATTCGGCAACGGCATCCACCTCGCCTTCCGGCCCTCCGATAATGACAACGATGGTTTCCCGCGGCAGACAGGCGGCAGTTTCCCCGATTTTGGAAAGAAACCCCTCTTTTTCGCAGATCTTGTCCGGGCAATCGGCCTCGATAAAGCGGATGGCGCCGTCTTTCACCTCAAAACGAATGGAAGAATTACATTCCAACCCGAAAGTGCCATCTTCTTCCAGTGAAACATATTGGACAGAATCAGCAGATTCGATTTTGGCCCAACTTCCCTTGGGACGGGAATTTTGGCGGGCAATCCATATAATACAGGCAACAAGCAGAAACGCAATTCCGATCCACCAATACCAAGATTGTTTTCCAATTTGTATTTTTTTCAATCGTTTTCTCCTTCCGTATTATTTTGCGTGGAGAAATCCGAGGGTTTCAGGATCTTGTCCTGTAATTTATCCGTAGCAGTGATTTCACCATTGGAATAAATTAAAAGAATGTCGCAGTTTTGCCCGTCGGCGGAGGCTTGTTCCGGTGTCATTTTACCGCAGAACAGAAGCTTTGCGGCCCATTCTGCATAAACCGGATCCTCGCAGAAGACAATTGCGGACTGGATTTCCGTTTCAGCCGGATATCCGGTCGAAAGGTCAAAAACCGGTCCGGATTCAATTACGGCTGCTCGGGTTTCATTGGAGACAGAAGCCAGAACAGAGCTATCCGATCCGGTGATTTCAAGATTGTTCGGAATACCATCCGGACTTTGTCCTACAGAAATTTGAATATTGCCGAAACTTGCCCGGATGCCTTCGATTTCCTGCGTCTGACATTTTGCAAGGATTTCTTTGGCGGCGAATCCGCATACAAACGGTTCCATTTCAATCGCATATCCGGGGCGCGGAAGAAAAATCGTTTGAGCATCGGCATCCAGAAGCACTTGGCTATCGTCTATAAGACTGAGGGCGCTGCCGATTTCATTGGGGGCAGGCTCTCCTTTTTCCCAAAGAGCAGAAAGCGGCGCCACAGTCAAAGCATAAGAACCATCGGACTGGCTGACAAGTTCAAATGCCTGCTCAATAAGTGCATATTGAGAATCGGTCAGAGAAGTCGGCTGGATTCCCGCATCGTTTTGAATTTGCCGCAGAATAGATTCCGGCTGTGACGAAGACCATTCCTGATCCAACTTCTGCAAATCCGAAGAAATTTCCTCAAGAAATGATTCTGCATCAGGACCAGACACCTCAAAAACTGCCGGTTGATTTAAAAATGTAAATTCCGCAGTGTATAAAATCGGTTGAGAAACTGGATGGGAAGCGGCTTGCTGCTGTGCCTCTTTTTTCTGTCCAGCCAGCCAGAGGAAAACAGCGGCCGCTATCAAAACAACTGCCAGCAGAAGAATACGAAGCTGTTTGATGGAAATGCCTCCTATTTGTTATAAAATTCACAATAAATCTAATTTATGAACATACTTCCATAATTATCATCATAGATGTTTTTGACAAAAAAGTCAAGAGGAAATCAGGTTTTCCAATTAAAAAACCGCCTGCCTTAATTGGCAGGCGGAAGAAAGGAAACCTGTTTTTGATAAAGATCCGGTGTGAGCAGATGCCGGTAACAGGCGTCCAACTGAGCGGGCAAATCATTTGGGGAAACTTGTCCTCCAAGCGCTAGAATTTGATAGTGTACGCCAAAAATAATGCTGTCCATTGAAGCGCGGACAGCGCCGCAGCGTTGATAAAAAGCAATTCGACGCGCTGCAATTTCAGGATCAGGCGCACCTGCCGGATGTTCTGCTTCCAGCAGAACGTCCAGATTTTGAACAGCATAATATTCGGTCATCTCGAGCAGAAGCATACTGCCGAGGCCCTGGCCGCGTCCGTGCGGACAAACGGCAAAATAATCCAGAAGCACTGTTTTCAGTCCGGGCAACTCTACAATACAGGCATAAGCAGCCAGTTTCTGTCCGTCAAACCAGCCAAAACAGTGGTAAATTTTTCGCTGCATGAGAGTTAAGACGGTTTGCAAAGGTTTGCGTTCCGCGTCTGGAAAATCCCGCATCATATGCAGAGAGTAGATTTCTTTCATATCCTTCTCAGTCAAAATTTTACGAATCATTTTTTTCATTCTCCTGCTGCCAGTCATGGTAAAATTTTTCTAGTTGATTTGGAAGATCCTCCTTTTCTATCTTGGATGAAGGATATTCAAATATACTGAGCCCCTCCCCCATCCATTCCTCATTTTCACCGAGCGGGAGGCGTAGGGAAAGAGAATACTGCAGTACTGGGATTCCGTTTCGACGCATAATTTCATCCAGAATGAGAAGCGATTCCGCCATTTTGTTCCAATCTGGTTCTGGTTCTACAATCCAGACTACGATATTTCCACCAGGAATTTCATTCATTGAAAACGGCATATCCAGTTCTAGTTCCGGCCATGCCTCCAGCATCTGCAAATCGCCATAGCAGAGTTCAATTTCATATGGAAATTCACGTTCTACCGCTTCCGTCACTGCGCGATCGTATGCTTCTGAAAAACGGCGAAGCGTACTGTTTTTTTCTTCCACTTCATAGGAATAGTTGTCGTATTGGACGTCTCCTCCTTCCCAAAAAACCGAAAAAATCGTGTCAGGGCTTTCCGGATCCGTGACGGAAGCATAGTAACCACCGGTTTTAAAACTGTAACGCGGACGGTCAATTATGAAATTTCGGTCCGGATAAGTTTCTTCGACGTAGGCGCGGATGTCAATTTTTGCCCAGATCATAGAGATAGGATTGCCGCGCAGGGCAGATGTGATTAGGAGAAGCAGGGCAATGAGCGCAAAGGCAGAGAGTGCCGACAGAATTTTAAGAATGCGTTTTTTTGTCGTCATGAAAATCCTCCTTTCGGAAGGCGAACTTCAACAGGGCGGCAATTAGGATTCCGATGCAGGATAGGACCGCATATATCAGGGCAAACGGAAGATGTGCGATAAAAATACCGTTCTGTATCCCTTCTGTCAAAAGGGACGCTGCCGTCTGCCAGAGGTAGGAGAGACCGGCAACTGCCAATGGGATAATCCAACATTTTTTTCGAAAGAGGCAGTATCCAGCAGCACCTGCCCCCGGCATCAGGAGAAAATTGTAAAACATTTCTGCTGAATACCCGATCAATACGCCGCATAGGCATCCAATCAGCAAAAAGCTTCCAGCCCATACCAAGAGATGGGCTTTGAGTCGACGCAGAGGGTTGGAAAAATCCGACTGTTTCGGGGCAATGCTCGGATTTCCACTTGCAAAATCCCGACATTCCGGGCAGTTGCGGAGATGTTCTTCCACCAGTACGGTACTTTCCTCACTGGCGATACCGTCCTCTACCAGCGGCAACAGATCCCGACATACACCGCATCCAATCTCATTTTTCATCATAATCCCTCCTTTTCCAGCGTTTGAAGCAGCCATTTTCGGGCACGGCATTCAAGTACGCGGGCTGAATTTTCTCGGATCTCAATTTTTACTGCAATTTCCCGATAAGAATATCCTTCTGCCCGCAGTAGGATAATTTTTTTGGAACGTTCATCCATTTGGTTTAGTAGGATTTTCACTCGCTCAAGCCGGAGACGGATGTCGGTTTGTTCTTCCGGATAATCGGTCAGATAAAGGGCAAGTAATTCGTCTTCCACAGGAATTTCGCGTTTTGATTCTCTGCGGAGATTGCGTAGCCAAACACGGCGTGCAATCCCACACAGCCAGATTTCCGGCGGACTCTGCTGTCGATATCCGGGCAGAGCACGGATTGCCTGCAAAAAGGTTTCAGCCAGCAGTTCCTCTGCTAAGACGGGATCCCGCGTCTGACGAAGCAGATATCGATAGAGATCTTCTTTATAGGTGCGGTAAAATATTTCGATCAAATCCACGGAATCCCTCCTTTCGTTCTGTTAATAAGTGCCGCCGGAAGGAAAGATGTTACAAAGAAAATTAAAACCGCCTGTTTTAGCAGGCGGTTTGTGGCTTATTCTTCGACATCTTCTGAAAAGTCATGGTCACAGTCATGCTCATCGGAATAAAATTCCTTCCCTACGACCTGCTTTTTATTTCGCGCCTGTTCAATCAGGTTGGAGAGCATGCGATTGACTTTGTCCGGATTTTTGATGTTTTTCAGATGGATTTCACCGGAGATATCGACTTTGGTGTAGAGGGTGATGCTGCCCGTCCCGAAGATCCGCTGAGCAAGGGAACGAGTCATCGAAATATCCACCACACGATATAATAAAACTTCATCATGCTTGGTGTTCAGCAGTCCGATATCCAGATACAGCCGGCTCTGGTCGAGCGTATAGCGGGTGAAACTCCATGGGAACCACATGAAATGCTTCCGGTCCTTCCATAAAATGGGAAATTCCTCTTCAATATTCATGGTGTCACTCCTTTCTTGGTGCGGGTATCATGGTCAGCCTGCCACGTGTCCGTTAAAATATCGAGATCCTGGAATTCTGGTCCATTGACATAGTAGAATGTTCCGCGCGTGAGGAGATCCGGCGACTCGGGATCATAAAAGCGCGCCGTGCGGCCGCCCAGCAGCTCGAGATATCCGTTGGGATCAGTTTCCTGCAGCCATTGCCAAGCTTCCGCAATCCATTGTTTGCGGTACCATTTGGGCTGATTGGCAAACCAGCTAATTTCGTCATATCCCCACGGGTAATAATCCACCTGCGTGTTCAGCAGTTCCGGCGGCTGACAGCCGTAGTTGTCGATTTCCACAAAGTAGGGGAGATGCTCACAGGTCCAGCCGCTGTGGGTCAGACCGCCCAGACTCCGATTATAGATGGAATTTCCCCAGCCGCTGATGAGACGGCAGCGCTGCGGATTGTGTTCGGTTGCAATGTGAGGCGGATCTTCGGCAAATGCGACCGGCCGCGCTGGATATGCGTGGAAATCAAAGAGCAGTTTGCCGTCGGTACCGATCATGCCGTGGGTATGAGCATTCAGCAGGACAAAGTGCCGCCGCGCATGGGTTTTGGCATAGTCCCGCAGAAGGTTCAAGACTCTGGTCCAACAGGCGTGATCCGGGTCCGTTTCGCCCATGAGCAGCACCTGTCCGCAGTGGAGGGCCTCAAACCCGAGGTCAATATACAGGCATCCCCGGAAGTAGAAAAACATCTGGGTTTCGAGGCGGGTGATGTCCGGCACGCTGCCGCCTGGCTCCCAATGGTCGACATAACGCCCGTCCGGAAAGAGCATATCCGCATAACGGAAGTGACGTTTTTCCGGTTTTTGGCCGAAGGCCTCCAAAACATGCGTGGGGATTTCAAATTCTTCAAAACAGGGATAAGCTGTTTCAAAAATACAGGCTTCCAGAATCAGTTCGGGATCTGCGGCATGCAGCTTTTCCGCTAGCCGGCGCATGTCTTCCCAGCGTTCCGTTTCCTTTCCGGACGGAATCCATGCGCAACCGGCGCGGGCAAGATACTTGGCACCGCAGCCGGTTATAATCCGAATGGCTTCTTCCTCTAGCTTTTCGGAAGGAATGCCGTATTCATTCCCGCTGTCGAAGAGACTCAGCACCATCGAGCGGGCCAGATAGTTGCGAAGAACCTCTTCTGAAATCCGGGAATCAAAGGTGTAGTCGAAACCCTCATTTACAGGAGAAAATTGGGATTTTATCATGAGAAAACTCCTTTATTTCTGCACTTCTTTGAGGTGGATGAGAACGCTTTCGCCGTCCTCCCATCTGCGGGAGAGATTGATGCCCGCATTCATCAGCAGAGCACCCGAACGCACCGCGCCGGTCAGGTCATCCTGATAATAACGCTGCGGATCCAATCCGGCCAGCCGGAGATAGCTGGTAAAATTCACCCGAGTGCGGGGAACGACAAAGGTCACTAGAGCTTCCGATTTGTCTGCAGATACGGACATCCAAGCGCAGCGATTTTCATCGGCAAACGGGCTGATTAAGCGGTAGAAATCGCCGTCCTGCACCAGCGGCGCATAGGCGTGATATTGTGCTACCTGCTTTTTGACCAGTTCTTTTTCCTCTGCGGTCAGCTTGGTCAGATCCAGCTCATAGCCGAAGGCACCAGCCATTGCGACATTTCCGCGGGTTTCAAAGCTGGTAATACGTTTTGTCTGATGATTGGGGACTGCGGAGACATGTGCGCTGATGGAGGAAGGCGGATAGACCATACTGGTGCCGTATTGAATTCGGCAGCGTTCCATTGCATCGGTATCGTCGCTGGTCCAGATTTGGGGAGAGTAGTAGAGCATGGCCGGATCAAACCGTCCGCCGCCGCCCGAGCATCCTTCGAACAGAATGTGCGGATAAGCGGAGGTGAGACGTTCGAGCAGGCTGTAAAGTCCTAAAACATAACGATGGAACGTTTCCTTGCGCCGTTCTGGAGGGAGAGCGGCACTGGCGGCTTCCGTCAGGTTACGGTTAAAGTCCCATTTAACATAGGCAATATTAGCGGAGGACAGAATCGAGGAGATGGTATCAAAGAGGTAATCCTGCACATCCTTCCGGGTCATGTCCAGCACATACTGGGTGCGGGCAATAGAGGGATCCCGACCGGGGGCGCAGAGAGTCCATTCAGGGTGAGTGCGGTACAGATCTGAGTCGGGAGAGATCATTTCCGGTTCAAACCAGATGCCGAATTTCAATCCCAGACCATTAATACGATCGACCAGTGCGTTCAGGCCGCCTTTGAGTTTCTGCTCATTGACAAACCAGTCGCCCAGCGAACAACGGTCATTGTCGCGCTTACCAAACCAGCCGTCATCCATAACCAGCATTTCGATTCCCAACTCTGCGGCATCTTTTGCAATGGCGTACAGTTTTTCTTCATTGAAATCAAAATAAGTTGCTTCCCAGTTGTTGACCAGAATGGGGCGGATTTTTTCCTTCCATTCGCCACGGCAGAGATGGCGGCGGTAAAGCTGGTGGAAAGTGCGGGACATGCCGCCGAGACCTTCCTGCGAATAAACAAGAACTGCTTCCGGCACGGTGAAAATTTCGCCGGGCGCCAGCGTCCATTCAAAGTCAATGGGATTTATACCCATCACAAGACGGGTGGCATCGTAGGCGTCACATTCCGTTTCGATGGCAAAGTTTCCGCTGTAAATCAGGCTGAAGCCATAGGCATCACCGCGGTTTTCATCGGTATAGGCACCGGCGAGCGCTGCAAAAGGATTATGATTATGGGAAGAGGATCCGCGCTTGCTGGCGATGGAACGGATGTCGTGGGTGAGGGGAGAGCGGGAAATCTGACGTTCCTGAGACCATTGTCCGTAAAGATGGATCAAGTCGAAGTCCATCCGGTTGAAATCGACCGCTGCGCTGGCTGCTTTTTCAATAAAGAAAGGCGCTTTGCCGCCGTTGCGGATAATTGCTGCACGGGTGATTGCCGAATATCCTTCCAGGACACCGTAAAGCAAATGAACCTCAGCGCCAGTAAGCGGATCTTCCATCAAAATGTCCAGTGTAGAAGCTTCCGAATCTGTGGCATAGACAGCGGGAAGTCCATCCAGCGCATATTTTCCCTGCCGGATGGTGTGGGAATGGTAGCGCAGACAGGTCGCGGTGCTGCCGTTTTCTCCCCGGATGGAGAGAGCAGCCAGCCGGTAGTCGCCGGTTCCGTTGACCGGATATTCCTGAAGAGCGCTGTCGTAAGTGAAGGGACTTCCAGCACCGTCCGGGGGATTGGGGCTGAAGGAAGCTAGACCCAGTGAGAACTCCAGGCCTGAAAGATCCGTGTCGGAGATGCGAGGTCCGTAGTAAAGATGAATCAGAGCCTCATGAGAATCGATGCAGAAGGCGTAGCTGGAATTTCCCGCGTCAATGCGGAAGGTTCGGGTGTCAGCATTGTAGAGAATCGGCATAAATAACATCCTTTCTGGAATTGGAATCAAGAATCATGGCTCGTGCGGCTGCCGCCAAAAACAGAGAACCGGTACAGCAGACCAGTCCATCTTTTCCTGCCAGTGAGCGAGCCACTTTTAGACCTTCGGCAAGGGAACTCCGCCATTCAGCCGGACAGATTTCCTGCACTGCGGCGGCAAGATCGGGGGGAGGCGTGCAGGCGCGCGGGTTTTCGACTGGAACAGCAATCACCCGGTCAAAACCTTGTGCCAGAATGCGCGCGGCATGAGGCCAATCTTTGTCGGCAAGCATGCCGATTACCCCGATTTTCGGGGATTCCGGGCAATGCCGCAGCAATTCTGCCAGCACACCCGCCCCTTGGGGATTGTGGGCGCCGTCCAGCACAATAGCAGGCTGTTCCGCTACTGTTTCAAAGCGCACCGGCATTCGGGCAGACGAAAGTCCTCGGCAAATGGCGTCCTCTGGTATCGGCAGTATCTCCTGTGCCATTTCCAGCGCTGTGAGGGCGTTGAGTGCATTTTCCAGCTGATGGCGGCCGGACATGGTCAGCGAATATTTATGATCCCGATAGGTGAAGGCTAAAGTTTTGCGGTCCATTCGGAGAATTCGTGCCTGCCCAAGATCCGGACAAATCCAACGGGTATAGGTTCGGCGGCACTGCTCTTCCAGCACCTCCATCGCCTCCTCCTGCTGGCCGGATGCGATGACCGCGGCAGTACCTTTGAGGATTCCGGCCTTTTCGGACGCAATTTCTGCGAGGCTATTTCCCAGCAATGCAGTATGTTCAAGCGAAAGAGCTGTGATGACCGAGACCAGCGGTGGAGGAAGAATGTTGGTGGCGTCGTTGCGTCCTCCCAGACCAGTCTCAATCACCGCCGCATCACATTTTTGCGCCGCAAACCAGCAGAAGGCAATTGCTGTTCCGCATTCAAATTCGGTGCAGAAAATCCCTTCTGCATCGAGGTCATGAACAGCCTCCAGCACTTTTTTGGTCCAAAAGGCGAGTTCTTTGCCTGGAATGGGTATCCCATCAATCTGAAAACGCTCGGCAAAGCAGGTGATATATGGCGAAGTATAAAGTCCCGTCCGGTATCCACCAGCTTGAAGCGCCGAGGCAATCATGGCTGCCGTGGAACCTTTTCCGTTGCTGCCCGCGACATGGAATGCCCGGAATCCCCGTTCGGGATGGCCAAGCTTCTCGGCGAGTGCAAGCATCCGACGCAACGTCCGTTCCCCGCCGCGGGGACGCGCATGAATCGCTGCAATGGCTTCCTGTTCTGTCATGCAATTCCTCCCGTCCACACTTTCTGATTCGATTCTATCACAATTCTTTTTTCTTTACAACACCCATTCAGCCTTTTTGCAAATGCGGTTGAAAAAAATCCCAAATTAAGTCCTTTTCAAAGCTTATTTTTTGTTGTATAATAAAAATAAAGACTGAAATAAAACGTTTAAATTCGTTTCCAGAAAGGAGAATGTTATGGATATTCGCTATACCCTCGCAGTAGATATCGGCGCTTCCAGCGGACGCCATATCCTGGGTTCCGTACAGAACGGAAAGATTGTTCTGGAAGAAGTTTATCGCTTTGAAAACGGAATTGCCGAGAAAAACGGCCATTTCTGCTGGGATTTCGAACGCCTTTTTTCCGAGATTCTCGCCGGAATGAAGAAATGTGCGGAACTTGGAAAAATTCCGGCTTCGATGGGCATTGATACATGGGGCGTCGATTTTGTCCTGCTGGATGAGAACGCGCAGGTGCTCGGCGATACCGTCGCCTACCGTGATGCGCGCACCATCGGCATGGATGAGGAGGTTGCCAAAGTCATTTCTCTGGAGGATCTCTATGCTCGCACCGGTATTCAGAAGCAGAGTTTCAACAGCATTTACCAGCTCATGGCAATCAAAAAGGAACATCCCGAATATCTGGAGAAAGCCAAACGCTTTTTGATGACGCCGGAATATTTCCACTATCTTCTCACCGGCGTGGGGAAAAATGAGTACACGCTGGCGACGACTTCCCAGCTTGTCAACGCGGCCGCCAAGGACTGGGACCGTGATTTGATGCGGATGCTCGGCATCCCGGACGGCATTTTCGGAGAACTGAACCTTCCCGGCACCGAAGTCGGCACTCTCCTGCCGGAAATTGCAAAGCAGGTCGGTTTTACCTGCAAAGTAATCCTTCCCGGCACACACGACACCGCATCAGCAGTACTCGCTGTTCCGAAAACACAGGAAAATGCCATGTATATCAGTTCCGGTACCTGGTCGCTGATCGGCGTGGAACGGATGGAACCGGACTGCTCGGAGAGAAGCTGTCGCCTGAATTTTACCAATGAGGGCGGATACGGATATCGTTTTCGTTATCTGAAGAATATTATGGGTCTCTGGATGATCCAGTCGGTTCGCCGTGAATTCAAAGCGCAGGGAATCCAATACAGCTTTGACGATCTCTGCGACCTCGCCATTAAGGCAGGGGATTTCCCGTCCCACGTAGATGTATCTGATGAGTGCTTCCTTGCACCCGAAAGCATGATTGCCGAGGTAAAGGACTATTGCGCCCGTACAGGGCAGCGGATTCCCGCGAACAATGAGGAACTGATGGCCTGCATCTACCGAAGTCTGGCGGAAGGATACCGGAAAGCTGTCCGGGAGATGGAGGATGTCGTGGGGATTGCCATTCCCTGCATCCACATCGTCGGCGGCGGCAGCAAGGACTGGTACCTCAATCAGCTGACCGCGGAGTTTACCGGCAAAACAGTCTATGCCGGACCCTCTGAGGCAACGGCGCTGGGCAATATTCTGGCGCAGATGATCGCGGAAGGCACTTATTCTTCGGTGGAAGAGGCGCGGCATGCCGTCGCGGATTCGTTCGCAGTAAAAGAAATTCAACCGTAAAGGAGTTGTTTATCATGTCCAATTATTTTGATTATGCAAAAGAACTGTACGCCGGACTCGGCGTGGACGTTGAAGAAGCCCTCAAAAAGCTTGCCGGCGTGAAGATTTCCATGCACTGCTGGCAGGGTGACGATGTAAACGGCTTTGAAAATTCCGGAGAACTGTCCGGCGGTATTGCAGCTACCGGTAACTATCCCGGCAAGGCCCGCAATTTTGAGGAATTGACCGCAGACCTCGATGAAGCGTTCAAAATGATTCCCGGCACCCACAAGGTCAATCTGCATGCCAGCTACGCTGTCACCGATCATCCGGTGGATCGCGATGCCCTCAAACCCGAACATTTCCGGGCATGGGTAGATTATGCGAAATCCCGCGGCCTCGGCTTGGATTTTAACCCCACCCTCTTCTCTCACCCCAAAGCAGCGGACAGTCTGACCTTATCCAATCCCGATCCGGCAATCCGTAAATTCTGGATCGACCACTGCAAATGTTCCCGTAAGATCGCCGAAAGCTTCGGTAAGGAACTCGGACAGCCTGCGCTCGACAATATCTGGATTCCGGATGGCTACAAGGAAGTTCCCGCAGATCGGATGGGCCCCCGGATGCGTCTGAAAGAATCTCTTGATGAAATTTTTGCGGAAAAACTCGATGGCAGCGTTCTCTATGATTCGGTGGAATCCAAGGTGTTCGGTATCGGCCTCGAAGCCTATACTGTAGGTTCTCACGAATTTTATATGAATTACGCGGCCAAGAATAATCTGCTCTGCCTGCTCGACAACGGCCACTATCATCCGACCGAAATGGTTTCGGATAAGATTCCGTCTCTGCTTCTCTTCTCCGAAAAGCTCGCGCTGCATGTCACCCGCCCCATGCGCTGGGATTCCGACCATGTTGTCCGGCTGGATGATGAACTCAAGGAAATCGCCAACGAAATCGTCCGCTGCGATGCTCTCGACCGCGTCTTTATTGGTCTCGACTACTTCGATGCCAGCATCAACCGCGTCGCTGCGTGGGTCATCGGCATGCGCAACATGGAGAAGGCACTTCTTTCGGCACTGCTCACCCCGCACGCTAAAATTAAAGCGTTCCAGGATGCCGGCGACTTTACTTCGCTGCTCGCCATGCAGGAGGAACTCAAGTCCTATCCGTTCGCCGCTGTCTGGGATGAATACTGCACCCGTCAGAATGTCCCCGTCCGCGAAAGTTGGCTCGCCGAAATTCAGAAATATGAAAAGGACGTCCTTTCCAAACGCTAAAGGATCGTTTGTCTTATACACATCAAATAGAAAAGAGGATTTATCAGAATGGATATCTATCAGGAAAAATTTATGGAAGGCTTTATCCGCCTGACCGACGACGCATTCCGCAAAGGCTGGCATGAGCGCAATGGCGGTAACTATTCCTATCGGATGAAACCCGAGGAAGCCGAGGCAGTGAAGTCCTGCTTTACCTATGACCGTGACTGGCAGGAAATCGGCGTCGAGGTCAAAAACCTCGCTGGCGAGTACTTCCTCGTCACCGGGTCTGGTAAGTATATGCGCAACGTCATTCTCGACCCCGCTGCCAATATCTGCATCGTCGAAGTCGATGAGACCGGTACTAAATTCCGCATTGTCTGGGGCCTCACCGAGGGTGGCCGTCCTACCAGCGAACTGCCGACCCATCTGATGAATCACTCCATCAAAAAGGATCTGACCGGCGGCAAACACCGTGTTATCCTCCATGCACATACCACCAACGTCATTGCGCTGACCTTTGTCCTTCCGCTCAAAGACGAAGTCTTTACCCGCGAACTCTGGGAGATGGCAACCGAATGTCCTGTTGTCTTCCCGGAAGGCGTCGGCGTTGTTCCGTGGATGGTTCCCGGCGGCCGCGATATCGCGCTGGCTACCGCAGAACTGATGAAGTCCTATAATGTCGCCATCTGGGCGCATCACGGCATCTTCTGCTCCGGCACAGATTTCGATGAGACCTTCGGCCTGATGGACACCGTCGAAAAGTCCGCGGAGATCCTCGTCAAAGTCCTCTCGATGGGCGGCAAGCATCAGACCATTACTCCCCAGAATTTCCGCGACTTGGCTGTCGATTTCAAGGTCACTCTTCCGGAAAAATTCCTGTATGAGTAATCGCCGGAATTTGTGAAAAAATTCTCAATTTTCCCCAAAATTTCTGCGTATCCTCTTGAAAAGTAGCAACGTTTCAGCTATAATTTTCTTAGACCCCAAAATTTGGATTTTATCGAAAGAAAGGAATGTTTTTCAATGAACAGAATGATTCTGAATGAAACCTCCTATTTCGGCGCAGGCTGCATTTCCGCCATCGTGGATGAGGCAAAAGGCCGTGCTTTTCAAAAAGCTCTGGTCGTTACCGACCCCGATCTGATTAAATTCGGCGTTTCTACCAAAGTAACCTCCCTGCTGGACAAAAACGGCATGGCTTATGAGGTTTACAGCGATGTCAAAGCCAACCCCACCATTAAAAACGTACAGGACGGCGTTGCTGCTTTCAAAGCAGCTGGCGCAGATTATATCATCGCTATCGGCGGCGGCTCTGCAATGGATACCGCCAAAGGCATCGGTATTATCATCGCCAACCCCGAATATGCAGACGTTGTTTCTCTGGAAGGCGCAGTTGCTACCCCCAAGAAATCCGTTCCCATGTTCGCAGTTCCCACTACCGCCGGTACCGCTGCGGAAGTTACTATCAACTACGTCATCACCGACGTTGAAAAGAACCGCAAATTTGTCTGCGTTGACCCCCACGATATCCCCGTTGTTGCATTCATCGACGCGGATATGATGTCCTCCATGCCCAAAGGCTTGACCGCTGCAACCGGCATGGATGCGCTGACTCATGCAATTGAAGGCTACATCACCAAGGGCGCTTGGGAAATGACCGATATGATGCACCTGAAAGCAATCGAGATTATCGCTCGTTCTCTGCGCGGTGCAGTTGCAGGCACCCCTGAAGGCCGCGAAGGCATGGCACTCGGCCAGTATATCGCTGGTATGGGCTTCTCCAATGTTGGCCTCGGCATCGTACACTCCATGGCTCATCCTCTGGGTGCTGTTTATGATACTCCTCATGGCGTTGCAAATGCAATTATCCTGCCGACCGTTATGGAATACAATGCAGAAGCAACCGGCGAGAAATATCGGGAAATCGCGCGCGCTATGGGCGTTGAAGGCGTAGACTCCATGACGCAGGAAGAGTATCGCAAAGCTGCAATCGATGCGGTTAAGAAACTGTCCAAGGATGTCGGCATCCCCGCAACCCTCACCGAAGTCGGCGTGAAGGAAGAGGATATCCCGTTCCTGGCTCAGTCCGCTATGGATGACGCTTGCCGTCCCGGCAACCCCAAAGATCCCACTTTGGAGGATATCAAAGCTCTGTACAAATCCATGCTGTAATTGCTGGAAACGAAAAAAGAGGATCTCCGCTCGGAGGTCCTCTTTTTGTATTTCAAAATAAAAAACCGGCAGCGATAACTGCCGGATTCCGTTCTATTAATGACCCAATTCCAATCGGCAAAAGAAAGACATCCCAACTTTTGGTTTCATCCGTTCAGCCCGCCGCCTGTTCCCCAACTTTAAACAGGGTTTGCGCCTCCCCGACGAATCCTCCGGCTAAAATGTGTTCCCTTTGCCAATCGTCTGGGCATCGTTGCAACACCAAACAAGGGCACTGGATAACCAGTTCAGGAGCATGTCCGTATTGAGACTCTGCATACTTCATTTGGATGGTGTGTGACGACTGCGTATAAATATACTATACCATGTTTTTTCCATTTTGTAAAGGATTTTTTGGAAAATTCCCCTTATACCAGCGTTTCGTCGCTTTCTGAAATCAGAAATTTATACGGCGGAACTTCCAGTACATACGCAATATCAAACAGAGTATCCAAAGAGATGGCACGAAGCAGATTCGGTGCTTCGATATGTCCCACATAAGCCGGATTTCGTCCGATCTTTTCGGCGAGCTGTTCCTGTGTTAATCCTCTCATCTTACGATAATATGCAATTTTTAGACCTAATTCCAAGTAACGATCCGAATATTCGGGTTTCATAAAGCATCACCTGATGAAATTGTAACAAATAAAAAGTAGGCTTGCTATTTCCAAAAATCTATGCTATTATATGTGTAATGTAGTATAATATAATTTCTATATTATAAAATGTAGATTATGGAATGTAATTAGAGTTTTGGAGAGGTGATTATTATGGAAGAAAATTCAGAACTGCATTACAAAGAAGCATATTTGCGGCTGTTCGGGAGGATTGCGGATTTGCTGGAAGAGCAGCCGAACCGAGAAGCGATGCTATGCGCCCTCCAAGCCGCACTGGGCGAAGCAGAGGAGATTGCCGTGGGAGAATAAGTGCATCAAAACTGCATAAAATTTTGTTACAGCAAAACGGCCCGCTGATGAGCGAGCCGCTTGATTTTACATCATCCGTGAAATGCTGTCGAATGTGTGTCCCATGACCCGCATTGCTTTCGCGGCTTTTTTCTTCATTTGCGTTGTTTTATGCTGACCGGCGTTCATCGCGACACCTGCCGCGGTTCCAAGCACCACACCGACCGCTGCCGTTTTCATGATGTTTTGCGCTGCTTTATTCATATGCATCCTCCTCGTTTGGTTTTGCGGTAATTCCGCCTCATTAGTTTGCCGCGATTCGCCGTATTTATTGCCGGGGAAATCTGCCAATTGCACAGGAAACATCCGCTATTATTACTAAAATTTAGCAAAATTTGAAATTGCGCGAATTTCCTGCCTTTTTTCCGCTTTTTTTCGCTGGAGGAATTGCTAAATCCGCACCGGTGCGGTATAATGGTTTTTAGATATCTTCAGCAAATTTGCGCGGAGGGAAGCGCGTTTTTTCTTTTTTGCATTTTTCTTCCCGCTGCCGTACAATAGAAGCAGATACCGATGAAACGGTATTCGCATTTGCTGAAAATTCCAAAACGAAGGAATGGGTGCATGATGCTGCAAAGACCTCCGCGGGTTGCCGCGATTCACGATTTGTCCGGGTTCGGACGCTGTTCGCTGTCGGTGATTCTTCCGACCCTGTCGGCGATGAAAGTGCAGGTGTGTCCAATTGTGACCGCTGTCCTTTCGACGCATACCGGCGGACTGGGGGATGTCGTATTCCGGGATCTGACCGATGATCTCGCCCCGACCCTTGCGCATTATCAGCGGTTGGGGCTTGAATTTGAATGTGTTTACAGCGGATTTCTGGGTTCGCTGGAACAGATCGATCACTGTCTGGAATATTACGCCGCTTATCCGAATGCGCTGGCGGTCGTTGACCCGGTTATGGGGGATCATGGGCGGCCGTACCGCACTTATACCTCTGAGATGTGTCGCAGAATGGGAGAATTGGCGGCGGTTGCCGATCTGATTACCCCGAATCTGACCGAAGCATGCATCCTGCTGGGCAAGCCGTTCCCGAATGAGCCGCTTCGTCAGCAGGAGGTCAAGAGCATTCTGGCGCGGCTAAGTGAGTTGGGGCCGCGGTATGTGGCGCTGACCGGCGTGGAACTGGCGGACGGAACGATTGCCAATCTGGGATATGACCGCGACCGCGGGGATTACTGGCGGGTGGACTGCAACTATGTGCCAGCCTCCTATCCTGGAACCGGAGACATCTTTGCGAGCGTTATGGTGGGAGCGCTGCTGGGCGGCGACAGTCTGCCGATGGCCATTGAACGCGCGACGCGTTTTCTGGAAATTGCCATCCGCACCACTTTCAGTTACGGAAGCGATACCCGGTATGGGGTCATGCTGGAATCCTGTCTGAGCTGGCTGATGAACGAGCAGACCTTTGACCGCTACCGCCTTTTATAAGAATTTTCAGCCTGTGCGGATTCTATTTGGAGAGAAGGAATTTCGATGCAGGGCAGCAAACAAAACAGACAATTGATTTTTCTGGTGTCGGTCGGTATGATGGCCGCGCTGGTATTTGTGGGGAATTATCTTCAGTTTAAGATTCCCGTAGCAATCGGCAGTGTGACGCGAGTTCATCTGGGCAACTCGATGTGCCTTCTGGCCGGATTGCTGTTCGGGCCGATGACAGGCGGCCTTGCATCCGGAATCGGTGCCGGATTGTTTGACCTTTTGGATCCGATGTATATTACATCGGCGCCGTATACCTTTTTCTCGAAATTTGTCATGGGCTTTCTCGCTGGATGGATTGCGCGGGGCGCCCTCACAATGGACGGCAAAAATCGCCTGTTTCGCCTCATTATTGGCGGTGTTACGGGTCAGATCGCCTATATGATTCTATATCTCGGAAAATCGTTTGTGGAACTGGTTCTGGTAGGAAATCCGGTGCAGACCGCACTGGTCGCCGTTTTGCCCAAGGTGGCAACTTCCGGCTTCAATGCGCTGGCAGCTGTTGTGATTTCGGTGCCGCTTTCCATTGCTTTGTATCAGGCGCTCAAACGGACCGGTTTTTCTACATTGATGACCGGCGAAAAGAAGCAGAAATCCAATCCTTATGCGGCAGGTTAAATCCCGCGATATAGAAAAGAGACAGAAGTCATCCGGCTTCTGTCTCTTATATTATTAGATCAGTTTTTTGTGCTCGCAGTATTCGCACATCAGCATGTTGCTGGTTTCGGTATAGGATTTTTTCAGGTAGGTTTCGGTGTTGGTGATACAGTTCGGATTGGAACAAGGTTCGTCACTGTGCGGCGTTCCGCGGAAAAGGGTAGCACCGAACGAATCGTCTTCCAGAAGATTGAGAATGAGAGACATCCGGGTATAAACCCCATATTGCGCCTGTTTGAAATAGACGGCGCGCGGATCTTCATCCACTTCCGGGGTGATTTCATCGACGCGGGGCAGCGGATGCAGGACCTTCATGGTCGGGCGGGCGAGGGACATTTTTTCGGTATCCAGAATATAGACGTGTTTCTGCTCGAGGTATTCCTGCTCGGAGGCGAAACGTTCACGCTGAATACGAGTCATATAGAGGACATCGAGTTCGCCGATGACTTCAGTCAGGGAGGTTACTTCGCGGTATTTGCAGCCGGCGGCGTTGAGAATAACTTTGATGTAAGCCGGGATGACGAGTTCCTTGGTGGAAATCAGAATAAATTCATTGTTGGGGAACTGAGTCAGGGCTTTAATCAGAGAGTGTACGGTACGGCCGTATTTGAGGTCGCCGCAGATACCGATAGTGAGGTTGTCCAAACGTCCGGTTTCGCGGGTGAGGGTCACAAGGTCGGTTAGAGTCTGGGTGGGGTGCAGATGACCGCCGTCGCCAGCATTGATGACTGGACATTTGGAATAGGCGGCAGCAGCTTTGGCAGCGCCCTCTTTAGGATGGCGAATTGCAATAATATCGGCGTAGCCGTTCATAATGCGGATCGTGTCGCCAAGAGTTTCTCCCTTTGCAACCGAAGAATTCTGTGGATTGGAAAAGCCGAGACATTGTCCGCCGAGGCGCATCATAGCAGCTTTAAAGGAGTTCTGGGTTCGGGTTGAGGGTTCGTAGAAAAGAGTTGCGAGAATTTTTCCGTCCATTCTTCCATAGAATTTTGCGGGATTACGCTCAATTTCCAAAGCAAGCGCAATGATTTTCTCCCAATTCTGGCGAGGCCAGTCGCTCAGGTCAATCAAATGATTTGCAGACATGCAATCAAGCCTTTCTATTATAATATGTATTAAGATCATTCCTATTCTAGCATTTTTCTCTTGTTTTGGCAATACAAAGGAGAATTTTAAAGAAAAAAATAATTTTTTTCCGAAACCTGTTGACAAAACGGAGAAGAAGTGGTAATATAAATAAGCTGTCTCGAAGAGAGGCGAGCGAATGGATCACGAGTGACCGAAAAAAGTCGAAAAAACCTTGAAAAAAGGTATTGACAAACGGGAAACGATGTGATATAATAAATAAGCTTCGACGGTGAGCGAAAGCGAGCAAGAAGAAGCGATCAGGAACTTGAAAATTAAACAAT
>JBMNPH010000007.1:0-117783 GCA_050943495.1 Candidatus Merdivicinus sp.
ACTATTTTGGAGGTATTAAATAATGGATGTTGGAATAAGCAAACCAGGTTTAACCAAAAAGCAGAAAATATTTAACAAAAGAAGAATAAAACAAAATATTCCATTATTATTTATGCTCTTTCCAGTTCTTATATTTTATTTGATTTTCAAATATCTTCCAATGTTTGGGTTAATCATTGCGTTTAAAGATTACAATTTTGCAGATGGCATTTTAGGAAGTCCATGGGTTGGATGGCAGAACTTCCAAATTCTATTCAGTGGAAGCAATACTCTGAATATAATTCGAAATACTTTTGTACTTAGTTTTCTGCGCTTAATCTGTGGTTTCCCGGCCCCAATTATTCTTGCGATTTTACTGAATGAGGTGCAAAGAAATTGGTATCGTCGTTCACTTCAAACCATTATGTATATGCCCCACTTTTTTTCATGGGTCATCATGGGCGGGATTATCAGTACAATTTTTGCACAGGATGGGGTTGTGAATCAAATTATTCAAATGTTCGGCGGAGAAGCGATTAGCTTTATGTATAAGCCCACCTCATGGATTGCAGTATTTATTGGTTCAGATATATGGAAGGGTATGGGATATGGTTCCATCATTTATTTGGCTGCCCTTACCGGAGTAGATCCTGCACTATATGAATCTGCTGTATTAGACGGCGCGAATAAATGGAAGCAAATCTGGCATATTACCCTTCCCAGTATCCGTTCAACAATTTTAACGATGTTTATACTTGCAACCGGAAATATTATGGATGTCGGATTTGACCAGGTGTATGTTCTTCAAAATGGTGCAGTAAATGAAGTGGCGGATGTTATTAGCACCTATGTATATCGTATAGGATTGCAAGGCGCTCAGTTTAGCTTGGCAACCGCAATGGGATTATTTGATTCCTTGGTGGGTCTTGTATTAGTTGTCTTTACGAATAAAGTCGCCAAATATTTTGGGGAAAATCTCTGGTAAGGAGCAGGAAAATGAAAAGTACAAATGGAGAAAAAATATTTTATATCGTCAATAATATTGTACTGGCATTGGTTGGACTATCTTGCCTTTTGCCCCTGCTTTACATCATCGCAATGTCCTTAAGCAGCAGCAGTGCAGTTATGTCCGGAAAGGTTTTCCTTTGGCCGGTAGAATTCAGTTTGGAGTCCTATGATTTGATTTTCCGCGGAACACCAATCCTTAGAGGATTAATAAATAGTCTTGTATTAACATTAACCGGTGTTGCGCTTAGCATGACATTTACGATATTGGCAGCATATCCGCTTTCGAAAAGCTATCTTTATGCCAGAAAAACTTTTACAATGCTGATGATTTTCACGATGCTTTTCGGGGGCGGTCTGATTCCCTCTTATTTAGTTGTAAAATCCTTAGGGCTTATCGATTCATATTGGTCGCTCTGGTTCCCTGGCTTGGTAAGCACCTACAATATGATTGTCATGCGGACATTCTTCACCAATATACCCAGTGAATTAGAGGATGCAGCTCGTATGGACGGCTGCGGAGAATTTCGTTTAGTTGCACAGATCTACCTTCCTTTATCCCTTCCTTGTGTTGCAACACTCTCCCTCTTTTATGCAGTGGGATACTGGAACATGTTCCGAAACGTCTTAATATACATCAACTCGACCGTAAAATATAATCTAGCAGTTATGGTAAACAACATGATTCAAAATCAAACCCTGTTGGATCCGAATTTTATACAGGCAGAAGATGTATCACAGATTACGCCACAAGGAATTCAGACTGCTGGAATTATTGTTATGGTTGTTCCAATTATTCTCGCATATCCATTTCTCCAGAAATATTTTGTGAAAGGCGTGATGATTGGTTCTGTAAAAGGCTAATATTATTAGGCAATTAATTTCAAAAAGGAGAGAATAAAATGAAAGCAAAAAAAATTGGAATCTTTATGTTGGCTGGCTTACTTGCCGCATCCATGTGTGCATGTTCTGAGGGAGGAAATTCGGATACTACTTCGTCATCCGATTCGGCAAATGCTAGTACAGCTTCCAGCGAAAAACGCGGAAAAATAACAGCTACTGTATATGACCGCGGTAATGTTCCAACTGCAGAAGGTACAACAGAAAACAATCGTTGGACACAATGGATTAATGAAAATAGCCCAGTTGATGTAGAATTTGTTGCAATTCCAAGAACAGGTTCGGGGGAAAAATTGAATGTGCTATTTGCTTCTGGCACAGCACCTGATTTAATTTTTGAATACGCCCCGAGCGTCAAAACTCCACTGTATCAGCAAAAGCAGCTCATGCCTATTGATGATATGATTGAAAACTATAGCACGGAGTACAAGGCTTTGGTAGAACAATATCCTGAACTCCTAAAAGCAGGAAAAATGGATGACGGAAAAACCTATCAATTTGGACGTATTCACACCATTAAACCTCTCCGCGGTGTAGTGATCCGCAAAGACTGGCTGGAAAAATTAAATTTGGAAGTTCCCAAGACCGTGGATGATTACTATAATGTCATGAAAGCATTTGTAACACAGGATCCGGATGGAAATGGACAAGATGATACATATGGCATCGCAATGAGCTACCGTGCAGGTGAAACTTTTGATCAGATGATTCCAGGCGGTGAATTCGGAATTGTAGACGGAAAATATCAGTATACCTGGGATCGTTTGCAAACTCGTCTGGAATTTAAAAAGAAACTCTATGATGAAGGCATGATTGATAAGGAATATATGACCGATAAAAATGGCGCACGTGCTATGCAGGACTTTGTAACTGGCAAAACAGGTATTTTCCCATGGCTGATTACCTATGACCAATTTTTGAAAACAGAATACAAAACCTTAAAAGACAATGTACCGGACGCTGAAATTGAATTTATTGCTTATCCGGAAACTCCGTGGGGAGTCACCTACATGCCTACCCTCCAAAATCCTGTGCAAATGACTGCCGTTGTCAATGCTGCCTGCAAGGATCCGGAATCTGTCATGAAATTTGTTGATTTTGCGTGCAGCAAAGAATTTGCGCAGACCTTGAAATACGGTACAGAAGGTGTGCATTATAATCTGGTAGATGGCAAAGCAGTGACAATCGATCAGGAAAAATACACAAACGAAGTTGCCTATAATGTAGACCTGATGATGCTCTCAAATGATTTTGATATTGAAGAGCTTCAGGCAAGCCATGCCGGATTTAATGTGGAAGATCCGTTTGAAAAGGAAGGCTGGGAACTGTACAAACAGGCAATGAATACCTATCTGAATCCGGATTTTGAGTACACTGATTTCTCTCATTCTGAACATATGCCGCAGCTTCCCAAAGACTTGCAGACAATTCGCGCCAACATTAACCTGACTGATTTTTACGATAAAGCCATCGTAAGCGGAAGTGACTATACCGTAGAACAGGCGATCAATGACGCCAAAGCAGCTTGGGAAAAAGGCGGCGGAGATCAGATTTTGGAATGGTATCAAAACTGGTATGAAACAGAAAGCCAAAATGCTTTCTCTGCTGAAGATATGATTCAGATGATGATTGATGAAGATTTGATTGGAAAGTTGGATATGGAAGACTAAGGATTGAGAAGGGATAGACAGAAATGAAAGAGCCAGTTTTACAATGGATATATGCCGGCCCTTTTACTCTGGATGTTTCAGATCGCTATTACGATAATTATATTGTATCTGCATGCGATTATGCGGATTACTGGAATGAAGCGCGGAGTCTTCTTCCCGGATTGGAGGATATCCGGGAAGGAGATCCGCTTTCCCTTTTGGGAAAGAAAAGCGATTGGAAACATTACTTTGTATCAGAGGCCGATAAAAAAATTACATTTGCAGGATTTGGAACATATGCCCGGTTAATGGCAGTCGTTTTACATACCCGATTCTATGCGGAAGAAGAGGGGGAAAAGAATTTTTCCTTCTGGTTTACTGGAAGCGCTGCTGTTTATCTCAACCATCAGGAAATCTTTCATCACGAAGAGGTCGGACGATGCAATCATTCAACAGAATTCTCTGCATTTCTTCATGCGGGATGGAACACCTGTGAAATTCTCCTTCTGAATGTTCACCTTCATTGCACAAATTCCTTCTCTCTGCTTACAGAATCCCCTTTTTTAGCTGTTCCGCAGCTTTTGCCAGAAATTGCTGACCGTGATGAATTGAATCGCCAGCTTTTCTCCTTTTATCTGGAGAAAACACTTTTGCACCCTGGGGAATCCCTTAAAATTCAATCGGATCTACCTATTTCCATTCAATGGCCGCTGGAATGGATCATTTCGGAAATATCCGGAAAGGACGCAGGTGCAATCCCGCAGCATATACAGGGACGCCTCATTCAAAATGGAGAAAAATGGATTGCTGAAAATTTACCGGAAAATTTTGAACCAGGAAGTTATTCCATCCAAATTCAATGCGTACTATCCTCTGGCGTTTCTGTACGAGGGCCTAATCTCTCATTCCATGCCATTCGCTTTTTTGACGAAATGCCGGATGGACTTACCTGCCAACAAAGGCGAGGTCATCTTCTCCAATGTCTATCCAAATCTTGTGCGGGCAGCAGACGTGCACTAACAGCCGTTTTTCATGAACTAGCAAAACTTCTATGCGGAAATAACAAAGAATTTGATGAAGACAATGTTATACGCACCATTGACTATATCAACAAGCGTTACGATTGTTCGGATTTTGCATTGCACGGAGTTATCCGGCTATATGCAACATATGGAAAAAGCGACATTCTTTCGGATCAGTTAAAATCCGCCATCAAGCAATGTATTCTCAACTTCAAGTATTGGGTTGACGAGCCAGGAAAGAGCATGATGTTTACACGCAGTGAAAATCATGAAATTCTGTTTCACAGTGCTGAATATGCTGCCGGTCAACTTTTCCCATGCGATATTTTTCCGAACAGTGGACAAAATGGCCTGTTTCATTCCTTAAAAGGCCAAATACTCAGTGAACAATGGATTCGTGAAAAGGGACGTTGGGGATTTACAGAGTGGTTGTCCAATACATATTATGAAGAAGATATTCTTGCACTTTTAAGCATCTATGATTTTGGAGAAGAAAACTCTCCTTTTCGCCGCTTAGCCAAGAATCTTTTGGACTTTATTGCTGTTCTGATTGCCTGCCACCAGCATCATGGTGTTATGGCTACTACACACGGACGCTGCTATGAAGAATCTCTAATGTACCCGGAAACAGAATCTATGAGTACTTTAAACTGGCTTCTTCTAGGAGAGCCCCAAAAACTATGTGATCATTTTTCAATCGGAGCAGTCGCTCTATGCGGAAGTTCATATCCAGTTCCAAAAGGGCTGGATGAATTAGCTCGACTTCCGATGTGGACCAAAGCGCGTATGGGAATGTTCCAAGATCGTGGCGGAGATGGAGTAAATTGTGCTACCTATCGTACCAATTCCTATATGGTATCCGGATTGGTAGAATCACGGGCCGGCGAACACGGTGGACAAGTGAATGCAGGACAGGTGCTTCTAGATGGAAGCGTTCCAATTTTTGTGACCTGTTTTGATAATAAATCTGCCACAACACGACCTTCATATTGGGGCGGACAGTATATTATGCCAAAAACAGCTGCGTATAAAAATCTATTAGGATTGATTTACCGAATTGATACTGTGGCAGGATATACGCACTGCTATTTTCCCCAATTTTCTTTTGATGAAGTCACATCTCAAAATGGATGGTGGTTTGGGCGAAAAAATAATGCATATATTGCTGTTTACTCACAAAAACCCGCTCACATGGTGCAAGAAGGAGATTGTCGAGGACGTGAAATTCTTTGTCTGGAGAAAGAAAATATTTGGATTTTGGAAGCAGGATGCAGGGAGGAAAATGAAGATTTCACCAATTTTATAAAACAGATCGTGTCTGCCAAAATTTTATGTACCGATATAGATTTAGTATATGACTCTCCATCTGTAGGACAAGTACATCTTTCCTGGGAGAATCCCTGTACCATTCAAGGCGAACCAATTATAGAAAAACCTTTTCCGCTTATTGAAAACAAATATTTATTTAGTGAATATGGAAGTGGTGTAATACAGTCTCCGTTCTCTCCCAATAGCCTTAATTTCAATTTTTAGGCCATCTTTTGGAGTAGTTTCCCACTAATAAATAAAACCTTCCAGTTGATGCATTTGCTTTTCTGGAAGGTTTTATTTTATTACTTTTACTAAAACATTTCCGGTTTTGGCAAACGAATTCGAATGATTGTGCCGATATTTTCTTCACTTTCTACAGATAGTCCATACTGTAACCCATATAAAAGCTGAATTCTGGAATGAATATTGCTCAAACCAATACTTTTTTTGGAAGATGTATTTTCTGTATGTTCTAACTGATTCTGAAGAAGAATTAATTTCTCGGGATCTATCCCCTTTCCGTTATCCTCTATCGTAAATATTGAATAATCTGCTTCCACTTTTGCAGATATAGACAAATATCCCGGGTCTTTTTTCTGTTCGATTCCATGATAGAGTGCATTTTCTACAATCGGCTGCAGAATCATTTTAGGAACCTTCAGACCAAATATGGAATCCTCCACCGCTATGGTATAACGAAATTTATTCTGATAGCGGATTGCCATAATTTTAAGATATTCTTCTACGCATTCAATCTCTTCCCGAACTTCTACTAAATCAGGCCCTTTAATACAGTATCGAAAGAAACCGGACATGGCTGATGCAATTGTGACAACCTCCGGGACGTTGTATGCAAATCCAATTCCTGCCATACAATTTAGTGTGTTATACAAAAAGTGCGGATTAATTTGACTTTGCAGCATTGAGAGTTCCATTTGCTTTTGCCGGATTTCCGCAATATATAACTTTGATTGGGTATCTAAAATTTCGTGTGTCATTTTATCAAGCTGATCCAGCATTTGATTGACATTCTCTGCAATAATTCCAATTTCATTTTTACTTTCAATTTCAACACGCTGATGAATTTCCCCCATTGACTTCATGGATTTTAAAAAGTTCAATAACCTTGTCACATTCCCCATAATCACAGACATAAAAATTGTACTGCATATCAGCAGAAATATTGCTGCAGTAGCACTGATTAAGAGGCCATTACGCAAGGTTGGAAGCATATCATTTGTCAGATCATCAATTGAAATATTACTGTATATGGAAAGCCCTGCTTGATTGATGTGTTTTTCCTGTGTAATAATATCCGGATCATCCTGATTGGTAGGAAATGAATACGAAGAGAGCTGTCCTACATCCGTTGAAATATTGCTTGCCAGAATACGGCTTTCGGAATCTGTTATAAATAGGTGCGAATTGGGGGCCAGAGATATATCTAACACCAGTTTTTCCATCAAGTCTGTCTTGGAAATGATTACACAATAACCGATTTGTTCAAAGAGATATCCCTTGTTCTGAGCTGAAATAATTGGTGCAATATAAGATTGATACCAAGCACCTTGATTTTGAAGTGTTGGAGTAAACAAAGCAGAAGTAATTTTAGTAGAAGAAAAATCGTATAATTCCCTCAAATCTTGTAAGAACTGAATTTCGATGGGAGTTACGGATGTCACAATATCCCCATCTTGATTTAATAAAATAATATCCTGGATATTCTGATTCGATGAAATCACATATTCCAAATAATCCTGAACAAAAGGACTGAGTTCAATAAATTTCCGTTCCATATCAGAAGTTGTTAAAAATTCCTGAACATGCTGATTAAATGTTATCTTTTCTGCGCCATTAACAACATTTTGCACGTACAAGTCCAACTGTCCGGAAACCTGACTTAGGATATCTTCTGCATAACTTTCTGCGCGACTGCGCGTCAAATGCAAAAATTGAAAATAGTAAAAACCCTGGATCACTAAAATAACAATTAAGGACATTGATATTAAGACTTGTATAAAACGTTTCAAACGCATATTTTGCAAAAATTCTGTAATTCTTTTCATTATCTGATCCCGCCTATCCTTGCTTTCTAAACTGTGTGGGTGTTAAGGCGGTATATTTTTTAAATACTTTATTAAAATAATAATAATCTTTAAACCCAACATCTTTTCCAATTTCTTCAACGGATTTATTTGTATTTCTTAAAAGATATTGTGCCTTCTGGATTCGTAAAGTGTTTATATATTCCGAAAAATTTTTTCCGGTATTCTTTTTAAAAAGGACACTGCAATATGCTTCATTCAAATAAAACATATCGGCGAGATTTCGAAGATAGATTTCGGATGTATAATTTTGTCTTACATACTCCAACAGTTTTATAAAATTCTCATTGCCTGAACTGGGAATTGCAAGTGGATCGTTCTGAGATAAATCCTTTCTCTGTGATTGAAAATGCTTGACTAAAGCTTCCAATATTTCCGTTGTCTCTCGTTGTTGAAGCGGTTTTAAACGATAATCAAAGGCACCTTGCTGCAAAGCTTCTTGTGCATAAATAAATTCCCCATAACCACTAATAATTACAAATTCAGTGTTTATGTCATTTTTACGAGTTTCCCTTAATAAATCAATTCCAGATAGTATCGGCATACGAATATCTGTAAATACCACATCCGGTTTTTTTTCACATACAAATTTTAATGCTTCCTCGGAATCCATAAATTCTCCGATTATCTCAAATCCGTATTCTTCCCATTGAAATTGCTTTTTTAGTGCAATTAATGCCCAGTATTCATCATCCACTAAAGCCACTGTATACATTATCTTAACTCCTTTTCGTTTTCCATCCACTATAACTATTTTAGCATATAACTTCATAAAAAGCTATTAAATTATATAATTCAACAAAATTTTATCTACATTCACCGAATTTTTATAATAAAATGCTTTATTGAGGAAGAGTTCATTTATTCAGAGAAGGATCAGCGAAAAAGATGATTAAACCAAAAGTTTTGTGCCATTTTGATTCTTGTTAATATACAGTACGGATCCCCTTAGTTTCTTCAGGTAGAAAAAATAAGGGGATCCGTAAGTCTATTTTGATAATGATAAACCATGTAATAAACACTATTGCCATTTGTGCATAGGAAACCATTTTATCAGTCCCACTTGTCATGGAGAATTAAATCTCGCAGCGTCTGCATGCTCATATCTACAGAAGCAATTTCGTCCGCACAACGCTTTAATTCATCTCGTATTATTTTTTCATGTTCAACGCTTTTCTTATACTTCATCTGATGTTCCAAAGCTGCCCAAAAATCAATCGCAATCGTACGCAGTTGAATTTCTGCCTGTATTCCCTGTTCCAACCCGTTATCAAATCGTAGAATTAGATGCAAACTACGATATCCATTTGATTTTGGATATGCGATATAATCCTTGGTGGCAATGATAGCAAACTCATTCTGTTTACTTAGCCAATTTGAAATTTTATAAACATCATCCATAAAAGAGCATACAATTCGCACACCGACAGCATCATGCATCTCCTTAAGCGCAGTGCTTTTATCTGTCGGAAGTCCGCGCAGCTTCAGTTTATGAATCATGCTGTCGGGCTGCTTTATCCTTGATTTGCAGTATAGAATCGGTTCCACACCATCTGGGTAACTTTGCCCTGGATACTTATAAATCAGATTCCGTAATATTTCTTCGACACATTTCAGACGAGGCAGCTCATCTCCATAGTATTCTTCATAAGTCAACGAAAATGATCTCCTTTATGAATGATTTTTCACGATATGTCCGATTCCAAGCCAATAACTAATCAAGCCTCCAAAAAGAAACACGAATCCAACCACCCAGTAAACCAAAACAAGACGGTTTGTTGTACCATAAATCTCCAGTATTCCCTTAAATAAGCTGCCTATCGTCAAAGCTGCAATCCCGGAATGATACAAATTACAGGATATTTTGCCTGGAATGGGCCATTTCAAAAAAGCAAGCCCTAAAAATGGAAGAACTCCACAAGCTAGAGGGAATACAAACGCATACAACATAAAATAAGAGTAAACTTGGTGGCTGAAACATTCGTATACTGCGCCAAATAAAACACAAAACAATGAAATGAATAGATAAACAAATCCAGTTTTGGCCATATTCATGCGGTGGTTATTATCAATATCCGATATAAACAATGTCGCTCACATTCCTTTCTTTGATGCTTCTTCCATTTGTTGTTGGGTTATTAATTATCTCACCGTTAAAATACATGGTGGAAGATCCCCCACCATCCAGATTATAAGCGGTCACAGCGCCGAGTTCCGACATAAATGCTGCCAATTGGGACAGAGATAATCCAGCGCTTTCATCTGTTCGTCCATCAGACACCACAAAAACATAGTGAAGATTATCAATAATACCAATTGCTGTCCGAGGATTGCTTGCCATTGCTTTTCCTACTTCATCACCATCCGAAACAGCAATTGTACCTTCTGTGATCAAGGCAGGCCCAAATGACAGAATTTGTTGAGCGCCATTTGCAAGAAGTTCTTCTGCGGCAATTTCGTCTTCCCTGATAATGCCAAAGCTTCCATCCTCATAAATAACTAAATCTTCCTGGCCAACTATGGCGGTATTACGGTAAATTACTCCGTTGCGAAGTACATATCCAGCTTCCTGCGCACCGTAATAATCGCCATTGATAGCCAAAATGGCATCTGTACCCTGCGCAATTTCGGAGGTTTTTGCTGTCACATTGTGTCCATAGGCATTTTGCGCAAAGGCAGACTGCAGATATTCCGGAGAGGAAAGAATGATATCTGCCACATAAATTGTCGATTCATACTCGCGATACTCTGTTATTGTAATGTCAATATTTCCGTCACTATAGGCAGTTTTCGACAATACAATTTCAGTGTCAGATATGGATACCTCTTCTTTTTCCGTGTCAGAACTTGCAGAAATATTGGTTTGGTTCTGCGACTCCGGTACGACGGCATATACCCGTGAAATAACAAAGGTATCCATTGCAAGATAAATTGTAAACGCGGTCAGAAAGAGACTGTACAAAACAGCCCACCAATGACGTCGTAAAAACATTCGATTTGCCGCCTCATTTCTTTCAGATTTTTAGCCATGTCAAGATCCAGTGATGATTGTCTGCAAATTATTGTCCGCCGCGGCCTTGCTTCATTCCACCAGGCTGCCTTCCCATGCCGCCGCCCATCTGGCCTGGATTGTTCTCTGAACCATCATTGGTCGTAACATCGCCGCCATTGTTGGTGTAAGTTCCATCGCAATCCAATGCGGTATTTCCACTGCCGTTGCAGGTGAGTTCCAGTGTCCCGGCATTAATTGTCAGATCACCATTGGAATCAATGCAGTCGCCAGTAGAAACAACGACAAAGGTTCCGCCATTGATGGTAATAAAACTATCCGAACTGGCAGAAAATTGATCCTGTCCGGGACGTCCGCCACCAAATCCAGAACTATCTGCGCCTCCTGCAGCATTGAGCCCGTCATCCACAGAGGTTATTTCAAATGTCCCATCGTCAACGGTAATGGATAATCCTTCTATTCCTTCGTAACAGTAGGCAATGGTAAAAGTGCCATTCTGAATAGTAACAGCATCATCTGAATGAATCGCATCATCGCCGCTTCTCAGTTCAAAATCTCCGTCTGTAATAAGGATATCGCTGTTTGAATGGATCGAATCATCTACCGTATCGGTCACAAAGGTTCCGTCTGAAATTGTGAGCGCCCCATCAGCCTTAATTCCCTTCTGGCTGACCGAATCTTCCTCTGTTGTAGTCGTTGTCGTTTGTTCCTGGAATCCGCCTCTTTGACCAAAAGCCATAGAATCAGTTTCCATGGTAACGCTGGCACTACCTTCTCCCGTGGTAATGGTAAAGGTTCCGTCTTCAATCTCTAAATACGCACTGGCACTTATACCATCGCCTTCCGCTGTGATCGCAAAATCTCCTCCTGTGATATACAGAAATCCCAAGGTGCTGTCATCTGTATTCTCAGCGTGGATTCCGTCCTTTCCGGAAACGATTGTATAATTTCCGTTTGCTATACGCACACTGTCCTTGCCAGAAATTCCATGGCTTGCAGCAGTGATATTGTAGGTTCCGCTTGTGAGAACCAAATCGTCCTTGGAAACAATGCCATGCCCAGCTGCAGCAGAGATAACCAACGTTCCATCCCCGTTCAGCGTCAAATCCGATTTAGAAAAAATGACCGCATCGATATTGTTGTCATCGATTGCAACATATTCTCCGCCGTTTGCAAGAGTATTTTCCGATCCGGATGCGGTGGTAATGAACACTTTATCTGCTTCCAGAACATAAATGGCCGCTGAGCTGGAATTTGTAATCTGTGCCCCATTCAGTACCAGCTGAACCTTATCCGTATCCTCCGCATCAACTACAATCATCCCGTCATTCAGCGTACCAGAAAGAATATAGGTGCCTTCATCCGTAATTGTAATGGTACTGCCGGAAATCTGCACGGCATCCGTATCAGTGGATGCACTATCTCCCGACAATGTAATTTGCGCACTTGTCTCCTCATCATATCCGATTTCCATGTCCCTATCTGTAAACATTTCAGATGTGCTGACTGTTGTCACGGGTTCTAACTCTTCCGTTACAGTAGCCTCCACAGACGAACCTTCACTCTCTGTTGGCACTGTGGAACTGCATCCGGAGAAAGTAAAAAGAGCAATGAGAATTGCAGCTAAAATGGCATTTTTTTTCATATATCTTCCTCCTTTTATAATTCGTTAATTGCCGTTTCCTGTTTGGAAATTGTGATCTCCAAATTTCCATTACGGCAGCGAAGTTTGTCAATCATTTCCTTCTCTGTACCGACATTGTTCAAAGTAAGATTATAGGTGAGTCGAAACAGACTTCCCATATTTGTTGTCTTGACCTGGGTGAGCTCACAAGCAGAGGTATATTTTTTCAGAATCGGGTCAAAGACATCCGTATAATCCAAATCCTCCGGAATTGTAATATGAAGGGTTTTATATAAAGCTGTCTTCTTTTGTGCGCCAAAATCCAGCCGGTTATATAAGGCGCTGGCAAAACCAAGAACAATTGCACAGAGAAATGCGTAGCCAAGGTATCCCATTCCGACAATTAATCCGGTTCCCATAGCCAGAAAAATGGCACCGATCTCTTTCGCAGAGCCCGGTACAGAACGGAATCGAATGAGGCTGAAAGCGCCGGCAACCGCGACGCCAGTTCCCACATTTCCGTTGACCATCATAATTACCACGCATACGACTGCAGGAAGAAGTGCCAGTGTTGCGACGAAACTTTTGGTATACCTGGTTTGGTACATATAAAATGCAGCCAAAATCAACCCAATCACCAATGCACTGCATACACAAAGCAGAAAATCAGACAGTGCAATCACCGTCGTCATATCCGTATCAAATAATCCTCGAAAAAGATCTGAAAACATGTAAGACTCTCCTTTATTCTTCTATACTAGTTTTTGCCATCATATGTTGGTAAGCCTGCCCGTATTTAGAGAATGACGTTTGATACAGCCTAAGCCGATTCAGCTCATGGCTCATCCAAAGAGGCAATCCTCCCGCAGTTTTGATTTCCAGCAAAGTCTGGCCATGATCCAAAAGGGGGATTCCATAAGCATCACTGCCCAGTGAAAAGTCGTTCTCCCGATAGAGAATGTTTTCATCAAAAGTAATACGAAAATCTCCCCCATCCAAGGCATAAAATGCTTCCCGTTCATAGGAAAGAAATACTGCCGGATGCAGATTTTGATAATAGGTGCGGAAATACTCAATCTCATCCGCAATCTGAGAATGAACTGGAAGAGGACTCCCCTGCTGAAAGCTATTCATAGCCTGCTCTTCGGAAAGAATAAGCCGGCGCTTATATACGACTGACTGATATTTCTTTTTCAGTTCTACAAAAACGGGATCTTCCGGATCAGCTGCCTGATAACTGCGAATCCGAAGTTTTTCCTTGTACGCCGGTTTTTCCAGAGAACGTCGAATCAGCCGATAGGTATCCGTGTCATAATAGATGTTTCGAATCGTGGTACGTCCGTACCGATCCAGTTTCATATAAGGCTTCATCACTTGCAAAATAGCTTTCTTTTGCTGTTCTGTCAATAAATATTTAATTTCATATCGTTTGAATGTTGTTTGATATGACATGCTATTTCCCTCCTGTATCAGCTTTTATAGGAAAAGTATAGCGTTTATTTCTTAGATAAACTTAAAACAGAAACTTAATTCAACTTAAAATTCTATTGCAAGAGAAATATGTAAAAGACGCTACCCTCCAAAAGGATAGCGTCTTATCAAAACATATTCACTTTACTTTATACTGGGAAGGAAGCTACAATCAGCAAAGATTTTTCATCCTGCGTTGTCGCGGAGATCTTTCCCTTATGAGCGCTGACGATGGCAGATGCAATGGAAAGGCCAAGTCCATAACCCCCTGTACGAGAATTTCGCGATTGATCCGCCCGGTAAAAACGATCAAACAAATGTGACAAATTCTCCCGAGCAACTGATTCTGCCGTATTGAATACACTGAGCCGTATCATATTTTTCTGCTTTTCCAGAGTCAGTTCAATACTGCCTCCATCATCCGAGTATTTTATGGCATTATCTAAAAGGATTGTGACCAGCTGTTGTATTGATTTTTCATCTCCCAACATGGAAAGCATCGGTTGGATATGACTGGAAAGATTTTTATTGTGTGTTTTCGCCAGCGCGTGAAATGTTTCTACAGTTTCCTCGACCAAATCGGAAATGGGGAACTCAATTTTTTCGGTCTGAGGTTGTTCCTCCATTCGAGACAATAGAATTAGATTATTTGTCAACTGCGCCAGACGTTTGGTTTGGGTCTGAATATCGCTCAGCCACTCATTTTCTCCAATGTCCATTTCCAATACTTCCGCATCCGCATCGATGATTGTCAGCGGTGTCTTAAGTTCATGTCCCGCATCTGTGATGAACTGCTTCTGTTTTTCATAGCTTTCTGAAAAAGGCTTTACAATCCGTCCAGAAAGAAAGATGAGCAATAACAAAACAGCTAGCAACCCACCAATCGAAACGCCCACACTAGTCAACAAAAAAACTCGGAATGAAGTCATTTCGCGCCCATAATCGAGAAAAATGATATGCGTTTCATTTCCAACAATGTAGGATGTATACCGATAATCATCTGCAAATCCCTGTGTCAATCCGGTACGAAACACCAATTGCGCGTAGTCGATCGCTGTTGCTGTATCAACAGCCGCGATCTTTCCGGTATTTACAGAAATGACCATACCGTCTTCGGTAAGGAATACGGAAAAATATCTGGATTCATAGGGCAGTTCTGGTGAAAAACGACGGTCTTCTTTGGGACGGTCATCCTTGAAAAACGAGTCGTTTCCCGTATGCTCACCCATTGGAAAAGTGCCGTCATTTTCGCGCAAAATTGTCAGAATACTGTCGGCATCCGTTACAATTTTTCGATAATTGAGAACTCCCACAACACCAAAAATAACAGTTAGAACCAACAATAAGGATAACATGGAAGCAAGAATCAGTTTGATTCGAAGTTTTCGTATCATTTGATTTCCTCCAGCGTATATCCGGCATTTCGCATCGCTTTGATCTGAATGTTCGCATGCAGTGCAGCTAGCTTTTTCCGCAAATAGGAGATATATACCCATACGACATTGATTTCCGCCTCACTGTCATATCCCCATATTTTTTCCATAAATCGCTCAGAGGAAATCAGATTTTTGGGATTACTCATGAGCATTTCCATCATCTGAAATTCCTTATTGGCTAACCGGTAAGTCCCAGATGCAGTGGAAAGCTCATAAGTTGCGCGATCCAGCGTGACATTTCCCATCTGAAGCTGAGAATTCGTCTGAGCGGCCTGCGTTCGCGTCATAGCGCGGATTCTAGCCAATAGTTCTCTTGAATTGAACGGTTTGGTCAGATAATCGTTTGCACCAGCGTCTAATCCCAAAACTTTATCATCGATTTCAGATTTTGCCGTCAACAACAGTACAGGAATCAAACTTCCCCTGCTTCGAATCTCCTTGAGGACTGTAATTCCATCCACCTTTGGCATCATAATATCCAGTATTACGCCATCATAATTATCAGATTCTAAATATTCCAGCGCGGCTTGTCCATCATAAACCGCATCCACCGAATAATTATTTCGTTCCAGTATGGTTTTGAGCGCTTTTGACAGCGCTAATTCGTCTTCTGCTAATAATAATCTCATTTTTTCTTCTCTCCTCAATCACTCTAAAACGATTCGCATAGATAAAAATTGAGTATTCCTGCTATTATTATAGCATAAATTCTTTACTTTAAATAGAAATAAAAAAGTGCTGTGAATGTTCATAATTAATAGTCCTTGTAAAAATTAAACGGTAGATATTTAATTGACATTCGTTATGATTTTTATTATAATCATTTACAGTTACTGGATAATGCACAGTTTACGGTCAGTCATCTTGCTTTTGTCCAAATAGTTTCTAAACGGATGCCTCATCATATAGATCAAAACATACTATATGCGATTGAAAGCTATGTAGAAATTAATCAGGAGGAAAAACATATGCCAGTTGATATAAAAGATAGTATTGCACAAGCAGCTAAAAATCTCGTAATAAAAAAAGGAGTAAAAAAACTGACCGTAAAAGACATTGTGGAAGAATGCCATATTACCAGACAGGCGTTTTATTACCACTTTGAGGATATTCCCGCTCTGTTTCGTTGGATTCTGGAACGCAACTCCGAGCAGACCTTGCAGGAAGCCAAAGCAATGAAAAATGGAGAAGAGAAACTCCGTTATCTATTCCTTCTTGCGATCAATTCACTTCCTTATATGAAAAAAGGCATGGAAACGAACTATCGGTATGAACTGGAACATATACTCACTCAATATACCATCCATCTATTTAAACAAATGTGTGACGAGGAAGGATTATATCAGAATTGTTCCCGGCTGGAAGTAGATCTGATTCTGCGCTATCATAGCCAGGCAATCATGGGCTTTTTACGAAACTGGACAGAAACAGATACCAAAAATCTGGATCAAATTGTTCATGTGATCTATCGGCTGATGACCGAAGGGATTTCTCCAATTGAATAGCCCAACCAATTCAAATTGACAAAAGTGCCGAAGTGTAAATATTCTTTACACTTTGGCACTTTTGTTTATACAGCGGCAGTTTTGTGACAATTGAAAACAAAGGCAATTCAACCTACAATAAATAAAGGAGGTGTTACCATGGCACATGAAATTCTTTCCGTAAAATTATGCCAACTGGATGAGCGGCTGGAAAAGCTACACACCCGCATTCATATGAGTGAAACGGCAAATCATGATCGGCTGCAGCAGGAGATTACTGCTCTGGAACAGGAATGTACAGAGATAGATGAAATTCTGAAAAAAAATCTGTGTCATTCCAAGGCCCCATTAACATCCGTTTTATCCCAAAACTATGGACTCATTGAACAAACCATTCAGAAAACAGATGTCCAACTTCATGCAATGGATCCGGCCTGCCAGGATGGAGAAGATCTTGTTGAAAAAAAGATCCTACTGGCAGAATACGCACTGGATTTTGCACAGCGGGCAGCGGATCGCGCACTGCTGCTCTCCTTGAAAGCGATTGACGCACAATTGGTATGGCAACAGAAAGAAGGAAAAGATTTATGAAGGAAGTCAAATCACCCAAAAGGCCATTAATTTATTATTACCTCATTGTTATGGGTGTAATCCTGCTGTTCAACATGATTATTACCCCCCTAGTGGTGCAAAGCCAGATTGTAGAGACAGAGTACAGCACTTTCGTCCAAATGGCTGAGAATAAAGAACTCGGAGAAGTCGAAATTAATGAAACTGAGAATCAAATACTTTTTACGAATAAGGATAATACCGTTATCTACGAAGCCGGAATGATACCTGATCAAAATCTCGCCCAACTTTTAAAGGATTCTGGTGCACAATACGGCGGTCAGATCATCAAACAGACCAATCCTATCATCAGTTTTCTCTTGAGCTGGGTTCTGCCAATCGCCATCTTTATTCTTCTGGGCCAGTATATGAACAAGAGGCTGATGAATCAGATGGGCGGCAAAAATGCCATGAGTTTTGGAAAATCCAATGCGAAGGTCTATGTTCCCTCTACCCAGGGCATCCGTTTTTCCGATGTAGCCGGTGAGGACGAAGCAAAGGAAAACCTGCAGGAAATCGTAGACTATCTACATAACCCGAAAAAATATACCGATGTCGGCGCCTCCATGCCAAAAGGCATTTTGCTGGTAGGACCTCCCGGTACCGGTAAAACCATGCTGGCCAAGGCAGTTGCTGGTGAAGCCAATGTACCATTCTTCTCCATTTCCGGATCCGAATTTGTGGAAATGTTTGTAGGTATGGGTGCCTCAAAGGTTCGAGATCTTTTTCAGCAAGCGAAAGAAAAAGCTCCTTGTATCGTTTTCATCGATGAAATCGATGCGATCGGCCAAAAACGAAATTCCGGACAGTTGGGTGGAAACGACGAACGAGAGCAAACTTTAAATCAGCTGCTCACCGAGATGGACGGCTTTGAAGGCAACACAGGCGTTATCATTCTGGCAGCCACCAACCGGCCAGAAAGTCTGGATCCCGCTCTGACTCGCCCAGGTCGTTTTGACCGGCGTGTACCTGTGGAACTTCCAGATCTTCAGGGGCGGGAAGCCATTTTGAAGGTTCATGCAAAAAAAATCAAAATAGCCGACGATGTAGATTTTCATACCATTGCCCGCATGGCCGCCGGAGCATCCGGTGCCGAATTGGCCAATATCGTCAATGAAGCTGCTCTTCGCGCCGTGCGCAGCGGCAGAACCACCGTCAATCAAGCGGATTTGGAAGAAAGTATTGAAGTGGTTATCGCAGGGTACCAAAAGAAAAATGCAGTTCTTTCCGATCAGGAAAAATGGGTGGTTTCCTACCACGAAATTGGTCATGCCCTGGTAGCCGCCAAACAGAGCCACTCAGCCCCTGTTCAGAAGATCACGATTATTCCCCGGACTTCTGGTGCTCTGGGATATACCATGCAAGTAGACGCTGGTGAAAAATATCTCCTGACAAAAGAAGAATTGGAAAACAAGATTGCTACATTTACCGGCGGGCGGGCTGCAGAAGAAGTTGTATTTGGTTCCATCACAACCGGTGCCTCCAATGATATTGAACAAGCCACAAAATTAGCCCGTGCCATGATCGCACGGTACGGTATGTGTGAAGATTTCGATATGGTGGCCATGGAGACGGTACAAAACCAGTATCTTGGCGGGGATACCTCTCTTGTCTGTTCCCCGGATATGCAGAAGGAGATAGATCATAAAGTCGTGGAATTGGTAAAAGCGCAGCATGAAAAAGCAAAGAGTATCATTAAAGATAATCGCTTAAAACTGGACGAACTCGCCAAATTCCTCTACGAAAAGGAAACCATCACAGGTGAAGAATTTATGGAAATCCTGGAAGGAGGAAAACAACTATGAACAAACGATCCAATTTTGGCTGGCTCGAACTGATAACTGGTATCTTTATGATTGCGCTGGGAATTTTAGTATTTGTTGTTCCGAATGCGATTATGACAAGTATGGTCATCTTTTTCGGCATTGCCGCCATCATTATGGGAGTGACTGACATCATCTTATTTATTCGAGTAGAACGCTATACTGGTTTCGGACCAATTCTATCGCTCATTACCGGAATTGTCAGTGTCATGTCTGGTGTAGCTCTGCTGATCTATCCGAGACTAGGTGCTATCATTCTGACAATTTTATTCCCTATTTGGTTCATCGCCCATTGTATCTCAAGACTGATGCAGGTACATCACATTCGTTTGATAGCAGGCGACAGTATGTATGTATTCACTCTGATAGTCAACATCATTGGCATCATCTTAGGATTTATGATGCTATTAAGTCCCCTGTTTACTTTATCGGCTATTCGGTGTTTTGCCGGCTGTTATCTAATTCTTTTAGGAGTAGAAGGTATTTTGATCGCGGTCAGTCGTATGGGAAAGTAAATATTGAGATAGCTAATGTGACTGATAGGAATAAAGCAGTAGACTTCACTTTTTCATAAAAGGTATTGATTGATGATGCAACACATTACTCAAAGTCTGGTATAAGCATTAGCTTTTCGGATCCGCAAATAACTAATCGCAACCCGCATTTAATCATCCATACAAAATATTCTCCTGATAGCATATTTTCAAACCGTCTGCAAACAATACAAATACAAAATTTTCCGATAATGGAATTTGTTTGCAGGAGGAATTAATATGAAAGCCACAGGTATTGTGAGAAGAATTGATGATTTGGGACGGGTTGTAATTCCCAAAGAAATTCGCCGTACCATGAGAATTCGGGAAGGCGACCCTCTAGAAATATACACAAATAATGAAGGAGAGGTTATCTTTAAAAAATATTCGCCGATAGGAGAAATGACCGGATTTGCCGGACAATATGCAGAAATTTTAAATAAAATGTGTGAAGCACCTGCCGTAATCTGTGACAGAGATCATGTAATTGCAGCAGCAGGTGTCCCGAAAAAAGAATATTTGGAACGTCGTGTAACCACATCGTTGGAGGAAGCTATTGCAGAACGGAAATGTATCCGATGTACAGAATCCCAAAATCTCCAGCCCATTGAAGGAATTGATCGAAAAGTCATGATTTGTTGTCCTGTAATCTGCAGCGGAGATATTATTGGCAGTGTTCTGTTATTTGCTCAAACTCCCAATCAGGTTCCTACGGATATTCAGTTCAAATTAACACAGGCAACTGCCGCATTCCTTAGCCGTCATCTGGAAGACTGATTTAAAGCCACCGATGACACTGGGATTAAACGGTTTCTATCTCTTATTCCTGCCTCCTAATGAAGAGGCTGAATTGGTTTATCAGTCATATTTATCTCATTGTTTTACCCCCCTGTTCGGGGGTTTTTTTATGCCTTATTTTCCCCTTGCTACCTATAAACATGTTAATGTAGTCTCCTAAACTCAGCTGATCCTTTATATAATAAGAAAATCGCCCTATAAAAAGGCGATTTCTTTATAAAATTATTCTGAAATATGATGATTGCGGCGATAATGATAAGGAGTTATCCCATATTTACGGGAAAATTGCTGTATAAAATAGGTGGAAGTATGATAGCCAACCTGCTGCGCAATTTCTTGAATATTCTGATTGGTCTGAAGCAAAAGCTGTTCTGCTTTCTCCAACCGACACGTATTAACATACGCTGTAAAATTTACACCGGTTTCATCCTTGAATATCTTACTGAAATATCGTGGGCTAATATGAATCATGTCTGCAATCAAATCCAGGGAAAGCTCATCGGCAAGGTGTTCCCGAATATAGGAACATACATATCCGATTAAATCTGCATTCCGATTGGTTCCGACGGATTGTTCCTCGGTAAGGCGTGGTATCCACCGGAGAACTTCTTCCCGAAATACATCGATATCCGGTGCAGAAATTACACATTCCGCATATTCCTGTTTCTCCTGCTTGGAAAGAGTGGGATACCTTTCTCGAATCGCCAGTGTTAAGCTATGCAGAAATAGTGTGAGCGCCTCCTGACAAACTGCATCACAGTAACTCCCTTCCTGCAGTAGTCGACAAAATTCATACAAACTCTCCTCGCATTGCTTTCGATTTCCGGAATGCAGCGATTCTTCCCATTTCTGAAGTGCTTCGGATGGAAATGAATCCGTATTTTGTTCCCGTTTCGCAATCTTATTGCCATCCAGAATATAGCAGGTCGGATTATACCAGTAATACCGGACAGCAGATGAAGCATGATGATAAGACTCCGACAAGCCATATACATTTTCTACCCATTCTCCTGCACTTATAACAGGACGAAGCAAAAAGTTGGAAGAGGTGTATTGATAAAGCCGCTGCAAAATACTGTCCAATTCGCATTCCTTATCAAAGCGACTTGCTGCAACCACTTCCACGCTCATTGTCTCTCCTTCAATCCCAAACAAAAGTAGTTCATCATCTTGAATACGGTCCAACTCACACAGAATCCCATACAAAATATACTGTTGGTTTTCCGGAGTAATGCGGCTATAATCCTTTTTCGGAAAAGTAATCACAATAGAGCAGTATCCACACAAGGAAGGATCAAATTGAAACATTCTGGCCCGTTCTTCCACTAAATCCCGACTGATTGCCGGATTATGGAGAAGTTCCCAGAAGTAATGATGGCGTACAATCGGATAATTCGCTTCCAGCGCTGTCTGTAAATCTCCCACCCGGCTGGATAATTGGGTTACGACCCCGTTAATTACATCATATTCGTCCACATCCTGCATTTCCCGCATGGCTGCTGAAGTACGCATTTTGTTGATCAAAACCTGCAGTGGACTATACACCCGATAGGCAATTAAATAGCAAAGCGCCGTACCAAACAAAACCAATGCAGCGCAAATTCCCAGCAAAATCAAGCGGATTTTACTGGCTTCCTGGTAAAAATCCCCCAACGGGATTCGATGTATCAATGTCCAATCCGTTCCCGGAATACGGGAAAACGAAAGGTTATATTCCTTTCCACCAAAATGAGTTGGAAAACTCCCATAGGACTCCTGGGATGCGGCAATATCCTGATAAGGTGAATCTTCCAGAATGGTACCCTTCATAGCAGGGTCAGAAGACAAAATGACATATTGATCCCCATCCGTCAGATAAACATCCACGCCTTGCTGAACCATTGTTTCCCCCAAAACTTCTGAAATCGTTTCATCATTCAGGGTCAACGCGATTACTCCTTCACAATTCTCCAGTGATGTTGTCAACGGATAGGTCCGGCAAAAAAACAACTCTCCATCTTGCGTATAACTTTTCAACTCGGGTGTGGAAAAAATAGAGCGGCCAATTCCGTTTTGCTTTAAATAGGAAATCCACGAAAAATCTTCCGGCAGAAAGGAACCCCGCTCATCCAAATACAGCAATCCGCTGAGAGAAGAAAGGATCAAATTATCCTCGGGATAATATACATCAATCCGTTTGACTGATTGATTATAGCGGGCTACAAATTCCCTCAAATACGCACAGGTATTCACCATTTGAACAGCAGAATGTTCCCCTTCCTGATCAAACGAATAGAGATTTTCATTGTGATTGGTATATTGTTGATAGAGTTCCATCATCATTCGTGCTGACGGCTCAATCACCTCGGAAGAGATAATCTCGGTTGTACGTAGCAGCATTCTCCTGTGGACAATCTCTACTTCATCCGTATAGGCATCCATATAAAAAGCCTGTGCGATACCCGCTGTCGCAAAAACAGTAACACAAACCAAGAGAGAATAGGTAATAAATAACTTACGAAAGACTGTTGCCCTTTTTGGTTTCAGCACCGATCCTCGTCTCCTCTCCGCCAAATTTAAGATTATTATTGCATAAATAATAAATTCTGTCAATGCAATCACATTTTTTCGATTTCCGCCATCTAAAATTGGAGGAAAAATTAATAGAATCATGAAATATTATAATTGCAAGAACGCAGACAATTTCGTATAATATAAAGAGATTCACAAGTATAAGGAGGCTGATGATATGGAAAGAACCTCATCAATTAATTGGAAAGAATTTCTTTCCCGTCAGGATCCAGTGTGGGAGGAGCTGCCAACCGCATGGGATGAAGGCATTTTTCTAGGAAATGGAATGACCGGTGCCCTGATTTTCTGGGATACCGAAAAACATATGCTGCGCTTAGAGTTGTGTCGAAGCGATATTACTGATCGCCGAGATCCGAATGAAATGCCGGTTGCATTCTCGCGGGCGCGTCTGAAAATCGGATATTTCTCATTAAAACCACCCACTGTCGTTACTGGCGGCAATATGCGTCTGGATCTTTATCATGCTCGTGGAGAAGGGGTTCTGCACACACAGGAAGGTGATCTTCGTTTCTGGTGCATTGTTCCACGCGGAGAAGACGCAATCATTTTTCATTGGGAAGAAGATACCATTCAAAAATGCGAATGGAAATTTACTCCGCATCCTGCCATCAGCCCGCGGCAGGAGTGGGGAATTGTCCACAATGAACCCAAAAGAATGTGGAATCCTTATCCAGAGAATCCGGCACCGGAAATTCGGGAGGAAAATGACATTACAATCTGTACGCAGCCGCTGCTGAATGGCGATTCCTATGTTACTGCATGGAAAAACAGCGGCAACGAATGTGTCATCTCCATTACAAACAGTTTTTCGGGCAGTAATCCGCAAACTGAAAGCCTCCAAATCATTACACGCTGTACGGCGGAACGTGAAAAAGTCCTCTCCCAGCATGAAAAATGGTGGGAATCCTTCTATCAAAAGAGTTTTATCAGCCTGCCGGATCCGCAATTCGAAAATTTTTACTGGATTCAACTCTATAAATTTGCGAGTGCTTCTCGCAAAAATGGCATCGTTATTGACAATCAAGGACCCTGGCTCTGGGATACCGCATGGCCGTACAGTACCTGGAATTTGAATGTCCAACTCACTTATTGGCTCTGCTGCGCTTCCGGTCATACCGACCTCGGAATGCCGCTGATTCAGGATTTACATAAAAATCTGGACAATCTGATCGCTGCTGTCCCTGAAAAATACCGGAATGATTCTGCTGCTATCGGAACAGCGGCCTCTCCGGAATGCTTCAGTGAGGTTGGCGACCCGCTGGAATGCGGCGGACATGCAGAAATTGCTAATCTGGTCTGGGCTTTGCATAATTGCTGGCTGCTCTACCGGTACAGCATGGATTCCACTATTGCGGAACGGATGTATCCGATTCTCATGCGCGCCGTGACATTCCTTACCCACTTCCTGACAGAGGACGAAAATGGAGTCCTCCATTTTGCACCCAGTGCTTCTCCAGAATATCCAAACGGTGTTCCAGCTGACTGCAACTACACGCTTGCACTCTTCCGCTGGGGAGTCTCTGCTCTGCAAGAATTGGAAAAAATTCTCCGTACTTCCAGCGAGCAAACTGTTCGTTACCGTGCAATGGTGGATCGTCTCTGCGATTATCCCGGCGACTGTGAACAGGGATTTTACATCGGCAAAGATATGCCCTATCAGGAATCTCACCGGCACTATTCGCACCTTCTGATGATTTATCCACTGAAATTACTGGATCTCTCGGTTCCGGAAAATCGGGAGATGGCAGAACGTTCTCTTCTCCACTGGCAGAGCATGCCGGAAAAACTCCGAGGATATTCCTGCACCGGTGCGGCATCCATCTCTGCCATGCTCGGCAACGGAAATGAAGCTCTTCGCTATCTGACCGGTCTCTGGGAAGAATTTCTCCGCCCCAATACCCTATATAAAGAATCCGGCCCTGTTATCGAAACGCCCCTTTCTGCCGCACAATCCATTCTGGATATGCTGATTCAAAGCATCCCGCAGGAAATCAAAGTTTTTCCAGCCGTACCGGATGCCTGGCAGGACTGTTGTTTTGATCACCTGTTGGCAGATGGAAATATTTCCGTCAGTGCAGTCCGCCGGAACGGAAATACCATTCGAGTATCCCTTTCTTCTCCGATTTCCCAGTCTTTGACTCTGTATGCTGTATTCGGGGAGAAATTTTGTGTCAGCTGTCCAGAGGGATCTTCTGTGGTTCGGCTTTCTGAGAATACCTTTGCGGTATCCCTTGCAGCCGGACAAGAGATTTCCATCTGTGCGGCAGATATTCCAGAAAAAGACATGGAAATCGAGCCCTGTCAATATACGGGCGGTAAGAGTGGAAATTGTTACGGAATCAATTCCGCCTCCCATGAGATTATGAATTTTACCCGCACAGATTTTGACCTGTTATAAGAGAATCGTTTTGTAAAATTTCGGCCGGACGCACAAAACGTCCGGCTTTTTTATTTTTTGCTTGCAAAATTTTCAAAAATGTGTATAATAGTTTTGCCAACTATAACGTTAAAGTTTACGTAAAGGTTTGTGATCTGCTTGAAATATAGTATTAAAGAAATGGCAGAACGTGCCGGAATTGCGCCGCATGTTCTGCGCTATTATGAGCGGGAGGGCCTGCTGCCCGAAGTGGAACGCGCCCGAAACGGATTCCGACAATACACAGATGAAGATCTGGTTTGTCTGAAACGAATCTGCCTGCTGCGCGACACCGGCATGCCGCTGGCTTCGATTCAAAAAGTGATGGTATCTTCCGGCAAAGAGGAAAAAATGGAAGAGGAGTACCAACTTTTGCACTCTCATCTACAAAAGACTCGGGCGCAGATTGCGGATTTAACGAAAAAAGCGGATCAGCTGGAACAATACTGCGCCGGATTGGAGCAAAATCTCCGGCAAATCCGCCTGAAACAGAATTCCAGCGCACGGGATATTGAGCTTCTGCTCGCAGAACATGCACAGAAGTATCCGCGCATGCATCCGCAGGACGCCGTAAAACTGTTATATCAGAATGAATTCGGCGGCGGGCACATCATTCCCAATCCGGAAGCAAGCCTTCGATTTCTGCAGGAAGAATTCTCCCGGATCCCGCATACCCAAAAGGAGATATCTTGGGAATCCATTGGCGGCGGCATCGCACGCCTGAATCTGGATGGCTTGCAGGAAGATTGGCTGCCGACCGTCAATCGACTGTTTGTGGCGGGATCTGCTCATCAATCCGGTTCTGAGGAACAGTTCTCCCGCAAACTGGACGAGCTGATTGCCGCCGGACAGCAGGGAATCCTACCCTTTCCGCAAGAAGAACTCAACGACTTTCTCTCCATCTACCGGCAGAATCACTGCCCAATGGTCAGCCATAGCCCCGATTATCGAGAAGCATATCACCCCGCTTACCGCATTATCCCGGAGAAATATCTGGGTCTCCTTCCAATTTTTCTGGAAATCGACCGGCAGATTGCGGAAAAGGGACGCACGGTATTAGCAATTGATGGCCGATGTGGCTCTGGAAAAAGCACCCTTGCGGCATTGTTCCGAGAAATATATGAGGCAGATATCGTACATATGGACGACTTTTTTCTGCCGCCCGCTAAACGAACTCCTGAACGTCTCGCCGAACCGGGCGGAAACTTCGACCGTGAACGATTCCTCGCAGAAGTTGCTCCGGGACTGCAGAGCGGACAGCCCTTTTCTTATCGTATTTTTGACTGCGGTCAGATGCAGTATCGCGGAGAACGGAATATTTCCGCTGGTTCTCTGGTCATCGTTGAAGGTTCCTACTGTATGCATCCGGATCTGAGTTCTCTATATGGCTGCAAACTGTTTGTCACCTGTCCGTCCGATGTCCAGAAACGGCGGATCTTTGACCGAAATGGTGCTGCCCTTTATCCGCGCTTTATAAAGGAATGGATCCCCATGGAGGAAACCTATTTTCACACCTTCCGGATCGCAGAAAACTGCGGCTGGATACTCGATTCTTCGCTTCAATCCGGATGTTTTATCCGGCAGCAATAAAAATTGGAGGTTATCCCATATGAATCAGACAAAAAAACTTATTCTCACTGGTCTTTTCACTGCACTCGGCATTCTGCTCCCCATGCTGTTCCACACAATCCCCAATGCCGGCACAATTTTCCTGCCAATGCACATCCCGGTTCTGCTCTGCGGCCTGGTCTGCGGCTGGTATTATGGTGCAGCCTGTGGCATTCTATCACCCCTTCTCTCCAGCCTGATTACTTCAATGCCTCCGATGGCAATTCTTCCCTCCATGCTGTGTGAACTAGCTGTCTACGGTCTTCTCACCGGTCTGATTTTTGCTCTCGTTCATACCGGAAAACTGGTACTGGATCTTTACATCGGATTGATTGGTGCGATGATCGGGGGAAGAATTGTTGCTGGATTGCTCAATGCCCTCATTTTCAAGGCCGGACAGTATTCTCTCACCATTTGGACGACCGCTTCCTTTGTTACCGCACTTCCCGGCATTGTGATTCAGCTGATCCTGATTCCCATTATCGTCACGGCACTTTACAAAGCCAAACTCCTTCCCTCCAGAAAATAACGAAAACTGCCCTGAACTACAGCGGTTACAGGGCAGTTTTTAATTTGAATTTTCATTTTGCAGGAAGAACTTTAAGCCGGTATAACGAAGCGTTCGGACATTATTTTCCACCATATAGGCAATCCGATTGCGGGATCCAACCAGAATCAGAAGCTTTTTGGCACGGGTAACTGCCGTATACAGAAGATTCCGATAATAAAGCTTGTCATATCCGCCCAGAATCGGCAATACCACGGCATCGTATTCGCTGCCCTGGCTTTTATGGACAGTCACTGCATACGCAAGTTCCAACTCATTCGCCATATCAAAGGTATACGAGCAGACGCGGTCGTCAAAATCAATGGTGATAGTTTCGGAAGGTGCATCAATCTCCCGGATAATGCCGATATCGCCGTTAAAAACGCCGACACCCTTTTCTCCGTCCTTGTCCCATTCAATGTCATAATTGTTGCGAGTCTGTAGCACCTTATCCCCCTCCCGGAAAGTATATAGGATCCCCTTATACTCCCGCAGTTCCGGTGTTTTGGGATTCAGCACCTGCTGCAGGCGCTGATTGAGGGTATAAACGCCTAAATCTCCTTTTCGCTGGGGGGACAGCACCTGAATATCGGTAATTGGTGAAAATTGGTAACTCTTGGGCAGACGCACCGAAACAAGATCCACGATGGTTTGCAGCGCTGCTTCGGTATTCAGCCTGCTCAGGAAGAAAAAGTCCCGATCTTTGATCGTAAGATCCGGCATTTCTCCTTCGACAATCCGATGGGCATTGGTGACAATGAGGCTTTCTGCTGCCTGTCGGAAAACCTGCTTGAGCGCAACAGTGGGAATTTTCCCGCTATCGATGAGATCCCGCAGAACATTTCCGGGGCCAACCGAAGGAAGCTGATCAGAGTCCCCCACCAGAATCAGACGGCAGCCGAGTTTGAGTCCCCGCAGCAGGGACTCAAACAGCATGCAGTCCACCATCGACATCTCATCAATCACGACTGCATCAGCATCCAAAGGATGCTGCTCGTTGTGAAGGAACTTGTCCCGATTTTCCTCGCTGAAGTCCACCTCCAGCAAGCGATGAATGGTTTTGGCATCCCGACCAGTCACTTCGGAAATCCGTTTCGCCGCACGGCCGGTAGGCGCCGCAATCGCAATTTTCAGCCCTTCTTCTTCCAATATATCAATAATAGCATTCAAGGTGGTTGTTTTACCGGTACCGGGGCCGCCCGTCAAGATCATAACACTCCGCGAAAGTGCTTGCCGGATCGCCTCCCGCTGCAAATTCTCATATTGAATTTGCTTTTCCGCCTCGATCTTCTCAATCATCCGGTCGACATCACGGGTCTCAAAATACCGGTTCTGCAGCATAAGCGAAATTCGAAACGCAATATATCGTTCCGCTCCGTAGTAGTCAGGCAAGAACAGGTATTCCCGGTTGCGGTGAATAGAATACAATTCTTCCTCCTCGAGACGGTGGTCAATCTCTGTCTCCACTTCTTCCACATTCAGGCGCAGCAGACGGGAGGCTTTATCAGAAACCGTCTCCCGCGCCAGACAGGTGTGTCCATTTTGGAGATTATGACGCAGGAGATGGGCAACTCCGCCGAAAATGCGTTCCGGATGGCTGCGGGAAAATCCCAACGAAAGTGCCATCTGATCTGCCTTTTCGAAATCCACGCCGATATCGCCTCCGCACAGCAGATATGGATTGGCTTTGATGAGGTCAACCGCCATCGGACCCCATTTTTTATAAATTTTCACACTTTGATAGGAAGAGATCCCATGAGATGAAAGAAAAATCATGACCAGTCGCATGCCGAACATCTTGTTGAATTCCTGCACCAGTTCGTCAGCTTTGCGAGCGGAAATTCCCTTTACCTCGGACAGACGTGTCGGATCTTTTTCAAGAATTTCCAATGTTCTCTCGCCGAACGTCTCTACAATTCTTCCCGCTAGTGTCGGACCGATTCCTTTCACGGCTCCAGAAGCGAGATATTTCCGAATAGCAGTCAAGTTGGACGGAAGGCTTCGCTCAAACACTTCTGCCTTAAACTGATAGCCGAATTTCGGATGATTGCCGTACCGACCGGTGAGCGTTAATTCTTCTCCCGGCTCAATTCCGGCCAATTCCCCTACTACCGGCAGAAGTTCCTCGCCCGTATCTAACTCAATCACGGCAAAGCCATTATCCGGATTGGCAAACAGAATTTCTTCGACCGTTCCCCGGATCTGTACCAATTCCTCTTCTCTCATACGTCCCAGCCTTTCCGCTACTTCAACTCAATCGGCATTGCCGCCAACTCCCGCTCACTGCAAAGCCTTACGCCATCCACCCGTTCTGCAATTTGTTTGGATTCCAAATCCAGTGCATCCGAGACCAGCAATATCTGACACCCGACAAATCCGCATCCTGACAGGTCTGCCTGAATCCGACGCAGGCAATACTCCAGATCTTCAACCTTCCCCTGCGGTTTTACGACTGTTACGACATATTCCCGCAGATTGCGGGACACCGGATGACGCAGCTGCATTACAGCCTCCGCCACCACCCAGATTAACAGTCCCATCAACAATCCGGCCCAAAAATATCCCGCCATTGCAATCCGCCCTTTCCGCGATAAGATACCCCATTCTATGAAAAAGCGGAAAAAAGGGTGTCAAAGCAGGCGGCGGAACAAAAAATTCCTCTTTTGACGATCCAGAATCTGTTTCCAGGCGAGCCAAATTCCCTGATACCCAATCAAAATCTCAATCAGGAAAAATCCAAGGATGTCCCAATGTCCTTCCTGCCAAAGCTGCTCGACAAAGAAGCCGACAATATTTTCCCACATCTGTGCCAGCGTGTGCGGCGGCTCTCCGAATATCATCGAATACCATAGACACAATCCCACAACCAGTAACAGCACACTCACCAAAGCACAGGCAATTTGATCCCTTTTTGTCAGAAAATTACGTTTCCAGGAAATCCCTTTTGCCGTCAGCTGCATCAAGATCCATCCGCACAACACATGAAGCGCCCAAAGGAACATCACAAGAGGAATCGAAAAAATGAGAAAGATCCATATGGCTGCGACCCATTCATCCTGCATCATCAGATTCAGAATCTCCATTGCGCAGCCTAACCCCAGCATATTTCCCAGCATCAGCAGCAGAACACTGGCCGCAGATAACAGAAACCCGACCGCTGATCCCACAATCAAGCCAAACACCCGTTTTCCCAGCCGAGCTGGTGAGGATGTCTCCTGCAAAATCTGTCCGGCTTTTGCGGCACAATCATCACAAAGTATCTCCGCCCCTTTTCCACACTGCCAGACTGATACAAATTCTATTCCGCATTCCATACAGCAGGGAGAATATCCTTCGGTACGCAAAATATCCCATATTCGCTGAAGAATCTGTTTTATTTGCCATTCTGTCTCGGAAAGCTGTTGTTTCTTCAAGCAAACCGTCCAGCATGTTCCGGAAATCTGACAGGAAAGGATTGTGCCCTCCGCATCCGGCAGAAGAAACGAACTGTCTGTCAGGTTCGGCATAGCTCTTCCCTTTACAGGTTTTGCCGCAATTTTTAAACACAGGCATTTGCGCGGAAGTTCCTCTAGTAAAACCGCAAATCCGCGGATTCTGCCGTAACAGAAACGTTCCGCCGGATCCATGAAAAACCCCAGACTTTCCGCCAGTTTCCGCAGATCGGATTTGGCCATCATTCTTCCCCTATCTCACAAAAAATTCACAAAGAGAAGCCGAAGAAAAAACGGCTTCTCTTTCGTTTTCTGTATCAGGTGTACAAATTTTACTTGCCGATCGCCTGACGAAGTGCTTCCGCACGATCCGTCTTTTCCCAGCTCACGCCAAGATCTTCCCGGCCCATATGACCGTATTTGGCAAGATTGCGGTAAATCGGACGACGCAAATCCAATGCTTTGATGATTGCGGTCGGCCGAAGATCGAATACCTTCTCCACTGCCGCAGCAATTTCCGCATCACTGCATGTTCCGGTGCCGAAAGTATCTACCAGAATCGAAACCGGTTTCGCAACGCCGATTGCATAAGCAAGCTCAATCTCACATTTTTTCGCAAGACCTGCTGCAACAACGTTTTTCGCAACCCAGCGTGCTGCATACGCAGCCGAACGGTCGACTTTGGTCGGATCCTTACCGGAGAATGCGCCGCCGCCATGGCGTGCATAACCACCATAGGTATCGACAATAATCTTACGTCCGGTCAAACCGCTGTCGCCGGCAGGACCGCCGATCACAAAACGTCCGGTCGGATTGACAAAATATCGGGTATTCTCATCCAGCAACTCCGCCGGAACGATGGGTTTGACCACCTTTTCAATAATATCTTGGCGGATCTGATCCAGCGACACGTCTTCCGAATGCTGGGAAGAAACGACGATGGTATCCACACGCACCGGTTTTTCATCCTCATATTCGACGGTAACCTGAGTCTTGCCATCCGGACGGAGATAAGGTAATGTCCCGTTTTTACGGACTTCGGTCAGGCGCTTGGACAACTTATGCGCAAGCGAAATCGGCAGCGGCATCAGTTCCGGAGTTTCATCGCAAGCATATCCGAACATCATTCCCTGGTCACCGGCGCCATTCTCATTTTCGTTCGCGTCTTCTCCGCTCTTAGCTTCCAGAGCCTTATCGACGCCCATTGCAATGTCGCCAGACTGTTCATGAATCGAAGTCAGCACTGCACAGGTTGAGCCGTCAAATCCATATTTTGCGCGGTCATAGCCGATCTCAATGACGACATCCCGTACTAGTTTCGGAATATCCACATAACAGGAGGTGGAAATTTCTCCCATGACCATTACCATACCGGTCGTGCAGCAGGTTTCGCAGGCAACCCGTCCCATCGGATCCTGCTCGAGAATGGCATCCAAAACGGCGTCCGAAATCTGGTCACAGATCTTGTCGGGATGTCCCTCGGTTACCGATTCCGATGAAAAAAGTTTACGTGCCATAGATTCGTTCTCCTTTCTCTCCCCTTATGGGAGACTCCAAATAAATATGACTTCCAACGGCCGACTGGCCAAGCAGGAAAGATTCGTGCAAACAAAAAAGCGCTCGAAATCGAGCGCATTTAGTTCCAAGCAAACCTCATCTCTCGACTGCGTCGCAGGAAATGGCACCTTTCCGGATATCCGGGAGGTTGTCGTGGCTTCACAGGTCCTGTTCCTCCGCCACTCTTGATAAGGTAATTATCGTATATATTATACCGTGTTTCCAGATCCTTGTCAATATCCGACTCGACAGATTTCTCCATTCAAAAAATGCGGAATCCATAAATATTGACCTGTTTTTCTCTATTCTAAGGAAATCCGGCAAAAATCGACACTGCAAACATTTTTTCTCTTGACATTTGAAAGGAATGATTTTAAAATGAAATTAAGAAGATTTCAAAAGAAGGATTGCCAGGAAGATATGAAGGAAGTTCATCGTATACAACGTGTCATAAAATGGCTTGCATTGGCAATTGCGTCCGGAATGATCTGCTTTCTCATTGGATTCATTGCATATCATTGGGATACATTGATTCGAATCATTATGAGCCAGAATCCTTCGATTGAATTACAGGAGTTTATCTCCGGCTTTGGTATTTGGGGAGCCGCCATTTTGATTCTTTTTCAGTCGCTGCAGATTGTGATTGCGTTTCTTCCAGGAGAACCGATTGAACTGGTCTCCGGTATGATGTATGGGGGATTTCTTGGCGCGATTCTCTGCCTCATTGGTGTTTTAATCGGAACATATGCTGTCTTCTATGCAGTTCAAAAACTGGGAAACGGCCTGATTACTGCTTTTCATGACGAAAAGAAGGTCAAAAAATTCAATCGTCTTGCCGTCTTCCGCTATCAGAAAAATGCCGAACTTCTTACTTTTATTTTGTTTCTCATTCCCGGGCTGCCAAAAGATTTTTTTACCTTCCTCGCCCCGCTCACTCCCATCAGTATCCATCGATTTGTTCTGATTTCTACATTAGGACGCGCCCCAGGGATGTTGATTACTACTTATGCTGGAGTCAGCCTTCTGCAAGGAAATTTTCTGCTGGCTGCCTGCTTATATGGTCTTTTGGGAATATGTGCGTTAATCGGAATCCTTTATTATCGCAAATTGCTCAAATCCGAACAAAATTCTTCCCAAAATGAATCATGAATTTCCGGATTATTGTTCTTACAGGAGATTATTTATGAATATTTTAATTGTTGGCTGCGGAAAAGTTGGTTCTGAACTTGCCGCTACTCTGAGCAGAGAAGGTCATAGTGTTACGATTTTGGATGCAAATGAATCCGCCTTTGAACTGCTGCCACATGATTACAGTGGTTACTGCACAACTGGTATCCCAATTGACCTGGATGTTTTGCGTGAGGCGGGTATCGAAAGCTGTGATGCTTTGGCTGCCGTCAGCCAAGATGACAACGTCAACATCATGGTTTGCCAACTTGCAAAAGAATACTTTCATTTGGAAAATATCCTGGCTCGTATCTATGACCCGCGCCGTGAAAATGTCTTCAGTCATTTTGGTCTGCGAACCATTTGCCCGACTCGTCTGACAGTGGAATCGATTAAAAATACTTTGCTTCAGGACAAACCGCAGCAAATTACCATTGGCGCATCTACGATCAGTTTCCATGAGGTACCGGTTGGCCGCCGTTTGTTTGGAGCGTCCACTTCTGATATTGATACCAGCCGCGAAGAAGCACTTTTTGCAGTGCGCCATGCGGATAATTCATTATCACTGCTTGCCAATGGACCAGTTATTCTGCGCAGCGGAGATACTCTGATTTTGTCCCGGATTATTGACTAACGGAAAGGATTTGCTTATGAGAATTGTTATTGTCGGCGGCGGTACAGTCGGCTTTTATCTTGCGAAAACATTATTGGAACATTCGCATGAACCTTCTATTATTGAATCCAATAAAAATGTCTGCACCCGGTTGGCAAACAGTTTGGACATTCCAATCATTATCGGAGATGGTACGACAATCGAGGCACTGCAGGAAGCAGGTGCAAAAGATGCGGATGTCCTGATCGCCGTTGCTGGACGTGATGAGATCAATTTGATCGCATGTCAATTAGCACGATTTGAATTTCATATCCGCCGCACTATTGCAAAAGCGAACAATCCCAAAAATGCAGAAGTAATGCGGACTCTTGGCGTTGATATCGCTGTATCTAGTATTGATGCGATTACCCGCCTAATGGAACGCGAAGTGGATATGTCCGCTATTAAACAGCTGGTTTCTCTCAATCAGGGGGAAGCATCTATCTGTGAAATTCAGCTTCCAGATGATTTCAAGTATTCCGGTAAAAAACTGATGGACATCAAATTTCCGGAAGAATCGGTCGTGGTATCAGTGGAACGAAGTGGTCAGATGCTGATTCCGCGTGGTAATACTCTCATTTTTTCGGGTGATAAACTGCTGATACTTGCCCAAAATGACGCACTGCACACGGTAAAAGAAAAACTCAAATTAACCGATTAAGCGAGGTGACGGCCATGTTGAGCAAAAAGGGACAACTGATTTACGATTATATTCGAGACTGCATTTTAAATCACAATTTTTCCCCAACTGTTCGGGAAATCTGTGAAGAAGTCGGAATTCGTTCCACTTCAACTGTACATTATTATCTGAAAGAGCTGGCTGATGAAGGCTATATTATCAAAGATGATCTCAAAAAACGCACGATTAAGTTACCATCCGGCACATCCTGTGCCGTTCCGCTTCTGGGAACTGTCACAGCAGGGCTTCCGATCTCAGCAATTGAAGAAATTGAAGAATATATCCCGGTTGCAAATCTGAACGGAAACTCCGAAGATTATTTTGCCCTTCATGTGCGCGGAGACAGCATGATTCGCGCAGGAATTCTGGATGGCGATATTATTGTTGTTCGCAAAACGCCGGTCTGCCGCAATGGAGATATCGTGGTGGCTCTGATCGACGATGAAGCGACAGTAAAACGCTTTTACCGTGAAAAGGGTTATTTCCGTCTGATGCCCGAAAATCCCGCTTATGAACCCATCATTGTAGAGGAATCAGAAGGATTGACCATCTTGGGCAGAGTTGCTGCTCTTATTCGAAATTACTGATGAATGCCGCACGGAAATTTTCCTGCGGCTTTTTTAAGGGGGAAAAGTCGGTGGATTCCGTTTGGAAAGAAAAACTTTGGAGGATCCTCTTTCCTGCCCAATGCCCTTTCTGTGGGAAACCGGTTGCGTTCCCCGCAATTTGCTGTGATTCCTGCGCCGCAAATCTGCCATATCTCAAGAATAATCCTTATCAAATCCGCGATCTTCCAGTCTTTTCGCCCTTTTCTTATGAGGGATTGGCAGAGCAGGCGGTTTGGCGGCTAAAATTCTACCAAAAACCTTCCACAGCACGCCCTCTCGCCGATTTTCTAGCAAACGTTCTTCCGGATTCCAATTCATTTGACTGCATCATTCCCATTCCGATGGATGCCAAAAAGCTGCGAAAGCGCGGCTATAACCAAGCTGCACTTTTAGCTCGCTTTCTTTCCGAAAAGACTGGAATTCCTGTTTTGCCGGAAATTCAAAAAATACGCCCAACTGCAGAACAGCATACCTTAAATGCCAAGGAACGTCAAACCAATCTGCGAGACGCTTATCGTCTGATCCACCCGGATCGGGTCAAAGACCGGCACATTTTATTGTGTGATGATGTTATCACAACTGGTGCCACAATTCAGGAAGCCGCCTCCCTTCTGATGCAGGCGGGCGCTGCTTCTGTCACTGCAGCTGCCGTGACACTGGCATCTGTTTTCCCTGAAACCCAATCATAAGAAAGGAATTGCCATGCCTTCATCAGAACGCATTTACCACACCCTGCGCCAGGAAATCTTGAATCTCACTTTAAAGCCCGGCCAGCAGCTCCGTGAGGATGATCTCGCCCGCCGTTTTGGAGTCTCTCGCTCTCCTGTCAGAGCTGCAGTTTCACGCCTTTCCACAGAAAAGCTTCTGCGAGTGGAACCGCGTAAAGGTACCTTCGTCACCGAAATTGAAATGGATTATGTTCGGCAGCTGATTTTTCTGCGAACTTCAGTCGAACTGCGCATGCTTCCGCTGCTCTGCCAAAAAAGGCCGACAGATTTATGGAATAAAATGGAGGAAAACCTTGAACGACAGCGACTCCTCCTTGCCGGAAGTTTTGAACCTACTCAATTTTATCGGCTTGACAATAAATTCCATGAAATGTACTTCAATACGATGGAATTGGATGCCGTCTGGAAACTGCTCCAGCAGTTTTATGTGCATTATACCCGCTTCCGCGTTCTGGACATGCAGCGCAGCGGTTTGTTCCGTCAATTTTACGAGGAACATTGCCAAATTCTGGAGTTGATGCGGAAGGGACAGCAAGAAGAACTCTGCTCTTTGATGGTTCAGCATCTGGAAAGTCCTTTTGAGCGAATTACCGGTCATTCATCCAAAACATCCGGATTGGATTCTGCTGAATTTGTGGAAAATATTTCTTGCAATCATGCGGAAAATTGAGTATAATGATACCGAAAACAATTCCATTGGTGTTGAATCCAAAAAATATTGCGGTTTTTTTGGATTTTACATAAATATTATTGCGTTGTATCCCATTGTGGGAGCAGCAGCAGGAGGAATGTATCATGAATAACAAACCATCCGCAAAAACTCTGGAGCTGGTACAGCTCGCGCTCTTCGCCGCGATTATTATCGTGATGGCATCGGTCCCCTTCCTGGGATATATCCCACTTCCCTTTACCAGAGCGACTATCCTGCATGTACCGGTTATCATCGGCTGTCTGATGTTTGGTCCGAAAAAAGGTGCCATCTTAGGCGCACTATTTGGGTTGACCAGCCTCGTCCAGGCGACCTTTAATCCCAATCTGACTTCTTTTGCCTTCTCTCCTTTCTATTCTCTGGGAGATGTTCATGGCAATTTCTGGAGTCTGGTAATTTGTTTTGTTCCACGAATTTTGGTGGGGATCGTCCCCTATTATGTGTACCAACTGTTTCGGAAACTTTTCCAGAAAATCAAGGGCGGTCAAACTTTCTCATTGATTTTGGCTGGCCTAGCTGGTTCCCTTGTGAATACCCTGTTGGTCATGAACTTCATTTACCTTTTCTTCGGCAAAGAATATGCTGCCGCAAAAGAAATTACCACAAATTTGTATGGTGTTATTTTAGGCGTTATCGTTGCAAATGGAATCCCCGAAGCAATTGTTGCAGCGATTTTGACTACTGCTATCTGCAAAGCATTGTTCCGTATTCGTAAAATGGAACATTAAAGTAAAAAGTTAAGGAGTGTTCCCATGCTTTTAGCACTTGATGTTGGAAATACCAACATTTGTATTGGTTGTATAAAAGACGAAAAAATTCTTTTTACGGGCAGGCTTTCTACCGACCACAGCAAAACAGCCGATGAATATGCCATTGCATTCAACAGCATTATCCGGCTGTATGGCTATCATGCCGCAGACATTGATGGCAGCATCATCTCATCGGTGGTTCCTCCCATCACACAAGCCCTCAAAGATGCTGTCTATCGCTTGACGGGGACAACTGCTCTGTTGGTTGGGCCGGGTGTCAAAAGCGGACTCAATATCCTGCTGGATAATCCAGCTCAAACCGGAAGCGATCTTGTGGTGGATGCTGTCGCCGCCATTGCGCAGTACCCCAAACCTCTGATTATCATCGATATGGGAACGGCAACAACCGTTTCGGTGGTTAATGAGCAGGGAGGCTATATGGGCGGATTGATTTTGCCGGGTGTTCGGATTTCGCAGGATACCTTGACCGGACGCACTTCCCAACTACCTCGTATCGCGCTGGAGGCTCCCGCGCATGTCATCGGACGTAATACGATTGATTGTATGAAAAGTGGTGCTATTTTTGGTCAGGCAGCCATGCTGGATGGTCTAATTGACCGCATTGAGGAGGAAATTGGCCAGAAAACTACTGTGGTTGCTACTGGCGGCTTAGCCGGATGTATCGTGCCGCACTGCAAGCGCGATATTATCTATGATAATGACTTGCTTCTCAAAGGCTTACGCATAATCTACGAAAAAAATCGTCCGGATTCCAAACGATCATAACCAAAAATCCCGGTGAGAAAAATTTCTCACCGGGATTTTTATTTCTACCTTGGAAGCACTTTGCGCAAACGATTTCCTACCACAACGGCTAAAACAATTTTAATTGCGTCGCCAGGTAAAAACGGAAATACACATGCTGTGAGTGCCGCTGCTGCACTGCTTCCTGTAACAACTACATACCAAATTGTACCGATTACATACAGAACAACTGTTCCAACAATATGCGCAGTGATCGACCATCCAATCCGTTTACCGGTTTTGGACAAAATTAGTCCGCCTACGAATGCACATGCGGCATAGCCAACAATATATCCACCGGTGGGTCCAACCAGACGACTCAACGTACCAAATCCAGAGAATACCGGTACCCCAACTGCGCCAAGCAGTATATAGATAACGTGACTAACGGAAGCTTCCTTCCAGTCCAAAATCTCGACGGAGAGATAGGTCACAAATGACGCCAGCGACAATGGTACCAATCCGGGCAACGGAATCTGTATCTGGGAAAAGACCCCCATCCACGCTGCAAATAATGCAATTCTTGCCATCCGCACAACCGGACGGACTGTATTTCTGTTTGAGTTTTCCATGGCAGCCTCCTGTGTTAACTATAATTTTTATTACGGTTAACATTATAGCACATACTCCATTCGGTTGTCAAGAAAAATCACAATCTTTATTTCTTTTTCGCATCTACTACTGCGATTGCCTTTTGTAATTGCGTATCTTCTTCCTCAGAAAGATTAGCCAGATTCAGCTGCTGATCGGGGGTTAAATTCACCTCATAATCTGGCTTTAACCCAACGCCATGGAAATTGATTCCAGAAGGCGGATTATAGTAGTGGGTTGTTAGGTTAATCGCTGAACCATCCGACAAGGAATATGCGGTCTGCATAATCCCCTTTCCGAAGGTATTGACACCGACTAACTCTGCTTTATGGTAATCCCGCAGAGCCGCCGAAAAAAGTTCCGCAGCACTTGCCGTATTTCCATCCACCAAGACAACCATCGGCATGTCCACACAGTTGGCATCAGATGTGTATAAAACTTCATTTTCACCCTTGTTGTTGGTGACAGATACGATATCACCTTCGGGCAGCAGATAGTCAAGAACTTTCGCGACGCCATCCAACAAGCCGCCCGGATTACTCCGAACATCGAAAATAAGGCCAGTAGCCCCCTGATTCTGCAAATCGGTTACGGCTGCCTTGAAATCATCTGGAGTCGATGCATCAAATCCCGTAATCTTAATATATCCATTTTCTCCGATCATTCGGCTGGAGACACTGGAAGTTTCAATCAGTTTGCGTGTTACTTCCATTGTCACTTCTTCCTGATCTCGACGGACCGTAACATTTACCTTGGTTCCTTCCTCGCCGCGCACCAATGAGGTTGCTTCCTGATATCCTACCGATAGGACATCTGTATCGTCAATTTTTACGATGAGATCTCCCGGCAGAATTCCCGCTAACTCCGCAGGCGATTCCGGCGTAACTTCTTTGACCAAAATATAGCCACTTTCATCCATCGTCACAGTGATTCCGATTCCGATGAGTTCCCCTTTATTATCCATTTGATAATTTTTATATTCATCTGGATCCATATAATATGCGTAATTATCATTCAATCCCGCCATATAACCATCCGCGATAGAATCTGTCAATGTTTCTTCATCAATATCCTCCAGGGCATTATTGCGGACAATCTGATCAATTTCCGCAATTTTTTCATACAGATCCGCACGCTCATCGACGTTGGCAATTTTGGTGTTAAAAATGTTTTTGGAATAAGTCATCGTAATCGTAAATGTGATTGCGGCAACGATTGCCATAAAACATATTGCAGCCCCTAATGAAATCTTTTTATTCATGAAAACATCCCTTCTCCGCCGCATCCATTGACATCTGCTCCGCAGCGGAAAAGCAAATGCAAAAGGGGCGCATTGCACCCCTTTCCAGTATCAGATTATCAATAAGAAACATAATTAGATGGATTCTGGCGGGTACCATTGATCCGCACTTCAAAATGAAGGTGTGGACCAGTTGACTGTCCAGTCGAACCAATCTTCGCAATGACCTGTCCCTGTACAACGTTCTGACCGACGCTGACATTCAAGCTAGAACAATGTGCATACAGCGTCGAATATCCGCCGCCATGGTCAATGACAACATAATTGCCGTAACTCCAGTGCCATCCCGCTGTGATGACTGTTCCCGATGCAGAAGCATAAATATTAGCCCCATAGCATCCGCCCGCTGTTATATCAATACCGGAATGGAACGACCCCCAACGCGGACCGTAACCGGATGATATGTAATATCCATCATTGGTCGGCCGTGCAAACATTCCGGAAAATTGAGTGGATTGACCGCCATTTTGAGCTTGTTGCTTTTTCTCATTTTCCTCCTGAAGCCGTTTAATCTCAGCAGAAATTTCTGCCTCAATCTGGTCAGCTTCTTTCTGTTTGGCAGCAGCATTCTGCTCAAACATTTCTTTTTCAGCCTCAATATTCTGAATGGCATTCTGGCTCTGCTCATATGCCTCCTGCAATTCAGCATTTGTCTGTTCCATTTCAGCCTTTTGCGCGTTCATTTGTTCCTGCTGTTCCGTGATATCTGACTGTATCCGTTCTGCTTGGGATTTTTGATTTTCAAGATCAGATTTCTGCACCCGCAGTGTTTCCAAAAGAGCTGTATCATGTTCGGAAATTGCCTGCATCATTTCGATATTGGTGAGAAATTCACTGAAACTTCCCGCTGAAAAAAGCATCTCCAACGAAGAAGTATCCCCTGCCATATACATGGCACGCATCCGCTGTTTATACTGATCTGTAGTGGTATCAATTTCCTCTTCTTTGGCTACGATATTCTCATTCGTTTCCGAAAGCAGTTGCTCGCTTTCTTCCATTTCCTGACTAAGCTGAGCTATCTGTCCATCAATTACTGCAACCTTCTGCGTATTGAGAGCAATCTGCTGGGAAAGAGTATCCTGATATTGCTGTTCTTTTGCGATATTATTCTTTAGTGAAGACAATTCCTCATTGATGGCATCCAATTCCTTCTCAATTTTCTGCTGCTGACTTTGCAGAGAACTGAGAGATGCTGCCTCCGCTACCGGAGATTCCTGTACATATAGAGCGCAAACAGTTCCGATACATAGCGCGGTAAGAATTGCAACTGTTTTTTTCTTTGGATCGTGCATCTGAAAACGGATCCCCTTTCCTAATATTGAATAAAGTTTGCCGGATTCTGCCGGACGCCGTTATAATATACCTCGAAATGTAGATGTGGCCCTGTTACATTACCGGTTGCGCCGACTTTTGCGATTACTTGTCCTTGGGAAACCGTTTGACCTGGGCTGACCAACAATTGTGAACAATGCGCATATAAAGTAACGTATCCATCGCCGTGATTAATAACCACATTATTTCCGTAACTCCAGTGTGTCATCGGACTTGCTACCACACCAGATTTTGCTGCGACAATGTCGGCACCATAAACACCGCTTCCACCGAGATCAATGCCGGTATGGAAATCTGTATTATTGAACCGCCAGCCATAGGCTGAATTCACATTCGAAAAATTGGGGAGTGGCCACAAAAAACCAGCTTCGGTCACGATATTTCCACCTTGCTGCGCATTCTGCTCTGCAATTTTCTGCATAATCTCTTCAATTTCACGATCAATTTCCTCTGCTTCCCGCAGACGCTGTTCTTTATTAGCCTCAAAATTCTGCCGTTCCAATTCCAAATTCTGGGTAGCAGTCTCACTTTGCTGGTAAGCGGCTTCCAGTTCCTGATTGGTCTGTTCCATCTCGGTGCGGCTTTGTTCCGCAGCGGACTGCTGTTCTGCGAGATCTGCCTTCACACGCTCTGCCTGTGATTTTTCATTCTCTAATCCCGCTTGCTGCACCCGAAGCTGTTCCAGCAACTGGGTATCATGACGGGATATTGCCTTCATCATTTCGACTCCTGTGAGAAAATCACCGAAACTTTCGGCAGAAAACAAGGTTTCCAGCGGCGAGAGGGAATTACTCATATAATTCGCGCGCATCCGCTGCTTATACTGATCCGCCGTTACAGAAATTTCTTCCTCTTTGGCGGCAATATTTTCCTCTGTCTGCGTCAGCTGTTCTTCCGTTTTAGAAATATCCTCAGAAATCTGGGAAAGCTGCTGATCCAGAACACTCATTTTCTGAAGATTCAAGGAAATCTGCTGTTCCAAAGTTTCCTGATACTGTTCCTGTTTGGCGATATCATTTTTGGTGGCGGAAAGCTGCCGATTAATTTCATCCAATTCCTGCTCAATTTTATCTTTTTGGGATTCCAAACTATCCTTTTGGGCATCCAACGAAGCAGAAACCGGCAATACAGCCGTACTTCCATACATGACTCCTGCGGAGAAAAATACGCTGCATGCAGTTATTGCCGCAAGTATTCTGCACTTTCTCACCCAAAATCCCCCTTATACCTTTAAGTGCTTGCGCATACTGAACGCACTTCCAATACTTCCTGTCAAAATACCTGCCAATAAGAATCCACCGAGAATCGGATAACAAATTTCAGCAAATGGGACAGTGTATTGGGTTAAAGATGTCAGCCACGCAGAGGAATCAAAAGTAATTGCCTCTAAAAAGAGAGTATATCCTCCCCAAATAGCAAAAAACGCAATGACAGCAGCCAGGATTCCCAGCAAAATTCCTTCTACAATAAAGGGAATCCGAATAAAAAGATTCGTTGCGCCTACATATTTCATGATACTGATTTCTTTACGGCGGGTAAAGACGGAGGCTCGAATCGTATTGGTGATAACAACGATTGATACAAGTACCAAAGCCGCAATCACGGCACCACCAATGGTATTGACCATCGAACGGACATCCACTAACGTTTTAGTCAGATCAGTAGGTGCTTCCGCTTTATCGACGTATTCCATACGGCGGATGGAAGCTACAATGGTATCTACCCGTTCTGGTTCCACAATTTTTGCAGTAAATTTTGCCGGGAGAATTTCCGCGGCCTCACCTTCCATCCCATCGAGAAGATAACCGTCTTCTCCGAGACTTTCCTTATATTCTGCAAACCCCTCTTCTGCCGACACATAGACAATTTCATCCAGACCCTCTACTTCGGTCAGGTTCTGTTTCATAGTATCCATATATTCAATAGGGGTATCCATTTCCATAAAAATGACAACTTCATTCTGCTGTCCAATGTATTCCACAATACTGTCTACGTTGATGCTGAACAAAACCGCGAATCCAACAATAATCAGGCAGGCAACCAACGTTCCCACCGAAGCAATCGTCATCATCCGGTTTGTCCACAAATTATGGATTCCGTTTTTGACTAGGTATCGAAAACTACTTGCTCTCATGGGCGCCTCCTATGTAATCGTCAAAGACCACTTCACCATTCTCGATGTTGATGGTACGGCCTCCGAAATATTTCACCATCTCATGTTCATGAGTTACCATGACGATGGTGGTGCCGCAGCGGTTGATTGCCTGCAGCATCTCCACAATTTCATAGGAAAACTCCGGGTCAATATTGCCGGTCGGCTCATCCGCGATAATCAGCGGCGGATCGTTGACCAGGGCCCTTGCAAGCGCAACACGCTGCTGCTCACCGCCCGACAGTTCATACGGATATTTCCGTGCTTTATCCTGAAGTTCCATCAGTTCCAGCACATAAGGCACCTGTTGGCGAATCACTTTATTGGAAGCGTCCGTCACCCGAAGGCTGAACGCAACATTGTCGTAAACCGTCATATTGGGGATCAAGCGGAAATCCTGAAACACAACACCGATACTGCGCCGAAATTTTGGAATTTGCCGCTCTTTCAATTTATTGAGATTATATCCATTGACAATTACCGTGCCGGATGTCGCACGGGTTTCCCGTAAAAGGAGTTTGATAATGGAGCTCTTTCCTGCTCCGGATGATCCGACAACAAAAGCAAAATCTCCGTTATCGATCTGCAAATTTACATTTTTTAACGCTTCTGTTCCGTTTTCATAACTGAAACAGACATCCATCAGATTGATCATGCTTCGCATCCTTTCCTGCGCCCGAAAGCTGTATCTAAACAGCCGCAGCATCTGTATCTATCGCCGCGGCAAAATGCAAACGGACCATCCAAAACCGGCACGAAACGCGCAGCCGTATATCGGACAGTCCGCCGCCGCCATTGTCAAAATCTTAGAACTTCATCGGGTTAGAGGTCAGGTATTTCTTAACCATCAGCGCAATCTTAAAGATAATTGCGTCATCAAATTCACGAAGATCCAGGCCGGTCAGTTTCTTAATTTTTTCGAGACGGTACACCAGCGTATTGCGGTGCACGAACAGCTTCCGGGAAGTTTCCGACACATTCAGGTTGTTTTCGAAGAAACGGTGAATGGTAAAGAGGGTTTCATGATCGAGAGAATCAATGGAACCGGTTTTGAAAACTTCTTTCAGGAAGGTTTCGCAAAGTGTTGTGGGGAGCTGATAAATCAGACGGGCAATTCCCAGATTGTCATAGCTGACAATCGACTCGTCGGTATCAAATACCTTGCCGACTTCGAGCGCAATCTGCGCTTCCTTGAAGGAACGTGCCAGATCCTTAACGCCTACAACTGCAGTACCGATACCCACAACTGCCTTGGTATAGAATTCGGAACTGAGAGTATCGACGATAGAACGAGCGAGTTTTTCCAGATCCTTCGATTCAATTCCGGACTTGATTTCCTTAATCAGAACGATATCGGTTTCGCTGATATTGAAAACAAAATCTTTCTGCTTGTCCGGGAAAAGGTTCTGGATCACTTCATAAGCGGAAACATCATTGGTAGAAACAACCCGAACCAGCAATGCAACGCGATTTACATCGATATTAAAGTGGAGTTCCCGTGCTTTGATATAGATATCGCCGGGGAGAATGTTGTCCAGAACCACATTTTTGATAAAATTATTGCGGTCATATTTCTCATCATAATACTGTTTGATGCTCGAAAGGGAAATTGCCAGAAGCGAGGCATAACGTGCGGCCATTTCATCAGTTCCCTCGACAAAAACAGCATAGTCTGCCTTGATGTGAGGACCGAACGGCTTATAGGTATAATTATCCCGTACAAAAGTATCATGGGATTCGCCGAATTCAACCGCATAGTAGTTATTGTTTGTATTAATTTTAGAAAGCTCGCTGCAGGCAATAATTGCCCCAGTTTCGTCGATTACACCAATTTCACGGTCGATTGTATCCCGCATCTGGTGGACAACGCCTTGAAAAAGTCGATTTGACATAATGAACTACCTCTCTTCTTGCAAATATTTCGTCATAACCCGCCCATTAAGCGAATGGCAGCCAATCAAAACTGCGCAGACCTATACACATTCTATATTATCCTATTTTCACTAAAAATGCAAGGAATTCCAGCATTTTCCTCGAATTTTTTTGAATTTTTTTGATCTTTTTCCAATTATTACAAATCCGTTACACCTTCATTACAAATTGTAACATTTCCGGCGTCAAACTTTGTGAATGCTTCGTAAACTTTTTATAAATATCTGCCCTAAAATTCGTCTTTCCTCCCAAAACAGACTCCTTTTTTCATATTCGTAAATTCTTTGATTTGATTTTCTTTTGAATATTTCTGCAAAATACTTGCATTTCTAAAAAAGCTGTGCTATAATGACTAAGGTAGAATATGGTATGATTAAGAAAGGCTGGGAAATTCCCGGTCTTTCGTTTATGTTACGGGTTTTTCCCAATTGTCAGAAAGGCGGATTGCATGAGTAAAAGCACCATTATCCAAACGGTTTGGCAGCTTGCTGAACCAATTGCCGCAGAATTGGGCGTCTCCCTGTGGGATGTCCGCTTCGAAAAAGAGGGCGCCAGTTGGTTTCTGCGTATCCTCATCGATAAAGAGGGCGGCGCTGATATCAATGCCTGTGAGGCAATGAGCCGCGCCATCGATCCCCTGCTGGATGAGGCAGATCCGATTCCCCAGAGCTATTACCTCGAAGTCTGGTCAGCGGGAATGAACCGGGATCTCACCCGGGATTTCCATTTCACCCAGAATCTCGGCGGAAAAATTACTGTCGGTCTGTTCCAGCCATGGCAGCCGGGCGGCGAAAAAGAACCCGTCTGCATATTAAAGGAATATCGGGGGAAAACGATTGTTGTAACTGACCCCGCCGGCGAAGAGCATGAACTGACTCTTTCGGAACTGCGCTTTGTCCGCCGTTTTGATGAAATGCCATTTTAATTACAGATTCAATTGGAGGAACTATCATGAACACCAAAGAAATCCGGGATTTTTTCGATGCGCTCCAGCTTCTTGAAATGGAAAAGGGAATCGACGGCGCATATCTGATCGAAAAAATCACCAATGCAATCGTCATTGCCGTAAAGCGTGATTACCAAGTTACCGAAAATGTCAACGTTACCATCAATCCTGATCTTTGCCGTTTTGAGGTCTCCATTACCAAGACCGCCGTTCAGGAGGTCGAGGATCCCGCTACCCAGATCAGCATGGATGAAGCGCTCAAATACAACGCACATCCGATCGAAGGAATGCCGGTGGAAATCGTACTGGATACTAAGCAGTTCGGTCGAATCGCTGCCCAGACCGCAAAACATGTCATTCGTCAGGGAATTCGGGAGGCAGAACGTTCTCAGCTCATTTCCCAGTACCAGAATAAGGTCTACGAAGTTGTGACGGCAACCGTTCAGAAAGTGGAACCGGCTACCGGCAATGCGACCGTAGAGATTGACAAAAATGAAATTCTCCTGTTTAAAAATGAACAGCTTCCCAATGATAATCTCAAGGAAGGCGACCGCATTAAAGTTTATGTGGTCGATGTAGTCAATTTCGAGCGCCGCTGTTCCCTGAAAATCTCCCGTACTCACAAAGATCTCGTTAAACGCCTCTTTGAACGCGAAGTTCCGGAAATCTTCGACGGTGTTGTGGAAATCAAGTCCATCTCCCGGGAAGCCGGATCCCGTACCAAAATGGCTGTGTGGAGTAAAAATCCCGACGTCGATCCGATCGGCGCCTGCATCGGCCCCAAAGGAAGCCGTATTTCTGCTGTCGTGACCGAGCTAAAAGGCGAAAAAATCGACATTGTCAAATACAGTGAGGATGACGCAGAATTTATTACCCAGGCTCTCTCCCCCGCCACCGTTACCAGTGTGGAAATCCTGCCGGGTGACGAACGGATGTGCCGGGTTACTGTTCCCGACAATCAGCTCTCCCTTGCCATCGGCAACAAGGGCCAGAATGCCAAACTGGCTGCAAAACTAACTGGTTACAAGATTGATATCCGGCCGGAATCCGGTGTCCTTGATGCCGGAAAGAAAGAGGAAGAACCGGCATTGGAATCCTCTGAAGCGGAAGAATTGTCCGCCGACGAGGCATAATTTATCAGGAAAGGAGCAGACTGATGCAAACAAAACGGATCCCGCTGCGGATGTGTACCGGCTGCGGGGAAATGAAATCCAAAAAGGAACTGGTGCGGGTTGTCCGTTCCAGCGAAGGTGAGGTTTTCCTCGATCTGACAGGGAAAAAAGCCGGGCGCGGCGCATATGTCTGCCCCTCTCCGGAATGCCTCAAAAAGGCCCGCAAGGCCCGGAGGATTGAGCGCTCATTTCAGTGCAGAATCCCCGATGAAGTCTATGATGCGATGGAGGCCGAACTGGAAAAGTATGCCGTCCATCCGAAAGGAAAGGAAGATTCGGAAAATTGAACGCATTTGATTCCACCCTCTCTCTGTGCATGCGTGCAAGACGGCTCACATTCGGGCTGGACACCGTCCGGAATACCGCCGCACGCGGGGAAGTTTTTCTGCTGCTGACTGCCTCGGATCTCTCTCCGAAAACAGTCAAAGAGGTGGAATACCTCAGCAGTCGTTATCACATTCCCTGCTGTAAAATTGCCCGCTGTATGGAGGAAGTGGCGAATATCATCGGCAAAAAGACCGGAGTTATCGGCATCACTGACGAGGGATTCAGCAACAAGCTGATGCTCATCCACAACGAAACGGAGGATCACCTATGCAGATAAAATATCGACTTCATGAAGTTGCGAAAGACCTGAATGTAGACAAAAAGGATATCATCGACCTGCTTGACCGGTATTTCGGCGGCGAACCGCGCAAACATGCTACGGTTCTCACCGAAGAAGAACTGAATGTCATTTTCGAACATTACACTCAGAACAACCAGGTTGAGAATTTTGACCGGTATTTTGCTTCCAAGGATGCTGCACCGGAAAAGGTGGAACAGCCGGAAACGAAACCCGCACCCGCCAAAAAAGAGGCTCCCAAAGCGGAACCCAAACCGGCAGAACCCAAACATACCGAACCGAAAAAAGCAGAGGCCAAAAAGTCCGAACCTGTTAAAGCAGAAGCGCCGAAGGAAGCACCCAAAGCAGAAACTCCTGCTGCACGCCCCGCAGAAAACCGTCCTGCGGAATCGCGCCGCGAACCTCGACGGGACAATAATTCTTCCCGCCGTGAAGAACCGCGCCGGGATAATCGCCGCGACAATCATCGGGAGGATCGTCCTCAGCAGAATGCAAAACCGGTGAAGACTCCTGCACCGGCTCCACAGCCGACAAAACCGGTGGAGACTGTGGAAAAGGAACGTACCGTTCGTCACGTCGATACCCGTACCGTCGAAATCAACCTCGATAAATATAATGAGCATTATGAGGAGATTGCTCCTCAGTCCAGCGGAAAGAGCGACAATCAGCAGCGCAAACAGAAACTGAAACAGAAATCTCAGAACAAGAATAAGGCGAAATTCTCGAGCAAACGGGAAACTGAAGCGGAAAAACTGCAGCGTCTCGCGTTGGAACGCGCTCGCAAGCAGCAGCTGAAGGTCCTCATTCCGGATGAAATTACCGTTTCCGAACTCGCTTCCCGCCTGAAAGTCACTGTGACCGATGTTATTAAAAAGCTGATGCTCATGGGCGTTATGGCTTCCCAGAATGAAGTTATTGACTTTGATACCGCTTCTCTCGTGGCAATGGAATACAATGCCAAGATTGAAAAAGAAGTGATCGTGACCATCGAGGAACAGCTGATTCACAACGAAGAAGACAGCAGTGAAGATTTGGTAGAAAGAAGTCCAGTTGTCGTCGTTATGGGACACGTTGACCACGGCAAAACCTCCCTTCTCGACCGGATCCGCAATGCGCATGTCACCGACACTGAAGCAGGCGGCATTACCCAGCATATCGGTGCGTACCGCGTGAAAGTCGGCGACCGCTATGTCACCTTCCTGGATACTCCCGGCCATGAGGCGTTTACCGCCATGCGTGCCCGCGGTGCTGCTGTCACCGATATTGCCATCCTGGTGGTTGCCGGTGATGACGGAATTATGCCGCAGACTGTCGAAGCAATCAACCATGCGAAAGCCGCTGGTGTATCAATTATCGTTGCCATCAACAAGATGGATAAACCACATGCTGACGCCGAACGAGTCAAACAGGAACTGACCGAATATGAGCTCGTACCGGAAGAATGGGGCGGCGATATCATCTGTGTACCGGTTTCCGCTGCAACCGGCATGGGAATTGATGATTTGCTGGATAACATCATTCTGGTATCGGAAGTACAGGAACTGAAAGCCAACCCCAATCGTCTGGCAAAAGGTACCGTAATTGAAGCTCGTCTGGACAAAGGCCGCGGCCCTGTTGCGACCCTTCTGGTTCAGAATGGTACCCTTCATACCGGTGACGTTCTGATTGCGGGCACATCGGTCGGTCGTGTCCGTCAGATGCTGAACGACCGCGGACAGATCGTAACCGAAGCAGGTCCTTCCATTCCGGTGGAAATTACTGGTCTGACTGAGGTTCCAGCTGCCGGCGATATCTTCAATGCCGTAGAAGATGAGCGTTTGGCTCGGGAACTGGTGGAACAGCGCCGCGCAGAACAGAAGGAAGAGCAATTCAAATCCTTCCAGAAGGTAACACTGGATAACCTCTTCAGCCAGATTGCAGAAGGCGAAATGAAGGAACTCCCACTCATCGTTAAGGCTGACGTACAGGGTACCGCGGAAGCAGTCAAACAGTCTCTGGAAAAACTGACCACCGACGAAGTCCGGGTACGAGTCATCCACACCGGTGTTGGCGCGATCAACAGTTCCGACGTCATGCTGGCGAACGCTTCCAATGCCATCGTCATTGGCTTCAACGTCCGTCCGGACCCCACCGCCAAAGCGGAAGCGGAACAGCAGAATGTAGAACTCCGGATGTACCGCATCATTTACGATGCCATCGAGGAAGTCAAGGCTGCAATGAAAGGTATGCTCGCACCTAAGACCCGTGAAGTTGATATGGGCCGTATCGAAGTCCGTCAGGTATATAAGATTACCGGTGTCGGCGCAGTTGCAGGATGCTATGTCCTGGAAGGCAAGATCGCAAGAAATGCTCAGATCCGGATTGTCCGCGATGGTATTATCGTAGCAGTCGATCAGATTTCTTCCCTGAAACGCTTCAAGGATGATGCCAAGGAAGTTGCACAGGGGTATGAATGCGGCGTTACCCTTGCAAAATTCAATGATATCAAGGAAGGCGATATTTACGAGGCCTTCACTATTGAAGAATACCGCGATTAACCATTTCATTCTGCCGCCTCTGTCCCAAACGGGGCGGGGGCGGATTTGTTATCTGCTGAAAGGAGTCTAGTATGGCAAGTTATAAAATCGGCCGTCTTTCTGAGGACATCAAGCGGGAACTCAGCCACCTGATCCGGGAACTGAAGGATCCTCGGATTTCCCAGATGCTGAGCATTATCCGCTGTGAAGTTTCCGGCGACCTTTCCCATTGCAAAGTCCATGTCTCCGCGCTGGAAGGGGAAGCTGCCACCAAGGAATCCATCAAGGGATTGGTCTCCGCTTCCGGTTATCTCCGGCGCGAAATCGGAAATACTCTTCATCTCCGGAAATGCCCTGAATTTCACTTTATTCCGGATGATTCCATCGCTTACAGCGCAAAAATCAACCGGATTCTGCAGGATTTGGATGAATCTTCTCCTGAAACAGATTCTGATCCTTCCGAAGAATGAGGTGAACCATCATGGAATTTTCCTTACAGCAGGCTGCGCAGTTTCTAATGGAGTCGGATGACATCCATATTCTCTGCCACCGAAATCCGGATGGTGATACTCTGGGCAGTGCGTATGCCCTCTGGAATGCTCTTCGCAATCTGGGCAAACATGCTGCTGTCCGATGCAATGACCCTATTTCTTCCAAACTTTCCTTTTTAGCCAATGGCTATCAAGAGGAAATGTTTTCGCCGAAAACGATTGTATCCGTTGATATTGCCGATGAACAGCTTTTCGGCGATGGACTTTCTCCCTATCTGGGCAAGGTTCAGCTGGCCATCGACCATCATCCTTCACACACTTATTTTGCTGAAAACACCTATCTGGAGGCAGATTCTGCTGCTACCTGCGAGATTATCTGCCTGCTGATCCGCGAAATGAAGGCGGAAATAACCCCGCAAATCGCAAACTGCCTGTACACCGGAATGGCAACAGATACCGGGTGTTTCAAATTTTCCAATACCACTCCCCGCACCCACCGCCTTGCCGCCGACATGATGGAGGCTGGATGTGATTATGCAGAAATTGGCAAGCGAATTTTTGACACCAAATCCCGCGGAGAATTTGCTATCGAGCGGGAAGCCCTCAACAATATGGAGATCCATTTTGAAGGAAAGGTTGCTCTGATTGTACTCACACAGGATATGTACGAACGCTGCCAAATTTCAGAAGCAGAAGCCGACGGACTAACCTCGCTGCCGCGCAAGCTGGAAGGCGTTGAAGTGGGAATTACCATCAAGGAACGCGGGTGTAGAGAATATAAGGTTTCGATGCGTTCCGTAGAGCGAGTCAATGTATCGGAACTTTGCCGTCAATTTGGTGGAGGTGGACACATGCGTGCCGCCGGATTCACCGCATACGGCACATTAGATGAGGTAAAAACATTAATTTTGGGCGCCGTAGGGCGCGCTTTGGAGGAGAATCCATGAGCAAACGCCCCGACACCAATCTTTCCGGCATCCTATGCATTAACAAACCCCAGGATTTCACCTCTTTTGATGTCATTGCAAAGCTGCGCGGAATCAGCGGTACCCGGAAAATTGGACATAGCGGCACATTGGATCCGATGGCGACGGGAGTTTTGCCGATTTTTTTCGGCATTGCCACTAAAGCATGTGATCTCCTGCCCAATCATGACAAACGCTATACAGCAGGAATCCGGTTTGGCTGTGTTTCCGATACGCAGGATATCTGGGGCAATGTCCAAAAATTAGAAACGAAGCCGGTCACACTTCCGGAACTGGAAGCTTCCCTCCCCTATTTTACCGGATCCATTGCACAGATTCCCCCCATGTTTTCCGCTGTTCAGGTGAACGGACAGCGCCTTTATGACCTTGCCCGCAAAGGGATTGAAGTAGAGCGCAAGGCGCGGAATATCACCATTTACCAGCTGAATCTCCTCGCATTTGATTCCGAAAAGCAGGAGGCTCTGCTGGATATTTCCTGTTCCAAGGGGACCTATATCCGCACCCTCTGCCATGATTTGGGACAAATGCTGGGAACTGGTGCGGTCATGTCCTCCCTCACCCGAACAGAAGCCGCTGGATTTACGTTGGAAAACTGCATTTCTCTCGAGCAGGCACAGCAAGCTGCTCTCGAACAACATTTTGCCGATCTTCTGTTGCCTGTCGGACAAGCCTTTTCCGATCTTCCCGCGATCATTCTGAATGATATCCAAGCACGCATGTTTCAAAACGGGGTTCGCCTGGATCTTAATCGAATTTCTTTTGCCAAAATCGGCGGTGATCATGCGGTTTATAATCGTGATCATGAATTTCTGGGAATTGCTGCCTGCAATTTTGACGAAATGGAACTGACCATCCGCAAAATCTTCTGCCAAAGGAGCTGACATATCATGGAATACAGCCATCAAATCCCCACACTCAACCATCCCACAGCAATCGCACTGGGATTGTTTGACGGACTTCATCTCGGACATCGCGCTGTCATTCAACAGGCTGTATCCTGTGCACCGAAGCTCTGTCCGCTGGTCTTTACCTTTCAGTTTGACCGCCCGGAAGATATCACCAAACCAGATTTTGCGAATATTCTCACCCATACAAGAAAGGAACAGATCTTAAAAAAATTAGGCGTCCAACTCGTTTGCGAACCACCTTTCTCGCTTTTTCGAAATTTATCTCCCACCGAATTTTTCTCCGAAATTCTGGTCAAACGTTTGCATGCTGGTGCGATTTTCTGTGGAGAAGATTTTCATTTCGGAAAAAATGCCGCGGGTGATGCTAATCTTCTCCATGCGCTCTGCAAACAGGCAGGTATCCATTTTTATGCGGTTCCTCCCCTGTTGGTGGATGGAAATGTTGTCAGTTCCACACAAATCCGCCATTTGCTTCGGGAGGGAGATCCTCTTCAGGCTGCTAAACTTCTGGGCGAACCTTATACCATTGATTATCCAGTAGCGCATGGCCGTCAGCTTGGCCGTACCATGGGATTCCCAACCATTAACCAAATTTTCAAAACGGGAGATCTTATCCCACGAAATGGTGTCTATGCATCCGTTGCACAGGTTGGGAATTGCCGTTATCCAGCTGTTACCAATGTGGGAATTAAGCCGACCCTCGGCGGAAAAGATGCACCTTCTGCTGAAAGTACTCTTCTGGGCTTCGAAGGGGATTTATATGGACAAGCTATTCCGGTTTCCTTTTATGCATTTCTTCGCCCCGAGCAACGTTTTGATTCCATTGAACGTCTGTTTCGTCAGGTTGCACTCGACGCACAGCAAGCAGAAAAACTTTGGCCGGAAATTCAAGCTCATCTTTCTTAAAAAATCCCTTGACAACTTTATTATTTTGTGCTATACTTGTCAATGTCCTGCGGGCGTGGTGGAATGGCAGACACGATGGTTTTAGGAGCCATTGCTACGGCGTGCGGGTTCAAGTCCCGCCGCCCGCACCATTTAAGGGCGCAGGAGTTTCTAATTATGCGGATATGGCGGAATTGGCAGACGCGCTAGATTCAGGTTCTAGTGACTTCACGGTCATACAGGTTCAAGTCCTGCTATCCGCACCAGCGGCTAAGAGCCGCAGCAAAGACGCGCACTCATGTTATGGGTGTGCGTTTTCTTTTTATCCCGCGCTGATACAGGCATCCATTTTGTAACGTCAACTCAAGCGGCTTAGAATCGCAGCAAAGGCACGCGCTCACGTTAGTGGGTGTGTGCCTTGTTTAAATTTTGTGTTACACAAAAGTAAGCGACAGGACAAAATAGCAATACTGTCCTGTCGCTTAGAATTATTATGATTCATATAAAGAACGAATGCGCCGTTGTTGAGATGGGTGATCAAATATCGCTGTAAAATTTGCAACCTCGCTCAAACTACCAATCAAAGGAAGGCCCTCCAATTCTGTTTCTGTGAGCTTTTGCTGCAAGACTTCTGCCACACGATCCGCCCAAATCACTTGAATATTTCGACCAAAATAGGATGAGCGCTTCAAATGCAGCGGTGCCGTAAGGCCACTTCGATCGTGTAAATCCGCAACCGCCAGCTGTGCCTCTACCATGGCATCCTCCCGCTCATTTAATTCCTGAGCTGACAATGCGCGTCGAATCTGATCTCCAATATTTTGGGGAATCGGCAATTCTTTAAAAGCAGTTCCAAACCACTTGCTGTAAGGGGCATATTGACCGCAGTACAAAAAACAGAGACGCATCAGCCGTTCTGAAATTCTTCCGCATACCAAACGAGATCCAATCTCGTCCCCACAATCACCGCAGCGCCGCAGAAATGCCTGCTCTTCAGCAATCAGTGACCAATTGGAGGCAAGCAGATAATCGCGCACTAATTCCGGATAAAATCGCAGAGAACGGATCTGTTCTTCCATACCGATACCATCATGATACAGAATTCCAGCAGAAATTCCCAGCAAGCGATGTTCAGAACAAATCAGCCAATCTACTGCATTCCATTTCTCTGGATGATCCTTTCCCAAATACTGCTGCAAAAATCCAGATACTGTGTGAATCCAAATCAATGGCTTTACAGGTCCTTTCTCCAGCATAACCGGATGGCGGACTCCATGATCTTTCGGATCCGGATCGGAAAAATTTACACTATACCCTTCCAAAGAACATGGAAGATTCTGAGAAAGCACCTGCAGAATGTTATCCTTTTGAAATAAATCTTCCGCATTCAAAAATAAATACAAGCGCGGTCCCCACATATGGTCGGTTGAAACCTCATCATCATATCCTAAGACATCCGAACCATACCCCAACAAACCTGCTGCATACGGAATCTGCGGGAAATATTCCTCCAAAATCGGGCGAACCGCCTCTTGATAAAATTTCTTACATAAAATTCGACCTTTTATCATTTCATTGCATCCTCTTTCATCGGAAAACGAAGCAACAGAACACTCATCACAAAGAACAGCACCATCGCTGCCGGAAGCAGTAAAAAGGCATTACCAGCACCCATTTTATCCATCAGAATCCCATAAACTGCATTCCATCCGATGTCAAATAGGGTCGCTGTACTAATAATCATCCCAGTTGCAGTGGTAACCCCATTGACTGGATAATAATTTTGAATCATCATGACCATTGTCGGATACAAAATCGAGAAAAAGAGGCCGGATGCGACTAAAATCATTAAGCCGCTGCCGCCAATCAGACCGCCTACAGCATACAGGATTGTCGCTATTCCCCCAAAAAGAAAGATACTTTTCTTAATTCCCAGTTTCTGTACCACCGGTGCAAAAATCAACCGTCCTACCATGATGCCACCAAAAAATAGGGCCAGGTAGGTCGACGATTGATCCATGGATAAGCCGAATGCCTGTGTACCAAAAGTCACAAACCAGTTCATAATACTGTGTTCCGCAATAAAATAAAATCCAAAAGCAAATACAAAGATAAGATAAACTCGGTTCTTGGCAACATCCAGAAATCCAAATTTCTTCTGTTCCTTTTCTCCGTCCAAAGAAACTCGATCCGGAAAATGAACAAACATCAAAACGATGATCCCAATGACACCAATTACTAACAAAATACAGTTGGCGACTTTCCAAGATCCAAATCCTTCTGCAAATTTACCGGCCAGTTTCTGACTTCCTGTGGTGCCGAGTCCCTGGATAAAAAACAAAGTACTGACAATCGCAGCCGGTGCGCTTACAAATATGTAGGAAGTCATAACATTGATCAGAGTACTGGTCAATGTCGAAGCACCCATGCTGAAAAACATGCCGATTAGCAGACAGTAATAATTATCTGTCATCAAATAGAAGACAACAGCTGCCAGCCATAGACAGGCTGCAAACAAAAAGGCAGGTTTTCTCTTTTCCCGGTCAGCCAGCCGTCCGCCAAACAACAGGAAAACAAGGTTTCCAATATAACTCACGGTAATGATTCCGGAGAGTTGGGAGTTTGAAAGCGCAAAATGAGTGCCAAAAATCGGGATAAAAACGCCGCGCATTGCATCACTGGCACCTAAAGCAATCATCAAAACCAAAAATCCAATATAAGCAAATATAGCATTTTTTCGAATATTTTTCACACTTGAATCTCCTATCTGTTTGGCATTTCAAAGTTGTCCGGACAGCAAACCTCGCCCGCCCACAATTTGTGAGCGAGCGAAACATTTCATTTCCTTTATTCCATTGGACGATAACAAAAATCTGCAAAATCAGCCGGCTGCCGTCGTCCGGAAAGGTCTTGACAGCAAACCCCGACAAAAGCACCAGTATAGGCAGCACCTTCGACGTGTTCGTCAGATAACAAAGATCCATCCAAAACCGGACCGATATTCTTCCATTCTTCCCCTTTTACCGCATACCGGAACTGAAGAGCGTGACCTTCTTTTACGGTAACTCCCAGCCGCACTTCTGCATCTTCCGGCAAAGGAAGATAAGTTCCTTCGGTCGGTTCCGAAAAAGTACCGTTGATGCAAGAAATAATATACAGATATTTTCCGCCGCCGCAATCACCGGATACATTCAAATAATAGAAATTCCGACTATTGTAGTAGCAGACCAATCCGGCCATCTGCTGATGGCTGACAGGATGGAAGTCCAAAGTTGTTTCCGCTTCAAAGGTAAAGTGTTCCCATCTTCTGGCCAATAAACTCTGGCGGAAAAGCGAAGAAAGAGATTCCTGACCATAAAGCCGCAGATAACCCGGCCGGTCCGTAAAGGACATAGCATCTCCTATCGGCAGCCGAAGTGACTGGAACGAATCCGGAAGTTTTCCCTCTCGGAAAGAAACAGATTCTTCTTGATCCGGAAGTTTGACACTGGATTCTTTCCACAATTTCACTTCCTCACTGGGAAGAGGACCATCTACAACATACGGCCAGTCATTTTTCCACACCATTTTCTGGAGAGCGGTCTCCCGTCCTAATGGACACATCCCCGTATTTCCAGCGGGACGTGCACACAGATGGACCAAATACCAATCCCCTTCCGGAGTCTCAACAAAACTAGCGTGTCCTGCTTTCTTTAAGGCAGGAGCTGGATTGGCCTTGGATGTTAAAATGGGATTTTCCGGATGAATTTCATACGGACCAGTCAAATTCCGGCTGCGCGCCACTGTGGCCGCATGATTTTCTCCAGTTCCGCCTTCTGCTGTCAGCAGGTAATACCATCCGTCTTTTTTGTAAAGATGGGGGCCCTCTGTCACATGAATCTCGGAACCGCCGAAAATATTGTAGATCTCACCCACCAGTTTTTTCTGTTCCGGCGAATATTCCTGCAAAACAATTCCGCCAAAACGATGGCGGCCAGTACGATGTTCCCAAAGTACATTTACCAGCCATTTTTTATCTCCATCGTGGAACAACGAAGGGTCAAATCCGCTGCTGTTCAAATAAACCGGATCACTCCACTCTCCTTCTACCTCATCCGCAGTGACAAGATAATTGTGGACATCTTTCCAAATTCCTGCTGTGTTACGCACAATTGTATAAATTAAGTAGAATTTCCCATCCGAATAGCTGAGGCAGGGAGCCCAGATTCCACAGGAATCCGGTACTCCAGCCAAATCCATCTGAGACAGACGATTCAATGGACGAGAAGCAAGCGTCCAGTTTACCAAATCCTCCGAGCGGTAAATCAGTACTCCCGGCCACCATTCAAAGGTCGATACTGCGATATAATAACTGGATCCCACCCGTACAATAGAGGGGTCCGGTTTAAAACCGCGTAAAATTGGATTTTGTACCTTCATTTGCTAAAAATCTCCTTGTATTCAGGTTTTTAAATCCGCTAATTGCGAATTATTTCTTGCGAAGACGGATCATTTTCACTTCATGAGGCTGCAGGATATCTTGTCTGGAATACGGTTTGCCAACAGGAATTGAAAGGCGTTTCCAACTCCGCTGAGGCTGGCTGATCGACTTTAAATGATCCAGTTCGCACTTGGTCGGATATTCCGGTGCACCCATTGCAACCCAATTATCAAAAACAGAAGTATCCTGATTCAAGGATGAAACTTCCTCCTCATATTCGCCCTCCAGATCCAAGTCAAAAGACACTGTCTCAACCTTATCCTGGAATACATGATTGCGGCTAAGAGGAGTTAGCTTACTGCGATCCCCCAATGCAAAAGCATCCTGATAATAACAATAATTCCAAATCAGAACGCAATAATCATCGCCAGTTCTGGAAACCAGATGATTTTCGTCCGCAACGAGAATTTCATCCCCCAGCTTTGACAGAAAGTAATAAGCCCAATAGGAAGGTTTTTTCAATCCAGAAGGATTCATCATTCCGAATCCTCCATGGAATTGATAGAGATTTGCGCCCTGTTCCTCAAAAACATCCGTAAAGGTCCAGAAACCAAGCGAATTTACTTTCTGAAAATTCATTGAAATATTGTAGAGAATAAACGGCGCCATAAACATGGTATCATGAATCAAATCACGCGGACTGGGCGAAGAATTCCACTCTGTCAAATGAATTTCAGCCTGCGGATAGGGAGATTGATCGACAATCTCCCGTATCATACTCAAATGCTGAATCGTAGAATCCTGTTTCATATATCCCATCTGCTTATTTCCCTCGGTATCCAACGGCCAATAGGTTGGATATGGATGCGCGGAGAAAAAGTCAATTGGCAAATGCTTGTCATCACAGAAGCGGATAAAATTCTTGAGCCATTGCAAATCTTCCCGGAAGTCAGCACCGCTGGTTGATGGGCCTCCGACACGCAAACGCACATCAATTTTTTTGACTGCCTCAACAGATACCTCATACAGATGGCAATACTCTTCAAATGTTCCGCGCCAGAAAGAACCGAGGTTCGGCTCATTCCATACCTCAAAATACCAAGTAAGTACTTCCTCGATTCCATAGCGATCGATTGCATGGCGAACAGTCGCCTCTACCAACTCGGCCCACTTTCCATAATCTACAGGAGGTGCACCATTCCCCTTCCACCAGAAAACTGTTCCGCACTGGGTAGCCAACTGAGAAGGCATGAAACCGAATTCCATAATCGGTTTGATTCCTACCGAAAGCAGGAAATCAAACAGTTTATCAAAATATCCGAAATAAAATTTCGGTTTTCCATTCTCATCCTCCTGATAGATTCCCATATCATCATGGAAAATCCCATGGAATCGAATGTATTCAAACCCGATTTCCCACTGCAACTCCCGCAATTGATCTTGCCAGTCCGCTCGTAGACCTTCTGCTGCACGACCTGCTGTCACACATTTTGTATAATATCTGCTGTTTTCCAACATGATTCCTCGTTTCCACGCTTATTCATACCGGAAGGAAATTGTACGATCGAAATTCGTCATGCCGGTAAAGTACAGATTCATATTCTGACGGCTTGGCTCTACAATACCACTCCGGCTACGGATATAGGTATTGTCAGCAAATCCAGGACCAAATGTCAGATGTTCCTTGCCATCATCCAGTTCCACATTACCTTCTTTCACAATCAGCTGCATGCCGGGCTGAGCAGCACATGCAAAATGGCTGTTGGTTACTTCAACATTTGCCGGAATACCGAACTCAAATTTGAACGGAATTAAATCGCAGCCTTCTGCACGAACGCGCAGATCTACACCATTTTCCTGCTCAATCAGGTCCATTGTTACCTTCAGATGCGCTACAACCAGCGTACCACGCTTACTGTGATCCATTTCGTTCCACAGCGAAGAGCCAGGGAACTCGCCGAAGGGCAAACGATAGGTGCCATCTGCATCCATGGTCATCCGGTAACCTTCTTCCGTTTTCTCCAAAGTTTGGGTCAACAGATTGCGCAGATTGAAATAGCTGATGCCGATTCGCAGATAAACGCACATTTCTCCGAGCTGAACGGCAAAAGGTGTGGGGTTATCCCGAATGAAGGAGGCTGTAAATTTGCCTTGGCGGATACGTGCGATGCCAGAATGCGGATACAGAATGCTGTATTTTTCCGGAACCTTGGGTGCATACTCAGGAAGTGCTTCCCATTCCGGATAAAGCAGCATAAATCCCCACAGATCGCTCAAATCTTCATGGTAGCGGATCAAAGAATCCAGAATCATGGCAGCAAAGCCGAAATATTCCGGAATATTGCACTTTGCAGCCAGATAATAGTAAAGGAAGTAATAACGGTTCGGAAGCATCCGCTGGCCGTTATCCTGGCGGGTGGAGTTCATGGTGAAGACGCTGCCATCCGGCTCATAGAAAGTCATCATCATATCCAAATTGCGGCGGGCATAGCTCAGATAGCTGTCATCGCCGAGAAGTTCCGCAATCAGAATCATCGCATAGTCATTTACGGTATTATAGACGCCGGCAGAACGTTCTGTAAATTCACCGTCTTCGCTGCAGTCCACACCCTCTGCAAGATAATCCTGCGCCCGTTTAAAGAAGTGTTCTTTTCCGGTAAGTTTCCAAGCAATCAAAAGAGCACTGGTATTTACCCAACGATGGTTAGGGGTATGGAATCCGCCTTTATAAACACCTTCCGCACATACTTCAATTAAAGCGCCCAATTTTGCCTTGATGTCAGGTGCTTCGCCGGCACGATCCATAATTTGATAAGCGCGCCACAAAGTCTGAATGCCGAAAGAAGTATCCGGTGCAGAGAAGAAGTTACAGTCAGAAAGGTCAAAAGTACCATCAGGACGGCGATAATTCTCGCAGAATACAAACGCCGCATCAATTGCTTTGCGAACATCTTCATTATGGTAATAAGCACTTTCTTTCATGCAGTAGGCAAGGATCAGGGGTTCCAGTGCATTCATACCGGACTTCTGAGAAGCCCATCCTGCATAGGGGTCCCAAATGCCGCCATACTCGCGGCGGGATTCATCCAATACCTGATTGCGGAGAATATTCGCAACCTGACGGTCACTGTGTTCGAGGAAGAGTGCTTTTTTTTGCTGATAGTTCATGGTTCTGTCTCCTTTATCTCTGCACAAAATGCAGTTGATTCTGGTTATTGTCCGAAACCAGCGTCATTTCGCCAGTCCGGTTATCCCAAAGCAGGTCGCATCGAGTATCAACCTGACAATATGGTTCACCATCGCGCAGCATCTGATCAAAACCGCCACACGCAAACCGATCGATTTCCCCATTTTCATCTGTATGAAGGGCTACAACGCCAACATAGGTGCCAGTAAACCGATGTCCTTTGCTTTGAATATCAAAGTGTTCCGGTTTGCCGGAAAGAACTGACCGACTATCTGTCAGCACAATAGTTCCGTCCTCCAAAACTGCGCCATTTGGAACTGCATTTTTGCGGATTCCATTTTCTAACAGCCATTTCAGATCAAAAGGATGTACTTTTGCATATTTAGCAATTTCTTCAAATTGTGCGGTGCAATCCTGACCATCAAAGTCATGGGTTGCAATTCCATCAATAAAAACCGGATTGCTGCGAGCTGCCCGCAGCAAAAACGCGAGGGTCTCAGGCTTGGAATACTCCGGCCCGATAAACAGCATTTGATGGAATACATGTCCATTATAGCAGATTTTCCCATCGCAATCTATGGTCAAAATGCCCGAATCAATCTTTGCACTTGGTACTAATGCACAAATAACGCCTGCATTCCACAGTTCATCGCACTTTTCCATAATGAAGAGTCCGCCGTTGATATCATGGCTGTTGCGGAGATATGCATGTGGATACCAGTTGGTCAGAGCCGGACGTCCAAATACCACCAGAAGATCCATTTGCGGACGCGGCAGATTTAATGCATTCAGCAGACGGATTCTTGTTTCAATTTTCCGCATATTGTCCAGAAATTCATCATTTTCCATATCAAAGCGATGTGGACGGACATCATGGTAGGCGTGATAATGAATTCGAACGCCGTAACGGGCATCCCGCATTGCCTTTTCGTAAATGCATTCGGGAGTTGTTTTGGCATAATACATGTCATAAAGCACCGGTTTTGGATGAGAGCAACAGATTCCCATTCGGACAGGATAACAAATATCTTCATCAGTTTGCCCGTATTCACGGGGCAAATCCCACCACATACAGCCAGTCTGCCAAATCTCGTCATTGCTGAGCGAATTATGATAGGTATTGTGAAGGCCGTGGAATACGCCATCTCCATAAGTCCGGCGTGCCTCATCTGCAACAAAATTTTCCACCTTGATGACATTGTCCTTCAAAACATCGAAGTAGCGGTTAATGGCAGCCATCCGGCGGCTGTCCTCTCCTTCGGGAATCCAACGCATATCCAGAATGCAATCGCGCAGAGAGGTTCCAGTTTTTTCCTCATAATACCGGGCAAAACCTTTGCCATACAAACGCTGGCGGAATTTAATTCCCTTTTGAAAAATCTCAACCGCATGGATAATATTGATGGATTTGAACTCATCCAGTCCAACGCCGTCAAAGGGAATATCCCGATAATAACCAATAATTTTGCGGAAGCTCTTTTCATAGTAATCCGTATACAAATCCGGACTTTGGAAGGCATGTGCAGTCAAAAAATAGATGGTTTTATCTGCATATTCCGGTCCAAGATCAACATTCACATCGACAGTATCCGGATTCGGAGAAGTTACGGTACAACGATCCGTTACCTCTTCCAAAGAGCCAGGACGATACACACCGGGTGCAATTTTATCCATCACATATGCTGCAAATAAGGTACTGTTCCGGCATTTGCCATCCCGATCACCGCATTTAATTGCCCGATAGCTGGTGGAACCATCTGCATCCAAAAGCTGTTCCCCTTCTACCAGCAGAGAAATGGCAGTATCATCCGTCACATCGGTATGATCACGCCAAAGCTGCAGTCCAACTTTAACATGGTGTGCGTGTGCATAATCTGCCACTTCTGCAAAAGCCGGTGCGAGACGATCCCGGTCATGATAAAAGTCGAGTTTTCCCCGCGCTGTAAAAAAGATCAAATCAAAGCAGGTATCCCGGCAGATCCGCTCAATATCCCGCATATATTGCCTATTTTCCAGCGTATTTTCATCCCAAAACCAATATAATATTTCAGGATGATTTCGATTCTCCAAGGCTGGTACGATTTTCTGTTGCATTTCCATGGAATCTTCCTTTCGTTTTGCGAAAAAGTCTGCCGGGGGTTCATGTCCCGACAGACTTTCTTACTACATTCAGTTATCAAACGCGACCTTCTCAATGGAAAATTCGCGATCTTCTTTTCTGCAATAGGCGTTAAGATAAAGAGTCATTTCCCCACTGCCGGCAGCCAAAGCACCTTTTCGGCCAGTAGTTTTTGCATGCTCTCCAAAGACCGGTCCCAATAAAACACGATCCTTATTATTTTCCAATACAACTGTACCAGATGTCGGCATCAAATTCATGCCAGCCTGCGCCATGCAGCGGAATCCCTCGCCTGTAATCAGGCAATTCGGACGAAGAGCCATTTCAATCCGGATCGGCACACGATCACAGGTTTCGGTATGCAAGCGGAAACGAATTCCATTTTCTGTCGGAATGGCATCCAGTACAATGGTCAGATGAGCAGGTTCTTTGCGTTTACGTTCGCAATGCTCCTTCTGCCACCACCAATCAGAGCTGGCTGGTTTCTCTTCCAGAGGCAGAAGATAATAACCATTTGCCTCATAATGCATCCGATAGCCGTCATCCGTTTTTTCAATGCTGGTAAATATTGCATTTCGTGCATTAAAGAAATGACAATAAATCCGCATGGAACATTCGATGGAACCAAACATTCCGTAAAAGAAATTCTGACTGTCCCGCAGCAGCGACAAACTGATATCGTTGTTCAGAATACGAACAATTCCAGAGTTCTTGAAATAGCCGCTTTCCTGCACATAATAAGGAGAAGCACTTTCGGGCTCATCCAAATCCTGAAATTCAGGATGCAGTGCCATAAACTCTGCCATAGAAGTTTCCAGATCGCGTCCGCCATGGGAAATTGCCTGATAATAAAGCTTCATTGCGATTTCAAAGAAACCGGGATTGTTGTCAATCTTGCTCATTAACAGGTAATTGTCAACATAACGATCTGCCCATGCTTTCTGACCGTAATCCTGACGGGTTGAGTTCATGGTAAACAGACTGCCGTCCGGCTCGATATAATGGCGCATCAGGTTTAGGTTCCGGATAACATAAGTATAAAATTCCGGACGGTTCAGATGCTCTGCCATCATAATCAAACCACGATTCGTGACAAGATTGTAAATTCCAGCGGAACGTTCCGCATACTCACCGTCTTCACTGCAGTCGATTCCTTCTTTGAGGAACCCTTCGATTGCATCCAGGTACTCCTGCTTACCAGTCAAACGATATACAATGGACAGGGCGCCACTATAAATCCAACGATGATTGGGCGTATGGAATCCAGCATACATAACACCGTATGCGAGTTTTTCCATCAAATCCATCATTCTGGCACGAAAACGCTCAATTAAAACGGTATTTTGTTCACGATCCATCAGGAGAATCGCTTCACCTAATGCCTGTGTTTCCGTACCGGCTGCCGTATAGAAATTGCAGTCGATATAATGCTTGGTGCCATCCGGATTCATATTGGTAAAGCAGAACTGAAAAGCCGCTTCCATCCGATCAAAAATGGAATCATCCTGATAATACCGAGAATACGGATTCATATAGAGCAGAACGCCGCTTGTAATAATCAAGCATCCCTCATTGTACTCCACGATGTCTTCCATTACATGACGGACACCGCCATAAAATGGATCCGATGGATTCATTATCTGATGCCGCAGCATATCCGCATATTGATCGTCTGCTCGATGAATGACTCTTTCGTAAATTTTCATCTTAATCACCTGCAACTTTAATGGATAAAAGTTATCCCTTAATGGAACCGATTGCCATACCTTTTACAAAATACTTCTGCAGGAAGGGATACATAATCAGAATCGGAATGGTTGCGAAAATCAGGCATGCGGATTTCAGGGTTTCGGTTTCTAGATAACTGCCCTGATTCTGCATCATTTCCTCAACATCCATTACCATCTGGTTCTGCGCAATAATCTGCTGCAGCCGCATCTGCAAGGTTTGGAGATTGGGATTCTGAATGTAATAAAGAATATCCGAATATCCGTTCCAACGGGATACACCATAGAACAATGCCATCGTCGCCAAAACTGGCTTTGACAGCGGCAGCACAATGCTGACCAACGCACGGATTTCTGATCCACCATCAATCTTAATAGATTCAACTAAGCTGTCCGGAATTCCATTAAAGAAGGAACGCATAACAATCAAATTATAAACGGAAATAGCACCCGGAATTGTAATTGACCAAATTGTATCCAACAAGCCAAGATTCTGAATCAACAGATAGCTAGGAATTGTACCACCGCTGAAATACATGGTAATCAGAATGAAAATTGTCATCCATTTCCGCCATTTAAAATTCTTTCTGGAAAGCGGATATGCCATTGCAACCGTCATTGTCAGGCTGATTGCGACCTGCATGAGGGTCAGGAAAATACTGAACCACAATGACCGCATCATCTGAGGGTCTTTGAATATCTTTTTATAGGCTTCTAAAGTTGTATTTACTGGAAGCACACCGACTGCACCTGAATTAACTGCCTGGCTGTCACTCAAAGAGGTCGCCAATACATGCAGGAATGGCAGAATGCAGATAATTGCAGTGATTGCAACAAATACAACCAAAATGCCCTCGAAAATGTAGTCAAAGCGACTCATTTTCATGCCATTTTCTTTTTCCATAAAAATTTTCTCCCCTTACCACAGAATACCTTCGTCATTCATCTTTCTGGAAATAAAGTTCGTACTGGTAACCAGAATAATCGTGACGACTGACTGGAACAATCCCGCTGCCGTCGAAATATTGTACCGTAAGCTCTGGATACCGACACGGTACACATAAGTCGCAATAACATCGGAAATTTCGGAAACGTAGGGATTGGTTAATGCGTACATTTTTTCAAATCCTACATCCAGCAAACCGCCGAGTCCCAACACAAATACAATAGCAATTGTCGGGAATATGGTGGGAAGTGTAATATACCAGATGCCGCGAAGACGACCACAGCCGTCTACTTTTGCAGCCTCAAAAATTTCGGGATTTACGTTTGTCAATGCAGCCAAATAGATAATGGTTCCCCAACCAGCGCCTTTCCATACGCCGGTGAACAAGAACATTCCAATCCAAGAACTTTTCTCTGTCAGGAATGAAATCCGTTCCATACCCATTGCTGCCAAAATATTATTTACAAAACCGTGAGCCGAAAACAATTGAATAATTAAACCGCCAACAATAACCCAAGATAAAAAGTGGGGAAGATACAAAATCGACTGCGTAATCTTTTTAAAATATTTCAGCCGAATTTCATTTAGCATTAAAGCCAAAATAATCGGTGCAGGAGTATCCAACAGGAATTCTCCCAAACTCAGTAAGACAGTATTGCGAAGGGCATTTATAAAATCGGCACTGGAAAAAAGTTCTTTAAAAATTTCAAAGCCGATAAACTCACTTCCAAATACACCTTGGAAAATGTTATAATCCTGGAACGCGATGACAATTCCAAACATTGGAATGTATTTAAAAATGATAAAATAAACAATTGGCACCAGCACCAGAAGGTACAGTCCAATATCCGTTCTTTTCAAATGCACCAGTCTCTCTTTTAGAGAGGGTTTTGTTTTGACAACCTCCATGGTGTCCCACATCCTTTTCTAGTAATCATAAGAGAAAGGGGCGTATGGGATACGCCCCCCGTAATGCCTCAGAATTATTTCATATGTTCATTGTAGTAAGCTGTTTTTTCATCAATGATAGCCTGGCCACCAGCCTGCAGATACTGATCCAAAATCTGCTGATAAGTTGCTTCAAACTGATCTGCCGGTGCGGTAATAATCTTTACATAGCCATCCTCATAAATCTTATTGAGGTTAACTTGATATTTGGAAACAGAATCCATTGGTTCTTCATAGTTCGGGAATTCACGCAGGTCGACAAATCCGTCTACCAGAGAGTTATCCATTGCTGCCTGATAGTCTTTTACAACTTCCGCTGCTCTATCCGGATCAGGCTGCTTGTCGATAGAGAGCCATGTTGCGCCTGCATTGTAAACTCTCAATTTTGCTTCGTTCTCGTAAGTGTTCTCCGGATGCGCATCCAGGATATAGAAGTCAATACCACCCCAAGTACGGCGAGTCTTCCACTCATCCGGACGATCTTCGGTAGGAATTGAAAGACGAAGTCCATCTTCGCTGTACTGCCAATGTACTCCTTCTACGCCGTTAATCATCATGGTTGCAACTTCTGGCTGTGCCTGCCACTCAAAATACTGCATAGCAAGATCCGGCACTTCGCTGAAGGACGGTACAATGTTAAACATAGAGTAATCCGGATAAATATTCTTCAGATGTTTACCTTCTGCATTTTCAAACGGATCGATGACAGTGACATCCGATTCCGGAACGTTTTTGTACATAGTTTTTGCTTCATCAGATGTAATCAGGTTTGCTGTCAGAGAACGGCTGGAACCCCATGCACCTGTAGAAACAGCCTGTTTGTACATGGTATCATTCTGATCCAATGCAAATTCCGGATTGATGAGTCCTTCATTATACATCTGGTTCAAGAACTGCATACCATCTTTCCAACCAGGAAGCATCATGTAAGGCAGAGTGAAATCCTGTTCTTCTGTCATGTTCGGATCAACAAAAGACCAAAGAATGGTATGAATTTCACTGGGCTTGGACTTAATCAGGAATGGATAGTTCTTTTCACCCAAATTGCCAGGATCCTGCTCTTTAAAGGTCTTCATGGCATTGTACCATTCTTCACGGGTAGTAGGCGCATCCAATCCGCATGCATCCAACCAGTCCTGACGAATAACGGTGACATGGTTAGCAGTATGTTTTCTCTGGCCAACGATAGAAATCAATTCACCATTGCATTTGCCATAATCTACAACATCGCCCAATTTTGCCTGCAGATTCGGGCACTGATCGTACCACTCATCCAATGCAGCAAGGCCGCCCTGCGTAGCATACTGGAAAACAAGGTCACGATTATAAGTAAAGCAAACATCCGGGGCAGACTTAGATGCCATTAAAACATTCAGTTTGTCTACTTCCTCAGAACGGGGAACTAAAACAAATTCAATATCTGCATTTGCATATTCGCCAAAGCTTTCCCGCATATAATCGGTGAGATAGTTATTATCACAGGTCTCTCCATTTTCCGAAATACCACGGTCGAACAGTTCAACTTTCAAAGTACGGCGTTCATCACTGCGCAGAGGATTAACAGCAGTACTGGAATCAGAGGAACTTTCTGTTCCAGATGTAGAAGTTGTATTAGATTCTGTAGTGGAGGCAGTACTGGAAGCACCATCTTCCGAACAGGATGCCAATACGGATGTTGCCAAAACCATTGCCATTAAAATACTGGCAGTTTTTGCAAATTTGTTGCGGGACATAGATACATCTCCTTCAATATTCTTTCATCAATATCACACGAGATCCGACTGCTGATTTGTAAAAATATATCTGCAGATGATGGATAGCGTATGTCCAAATTATAGAATATTTTTGAAGGAATGGCAAGCTTCAATTTTTTCCAGCATGAGGAACCCATCATTTTTTTACATCAGATCTGATATGCCATTACTTTTTTACAAAATAATGGCATATCTTTTAAGATTTGACAAAATTAGGGGTTCAGTTCTTTGAAATACTCAGTTTTTTCATCAATAATTGCCTGTCCGCCAGCCTGCAGATATTGATCTACAATTTGTTGATAGGTTGCTTCAAATTGATCTGCTGGAGCCGTCACAATTTTAACAAATCCGTCATCATAAATCTTATTCAAATTAATCTGATATTTGGAAACAGAGTCCAAAGGTTTCTCATACAAAGGATTCTCGCGAATATCTACAAATCCATCTACCAGAGAACTATTAAGAGCATCCTCATAATCTTTGGTAACTTCTTCTGCTCTTTCAGGATCTGGTTCTTTGTCAATGGAAAGATAGCCTGCTTTGCAATTATATACCCGCAGGAATGCTTCATTTTCATAAGTATTATCCGGCGGTGCATCCAGAGGATAGAAGTCTGTTCCGGACCATGTCTTTACACCTTGCCATTCAGCCGGTCTGTCTTCATCCGGGATTGTGACTCGCAAGCCATCTTCATTATACTCCCAATGAATTCCCTCTATACCATTTAAAAGGCGAGTTGCGACATCCAAATCGGACAGCCATTCAAAATACTGCATCGCCAAATCCGGAACTTCACTTGCCGCCGGGATAAAATTCAACAGAGAATAATCCGGATAAACATTCTTTAAGTGTTTTCCTTCTGCATTTTCAAATGGATCAATTACCGTCACATCGGACTCCGGAATGTTCTTATACATGGTCTTTGCTTCATCCGAATTGATCAGGTCACCAGTCAAACCTCTTCCAGAGCCCCATGCACCTGTCGAGACTGCTTGTTTATACATGGTATTATTGCTGTCCAATGCAAACTCCGGATTGATGAGTCCTTCATTATACATCTGATTCAAGAACTGCATACCATCTTTCCAGCCAGGAAGAAGCAGCCATGGAAGAGTAAAATCTTCTTCCTCTGTTAAATCTGGATCAACAAAAGACCAAAGGATCGCATTTACTTCCGTACCAGAACCTTTCAGCAGGAATGGATAATTCTTTTCGCCCAAATTGCCAGGATCTTCCTCTTTAAAAGTTTTCATGGCATTATACCATTCTTCACGCGTCGTTGGTGCTTCCAACCCACAAGCATCCAACCAGTCCTGACGAATTACTGTGACATGCTGTGCCGTATGTTTCCGCAAACCAGGAATTGCAATAATTTCCCCGTTGCATTGTCCATACTTAATGTTATCTCCCAATTTTTCCTGCAGCAAAGGACATTCCGTATAATAATCATCCAGAACTGTCAAGCCACCCTGCGTAGCATACTGATATACAAGGTCACGATTATAAGTAAAGCAAATATCTGGTGCAGATTTCGAAGCCATCAGCACATTCAGTTTATCGACTTCCTCGGAGCGTGGAACCAAAACAAACTCAATATCCGCATTAGCATATTCACCAAAGCTTTCCCGCATAAAATCAATTGTATAGTTATTATCGCAGGTTGCGTCACCCTCAACAACTCCACGATCAAATAACTCTACTTTTAATGTGCGGCGCTCATCGCTTCGATTCGGATTTGCTGTTGAAGCAGTTCCCTCAGAAGTTGTGGATGCTTCTGTATTCGCTGATGCAACACTAGATTCACTGTTTTCCGTGCCATTTGATGTACAAGAGGCCATTGCAGAAGCGGAAAGAAGCATAGCCATCAGAATGCTGGCCGTTTTCGCTGCTTTGTTCTGAAACATTATAAAGTCATCTCCTTATCCAAAATAACACATTCCCACATTTTTTCATAACATTTATGTGATTTTTTGTGTATGTGATAAGTATAATGATCTTCTTCTTATATTTCAACCTTCAATATTTTACGTCAGCAGCCTTCTTGAAAGCATCTTGTAAAAAAATAACCTTTTACGAAAATATGACATCTAAAACTTATATAAACCTTGTAAGAAGATTGTTCATTTTTTATAATTAATTTTAAAAATTAATTTGTTAGGAAATGAATGTAACACATTCATTTTTTACACTCATTTCCTATTTTTCTATCATTTTTTTACAAAAAATTAAGAATGAAGTTCCTGATAATAAGCAGTCTTTTCATCAATAATTGCTTGGCCGCCTGACTGTAAATATTGGTCAACAATCTGCTGGTAGACTGCCTCAAATTCATCCGGTGCAGCAGTTATAATTTTCACATAGCCGTCCGCATAAATCTTATCCAGATTCACCTGATATTTGGAAACAGAATCCAATACTTTGTCGTAACTGGGATACAGACGATTATCCACAAACATATCCTTAATAGAACTTTCCATGGATATCACACTTTGTTCTGTTTCATATTCGACTAACTCTGGATTATCCGGAAATTCATCGCTAAATGCTACATAAGTGGATATTGCTCGCAATTCATACTGTTCCGCTAAGGCATTTTCCGGATCCAAAGTAATATCGGGATGAGCATCCAACAAATACCAGTCTTTTTGATGCCATGTTTGACGGCCACGCCATTCTTCAGGCTGTTCAGCGTCGGAAAGAGGCACACGATATCCGTTTTCATCATATTTCCAATGAATTCCTTCAATACCATCGATTAAACGAGTGGCAACCTCAGGCTGCGCCATCCATTCAAAATATTGCATAGCAAGATCCGGCACTTCACTGAAGGAAGGAACAAAGTTAAACAAAGAATAAACTGGATTTCCTGATTTTTTTACTTCTCCTGCTTCATTTACAAAGGGATCGATGACTGTAACACGTGTTTCCGGGATATTTTTATATGTATCAAAACCTTCTCCACCTGCAAAAAATCTTGATGTCAAGCCTCTTGCAGAGCCCCATGCACCTGTTGTAATCGCTTGCTTATACATCGTATTATTCTGATCCAAGGCAAACTCCGGATTAATCAATCCTTCATTATATAATTGATTCAGGAACTGCATGCCATCTTTCCATCCTGGAAGAAGCAGCCACGGCAGTGTAAAATCTTCTTCCTCTGTCAAATCTGGATCTACAAAAGACCAAATAATATCTTGTATCTCCTTATGATCCGTACGGATTACAAATGGATAATTCAATTCGCCTAAATTGCCTGGGTCCTTTTCTTTAAATACTTTTAAAGTATTATACCATTCCTCGGTTGTAGTCGGAGCTTCCAGACCGCAGGCATCCAACCAATCCTGTCGAATTACAGTAGAATATTGACCACGGAAAGATTTTAGTCCGGGAATCGCAACGATTTCTCCTTCACATTTTGCATAATCGATCGCATCACCTAACTTTGCCTGCAATAAAGGAGCATCTTTATAATATTGGTCTAAAGGAGTTAATCCTCCTTGCGTTGCATATTGAAAAAGCACATTACGGTCATATGTACAACAGACATCCGGTGCTGATTTTGAAGCCATCAAAACGTTTAATTTATCATCCCGGGATCCATTGGGAACCAATACAAACTCTATATCTGCATTGGCATATTCGCCGAAGCTTTCCCTCATAAAATCAGTAGTATAATTGTTATCACAAGTAGCATCACCATCGGTTATACCACGATCAAATAATTCTACTTTCAATGTTCGGCGTTCATCGCTGCGCAAAGGGTTGGCATTAGAGGATTCCGTTGAAGATGTTTCCTCGGAAGAAGCTGTCGAGGAATCAGTACTAGATTCCGTCTGACTTTCCCCATTGGAACCACAGGAAGCCAGCATGGATGCTGCTAAAATTGCTGTCAGAAGAAGACTAAAAACTTTTTTGGATCCTTTCCTATAATACATAACTACAACTCCTTTGACTCTTTTACATTTTTTTTGATTTGCTTGATGTTTTGATTATAAACGTCGAAATTCTGAAATTCAATCTTCACAATTTATTGAGGTGAAGTGAAATCATACAAATCATCAAATATTGAAGTGCAAATTTTTACAGTTTTGGTAAAAAGGCCGCTATCATGGGCTTTTTTTGCAGATTAAAATTGTAAAAAATAATTTTGCTTCTTCATCGAAACAATCATATTTTGACAGGATAACCATCATTTTTTGTCAAAAAAATGCCTGTTTCAGCTCTCAACTGAAACAGGCAAATGCGATTTTTCTATGCATTTTCTGTCTTGGAAGATGCTCTCTTGCGATATTCTCCCGGTGAACATCCTTCAAATTTTTTGAAATAACGCGTCAAACTCTGTTCATTATTATAGCCAACCGCTGTTGCAATTTCTGTTAACGTATGCGTAGTTGTACAGAGAAGCTTTTTTGCTTCTTCAATTCGCATTGTATTAATATAATCCACAATGTTAATGCCAAATTCCTCCAGGATCATTCGACGCAAACGACTGTAGCTTACCCCAATGTTTTCCGCCACTGTATTGACATCGATATCCTTTTGATAATTGGATCGAATGAAACGCGCAGCCTTTTGCAATATGCTGATTTCTTCTGTTTGTAAATTGCTGCATGTTTCAATATACTGATGGATGAATTCACGGAAATATTCGATAATTTCATCAAATGTTTCCAAAGACGTTGCTTTTTGATACAGCACACCCGCATCAACTGATGACCCGCCTCGTTGTGCATCAAATCGGGAAAGCTCAAATACCAAGTATCCAATAAAACTCGGCATTCCTTTTGCGCTTAAGCATATCGTTTGATTATGAACTTTTGTGGATAATTGATGGAAAACTGCATCAACTTCTGCCAGATCTTGCTGTTCTATAGCGCGAATCAACCGTTTAGTTTCTTCGGCAGGCAGATAAATTGGAGTTTTCTCCTCACTCTCACAAATGATCTGATTCTTTCCCAGCAAAATCCGTCGATCTGCCCGGAGCCTTGCTTCCTCTAATGAAAACGGAAGATAGCGAATGGAATGATATACTTCGCCTACCCCAATCGTAGCTGTATGGGACAGTATCTGCTGAATTTTTTGCTGAATACTTTCAAATGCCTTTTGATTATAGTATTCCGCCGGTTCACTTTCACCATCAGATAGTTTTTCAAGCGGATGTACCATATCAAAGCTCAATAAAAACTCAAAGCAATTTTGACTGACAATTTTTCCGATACTCTGAACTTGATTTTCGCTGAGAATTTCAGCTATCAAATTCAATACCAATTCCTTAGTCTGGCCTTCCCACTGAAATCCTGCAATATCGTCAATTAAGATGCATACTGCACTATAAAATTGACGATTCAAATATTGATTCTCCTGCAAATCTTCAGAGTGCAGCAAAACCTTATCAAAAAACAGCTGTTCCTGCCGCAGTTCTTCCGTATTTTTAACCTGTTCTACCAATTTTGCAACTGCCTTATCAATCATTGCATCATTCGCAGGACTTTCCAATTTTAAACTATCTGACAGCCGATAAATACTCTGTACTGCTCGGCTAACCGGACTGTAAATCCGAATGGTCGCAATATACCACGCCACTCCTGCTAAAAAGATTACTAAGCTGACAATTCCATAAACCGACAATAGCAACGTATCATATTCCGAAAATAACGACTGATATTCTGCAATATTGATAAACGTATTTTGATAGCTGTCTTCCACAAAAGTCAACAAATACTGGTCATCCAACATCATTTGCTTTTGCGTACGCGCAGAATAACATATTTTATCATAATTTTCAGTGAACAGCTGATTCAAAGCAGAATCATTAACTGAATCATATACGATTTGATCCTGGCTGTTCAATATCACAGTATCCTGCTTCGGATCGGAAGATTGAAACAATTCATTCAATGCCGATTTATTATAGTTGACAACGATCAATACTTTTTCGTCCGTAATATAAGAAGAATATTGAAAGATATATCGCACACAATCATAGGACCATTTCCGATAATCCGTTTCAAATCGAACAGAACCAGCCAAAAATGTGGGGATCTTCCCGGTTTTTTTCATCTCTTCGACGCTTTCCACCCAGTTCTGATCATAAAAATCCCACATATTACTTTCGTAATGTTCCGATGCAATAATATAATTGCTGTCCCAGAAGTGGACATAAATGGATTGAATAGAGTCATCCAATACGATAATGTCCTGCAATTGCTGTCGGATATTATAAATCCAATCAATTTGATCTTTTGTCAGTGGCGAAGCAATCAAACCCGAACTATCCGCCAAAGCAAAAATATCCTCACTGGAAAGGAGGGATTCGATATTACTTTGTACTCTTTGAAAGAGCGTCTGATGCATCTGAGCTGCCAATGTCTGACGCGACTCGATTTGTTCAATTACATCCTTTTCGGTATACTGCTTGACCAAAGTCACGTTACAAATATAGAGAACACCCGAAAAAAGAAGAATGATCACTGCCAATACAATCACAGCATATTTCAGGATTATTTTCTTCATGGCACATCCCCCTTTTTTCAGCAACATAAAATACAGTATATCATATTTTGCTCAAAAAGTACAGTCACAGGATTAAATACATTCCAAATAAGCGTTGGCAGCTAATAGGATTCCTAACTTTCCTGTATTATAGGTCAGTCCGCCCTGTACCCAAACCGAATAAGGTTCCCGCAGCGGACCATCCGCAGAAAGTTCCAGAGATGCACCCATTGTAAAGGTACCTGCTGCCATAATGACTTCATCCCCATATCCGGGCATTGCCCACGGTTCCGGAGTGACAAAAGAATCCACTGGAGATCCTGCCTGTATTCCGCGGCAAAATGCACACAATTTTTCCGGACTACCCAGTTCAATCGCCGCAATAATATCCGTCCGCGGTTCCTTCCAATGGGGAGTTGTCCGACAGCCGAGTTCTTCAAATAAAGCACATGCAAAACAGGAAGTTTTGACTGCATTCGCAACAGCAGAGGGGGCGTGGAAGAATCCCAAATACAAACCACGGTTCTGATCCTGGGTGCAACCTGATTCCCGTCCGATTCCGGGGCAGGTGGCACGATAACCGCACAATTCCACCAAATCTTTTCTTCCGGCAATATAACCGCCGGTCGGTGCAATTCCGCCGCCCGGATTTTTAATCAGCGATCCGGCCATTAAATCAGCGCCTACCTGCACCGGTTCCATTTTTTCCACAAATTCTCCATAACAATTGTCCACAAAGACAATGACATCCGGATTGCCTTTCTTGGCAGCAGCGGCAATTTTTCCGATAATCTCCACTCGAAGAGATGGCCGCAGAGAATATCCGCGCGATCGCTGAATATAAATCATTTTTGCGGTTTTGGCCTCCACTTCGATCGCCGCATAATCGGGCGTTCCGTCCGCCAGCAGATCCACCTGCCGGTAAGAAATCCCATATTCTGCCAAAGAACCGGTTTTTCCTCCCCGGATTCCGATGACCTCTTCCATGGTATCATAGGGAGCACCTGTCACCGAAACAACTGTATCTCCTGCACGAAGCACTCCAAACAATGCCGTAGAAAGGGTATGTGTTCCTGAAACAAACTGATGTCGGACGAGAGCATCTTCGGCCCCGAATGCCTGCGCAAAAACCCGGTCAAGATTATCCCGACCCATATCGTCATAGCCATATCCGGTCGTTCCCACCAGATGCGCCGCGGAAACCCGATTGTCTGAAAATGCTTTCAGGACTTTTGCTTCATTAAATGCCTGGATTTCCTCAATACTCTGAAAAATTTCCCGGCATTTTTTCTCTGCCTGATCCGCCAATTCCAGAAGGCGGGGAGAAAATTCATACAATCCCTGATAATCTGTCATGCTTTACAATCCTTTTCTATTCCATTTCGTTTGCCAAATTTTCGAGCAATGCTCCAATCAAATCCCGCACTGCCTGCATATCATCCTGCCGGATCACGCATTGTGGGGCATGAATGTACCGACAGGGGGCAGAAATTGCCACGACCTGTGCGCCCGCAGCGCCGCGCTGATATGCGGCCGCATCATTCCGGCCTGCAATCGCCGTTTTCAGCTGAGCCGGAATCTCCTTCTGGGAAGCGAGTTCCATACATCTCCGGTACAATGGACGCGGATATAGGGCGCCTTTGTCCATAAAGCTGACTACTGCGCCTTTTCCCAGCTTACATGCACAGTCCGGTTCGGAGATGCCGGGAAGATCCGCTGCGGAAGTTGCCTCCACAGCAATGGCAATATCCGGCTGCTGAGAAAATGCCGCCGCAGCCGCACCCAATCCGCCGGTCTCTTCCTGCACACTGAATACAAAGGTACAGTCCACCGGAAGATCTGACTGAATCAAATCAATCAGCACAGCACAGCCGAAACGATTGTCGATGGCTTTTCCGCGGAACGCACCATTTCCAAACGGCGCAAATTCCGGCAGAAATGTGACTGTATCGCCCAACTGAACGAGTTTTTCCGCCTCATCCCGGCTTGCACAGCCAATATCAATATAGAGTTTGTCCGCAGGAACAGCCGTTTTGCGTTCTTCAGCGTCCTGCAGATGGATCGGTTTTCCGCCAATTACGCCCGGAAGAGCATCCTCGCCCACCAATACCTGACGTCCGATCAGAACCCGCGCGTCAATTCCTCCTACCGTTGCAAAGGTAAGGCTACCATCATCCGCGATCCCGTTGATGATCAATCCCACTTCATCCATATGAGCATCCAGAAGAATTTTACGCGAAGAGGCACGTGCCCCCTTTTTCCGGGCAATGACATTGCCGAGTGCATCGATTTCCGCGTCGCAGTGTTCTTCAATCATCGAGAGAATTGCGCTTGCAACCGCACTCTCATCCCCGGAAACTCCGGGAATCCGGCACAATGTTTCCAATATTTCCTGTAAAGCCATTCTGCAATCCTCCCCGTTACCGCAAAATATAAGCTGCGATCAGTTCTCCTACCGCTTCCACATCGGTGAGCTGCACCACTTCAACCGGCGTATGCATATACTTCAGCGGCAGCGAAATCAGCCCGGCCCGAACACCGCCTCTGGAAACGGCGATTCCATCCGCATTGGTGGAAGTTCTGCCGCCCATCGCCTCGATCGTAAACGGGATTGCCCGCTCTTTCGCAACAGCAACCAGTTCTTCAAACATTCCTCGGTTCAGCGGCGGCGCAATTCCAATCATAGCACCGCTGCCCATTTTCGGATAGCGATCCTTCAGTCCCTCCTGCAGGGCAAAACTTACGTCCACTGCAATGGCTTCCTCCGGCTGTTCGCGGAATGCTGCAACGACTGCACCCAAACCGCTCGTTTCCTCCTGCGCGGAAAACAGCACCGTCACCGCATAAGGCAGCGGCTTTCCGGCCAGCAATTTTACCGCATGCAGAATCGCCGCCGCACCGGATCGGTCATCCAGTGAAACGGAAGTAGCGCGGCCATTCTGAAGCATGGTAAAATCTCCGGTCAGCGCCACGCGGTCACCGGGCATGACGAGATTTTCGAGTTCTTCCCGGCTGTAACCGGTATCAATCGCAATTTCAGAAATTTCCGGCACTTTTTTGCGTTCCTCGTCATCTGAAAGATGCGGCGGTTTTGCAGCCACAATTCCCGGCAACGCCTGTTTACCCAGAACCGTCACCTGCTGTCCCAGAACCAGTCTCCGGTCAACGCCTCCGCAATTGGAAACCCTCAAAAAACCATTTTCTTCGATCTGTGTAACGATCATCCCAATCTGGTCAATATGCGCGTCCAACAAAATACGAGGTGCTTCCGCAGCTGCCCCCGGTAAATGCGCAATGACATTTCCGAACGCATCCACTGTCACATCATCCGTATATTCCCGCAGGATATGCGCTGCCGCTTCCGATGCGACAAATTCTTCCCCGACTACACCGGGCGCTGCGCAAAGTTTCCGCAATACTTCCTCTGTTGTCAACGTGATTCCTCCTTACAATGCCTGCACAATTCTTTTGAAATGTTTGCCGCGTTCCTCAAAATTCCGATACAGGTCAAAGCTCGCACTCGCCGGCGACAAGCTTACGATATCTCCTGCCGCTGTATTTTCACGGGCAATCTGTACTGCCTCCTCCATGGTAGCAGCATGCGCAATTTTTAGCCCGGACTCCGCAAATCCCGGACATTCGCGGACTGCTTTCTCAATTTTCGGCCCGGTTGCCCCCATCACGATCAGCAATTTAACCTTCTCCAAAATTTTCGGTGCCAATGGTTCGTACGGAATCTTTTTATCATATCCGCCCGCAATGATACAGATTTTCCGGTCAAAGGAATCCAATCCTGCGATTGTACGGGTGGGGCTGGAAGCAATGGAGTCGTTATACCATTCCACACCGTCCAGAATTCTCACCAGTTCAATCCGATGTTCCACTCCGCCAAAAGTGCGGACAACCTCCAGAATATCAGAAGCCGGCACTTCTCCATCCACGGCGGCAATCGCTGTGAGGACATTTTCTACATTATGCATTCCCCGAATGAGAATTTCATCCTTGTGGAACAGCTTTTCTATCCGGCCATGCCGGGAAAAACAGAGAAATCCCTCTTCATCCAGAAAAGCGCCGTGTTCCGGCTTTTCCTTCATGGAAAACCAGGAGAGTTCCCCCCGCACTTCCGAGGCGAACCCGCTCGTCACCGGATCATCCAAATTCAGCACAGTGCGGGAAAAGGCGTCCTGATGAAGAAAGATATTTTTCTTCGCATTGGTGTACTCCGCCATATCCTTATGAACATCCAGATGGTTCGGCGTTACATTTTTCACCACCGATACATCCGGTGCACATCGCATCGACAGCAGCTGGAAGCTGGACAACTCCACAACAGCCGCATCTTCTTCGCGAATTTCCTCGATTTCCGGCAGCAGCGCCTTACCGATATTGCCGCCAAGATGGACGGTCCGGCCGGATTTTTCCAAAAATTTTGCAATTAAGGTTGAAGTTGTGGTCTTTCCATCCGAACCGGTGATGGCAAACAGTTTGCAGGGACAAAGTTTGCAGAAGCATTCCATTTCACTGGTAACAACCTTTCCGGCCTTCCGCGCTTCCTGCAGAGCCGGAGAAAGGTAATACATACCAGGAGTCCGAAAAATGACATCCGCATCTTTCAATGCGTCCAAATAATTTTCCCCCAGCCGGAACTTGGCCCCTAAAGCAGACAGCCGCTCATAATCTTCTCCCAGCTGTTCCGCGGAACGTTTGTCGCAGACCGTCACATCGATTCCTTTTTCCAGAAATTTCTCAATCAAACGGGTATGGCTTACCCCAATTCCAATCAAAACGACCTTTTTATCCTGTAAATCCCGATACCACCGGGCAATTGATCCTGCCATTAATCTTCACCCTTCCAGCTATTCAATCACTAACAGTATAAGCTTTTTTGAAAGAATTATCAAGGGGGATTTTGGAGAAACAGTTTTGTCCCTCAAAATTGGAACAAGCCTTCCCGATATAAAGCGATCACAATTACGGCAATACTCCATAGGATGGCAGTCAGCGGTGCCAAAATTTGAAAAGACAGATGTTTTGTCTTATGACGGAACGTAATCATTCCCAGCCAAAGCCCCCATCCGCCGCCCAAAGCAGCCAGTCCCAGTAATGTCTTTTCGGGAATTCGCCACCGATTCCGGCGCGCTTTGTATTTATCCACTCCGCACAGAAAAAAATCTAAGAGAGAGAGGATCAGCAGGTAAAAAAGTATCCACTTCATATTCCGATTCCTCCAAAATTTTGATTACTACGATTTTATCACACTTCTCTGCCGCCTGCAACCCGCTCTCATTTTCTCCTATTTTAAGGAAGAAACCCAAAGAAATTTTTAATTTTCCTTGTAATTCCCCCTGAACCCGTGTATAATAGAATCGATATGGTGTGTTCTTCTGCGGATACACAAAAAATCATCCCGAAAGGATCGATACTTTTGTCCAAAACAGATTTTATTCCCGTCCTGCTGGGCAGTGACGTCAATGTATATGGCATGGCCCGTTCTTTCCACGAGGCATATGGAATTCCCTCCGTGGCCATCGGCAAAGGTCGTTTAAACGCCACCTCAAACAGCCGCATCGTTTCGGTAGAAGTGGTGGAACCCAACCTGGAAGATGACGCAGTTTTCTGCAAAACCCTCATTGATTTTGCCGGACGCTATCCCAAAGATCAGACTCTTCTCCTGGTTCCGTGCGGTGACAACTACATTAAATTACTGGTCCGGAACCAGGAAGCGCTCCGTCCCTATTATCGCTTTGAGTGCATCAGCGAGGAACTGCTGATGCGGCTTTCCATTAAAGAGAGCTTTTACGAAGTCTGTACTGAACATGGCTTTGAATTTCCGAAAACAACCACCTGTTCTTATGAAAACTACAAGACGGTGGAACTGCCCTTTGATTTTCCCGTGATTATCAAGCCCTCCAATTCGGTGGCATACTGGAACTGCAAGTTCCCCCACAAGAAAAAAGTCTTTGTGGCTCAGAACAAGCAAGAGTATGATGCCATTCTCAATGCGATTTACGGTTCTTCCTATAAAGACCATCTGATTTTGCAGGAATATATTCCCGGCGACGACGCGCAGATGCGAGTGATGAACTGCTATTGTGGTTCTGACAAAAAAGTGAAGCTCATCGCCCTTGGACACGCCCTTCTGGAGGAACATTCCCCGGAAGGCATTGGCAGTTACGCCGCCATTATCAATACCCGGGATGACGCTTTAGCGGAGCAGATGAAAAACTTCCTAGAGGGCATCGGCTATGTGGGCTTTGCCAACTTCGACATGAAGCTGGATCCTCGGGATGGCAAGTACAAACTCTTTGAAATGAACCTGCGGCAGGGCCGTTCCAGCTTTTTCGTCACCGCTTCCGGCTACAATTTGGCCAAATGGCTCACTGACGATGTGATTTACCACAAGGAAATGCCGCTGACTATCGCCGACAATAAGGTGCTGTGGAGCATTATTCCCAAAGGGGTTATTTTCAAATATGTGTCGGACGAGTCCCTAAAGGCTGAGGCGAAAGCACTCATTAAGGCCGGAAAATACTGCCAGTCCCTTTACTACAAACCAGACATGACCATGAAACGGCGAATTGGCTGGCTCAAAAACCAGTTCCATTACTATCAGAAGTACAAACGTTATTTTGGAAACAAAGGATTAACCGATTGATGAAAAATTTAGGAGTCATCGGCGGGTTAGGCCCCATGGCCACCGCTTATTTTCTGGAATTGATTGTAAAAATGACCGAAGCCTCCTGCGACCAGGATCATCTGGATGTCACCATCCTGAACCGGCCACAGATTCCCGACCGCACGGCCTGTATTCTGGGGAAAAGTAAAAAGAGCCCCGTTCCTATGATGGCAGAGGCGGCCAGAACCTTGGAAGGTCTGGGGGCTTCCTGTATTGCGGTTCCCTGCATTACTTCCCATTACTTTTTCGGGGAACTGCAAAAAGAGGTGTCCATCCCTTTTGTCAATCTGGTAAAAGAGACGGCTCAGCATTTAAAGGTAAACGGAGTGAAAACCGCCGGGATTCTGGCCACCAGTGGAACAGTTTCTACCCGCCTTTTTCAGCAGGCGCTGACAGAACTGGGTATGGACTTCGTTATCCCGGACGAGGAAAATCAACAGAAAGTTATGCACTTGATTTACGACAATGTCAAAGCTGGTATACCGCCGGAACTTCCTCTGTTTGAAGAAGCTTGCGCAAGTCTCCGGAAAAAGGGGGCAGAGTGTATGATTCTGGGATGTACAGAACTTTCTCTCATTAAACGAGATTTTCCCATTGGTCCAGGTTGTCTGGACGCTTTGGAAGTGCTGGCTAAGCGTTCTATCGAGTTCTGCGAAAAACCTCTTCGACCGGCATATTCCTCTTTAATTACCCGATAACCCCTTTAGAAAGGATGAATACTTCCCATGTGCGGATTTGCAGGATTTACCACCAACGGCTATACCGGCGACCGTCTGGCCATCATCAAAGCCATGTCTGACCAGATCATCCACCGTGGCCCGGATCAGGATGACTACTATGTAGATGACGGGATTGCCATGGGCTTCCGGCGGCTGTCCATTATTGACCTGGAAGGCGGTTCCCAGCCCATTATCAACGAGGACGGTACCAAGGTCCTCACCTTCAATGGGGAAATTTACAATTTCCGAGAACTGCGGAAAGATTTAATTGAAAAAGGCCACATCTTCAAAACATCCACGGACTCTGAGGTACTTCTCCATGGCTATGAGGAGTATGGTGCGGAGCTTCTTCAGAAACTCCGGGGGATGTTTGCCTTTGTCATCTGGGATAAAACGGCGCAGAAGCTGTTCGGCGCCCGGGATATTTTCGGAATCAAACCCTTTTACTATTACAAAAAGGACGGAAACTTCCTTTACGGCTCCGAAATCAAGTCCTTTTTGAAGCACCCCTCCTTTGTCCGGGAAGTCAACGAGGAACGCCTTCCCGACTATATGTGCTATGAGTATATTCCCTGTGACGAAACTCTTTTTAAAAACGTCTACAAACTTCCCGGTGCGCACTGTTTTGAATATAAGGACGGGAAACTGAATATCTGGCGGTACTACCACATTGATTACAAGATCGATGAAAGCAAATCCTTAGAAGAATGGGAAAAACTCATCACCGACGAATTTACCAAATCAGTCGAAGCTCACAAAATCAGTGATGTGGAAGTTGGATGCTTCCTCTCCAGCGGCGTGGACTCCAGCTATGTGGTCAAGGAGGTTTCCAAGGTCACCAAGGATGTCAAAACCTTCTCAGTTGGCTATGCCGAGGAAAAATACAGCGAACTGCCCTATGCCCAGGATTTTTCCAAGGTTATCGGGGTGCAGAATATTTCCAACAAGGTCTCGGCAGATCAGTATTTCTCCATGGCCTCCAAAATCCAGTGGTACATGGATGAGCCTCTGCCCAATCCCTCGGAAGTGCCTCTTTATTTTCTGGCGGAAAACGCTGCCAAATATGTAAAGGTAGTGCTGTCCGGTGAAGGCGCCGACGAACTCTTCGGCGGCTACCCCATGTATCTGGCAGGAGGGCATTTCCAGAAATACTCCCGGATTCCAAAATTTATCCGGAAAGGCGCGGCGGCATTGGCTAAGAGAGCGCCGGACTTTAAAGGCAAGCATTTTATTGTCCGGGGAGCGATGGAACCTTATCAGCGGTTCATGCGCGCAAACTACGTTTTTACTAGGGACGAACGCTGGAAATATCTGAAAAATCGCATTCCAGCCAAAGACCCAGTGGAATACGCCAAACCTTTCTTTGATGAAATGAAGGACTTTGACGAGCCGACCCAGCTTCAGTATGTGGACATTCACACCTGGATGCTTTACGACATCCTGCAAAAGGCCGACCGGATGAGCATGGCCAATTCTCTGGAACTGCGGGTGCCGTTCCTGGACAAAAAAATGCTGGAACTGGCGGTGCAGATTCCTACCCGTTACCGCATCGACGGCAACACCACCAAGGTTGCCCTGCGTGGAGCCGCCATCAAGCAAATTCCCGAACGGACTGCAAATAAGAAAAAACTGGGATTCCCGGTACCTCTCAATGACTGGCTCCGGCAGGATAAATATTACAATATGGTGCTGGAAAAATTTGAGGGAGAGATTGCGGATCGGTTCTTCAACCGAGAAGCGATTCTGAAACTCCTCAATGATCATAAAGCAGGAACCGCCCTGAACATGAAGAAAATCTGGACCATTTACAGCTTTATTCTTTGGTATGAGGAATTTTTCGTAATTCATTAAGGAGGATATGTATCCTATGGATATTACATTCCGTACAGAAGAAGGGCGATTCAACTATCGGGTATGCGCGATCATTATTGAGAATGGAAAAATCCTGGCGATGCATGATGAGCGTTCACCTTATTACTATCTTCCAGGGGGAAGAGTTGCTTTGCATGAGACCGCTGAACAGGCACTGTTACGCGAACTTCGGGAAGAATTGGAAATTGAGGCGCGGATTATTCGTCCGTTGTGGCTGAATCAAAGCTTTTTTACAGAGGATGTCAGCCAAGAACGATATCATGAAATCTGCCTGTATTTCCTGACGGATGTTTCTCAGACAAATCTTCTGGAAAAGGGCGAATGCTTTACACGATTCGAAAATAAACATGTCCACACTTTTGAATGGCTTAAACTGCAACGCCTGCGGAATGAATATTTTTATCCGAATTTTTTGAAACAAGAAATTTTTTCAATCCCTGATACCTTTATGATTCATACAGAATACGAGTAATATTCGTATTATTTTGACAAAATATAACAGATTGTAAAAGAAAGGAACTGCCATGAGTTTTGATAACAAGCGCCGCTCTGGCGGCAGACCGATGAATAAACCAACCGGACGTCCTGCCGGTAAGAATTTTAACCGGAATCCTGATCCGATGCGCCAGCTTCGGCGTGACCGGGATGACGATTTCGCTTTCCGTCCCGATGACGAAAATACTGCTTTTATTGCCGGCCGAAATGCTGTGATCGAAGCTCTAAAGGCAAATACCAATGCAGATACTCTATTTATTGAAAAAGGACAGACCGGCGGCAGCATGTCTAAAATCATCGCGCTTGCTAAACAGGCGGGCTGTCCTATTAAAGAAGTAACTTCTCAGAAACTAGAAGGACTGGCTGCGGGGACTGTTCATCAAGGGGTTGTATTGTCTGTGTCCGCAGTTGAATATGCAGAAGTGGAAGATATTCTTGCCAAAGCCGCTGAAAAGGGGGAAAAGCCCTTTATCATTATTGCGGATGATATCGAAGATCCCCATAATTTGGGGGCGATTATCCGTACCGCTGAAACGGCAGGCGCACATGGAGTTATTATTCCCAAGCGGCGGGGAGTTGGCCTTACTTCTGCTGTTTTCAAATCATCGGCTGGTGCTGCTGCCCATCTGCCAGTTGCACGGGTAGCCAATCTTGCCTCCACTGTGGATGAATTGAAGGAACAAGGAATCTGGGTATACGGCTGTGATATGGATGGACAAAACTGGTGCGAAACTGATTTTTCCGGCGGAGTCGCTCTGGTGATTGGGTCAGAAGGAAAGGGTATGAGCCGTCTCCTCAAAGAAAAATGTGATGTCATGGTTTCCCTTCCCATGCGAGGACAAATTACCTCTTTAAATGCTTCTGTTGCAGGCGGTATTATTATGTATGAAGTCACACGCCAACGTTTGGGCATCTCCGCCCATAATTCCCGGAAATCGGAATCCTGATTGAAAGGATGTGTTTCTGTCTTGGGTTCTTCCGTAGATGAAATCCTTCGTGAACTGGGTGTTACCCCTTCTTCTGCTGATTCAAAACCGGCGAATCCTACGTCCTCCTCTTCTGCGGAAAACGAGGATGCTGAACTCAATGCCCTTCTGAACAGCATAATTGGAGAAAAAACAGCGGCCGAAATCGGGGAAAAAATGAGATCAAATGAGCCGCCTACAAAAGTTTTCACACAGCGCACAAAACGCTATACTTCTCCCAAAAGTATGCCGGCAGCAAATCCGGTTCAAGAACCGCAATCCCGGTCCAATTTGCCTCCTATTTTTCAAAATATTCCTACAAAAGCAAAAGAGCCTTCTTCCACCGATCAGACGGGGAAAATTCAAATTGATATAGATGCAATCCGCGCAGAGCAACGTCCTCCCCAATCGATTCCGGCACAAGATCTTTCTGAGCCTGCTCGGCAGTCTTCCGAAAATGAGCAACCCAAACTGCGTCCGGCAGAAAAGGTTCGAGAAATGCATCATTTTCAGAATCCCTTTGACTCTTCTTCCCAATATGCCCCGCCTTATCGCGGTTTTGGAAAAAAATTGGAACACGAATCTCCGTCTGTACAGATGGATCAATTGCGTTCCGCCTCAAAATTATCCTTGTGGACAGGTATTCTTACATTTATCATTTCCCTTATTCTGCTCGGTTTTGTAATCGCTATTCAATTTCAGCGGGTACAATCCCCTCCTCTTATGCCAACCAGAATAACTTTAGGATTGATGGTTGCCTTAGCTGCTGCTGCAGGTGGAATCAGTTGGAAAATGATTACGACGGCACTTGTATCCTTTTTTAAATTTGAACCAAACCGTGAGATACTGCCTGTTCTCACTTATCTTTTGTGCTTTCTCCAGGCAATTGGACAATTGATTTTTCCAAAAGGAATCCTTCATGTCAATGTTCAGCTTTACATACCTGCCGGTGTTTTACTGCTGGCTTTTGCTTGGTTCAGTCGCGTGACAGTATTCAAGACTGCCCTCATCAATGGCAAGTTAGTTTTCTCAGATTTCGACAAATATATTCCACAGCCCATCACCGATACCCGACTTGCGGCTGAATTTACTCGTGGTCTGGTGGATGGGTACGGAATTCCAGTTATCAACCGGCAGACAGATTTATTAGGAGATTTTCTTCCGATTTCTTTTGGATCGGATCGCAGTGATATTTCCGGCAGGAACTTGGGAATGACCGCATTACTGATCGGAAGCGCGGCTGCTTTGTTCACCTTTTTATTCACACAGCAAAAAAATTTAGCGTTGACCGTAATGACCGCGATTTTTCTTGTCTTTTCTCCTCTCACAAATCTTTTTTGCACCGCACATCCTCTCCGTCGAAGTGCAAAAATTTTGAATCGGGTTGGCGCGCTTGCTGCAGGAGAACGCTGTACGCAAGATTGCGCGGAAGTAAATGCCGCGGTTATTGATGCCAAAGACTTGTTCCCATCCTCGAGTGTGACTTTGAGCGGCATCAAAACTTTTGAAGGAATGCGTATTGACGAAGCAATCTTAGATACCGCCTCAGTATTAGTGCAAGCTGGCAGCATCCTTTCTGATGTTTTCCTCAAAATTATTTCCAATCGTACAGATCTTCTCCGCCAGGCAGAATCTATTTCTTTTGAAGATGGACTGGGAATTTCCGCATGGGTTGGAAAAAAACGCGTTCTTATTGGAAATCGCGAGCTTATGATTCAAAATAACATACGCGTTCCCAGCGAAGACTATGAACATCGCTTTCGAGAACAAGGTTGTGATTTGGTATATTTAGGCTCTGCAGGAGATTTGACAGCAGTATTCATTATTACACTCCGTCCCTCTCAAGAAGCAGATATGGCGATTCAACGGTTGCTGGAAAATGATATTTTACTCACGGTTCACACTGTCGATTCCATTGTCACGCAACAGCGTTTGGCAGATCTCTACCTCTGTGAAACTTCATGCTTTAAAATTCTTCCGGCGCGCCTTCAGGAAAAATTCCGCGAACGGCGGACTTTAGTGAAGCTGAAACCCGCAAGTCTCGCGAATAATGGCAGTTTTGAATCGATGTCGGCTTCTCTGGTCGTTGCCAGACGAGTCAAAGTTATGATGACCATCAGTGGAGTCATTCAGATGGTCAGCATTCTGCTCGGAGCTGCCCTCGTTCTTATGCTGACCGTACTGAATTCTATGGCACAATTCTCGGCCCCAATCCTCTGTGGATATTTGCTGCTTTGGTTGGGCGTAGATCTCCTGATTCAAAAACTGGTTCGTATTTAAACAAAAGCGTCACAACAGCAGATTTCTGCCATTATGACGCTTCTTTTTTCTGTTAAGTTTTCGATTAGTACTGGCGTCCCCAGTAAATCATATGCTTTGCAGGCTTTCCACAGCAAACACAGGTATCCCCGATATGTTCCTGTTCAAAGGGAATGCAGCGGGATTTAATGTTGGTGAGTTCCTTAATTTTATTTTCACATGCTTCATCGCCGCACCACATCGTCTTAATGAAGCCGCTCTTGGTGTTGGCAATTTCCAGGAATTCTTCCCAATTATGGGCTATATAGGTGCGTTCTTCGCGGTTTTTCAACGCCTTTTCATAGAGTCCATCGCGGACTGCAGTCAGCGTTGCCGGCACTGCAGTTTCCAGCTCATCCAGCGAAACTACAATCTTTTCCCGATTATCCCGCCGCACTAAAACGCATTGATTTTGTTCCATATCCTTGGGTCCAATTTCCAAACGAACCGGTACCCCTTTCATCTCATACTGGCTAAACTTCCAACCAGGAGAATTATCCGAATCATCCAATTTTACCCGTACAATCTTTTTCAGACGTGCAGCCAATTCGTTAGCCTTGTCTAAAACGCCCGGTTTGTGCTGCGCAATCGGAATAATGACCAACTGAATTGGTGCGATGTCAGGCGGCAAAACCAACCCATTGTCATCGCCGTGGGTCATAATAATACCGCCAATCAGACGAGTAGAAACGCCCCAGGAAGTTTGATGCGGATATGCGAGCTTGTTGTCGCGACCGGTAAATTGAATATCAAAAGCACGTGCAAATCCATCGCCAAAGTAATGCGAAGTTCCGGACTGAAGTGCAACGCCATCATGCATCATCGCTTCGATTGTATAAGTAGCCTCTGCACCAGCGAACTGTTCTTTCTTGGTTTTTTGTCCCTTCAAAACCGGCATGGCAAGAGATTTTTCACAGAAGTCTGCATACACATCCAGCATCTGACGTGTTTCTGCCATCGCCTCTTCTGCGGTCTCGTGCATAGTATGGCCTTCCTGCCACAAAAATTCCACGGAACGGAGGAAAGGACGGCTGGTCTTTTCCCAACGCACAACCGAACACCATTGGTTGTAAAGCATAGGAAGATCGCGATAGGAGTGGATAACATGGGCATAATGCTCACAGAAAAGAGTCTCTGAGGTCGGACGAACGCAGAGACGTTCCTGAAGCGGTTCCGACCCACCATGGGTTACCCATGCAACTTCTGGTGCGAATCCTTCTACATGATCCTTTTCTTTTTGCAGAAGACTTTCCGGAATGAACATCGGCATGCTCACATTCTCATGCCCCAATTCCTTGAAACGGGTATCCAAAATCCGCTGCATATTCTCCCAGATGGCATATCCATACGGACGCAGAATATAGCAACCCCGGACACTCGAATAGTCAATCAATTCTGCCTTTTTGACGATATCCGTATACCATTTTGCAAAATCTTCCTCCATTGAGGTGATTTCTTCCACCATTTTCTGTTGTTTTTGTGCCAAATCGATCGCTCCTCATCTTGTGATACTACTGTTCTTCATTATATCAGATTACCGGCCCAATTTCAACCAAATTCCGCCGATTTTTCATGAAAAAGGGAACGATTTTCATCGTTCCCCAAGCTCTCTAAAAGAATGCCTACATTGTTCGAATGTGCTTTTTATACATATCCAGGAAAAGCAGGATACTAATGACACATGCTACAGCCTCCGCAATCGGGAAAGCAAACCAGACATTGGTGACTTCGCCGGTCAAGGAAAGCAGCCACGCTGCCGGCAGCAAAAGAATCATTTGACGCAGCAATGAAATAATTAAGCTACGCATTCCCATACCAGTTGCCTGGAATGCTGTCGAAAATAGGATACCAATTGCAGCAGGAACAAAACAAATACTAATAATCCGTAATGCCGGACGGCCAATGCGAAGCATTTCTGCATCTGCCGAAGCCTGTCCTGCCTCTTTGAAGATATTCAGCAATTGATCTGGGAATAACTGGAAAATCAGTAAGCCAATTACCATGATTCCTACCATCACGACTGCGCCTATCTTAATAGCAGACAAAAGACGTTCCTTTTTGCGTGCCCCGTAGTTATATCCCATAATCGGCATCAATCCCTGATTCAAGCCAAATGCAGGCATAAAGATAAAGGATTGCAGCTTATAATAAGCACCCAGTACCGCCACTGCTGTATCAGAAAAACCAGCCAGAATCCCATTCAGTCCCATATTCAGGAAAGAGCTAATTGCCTGCATTACAATGGAGGGCAAGCCGACTGCATAGATATCCCGAATAGTTTTCCATTCAAAATGGAAGCCCTTCAGTTCAATCTTAACATGATGTTCCCGACAGAACAGGATGATTATCGCAAAAATCAAAGAAACAACCTGTCCCAAGACTGTTGCGATTGCCGCACCGGCAACTCCCATTTCTGGAACACCCAGCAAACCAAATATAAAAATCGGGTCAAGAATAATATTAGTGATTGCGCCGCTCAATTGAAACAGCATGGGGAAAATCATATTTCCGGTCGCCTGCAGCGTCTTTTCACAGCAAATCTCCACCAGACAAGCCAATGAAAAGATGGTTACAATCGAGAGGTAATCGATTCCCATTTCTACAACCTGTTCATTAGAACTGAATGCTCGCATAAATGGTTCCGAGAAAAGCAAACCAAATATCAAAAATGGCACCCAGCTGAATATTCCTAAAAATACACCATGAGTTGCCGCTTTATTGGCCTCTTCATACTTATGCTCACCCAATCGGCGGGAAATGAGCGAATTAATTCCGACTCCGGTTCCTACGCCAACCGAAATCATCAAAGTTTGCACTGGAAACGCTAGCGATACCGCAGCCAATGCATTTACGCCCAAACGGGATACAAAAATGCTGTCCACAATATTATAGAGTGCTTGTACAAGCATCGAAAACATTGCCGGAAGGGACATCGACAATATTAATGGCAGCATCGGTTTTGTACCCATTTTATTTTCTTGTACCTGTTCCACCGTATCTCATCCTTTCATTTTATTGAGTAGTCAAATAAATTCACATGGATATTATTATACTATGAAAATCTGAGATATGCAACATATTTCACGCGAATTCTCCCTGTTTAGCAAACACTCCAGCATTTTACGACAAGATTTTATGACATTTTCGCACAATGTGACTCAAATTCCAATTTCATTGGCAGATGAGGAATACCAATCTCTAAAAATTCCGAGCCGGTAACCTGAAATCCCTGTTTTCGATAAAAGTCGACCGCTGTTTTCCTTGCATGCAGGGTAATAGCCGAATATCCCCATCGTTTGGCAACCTGAACCGCCAGTTTGTGCATTCGAGTTCCGATTTTCCTGCCGCGCCGGTTTTCCATAACCGCAACCTGCTTCATCCGCATCGCATGAGGATCTTCCGAATCCGGAAGCAGCATCATAGTCCCAATCACTTGGCCATTCTCAATTGCGGACAAATGATGAAAATCCGCTTCGACAGACAGATCCTCTTCCCGAAGATCCAATCCTAGCGGAAGACGCAAGACCTCATTCCGCAGTTGCAAATTCTGACGGTACTCTTCGCTCTGATAGGGGACTTCTCGCACAGCAATTCCATCTTCCAACCCGAGCATCTCCCGAGCTGCCATCAATACTCCATTTTCATCATTGGATCCGACTAAAAATCGCGCATGCTGCAGAAGGATAGGATGTGCATTTGCCATAGCGCAGCTATAATAACAGGCATCCATCATTTCACAGTCGTTGAGATAGTCACCGAATGCCATGGTTTCCTCATATGAAATTCCTTCCAATTTTTCTAGCGCAGTCAGTGCTGTCCCCTTATTGGATTGTCCCATAATATCAATCCACGTCTCTCCAGAAAGCGTAATTTGATAGGATGTGCTTGCACACTCCCTCATCCGACGGAAACTATTCGTTTCAGCACCAAACAGATCATATACTGCAATTTTGCAAACGGGATCTTCGATTTGCAATAAATCTGGTACGAGTTCCAAACGTTCATAATACATTTTGGCATTTGGATAGAAATTCGGTTCCTGATTTTCACAGTAGGCATTCTCCGGGCAGCAGAGAATCGGACATGCACCTGGAATCCGTCGAAGCTGCTTCACCAAATCCTGCCAATCTTCTTTCTGAAACGGTTCCAGAAAAATCGGTTTCTCCTTTTCAAAAATCATTGTCCCATTCTCACAGATATAAATAAATTGATCCCCATAAGGCGCTAATTGCTTCTTCAAATTATAGTATTGCCTTCCGCTCGCAATTACCAATCGAATTCCAGCTCTTTTTAGCTGATTGAGAAAGCGCGGAAAGTCCTCTGGTAACCTTTTTTGGGAATCCAAAAGCGTTCCATCCATATCGACTGCGATCAGCTTAATCATATTCGTTATCATCCTTCCTGCAATATCCTCTTTCATCCTACCACAGGGGACGGATGATTTCCAGTAAAATTTATGCAAAATGAAAGTCGGGCAATCATCCCCTTGCCCGACTGAACCTTTACTTTAAATTGAGACGGTAGTAGCTATAGAAAGCTACGGCTGCCGCCGAAACGAGCGCCAGTACAATGAGCGCAGCCACATGTCGTTTGGTAAACTGCATCTTTCCGGAATTTCCAAATGTCAATCCCATCCGTCCGGTAATTGGAAGCATGACATTGAGAAAGAGCACCAATAAAAAGGATTCTGCCGGAAACAGGCAAAGATTCTTCACAATACGCGGCAGCGTCAAGAATGCATATTCGCCGCCCAAAACCAGTTTATTATAGAGCACCAGCAATGCCGGATTAAGAATTAGATTACAAATTGCCATTACAAAAAAGCGGGATAATAAAACACGCCATGTAGTAATTTTAGTTCGATACAAAAATAAGGCAAAAATTAAAGAACTTGCGATTTCCACAAAAATAAACGGAAAAAAATAAGGTCCTACCGGAAACAGCATACAGCCTAATGTATCCGAAATCGCAGCAGCAAGAATTGCCACAACAGGTCCAAAGACCATTGCACCGAGGGCATTCACAAAAAATCCAGTGGTGATGTTCAAATAGGGACCGACCGGAATCTCAATGGCTTTCAATGCCACACGTAATGCGATCATTAGTGCGGCAAAAACAAGAATTTTAGGCTTTTTCAGCTCCTGGCAGGAAAGCTGCCAATATTCGGCGCTGAAGGGGGTTGCATACAGTGTTTTCATTTTCAAAACCTCCTTGCAGACATGTCACTCGTAGCCACATACCCGCAGGAGGGGACGCTCCCCGGTATATAGCAGCGGGATGCGGGTTCCGCACCGCAAGCCAAAACTGGCTTTTCGTCCATCCGACAACTCCCTGTTCGGACAGCACTTAACGCGCGAGACCCTACTCTGCTTTTTATCGTTATCAGTTTATCACATTTTTCTGCCTTTGTAAAGAGAAGATGTAAATTTATTCATGATTCAACACTTTTTCCATTCCAACATGCGGACAATATTCATCCAGATATGGTTCGGTTACGACACAATACCCCAGTTTCTCATAAAATTTCTGTGCTCGCATCTGCGCACTCAATCCCAGCTTCGCCGCACCCAATTCTATGGCCTTTCGTTCGGCTTCCCGAACAATTTCTGCCCCCAAGCCTTTCCCACGATATTCCGGCAATACAGCTACCCGTCCCAAATGCCATCCGGTTTCTTCCTCATACAGTCGGGCACAGCCGGCTGCTTGATCTTCCATATACAGAATCAAATGCTCACAACTGTCATCAATTTTATCAAATTCGTCGTGAAATCCCTGTTCTTCCACAAAAACTTTTACCCGAATCTCCAATGCATCCTGAAAGTTTTCCGGACTTTTCCGCCACACCAGTTTCAAAAGAATCCCTCTTTTCTTCAATATAAAAATATTGTACCATGTTTTACCGTTGCTGTCGAGTATTCCGGTAGAAGAACCAGCTATTTCAGCAAAAATGATTGCCTTTTTTTTAAAAATATGATACACTGAATTTGTAAGAAAATTGTAAGAATTAATCGAAAAGGAGGAGTATTGGATGGATTCACTGGAATGCCAATTGTCGGAATCCGCGCCTGCTGCACGCGATCAATGGCTTGCCACTTTTCCGTCTCAGGATTCCCTGAACAATATACCGATCTCTCCAGATTTTGAACGCAAAATGAAGCGCTTGATTCAATTGCAGCAAAAATCTAAAAGAAAATCTTGGCGCTACTTTGCTGCAACTGCTGCCGCTTTGATCGTGGTATTTTCCGGCGCGATGTCCGTGGACGCTTTCCGCACTTCTTTCCTTAAAATTCTTTATCAGGTTAATCCCAAATTCACCTCGATTGATGTGACTCCTGAATGTACGGATGATTCCGAATTCATGCCTTTTACAGTTGGGTATATTCCCGATGGCATGAAACAGGTCGATCGCAACTATTCGGCGAATTCCTTGCATATCCGCTATGAAAACGAGGAAGGAACTTATCTGCTGATTGATGAAAAGATGATGACAGAAAAAAGTTCTCTGTCCGCTGGAGTCGATACTGAAGATGCGTATACAGAAAATACGGAAATTCAGGGAAATGAGGCTTTTGCTGTCAGCAAAAAGGACTGGAGCTACATCATGTGGAGCAACCGCAATTATGTCTTTACAGTCAGCGGTTTCCTCCCTCTGGACGAGATAAAAACTGTGGCTGAATCCGTTCAATTGGATCCTTCTCTGAACTATCAAAAAAATATGATCCTACCATTTACTCCTGCAACCTGTGGCTGGATGCCTTCTGGCAGTACTGCTTATGCTTGGCGTGAAACCTTAACTTCCTGTCAGACCAATTTTCGGAGCAGTCCAGAAAGCTTCGTCCTCTGGCAGGGAATTTCCGGCACAATGGAAGGACTCAGTTTCCCCTATGAAGAAGTTGCCCCGACAGAAATTACCATCAATGGCTGTCCCGGACAGTTCTGGCAGTTGGAAGAGGATATCTGGCTCCGATGGGATCAGGATGGCTATACCTTCCAGATTGATGGAAGACTGCCATTGGATACTCTGATAAAGATTGCAGAAAATCTGGAAATTACACCGCTTTCCTCTGCAGATCAGGAATAACAAAAAACGCCGGCATTATCACCGGCGTTTTTTTCTATTTATTTACTGTGAAAATGGACGCTTGCGGGTATCCGGATCACTTTGCTCACCGGCCGCCAGATAATATACGAAATGATAAAATCTACGATGTGATGTACCAGTGTCCCCACGCCTACCAACAGAATAATGGTCGTGAAAAATCCCTTGCTTTGATCAATATTTCCGCCAAAGTAGAACCAAGTGGAAACAACAGCTTCTGCTGCTCCATGAATCACACCAGTCACCAGTACCCAAATACTCATGCTGCCGAAGTGATTTAGCGTTTCTGGCTTCCTTTGCAGCCAATATGCACCGATCACGACAAAGAAAATCTGCACCAATGCCCGCAGCACAACTACCGGCGGAAATGCAGCGAAAATAAATCCCACTGTCGTTCCGAGTTCCACTGCAATGGCGACCGCAGGTGAAACAAACATGGCAACAAGTACCGCAACATGACTGGCGAGTGTAAAACTCATCGGATCCAACCGAATTTTTATGGGCGATACAATGGGAATCAATATTCCGATCGCACATAGCAGCGCAGCAATGACAAGTTTTTGCAGTTGAGCATTTTTCTGATTCATGGGAACATCCTCCAAACTTCGTCTATACAGGTGTCATGACACTGTTCTTAGTTTAAAGGAAAATCCCACATTTGTCAACCGGCAATGACGAAATTTATCGAGGGAAGAGGATGCCTTTTTTGTCCAGTTCTGCCAAAATCCGATGATAATCTTCCTCTGTACGGCAGGCAAGCGTATGAAGATGGACATTCCCAGTCAGATTGCAGAGAGGCGTGGCATGATTTTTCGCCAGTTTTTCTATAAACAAATTCGCGTCATACCGCGAAAAGATATGCAATTTCCCGCAGATCTGCCCATACACAGGATGTTCCACCGTGACATCGACCAAACCACCGCCATTGTCCACTACGGTATACAATTCTTCCGCCAATCCCTGTTCATCGTGCCGGCAAGCGATGGTGTACATCTGAAAGCCCGCAATGGCATCATCACGTTCCTGCAACAGATATCCGCGGGGAGTCGCCTGAATTTCTGTTCCGGCTGCGCGCAGCAAAGCAATATCTCCGACAACAATCTGCCGGCTGACATGAACAGATGATGCAATGACTGTCGCACTTACCGGTTGGCCGCTTTGGCGTAGAATTTCCAGAATTTTCTCCCGTCTCTGGGACGCATCCATAGTATTCCCTCCCGTTTCATGAGAAAAAGCCGTTCCGCAACCAGCGCAAACGGCAATTTCTTTTATTTGAAAATTTTTAGAATGTATTTGGGGCGAAACCATCGCACATAGGCAGTGATTAACTGAGTCAGCGCAATATCATAGACAACAAATACCGCATTCAGAAAAATCCAGCCGCCTGCTAGCAGCCACCACGCCTCTTCCAACAATTCTGCATATCCCGGAAAACGAAATACAAACATCGCACCGGCTACAATGACAGCTGCACAGAGATTAAAGAGCAGGATTTTGCAAATCCACGGAAAAATTTTCCCCTTTCGGCACTCCAGTACGGATTTTACAATCGGATAGAAGCCCAAAAATGCAATATAGTACAACGCACATTCCTTATTCGGAGCGATCATTGCCGAAAGCAGTGCAACGGCGCCAAATGCCGTCCATGCTCCTTTATACCCAGCATCAATTACAATGGGAACCAATAACAATCCCGCAATTGCCGGAAGAGCAAAATCCGCCATTGGAAATACACCCGTCAGCAACATGCAGACGATACTCAAAGCCGCCATCATGCCTCCGAGTGCAATCTGATTTGTCTTTTTCAAAAGACCGCCTCCTAACAGCAGGCGATCAGGTCGCCGCCCATACATTCACAGCAGCAGTCCGCACAAATCAAATTTCCGCAGCAATTACAGGCTGTATTCATATTATTCATATCATTCGTCCGGTATGCGCCATTGGGCGAACCCATATTTCCCTGCTGCTGCCACATCATCCGATTCATCGCCGCACGATATTCGGGATTATTCGGACTCAATCGGCAAGCGGTTGAAAAATGATTCATCGCATCATCCAGCCATCCGCGCTGGAAAAAAATACTTCCCTTCAGGAAATACCATTCTCCATCCCGATTGCGAACAGGCATTCCATCCAGCAGTTCCTCTGCCTCAACCAGCCGGTTTTGCTGAATCAGCCGGCGAATATCGCCCAAATGAGAGGATCCGCCATACCCTGCCTGCTGCCCGCCGTATCCGGAAGCGGAAGAATAGCCGGCCGAACTGCTGTTTCCTGCATTGCTCTGACTGCTTTGGCCGCCTGCACGCAGTCGGTTGATGACCATATCATAGGCCTCATTCACCTCTTGCATTTTCTCGTTGGCGAGATCTGCCAGCGGACTGTCCGCATAATTGTCAGGATGATACTTTTTCACCAGCTGCCGGTATGCAGATTTTACCTCCTCTTCCGAAGCATTCGGAGAAATTCCCAATACCTTATAAGGATCTGTGACTGCCATTGCTGCCTCCATTCCATCTTAACGGCACAATTAGATTTGAAACAGCCTGCACTGCCGTCAAAGTGCAGTTGTATTTTGCGAATCTTTTCGGTTTGCCCGCGCAATCATATCTGCTGCTGCACGGGGCAATCCCAGATAGACAATATTATCCAATATGGATTTATAGCGCTGCCAGTTCAGCAGCTCATAGGTAACGCCAAGTTCCGCCACCGTAACATTCAGAACCCCTTTCCCATATTGCCGGATTTCCGCCAATTTCTCATCAGTAGGTTCCTGTCCGTCCAATCGCAGCAGAAAGGGATTATATCCCTTCGATTTCCGGTCATCTTCGAGGTCATCCAGCGCATCCATCAAATAGACCCACCGCCCCATCAGATAACCGAATCGTTCCAGAATTCTTTTCTGCATTTCATCCTCTGCCAGCAATTGCAGCATTTTGCTCATGGCTGCTGCTGTCGGTTGAGCTGCACGGTCAACGCTTGGGGTTTTCGCTTGTTCCAAAGCAAACTGTTCTTTCATCATCTGCGAAAAAATCTCGTCAACTTCCGCATACTGCCGGCACGCCTTTTTCCGGGCTGCGGCCGCGAACGGGAGTATCGGATAATACAAAAGCCGCTTCCAGAAACCCGAATCCTGAAGGTTGTCCCGTAGTTTATGATAAAACAGGATCATCGCGCAGCTTGCCACAAAGGAAAGATCGGTGCACGGAACTGCACATACCTTCTTTTTCAGAGGATTAGCCATACAGCGTGCTTTTCCGAACCCGCAGAAATCCTGCCGCAGTCCGACCGCCACCATTGCCAGAAAGGTAAAATCATAACTGAGCGTTAATTTTGCAAAAGGCCCGAATGCCTCTCCCAGCTGGCGGCACAAACCGCAATAAAACGCCTGATACGTATCAAATTCCTTGACCTTCAATTCCGGCTTAAAGGGTTTGATATAGCCAAACATACTGCAAAACGCTCCTCACTTGGTGTACGATAATATTGTATCCCATTTTGAACAGAAAGTCGTGTATAAAATGTAAACTATCCTTCTCTAAAACGAAAAAAGACAAAAATCTCAGATAAAAAGACAGATTTCGAGGAAATTCTATCTTTTTAGAGCGAAATCGCATCAATTTTCTCAAGTTCCTCTTGGGTAAACGGTGCAGCGGATATTGATGCGACATTTTCCCGTATCTGTTCGGGCCGAGAAGCGCCGATAATCGTGCTGGTCACAACGCCGTCCCGCATGACCCAATTCAGTGCCATCTGTGCAAGTGTCTGTCCCCGCTGTGCTGCAATTTCATTTAATGCGCGAATTTTCTCAAGCCTTTCCGGAGTCAGCGAAGATTCCTTCAAAAAGCGTCCGTCAGTGCGAATGCGGCTGTCCTCCGGAATCCCATGCAGATAACGATCTGACAGCATTCCCTGTTCCAGCGAACTGAAGGTTACAATGCCTTTTCCAAGGCGGCGCGCCGTTTCTTTCAGGCCATTCCGTTCAATTGTCCGATCAAAAATGGAATACCGGTTCTGATTGATGATAAACGGGCAATTCAAATCCTTCAAAATAGCAGTTGCACGCGCAAGAGTCGGGCCATCATAGTTGGAAAGACCTACATAAAGTGCCTTACCGCTCTTTACCGCGGTATCCAATGCACCCATTGTCTCCTCGAGAGGAGTATTGGGGTCCATCCGATGATGATAGAAAATATCCACATACGGCAGACCCATCCGTTTCAAACTTTGATCCAGACTTGCCAGCAAATATTTCCGGCTTCCCCAATCTCCATACGGGCCCGGCCACATCGAATATCCTGCCTTTGTGCTGATAATCAGCTCATCACGATACGCGCCCATTTCTTCCCGGAGAATGCGCCCCAGATTTTCCTCAGCAGCGCCGGGATCCGGGCCGTAATTATTGGCCAGATCAAAATGCGTGATTCCGCTGTCAAATGCAGTAAAGCACATTGCTTTCATGGTCTCATAGTTCCCGGTTGTCCCGAAATTATGCCAAAATCCCAGAGAAACAGCCGGCAGACGCAATCCGCTATCTCCGCAGCGGCGGTAAATATCTCGTTCATAACGGGCAGAAGAGGCTTGATAACTCATCGAAATTACTCCTTTCTTTACCAAAAACGGCATGGCCAATCCGACCATGCCGTTTTATTATAAGGGGAAAAATCTTTATGCAAGTCTTGCTTTCAGAGCATCCAGCTGTTTGCGCATTTCTGCGGGCAGCTTGTTGCCGAATTTTGCATAGAATGCTTCGATACCAGTGCCTTCACGGTCGATATCTTCCAGCCAGGAAGCTTTATCAACGCTCAGCAAGTCTTTAATGGTATCCACAGTGATATCCAGACCTTCGATATTGATATCTTCAGGTTTGGGCTCATAACCGATCGGAGTTTCCACAGCGTCTGCTTTGCCTTCGCAGCGAGCGAGGATCCACATCAGGACGCGGAGGTTATCGCCGAAGCCCGGCCAGATGAAGTGGCCTTCATCGTCGGTACGGAACCAGTTAACATGGAAGATCTTCGGTGCTTTGTCGCCGAGTTTCTCGCCCATGTCGAGCCAGTGCTGCCAGTAGTCACCCATGTTGTAGCCGCAGAAGGGCAGCATTGCCATCGGGTCACGACGAACAACACCAACTGCACCAGCAGCAGCAGCGGTGGTTTCGGAAGCCATGATAGAGCCTACGAAAGTACCATGTTTCCAGTCAAAGGACTGGTAGACCAGCGGAGCAGTTTTTGCACGGCGTCCGCCGAAGATGATTGCAGAGATCGGAACGCCCTGAGGATTGTCAAATTCGGGGCTGACACAGGGGCAGTTCTTTGCAGGAGCGGTGAAACGAGAGTTAGGATGAGCCAGTTTATTGCCAGCAGCAATATACTCCGGTCCATTTACCTTTGCGCCTTTCCACTCGGTAGCATCCACAGGAGGATTCTTGTCCAGGCTCTCCCACCAAACAGTATTATCTGCATTATTCAATGCAACGTTGGTGAAAATGGTGCCTTTTTCAGTGGTATGCAGTGCATTGGGGTTCGACTTAATATTGGTTCCGGGTGCAACACCGAAGAAGCCGTTTTCGGGGTTGATTGCCCAGAGACGGCCATCATCGCCCTGGCGCAGCCAAGCGATATCGTCACCAACGGTCCAAACTTTGTAGCCCTGTTTTGCATAAACTTCGGGCGGGATCATCATAGCGAGGTTGGTCTTACCGCAAGCAGAGGGGAATGCTGCGCAGACATATTTGGTCTCGCCCTGAGGATTCTCGATACCCAGGATGAGCATATGCTCAGCCATCCAGCCTTCATTCTTGCCCTGATAGGAAGCAATACGCAGTGCGAAGCACTTCTTACCGAGCAGTACGTTTCCGCCGTAGCCGGAGTTGATGGAGCAGATGGAGTTCTCTTCCGGGAAGTGAACGATGTAACGTTTCTTATCGTCCAGATCTGCTTTTGCATGGAGGCCGCGAACGAAGTCGTTGGACTCATCGCCCAGCTGCTCGAAAGCACGTTTGCCGACACGGGTCATGATGTCCATATTCAGGACAACATAAATGGAGTCGGTAACTTCCACGCCAACTTTGGACATCTTGGAACCGATGGGACCCATGGAGTAAGGAATGACATACATGGTCTTGCCTTCCATGACACCATAGTACATGGGAGTCAGAATGCCGTGCATTTCCTGGGGTGCTTTCCAGTTATTGGTTGGGCCTGCATCTTCCTGTTTTGTAGAGCAGATGAAGGTTCTGTCCTCAACACGGGCAACGTCGTTGACCGCGGTTCTGTGATACATACAGCCGGGCAGCTTCTCCTGATTAAGCCACATCATTTCGCCGGTAGAAACGGCTTCCTCGCGCAGAGCCTGAAGCTGCTCGTCGGAGCCATCAATCCAGACCACTTTAGCGGGTTTGCAGAGGGCGACCATTTCGTCGACCCAAGCCAGAACATTTTTGTTATTCGTAAGCATTTGTTCTTTCCCCTTTCGTTTTTTTGAAAATCGAGAAATTGTTTCGCAATTTTCTCCATTTACCATAATACGGCTTTTGCTGCAAAAAATCAATAGGTAATTTGTGAACTTTTTGTCAGAATTAAAAATTTGTGAAATTTCCCAAACCTTTTTCCTGCAAATTCATTAACAAATCCGCATGATTTTCATTTGATTTTATTATACTTTGCATAAAAAATTGTATTATCTGGCAAAACGCATCACCTATTTTTCAGAACTTTCCGCCGATTCTTCGGGATATTCAATCGTAACACTGGTAATCACAACCGGTTCTTCCGGAATTCCGCTCTGAGCATCGGACTTTTTCACCCTGGCAATCTGATCGACCACGTCCATCCCCTCGATTACCTGTCCGAACACCGTATGCATTTTATCCAAATGCGGAGTTCCGCCAACCTGCTGATAATAAGCCTTGACTTCCTCCGGAAAGTCTGTCTCGCCTTTATTGGATCGTTCATATTGTGCTTTCAGAATTTCCTTAATCTGTTTGAGATCATCTTCGGAGTACATCGTCTTATAATATTCAAGATCTTCCTCTACTTTTGCGGAAGTAGATTTCTTATTCTGTTGCTCAATACTTTCAAAATAACTTTCATCGTAACTGCTGCCGTCTCCCTGCTGCACAATGAAGAACTGGCTGCCATTGGTATCTTTCCCGGAATTTGCCATAGACAGTGCGCCATTGAAATGGCGTAGATTGCTATTCAATTCATCCTCAAATGGTTCGCCCCAGATGCTTTCGCCGCCAGTTCCGTCCCCATTGGGATCGCCGCCCTGGATCATAAAATCGTCGATAATCCGATGAAAGGTCAGCCCATCATAATAACCTTTTTCGGCCAGTCCGATAAAGTTTTCAACTGTTTTGGGAGCATCTTCCTCAAACAGCACCGCCCGGATTGTTCCAAATCCTTCGACCTCAATCACTGCTACCGGAAGGGAAGGATCCACCTCTGCAGCTGAATAGGTTCCATCTTCATTTTGCACAAACTGACGATACGGCTTTGTTTCCTCGCCACAACTGGACAGAATTCCTGCTGTTATTACCACTGTCGAAAGCAATGCAAGCATTTTATTTCTCAATTTCATAAAACTCTCCTTTTCACAAAAAAACGGGGAAGGCGCACCTTCCCCGGAATCGGGTTTACTCTGCAACTTTCACGGTAATGCCGGTAATGGAAATTTCATTATAGGGACGGGATCCGCGATCCACTTTGACTGCCGCAATTTGATCCACTACATCCATTCCATCTATGACTTGGCCAAAAACCGTATGGGCGCCATCCAGCCAAGGCGTGCCGCCGTGTTCCATATAAGCAGAAACTGCTTCTGCTGTAAAGTCTTTTCCTTGGCGCTTCAGCATCGGGAACATCCGCTCATCCATGGTTTCAGGGCCTGCCTGCACTATAAAGAACTGGCTTCCATTGGTACCAGGGCCTGCATTCGCCATCGAAAGCGCACCGCGGAAATTACGAGCAGCATCCGTAAATTCATCACCAAATGGTTTCCCCCAGATGCTTTCGCCGCCCATACCGGTACCAGTCGGATCACCGCCCTGAATCATGAAATCCCGAATCACGCGGTGAAAAATAATGCCGTTATAATAGCCATTCTTCGCATGGGTGATAAAATTCTCCACTGCTTTCGGTGCCGCTTCCGGCAGCATCTTTACGGTAATATCTCCCATATTTGTTGAAATAATCGCCAGGGTATCCCCTGCTTTCACTGACTCAAAATTCAGAAAATTCTGCATTTTATCGGATCCTTTCATTCTTATTCCGCAGCGGAAGTTTCTCCCATCATTGCCGCATCCTGTTCCTGCTGTTCCTGTGTGCTGCGGTAAATTAGGTCTTTTAATTCCTCTTCAGTTGGAGTATTATCCAGCTCATCAAAATCTGCCGCATGGAAAGTAGAGAGTGTAACCGAATTGATGACAACGTCTTCCAGTGGACGATTGTTGTTCAGCTGTTCATTGGTTGCCGAAACCTCTGATTGGGTGAGATCCACCGATTCGTAGGTCAAATCCAAATCCAGAATAGCTTCGACTACCTCCATTCCATCAATAACTTTGCCAAAAACACTATGTGTCTGACCAAATTGAGGTACACCGCCGTATTCCTTGAAACAGTTCTTCATCATAGCTGGGAAATTGTACTGATCCATTTCCTGTGCAATTTCGTCGCTGATTTCCGACTTTCCAAGTATAAAGAAACGGGAGTCACAATAATTTCCCCGGTTCCACAGAACACCTGCCTCATAACAGATCATCGAAACCGATCCGGTAAATGGCCACAGATTATCGGAATAGGTCGCTTTAATCGGCTTTCCGGTACTGGAACCTCCACCGTTTCCATCCGGTGTACTGCTGCCGGCTGCCACAATTCCAACGCTTGGTTCAACGTGGAAAATCACCTGATTATTAAAGAATCCCTCTTCCACCAACTTCTTAAAATTGTCCACCAGTTCCGGAACTTCGTCTGTGTACAGCAGAATGGTTATTTCACCCATTGAAGTGTCTACGATTGCAATATCCTGGCCTTCCTCGGGCTGTTCGAACTGAATGTAGTCAATTGTCGAAGGATCGATTGTGTTACCGCACCCGGACAACAGACTGGCTGTCATCGCGCAGGCCGCAAGCAGAGCAGCCGCCTTTTTCAAAAACTTCATTTTCTAATCAAACCTTTCTCCTCCTCCGAATTGGAGGATATTCAATCCTTATTATAGCGGACTATTCTGTTGTTTTCAAGCAAAATCAGGAAAATTTACAATCTGATTTCTCTTCTGATTGCAAAAATTGCCGAACCTTTTCTTCTTCGTGACGATCCAATCGAAAACCGAGTTTTTCTGCCACTTTGCCAGACACTAAAGCAAAAAGATCATACAAAACAAAAAGAGATTTTCTGATCTGCTCAAGTGTTCCGCCTGCATAACCTTCGAGAAATTGTCGGTACTGATCCGCAGGCAGAAAATCTTCCAGATACTTGCCGCATTTTCCGATATTAACCGGCTTCCCCTGTTCCAGAGTAATCTCCCAGCCAAGCATCCGGACAACCTGTTCCCGCACAACGCCAAGCATTTCCTGTGCATATGGGATTTCCTTCCGCCAGATTCCCTTCGCCACATACGGGGCAACCCAGCGCACCTCATTGACACAGCATCGGAATTCCAATTCCGTAGGCAGCTTGACGCGGTAATCTTCATCGGTGGAAGGCGGCACATTCGGCAGGATTCCGTCCTTATCCAACAGAAGTCGGCACATTTTATCTGAAAGGATTTTTTCCGCCGCACTCTCCAGCGGAACCAAGCTCAAATCAATCCGATTTCCGTCGGCAAACTGCATCATCGCAATAAACCAATCTTCAAAATTCAGATTTCCATCCGCATCATATTGATCTAGCTGTTCTCGGCTGCTTTGCATAATGACCCGCTCACCAAAAATATCCAGCCAACTATCATCCGCCAGAAAGGATCCCATCTCTGTTACCGCAAATACAATGTCAAAATCCTGCCATTGATCTCGCTTGGCATTGGGATTGGCGCGGGAACCGTTCATCCAGACTGCCCGTACCCGCTTATCTTTCCGTGCAAATCCGAGAATCAGTTCCATCATCTCTGCTTCGGTTCTCATTTTCACAGCCATCCTCTTTTCTGATCCGCCAGAACCTTATTTGCCGAGTTCCCCATGTGCCAGCGCTTTCAGATATGCATTGATAAATCCATCAAGGTCTCCATCCATTACTGCATTGACATTACCCATTTCATATCCGGTTCGGTGATCCTTGACCAGGGTATACGGCATGAAAACATAGGAACGAATCTGGGCGCCCCAAGCAATCTCCTTCTGGTCACCGCGGATATCCTCGATCTTTTCCAGATGTTCGCGTTCCTTGATCTGAATCAGCTTCGATTTCAGCATACGCATCGCGACATCCTTGTTCTGGTACTGGCTGCGTTCTACCTGACAGGAAACCACAATTCCGGTCGGAAGGTGGGTAATCCGGACCGCGGAGTCTGTTTTATTAACCTTCTGTCCGCCTGCACCGCTCGAACGATAGGTATCCACCTGAATATCTTCCGGACGAATTTCCACCTCGATTGTATCATCAATTTCCGGCATAACTTCCAACGAAGCAAAGGAAGTATGACGCCGTCCGGATGCATCAAAGGGGGATACCCGAACCAGACGATGCACTCCCGCCTCGGATTTCAGATAGCCGTAGGCATTGAACCCTTCGATCATAATAGACGCACTTTTGATGCCGGCTTCCTCGCCCTCCAGGTAGTCCAGCACAGATACCTTGAATTCGTGCCGCTCACCCCAGCGCATATACATCCGGTACAGCATTTCCACCCAGTCCTGCGCCTCAGTTCCGCCCGCACCTGCATGGAAGGTCAGAATCGCATTCTTGGAATCATACTCTCCGGAAAGAAGGGTTGCCAATCGCTGTTCTTCAATTTTGGTATTCAATTCCTGCAGCATTTTCTCAATGTCGGGGAGCATGGATTCATCATCATCCTCTTCCGCCATTTCCAGCATGGTCTGAGTATCTTCATACAAGGAAACAAGCTGCTGATATCCGCTCAAAGTTGCTTTCAGGGTTCCGGTTTTCTTCAGCACCTTCTGAGAATTTTCCATATCGTTCCAGAAATTGGGATCGGCAGCTTGTTCTTCCAGTTCGGCAATCTCTTTTTTTACCGATTCGATCCCAAGCGCAGATGCCAGATCCTTTAAATCCGGTTCGATGGCTCGAAGCGCCTGTTTCTGTTCTTCAATCTGAAGCATAATGTCCCTCCGTCTATTGGAAATCAATTTTTATCTTGTACCTCTCTATTATAATGTAGTTTTAGAATTCTGTAAAGATTTGTTTGATAAATTTTGATACTTATGCTATAATATTGAATGTATAGCCATAGAAACCCCGTTTTCATAACGGGACATCCCGTACCATCACTTGAGCGGAGGTCATTATGTTCAAATACAAAGGGATTGCCTGCCCCCATTGCGGCAAGGAATTTAAGGAAACCGATGAGATTCTCATCTGTCCCGACTGCGGTGCACCCTATCACCGCGCCTGCATTCAGGAACTCGGACAATGTAAATTCACCGATCTTCATAAAAAAGGCGAAAGCTGGCAGCCGCCACAAAAAGCACCCCATGAAGAAGAAAGCAAATATGACAGCCATATCTCTATGCGCTGCAGCCGATGCGGTACCGTCAATTCTCCCGATAAGCTCTTTTGTGAAGTCTGCGGTACTCCCCTGAATCATGAGGAAGCAGAAGAGAATTCTGGACAGCAATCATCCCAGAACAGCCAGCAGTGGCAGAATCAAACGGCTAATCCGCAGGCACAATTTCGTCAAATGGCATACAATCCCTATACTACGCCATTTGGCGGCCTTGACCCAGATGAGGAAATTGATGGAATTCCAGTGAAAGATCTCGCTATCTATACCGGACAGAATTCCCACTATTTTCTTCCAAAATTCAAGGATATGTCCGCCCGCGGAAAAAAAGTCAGCTGGAACTGGGCTGCTTTCTTTCTTGATTCTTACTACCTATTTTACCGAAAGCTGTGGGGACTGGGGATTTTAGTAGCAGTTATTTCCCTAATTTTATCCATTCCCAATTCTCTGCTTCTCTATGCAACTCTCTATGCACAACTTGACCTCACGGTTCCTTTTAGTGAGGCCACTCTTGATATGCTCTATACTTTAAACAATTTTTTCTATATTCTGTCCCTGGCCTTGAAATTGTCTGTAGCTGCCTTTTCCAATTACGCATATAAGCGCAAAGTCTTTCAAAATGTAGAAAAAATTCGGGCAGAAAAAGGAAATTCTCCTGAATACACAACAATTCTTACAGAAAAAGGCGGTGTCTCCATTAAGGTCATTATTTTATGTATTGTGATTACTCTTGCCATTTCGTTTGCAAGTTCCTTCTTAATGCTCAGTTCGCTCAGCCTTCTACAATAATTCATCTAAAACCGGAGGAAAATCCATATGAAGATTAAAAAAGCAGTGATCCCGGCTGCCGGCCTGGGAACCCGCGTTCTGCCCGCTTCCAAAGCCATGCCGAAGGAGATGCTCTCCATTGTCGACAAACCCGCTATCCAATATATTGTCGAAGAAGCGGCTAAAAGCGGCATTGAAGATATCCTGATCATCACCAGCCGCGGAAAAACTACCGTTGAGGATCATTTCGACCGTTCTCCTGAATTGGAACAGCGTCTGTTGGCTGCCGGCAAAACTGATATCTATAACCAAATTGTTGATATCACCAAACTAGCAAATATCAGCTATATTCGCCAGCACGAAACAAAAGGATTGGGGCATGCCATTCTCTGTGCCAAATCCTTTGTCGGGGACGAGCCTTTCGCCGTCCTCTACGGGGATGATGTCATTTTAGGCGATAATCCGGTTTGCGGACAGCTCTGTAAAGCTTATGAAACCTACCAGATGGGCGTTGTCGGAATCAAAGAAGTGACAATGGAACAGATTCAGAAATACTCATCCATGAAGGTTGATCCACTGGGAGGCAATCAATATAAAATTACGGATATGATTGAAAAACCGAAGCCGGATCAGGTCTTCTCTTTGTTTTCAATACTCGGCCGCTGCGTACTCCCGTCTAAAATCTTCTCAATCTTGGAAAATACTCCTTATGGATATGGTGGGGAACTTCAGCTGACCGATGCGATGAAAACTCTCGCGCGCCAAGAAGGCATGATCGGCGTCGATTTTGACGGACGTCGCTATGATATGGGAAGCAAGCTCGGAATCCTCGAAGCCATCGTGGAGGTAGGACTTGCTCATCCGGAGACCGGGGATGCGTTCCGGGAATATCTGCGGAAAATTGCCAAGACACTATAAGGAGGCTCTAATATGATTCGTCATATCGTAATGTGGAAACTGAAAGACAAAACAGAAGATGGAACAAAGGCGGAAAATGCCGCTGCAATTAAGGAAGGACTCGAAAAGCTGGTTGGAAAAATTGATGGTCTTCTCAAAGCGGAAGTTATGGTCGGTGTTCCCGGCGGTATGGACCTCTGCCTTTACAGTGAGCTGACTACAATGGAAGCTCTGGAGGCATACAAAGTTCATCCTCTCCACAAAGAGGTCCAGGCTCTTGTCCATCGTTCCATGTTGGAACGGGTCGCTTGCGATGGGGAAATCGATGGCTGACGGAGGATCGCATTATCATGTTCTTTAAAAAGAAGAAAAAAGAAAAACATTATCTCCTTCAAGCAAATCAGATCCGCCCACTTCTTGCAACCAAAATGGGTTGTATTGCTACGGATCGCATTACGGTAGATGGCTGTAAGGTTGGCTTTTTTTACCGGGAAGAACCCAGCGAAGGCTTGCCGGATACAGGATGGCGTTTTTTTGCGGGGGATGAATCGGATGAGTATCTGGATGATTCCGATAACAGCGGTGTTTATTGCCTCAATACCATTGCCAATTATGACCGGCAGATTATCCCTTACCTTGATAGTGCGGTTGGATCTGCTTACTATCGCGATCCCAAAACAGGAGAATTTGTCCTGGATACTGAATGGATGAAACAAAATTCCTAACCCTTCCGTCTTAAAAAATAATTGTTCATAATAAAAGCCATCCTTTCTGGATGGCTTTTTCAATTTCAAACGGAGAACGTTTTTCGTTATTATCGTTACATTTCTCAAAACGATAGGTTTTCAAATCGGGCGATGAATTCATCTTGTACCTCTCGGGGAAGATCAACAAAATGAGCGCTGACTCCCCACATGCGGACGATCAGATCACGATATTCCTCCGGATGCATCTGGGCATTCTTCAAGTCCTCAACATTAACTACATTCGGCTGGTGTTGGGTTCCGCCAATCGCAAAATAATTTCGCAGAAGTCCTGCAAAAAGCTGACCGCCCTCATTTGCCTGAAATACAGACGCAAAATATTGCAGCATCACACAATTATTCCACTGATATTTCATCGGATCAATTTTAGCAGCAGATCGGAACGCCGCAGTTGGACCATTCAGCATGGTTCCATTCTCCGGAGACAGAGTCACCGGAACCGGCTCGCCTGCTTTGCGCCCCTCTGGTGTCGCCTGAAGGCCTCGACCAGTAGGTACCGGATGAGGCTGATGGATTCCTGCCAAATGGCGGGCACCAGCAGGTGTACGGTATTTCAGAATCTCATCGCAAGCAAATTCTATGATTTCTTTCGCAGGGATATCTACATAATCATCATCATTTGCCCATTTGGGAGCAGTCCAAAGGATTTGACGCATCTTTTCCTGTCCCTCAAAATTCGCATCACATGCTGCTAATACTTGAGAAATAGAGAAACGTTTTTCATCAAATACGCGCTTCCGCAAGGCTGCTAGGGAATTGATTCCAACTACCGGATCAGATACCATGAATCCACGATCGGCAATAGGACAGCCATACCAACAAAGATCCGTTCCTGTTTCCAAGCAATTTTCATATAGTGCCGATGTGATGGGCAGCGGTGACATCAACGGATCAGCCGCATGCCAATCAATGGTTCCAGCTTTCACCTGCTCTCGGAGAAAATCCGGATCTCCGGCTACATATTTCCGAACAGCTTCCTCCCTACAATTGTAGCTTTCCAGGCTCTTCCGAATATTCCGGGCGATCCTATTCCGATAAGCTTCAAAAAATTCCGGAAAGGTACAGTTATCCGACGTTTCCCGCATGGTATCCAGCAGTATCCGCCCTAAATCCACACTGCCGCTCATGAAAAAATCTCCCTGCCCTGGAATAGTGATATCCTGACAAAGGTCAAAAGCATAATCCCGGGCAGCCTTTTCCGGAATTCCAATAGCAGTCATACTGGCAATAAACGAATCATCGTGATAATAGGCAATGCAATTGATACCTGACACGGAAAGCTCTGCACATTTTTCCAAATATTGCGGTGGATTTAAACTGTGAATCCGGCAAGAAATTTCCGGTTCCGGCAATCGAGTCTTCTTTACTGCTTCCAAAAATGCGAAGGTCAATGGATTTACAGCATTCTTCCCATCCGGCGTGATACCGCCCAGCGTAATATTTAACTGGCCTTCCTGTGCGCCAAAGTATTCGGCTTTTATATCCGACCCATCATACATCTTCAGCAGCAGGCATTCCACAAGCTGCTGAGCATCTTCCGGCGAAACAGTATGATAATACGGAAACAGAAACTGATCCACCCGGCCATAGTTTACCCAACGGAAATTCTCCACAATTGTCGCGAGACTAGCAAACCAGAAAAGCTGCACCGCCTCATCGAATTTTCGAGGAGGATTTTTCGAAATCCAATGGCATATTTCCGAAATCTGTTCCAACTCCGTTTTCCGTCTTCCTTCTTCTTTTGCAGAAAGGAAAGCTGCATAATCACCATACCGGACAATCCAGCGGGAAATCGCTTCATAGGCAATAACGACTGCATTGAGCCATCCTCTTTTCAGAGGAGATGACTGCTGTTCCATCGAATCACGCGCAACTTGAATAATACCGGATATCCCCATTCGCAAAATCCGGCCGAAATCCGGCGTATAATGAGATTTTGTAGAAAATTCTCCGTTCACTCCGCCGAATTCTTCTCGATCGTGGTCAGTCAGATAATGCGGCATTGCCATAATATTCATGTCTGAGCGATCCAGGAACTCATTGCGATGTCCATATAATGTTCGGCTTCCCACAATCAGTTCCTCTTCTCCAATATACAAAGGCATTTCATCAAAAATCATGGCCATCGCTTTAGCTTTCCGTTCCGCAATAGTACCGGACAGGTCTGTCGCTGTCCAGCATTCCGGAAGTGCTGCCCGGACTTCCTTTTGAAGACTATCCCGCGCATTTTGGCGTAAAAATTCTGTTCTAGTCATTAATTTTCAGTCCTTTCCGATCCCTGCACTGGCAGGCCATTGCTGCGAAATTGGTAAAAATATTGTTCCATTTGCATATGACTCACCATATAGCGGCTCTCATCCAATGCACACTTGCCGATCTGGGCATATTTGCCGATTCCCAACCGATGATATGGCATTAATTCGATCTGTTCCGCCCCTCCATTTTCCTTTAAAAAGGCGGCTATTTTTCCCATTTCCGATTCGGAAGCGTTGAATCCCCCGATTACGGGCACCCGAACCCAGACCCGGCACCCCTTTTCCATCAGTTTTTGATAGTTGTGAAGAATTTGCGCATTATTCACTCCAGTTCCAGCTTGATGAATTTGCGATGTAATAGCTTTGATGTCATACAAAAAGAGATCCGCTAATTGCATCAGTTCCCGGAGAACGTTCTCCGACATCATCCCGCAGGTATCCACAGCTGTATGAAGTCCTGCTTTTCTACAGAGAGCTAGAGTTTCTAATAAAAATTCCGGTTGCATCGTGCATTCTCCACCGGAAAAAGTGACTCCACCCGAATTTCCGTAGAAGGGCTGATCCCGCAAAACTGCCTGCATCACATCTTGGGCTGAGAAACGCTTTCCAATGAATCGTAGCGCACCAGATGGGCATATCTCAACGCATTTCCCGCAGACATTGCACTCCAAAAAATTGATCCGATGCGTATTCTCTTCAAAACTATGGACACTGTTGGGACATACCTCCCGGCAATCCCCGCATCGAATACAATTTTCTTCCAGAAATTGCAGTTGTATCCGACCTTCCAATCCTTCCGGGTTGTGACACCATCTACATCGCAATGGACATCCCTTGAAAAATACCGTTGTCCGTACTCCTGGTCCGTCATGCACCGAAAAGCGCTGGATGTCAAAAATCAACCCGTTCGTTTGAAACCCTTCTTTCTTCACAGAATCACTTTCATTGTGCCATATGTCTGCAAAAAATGCAAGGCTATCCAGAAATTTTATTCCTAAAAATTGTGATACAATCCCCCTTAAATAAACTGCGGTTACAGTCAAAATCGGCCTTTTCTGACTGTAACCGCTTCTTTATTTCGAAGATATTTTGCTCTTTACCAAAGATTAGAATAAAATCCGTATTTCTTTTCCATCCTGTACACAAACCGTCTGCTGCATTTCTCCCATTCGAACATGGAAAACCTGAGATTCTGGCATTCCGGAATAGCTGCCTTTCCGTGCGCCGATTATCAAAGTTTTGGCAGTATCTTTCCAGCAAAGCAGTGTTTCACTGTATTGCCCTTGTTCATAACGATAAGAATCCCCCTCATCGTCATACAGGATAAATTCCGCATCTTCTCCGGGATAGATCTGAATCGTCAGTTCCGTATGGGGATCCAATAGGGGAGATTCCACTTCCACACCCATCGGAAGAATCGAACCAGCCTTCACAAACAACGGAATCCGATCCAACGGAGCATCTGCTTCCACGATACGACCTCCCTGCCAGTATTTCCCTGTCCAGAAATCATACCAGCCGCATCCAGCCGGCAAATAAACCTTCCGGGTCTTCGGGATATTCTGCAGGGGTTTGGACCCCGCCGTATAGTACATTGGTTGAATAACCGGGCAGACCAACAACGACGGCCCAAATAAGAACTGATTCCCAATATCCAAACAAGCCGGATCATTCGGAAATGCAAGTCCCAATGGCATCAAAAAGGTATCCCCACGCATCGAAACAGCGGCAGCCAGTGAATATAAATATGGCAGCATTGCCATCCGCAGACGGATAAATTTTGCGATCGCATCGTAAAAAGGCGTTCCTGCTTCCCCGAAGCGCCAGATTTCCCTAGGCGTATCGGTACCATGTGACCGCATCATTGGCAGAAAAGTACCCAATTGAATCCAACGTGTATAAAGTTCTCGATACCCCAAATCATTGCATCCATCCGAATATTCTCCGCAACGGAACCATTCTTTTCCAGGTGATACAAAGAATCCGCCGATATCAAGACTCCAATATGGTTCCCCGGAAGCACAGAAATTTAATCCTTCTGGAATCTGCCGCGCCAGCGTGTTCCAACTCGCGCCGATATCCCCCGACCATGTAATGGTTGCATATCGATGCTGTCCGGCAAAAGAGGATCGAGTCAGATTTACGACTCGCTTTTCCGAAATAGTTTTGCGCTGTCCTTCATAAATTCCCCTCGAATGGCAAAGTGAATATGCCTCCCATTCGCCGCCGTCCAAATATTTCTTGGCAGCATCCACGTTAACTTGCAGGCGTTCATGCGGTTCGGGACGGATCGTTCCATGCCAGTCCGCCTCAAACGGTTCGCTGCAATCGCACCACCAAGCATCCACTCCATACCGGAAAAGCCCTTCATCTGCCTGTTTCCAGTAGAGTTCCCGCGCAGCTTTGGAAAAAGCATTATAGGTAGACCGGTTTCCCAGCATATATCCATGTTCCAGCATTTCCTGCTGATTTTCCCCCATACCGTTCATATTCGGCCATATGGAAATCATCAGAGCGGCGCCTAATTCGTGCAATTTCTGTGTCATGGCAGCCGGATCCGGGTATCGACTACGGTCAAAGGATTTCTGTCCCCATTTTCCATTCTCCCAGGTTTGCCAGTCCTGAATGATAAAACTCATCGGTATTTTCCGACGGCGATATTCTTCTGTGACTTCGATCAACTCCGCAGCACTCTGATAACGTTCTTTGGACTGTCCATACCCAAACGCCCATTTCGGAAGCATCGGTGCCGCACCGGTCAAATCCCGGTAGGTACGCAGAATTGTCCGATAGTCCCTTCCCGCCATAAAATAGTAATCCAACTCATCCACTAGATCCATCCAGACATATGATCCATAGCCGTTATCCTCAAAGGTCATCAGGGAACGGCAGTCAAACAAAAAACCATATCCCTTGGTTGAAACGAAGCAAGGGACACATGCTTTCATATTCTGCTGATATAGCTGGCGCGATTTTCCGCGGAGATTGCCGTAGCCTTCCTCGTGCGACCCAAATCCGTACAGCCCTTCATCGCCGAATACATACTCCACCTTGGCGTGATAAGCCATCCTGTCGGAAATGGTCTGATAGTCTCCTCCTGTCACCTTCACACCATCCGCAGACTGCCTTTCAACCAGTTCGCCATTGCCGGAAAAAATATTGCGATATACCGGCACCTCTGTCAAATGTTTTCCCCCTGCCTCCGGTTCCCGGGTCAGAACATTCCCAGTCTCATCCCAATAGCTCAAAGAACCAGTCTGTAAATCCACCTGAATGGCACAGGATTTCATTTTTAAAGTAGCGATTTCATCTTTTTCCAATATTTCATATTCCAGAAACGGTGTCTTCTCCAAAACTACCGGTGTCCGATCTTCCCAGTCCGATTCCTGTAAAAAATGACTACGAGCCGTCATTGTAATCCTCACAGCATTCGGATGAACTGGATACAACCGCAAAAGCTGACCCGCATTTTTCAAAATAAACTCCGGATACTTTTGAATGATTTGATACATAAACAGCACCCTTCCTTCCCGTTGACAGATTTCGGGATTTCCCGTATAATATCAGTATAACGCTTTATAAACGGAAAATCTCCTGCTATATCCGCTTTTTTTCACACAATATACGCAAAAGAGAGGAACCGCCATGCTTTCTAGAAAACAGTATGAAGAACATTCCGAACGAGATTTGCTGCCCGTTTCGATTGCATCCTATCATTTTGAGCAAGTGGCGATTCCCCTGCATTGGCATCGTGAAGTGGAATTTATTTTTACAGCCGATTCGGGATTTATCGAGTTGGAAGGAAAATCCTATCCCTATGAAGCCGGTGATATAATCTGCATCAATCAGGGAATTCTTCATCGGACAAGTAATCCGGTAAAACGTGCGGATCTGTTAGTCTTCGATCTCAGGATTCTCCTTTCGCCTCTTTTGCAGAACCCTTCGCTTTTCCTCAATCCACTGGAAAAAGGACAATTACTTTTTCCATTTTCTGTTTCCCGCACTTGTCCCTCATATCCGGATATTCTGCAATCCTTTCAGAATTGTATCGACTGTATTCGCACAAAGAAAAACGGCTGGGAAGTTTATATGCAAACTGGACTTTTGCATTTCTTAGAATTATTCTGGAAAAATCACATTTTACTGCTTTCCGCTGCGCATTCCTATAATCCGCAGATAACAGCGGTAAAAGACAGCATCCAATTTATGAAACAGCATTTTGATCAAACATTGAGTATTCAACAACTTGCCGAACAAGTTGCCCTCTCTCCTTCTCACTATATCCGCGTATTCCAGCATTATACTGGCCAGACTCCGATTGTATTTTTGAACAATATTCGTATAGAAAAAGCGGCTTCTTTTCTGCTGCAAGGTAGAACAGTCACTGAAACCGCTTTGTTGGTAGGGTTTTCCAATATTAGCTATTTTATCCGCCAGTTTAACAAAAAATATGCTCAAACTCCAAAACAATATCAAATTTCCCATATATCTCCTCAGAATTTTTAAGGTAACATATTTGTATCAAAAATAATCTTAACTGATTGAAGGAAGTTCGATATAACATATTTGGCTAATGAAAAACCGGACAGGAATTTCTGTCCGGTTTCACTTATTAATCGGAAAAATCTATATCATATCGAGTGTTCTTAACCAACCTGAGAGTTGGATGAGGACACTCGATTTCTTTTTGCCTACATTTTGCATCTTCTTGTATGTATGAGCAGGGATTAACCTGCTCTTTTTGTTATGCCGGTAACGCATTCGGAACATATTCAACGGCAACACCCTTGCGGGTTTCTTCGCGGTAATTGTGCTGTCTTGCAAGACTCGGCAGCTCCAGATACCCCACAAACTTATAGTGTATCTTTATCATCTGCTTGCGGTTC
>JBMNPH010000008.1:0-116604 GCA_050943495.1 Candidatus Merdivicinus sp.
GTTATTTTTACGGGAAAGGATACTCTTTTCCTATACTTGCTACGATATTTTTCAGAAAAGAATTTTTGAGGAAAAAGATATAGTTGCCCTATCCGTTTTTCCTGTAAAGTCTTTACTTACAAGAAATTACCAGAAGATTTTTACCTATCAAATTAATAAAATAAAATTAACAAGAAAAGGAGTTATTATGAAACTGGAAGAAGCAGCAGCTGCATACCAATGGAATATCGAAGAAACTCGTCGCCGTTTTTCCAATAATGAAATGTTACTTCGGAAATTTTTACAGAAATTTCCATCAGATCAAACTTTTCATAAACTCGAAGAGGCCGTTAAGCAAGAAGATTACGCTGCAATTGAAACTGCTGCCCACACACTGAAAGGAGTGGCGGGAAACCTCGGGTTTACGGCTCTATATGACCAAAGCGCTGCGCTTGTTCTGGCAGTCCGACAGAAGGAATTGGAACAAATCGAACCACTATTCCGTCAAATAGAAACTGAGTATCAACGCGTGCTGACAGCAATGAAACAGATTGAATGGTGAGTAAGCGGGCAGGAAAGCCAAATTCCCTGCCCGTTTTCACTGGAAAGGAAGAGAATTATGGCAGAGCAATCTACACGATATGCCATCCTGGAACAATTACGCCTTCGGAATGGATCCCTCCTTTCGGGCGGCGAATTGGCTGAGCAAATGCAGATTTCCCGTACGGCTGTTTGGAAACACATTGCTTCCCTTCAGGAAGAAGGTTATTCTATTGAAACGGTACCCAACAAAGGTTATCGACTTTTGGAAGGATCCGTTTTTTCTGGACACGAAATTTCGCGCCGTCTTACAACCGAACATATTGGAAAGAATTTGATTTTCCTGGAAACTGTGGACTCCACCAATGAGGCTGCAAAAAAGGCAGCCGCTGAGGGGGCACCAGATGGAACGGTGATTGTGGCGAAACAGCAGACACAAGGTCGCGGGAGACTGGCGCGAAAGTTTGAATCACCGGCCGGATTTGGCGTTTATCTGACCATTTTGCTGCGTCCGGAAATCAGTATCGCCGATTTGAATTTGATTACCCTGCTGGCAGCGGTCGTAGCTGCGGATACAATCGAGCAGCTTTCCGGAAAACGCCCTGGAATCAAGTGGACCAACGATCTCTTTTTTGAACGCCGCAAAATCTGCGGGATTCTTACGGAATGTGCGGTCGAAGGGGAAAGCGGCAGAGTTGGATACGCTGCGGTCGGCATTGGAATGAACCTTTTACATGAGCAATCCGATTTTCCGCCGGAATTGCAGGAAATCGCTGGATCTGTCAAAATGTGTACCGGAATTTCGATCGACCCAACAGATTATACGGCAGCATTACTGAAGAATTTTGAGCAATACTATCGAATGCAGCATTTTCCCGATAACAAAGAAGCGATGCTCGACCAGTACCGCCGGGATCTTTTCTTCCTTGGACAGCCGGTACAGGTCGTCGGATTGCGGGAAAGCTATCCGGCAGTGGCAATCGATGTAGACGAAGACGGACGTCTGCTTGTCCGCCGGGAAAATGGAATGTTGGAAGCTCTAAACAGCGGAGAAATCAGTATTCGCTTTTGAAATCTTGACAGAACGGTGTTTTCATTATAAAATAAAAGGTACGGCTTGTGAAAACGAGCAAAAATTTTGATACGGAGGATGTCATGGCAAAACGAAATCAGGTTTACGGAAACGACAGTATTTCGGCTTTAAAGGGTGCAGATCGGGTGCGCAAACGTCCGGCAGTCATCTTCGGGTCGGATGGATTGGAAGGCTGTGAACATTCCTTTTTTGAGATCCTGTCCAACTCTATCGATGAAGCACGCGAAGGCTTTGGATCCAGAATCCTAGTCACCCGCTATGCCGATCATTCGCTGGAAGTACAGGATTTCGCGCGCGGCATTCCGGTGGACTGGAACCCCAATGAACAGCGATATAACTGGGAACTGGTTTTCTGCGAACTCTATGCGGGCGGAAAATATAAAAACGGCGGTTCCAATTATGAGTTTTCTCTGGGCCTCAACGGACTGGGGTCCTGTGCGACCCAATATTCTTCCGAATATTTTGATGTCGAAGTCATTCGCGATGGATTCCAGTATAATCTTCACTTTGAGAAGGGCGAAATCGTGGGCGAGATGCAGAAGGTGCCCACCAACTCCAAAAAGACCGGCACTCGTCAAAAATGGCGTCCCGATTTGGAGGTTTTTACTGATATTGCTATTCCTTCCGAGTTTTTCCTGGATACCCTCAAAAAGCAGGCTGTTGTTAATCCCGGCCTGACCTTTGAATTTACAGACTACACCGCGGACGGCAAAAAGACCTATACTTTCTGCTATGAGAACGGTTTGACCGATTATCTGAAAGAACGGATTGGCGAGGAAGAAGCGCTCACCAGCATCCAGTATTGGGAAGCGGAACGGGTCGGGCGCGACCGCGAGGACAAGCCGGATTATAAAGTGAAGCTGTCCGTTGCAGTGGCCTTTTCTAACCGCGTCCAGTTTGTGGAATACTATCACAACTCCAGTTTCCTGGAACACGGCGGTTCTCCGGAACGCGCTGTCCGGCAGGCATTCGTCTCCCAGATTGATGCCTATCTGAAACAGCAGGGCAAATATCTGAAAAATGAGAGCAAAATCAACTACAGCGATATTGAGGATTGTCTGGTTCTGGTTTCCTCTTCCTTTTCCACCCAGACATCTTATGAAAATCAGACCAAAAAGGCAATTAACAATAAATTTATCTATGAGGCCATGACCGATTTCCTCAAGCATCAGCTGGAAATCTGGTTTTTGGAGAATCCTGTCGAGGCAAATAAAATCGCGGAACAGGTTCTCGTCAATAAGAGAAGCCGCGAAAATGCCGAGAAAACCCGCTTGAATATCAAGAAGAAGCTGCAGGGCACCATCGATCTTGCCAATCGCGTGCAGAAATTTATTGACTGCCGCACGAAAGACGTATCCCGCCGGGAACTGTTCATTGTGGAAGGTGATTCGGCACTGGGTTCCTGCAAACTCTCCCGCGACGCGGAATTTCAGGCGATCATCCCTGTTCGCGGCAAGATTTTGAACTGCCTCAAAGCAGATTACGATAAAATCTTTAAGAATGAGATCATCACCGATCTGCTCAAGGTTCTGGGATGCGGTGTTGAAGTCAAGGCCAAGGCAAATAAGGAACTTTCCAGTTTTGACCTGAACAGTCTGCGCTGGAACAAGGTCATTATCTGTACGGATGCCGACTATGACGGTTTCCAGATCCGCACCCTCATTCTCACTATGCTCTATCGGCTGACTCCTACTTTGATTGAAAAGGGATACGTATATATTGCGCAGTCCCCTCTTTACGAAATCACAACCAAAAAACGCACCTATTTTGCCTACAATGAATTGGAACGCACCCAGATTATGCAGATGATCGGCGATGAGAAATTCACCATCCAGCGTTCCAAGGGACTGGGTGAAAACGAACCGGATATGATGTCCCTGACAACTATGAATCCCGATACCCGCCGTACGATCAAAATTACACCTGAGGATGCGGAACGGACTGCTGCCCTCTTTGAGCTTTTGCTTGGGGACGATCTACAGGGACGTAAAGATATGATCGCCGAACATGGGCATGAATATCTCGATATGCTCGATATTTCCTGAAAGGAGCGCCAATATGCCAAGAAAACAGAAAGAAATCAAAAAACCAGTATTGGACAGCGCCTATATCAAGGATGCCGGGCAGGTGGTACAGCAGCCGATTACCGAAACTTTGCTGGAAAACTATATGCCATATGCCATGAGCGTCATCATTTCCCGTGCTTTGCCGGAAATTGACGGCTTCAAGCCCGCTCACCGTAAATTGCTTTATACCATGTATCAGATGAGTCTGCTGACCGGCGCACGTACCAAATCAGCCAATGTAGTCGGCCAGACAATGCATCTTAATCCTCACGGCGAAGGCGCCATTTATGAAACAATGGTCCGTCTTGCCCGCGGAAATGAAGCGTTACTGCACCCCTATGTCGACTCCAAAGGTAACTTCGGTAAGGCTTATTCCCGCGATATGGCGTATGCGGCTTCCCGTTATACCGAGGTCAAACTGGAAAAAATTGCGGGAGAATTGTTTAAGGATATTGCCAAGGATACGGTTGACTTTGTCCCGAATTATGATAATACGACAACGGAACCAACGCTTTTTCCCACTACTTTTCCCTCAATCCTGGTCAACTCAAATGTCGGGATTGCGGTTTCGATGGCAAGTTCCATCTGTCCGTTTAATCTGGCTGAAGTCTGTGAAACAACAGTCCAGCTTTTGAAAGATCCCGATTCGGATTTGATGGATACCCTGAAAGGTCCGGATTTTCCTGGCGGCGGATTTTTACTTTACAATCCCGAGGAACTTCGTAAAATTTACGAAACCGGTCGCGGTTCTGTTCGGATTCGCGGACGGTATCAGGTGGACAAGTCTGCAAACTGCATTGAAATTACCGAAATCCCACCGACAACTACGGTGGAGGTTATCATAGACCGGATTATCGACTTGGTGAAGTCCAATAAGATCCGGGAAATTTCAGATATTCGCGACGAGACTGATCTGAACGGTCTGAAAATCTGCATCGAGCTGAAGCGAGGCACCGATCCCGATAAGCTGATGAGCCGCCTTTATAAGCTGACTCCACTGGAAGATGCCTATTCCTGCAACTTTAACGTGCTGATCGACGGTGTTCCGCGCGTTTTGGGCGCAAAGCAGCTTCTTTTGGAATGGATCGAATTCCGTCGAAACTGTGTTGCCAGACGGGTTCGTTTTGACCTGAAAAAGGCGGAAGACAAGCTGCATCTCCTGCAAGGTTTAGGAAAAATTTTGCTGGATATTGATAAGGCAATCCAGATTGTACGGGAAACCGAGGAAGAAGAAGAGGTTGTCCCCAATTTGATGATTGGCTTTGGAATTGACCAGATTCAGGCGGAATATGTGGCGGAAATCAAACTGCGCCACCTAAACCGTCAATATATCCTGGATCGCCTGACTGAAACACAGGATCTCGAACGTGAAATTGCAGAGATGCAAGATATACTGCAGAGTCCCCGTAAAATCAGTAAAATTATTATCACAGAACTTCAAGAAGTGGCGAAAAAGTATGGACAGCCCCGTAAAACACTCTTCGTTTATGCGGACGAGCTGGAAGAAGATGTTGAGGAAGAAGAAGTTCCGGACTTTGCAGTCCATCTGTTCGTCACGGCAGAAGGATATTTTAAAAAGATTCTGCCTCAGTCTCTTCGCATGAGCAATACCCAGAAATTGAAGGACGGAGATGAAATCAAGCTGCAAGTGGATTCCACAAATCGTGCCGAGCTTCTCTTTTTTACCAATCAATGCCAGGTCTATAAAGCTAGAGTCTCGGATTTTGGGCAAACAAAAGCAAGTGCTATGGGAGATTACATTCCCTCCAAACTTGGTTTTGACGAAGGCGAACACTTGGTCGGCACTGTTGTGACATCGGATTATCAGGGTGACCTTCTCTTTTTCTTTGAAAATGGTAAAGTCTCCAAAGTTCCGCTGCACGCCTATGAAACGAAAACGAATCGCCGCAAATTGCAGAAAGCTTATTCTGATAAATCTCCTCTGGTTGCCTTGGATGTTCCCTCTGATGGTCAGGAATATATTTTAACCTCCAACCAGAAGCGTAAGCTCATCTTCAATCCCGCAATGATCTCATCGAAATCAACTCGGGATAATCAAGGCGTCGCCGTTATGACTTTGAAAAAGAATGCCTTTGTCGAATCTGTCGAACCATTAACTGAAACTTCTTTCGTATCGCCGCATCGCTATCGCACTAAAACACTTCCTGCTGCCGGTGCAATCCTTCGTGAGGAGGATTTAGGCGAACAGCTCACATTGGACGGAAAATAAAAAAGCTCTAAAATTGCTCTGAACAGCAAGCATTGTTTTTTAATAATCAAGCTGTTTCGAGCAATTTTTTTTGATGAAATTCTCGATCAATTCCAATTATATAAAGCCTCAAAAAGCCTAAAAAAATATTTTCAAAAAACCCTTGACAAAGTAATTCATATCTGATATAATAAATAACGTTCCGAGGAAAACCTCACTCGGATGGAAACCCCAAAATTGAACAGATGCAGATGTGGCGGAATTGGCAGACGCGCTACTTTGAGGTGGTAGTGAGTATTCCTCGTGTGGGTTCAAGTCCCGTCATCTGCACCAAATGCGGATATGGCGGAATTGGCAGACGCGCTAGATTCAGGTTCTAGTGACTTCACGGTCATACAGGTTCAAGTCCTGCTATCCGCACCAGCAGCTTAGAGCTGCAGCAAAGACGCGCACTCACATTGGTGGGTGTGCGTTTTCCTTTATTCCCACTTTGATTGATTTATCCCCCTTCTGGGGACTTCTGCCAAAAGTACACACTCACTTTGTGAGTGTGTTTTATTTTATCCTCGCGATGGGCGGTTCCCGATGAAATTTTTGCTGATTCTTCTTTATTTGTCAGCAAAAAAGAAAGGCCCTGCTATATACAGGACCCTTCAGGCAATGAACACCAGGTTACTGGTTATTTTAGGTGGATTTTCAGGCAATTGATATATTCTGTAGGCAGCTTTTCGGGAAGTTTAACCGTTAGAATCCCATACTTTTGCTCGAATTCCAACAGACCGCCTCCCAAAAGGGAAACGCATTCAATTGGTGTTTCTGCAAAACTCCGCAGAACTACTGTCCCATTTGATGGCACTTTCATGACAAAGGCAAAGACATCATCGGATTTACTGGTGAAATAGAAATCTGTCTCGGTCCATTCCATCTTCTTTCCGGCAGCAGTCTCCTGATGCGGTACTGTAACGCCTTCCTTAAATATCCGCCAAGGTCTGGTATCATAAATTCCCTCCGCACAAACGGAAAACCATTTGCCGATTTCCTGCAGGAAGAAAACAGATTCCTCGTCCAGCGTGCCATCCGGCAACTGTGGTATATTCAGCAATAAAGTACCATTTTTGGCCAGAATATCCACAAAGGTTTCGATCAATTCCAACGGCTTAAGATATGGTTCGCGCGAATCATAGAACCATGGTCCAATACAGATTTCTGTCTGCCATGGAGTTGGGAATATATCCGGCAGCTTACTGCTCTCAATGTCATAGGTTCCTACTGTATAAATCTGATCCCGCCAGTCTTTTTGGGTATAAACCGCACGATTCTCTCCATACTTTCGGATGGAGGTATTGTAAAGGTAGGAAACAACTTCCAAACCTGGCTGATACATTGGATCTGACTCGTCCGCCTGGAACAGTTCCCCGAATGGTAGTCCCCCATCGGTATACAATAAATCCGGTTGATATAAATCAATCGCTTCCTTTATGACATTCATCCAGTATTGATGATATTGGGAATTCCGGGTATATTGCGGCCGGGAAGGCCCAATTCCCATGTCCAGGTTCATATGTTCCTGATTTTTATGATAAAATGTTTGATAATTCTCATCCCATCCATCATAGCGGACCCCTTTGTACGGGCCTTCTGCATCGCATCCCTTATTGACATTCATCCATGCAAACGAACGTCCCAGATGTTCGCCTAACCCAAAGGGCAGGCCCTGCTTCTCTGCTGCCTTTTTCCACAATCCGCAGATATCCTTCATCGGCCCAACTTTTGCGGAATTCATGTCATTAAACTTGGTGGGAAAATTGATGAAATTATCATGATGGGCAATCTGTCCGCAAAAATACCGGGCGCCTGCCTTCCGATACAACTCCATAAGATAATCTGGTTCAAAATTTTCCGCCTTCCAAAGTTTACAGATATCTTTATATCCAAACTTTGACGGATGTCCATAGGTACGCAAGTGGTGCCGATATTGGGGGGTCCCTTGGATGTACATATTCCGTGCATACCAGTCCCCTGCCATTGGGACACTCTGCGGCCCCCAATGACTCCAGATTCCAAATTTTGCGTCAGCAAACCACTGCGGGCACTGATATTTTCGCAAAGACGTAAAAGTCGCCTCAAATTTTTCCATAAGTCTGCCTCCTCAACCAAAAGGTCTTTTCTCCATCATACAGGATTTTTCCCTTTATTTCCAGTGGCAATCTTATTAATTGCGATCTAATTTTTAATATTCACCATCGTTTTTCAAAAATTACCATTCCTACGGTTTCCGTTGCTTATATTTTTTCTTGAAAAATCGACCAGATTTTTTTCTTTTTTCGTTATTTCATTAGTAAATCCGTAAAAAATCAAAAATTTGCTTTCCTGTAAAGGAAAACCCTTGACAGCTGTTCTGTTTTCCGTTATAATACCTATGTAAAGCAAATGCATTTACAGCATTCCGAAAAGGAGGTCTTCTGGATGAGTAAAAATCTAGCCATCTCCGATTTGCTGGATCTTTACGGCGAAATGCTCACTGACAAACAACGCGATGTCATTGAACTTTATTACAATCAAGATCTCTCCCTCGCGGAAATCGCTGAACATGAACAGATCTCCCGACAGGGAGTGCGTGATCATATCAAACGCGGTGAGGCCTTTCTTTTGGAAATGGAGGAGAAACTTCATTTCGCCGAAAAGTTTAAAAAACTGGTCGCTGTTACAGAAGAGATTACGGCCCGCTGTTCTGAGATTGAACGCATTAATCGCGGCTTTACCTACTCCCATGCAATCGAAGAGAATGCATGCAAAGTTCGGGAACTTATGAATTCCTATCTGGATGAAAATTTCTGACCAATATTTCGGTCATCTTACAAGGAGGGCGTACTTTGGCATTCGAAAGCCTCTCAGAAAAACTTGGCGCAGCGTTCAAAAAACTCCGTTCCAAGGGAAAATTGAATGAAGCCGATATTAAAGACGCCATGTGGGAAGTTAAAATGGCCCTTCTCGAGGCGGACGTCAACTACAAAGTCGTGAAGGATTTTGTCAAAACCGTCAGCGAGCGCGCTGTCGGCCAGGAAGTCCTCGAAAGCCTGACTCCCGCCCAGCAGGTGATCAAAATCGTTAACGAAGAACTGACCGCCCTGATGGGAAATCAGAACGCCCGCATCGAATTCCCTTCCAAACCACCCTGTGTTGTGCTGATGTGCGGCCTTCAGGGTAGCGGTAAAACTACGCATTCCGCTAAGCTTGCCCGCTACTTCAAAGAGCAGGGACATCGTCCCCTTCTGGTCGCCTGCGATATTTATCGTCCCGCCGCAATTGAACAGCTTCAAATTGTGGGCGAAAAGGCCGGCGCTAAAGTCTTTGAAATGGGAAAAGAAAATCCGGTGAAAATTGCCATCGAAGCACTCAAATATGCGAAGGATCATGGCAATGACCTCGTCATTATCGACACCGCCGGACGTCTTCATATTGATGAAGTGCTGATGGAAGAACTGAAGCAGATTGAAGCGGCAGTCAATCCGAATGAAATCCTGCTCGTCGTCGACTCGATGACCGGTCAGGATGCGGTTAATGTGGCCGATACCTTCAACAAAGCTCTTCCCATTACCGGTGTTATTCTCACCAAGCTGGACTCCGATACCCGTGGCGGTGCCGCTATCTCGGTTCTTCAGGTCACCGGAAAGCCGATTAAATTCGCCGGTACCGGTGAAAAAATCGACGATCTCGAACCGTTCCATCCGGAACGAATGGCTTCCCGAATTTTGGGAATGGGCGATGTGCTCACCCTGATTGAAAAAGCACAGGGCGCCGTCGATGAAAAAGAAGCGGCGAAACTCGCCCAGAAAATGAAGGAAAACAGCTTCGATATGAACGATCTGCTCGATAATCTGCGTCAGATCAGCAAGATGGGATCCATTAAACAGCTTCTGGGAATGATCCCGGGGCTGGGAAGTAAAATCGAGAATATGGATATCGACGAAAAACAGTTTACCCGGATCGAAGCGATGATTACCTCCATGACCCCCGCCGAAAGGGAGAAGCCCTCAATCATCAACCCTTCCCGCAAACGGCGTATTGCCGCGGGTTCCGGCACTAAGGTGGAGGATGTCAACCGTCTGCTCAAGCAATTTGAACAGATGAAAACCATGATGAAACAATTTTCCAAAAAAGGAAAACGGCGGATGAAATTCCCGCCTATGATGTAAGGCTGAGACGCTTTCGCGTATCGCATAGAAAAAATGCCGCAAGTCGGCAAACAAATATCAGGAGGAACTATCCATGGCTGTTAAAATCAGACTGCGCCGCATGGGCGCGAAAAAAGCACCTTTCTACCGCATCGTTGTTGCAGATTCCCGTTACCCCAGAGATGGCCGTTTCATTGAAGAAATCGGCACCTATGATCCCACCAAGAACCCCAGCGTGATCAACGTTGACCTCGAAAAAGCCAACAAATGGATCGCAAACGGCGCTCAGCCCACTGATACCGTGAAAAAGATCCTCAAAATCGGCGCTGATAAATAAGTCTGTCCATCTCTGTCCGACCCGCCCGGATTCCAGCGGCGCGGTTTGCTGAAATGAGGTTTTATGATGGAAGAATTGCTGATTACTCTCGCCAAGGGCCTCGTTGAACACAAAGATGAGGTAAAAGTCACGGTGGATGAACCTAATGAGGAAGGCGTCATTGTCTATCATCTGAATGTCGCCCCTTCCGATATGGGTCGGGTTATTGGCAAGCAAGGCCGCATTGCGAAAGCAATCCGTACGGTCATGCGCGCCAGTGCTACCATGCGTGATGAAAAAATTATGGTCGAAATCGACTGATTACAAAACGGGGCGGAAAGGTTCTGCTCCGTTTTGTTGTATGGAGGATTGATTCCATGCTGCATACCTGTCCCGCCTGCGGAAAATATGCCCCTGATCTTCGGTTCGATTTGCTGAATCATCAGGTCTGCTGTCCGTCCTGCGGTTACCAGACTCCTATTCGCCGCTTTCCTCTCTTTCTTGTGACTGGGGCCAGCTGTGCCGGAAAATCAACGTTGACCCGCGAACTTTTTCTGCACAATTCCCAAGTGATCTCCATGGAAAGCGATATTTTATGGGACGAAAAATGGCAGGAAATCAACGATAATTTCCGTTCCTATCGCGCGATGTGGCTTCGGGTCTGCCAGAATATCAGCCATGCCGGAAAACCGGTCCTTCTTTGCGGCTGCTGCGATCCCAGCCAGTTTGCGGGACTTTCGGAAACGAATTTCTTTACCGGCCTCCACTTTTTAGCCGTTGTATGCCGGGATGAAATTCTGGAAGAACGAATGAACCGCCGAGGCCTTTCCGATCCGTCAGCTCGGAACGATCATAAAAATTTCAATCGCTGGTTTTGGAAAAACCACCACAATACTACCCCGCCGATCACGCTGCTGGATACTTCTGATCTCACTCCGCAGCAAGCTGCTGTACAAGCTGCTCATTGGATCGACGAAATTTTAAAAAAGGAGATTCCACATGAGTGATGAACGCCTGGAAATCGGAAAAATCGTCGCCATTCATGCCCTCAAAGGTGAAATGAGGGTTCAGCCTTGGTGCGATACCCCCGATTTTATGTCACGCTTTAAACGGATGTTTCTCGACGGATGTGAATACAAAGTCCAGTCGGCCCGCCCCAGTAAAAACATTGTCATTCTGAAGCTCGCCGGTATCGATACCCCGGAACTCGCCCAGAAACAGGTTAACAAAATTTTAACCGTTGATCGCGCCGATATTAAACTGCAAAAAGGAGTCTACTTTATTGCGGATCTGATCGGTTTGCAGGTGGTGGACGCGGATGATCCCACCCGGATCTACGGCGAATTAACAGATGTAAGCCAGACCGGTGCAAATGACGTTTATCATATTCGATTCGCGGATGGAAAAGAACGCTATATCCCGGCTATCCCCCAGGTCGTGATCCAGACCGATCTGGAAAACCGTATCATGCGGATTCGCCCGCTGGACGGCCTTTTTGAGGACTGAGGTGCAGTATGATTCGAATTGATATCGCCACCCTTTTCCCGGAAATGTGCGAGGCCGTACTGGGAGAGAGCATCATTGGCCGCGCCCGTAAAAAACAGCTGGTCGAAATCCACTGCCACAATATCCGGGACTACTCCCCAGACCCGAAACATCACCGCGTCGATGACTCCCCCTATGGCGGCGGAAAGGGCATGGTCATGCAGCCCGAACCCATCTGGCAATGTTATCAGGACATCATCCGTCAGAGTGGTTCCATCCCCTATGTGATCTACATGTCTCCCCAGGGAAAGGTATTAACGCAGCAAAAAGCCCTGGAACTTCGAAACGTTCCCCATATGATGCTTCTCTGTGGCCATTATGAGGGCGTTGACGAGCGGATTCTGGAGAAGATTGTGGATGAGGAACTCTCCATCGGTGACTACGTCCTGACCGGCGGTGAGCTGGCTGCGATGGTCGTTACCGACAGCGTCGTCCGCCTCTGTGAAGGCGTGCTCCCGGCGGAAGAATGTTATGAAAATGAAAGTCATATGAACGGCCTGCTCGAATATCCGCAATATACCCGCCCCGAAGAGTGGGAAGGAATGAAGGTTCCCGAGGTCCTGCTGTCCGGACATCATGCGAACATTGAAAAATGGCGGATGGAACAGAGCCTGGAACGTACCCGGCGCAAGCGCCCTGACATGCTGGAAAGGTAATATACGCTCTTTTGGAATGTTTTTATGTGGAAAAAGTGGCAACGAAAACTGTTTAATATATACAAATATGTGGATAACTATTATGGAATTTTTAATTCTCTAACGAATTTCTGCAAAAGATTTATTTTACGGCCGAAAATTAGTTGACTAGCGCGTCGGCTGTGCTATAATAAACATATACGATTTTAGAAACGGTTGCACCATATAGACAGAGCAGCCGTGCAAAAACAATACTTTGGATCATGGTATAGGAGAGTATGATATGTATTTGAAAGACGTAACTGTGAAAAACCAAGTTGGCCTTCATGCCCGTCCCGCAACCTTCTTCATTCAGAAGGCAAATGAATTCAAATCCTCTGTCTGGGTGGAAAAAGAAGAGCGCCGGGTCAATGCCAAGAGTTTGTTGGGTGTTCTGTCATTGGGAATCGTTGGCGGTACTACCATTCGTATCATTGCTGACGGTGTTGATGAGCAGGCTGCTGTTGACAGTCTCGTAGAATTAGTGGATTCTGCATTCGCAGAATAAGTTGTTCAAAAAAGTAAACCGACGGGACTTTCCCGCCGGTCTTTTATTTTAAATTCCATAAGAAAGTAGGAATTGTTCTTGACATTGGAGGAACTCAAGCAAAAAGCTTTAAGCCTCACCCTTCAGCCCGGTGTTTACATTATGAAGGATACCCGCGGTGAAATTATTTATATCGGTAAAGCCAAGGCCCTCAAAAACCGGGTTGTCAGCTATTTCCGAGAAAATTCCTCCCATACGGAAAAGGTGCGGCAAATGGTCGCACATGTCTGCGATTTCGATTATATCGTCACGGGCAGTGAATTTGAGGCTCTAGTGCTGGAATGCAGCCTTATTAAATTGCATTCGCCGAAATATAATATTCTCCTGAAAGATGATAAAGGATACCATTATATCCGCGTCTCAGACGGCGATTATCCCCGCATCTCCGCAGCTCTCCAAAAGGATGCGCCCGGCACCTATCTGGGCCCGTATGTAAGCTCTTTCATTGTGAAGCAAACAGTGGATGAGGTCAACCGTGTATTCTGCCTGCCTACCTGTTCCCGCCGTTTCCCGCAAGAGTTTGGCAAAGGCCGCCCCTGTCTCAATTTTCATATTCATCGCTGCTTTGGCCTCTGCCAAGGAAAAATGTCTAAAGAGGATTACCAAAAGCTGATCGAGGAGGCCATGGATTACATCAAAAATGGATCGCTCTCTTCCTTGGAAGATCTCCAAAAGCAGATGCAGCAGGCCTCTGATAACCTGGATTTTGAGCGAGCAGCCAGACTCCGCGACCGCATCCGCGCCATCCGCAAAATTGCCGATACCCAACAGGTCCTATTGGACGAGGATAAGAACCTGGATGTCATTGCATTCGCACAGAACCATCTGGTCATCTGCGCAGTCGTGATTCAGTATCGAGAGGGCAGGCTGACCGACAAGCTGACCTTTTTTCTGGAGGATACGGGGGATATGGCAGAGCTGCGCGGGGAATTCTTAGCCAGCTATTATGCCGGAGCACAGGACATTGCGCGAGTAATTCTGTTGGACGAATCCCCCGATGATCTGACACTTTTTACGGAATTTGTTCGGCATCAAACCGATCACGCCGTCACAGTAGCAGTTCCACAAAAGGGCACCCGTAAAAAGCTGACTGAAATGGCCTATAACAATGCCCTTGAACAGCTTTCCGACCGCGTCCAGCGCACCGGTAAAGAGGTCGCAGCAGTCGAACAGCTTGGCAATTTGCTCGGTCTGCCCTCCCCGCCTCTTTATATCGAGGCTTATGATATTTCCAACTGGGGAGAAACCGGCCGGGTCGGAGGCATGATTGTCTTTGAAAATGGACGCCCCCTCAAATCCGATTACAAGCGTTTTGCAATTAAAGAAGTGGCCGGACAGGATGACTTTGCCTCTATGGCAGAGGTTCTGCGCCGCCGTATGACCCGATATCTGGAAAAAGATCCTGCCTTTTCTCGCCTGCCGGACCTTATTCTGCTGGATGGCGGCAAGGGGCAGCTTTCAGCTGTTCTTCATGTTTTCCAGGAATTAGGGATTCATGTCCCCGTTTTTGGCATGGTCAAGGATCATCGCCATCGCACACGTGCGTTGATCGGAAACGAAGGTGAAATTGCGCTTTCCGCTGTTAAATCAGCCTTCACCTTTGTAACCGCTATCCAAGACGAGGTCCATCGTTTTGCCATCGCCTACCAACGTACCCTCCACAAAAAGGCCAACTATGACAGTGACCTCAAAAAACTGCCCGGAATCGGCGACGCCAAAGCCAAAGCAATTTTACGCGAATTCCGCACCAAAAAGCGTATTTTGGCCGCTTCCCCCGAAGAGCTAGGGCAGGTTGCCAAACTCTCCCCGGAGAAATCAGAGGCGGTTTGGCGCGCTTTGCACGATTTGTGGGGAAATTCTTCTTTTGACTGAAAAAGTGAAAGAATGTCCAAAAACTTTTGAAAAAAGTGAAAGAGTTTTGCGACTCTACTTTGCTATAATGAATACAACTGAAGTCAGCGGTTTCCAATTGAGTTGGAGGGAAATCAGCTTCAAGTTTATTTGAGTTGGAGGAATGAATCATGGCAATTCTTGAAGAAATCAGCACCTTTTTGCAGAATGGACGCACTCCTAAGGTAAAAGAGCTCGTTCAGCAGGCAATCGATGAGGGAATTGATCCCGCAAAAATTTTGAATGAAGGCCTCCTGTCCGGTATGGACGTTGTCGGCGAAAAGTTTAAAAATAACGAAGTTTTCGTTCCGGAAGTTCTGATTGCTGCCCGTGCAATGAATGCCGGCGTTGCAATCCTGAAACCTTACCTCGTTTCTGCAGGCGTTGAGTCCAAGGGCACCGCTGTTATCGGCACTGTAAAAGGTGACCTGCATGACATCGGCAAAAACCTCGTTAAAATGATGATGGAAGGCAAAGGCCTTAAAGTTGTTGATCTCGGTGTTGACGTTTCTGCGGAACAGTTCTACAACGCTGCTATCGAAAATAATGCAAATATCGTTTGCTGCTCTGCTTTGCTGACCACCACTATGAGCGAGATGAAGAACGTTGTCGATTACTTCACTGAAAAAGGCCAGCGCGACAAAGTGAAAATTATGGTTGGCGGCGCACCTGTTACCCAAAACTTCTGCGATTCCATCGGTGCAGACTGCTACACTGCTGATGCTGCTTCTGCTGCTGACGCTGCTCTCGCTTTCTGCCAGGCATAAGTCTCTTAACCTTTATTACATCAAGCTGCTGGTTATTAATTTCCGGCAGCTTTTCTCTTTTCAAATTTATCCTTTTCAGGTGCACCAATCTCCGATTCACTTGAACCGGAGATTTTCTTTTTGTTCCATGTCTGCTCTATCTCCTTATAAAGTATTGAAGTTCATACCACAAACGTTTACTGCCGCCCTTTATAAATCTCCTTTCCCCATTGCATCAATAACAAGAAAGAGGCAAATCCGCGCTCTAATACGCAGATCTGCCTCTTTTACATAAATATCGTTTGATTTCACACAGAAGCTGCAATATTGAGCTTCTTTCGTTTATCCGATACTATCCATCATTATTTATCCAGCGATTTCATTGTCGGGAAAAGCAAAACATCCCGAATAGCCGGACTATTTGTCAAAAGCTGAATCATACGGTCAATTCCGATGCCGATACCGCCTGTGGGAGGCATACCAATCATCAATGCATTGAGGAAATCTTCGTCTATCGAGTTTGCTTCCTCATCGCCCTGTGCCTTCAATTCTTCCTGCGCCTCAAAACGTTTGCGCTGGTCGATCGGATCATTCAATTCCGAATAGGCATTTGCCATCTCACGCTGCGTGATAAACAATTCGAAACGTTCGGTATATTCCGGATCGTTCGGTTTTTTCTTGGTCAGCGGGGAAATTTCTACCGGATGATCGATCACGAAGGTCGGCTGAATCAAATGCTCTTCTACAAACTCCTCAAAGAACAGGCTCAAAATATCGCCCTTCTTATGCCGTGCTTCAAATTCAACGTGATGCTCTTTCGCAATTGCTTTTGCTTCCTCATCGGTCTGAATCTGACGGAAATCTACTCCGGTATACTGTTTGACTGCATCCAGCATCGACAGACGCGCAAAGGGCTTGGAAAGATCCACTTCATGCTCGCCAAACGGAATCACCAGACTGCCGCAGACTTTCTGCGCCACGGTCCGATACATATTCTCGACCAGATCCATCATGCCATGATAGTCCGTATATGCCTGATAAAGTTCGAGAAGCGTAAACTCCGGATTATGGCGGGTATCCACTCCTTCATTCCGGAAAACACGTCCAATTTCATAGACACGTTCCATGCCGCCGACAATCAGGCGTTTCAAATAAAGTTCCAGCGAAATACGCAGTTTAACATCCTCATCCAGTGCATTATAGTGCGTTTCAAATGGACGTGCTGCTGCACCGCCTGCATTGGCAACCAACATGGGGGTTTCGACTTCCATGAATCCCTGCGCATCCAGGAAATTTCGAACTTCCCGAATAATTTTGGAACGCTTTACAAAAGTATCTTTTACATCCGGATTCATAATCAAATCCACATAGCGCTGACGATAACGCATATCGGTATTCGTCAAGCCGTGGAATTTTTCCGGCAGAACCTGCAGGCTCTTCGAGAGAAGGGTCACTTCCGATGCATGAATGGAAATTTCACCGGTCTTGGTACGGAACGCCTGTCCGCGGATTCCGATAATATCTCCGATATCCAATTTCTTGAACTCTTTATAGGAATCTTCTCCCAAGCTGTCGCGCGCTACATAAGATTGAATGGTTCCCTTTAAATCCTGGACATGACAGAAAGAAGCCTTGCCCATAACCCGTTTGGACATCATACGTCCGGCAATGCTGACTTCTGTTCCCTCCAGGTTTTCAAAATCATCCTTGATTTCCTGGCTGTGATGGGTAACGTCATATTTGACAATTTGAAAAGGGTCTTTTCCGGCCTCTTGCAGAGCTGCCAATTTTTCCATTCGGATCCGGGTCTGTTCACTCACATCCTCAGCGGAATTCTGCTGGGGAAGATTTCTTTCTTCGTTCATCTATGCTCCTCTTTCCTCAATCTTACATCATAATTTCCAAAATCTTATAGGTTACCGTGCCATTTGGTACAGGAATTGCCACGATATCGCCCACGCCATGTCCCAACAGATTTTTTCCGATCGGACATTCATCCGAAATCCGTCCTTCATCCGGATTTGCTTCGGTAGAACCAACGATGTGGAAAGTTTCTTCTTCTTCAAATTCCATATCCAGTACCTTGACTTTGCTGCCGACGGTAATATGTTCGGTGCTCAAATCCCCGGCATCCAGAATCTTTACATTCTTGAGCATTGCCTCTACCTGGAGAATACGGGATTCGATCATCGCCTGTTCATTTTTCGCTTCATCGTATTCGCTGTTTTCCGAAAGGTCGCCAAAAGAAATTGCCACTTTAATCTTATCGGCAACCTCTTTCCGTTTTATTGTTTTTAACTCCTCCAGTTCCTGTTCCAGTTTTTTCAAACCCTCACTGGTGAGTACGGTCTCTTTTGCCATGAAACAATTCCTCCTGCTATTTCTTTTAATACAGATATGAACCATCGGGGCAAGAACCCCGATGGTTGTCGACTCTATAATATTCTGATTATAGTTTGTTTTAAAGGATTTGTCAAGAACTATTTTGTGAATCTTTAGCGAACAAGTTCCTTCGCCTTGGAAATGATATTCTCTGCGCTCAGGCCAAACTCCTTGAGCAGGTCCACAGCCGGGCCGGAATGTCCGTAGACATCTTCCACACCGATCTTCCGGATCTTGCAGGGAATACCGGATTCTGCAACGGTATCGCAGACCGCGCTGCCGAGGCCGCCGATCACATTATGTTCCTCAACGGTCAAAATCTTGCCGGTTTCTGCAGCGGCTTTCCGGACAATTTCCTCGTCCAGCGGCTTGATGGTATGAATATTGATTACGCGCGCCTGAATTCCCTCTGCTGCCAGAGATTCCGCTGCCTGCAGAGCTTCCCAAACCATCAGGCCGGTCGCAATAATCGTGAGATCCTTGCCTTCCCGAAGCGTGACACCCTTACCCATCTCAAAATGATAGGTAGCAGGATCATTGAATACCGGTACAGCCAGCCGTCCGAAGCGGAGATAAACCGGCCCCTTGTATTCAATAGCAGCCTTTACCGCAGCACGTGCTTCCACGTCATCGCACGGGTTGATGACAACCATGCCGGGAATGGTGCGCATCAGCGCGATATCCTCGCAGCACTGATGGGTTGCGCCGTCCTCACCGACCGAAATGCCGGCGTGCGTTGCACCGATTTTTACATTCAGATGCGGATAGCCGATGGAATTCCGGACAATCTCAAAGGCACGTCCCGCCGCAAACATCGCAAACGAGCTGGCAAATACGATTTTTCCGGTCGTCGACATACCTGCTGCGACGCCCATCATATTGGCTTCCGCGATTCCGCAGTCAAAAAAGCGTTCCGGGCAAGCCTTTTTAAAAATTCCGGTTTTGGTTGCAGCCGCAAGGTCCGCATCCAGAACGATCAGATCCGGATATTCAGCAGAAAGTTCCGCCAGTGCATTTCCGTAGCTGTCGCGGGTGGCGACTTTTTTCATATCAGACATCAAAATCCCATCCTTTCTTATTCTGCTTCCAATGCAGCAAGTGCAGCCTTCAATTCGGTCATCGCAGTCTCATACTGCTCTGCGTTCGGCGCCGAGCCGTGCCAGCTTACCTGGTTCTCCATGAAGGAAACGCCTTTGCCCTTGATGCTCTTCTGGACAATAACGGTCGGTTTGCCTTTTACGGTTTTCGCCTCTGCAAAAGCAGCTTCGATCTGGTCAAAATCGTGTGCATCAATCTCGATGACGTGCCAGCCGAATGCGGCGAATTTTTCCGGAATGGGATACGGAGACATGACTTCGCTGACCGGTCCGTCAATCTGCAGGCCATTGTTGTCGACAATCGCGCAGAGATTATCCAGTTTATAGTGAGCTGCAAACATCGCAGCCTCCCAGACCTGTCCTTCTTCAATCTCACCGTCACCTAAAATGGTGTAGGTGCGCCAGTCTTTGCCGGAAATTTTAGCGGAAAGTGCCATACCGCAGGCTGCGGAAATGCCCTGGCCAAGGCTGCCGGTTGTCATATCAACGCCGGGGATATGCTTCATATCCGGATGACCCTGCAGCAGAGCCCCGATATGACGCAGGCTCTTGATTTCCTCCAGAGAGAAATAGCCGCGATTTGCCAGCGCTGCATACAGAGCCGGTGCGCAGTGGCCTTTGGAGAGAACCAGCCGGTCGCGATCCTCCCAAGCAGGATTCTTCGGATCGATCTTCATTTCCTTCCAGTAAAGGTATGCCAGATCATCTGCAATCGACAGTGAGCCGCCGGGATGTCCCGATTTGGCGTGGAATGTGCCCTCTATAACACCCATCCGGATGCGGCAGGCAGTTTTTTGCAATTCTTTCTTCAGGTTTGCGTCCATCCATCATCATTCCTTTCGGTTTGTGAAACGTTGTCTGAATTTATGATTCCACAGATTCTGTTCCGAATACTTGCGCAGAATCTGTGAGAATTTCCTCAATTACCGCTGAAACAGCGCCTTCTTCATTGGAAACGGTAAGCCGCCTGGCCTGCGCGCGGACGGCCGGATAAGCATTGGCTACGACATAACCTGCCCCTGCCTCGCGCAGCATTTCCAAATCATTATCGCAATCACCGATTGCAACCGTATGTTCCAGCCGAAATCCCGTCCGGCTGCAAAGCTGCTTGAGTGCCTCCCCTTTGGAAGCATCTGCCGGCAGAATTTCAAAATACAGCTTCTCGGAACGGACATAGCGGATTCCCTCCGCCCCCAGTCCTTCCAGATATGCCCGAAATGTGTCCATCTGCTCTGCGGGAAGGGCAAACATGACCTTCAGCCAATGCATCCCCTGCACCTCCGCATAGGATGCCACACGGTATTCCGCTTTCAGCTTGCCGTTCAAGTGTTCGTCAATAACCGGCGTAAACTGTAAGACATGCAATGCCTCCGGAGTAAGAACTTCAACTCCCAAATCCGGACCGTAATGTTCCATGGCTTTTTCCACCACAAAACGTGCAGCTGGTGGAATTTCCGCCATCCAAAGCGGCTTTTTTTCCACCGGATCATAAAGCATGGATCCATTATACAGGATGATGGGATATTTCAACGGAAGCTGTGCCAGGATGGACTGGGATGTCGGAAGAGACCGTCCGGTCGCAATGGTAAAATTTGCGCCTGCCTCCACAAAGCGGGAGATTGCATCCAAGTCTTTCCGGGAAATGCTTTTGTCATTTCGAAGCAGCGTTCCATCGCAGTCGGTTACCAACAAAATTTGATTCAATGGGATCATACGCCGCCTCCTCTGCGGAGTTTGCGCAGAAATTTTTCAAAATATTCCGGCAAGCCGCTGTCAAATTCGAGATACTCGCCCGAAGTGGGATGGATAAATCCCAATTTCCGGGCATGCAGGCATTGTCCATGCAATTCTGTGATACACTTTTTTGGCCCATATACCGGATCTCCGGCAACCGGATGTCCCGTATGCGCCATATGTACCCGAATCTGATGCGTGCGTCCGGTTTCCAATCGGCATTCCACATGGGTGAATCCGGGAAAGCGCTCCAGCACCCGAAAATGGGTCACTGCTTCGCGGCCGCCGGCTGCAACCGCCATCTTCTTGCGGTCAATGGGGTGCCGGGCAATCGGCGCAGAAATCGTCCCCTCTTCTTCCCGGATATTCCCGTAAACAACTGCTTCATAAATTCGTGTGAAGCTGTGCTCCGCAATCTGTGCTGCCAGCGACTGGTGCGCTTTGTCATTTTTTGCGACCATCAGCAAGCCGGAAGTATCCTTGTCAATTCGATGCACGATTCCGGGACGAAGGACTCCATTGATTCCGGACAGGCTGTCTCCGCAGTGCCAAAGAAGTGCGTTGACCAGTGTTCCATCCGGATTTCCTGCCGCAGGATGCACCACCATCCCTTTCGGTTTATTGACAACCAGCAAATCATCGTCCTCATACACAATTTCCAGCGGAATATCCTGAGCCGCTACATCCAGCGCCTCCGGCTCGGGAAGATCAATTTCTACCACTTCCCCCGCTTTCAATTTGCGATTCTTCGGTACCGGCTGTCCGTTTATCGTTACATGCCCCTGCTCGATCAGTTTCTGAACCGCAGAGCGCGTTTTATCCGGCATTTCTGCCGCCAGATAGGCGTCCAGTCTCGAGCCGCCTTCCGGAACGGAAAATGTGAGGCGTTCACTCACGGACTGCCTCCTCCTTTTTTCTTCCGAAAAATTCATAGAAAAAGAAATATCCGATCAGCAATGCTGTTCCCACCACAACGCAGATGTCTGCGAAGTTGAAGATGGCAAAATTGATGATTTTCACATGAATATAGTCGATGACATATCCCCGATAAACTCGATCGATTAAATTGCCGACTCCGCCGCCAATAATCGTGCAGATCGTAAATACCGGAAATGTCTCCTGAATTTTTCCGGTCATGATCGCCAGAATCAGGATCAAAAGAACCAGCGCGGTTCCCCAGATCAGCAGCCAATCCTGTCCCTGCATCATTCCAAATGCCATCCCGCGGTTCTCCAAATAGGTGAAATGGAAAATGTCTTCGATAATCGGATAGGTTCCAATCGGTTTCAAATATGTGGCTGCTGCCAGCTTTAACAGCTGATCGATCACAACCAGCACCACCGACATAAGCAGTGCAAAATAGCGTTTCATTCTGCTGAATTCTCCTTTCTGCGCCGCAAAACACGGCAAATTGCCGCTGGAGGTTTTCCGGCGGCAATTCGATGATTCCGTTTAGCGGACTGCAGCAGCACAGCGTGCGCAGAGTGTCGGATGTTCCGCATCCTGTCCGACTGTTTTATCATGCAGCCAGCAGCGTTCGCACTTCTCGCCCTCTGCAAGAGAAGCAGTCACAAAGAGGCCCTCGGTCTCGCCGGCCATTTCGCCGGAATCGCCGCGGACAACCTCCGCTTCCGATGCAATGAAGATCGGTGCCAGCTCGCCTTCCAGTGCTTTCAGGCGGTCATACAGCTCGCCGTCGCAGGTCAGAGTGATCTTGGCGTCGGTCGACTTGCCGATTTCCTTGGAAGCACGCTTCGGTTCCAGTGCCTTCAGGACATCCAGACGAACCTGATAGATCAGATTCCATTTTTCGTTGAATGCATCCGATACCGGAATATTGGCCTTTGCGGGCATTTCGTTGAAGAAGACGCTCTCCATATCCAGATCTTTGGAAGCAGGCATATGCTGCCAGATTTCTTCAGAGGTGAAGACGAGAATCGGAGCCACCAGACGGGTCAGCGCAGTCAGAATATCATACATCGCTGTCTGTGCAGCGCGGCGGAGTACGCTGTCCTTTTTCTCGCAGTACAGGCGGTCTTTGATGATATCCAGATAGAAGCTGGACATCTCGACGACACAGAAATTGTGGATCGAATGGAATGCAACGTGATAATCCAGAGCATCATAGCCGGCACGAACCTTGTCAATCAAAGCATCCAGCTGCTCATATGCCCATTTATCCAGTTCCGTCAATTCGTCCGGAGATACCCGATCGGTATCCGGATTGAAACCGTCGAGGTTGCCAAGGATATACCGCGCGGTATTGCGGATTTTCCGATAAGCTTCCGCAAGCTGTTTCAGAATATCATTGGACAGACGGATATCTGCATGATAGTCAGAAGAAGCAACCCACAGACGGAGAATATCCGCACCGTACTGTTTGATAATCTCCTCCGGTGCAATGGAGTTGCCCAGCGATTTATGCATCGCCTTGCCTTCGCCGTCCACAACCCAGCCGTGGGTGCAGACTGCCTTGTAGGGGGCCTGTCCGGTAGTAGCAACAGAAGTCAAGAGGCTCGACTGGAACCAGCCGCGATACTGGTCGGCACCTTCCAGATACAGGTCAGCCGGCCATTTCAGGTCAGGACGCTGCTTCAAAACGGCAGCGTGAGTTGTACCGGAATCAAACCAAACGTCGAGAATATCCTGTTCCTTATCAAACTCGGTGCAGCCGCACTCGCAGGCAAATCCTGCAGGCAGGAATTCAGAAGGATCTTTCAGATACCAGGAATCCGAACCCTCTTTCCGGAACATTTCCGAAATGGCTTCGATTGTCGTGTCATTGACGATCGGTTTGCCGCACTTCTTGCAGTAAAGGATCGGGATCGGAACGCCCCATTTCCGCTGACGGGAAATACACCAGTCGCGGCGGTCACGAACCATACCCTTGATGCGCTCTTCGCCCCAACCGGGAATCCATTCTACGCTTTCAATTGCTTTGACCGCATCTTCCTTGATTGCGTCAACAGAGCAGAACCACTGATCGGTTGCGCGGAACATGACCGGATTTTTGCAGCGCCAGCAGTGCGGATAGGAGTGTACAATCTTTTTGGACGCAAACAGCGTGCCGTCCGCCTTCATGCGGGCATAAATCGTCTTATTGGATTCATCAAGAGTCTGACCGGCAAATTCGCCTGCGTCCGCCGTCTGACGGCCGGAAGCATCCACCGGAATCACCAACTCAATTTCCGGATAATTCTTGCAGACATCAAAGTCCTCCACACCGAAAGCCGGTGCAGTATGAACACAGCCGGTACCGCTTTCCAATGTGACATGATCGCCCACGATAACCAGAGAACTGCGGTCGAGGAACGGATGAGCTGTCTTCATGTACTCCAAGTCGCTGCCCTTAAAGGATCCTACCATCTCATAATCCGAGATGCCAGCTTCCTCCATGACACCAGGCGCCAAATCACGAGCCATGATGAGATACTCACCATTTGCTTTTACAGCGGTATATTCAATGTCGGGACCGAGGCAGACTGCCAGGTTGCCAGGCAGAGTCCAAGTTGTAGTGGTCCAGATTACAAAATAGGTTTTGTCCAGATCCAGTCCGGCAGCAGTAAAAATACCTTTATCATCGGTCACTTTAAACTTTACATAAACGGTGACGCAGGGATCATCCGCATACTCAATTTCCGCCTCTGCGAGAGCAGTGCCGCACTCCGAACACCAGTACACCGGCTTCATTCCGCGATAAATCAGGCCTTTCTTTGCCATTTCGCCGAACACTTTAATCTGCTCTGCTTCAAATTCCGGTTTCAGGGTGATATACGGATCCTTGAAATCTCCGGTTACGCCAAGGCGCATGAATTCTTCTTTCTGAATATTCACGTAGCTCATGGCAAATTCCCGGCACTGACGGCGAATCTCTGCCGGAGTTGCTTTATCCTTGTCCAGTCCCACCGCTTTGAGTGCCTTCAGCTCGGTCGGAAGGCCATGGGTATCCCAGCCGGGTACATAAGGAGAATTGTAGCCGGTCATATTCTTATATTTTACGATAATATCTTTCAGAACCTTATTTAATGCGGTTCCCAGGTGAATATCGCCGTTTGCGTAGGGAGGGCCGTCATGAAGGACGTAAAGCGGTTTGCCTGCGTTGCGTTCGAGCAGTTTCTGGTAGAGATCCATCTCATTCCAGTGTTCCACAAACTTGGGTTCCTTTTTGGGAAGCCCCGCACGCATGTCAAAATCGGTCTTGGGAAGGTTCAACGTTTTGTTATAATCGAGTTTTTCCTGTGCCATCGAATTGGTTCGCTCCTTTTATGCATCAAAATTACCGCGAAGGGTTATTTTTGCCAAATTTGAGGTCGCCGAACTTTTCTTCAAAGCTCAACTTATGGGCCGGACGATTTACCGTCGGCGCTGGTGCATCTTCCTGTTTCTTTCCAGGATTTGCCTGCGGTTCCGATTTGGAAACCGGATCAAAACGCATGGTTGTCGATTCCGCTTCCTGAGGTTGAGGTGCCTCCTGTTGCTGCGGTTCTGCAGCAGCCTCCGATGCAGCTGCGGGTTCTTCAGCTGGCTGCGGTTCTGCAGCCACTTCCGAAACCGGCTGCGGCGGTACATAAGCCGCCTTTACCCGGCTGTTATAGATTTCCTCATACTCTTCCTCCATATCCGGAAGGCTGGAAATCGCATTCAAATGCACTTTATAAAGGGAAAGCAGCTTGGATTTAAAATCAGCGACAGATTTCTGCATCTTGGCTAATGTCAGTTTTTCATGTTCCACCTGCGCGCGAATACCGCCAATCGCCTCATCGGATGTTCTCTGCGCATCATACAGCATCCGTTCCGAACGGTTTTTGGCATCTGCTACCATCGCATCCGCCTTTGCCTGGGCCTCTTTCACAATGGCGTTCCCCATCTTCTGGGCACCAAGCAGGGCATCCTTGAGGTTGGTTTCATCCTGCCGATACTCATTGATTTTCTCTGCCAGGACTTTCATTTTTCCAACCAGATCCGCTTTCTCGGCTTCCAGAGAACGGATCTGCTCATTCAGCTGGTCAATATACCGGTCAACTTCTTCAGGGCGGTAGCCAAATGCCGCCTTTTCAAACAATTTGTCAGAAGATTTGCTGGCCATATTTTCACCTTTCCCTTTCTACACAAAACAGCCTGAAAAAAATCCGTTCCCCATGAGTCCGGTTTTTCAGGTTGTCTTGACCTGTTTCATCTATATTGTAGACAGCGCACCGGTATCCGTCCTTTGCGGGTCAGTCCGCCATCCGTTTCCAAACGAAATTTTCCATATCCACGAACAGTCAGAATATCACCATCTGCTACTCCCGCACTGACGCTTTGTACCGGCTGATGATTTCTTTGAACCATTCCTCCCACAATTTGCGCGGCAGCCTTTTCCCGGCTGATTCCGCAGCAGAGCGATACCGCCGCATCCAGCCGCAGGGATGCCAATGTCCCCCGGATTTCGCGGTATTGCTGCTCAACTTTCAGATCCGGCGGGACGCCTTTCTCAATTTGTACGCCGACCCTGCCGATCCGATCCAACTGGGTAAATATGACTTTTTCGACCTTTTTATCCGCGAACAGAAACGCTTGTCCTTCCTGTACCAGGATGTCTCCAATCATCTCACGGCGGATCTGCTGCCCCATCAAAGAACCCAGAAAGTCCCGATGAGAAAGCGGAAACTGCTTCGGATACCGAATCGTCGCGCCTATGATCGGAAATTCTTCTGATTCCGGTTCCATCCATTCCGGGAAAACACCCAGCATGACACGCGCTGCCCCCTCGAATCCGCCCCATAATTGATATGGCATACCAGATTTTTCTGCGAGCGGTAAAATTTCAGCGGCTTGTTCCTCGGTCAAAAAGTCCGAAAATCTAGGAGTATTCTGTTTTTCACAAAGGGCAAACAGGCTCTGGACTCTTGCCAGAAAATATGTATGCTCCTTTTCCGCCTTCTCTGCCATATTAGAAGTAAACGCCGCTGTCTTCCAATTCATCCAGCAGGTTGCCCATCAGGTTGACGTTCGAAGGCAAGATAATAAAGGTTGCATTTGCCACCCGCTGTACCTCTCCGTGATTGGCAAACGCCACACCGCTTAAGAAGTCCAGCAGTCGTCTGGAGAGTTCCGGAGAAGCTGATTCGAGATTCAGCACAACAGTACGCTTCGCATTCAGATGCTCTGCAATTCCGCGCGCATCCTCAAACCGTTCCGGCTTTACCAAGACGACCTGCAGCTGTGTTGTCGCATGAATATTGACAACTTTACTGCGGTTCGGCGCAGAAGGCTGCTCATATCCGCCATACCCATCATTGCTGGTTTCGCGCTTAATCTGATCAAACTCATTCACTTCCGGCGCATCTTCCAGCTCATCATTATATTCATCATCATACTCGGTAAACATTTCCTTGATTTTTCCTACAAATCCCATTTTTGTTCCGCCTTTCTTTCCTGTCTGAAAAGGCCGTCCGGCCTGTTATAGATAATTTCTGGGGCCAAAGATCGCAGTTCCGATCCGGATCTGCGTGGATCCATATCGGATTGCCTGCTCAAAATCTCCGGACATTCCCATGGAAAGGGTGGTGAAAGATTTTTCTCTTTCCCGCTCTTTTTCAAATAACTGCTGCATTTTTCCAAACCACAGATCTCCACCGTCTTTGGGAGGAATTGCCATCAACCCCCGCATATGAAGGTGCGGGCTGTCCTGATGGATTCGCTCGATTGCTTCTGGGATCTGTTCCAACAGAAAACCGGACTTAGTAGATTCCTGCGCAATGTTTACCTGCAGCAGGATCTCCATCTCCATCTGTCGTTTTTCACATTCCTTCTCCAGAGCAGCAGCCAGATGAAGGGAATCGATCGATTCGATCATTCCTATCTTATCTATTATATCGCGTATTTTGTTCGTCTGCAAGTGTCCGATAAAGTGAATTGTTTCGGGTTTACAGGTATAATTTTGGTATTTTTCACAGCATTCCTGCACCCGATTTTCTCCCAACAGCGAAATACCAGCACGCAAAGCCATATTTACCCGCTCTGCCGGCACCGTTTTGGTGACTGCCATCAAATCCACTTCGGAGGGAGAACGTCCGCTTTTTCCCGCGGCCTCAGCCATTCGTTCCCGAATCTGCCGGATATTTTCCGCAACCTGTTCTTCCTCACTGGATAAGCATTTCATCATACAATCCCTTACCCTTCACCACGACGGTATCATACAATTTTACATAGTCATCGCCCTCAGTTCCGCCTTTATAGTAGGACTTGCTGAGAACATAATCCGTTGTCTCGTAAATCTGATCAATATACTGAAAATATATCTTATTTCCGGTCTGGACATAAACACCTTTCTGTCCATCCAAAAATCGAATGGCATCTTTTGGAATTTTGATGCCCTTATATTCTCGGATAATAATTTCCGCTGTCTGAACCCGGGAGGAGAGCAATGCCTCACTGACCAAATCCCCCTCCATTTCAATCTTATATAGACCGGTAGATTCCTCTCGTTCAGCGGAAACGATTTCGGCTGTCACATCCTCTTTCATACCGGGGAAACGAAGAGTCACCTTTCCAATATTGGAAAGCGTCTGCATTTGTTCCTCATTTACCACCGCGGCGAACATCCAACGATGATTGGATACAATCTTGACAGCTTCCTGGCTGCCATGATAGCCGGTATATCCATTCAACCACTCCTGCAGCTGGGAAGCCGTCATGCTGTCCACATACTCCCGCGTCATGGTTTCCTCGTATCCATCCACATGATCCACGAAATATCCTGCTGCTGTCGAAGTAAATTCCTCTGTCTGGCTGTCTGCCAATGTTTGTAATTCTGTCAAATTCGATTGCAGGGCGCTAATCTGAGCCGAATAATCGGTTACTCCATCCACCACGATTGCACGTTTGGCCATGGATTCCGTCAATTTTCCCTTAAGATCCTGGATTCCCGAAAAATCCTGCTCGTCCCGCATTGTAATCAGCTGGGATGTATATTCCGCAATTTGCCCATTCAAAGTATCCGGCCGCACAACGTCACTGCTGGATATGGATGCCTGTGCTTTTTCCAGAGCGGAAATCGTAGTCGTAAGATTTTGTGCCCGATACTGTGCCCGTACTGCACTGGTATCCTGATAAATACTACCCAACTGCGTATTGATTGCTACCTTTGTTCCCACACTGTACAGCGGACTAACGACCTTCCCTGCCGAATCAATCGGTATAGGAACCTCTTCCCGCACAAATACTCCCTGAATTGAGAGACTCTGCGTGACGGTCTGTTCATAAACCGTCTGGGTAGTATATCCACTGTCAGTAAAGCCGGCAAGCTGTACCCCCACATAAACGATCAAAAATATCGATAGTAAGAATGCAGCAATCCGAATGATGCGATCGTTCAATTTTCAGACTCCTCTGTGTTTTCGCCGTTGGTCAGAAAAGAAACCGGATGTGCTGGAATGATAGTCGAGACCGCATGTTTATACACAATATTCTGTTTCCCATCACAGTCCAAAATAATAATATAACTGTCAAATCCTCTCACAACGCCCCGGAACTGAAATCCATTGGTCAAATAGATCGTCACGGAAGTTTTATCCTTGCGGACCTGATTGAGAAAAACATCCTGCAAATTAAGATTCTTCATGTGGAAGTTCCTCCTTCTCTTTATTTCTGATACATAACCAGCATTAAACATATTGTATCATATTCATAGAGTTTTGACTAGCTTATTTTCAATATTTATTCGGATATTTTTCGCATAATTCATTATTTTTCGTCAAGAGGCTGTGTTTTTTCCAAATTTTCCCCACTCAGGAAACGATTTACCAGCCTTTCTGCCGTCACATATGCGCTTATCTGCCTCGGATCATCCGGATACACCCAATAAATCCGATCATCCCTTCGGAACCAAGTCAGCTGCCGTTTGGCATACCGCCGTGTAGACTGCTTCAGGGATTCCACTGCGGTTTCCAGCGGAATTTCCCCGCGCAGAAAGGGAAATAATTCCTTATACCCGATTGCCTGCACCGATGTCGACAATTTGGCATCCACAAAATGACGGGTTTCCTCCAGGAGTCCCTGTTCCAGCATCAGATCTACCCGGCGGTTGATCCGCTGATACAGCGTTTCCCGATTATGGTAGGCAATCCCGATACGCAGAGCGGAATAAATCGGCTGGGTTTCCCGACTTTTCCGCTGCAGTTCCGCCATGGTGATTCCGGAAAGACGATATACTTCGATTGCACGGATAATCCGTGTCAGATTGTTCGGATGCAGATTGGAGGCTGTCTCCGGATCAAATTCCCGCAGCAAAGAAAGCAGGTACTCACTCCCCTTCTCCTCTGCCAGTGCGGAAAGTTCTGCACGGACTGCGGGATCACTCCCGGTCTCCCCAATATCCCGGTTATCGAGAAGGGTGTCCAAATACAATCCCGTTCCGCCGCAGAGAATGGGCAGTTTCCCGCGCGAATGAATCTCCGCAATGGCGCGGCGCGCATCCTCCACATAACGCCCGAGGCTATACGGCTCATCCGGTTCCACATAGCCGATCAAGTGGTGCGGGATGCCATCCATTTCCTCCGGCGTCGGCTTCGCTGTCGCAATGTCCATTCCTTTATAGATCTGCATCGAGTCCGCGGACACAACTTCTCCGTCAAAATTCTTGGCCAACGCAATGGAAAGTGCCGTCTTGCCCGATGCAGTCGGCCCCATCACGGCGACAACAGGTTTCTGATCCTTCATCTCATCCCTCTTTACTGGATTCTTCCAAACATTTTCTCTATTTCCGCCTTGCTGTACTGGAGAATGACCGGACGGCCGTGCGGACAAAAGCGCACATTTTCATCGGAACAAATCGTCTCCACCAGGTGCTGGAGTTCTTGTTCGTGATTCTGATCGTTTGCCTTGACCGCACTCCGGCAGGCAATCCGATGCAGAATATCCTCTACCACATCCGGAAGTTCCTGCTTACGCATCGAAACCATTCCCGCCGCAATTTCCAGAAACATTTCCTTTGGATCCGTATTGCTGACAACAGCCGGTACGGCGCGCAGCATCACCACATTTCCGCCGAAATCCTCGACGGCAAATCCCAGCCGGTCCAGTGTCTCCAGCCGGTCGAGCACCGCCTCATGCTCGGCGCGGGAAAGGGTCACAGCAATGGAGGTCAGCAGGTACTGCTTATCTAAGCCATCCTGCGACTCTTTCAGACGGTTATAGAGGATGCGCTCATGCGCGGCATGCTTATCGATCATCGCAAAGGTGTCATCAATCTGCGCCAGAATATAGGTGGCAAACAGTTCGCCAAAGATCCGGATCCGATAGGTTCGAACCGGTTTCTCCGGCGGCAATTCCGGAGGTTCCGGCGGAAGAGTCTCCGACTGAATTGGCGCGGATTGCATTTCCGGCTGTGCCGGAGGAATTTCGATTGGCGGAATTTTCACGGCTTCTTCCTGCTTTTTCACAGGTTCCTCACGCTTGATAGGCGGCAGTATCGAAATGACCGGAGGATCGGATGAAACCGGAACTTCCTTTGCAGCAAGTACTTTGACCGGCTTTTCCGGGGAGGAAACCGGCTTAACCGGTGCCGAAAACGTCTGCTGTTCCGCCTCCTCCTGCAAAAAATTTCCCAGCAGATTTCCTTTCTGTTTGGGCGGCTCGGCAGCAGGGGCAATCTCATTCCCGGCCGCAATCGCACTCTTCACCCCAAAATAAATGGCATCAAATACCGCCTTTTCGCTGACAAACCGCACCTCGATTTTGGCCGGATGAACGTTCACATCGACCAGATTGCAGGGCATTTGCAGCATCAGCACGCAAGCCGGGAATTTTCCGACCATAATGGACGAACGGAATCCCTCCTCAATGGCGGCAATTCCGGTTTTGGTCCGCGTATAACGCCCGTTGACAAAAAAGTGCTGCATCGAACGGTTTGGACGGCTGTACATGGGTTTCCCTATAAACCCTGTCACCCGTATTCCGCCCAATTCATAATCGACCGGCAGCAGATTCTGGGAAAACTCCCGCCCGAATACGGTATAAATCACACTTTCCAGCCGTCCATCGCCCGGAGTATGGAAGGCAATCCGGCCGTCCCGGATGAGCTTGAAGGAGATTTCCGGATGCGACAGTGCAATCTTTTCGAGGATGCTTTGGATAGCATTCGCCTCCGACACATCCTTTTTGAGGAATTTCAGCCGGGCCGGGACATTATAGAACACATCCCGCACCACAATGGTCGTGCCGACCGGGCATCCGGCTTCCGACACGCTTTCCACCTCGGATGCGCTGATCCGAACCGCAGTTCCCAGATCGCTGTCCGCTGTCCGGGTGAGCATCTCGACATGTGCTACCGCTGCAATGGAGGCCAATGCTTCTCCCCGGAACCCGAGCGTTCCGATTGAATCCAGATCCGCCGCTGTCCGCACCTTGCTGGTCGCATGCCGCAGAAACGCCACCGGTGCATCCTCCGGAGAGATCCCGCATCCATTGTCGGTAATGCGCAGGTATCGCACGCCGCCATTCTGCAATTCCACCGTCACGGTCGCAGCACCTGCATCGATCGAATTCTCTACCAGTTCTTTCACAATCGAAGCCGGACGTTCGATCACTTCACCGGCTGCAATCAGTTCCGAAACCGTCGTCGGCAGCACATTGATTTTCGGCATAAATATCCTCCTTTTCTCCGTTATTCCTCGTCTTCCTCATCCAACAAGGACGGCACCTTCGGTATTCGCAGCGGTTCCCCGCAGCCTCTCTTTTCCCGCAGAATTCCACCAGCCCAAAAGCACAAAATTCCCAAAATCAGGACTCCCGATCCCAAAAGCCGCAGAATTCCGATTCCGCTGGAAAAATTCAGAGCGATACCATAGAAAGGCGCACCCCACCAGCCGGGAAATGCCAGCAGCAAGCCGGTTATCACCGCCAAAGCTGCCGGAAATGCCGGCTGCCGCTTCATTCCGCCGATCAGACACAAGCACAAACAATCCAGAATATACAAAATGCTCAGGAAACAAGCATATGCTGTTGTTTCTCCCGTTCCGCCCATTCCGACTGGACGAACGCCATATCCGGCAAAGAGAGCCGCAACTCCCGCCAGCAGTCCGAATGACAAAATTCCCCAGAAGAGCAGCCTCTTCCCGTTAATTGCCATAGATTCCTTTCTCCTTCTCTTCCACATCCTCCAACGTGATGACCGGCTTACCGTCTGCATCCAGAAGCGGCGTCAGGCCGCCGATGGAACCATTCTGCGCCAGCAGGTAGTGTACCCCCGTTTGGGTATCTACCAGAATATAGGCACCTGCCATCAAGCCAACGCTCTCCTCATACAGCTTTACAAAACGTTTTTCCTTTGCCATGATACTTCCTCCTTATTGTCCTGCGAATCATCAGGTATTCCCCAGCAGGGATTTCAGCTCATACAAGGCATCCAGCGCCTCCCGCGGCGACATACTGTCAATATCCATCTTCCGCAGGGCATCCGCGGCACGGCTGTCCGCTTGATCCGTAAAGGAAATCTGTTCCCGTTCTTCTGTCACCGGCTGTTCGGCAATGCTCGGACGCTGCATATTTTTCTCCAGATCCGCCAGAACTGCCTTCGCGCGCCGGATCACCTTATCCGGCACTCCCGCCAGCTTGGCGACCTCGATTCCATAGCTGTCATCCGCCCCGCCGCGCAGAATTTTTCGAAGGAAGATGATGTCATCCCCGCGCTTTTTCACCGCAATATTATAGTTGACTACTCCCTTATACTGGTTTTCCAGTTCCGTAAGTTCGTGATAATGGGTCGCAAACAGCGTTTTGGACCGGATGTTCTTTTCTTTCACGATAAATTCCACCACGGCTTTGGCGATGCTCATCCCGTCAAAGGTGGAGGTTCCTCTTCCGATTTCGTCGAGAATCACCAGGCTCTGCGGCGTCGCATTTTTGAGGATATATGCCACCTCGCTCATTTCCACCATAAAAGTGGACTGGCCTGCCGTCAGGTCGTCCGACGCACCAACGCGGGTAAAGACCCGATCGATAACGGACAGCGTTGCCGCCTTCGCCGGCACAAACGATCCCATCTGCGCCATAATGCAGATCAGGGCGACCTGCCGCATATAGGTCGATTTTCCGGCCATATTGGGACCGGTAATCACTGCAACCAAATTTTCCTCCGGATCAAGCAGGGTATCATTCGGAACGAAGGGGGTCTGCGGGAACATCGCCTCTACAACCGGATGACGTCCCTCCAGAATGCGGATCTCTCCGCCCACCGAAAAGTCCGGCCGGACATAGTTATTATCCACCGCAACCTGCGCCAGAGAAGCCAGCACATCCAGCTGGGCAACGGCCGATGCGGTCTGCTCAATAACAGGCAGGCAGGCTGCTACCTTTTTGCAGATTTCCTCATAGATCTCCGCTTCCATCGCGATCATCCGGTCGCTCGCATACAGCACCTTGCTTTCCAGTTCCTTCAGTTCTTCGGTGATGTAGCGTTCTGATCCGGTCAGCGTCTGCTTGCGGATATAGTGGTCAGGCACCTGGCTGAGGAAGGATTTCGTCACCTCGATATAATAGCCAAACACCCGGTTATAGCTCACCCGCAGGTTCTTGATGCCGGTTGCTTCCCGTTCCCGCTCTTCAATTGCGGCAAGATACCCTTTCGCATTGCTCTGCAGATCCTTGTATTCGTCCAGATCCGCCCGGTATCCGTGTTTGATGTAGCCGCCGTCCTTCCGATTGACCGGCGCATCCTCGTCAATCGCCTCGTCAATCAGTTCCCGCATTTCATTCAGCGGATCCAGCCGTGTATATAAATCTTCCAACAGGCTGGACTGCAATCCGGCTGCTGCCGCCTTTACCCGCGGCAAATTGGAGGCGGTATAGGAAAGAGAAAGCAATTCCCGTGGCGTTACAGTTCCATAAACCACCTTAGTCATCAGACGTTCCAGATCGTGGACATCGTTCAGCGCCTCGATCAGTTCCATTCGCTTCATGGTCTGATCGCAGAGTTCCGCCACCGCAGCCTGACGCCGGGTAATCTGCGGAATGGAGGCGAGCGGACGTTCCAGATATTTCCGCATGAGACGTTTTCCCATTGCGGTTTTGGTCTTATCCAGCACCCAGAGCAACGAGCCCCGTTTTTCATGGGTGCGGAGCGTTTCGGTCAGTTCCAGATTGCGCCGTGCCGTGAAATCAATCGAAAGATACTGCTCATCGCTGTACCGCGTGAGCCCGGTCAAACGCTTTGCACCGCTTTTCTGGGTCTCCCGCAGATAGGATACCAGCGCAGCCACCGCATAAAGGGCCAGCACACTGTTTTTCAGCCGCAGTTCCTCCAGATCTTCCGCTTGAAACTGATCCAGCACCAGCCGCACAGCCTGCTTCTGCTCATATACCGAATCCTCCATTGGATCCACCACACACTGCAGGCGATTCTGCAGAAAATCCCGCGCATCCGCACAATCATAAAAGGCCGAATTGATCAGCAGTTCCCGCGGAGAAAACTTGGATAATTCGTTGATAATTCCCCGTTCGGCATCGCTGCCTTCATACTGTGTAAACTGCGCCTCGCCCGTCGAGACGTCCGCAAAACAGGCACCATATCCCTCCGGCGTATAATAGATACTCGCGATGTAATTGTTCTCGCCTTCCGGCAGCATGCTTCCCTCGACGATGGTACCCGGCGTCGTAATCCGAATGACTTCCCGCTTCACGACTCCCTTGGCTTCATATGGGGATTCCATCTGCTCGCAGATGGCAACCTTATATCCCTTCTCCACCAGTTTTTTCAGGTACACATCGCAGGCGTGATACGGCACGCCGCACATGGGGGCGCGTTCCTCCATTCCGCAGTCACGCCCGGTCAGGGTCAGTTCCAGTTCGCGGGACGCTGTGAGCGCGTCCTCAAAAAACATCTCATAAAAATCGCCGATTCGATAAAACAAAATATAATCCTGATACTGTGCTTTAATCTCCTCATACTGCTGCATCATTGGAGACAGCTTACCCAATTTGGTACCCTCCCTATGGCTGAAAATTTGAAAAAGCTGCGGCGAATCTGCCGGATTTTCTCATCCGGTCAGGCCGCTGCAGCCTTGTTTTGCTGATTAGTGGCAGCCTCCGCAGGTTGCGCAGGAGCCGGTGCAGTTGTGCTCGGGGATCTCGCAGGTATCGGGATCCTCACCGTTGACACACATCGAGAGGATGGCATTGACTTTCTGCATCATCTCATCGAGTTCCTGCTTGGCAATGTTGTATTCCATCATATTGGCATTGCCCATGACCTCGGTATAAATCCGCTGCAGTTCTTCATTGAGTTCCTGCAGTTTCTTTTCGTCTTTCTCTTCCTTCTGCATTTCCTGGCTCATTTTCATCCGCTTCAGGTTGAAATCGCCGATGCCGTCCTGCAAGGACTGATCCTCGTCGTTTGCCTTGCGCGCAGCCTCAAAACGCTTATATTCTTCGGTTGCCTGAAGGGCTTTGCCCATCTCTCTTGCCATCTGAATGAGATCCATTTTTCTTTCCAGCCTTTCTTTTGGGTAAATATCTATCGGCAGCGGGGATTCCCCACCTCTGCTTTTATTCCACTGCCCGGATGACTCCGGTCAGGTCATGCTTATCTGCACTGGTAACCTCAACCTGCAGAAAGCGTCCGATCAGCGATTCCTCGCCCGGAAAATCAATGACCGCATTAAATTCTGTCCGGCCGGCCAATCCGATCGGGCTCTTTCCGTCGGCGAGCACCCGATATGTTTTTCCGACCATCTTCCGGTAATGTTCCGCACCAATTTCCCTCTGTGTATCCAGAAGCAGGGAGAACCAACGGGATTTCTCCGCCTTCGGAACCGGATCTTCCATTTCGGCGGCGCGGGTACCGACCCGCTTCGAATAAATAAAGGTAAAGAGGGAGGCAAACCGCACTTCTTTTACCAGATCGAGTGTCTGCATGAAATCCTCTTCCGTCTCGCCCGGGAATCCGACAATCAGATCGGTCGTGAACATAACGCCCGGAATCCGTTCCCGCGCATAGGCGATCAATTCCTTATACCATTCTACCGTATAATTCCGGTTCATCAGCCGCAGCACACGGTTGCTTCCGCTCTGAACCGGCAGATAGATGTGATTGCAGACTTTCGGGCATTCCGCGATGGTATCAATCAATTCCTTGGTGCAGTCTTTGGGATGAGAACTCAGAAAACGCACCCAGAAATCTCCCGGAATTTCATTGACCGCACGCAAAAGCTGCGGAAAATGAAGGTCATCCGACAAATCATTGCCATAGGAATTGACATTCTGTCCCAGCAGGGTGATTTCCCGGAATCCAGCATCCGCAATTTCCCGCGCCTCGCGCAGTACATCCGCAGAACGGCGGCTCCGTTCCCTGCCCCGCACCAGCGGCACGACACAATAGGTACAGAAATTGTTGCAGCCGTACATAATCGGCAGGCTTGCCTTGACACCAGGCATCCGGTGCACCGGAATTCCCTCCGCAATTACGCCCGCTGAATCTTCAATTTCGAAGGTTCGCTTGCCGCTTTGCAGAGTATTGGCTAAAATCTCCGGAAATTGCGGCAGCGCATGGGTTCCAAAAACGAAATCCACCTGCGGATAACTTTTTTTCACCTTGGCTGCGATGTGCTGCTGCTGCATCATGCATCCGCACAAACCAATCAGGATTTCCGGCCGGCTTTTTTTCAGGTGGGACAATTCTCCCACGTTTCCAAAAACCTTTACTTCCGCATTTTCCCGCACTGCGCAGGTATTGTACAGAATCAGATCCGCGTCGGCAGGATTCTCGGTAAATCCGAATCCCATTTCCGCCAGCATTCCCATCAGCTTTTCGCCGTCGGACGTATTCTGCTGGCAGCCATAGCTGTGCACCAACGCCAGCAGACTGCGTTCCTCTCCGAAACGTTCCTCCAGCAGCCGGGCGCAGAGCTTTTCATATTCTTTCTGTTTTGCCATCTCCTCCGCCGTCAGAACACGAACGGAAGAACTTCTGTTTTCGGCCAAATTGATACCTCCGTATCTCAACAAATCCAGTGGACATTCAACATTATTTTACCACGCCTCTCCCCGAAAGGCAAGCAATTTTTCGCATTTTTACTTTTCATCCAAATTCAGATACGGACTGATATTGGAATGAGAATTATTGTTTGAAATTTTATGTGCTGGGACGCCTGCCCAAGTTGTTCCCGGTTCGGTGATCGACTTCACTACGACCGCACCGGCACCAATGGCAACATCGTCGGCAATGGTGATGTCCCCGATGATTTTCGCGCCGCTTCCGATAAAAACATTATCTCCGATATGAGCTGCCTGCTCGATCCCGTTTGTAACTCCGATGCAGACACCTTCATGGATCCGGCAATTTTTTCCAATCCTCGCCGAGCAATTTACCGTAATAGACCCCGGATGTGCGATGGAAATTCCCGGGCCGAATACGCCCATCGGAATCGAATACCCGCCGCATTTCAATCCCAGCTCATGTGTACGATATTTATAGTAAAAGTACAGAATCTTTTCCAGTCCGCCGCGCCCCGCATAATACTCCCATTTCCGAAGTGCCCGCGTATATTTCCAGATCTCATCCCCCAGCAAATGCGGCCGCTTGTCCTTGATTCTGCGGATTGCCAGACGATCCTGTTCCAGATAATATTGCAGCTCTTTTTTTGTCCGGATCATCTTCCTTCCTCCGTCCCCAGCTGATATGAAAAAAACAGGTTCACAAACAATCTGTTCATGAACCTGTCCATTCTGGTGAGCCACCGGAGATTCGAACTCCGGACCCTTTGATTAAAAGTCAAATGCTCTGCCAACTGAGCTAGTGGCTCTTATTGCCGTTGGAACCGTAGCGGCTTCCAGCGATATAAAAAACCGGTTTCCCGGCATGAAACAAAATGGTGAGCCACCGGAGATTCGAACTCCGGACCCTTTGATTAAAAGTCAAATGCTCTGCCAACTGAGCTAGTGGCTCATATCACCATGCGTTGTCCTCAACGCTTAACTATTATAGCAAATACAATCTCATTTGTCAACTGGTAATTTTATTTTTGACCAAAAAAATAAAATTATGCAAAATTCAGAAAACTTTTCGGCGAAAATTCCCACTTTGTTGCCCAAAACGAGAATTTTCGCCATTCTTTTACTATTTTTACAGATCGTTCCGCACCAGATCTTCCAAAGTTTCCCCTTTTACGATCAGGCGGGATTTCCCGTCCTTCACCATTACCACCGGCGGAATTCCCCTCCGGTTATAACGAGAAGCCATCGAATAGTTGTAGGCGCCGGTCGACAATACCGCCAGCAGTTCCCCCTCCTGCATCTCCGGCAGCGGAACATTTTCACCTAACAGGTCTCCGCTCTCGCAGCATTTCCCTGCAACAGTATACCGATGTGTAGCCGGTGCATCCGCGCGGCAGGCAGGAAGCATATCATATTTGGATTGATAAAGAATATAACGGGGATTATCTCCCATTCCTCCGTCAACCGCCAGATAGGTCCGGATTCCGGGAATCTCCTTGATGGATCCAACGGTGTACAAAGTGGTACCCGCCTCCCCTACAATCGAGCGACCCGGCTCAATCAGCACAAACGGCATGGAAATTCCGCGCTTCTGCGCCGTTTCCCGAACCGCCTCCGATACAGGTCCCATATAATCGCCAAACGGAACCGGCTCATCCTCATCGGTGTAGCGAATCCCAAAACCTCCTCCCAGATTCAGGTCTGTCATTTCATATCCGGTTTCATCCTTCACGTCTGCCAGAAATCCGGTCATAACCTTCCCAGCTTCCACAAAAGGATTTACCTGGAAAATCTGGGATCCAATGTGACAATGAATTCCCTTCAGCTGAACGGATTCCGCTGCAATTGCTTCCCGGACAGCCTGCATCGCTTCGCCGGTTTCCAGCGCAAAGCCGAATTTGGAATCAATCTGCCCAGTCATGATAAAGCTATGGGTATGCGCGTCAATGCCGGGCTTAATCCGCAGCAAGATCGGCGCTTTTTTCCCCAGTTCCTTTGCATACCGATCAATTTCCCGCAGTTCCGGAAGATTATCGACTACAATCCGTCCGACGCCGTATTCCAATGCCGCACGCAATTCTTCCGCAGACTTATTGTTGCCATGAAAGCATACCTTCTCCATCGGGAAGCCTACGCTTTTTGCCGTGTAAAGTTCTCCCAGCGAGACGACGTCAACTCCCAGACCCTCTTGCTGCGCAATCCGATAGATTTCCTTGCAGCAGAACGCCTTGGAAGCGTAGCATACCAGCCCACGCCCGTAATATTGTTCCATTGACACACGGAAAGCCTGCATGTTCCGCCGGATCAGCGCCTCATCCATTACATACAGCGGTGTGCCGTATTCCGCTGCCAATCTGGATGCGGCTACCCCGCCCAGCATCAACTCCCCATTTTCTACCGAAATTCTTCTCTTCATTCTTCCTTCAATCCTTCCATTTTACTGCATTTACGACTGTTCCGGCGCAGAAATTTCGTCCAGAATTCCGCGCAGGACATCCACACCTTCTCCGGTTTCCGCAGAAAATGGGATGATCGTCAGATCCTCCCCGCAGGGAAGTTCATCCGCAATGGAAGCCAGACGCTTTTCGCGTTCCGTTTTATTAAGCTTATCCGCCTTGGTGAGCACCACAAGAAAAGGCTTCTCCGTTTCGATGAGGTAATTTGCCATGTCGCAGTCCAGCTTGGTTGCCGGATGGCGCATATCCACCAGCAGAATCACCAGCCCCAAATCTCGGTTCGGATCATTCAGGTATCCTTCAATCAGTTCCGCCCACCGAAATTTCTCGGACTTTGCCACCTTCGCATACCCATAACCGGGCAAGTCCACCAGATGAACGGTCTTGTCCAGGTCATAAAAATTGATTGTGGCGGTTTTGCCGGGGACGGCGCTCACACGCGCAAGCGCCTTTCTCCCCAGCAGCTTGTTAATCAGCGAAGATTTTCCCACATTGGACCGGCCGGCAAAGGCAATTTCCATCCGCTTGGAGGGCGGAATCTGCTTCAGCAGGCCGTATGATGCCAGAAATGACACATTCTGATAATTCATACTGCCTCCTACTGCACCGCGATGCTCTTGGATTCCGCCTGATTTTCCGGCAGAACCGATGCAGACGGTTCCGGCTGCTGCACGGCGGATGATTCCGGCTTACGCACCAGCGCACCCTTCAGCACCTCGCTCACATGCGAAACCGGCACAAAGGCGATATTTTCCTTGACAACCTCATCCACTTCTTCCAGATCCTTGCGGTTTTCCTCCGGAATGAAGACGGTCTTGACACCCATCCGATAAGCGGCCATCGACTTCTCGCGCAGGCCGCCGATCGGCAGCACCCGTCCGCGCAAGGTCACTTCACCGGTCATCGCAACATCCCGTCTGACCGGAATTCCGCTCAATGCACTGGTAATAGCCGTCACCATCGTGACACCGGCTGACGGACCGTCCTTGGGAACTGCCCCTTCCGGCGCATGAATGTGAATGTCCTTATCCTTATAAAAATCCGGTGCGATTCCATAATCTGCCGCCACGCTGCGCACATAGCTGACCGCGATCTGTGCAGATTCGGTCATCACCTCGCCGAGCTGTCCGGTAATCTGAATCTTACCGGTTCCCGGCAGGACGATCGTTTCAATATCCATCGTCTCGCCGCCGACCGACGTCCATGCCAGACCGGTTACCACGCCGACCTCATCCGCCGGGCGCAGCCCTTCATCCAGGAATTTCCGGCCGCCCAGCATTTGCTGAAGAGTATCGGGGGTCACATTCACCGATGTGGCCTCCTCGGATACGATCGCCTTCGCCGTCTTCCGGCAGATCGATCCGACTTCCCGTTCCAGATTCCGCACGCCCGATTCCCGGGTATAGCCGTCAATCAGGGTATAAATTCCCTCTTTGGAGAATTTCAGCTGCTTGCCGTTCAGGCCATGCCGCTTCATCTGCTTGGGAATCAGATGCTTTTTGGCAATATTCCACTTTTCCTCGCGGGTATAGCTGCCCATTTCGATGATTTCCATGCGGTCATACAGCGGCCCGGGGATATTCGACACATTATTCGCCGTGGTAATAAACAGCACTTCACTCAAATCAAACGGCACTTCGAGATAATGGTCGCGGAAGGCGTTATTCTGTTCCGAATCCAATACCTCCAGCATCGCCGAGGAGGGATCCCCCTTGAAATCCGCCCCCATCTTATCGATTTCATCCAGCAGCATCAGAGGATTGCGGGTTCCGGCCTGCCGCATGGCATCCATAATCCGTCCCGGCATCGATCCGAGATAGGTTTTCCGATGTCCGCGGATATCCGCCTCATCCCGGACGCCGCCCAGCGAAATCCGGACATATTTGCGTCCCAGCGCCTTGGCAATCGACTTGGCGACCGACGTTTTTCCCACACCGGGAGGGCCGGCCAGACAGATGATCTGTCCCTTGATATCCGGTGCCAGCTTCCGGACCGCAATCAATTCGAGAATGCGTTCCTTGACCTTCTTCATGCCGTAATGATCGTGATCCAGCACTTTCCGCGCCTTTTCCACATCGGCATGTTCCTTGGATACGGTATCCCACGGCAGCGCCAGCACTGCCTCCAGATATCCGCGCACCACCTGCGCCTCCTGCGACTGCGGCGGCATCCGATACAGTCGGTCGCATTCCTTCAGCAATTTTTCGCGGGATTCCTCGGAAATACATTTTATTTTCTGGATCTGATCCATGTATTCCATCGATTCTTCCTGCGGATTGTCGCCCTCGCCCAGCTCATTGCTGATGACGCGGAGCTGTTCCCGCAGGAAATAATCCCGCTGGTTTTTATCCATCGACTCCTTGACCTGGCTGTAAATATCCTGCTCGATGCTCAAGATGTTGGTTTCCCGTTCCAAAAGTGCCACCAGCATCTCCAGCCGGGCAACCAGATTGCGCTCTTCCAGCATCGCCTGCTTATCCTCGACCTGGAAAAACAGGTTCTGTACAATTTTATCAAACAGTCCGGACAATGTCTTCTGTGCGTATACATTCGCAATGATCTCCCGCGGGATCTTCGGCACCATTTCACAATAATGCTCAAAGCTATTAACCACTGCGCGGAAAAGCGCCTGCTTTTCCTCATCTGTGAGCGGAGGCATCCGCTGATCGCCGACTGTTTTTACCTCGCAGGTCATATAAGGGCCGTCCAGATCTGTCTTGACAACCGCTGCCCGATACAGCCCCTCTACCATAATCCGAACGGAATTTTTATCTGTATGCAGCATCTGAACAATTTTCGCTACAACGCCGACTTTGTAAAGATCCTCCTCTTTGGGATCCTCTACGGTATAGTCTTTCTGCGCGACAAGGAAGATCTCCTTATCGTGTTCCATTGCCTGCTTGACTGCGAGAATTGATTTTTCCCGGCCTACATCAAAATGCAGAAGCATCGACGGGAACATTACAATGCCCCGCATCGAGACTGCCGGTAATATGACGGTGCTTCCGGGTCTGTTTCCTGTGCCCATCCTCACACGCTCCTTTATATTAGTTTCTGTTTGGAATTTCAACTGAAAAAATCCAGTTTTCATTATACGTTGCTTTTTGCAATTATGCAAGAGAATTTTTATGAATTTCTAAAATTCTGCCGGCTCACCATTTTGCCTTCCCCCGCATAGGATAAAGGGAAGCCGCGCCGCGGGTCATTCCCGCCCGCTTCATATAGAGAAAACCCGCCGGGCCTCACAGCACACCGGCGGGCTTTTATCTGCAATCTTACAGCACTTTGACACTCCATCCGAACGGATCCGGTGCTTTTCCCCACTGGATTCCGGTCAGAGAATCGTACAGTTTCTGGGAAAGTTCCCCGATCTTGCCGCCAGACAGTTCCATATCCACATCCTGATACCGGAGCAGTCCGACCGGCGAAATGACTGCCGCTGTGCCGCTGCCGAACATTTCGGTGAATTTGCCTTCCTTATAGGCCTCCACCAGTTCTTCCACTGCGACACGACGCTCTGTCACCTTCATTCCCCAGCTGCGGAGCAGTTCAATAACCGACTTCCGGGTAATACCGGGGAGGATGCTGCCATGCAGGGCAGGTGTCACCACTTCGTCGCCAATGACAAAGAAGACGTTCATTGCGCCGACTTCCTCGACATATTTCCGCTCGACACCGTCCAGCCACAGAACCTGCGAAAAGCCTTCTGCTGCCGCTACATCCTGCGCCTTCATCGAAGCCGCATAGTTGCCGCCGCATTTTGCAAATCCGGTACCGCCGCGCACTGCGCGCACATATTCATTTTCTACATAAATCTTGACAGGGCTCAGGCCTGTTGCATAGTATGCACCTACCGGGCTCAGAATGATTAAGAATTTGTACTGACTCGAGGTATGTGCACCCAAAGAAGGCTCTGTTCCGATCATAAACGGACGGATATACAAAGAAGTATTGGGTTTATGAGGAACCCAGTCCGCATCAATTTCGATCAGCTTTTTCAGCGCCTTGAGACAGAAATCCACATCCAGCTGCGGCATGGACAGGCGGTCATTCGAATTGTTCATCCGTTTGAAGTTTTCCTCCGGACGGAACAGGCGGATGCTGCCGTCATCGCAGCGGTATGCCTTCATTCCTTCAAAGGTTTCCTGACCATAATGCAGGCAGTTGCAGGCAGGGCTCAGAGAAAGAGGGCCATACGGTACAATACGGGCGTCATGCCAGCCGTCTTTCTGATTCCAATCCATTTCAAACATGTGATCGGTAAAGGTATGGCCAAAGACGAGATGATCCTCATCTGGTTTCTGCTTGGGACAAGTCGTTAAGGTCACTTTGATTTCTTCACACATAGCGGTCATCTTCTTTCTGACGAAATGTTATGTTAGGTAACAGTATAGCATATCGTTATAGCCTTGTCAATACATGAAACCGATAATTTTCAACAAAGTTTTGCGGATTTTTCCATTAATCACCGGCATTTATTCTCAAATATCTTATTTTTTCGAAATTTCATACATTCCTATTCTGCTCTCAATCCCTTCTTTATATAAAAGACTTCCCATTCCATTTGTTTGGAATAAAAATGAATAAAATGTTTCCATATTTTGCGTGTATTATTCATTCTAACGAGAAAACCCATTCTTGATTTGTGCAATGTTACAATCTTTGGGGAATTTTCAAAAAACCCCTTGATTTTTCTGAAAATTCGGCTAAAATAAGTATTGTTAGCACTCGAGAATGTTGAGTGCTAAGAAATTCGGATTTTATGACCCATCATATAAGGAGGAAACATCTATGAATATCAAACCTTTGGCAGACCGCGTAGTCGTCAAAATGACCGAGGCCGAAGAAGTCAGCAAGGGCGGTATCATCCTCTCCGCCGCATCTCAGGAAAAACCTTCCGTTGCAGAAGTCGTTGCAGTCGGCAAGGGCGGCGTTGTGGACGGTCATGAGGTTACCATGGAACTGAAGGTCGGCGACAAGGTCCTCATCAGCAAGTATTCCGGCACCGAAGTCAAACTGGATGGTCAGGAATACACCATCGTTCGGCAGAGCGACGTTCTGGCTGTTGTGGAATAAGCATTCATTTGATAGAACTTTTGAGGAGGAAAATCCATCATGGCAAAACAGATTATTTACGGAGAAGAAGCCAGAAAAGCTCTTCAGACCGGTATTGACAAACTCGCAGACACCGTTAAAATCACCCTTGGTCCGAAAGGCCGCAACGTCGTTCTGGATAAGAAATTCGGCGCTCCGCTGATCACCAACGACGGTGTTACCATTGCAAAAGAAATCGAGCTCGAGGATGCTTTTGAAAATATGGGCGCACAGCTCGTGAAGGAAGTTGCAACCAAGACCAACGATGCAGCAGGCGACGGTACCACTACCGCTACCCTTCTGGCACAGGCTCTCGTTCGCGAAGGCATGAAGAACGTTGCTGCCGGCGCAAATCCTATGATTATCAAACGCGGTATCCAGAAAGCTGTTGACGAGGCTGTCAAAGCCATTGTTGCAAACTCCAAGAAAGTGGACGGTTCCGAAGATATCGCCCGTGTCGGCACCGTTTCTTCCGGCAGCGAAGAAGTCGGCAAGCTGATTGCTGAGGCAATGGATAAAGTTACCGCTGACGGCGTCATCACCCTGGAAGAATCCAAGACTGCTGAAACTTACAGCGAAGTCGTAGAAGGCATGCAGTTCGACCGCGGTTACATTTCTCCTTATATGTGCACCGATACCGACAAGATGGAAGCTGTTATGGATGACGCTTTCATTCTGATTACCGATAAGAAGATCTCCAACATTCAGGAACTGCTTCCTCTGCTCGAGCAGATCGTCCAGAGCGGCAAGAAACTGGTTATCATCGCAGAGGACGTCGAGGGCGAGGCTCTGACCACCCTGATCCTCAACAAACTGCGCGGCACCTTCAACTGCGTTGCAGTCAAGGCTCCCGGCTTCGGCGACCGCCGCAAAGAAATGCTGCGTGATATCGCAATCCTCACCGGCGGCCAGGTAATCACCTCTGAACTCGGCCTGGAACTGAAGGATGCTACCATCGATCAGCTCGGCCGTGCCCGTCAGGTTGTTGTCCAGAAGGAAAACACCATCATCGTCAACGGCTTCGGCGATGCGGATGAAATCAAGTCCCGCATTCATCAGATCAAATCTCAGATCGAAACCACCACTTCCGACTTCGACCGCGAAAAACTCCAGGAACGTCTGGCAAAACTCTCCGGCGGTGTTGCTGTTATCAAAGTCGGCGCTGCTACCGAAGTGGAAATGAAAGAAAAGAAACTCCGCATCGAGGATGCTCTCTCCGCTACCAAGGCTGCAGTTGAGGAAGGCATCGTAGCTGGCGGCGGTACTGCTCAGCTCAACGCAATCCCCGCTGTCAAAGCTTTGATGAAATCCGCTACCGGCGATGAAAAGACCGGTATGTCCATCGTGCTGAAAGCTTTGGAAGAGCCGGTTCGTCAGATCGCTACAAACAGTGGTCTGGAAGGCTCGGTCATCGTTGACAAGATCCTCAACTCCCGCAAGGTTGGCTACGGCTTCGATGCTGCTAAGGAAGAATATTGCGATATGATCGCGGCCGGCATCGTGGATCCTACCAAGGTTACCCGCAGCTCTCTGGAAAATGCAGCTTCCGTTGCAGCGATGGTTCTCACCACCGAATCTCTGGTTGCCGACATCAAAGAGGATACTCCTCCCGTTCCGGCAGCACCTGCAGGCGGCATGTATTAATCTGAAAATTCAATCCTTTCAGGACGTTGCTTCGGCAGCGTCCTTTTTTATTTGATGTGCCATTTGCACAAGGAAAAACGACTGTTTTCAGTCGAAAATACCACAAAAAAGCTCGTTTCCTTTCGGTGTAAATTGTGCTATAATAGGAAAGAAGATTGCTTCTCCGAATAAAATTCGGCTGAAATTGTACATTCATGTTACGAGAGGAGATTTCCATGAATCTGAAATTTGCATTGGAACGCGGGCAGCGGCTTGCCGGCGATTTGAAAAAACTGATTCCAGCGGATTCCATGCCGATCCGGTATTTCCGCATCCTGGACGGAAAACTGGATCACGGGGAATCCTGCGACTGCAGCAGCTGGACCGAATGGGACACGGATCTTCCGTGGAAAGGATTGGATGCGCACCGCTGGTATCGCACAACGGTTACAATTCCCGCGGAATTTGACGGGAAACGGGTCGACCTTCGGCTGACAACCGGACGGGAAGGCCAATGGGATGCCACCAATCCGCAGATGCTGGTTTACTGCAACCAAAAACTGATTCAGGGCGCGGATGTCAACCATACCCGCATCCGCATCGCAGAACCTGCCAAAGTCGGAGAATCCTTCGAAATCGCCATTCTTGCTTACAGCGGAACGGTGCCGGGAGATCTGCTGCTGCGCGCCGCCCTGGAAGTCACCGATGTTCCGACCGAGCAGGCGTATTACGATCTTTCCATTCCGCTGGACGCGGCGTCCCTGCTCGCCGGTCGCAGTCCCGATGACGCCCGCAAAATTCTCCATCCAATCCAGAACGCCCTGGATCTGCTCGATCTGCGGGAACCATACTCCCCTGCCTACTATGATTCCCTGGAAGAAATGCGCGCCGTCCTGCGCGAGGCATTCTATACCTCAGTCAACCCCGCTCTTCCGACCGTCAGCGCTATCGGCCATACCCACATCGACATTGCATGGCTCTGGACAGTCTCCCAAACCCGCGAAAAGGCACTGCGCAGCTTTTCAACTGTTCTGGAACTGATGGAACATTATCCGGATTACATTTTCATGTCCAGCCAGCCCATTCTGTATCAATTTGTCAAGGAACAGGCGCCGGAACAATACGAGCGCATCAAACAGAGAGTCGCGGAGGGACGCTGGGAAGTTGACGGCGCCATGTGGCTCGAATCGGACTGCAATATCCCATCCGGAGAATCGCTGGTTCGTCAAATTCTAAAAGGAACTCGATTCTTCCGCGAGGAGTTCGGCAAGGAATGTCATTCCCTCTGGCTGCCGGATGTCTTTGGCTATTCCGCCGCCCTGCCCCAGATTCTCAAACTGTGCGGAATCCCCTACTTTATGACTACCAAAATCTCCTGGAACCAGCAGAATCAGCTGCCCAATGACACCTTCTTATGGCGCGGCATCGATGGTACGGAAGTCTTTGTCTACATGCCCACGACAACCAATGCCCAGGCTGACACCGGCGCCGTTACCTTCAGCGAATCCCAGAACACGACCACTTATACCGGTCTTATCAACCCCAATATGGCGCTGGGCACCTATCAGCGTTTCCAAAACCGCGATCTCACCGAGGATACCCTCATTCTGTACGGATACGGGGACGGCGGCGGCGGTCCTACCGAGGAAATGCTCGAATCCGCCAAACGCATGCAATTTGGCTTCCCCGGCATCCCCCGCATTCAGCTGGAACGCGAAACAGATTTCTTTGATCGGGTTTCCGCTATCGCCAAAAATCCGGACATGCCTACCTGGGATGGGGAACTGTATTTTGAACGGCATCGCGGAACCTACACCTCCGCCTCCCGCAATAAAAAATTCAACCGCATGTCTGAAATCCGCTACGGACAGCTCGAAACGCTTTCTTCCATCGGACAGATCTTCGGGGAAGCCTATCCTGCCCGCGAAATTTCGGACGGCTGGGATACCATTCTCCTCAACCAGTTCCACGACATCATCCCCGGAAGCAGCATCAGCGAAGTCTATCAGACTACCGACCGCCAATATGCGGAAATCCTGGATTCTGCGGAAAAGCTGATCCGGAAGGATCTTTCTACCCTTACTGGCGGCATTCACACCCAATCACCCGGCATTCTCTGCTACAATTCCCTGGGATTCCGGCGAAATACGGTTCTGACCCTGCCCGAAGAGGCGGAAAATTACGGCGGTGTCCGCTGCGGCTGCCAGGTTTCTCCCATTCAGCGGGGAGAGGACGGCTCGCTGCTGGCCGCTGTATCCGACCTGCCTTCAGCCGGATACACCACCCTTCTCTTTGAAAATGGGACACCCGTTTCGTCTGCTCTCCCGCAGACATTCGACGGAATTTTCTCCAACGAATGGTATCAGGCTGCCTTCTCCGAAACCGGCGAGCTCACCTCCCTGATTGAAAAGAAAACCGGACGCGAACTGATCCCCTCCGGTCAGATCGGAAATCGGATCGCTGCCTATGAGGATCGCCCCGGAAACTGGGACAACTGGGATATTGATGACTATTATCGCCGCAAACCCTTTGCTGTTGCCTGCACCTCTCCTCTGAAAGTGATCGAATGGGGACCGGTGCGCTGCACCCTCGCCGCAGAATGGAAAACCGGACGTTCCACCATTTCCCAGAAAATCCGATTGTATCCCGGCAGTCCCCGCATCGACTTTGAAACAGAAGCGGACTGGCAGGATTCCAACGTCCTGCTGCGGGTCGAATTTCCGGTTGCCGTCAACACCACCCGCGCTTCCTTTGAAATCCAATACGGAAACGTCGAGCGGGAAACTACCAGCAATCACAGCTGGGACAGCGCCAAATTTGAGGTCTGCGGCCATAAATGGGCCGACCTCTCCGATAACGGCGGCGGCATGAGCCTGCTTAACAACTGTAAATACGGATACTCCGCACGCGACGGCCGCCTTGGACTGACGCTGATCAAGTCCGGCTGTTATCCCAACAAGGATGCGGATATCGGACATCATCGCTTTACCTACTCCATCTTCCCGCACGCCGGCCGCTGCCTGGACAGCGACACCATTCCGCAGGCCTATGATCTGAACGTTCCGGTCTGGACGGCATTCCTCCCCGGCAACGGAGACGGAAGCATTCCGGAAATGTTCTCGCTGGTGCAGTGCGATTCGCCTCACTGCTTCTTCGAAATGGCCAAAAAGGCGGAAAATCGCGACAGCACCGTTCTCCGCTTCTATGAAAACGGAAATGCACCGGCCGTTCCTACCCTGACCTTTGGACACCCCATTCAACAGGCCTTCCGCTGTGATCTTTTGGAAAACCGCCTGGAAGAACTTCCTGTAAAGGATGGACATCAGATCTCGGTTCCGCTCAAACCCTATGAAATCCTGACAATCGAAGTCCTCTGATTGGATCAATCCCCGCTTCCGAAAGGAAACGGGGATTTTTTTCGAACCCTGTCGACATTACATGAATTTTACATAATATTGACATTGCCATGCTGTCCAAAATACTTTGTTCATGATAATTTTATATAGAATGGTGTATTTTGAAACAAATTATATCTGCAATCATATTTTCATCATGTTTATGTAAAATGATTGCAACAAGGAGAGATGGATTTGAAAATCACAGATTTCTTCAGCCTGCTAGGTGGCCTGGCACTCTTTCTCTACGGCATGCAGATGATGAGCTCCGGTTTGGAAGCTGCTGCCGGTAATCGTATGAAGCGTATTCTGGAAAAGCTCACCTCCAACCGTTTTCTGGGCGTCGGAGTAGGCGCCGGTATTACCGCCTTAATTCAGTCTTCTTCCGCTACAACTGTCATGGTGGTCGGATTCGTTAACTCGGGTATGATGACGCTGCGTCAGGCCGTCTGGATTATCATGGGTGCAAACATCGGTACTACCACAACCGGCCTTCTAATCGCACTGGACGTCGGTATGATGGCCCCCATCTTCGCTTTCATCGGCGTTGTCATGATTACCTTTTTGAAAAGCCCTAAATTGCATCATTACGGCAAAATTATCGCCGGATTAGGCGTGCTTTTCATCGGTATGGGCATGATGAGCGATGCAATGGTTCCCCTGCGCGAATCCGAGGCATTCATCTCTCTCATGACCCGCTTCAGTAATCCCGTCTTGGGAATTCTCGCCGGCGCGATCTTTACTGCGATTATTCAATCCTCCTCCGCATCGGTCGGTATTTTACAGGCCCTCGCCACCAGTGGATTGATCGGACTTCCAAGTGCGGTTTATGTCCTGTTCGGCCAAAATATCGGTACTTGTATCACCGCGGTTCTCGCCTCGATCGGAACCAGCCGCAATGCGAAACGAACCACTTTGGTCCACCTGATGTTCAATTTGATTGGTACGGCTCTCTTTACTACAATTTGCCTCCTCACTCCCCTGACTTCTGTCATCGAATCCATATCCCCAACAAACCCCGCTGCACAGATTGCCAACATGCATATCTTATTCAACGTCGTAACCACGTTCTTACTGCTTCCATTCGGAACCTATCTTGCAGCACTTACCAAAAAAATTCTCCCGGAACTTCCCGCGGAACGCGCAGACGAAAATGGACTCATCTACCTTACAATGCCGGTCAATGCGCATGAACATAAAATCGGTACTTCTGCTATGGTAACAACCGGCCTTTGGAAAGAATTGGAACGGATGTTGGGTATGGTTCGGGAAAATGTTTCAATCAGCTTTACCTCCATTATCGAAGCCAACACCAATCATCTTGCGAATGTCGAAAAACGAGAGGAATCTATCGACTTCTTAAATAAGAATCTCGCAAATTACATTTCTCATGTTGTCGGCTATGAAAATAACGAAAAAGATTCTGCCCTGATTAACTCATTCTTTAAGATCTCCTCGGATTTGGAACGAATCGGAGATCACGCCATGAACCTCTGTGGTTATACCTCCCTGCTCGAGGAAAAGAATATCCGCCTGTCAGAACTGGCACAGAAAGAAGTCCTTTCTATGCAGGAGGTCAGCCAAAACGCATTATCCTTCATTGATCAAACCGGATTGGAACCGACTGAACGCCTCGAAAAAATCGTGGCAATCGAGCAGAAGATTGATGATATGACCGAGCAATTCCGTCAGAATCAGCTGGAACGGATGCGTTCCGGCGTATGTTCCAATGAAGCCTGCGTTTTATACTCGGAAATGCTCACCGACTTTGAACGAATTGGCGACCATATTCTGAATATCGGACAGGAACTCTGCAAAAATGAATTCCTCCCCGAACATGTCGGAGTGTCCGAATCATGATAACAAAAAGCAGAAGGCGTAAAAAATACGTCTCCTGCTTTTTTCATCCGTAAAAAAACCGGTACGTTTTCTGTACCGGTTTTCTTCTTAAAATTCACTCTTAAAAGCGGCGTCTGGTCTTGCGGCGGCGGCGTTTTTTCTTGCGGTTGTTATACAGAATGGCAAACGCAATATATGCGGCCGCAGCTAACAGCAGCAACGCGATAATTAATTTAAACCATACAGAACTAAAGAAATTCTGGATTACCCGCAGAACATATAGCCATGTGCTGCGCTCAATATCCTGACCCGACACCAGATTGACCGTCGCAATCGTTGTATCCGCCAGCTTCAGTTCCATCGTTCCCAAAACTTGTCCAGCTTGAATCGGCGCATCATAGGATTCTTCCAGATGGATCACCTTCTGCAAAGAACTCATATCTATATCCGTTCGCATCAGATAATCTACATCCTGATCGGGGAAAACGGTAATTGCATCCACATCTTTTGCCAGTTCTACTTTCACCTCGTCAATATCTGTCGAGGTTTTCACGACCGAACGCACTGCCCAATTGTTAAACGCCCAATCAAATAGCTGCTTGGCATCTACAAAGGACATATTATCCGAAATTTCATCGCCGTTATCATAATAACGCTGCGCGTTCATCGTAACCAATGTATAGGAATATGCATCTTTTGTCGCAACAGAGGCCAAATTCCGTCCGGTATTGGTCGCACCGGTTTTTCCAGCTGTAATATAGGGGTAATAGAGGTTTCCGCCTCGGCTTTCGCTCATCATATCATCCGTATGGTAGATCGTCCGAGGTTCCGAATGCTTATTGGTTGCCGGCATGGTATACTCCACTGTCGAAGCAATCTCTCCGAAGATCGGATCCAGATTCATGGCATAATCAAAGATCAGATACATATCTTTTGCTGTCGAATAGGAGTTGTCATTCGGCAATCCGTGCGGATTGGCAAAGTTTGTATTTACCGCACCGATTTCTTTAGCTTTCTCATTCATCATCGCAACAAACGCGCTGATGTCACCATTGCCGATGTAATCCGCAATGATATTCGCGCATTCACAGGCAGAACGCAGAATCATTGCATAAATCAGGTCGATCATCCGCGCCTCTTCCCGATGCTTCATATCCACATTCATCGCGCCCAGCGTGAAAATCTCATCAAAAATATACGGCTGCGCCGTTACCATCGTATTTTCCAAGTCCGGGCAATTCTCAATGGCGATTATTGCCGTCATGATGGTGGCAAGGGAAGCCGGATCAAATTTCTGATCCGCATTTTTTTCATATACCACGATTCCCGACTCGTTATTCACCATATAAACCGCTTCACTCGAAAGTTCAAACCCCAATTCCGGGTCCGCTTCGGCATGAACCGTCGGCACAAACACCGTTATCATCAACATCATGGCTGTCAGCAATGCCGTCAGCTTTTTTAACTTCATTCCAAAAACCTCCTCACGATTCCTTTGCAGGGAGTTCCCTATTTCTCCAGTATACCATAGATTTCACGGCAAGAAAAGAGATTTTTCGATTTTTATGGACAAAAAACCTTAATTTTTTCTTATTTTATCGGACGCATTATCCGATTCTGCAAACACAAAAGAGGTGGAAAAATCATCTGAAAAATGCATCGTCCCATCCTTTTCAATAAAGATTGCCTCCACTCCCGGCAGCGATTCGACAAGTTCCAGCCCCTTCTCCAGTCCAAGCGCAAAACAGGCCGTGCTGAGGGCATCTCCCTCCACCGAGGATTCCGAAATGATGGTGACCGAAGACAAGCTGTTTTCACAGGGGTAACCCGTTGCAGGATCCAGAATATGATGATAAAACTTGCCATCTTCTTCAAAATACCGCTCATATATGCCGGAGGATACCACAGAACAATCCGTAATATCCAAGATGCCCACTGTTTCACTGCGATCTGCAAACGGCTTCTGTACCCCGATCCGGAACGGATCTCCTCCGGGTTTGGAACCGATACAGAGGACATTGCCGCCAAGATTGATTGTTGCGCTCTCTACGCCCTCCGATATCAGGTACTCTTTCAGGCGGTCCGCAATGTATCCCTTGGCTATGGCGCCCGGATCAATTTTCACGCCTTCCGGCATATAAAGCCGATTTTCATCTGCGAATTCCAGCTGTTCCCATCCGACATACGGCAGGGCTTGCTCTATAGAGTCTGCTGATGGGACATGTCGTTCCGACGAAGTAAAGTCCCATAAACTGGATACTGCCCCGATCGTCAGGTCAAATGCGCCATCCGACCGCGCACTGTACCGCAGCCCCTCCTCAATCAGAGCCGCCGTATCCGACGACAATGTGGAATATCCATCAGCATCCGCCAGTTCTCCGCGATTCAGCCGCGCAATCTCGCTGTCCGGCAGGGTCCGGCTGAAAATCTGTTCATAATGGTCGCAAAGTTCCATACAATTCTGCAAAAGGCTCGTATCCTGCGAATCGTAAATCGTTATGGTTACCACTGTATTCAATTTAAAAGCAGATTGGGAAATCGGGTCAGAATTCCGATTGCCGTCAAATATCACCGCAAAAAATACGGCAACAGCTGCCGCTATAAAGACGATTGGCGCCAGTATTTTGCGCAAAAATCCCGACATGCATACACTCCTTTCGGGCTGGTGCAAAGTATTTTTATTGTACCACAAAAGCACAACTTTCCGCAAGGCGGAATTTTTTCCGAAAACACAGAATATGATGAAAGAAAAAAGATCTGTACAAATTCCTGCTTTTGAGGGGAAAATGGTTGAAATAGCGAAAAAAGTGTGCTATAATTATTTGGTTATATGATGGAGGCTTGCGCCTTCTTCAGCAAATTACCCCGCCTTCCGGCAGGCTCCGGCCGGCTGGGGAATCAGGAGGATTCGAATATGGCAAAACAACGCATCGCTGTAATTTTCGGCGGCGCATCTTCGGAACACGAGGTTTCCTGCGTATCGGCCAGCTCGGTTATCTCAAATATCCCCGCCGACGATTATGAAATTATCTGTATTGGAATTACCAAAAAGGGGAAATGGCTCTTCTATCCCGGCGAATGGGATCTCATCGCCAACGGCAATTGGGAAAAACATCCCGACTGCTGTCCCTGTATGGTCAGCACCGATAATGCCAAAAAGGGAATCTACAAGATTTTGGACGACCAAACGGTTTCCTTCCTTTCTATTGACTGCTTTTTCCCGGTCCTGCACGGCAAAAACGGCGAAGACGGCACCATTCAGGGCCTCTTTGAAATGAGTATGATCCCTTATGTGGGCTGTGATACCTGCTCGTCTGCCATTTGTATGGATAAAGCATACAGCCATGTTATTCTGGAAAATGCCGGCATTAAAATGACTCCCTGGATTCTCTGCCGACGTTCCGATCGTTTCCGCCCCGAACAGATTGCACAGAAAGTCGTAGACAGCTTCGGATTCCCGGTTTTCGTCAAGCCAGCCAACGCAGGTTCTTCGGTCGGCGTCTCCAAAGCCAAGGATGAAAATGAACTGGAACAGGCCGTTAAACTGGCTTTTATTCACGATGATAAAGTTTTGATTGAAAAAGCAGTGACCGGCATTGAGGTAGAATGTGCCGTTTTGGGAAATACCGATCCGGAAGCTTCGGTTTTGGGCGAAATCAAACCGGCGAATGAATTCTACGATTACGAGGCAAAATATGAAAATGCCGCTTCTGAATTATTCATTCCGGCGCGAATCAGCCAGGATCTTTCCTATCAGGTACGCGGCATCGCAGTCGAAGCCTTCAAGGCTATGGGCTGCACCGGCTTAGCACGCGTCGATTTCTTTGTGAACCCCACTACTCAGGAAATTTTCCTCAATGAACTGAATACCATGCCCGGTTTCACCAGCATCAGCATGTACCCCAAGCTTTGGGATGCCACTGGCGTTTCTTACGGCGCACTCCTCGATAAACTCATCACCCTCGCAATGGAAAGGGCTGAAATGAATGGATAATCGTCCCATCGGCGTACTGGATTCCGGTATGGGCGGCCTCACTGCCGTCCGGGAACTTCTTCAGGTACTGCCTCATGAGGATATTGTATATTTTGGCGACACGGGTCGGGTTCCTTATGGCACCCGCAGTGCTGAAATTGTCACCCGCTATGCTTTACAGGATATTAATTTTTTGCTCGGACGCCAGGTCAAAATGGTCATCGCTGCCTGCGGAACTGTCACAACCACTCTGCCGTCAGAATTAACGGATCGGTTTGACTTCCCCTACACCGGCGTTTTACATCCGACCGTCCGCGCCGCACTCCGTGCAACTCGCAACCGGAAAATCGGAGTCATTGCCACGGCTACAACAATTCGCACCGGCGCCTATGAGCGGGAACTCTGCAAGCTCGATTCCAATGTTCAGGTTTTCTCAAAAGCCTGCCCTTTATTCGTTCCGTTGGTCGAAAACGGCTATACCCAGCGAAATAACCCCGTCACCTCCCTTGTCGCGTCGGAGTATCTGCTCCCGCTGAAAGAAATGCAGATCGATACCCTGATCCTTGGCTGCACCCATTATCCGGTGCTCGCCCCCATAATCGGGGATATTATGGGAACGGATGTCACGCTGATTGATTCCGGAAAAGCCGCTGCCGATTATGCAAAAGAACTGCTGCTTGCCAACAATTTTCTGTCTGATCGCAGTTCAGCGGGAAAATGCAGCTATTTTGTCAGCGATGCCCCCGAGGATTTTACGCGCAATGCTTCCATTTTCCTGGGAGAACAGTTCCAGGGACAGGTATCGCGGATTGAAATTACCAATTATCCCGATACGATTTCTTAGAGAGGATTCAAGATGAAACAGGATGTGAATATTTCCATTAAAGGAATCTATACAGCCGATGAAGAACAGTCTACAACTGAACTATTCACGGTAGGCGGCCTGTGCAAAAAAAACGGGCATTACTACATTACCTATCAGGAGACCGAAACGACCGGCTTCGAAGGCTGTACCACTACCATGAAAATCGAGAAAGATCGTGTGACAGTCATTCGCCATGGCCCAACTACCTCTCATCTGGTACTGCAGAAGGGCGTGCGAAATATCGGCCGGTATGAAATGATGGGAAATCCGATGGAAATCGGTGTCTATACGGACGGCCTCGAAACCAGAATGGACGAAAACGGCGGTTCCGTTTATATGAAATATACGATGGATATGAATGCTGCCCTGCTGAGCGAGAATGAACTCGAAATCTCCGTGACGCGGGCATGATTGGAAAAGAAAGGACGTTGAAGATGGCAAATCCAGTTTTTGACGCGAAAAATGAATGTAAAACTTTGCTGGAATCCGCTTTGAAAGATTGTATCGCTGCCGGCAAGCTGCCGGAAGGAGAATTCCCGGACTATATCGTGGAGATTCCAAACGATACAGCACATGGCGATTTTGCAACCAATGCCGCGATGGTATCGGCCCGTGCCTTCCGGAAAGCTCCCAAAATGATCGCGGATGCTCTGGTTTCGGAAATGAAACTGGATGGCAGCAGCTTTTCGAAGGTAGAAGTTGCCGGCCCCGGCTTTATCAACTTCACACTGGCTCCCGCATGGTTTGCCCGTTCTGTTCAAGCTGCTCTGGATGAAAAAGAAAACTATGGACGGACCGATTTCGGTGAAGGCAAGAGAGTGCTGGTTGAATTTGTTTCGGCAAATCCGACCGGCCCCATGCACATCGGTAATGCCCGCGGCGGCGCACTCGGCGACGGAATTGCAGCCGTTCTGGACTGGGCTGGCTATCATGCCGATCGTGAGTTTTATGTCAACGATGCCGGCAATCAGATCAATAAATTTGCGCTTTCCCTGGATCTGCGCTACCAGCAGCTTTACCGCGACGGCGTAGAAATGCCGGAGGACAGCTATCACGGCCAGGATATTATCGATCATGCCAAGAATTTTGCAGACATTCACGGGGACAAGTACATGCACACCTCCGAAGAGGAACGCCGTGCTGCACTTGTTGCTTATGCGCTGCCGCTGAATATTGAGGGACTCGAGCGCGACTTGGCCAAATACCGCATCCATTATGACCGCTGGTTCCGGGAATCGACCCTGCATGCAGATGGATCTGTTATGAAGGTTGTAGAACTCCTCAAAGAAAAAGGACATACCTATGAAAATGAGGGCGCGGTCTGGTTCAAGGCTACCGACTTTGGTGCGGATAAAGACTTCGTTCTGGTTCGTTCCAATGGGGTTCCCACCTACGTTGTGCCGGATATCGCATACCATTACGGCAAGCTGGTCACCCGCGGTTACGATAAAGCCATCGACGTTCTGGGCGCCGACCATCACGGATATGTTCCCCGTCTGAAAGCTGCTTTGCAGGCACTGGGAGTCGATCCCAGCCGGCTGGATGTAGTGCTGATGCAGATGGTCAATCTGGTTCGGGGCGGCGAGAGAGTCAAACTGAGCAAACGTTCCGGCAAGGCCATCACGCTGGTTACCCTGCTGGATGAGGTGCCGATTGATGCTGCACGCTTCTACTTCAATCTGCGGGAGGCAAATTCCCAGTTCGACTTTGATCTGGATCTGGCAGTCGAACAGTCCAGCCAGAACCCGGTTTACTACGTTCAGTACGCCCATGCGCGGATTTGCTCGATTCTCAAAAAACTGGATACCGAAGGCATTACCGCGCGCGATGTTACGCTGGAGGAACTCTGCCAGCTGAACACCCCCGAAGAAATTGCCCTGATCCGGCATATTGCCCGTTTCCCCGCCGAGATCATTGAAGCTGCAAAAGCTTATGATCCTGCCAAGATGACCCGTTATGCGCTCGATCTGGCGACTTTGTTCCATAAATTCTACACAGCCTGCAAGGTATTTGGCGAAGCGGAATCCTTAATGCAGGCACGGCTTGCACTTTGTCTGGCTGCGCGGACAACCCTCCGCAATGTCCTGACCATCCTCAAAATCGAAACTCCCGAAACCATGTAGTGGCTAAGAGCCACTGCAATGTCGCCGCGGTTTTCTGCCGCGCAAAAAGCTTCGGCTGGCGCGCGACAAGCTGCGCGCCTCTGGAAAAAATCCCACGCAGTTCATTCGATAATTGGCTAAGAGCCACTGCAATGTCGCCGCGGTTTTCTGCCGCGCAAAAAGCTTCAGCTGGCGCGCGACAAGCTGCGCGCCTCTGGAAAAAATCCCACGCAGTTCATTCGATAATTGGCTAAGAGCCACTGCAATGTCGCCGCGGTTTTCTGCCGCGCAAAAAGCTTCAGCTGGCGCGTGACAAGCTGCGCGTCTCTGGTTCTACGCGGCAATTTCAACAATTGGCTAAGAGCCACCCCCAAACTATTATTCTATTTCATTCAATAAGGAGCGAAATCGCATGAAATTAGGTATGGTTGGTCTGCCGAATGTCGGCAAGAGCACCCTCTTCAATGCGCTGACCAATGCCGGCGCCGAATCCGCGAACTACCCATTCTGTACCATTGAACCGAATGTGGGCGTTGTTTCCGTGCCGGATGAACGGCTCGACAAACTCGCGGAAATGTACCATCCCAAAAAGTTCACCCCTGCTGTGCTGGAATTCATGGACATTGCGGGCTTGGTGAAAGGGGCTTCCAAAGGAGAAGGCCTCGGCAATAAATTCCTCGCGGATATCCGGGAAGCAGATGCGATCGTACATGTCGTCCGCTGCTTTGAAGACACGGATGTCATCCATGTGGAAGGAACCATCGGCGCTGCACGCGATATCGAAACCATCAATCTCGAACTGATTTTCGCGGACATGGAGATGCTCGAACGCCGTATCGCCAAAACGCAGAAAATGGTCCGCGCAGATAAGAAATATGCGGCAGAACTCGAGTGCCTGGAACGCCTGATGGCACATCTGGAAGAGGGAAAATCGGCTCGCAGCTTCGATTGTACCGATGATGAAAAAGAAATTCTGGCGGCTTCTCCCTTCCTTTCCAATAAGCCGGTCATCTATGCGGCAAATCTCTGCGAAGACGATTTCGTCAATGGTTATGAGAACAATCCGCATTTTCAGGCCGTTCAGAAAATTGCAGAGGAAGAGCATGCTGCTGTCCTTCCGATCTGTGCGAAAATCGAAGAGGAAATTGCGGACATGTCGGATGAAGACAAAGCGATGTTCCTCTCGGATCTGGGGCTGAAAGAAAGCGGCCTTAACCGTATTATTAAGGAAGGATACGCGCTGCTCGGATATATCTCCTTCCTGACCGCCGGAGAACCCGAAGTCCGTGCCTGGACGATCACGAAAGGAACCAAAGCGCCTCAGGCTGCCGGCAAGATTCACACCGACTTTGAGCGAGGCTTTATCCGTGCCGAAGTGGTTGCCTTTGATGATTTGATGGCTTGCGGATCTATGGCTGCTGCCAAAGAAAAAGGTCTGGTCCGTTTGGAAGGAAAAGATTACGTCATGCAGGACGGCGATATCGTTCTCTTCCGTTTCAACGTATAAAATAAGAAAGCACAGGGCAAAACGCTCTGTGCTTTTTTGTTTCCATTTGCTTATTTGATTTGCATACTTCCCACCATGGACTGGTCGATAATCGCGATAAAAGTCGGTCCGACATTTCCTTCAATGGGGGAACCGTCCTTTTTTGTAAAACTGAACTGATTCTGATAATTTCCTTTCTTCCAGCTGATTTCTTCATATCCGCCGCCGGTAAAAAACCATCCGCTGCCGCTGTTCAGCGCAACTTCCCGCAGATCTCCTCCATCGTAACTGGTAATACTGGTCGACAACACCACAACATTGGCAAATTGCAGCTGACGGTCTGTATTTTCGTCCACATGCGCTTCCCCGTTCCGCAGCTTTTCATACAGGCCGGTTTCCGCATTCCATATAAACTCGCTGTTGGTATATCCGCTGAACTTGACATAGACTCCCCCGCTTTTTTGGGCGGGCTCAATTTTTTCCTGGGAAATAACAAAGGGCGCTGCTGCATCTCCCTCCAGGGAATATCCGCGCTTTTCCGCAACCGACCGGATTGCAGCACCATCAATAAAATAACTGTGCTCGACGCCACGGTTCTGGGCACGCCAATTGTCTTTGGTGAAGGCAGTCGTTCCATAAATCAAGCCGTCAATATTGTCGATCCCCCGATTTTGAATCGCTGCTTTACCGGGTGTGCTGCCTCCAAAGTGAACGTATATCGCATCGTACGGCGCAACAAAGTCCGTATAATAATGCCGCGCACTCCGTACCGGTCCCACATCCGGAATGGAATCTAAATCTGCAAATACAGCCAGCATCCGGGTAATTCCCCCTTCTACTGCAACTTCATATAAAATATCTGCATCCGATAATCCCCGGTGCGGCAATGCCGCATTGATATTGTTAATCATGACCGCAACGGGACGTTTCCCTACCGCACTTTCCGGATAGCCTGCTTCTCCCGTAAGCGGATTGAGCGGACCTTCCGGAATTTCCGGCTGTGATACCGCTTCCAAATCCGGCGGCGCATATGCACCAGAAACCTCGGCGTGAATTGTCGTATCCACCTGGGTACCCAAAGCTGCTTCTTGTCCGCATCCGCCCAATATTGCTGCCGCGGCTGATACCGCTATAACAGTCATCCACCAACTCTTTTTCACAGTGTCTCCTCCTCAAAATGGATACCGGACTGCATCCGAATCTTCTCCATCAATCGGCTGACATTCACTGCCAGCTGAGAACAGCAACGATATTCCTCTGCTGTTTCTTCCGGCTGGGTAATATACCGATAGAAATCACCTGCTTCTCCGCTCATCAGGACATTTTTTTCGATATCGCCCACTACTTCCTCAACGTTTCCGCTGCGGTCAAACAGGCGGATCCCTGTCAGCTTGGAAATGGAATCAATTGCTAATGTTCCCTCATCCCCAATCACCTCACTGCCCAAACGGCTCTGCCCAGTCTTGGAACAGTTCAGCACAACCAGCTTGTCCGAATATTTCAGCACCGCTGCACAGCTTTCATCTGCGCCGCTCTCCAAAAATGAGGCTGATGACCATACTTCATCCGGCATTCCAAACCATGCGACCGCCGGATAAACACAATACACGCCCAAATCCATCAAACTGCCGGTCGCCATTTTCGGATTGAAAATATTCGGCAGTTCCCCGCGCAGATAGGCCGGATATTTCGACGAAAGCTGGCTGAAATCAAACCGCACACTGGTAATCCGTCCCAATTTCGGCAGCAACTCCTCCACAATCTTCCGCTGCGGAAGGTGCATCATCATGATCGCTTCCAGATAGATCAATCCCTTTTGAGCAGCCAATTTCTGAAGTACTTCACATTCTGCCGGAGTGACGGTGATTGGCTTTTCACAAATCACATGCTTCCCCGCCTCCAAAAGGCAGCGAGCCTGCTTGTAATGCAGCGCATTGGGACTGGCAATATAGACTGCCGGAATCTCGGATTCTGCTAACTCTTCCACACTGGTATATACCTTCGAAACTCCGTACTTTTCCCCGAAAGCCAATCCCTTTTCCCTGGTCCGGGAACAGATTGCTGCTAACTCACAATTTCCGGCAATCTCGCACCCCTCTATATAAGAATCAACAATCCATCCGGTTCCAATCACCGCATACTGCATATAAATCCCCTTTTCCAATCAATCATTGCCCTTATTATAGCAAACTTTTCTTGAAAAGACAAGAAATCTCTGTCATTTTTTGTCGGATTATGCTATACTGATTTTAGATAACGTAACTTTACCTGGGAAAGGAATCCTGCTCATGAAAAATTGGGATTGTCTCATACGAAAAAAGGCAGCTCGATCTGGTATTCTGGCATTTTTTCTGCTTCTGATTCCCATCCTTCTGCGCGTCGCATTAAAGCTTCAGACCGGTATGACGCATTTTGCCGGTGCAACGGTGGGATACGCATCACGATCCGGCTCAAAAAGCCGTTTTCTCTTCTGTTCAACCGATTATCAGCCCGATTGGAACCTCCGCCAATCGAAACCACTCGCCCTGCGCGCCATTTGCTTTGGACTTGCCGGCCTGATTCGAGATGTTTTCTGTAAATAAATTTTGCATATATTGCAAAAAATGACGATTTTTTCGCAATATTCGCCTTGACCCTTTTTCCTTCATGGAGTATAATAATGTCAAGAATAGAAACCTGATAATTTCAGGGCGGACAGGAGACGTTTTTTATGAAATATGCCTTAATTGGATGCGGCAGAATTTCCCCGAACCACATTGGTTCTGCAATCGACCATAAGCTGGATATTCAGGCGGTTTGTGATGTCAAAGAAGAAAAAGCAGCGGCTTTACTGGATCAATTTCATCTGGAAGGCGTTAAAATTTACACCGATTACCACAAAATGCTGGATGAAATTCAGCCCGATCTGGTAGCTATTGCGACAGAAAGCGGATACCATCCTCAGATTGCGATCGATTGCATTCGTCACGGATGCAATATCATCGTGGAAAAACCTCTTGCCCTCTCTATGGAGGATGCTCGCCGTGTCATTGCTGCCCGTGATGAAATGGGTGTTGTGGCCTGCATTAACCAGCAGAATCGTTTCAATGCTCCCATTCAGCTTCTTCGTCACGATATCGATGAAGGCCGTCTCGGAAAACTTTTCCACGGCACTCTGCAGATGCACTGGGGACGCAATGAAAGTTACTACAATAAACCCTCCTGGCGCGGTACTTATGAACTCGACGGCGGTGCTCTCATGAATCAGTGTATCCATGGCATCGACCTTCTCCGCTGGATGATGGGCGGTGAACCCACAGAAGTTATGGCTGTAACCGATAACCTGAATCATCCCTATATCGAAGCCGAGGATATTGGCCTTGCAATCTTCAAATTCAAAAATGGCAGTTATGGCGTTCTGGAAGGAACCGTCAATACCTATCCGGAAAATCTGGACGAAACCTTGTCCGTTTACGGAAAAGATGGTACCGTGCGGGTCGGCGGTATTGCAACCAATAAACTGGTGGAATATCATATCAAGGGCCAAGAACGTTCCTTTGAAGAACTGAGCGCTGAAGTCAATACGGAACCTACAAATGTTTACGGCTTCGGTCACAGCTTCCTTTATGCGGATGTCATTGATGCAATCCGCAACCATCGTCAGCCCTATGTCCCGCTGGAAGAGGGTATGAAAGCCTTGGAAATGGTTCTGGCTGTTTACAAATCCGCTGCAACCGGCAAACCCGTTACCTTCCCGCTTGGCGATTACAGCACCCTGGACGTCCTCAAGGATCGCAAAGCATAATGATATTTTTAGATAATAGAGGCAGTTTCGGCTGCCTCTTTTCTTTTTGTGAATAAAAACTTACAGTTTCTTACACTTTTGTCATTTTCCTTGTTATCCGAGCGTATTTATGGTATGATGATAGTAAAGGAGCGTGAAGTTCATGCAAAAATGGAGACGTTTCATCGCAGCATTGTTGGCAGCTTCGATTTCAGCTGCAATTTTTTCCACCCCTGTCTCCGCTAAGGATGGATATCTGGACCGTGTCATCGATGATAACCAACAACAATTATTCCTTTTGACCGATAAAAGTCCTAACAGCTATTGTACTATGATTACACCGGATTCCTATGAACGCAGCTCTTTGAAAAAGGTTGCCCTCTCCATTACCTCCGGATGCAGCTCGGACGAGCAGAAAACAGAAGCGATCTATCGTTGGATCACAACCAATCTTTACTATGATTGGGATGGGGTCAATTCCAATCAGCTTCCCGGCGGTGATCCCTACTCCGCTTATGACAGCCGCGTCGCAGTTTGCGAAGGCTTTGCTACCCTCTTTGCAGAATTGATGAATGCAGTCAATGTCCCCTGCGTAACCTTCCACGGCGCCAGTATCAATGACCCCCTGGGAATTTATATGGATTCGGTCAGTTCCTGGAATCAGGTACAGTATGAGGAAATTGACCACGCCTGGAATGCCGCTTATGTAGGAGGTCAATGGCTTTACTATGACACTACTTGGGATTGCGCCAACAAAAAAATAAATGGAGAATTTATTACCGCTTCCCCAACATGGAAATATTATGCCATTCCTGCGGATAAAATTTCCTCCAATCATCGGACTGCTTACCGCATCAATGACGAAGGTTCCTTCCGTCTGCTCAACAACCAATGGATTTTCTGCAATCCTGACGGCACCCCCTATTCGGGAATCTGGTACGATGGGTATCGTTCCAATTTATATTATATGAAAAACGGCGTCCCTCTTACCGGCAGAACGGTGGTGGATTATCAGTTGATTGATTTTGATGAAAACGGCCGCTATATCCGCACCCTCTATGACTATACCGGCTGGACTCTCTACAATGGCAACTGGTACTACATTCACAAAGGAATCGCCTGTTATGGCTGGGGATTTTTAGGTGGTAAGTGGTACTACCTGGATCCGCAAACCAGTATCATGCAGATCGGCTGGCGCCAAATTGATGGCCATTGGTACTATTTCAATACCAGCGGCGCGATGCAGACCGGCTGGCTCAAATACGGTGATTACTGGTATTATCTCAATTCGGACGGTTCTATGGCCACCGGCTGGAAAAAACTTTCGGACAAGTGGTACTATTTCAGCAACACTGGCGCGATGGCCACCGGCTGGCGCTTCATTAACGGCCACTGGTACTACCTGTATTCGGATGGATCCATGGCTGCCAATACCGTGATCGATGGATACTACCTCAACTCCAGCGGAACCTATTAAAAAAACTCCCTGCCTAAGGCAGGGAGTTTTCACATTTTAAAATTTGATATTGCATAGCAAAATCAAATCGCGAGGACATCCGCGGCGCGGTCTGCACATCATGAACTTGCAGTTCATGATCCGCTTTTCTTTTTATGTTTTGCGGCCGAGCCGCAAAGAGTAAGATTTCGTTTTCTGCGGAAAACGATGGGGGCTTTGCCCCTCAACCCCACGATTTTTTGAAAAAAATCGAATAAAACTTTCGATTATACAGTTTTTCTGTCTAATATTATTCGTACAACGGATGTTTCGCACACAGTCCTTCTACCATAGTCCGGACTTTTTCCTGCGTTCCTTCAAAATCGGTTGCAGTCAGGTACATGCATTCTGCAATGACATCCATATCTGCGGTATCAAATCCGCGTGTCGTAACAGCCGGAGTACCAACACGGATTCCGCTTGTGATAAAGGGGCTTTGCGGATCATTCGGGATCGCATTCTTGTTGACGGTGATATACACCTCATCCAGCTTCTTCTCAAAATCTTTTCCGGTAAGGTTAAAGCTGCGGAGATCCACCAGCATCAGATGGTTGTCGGTGCCGCCGGATACCAGCTGGAAGCCGCGCTTGGTCAAGCCGGATGCCAATGCCTGCGCATTCTCCACAATCCGTTTGGCATAATCCTTGAATTCCGGCTTGAGTGCCTCGCCGAAGCAAACTGCCTTCGCTGCAATGATGTGCATCAGAGGGCCGCCCTGCGTTCCGGGGAAAATCGCTTTGTCAATCGCTTTGGCCAACTCCTCTTTGCAGAGAATCATACCGCCGCGGGGACCGCGAAGCGTTTTATGAGTCGTGGTTGTCACAACATCCGCATAGGGAACCGGATTCTGGTGCTGGCCGCCCGCTACCAGACCTGCGATATGCGCCATATCTACCATCAGGTAAGCGCCGCATGCATCCGCAATCTCGCGGAGTTTGGCAAAATCAATGGCACGCGGATATGCAGAAGCACCGGCGACAATCAGTTTCGGCTTTACTTCCATTGCCTGCTGCATCAGCTTGTCGTATTCAATAAATCCTTCCGCATTGATGCCATACGGCACAAAATTATAGTAACTTCCGGAAAGGTTGACCGGAGAACCATGGGTCAAATGGCCGCCATGCGCCAGATTCATGCCCAATACGGTATCGCCCGGTTTGAGAAGGGCAAAATATACGGCCAGATTCGCCTGTGCACCGGAATGCGGCTGAACATTTGCATGCTCTGCACCAAAGAGCTGGCAGGCACGTCTGCGGGCAATATCCTCAACAATATCGACATCCTGGCAGCCGCCGTAATACCGTTTTCCCGGATAACCTTCTGCATATTTATTGGTGAGAACCGAACCCATCGCCGCCATCACTGCCGGAGAAACAATATTCTCACTCGCAATCAGCTCGATATTCCGGCGCTGACGTTTCAGCTCGAGGCCCATTGCCTCGCCGACTTCGGGATCGAACTCTGACACAAATCCAATGGTATCCATCAAATCCTTGTACATGGGAAACCCTTCCTTTCCTATATCAAAACAACTTTAATTACCAGTATACAAAATTTTTATTCAGATTGCAAGAGTCCGGCGCTACAATATTCTAAAAATTCCATTCTTGCTTTTTGGACAGATTGTACACGTTGGAAAAATATCTGTTTTTTACACAAAGACAAATTCTATTTTCTGTCTGACTTGCCGCAGATCCGCCTGCACCAATCCAGAATATACCGGAACACCTCCTCCCGATCAAGCTCAAACAGAATCTCATGCCGATCCTCCTCAAAAAGGCGGCAGGTCAAATCTCGGACGCCCGCTTCCCGCAAAAGACGTTCCACTTCCCGAACGCCTTTCCCAAAGTTTCCGACCGGATCCATTGCACCCGATATCAGCAAAACCGGCAAATCCTTCGGAACCTTCTCGGCCCACTGCCGGCCCGACACCGTCTGCACCAGATGGAACATATCCCGGAAGCCGCCGGTTGTAAACCGATAATTCGTGAGAGGGTTCCGGCTGTATCGCGCGACCTGCGCCTGATCCCGGGAAAGCCAGAGATTATTGCCCTTTTCCGGACGGAAACGGCTGTTAAAATTGCCGATCGAAAGCCGGTCGAGCAATTTGCTGCGGTGATGAAGTCCCCGCACACTCCCGATCCTTTTTGCCAGCCATACGCCCAATCCAGCCGCAGGCTGACTTCCGGACGTTCCGCAGAGGATCACTCCCTCCAACTCCCGTCCGTAATCCACAAGATATCGCCGGGCAATCAAGGATCCCATGCTGTGGCCGAAGAGGATCAGCGGCAGCCCCGGATAACGTTTGCGGGCAAGCTGGGTCATTTGATGCAGATCTTTCGGGAGAAAGGCATCCCCCTCTTTTTCCGCAAAATACCCCAAATCTTCCGGGCGGGATGCCGTATGTCCATGCCCCAAGTGATCATTTCCGCACACGGCAAACCCATTTTCACAAAGGTATGCGATAAAATCTTCATACCGGTCCACATATTCACACATTCCATGTGAAATCTGAACGACTCCCGCCGTTGCGCCATTCTCCGGCTCATAAAAATAGCAGGCGATATTGGTCTTTCCATCTGCACTCAAAAAAGTATCCGTTTTCCGCACGACATTCATACGATCCCTCCCTTTCCTTATCCTTATTATAACACGGATTCTACAAAACAAAAAGTTTGATTTCGTAAATTTTTGTTCCTTCCATAAAACAAGCAGACGGATTACTCCGTCTGCTTCGAATCATTCCTGATTTTCCTTGTCGCTTCCCACGACCAACTTTTTGTGCAGTACCGTTTCTTCCTGATAGCAGGAGAATATTTCCGTAAGCCGCGACTTCTGCATTTTGGGGGTCAGCAAACTCACCACCGGTACAATCACCAATCCCAGCACCATCGCCGCCGCACCCGCATTGATCGGAGACGCAATAAACTGGAAAAACATATTGCTGACCGTCAAGCCAACGCCGCACACAAAACTAGCCCATACCGCAGCCTTTGTGACGCCTTTCCAGTAAATTCCGTAGAGGAACGGCGCGAGAAATGCCCCCGCCAATGCACCCCATGAAATTCCCATCAGCTGTGCAATGAAGGCGGGCGGATCCAATGCCAGCAAAACCGAAATGGCGATAAAAAATACGATTAATATCCGCATCCATAAAACCTGTTTTTCTTCCTTCATATTATGGAATATATTGTCTTTGAGCAAATCCAGCGTCAGAGTGGAACTGGAGGTCAGAACAAGCGAAGACAGGGTCGACATGGACGCCGAAAGCACCAGCACGACTACAATTCCGATGAGAAGATCCGGCAGCTTGGAGAGCATGAATGGAATGATGCTGTCAAAAACAACGCCGCCATCCTGGTTGTAGATAGCAGGATCATCAAACAGCCGTCCGAAGCCGCCCAGAAAATAACTTCCCCCTGCTACCACGACCGCAAATACGGTCGAAATAACCGTTCCGGTCCGGATTGCCTTTTCGTTGCGGATTGCGTAGAACTTCTGAATCATCTGCGGCAGTCCCCATGTCCCCAAAGATGTCAGGATGACGACTCCCAACAGGTTCAACGGATCCGGCCCGAAAAAGGAGGCAAAGGCACCCGGCTGTCCCTGCGTCACTGGAACATCGCTGGGGATTTCCGCCAGCTTTCCGACTGCCTCCAGAAATCCGCCCTGTCCGCTCAGGACCGCTGCTATGACCGCAATGATTCCGCCCAGCATAATGATTCCCTGGATAAAATCATTGATGGCAGTCGCCATGTAACCGCCCAATATCACATAAATCCCTGTGAACACTGCCATCCCGATGACACAAGCCGCATATGGGATATCAAATGCCATCTGGAACAAGCGGGACAATCCATTGTAAATCGAGGCGGTATAGGGAATGAGGAAAACAAAGACAATGATGGAGGCTGCAATTTTCAGCGGCTTGCTGTCAAATCGCGCCCCAAAAAACTCGGGCATGGTTGCCGCCGACAGATGCTGGCTCATAATCCGGGTGCGCCGCCCCAGTACTACCCACGCCAGCAGACTCCCCAGGATCGCATTCCCAATTCCGATCCAGGTGGAGGCCAATCCGTATTTCCATCCAAACTGGCCGGCATATCCGACAAATACCACTGCCGAAAAATAGGAGGTTCCATACGCAAATGCTGTCAGCCATGGCCCCACAGAACGTCCGCCCAGTACAAATCCGGACACGCTCAGGGCATGTTTTCGCGCCTTGAACCCGACTACCACCATTGCCGCAAAAAATGCGACCAGTAAAACCAGTTTGATAATCATGTAGACTCCTCATTTCCAACGAATTTGCTTTAAACCATATGTGCTTTAAAGCAATGAATTATGAGTCTATTATATCAGCTTTTTCAAATTTGTCAAGGGATTTTCAAATTTTTTTTCAAACCCTGCAACATATCCCCATAGAATTCGGACTATTACTATCGGAAGTATTATTTTTTGGAGGTCTTTATGAAACGTATCCTGACTGTTTTACTTGCTTTTTCTCTGGCGTTATCTCTCACTGCATGCGGCGGCACCCAGGAATCTTCCGATACGACCGAATCGGAAATCAGTTCTGAAAACACCCTTGTGGAAGAATCCTCTGCAGAGAGTGAACCGGAATCTTCTCTGGAAGAATCCTCCGCGGAAGAATCCTCCGAGACAGCCGAATCCTCGGAATCCGCTGCGGAAAGCTCTGCCGAAACTTCCAAGGAAGAAAGCAGTGCCCCTGCAGAAAATTCTCAGGCAGACAGCACTCCCGTTCTCAAGCCGGAAACCAGCAAACCCGCTGAAAAACCCACTTCTTCTACCCCCGAAGAATCTTCGGAACAGGCGCCTCCGTCTGCTACTGTCATTGAAGAGGATTCCAATGCCGCACCGGAAGGCGCATACGATCGCTCTACCGAAATTTTCAACGCGATTGATGCCGCTTTTGCAGAGGCATATCCGGATTCCGGCTGCGTCATCCCCGCGATGCCGATGGATATGGACAAGCAGTATATTGCCGACACCCTCGGAATCAGTGCGGATCTCCTCGTAAGCGGGAAGGGTCAGCAGGCCGGTATGATGACCAACTGCGACATGCTTCTGGTCGTCGAGGCCGCAGAAGGTCAGTTCGATGTTGTCAAATCGGCTATGGATACCGCTCTTCAGGCGCGCTATGATGCTTTCAGCTGGTATGGCGTTATGGGAAATGCAGAACGCACCGAAGCTGCCAAGGTCGTTTCAAAAGGAAACTTCATCGCGCTGATTATGGTGGGAATCATGCCGGAAGAAGGAACCCCGGATTTCACATCCGATGTTCAGCTGGCAGAAGATACCTTTTATGCAGCCATTGAATAATCGTTCATAATATGTTTACAAATCGAATGCATCACTTTCATTCCAAATGGGCACTATATAATTGGTCATGCAAATTGTCTCCCTTCTTTGCTGACAGATTCCGATAGACTGGAAAACAGCACGGATTCCTGTTTTTGGGCGTAACACCCTGCCGGGAACGACATACGGCGGGGTCAAGAGGGCGTACGGGGTGAATCATAATGGATTCCCAGTACGCCTTCTTATTTTTTTGATTACGAAAGTGAGGGGTTTTTTTGGTATTCAGCAGCCTTTTGTTTCTCTTCCGGTTCCTGCCGGTTGCAATGCTTCTTTACTTTATTGTTCCGCCGAGATTGAAAAATTTCACTCTGCTGGTTCTCAGCCTGTTCTTCTATGCATGGGGCGAGCCAAAATATATTTGGATTATGATTGTCTCCATCTTAGTGGACTATACGGCGGGACAAGGGATTCGTTTGGCCAAGGATAACCAAGCCAGACGAAAATTTTTCCTCGGCTTTTCCCTGACCGTCAATCTGGGAATGCTGCTCTTTTTCAAATATGCGGATTTCTTCATTGACAACATCAACGCAATTGCCGGTCTTTCCCTGCCGCACACCGGCTTCACACTGCCGCTCGGCATCAGTTTTTACACCTTCCAGACCATGAGCTACACCATTGATGTGTATCGCGGCAAAGTGGAAGCGGAATCCAACATCATCAACTTTGGGGCATTTGTGGTTTTGTTCCCGCAGCTCATTGCAGGGCCAATTGTCAAATACTCGGATATTGCGGCAGAACTGAAGAATCGCCGCCGCTGGAATCCGGAACAAATTCAGGACGGTGTCCGCCTGTTTATCATGGGGTTGGGCAGCAAGGTACTGATTGCAAACAATGTGGGAGCGCTCTGGACCCAAGTCGAAGCCTCCTCTCCGTCTGAAATTTCTACGGCATTGGCCTGGCTAGGTGTACTGGCCTTTTCTTTGCAGATTTATTTTGACTTTTCCGGATATTCGCTCATGGCGATCGGATTGGGAAGAATGCTCGGATTCACCTTCCCGCAAAACTTCAATTATCCGTATATCTCCCGCAGCATCACCGAATTCTGGCGCCGCTGGCATATGACACTCAGTTCCTGGTTCCGTGAATATATCTATATCCCGCTGGGCGGCAGCCGCGTGAGCACTGGACGCATGTATTTCAACCTCTTTGTCGTCTGGGCCTGTACCGGTTTTTGGCATGGCGCGAGCTGGAACTTCGTCCTGTGGGGACTCTTCTTCTTCGTCATCCTGGTGATCGAAAAACGTTATCTACTGCAATTTCTCGAAAAGCACCGCATCGTCTCCCACGCTTATGTCCTCCTTCTGCTGCTTCTCAGCTGGACCCTCTTCGCCATCACCGACTTTTCCAAGCTGGGCGAATTCTTCCGCCAGATGTTCACGCCTCATGCCGGCAGCGATTGGATTTACGCGCTGCGCAATTACGGCGTTTCGATCGTGCTGGCCTGCTTCTTTGCCACGCCGGTTACCAAGCGGATTTATGACCGGTATCTGGTCCAGCGCAGAATGCTGACGACGGTTCTGCTGGCCGGAGTGCTCATTCTCTCGGTCGCTTATCTGGTCGATGCCAGCTACAATCCCTTCCTTTACTTCCGCTTCTGACCTGAAAGGAGGTTTCGTATCCATGAAAAAAATTCTGCGTTATCCGATTTTAATCATGTTCGCCGTCTTTATTGCGGCATTCAGCTTGGCAGACTGGATTTCCCCGCCCCGCGAATTTTCCGAGCTCGAGAATCGTTACCTCAAGCAGCGTCCGACTCCCTCCGTGCGCAATATTTTCAACGGTGAATACTCCTCCGCTTACGAGGAATATATCAACGATCAGTTCATTCTGCGGGATGAATGGATCACCCTCAAATCCTACTCGGAATCTGCCCTTCTCAAAACCGAAAACAACGGGATTGTTTACGGCAAGGATGGCCGCCTTTTCGATAAATACACCGATTACCCAGCGGATCAGCTGGAAAAAAATCTGGGATTTCTCCAAGAATTTATGCAGGGCCGCGGCAATGTCACCATGATGATCGTTCCGAGCAGCTATGAAATTTATCCGGAACAGCTTCCTGCCGGCCTGACATTGGTCGATCAACAAGAAAAAATTGCGGAAATCTATGCCGGACTTCCGGACAATGTGACCACGATTGACCTCTATCCCACCCTCATGGCCGCCAAAGAGGGGGATATTTATTACCGCACCGACCATCATTGGACAACAGACGGCGCTTATCTCGGCTATCAGGCATTCTGCGAAGCGAAAAATCAGACGCCGGTTTCTCTGGAATCCCTGACGGCTCACGATGTGTCCGGATTTCTCGGCACCTTTTTCAGCAAATGCAAAAAAGCGGGCACTCCTTCCGAAGTGCTCCGCTGGTATGAGCTTCCGATCGCGGAAGTGACAGTCGACGGGCAGCAAAAAGATTCCTATTTGGATCTGTCTGCGCTGGAAACCCGCGATAAATACGGCGCTTTCCTCTGGGGAAACGGCGGAATCACGGTTCTCACCTCGGAGTCCGGTGCGCAGAAGCCCACAGAAGACCGCAGCCGGATTCTGGTCATTAAGGATTCCTTTGCCAACTGTTTCTCCCCCTTCCTCACCGCCAACTATGATGAGGTTTGGATTGTCGACCTCCGTTCCATGCCAAAAGGTCTGACCGAACTTGTCGAACAGAATTCCTTTACGGATATCCTCTTCCTCTACAATTTCACCAATCTCGCCTCCGACACCAACCTCTTCCGGCTGCGCTACTGATTGAATGTTCCGCCCGATCACTTCGCTGTGATTCGGGCGGTTTTCTTATGATTTCCAATCAATACCAACAGGCAGATCAGCACCAACAGAACTGCCGCCCCTGCTGTCGCGCCGCCTCGTTCCGGAATCGCGTGGGAAAATGTCGAAAATACCTCGGCAGGCAATTTCATCCGCTTCACAAAAAAGATGCTGAACAGCAGGCTGAAAAAAATGTGGACGCCCCGCATGAGAAAAAATTTTCGCATCCGCACGCCGGTTCCCCGCAGCATGGAAGCTGCCTGCATCCAGACGCAAATCCCGCCGAAGGCCGTATACCCTGCCCCCAGAACGATCATCTCCCAGAAATTTCCGCCCGGCAGCCGCGCGCATCCTACCGTTACCTCCAGAAATCCGCACCAGACCGAAGCACCGGGGATAAAATCCAGCCCATGCGCCAATACCGAAAAAACAATCACATAGCCGCACACCATCAGCATACTTTGCCCGCCTTCCGTCACTGCCCGCACAAAGGCATCTCCGGCCGGCAACGGGGGTTCCGTCGGCAAGCTTTGCTGTTTTTCAGACCGGCTGCTTCCCCACAGGATCCGGACCAGGATTCCCACCAGAAAGGCGGACAGCATTTGACTTCCTGCCAGAATCAGGCCAATCTGTGTGTTTGCAAAACAGGGAATCGCTACTCCCGCAAGCAGGAATGCCGGAGATCCGTTGACCGTATAACAGAGCATTTTTTCCGCTGTCACAACGGAAAGTTCGCCCTTCTTCACCATCTTCCCCAGAATTTTGGGGCCGACCGGATACCCTCCCACCAGGGAAAGAAGAAAAACCGGCACCCCCTTTTTCGGAATGCCCAGAATTCTTGCCAAAAATCCCAGCGGCCTCGCAATCAGTTCCAGCGTCCCCGACAAGGTCAGGTAATCCGCAAAGATCATAAACAGGAACAACGCCGGAATCGCATGTTCCAGACAAACCGAAATTCCCTGTCGGACTCCCTCCGCCGCTTCTCCGCTCCGTTTCAGCAGCAGAACGCCCATTCCGACTCCCGCAGTCAGAAGCAGCATCTCCCGCATCCCTGCGCGATATACCCGAAATTTTTTCATCCTGTCTGCCCCCTCTTTTTGCTCGCAGGTTCCAATTCAATGGATCGGATTTCTCCCCGAATGGTGATCGTATAGGCGGAAAAATCGGACGTTTCCAAGCCGCTTCCCAGAATGGTGACCACCGCATCCCGTACCCGCAGCCGCACCAGATCTCCGTCGCAGGCCAGTATGGCCGTGCATCCGTCAATATCCAGCGTATGTCCTCCATGCAGCTGCAAATCCGGCCCCTGCCATTCCTCCTGAATTTCGCGGAATGCCTCCAATACGGCCAAATGCTTTCGGGGACGGCTGGGAGTATATCGGATTCCATCCGGACAGCGATTTCGGCTTTTTTTGACTCTCATGATGAACCTCCTTCCGGCGGCTGCGCCATTTGCCGCTCTCTTGCTTCTTTCCATTATATTCCGCCGGAATAGCGCATATACATGTGCCATGGAGGTGATTCCATGGGATTTATGCCCATCGTCCGATTTATTATCCGCAAGCCCGGCGGAGATCCATCCGCCTTTCTCACAGAAGTCCGTCAAAAATCCCTGCCCCTCAAGCAATTCCGCGAATCAAACGGAATCCTGACCGGCCAGATTCCCGCGCGCTATTATCCCACCCTTGCCCGAATTGCCCGACAGAATGGCCTGCTGATCCGGCATACTGAATACCGCGGCGGATACTGGCGTCTCCGGCGCTATCGGAAGCGGCTGGGAATTTTAGCCGGAATGGTGCTGTTTTTTTCGGTCCTGCTTTTCTCGCAGTGCTTTCTCTGGGCCATTGACATCACTCCTACCGACATGGTATCCGAACAGCAGGTCCTGGATGTCCTGAAAAGCCACGGGCTTCAGATCGGCACCTTTCTTCCCACCGCCGATCTGGAAAAAACCGCCGCCTATGCCCGCACCGAACTGCCGGGACTGGCATTTTTCGCCCTCAACCGGTTTGGAAGCCGCATTCAGGTCGCCATGACAGACGCAGTCTCCCCGCCGGTACATCTGCGCGAAACCGACCTGTGCAATATCGTCGCGCGAAAGGATGGCATCGTCCGTGTCGTGGAGGATTATGCAGGCCAGCAGGTCGTGCAGCCGGGGCAAAGCGTCGGCGCCGGCCAGCTGCTCATCAGCGGGATCATTGAGAATCGGGATGGGAACATGCTCTATGTCCACGCGGACGGAAAGGTCCTCGCCGAAACCCAGGAAACCCGAACCTTTACCATCCCGCTTACCCGAACGGAACGAATCCCAACCGGAGAAACTGATACCCGGTGGCGGATTGATCTCTTCGGAAAGAAATGGCCGCTTTTTGCTGCACTTCCATCCAAAAATCCCTATGAAAGTACCTTCTCCCTCACAGTCCCGAAAATCGGGCCGTTTTATCTTCCCTTTGCGCTGGAAAAGGAGGAACAACAATTTTATCGAGAAAATACCATCACCATCTCCGAAGAAGAAGCCCTCGAATTGCTCCGCAATATGGCAGATGCCTACCGTGAAGAGCTCTCCGGGCAGGTGGAGGTCCTCAGCCAGGAGGAATCCTCCGCTTCCCTTTCGGAAGACCAGGTGATGCAGCTAACGGTCACGTGGAAAATTATGGAAGATATTGCAAAAGAACAGCCGATTGGTCAATCATAAAATGAAAACTTGAGGAGATTGGCGCAAACTCGAGGAGATCAAAGGAAGATCCGGGGCGGATTGAATTCCTCACGGATAGCAAGGATTCCGGAAACTTTGGCTAGTATCCCTGCTTTTGCCTTTTGCGCAGCTTTCTGCTATACTGGTACTAGCAGAAAGGAGTTTTATCATGCAGAAAATCCAGTCATATTGGAAAGAATATGGCCCGCTCTTGCCGCTCTTAATCGGCGGATCCGCAATCCTCGCATTCGGACTTTACAACATTCACAGCCAAAGCGGCGTTACCGAAGGCGGCGTCCTCGGCGCCCTCCTCCTCATTGAGCATTGGCTGCCCATCTCGCCCGCCATCAGCAGCGTCATCCTCAACGTATTCTGTTACGGATTCGGATTGCGCCATCTCGGAAAACGTTTTGCCGTCTGTTCCATCCTCGCAACCGGCAGTTTCACCCTGTTTTACGCGATATTGGAACAATTCCCCCCTCTGATGCCAAGCCTTGCCGATTATCCGCTGGCTGCTTCGGTACTGGGCGGATGCTTTGTCGGGGTCGGCGTCGGAATGGCTGTCCGGGCAGGCAGTGCCTCCAGCGGCGATGATGCGCTCGCGATGGCAATTTCCAAAATCAGCGGCATCCGGATTTCCCGCATTTACTTTTTGTCAGATTTTATCATCTTGCTGCTCTCGCTCAGCTATATCCCTTTCCGTCGAATTTTCTTTTCCCTCCTCACCGTTACACTTTCTTCCTTTATTATTGAACGCTTCCAGCGAAAAGCGCTTCCTATACAATCCGAAACCTAAAAAAACGGGCGGCATCCAGCCGCCCGTTTCCTAATTCCAGAAATCCCGCCATTTTTTCCAATACCACTGTCTCCGGGGAGGCGCTGCCTCGCAGCAGGCGGTGCCCTCCATTTCTACCAGTATGGTATCCTCCCCGATGGTGCGGATCTTTTCCCACGGAATGATTAAATCCGCCTGCTTCCCCAGCAAGCCGAACATCCGCGGCCGCCCGCAGACAATCAATGCCTTTACTTTTGCGGTTTCCACACAGATGGAAACATCATCCGCATATCCCAGCATCGCGCCGTTTTTCAGATTCACAATCTGCTTATTCTGCAAATCCACTAGACGTGTATCCATCCTGCACCTCCCGCATCTTCTCCTTATATCCTATTCGGATAGAGAGGCGGGTATGCCATTTTTTGCAAACCAGACATCCTCTGCCTGAAATGTTTTGCCATCCAGATATCCCAGAGGGTTGTCCTTTTCGAAATGAAACCGCAGTTTATAGGAATACAGGGCCTGAAACGCAAAGCCGCGGCGTTTATCTTCCCCATTGATTCCATATTTCCCGTCTCCCACCAGCGGATGCCCGATATGCGACATCTGCGCCCGTATCTGATGGGTGCGCCCGGTCTCCAATTCCACCTCTACAAGCGAATACCGTCCATTCTCCTGCAGGACCCGATAACGGGTAATCATCGTCCGCGCGCCCGGACGCGGCGCATCATAGACCCGCACCATATTTTCTGCCTCATTCTTGATCTGATAATGGGTCAAGGTTCCCGCCTTGGGACGGGGAACGCCATGCACCAGGCACAGATAGTATTTATCAATGGTACGGTTTTTGATCGCCTCGTTCAGAATCCGCAGGGATTCCGCATTTTTCGCCACAATGACAATTCCACCAGTATTGCGGTCAATCCGGTTGCAGAGTGCCGGTGCAAAGGAAAGTTCCTGCTGCGGATCATATTCCCCTTTTTCATACAGATAGCGTTTGACCCGGTTAATCAGGGTATCAATCCCTTCTCCTTCGTCCTCGTGGACGATCAATCCCTGCGGCTTATCCGCCAACAGGATATTGTCATCCTCATACACAATCTTCACATCCGATCGCGCCGAGAGAAAGGCAGGAGCATCCTCCGCTGCAAAAAATTCGTCATTGATGTAGAGATCCACCCGATCCCCCTCTGCAAGCCGATAGCTGATTTCCGAACGTTTTCCGTTTACCTTGATCCGCTTCAGCCGCAGATACTTATAGAGCAGGTTTTTCGGCAGCAGCCGCACCGCTTTGGACAGGAACTTATCCAGCCGCTGTCCGGCGTCATTCTGATTGATGACAAAACTGCGGATAACAATTCCTCCTTACAGAAAAAATGAAAGCACCAGCGCAACCCGAATGCTCAAATGTAAAAAATGCCGGATCGTATCCCCGATCACCTGCTGATGTGTCCGACATTCAAAATACGGGTCTGGAACCCGCTTCGGAGCCCGCAGAAGCGGAAGACATAATTTCCGCAGCCCTCCCTGATAGGCCAGATGGGGCTGCAGCCGCTGCCGCAGCTGCGGAATGGATGTAATATTCTCCTGTCCCAGCAGTTCCGATGCGAAATCCAGACAGGTATAGGCATTCGGGACGAAAAAACGCAGTCCCAATGCGGACAAAGCCGCCCCGAAACTATTGTAGAGCAGGCGTCCGTGTTCCATGGCACAGCACTGCCCAATCCGTTCCGAAATGCGCTGGTATCCTGCACCCGTAAGCGGAATCGCATAAATTTCCACCTCTGTGTCCAGCCCGCCCCACAGCAGACGTTCCGGACTTTCATGGACAAATCCTCCCGCCAACGGCGAATTGACCCGATAACGCGCAAAGGAATACACCTTCCCAAGGTCACCATTCAGGCATACTGACACATGATTATATTCTGCTCCTGTCACGGTCCGGATCAATTTTCCCATACCGGTATGGGTACGGGAAAAAATTACCCAGATGTAGCAAGCTTCTTTTGCAAATGCTGTCCCCGTCATTTTTTCCCACTCTCCCCTCGATCAGTCAATCCGAAAATCTTCTGCACTGTACTGCGGAAGCACCTGCGGACGGCTGGGCTTCCGCTTCAAAGGTGCATACACAAACTTCCGGCAGGAATAACAGGGGACTACCACCCCATTTTTATTACATAGAATCATCTGGCCATCCCGGGTCGGGCGCCCAAGTTCACAGTAGGCACATGCCGGTTCAATCCGGCGGCCAAACAACATGGTTTTCAATCAAAAGCCTCTCCTTATGCTTTTTTCCGTACAAATGCCATCGACATCTGTTCCCCGTCTTCCCCGCGGTAATGCGACACCGGCAGAAATCCGCACTTCTCATAGCAGCGGATGGCGCGGAGATTGGATACTTCCGGATCAATCAGCAGCGAATCGCAGTCATCCCTTGCCAGCAGCATGTCGCGCAGAGCCGACAGAATCACCGTCCCGATTCCATGTCCCAGCAGGGAACGTTCTCCCAAAAACAGGTCGATTCCATACGGATGCCGGCACCCATGCTCTTCCAGAAAAGAAACGGCATGATACTCTTCGGGATCCGCAGAATAATACTGGGCATACCCCACCGGTTCTCCGTCCCATTCCAGAATCAAAGGAACAACCGTTTCCTCCTCACGGGCGCGCGGCCCGAATTTTTCCGCGACCTCCGCCATCGACAGCGCGCGTTTTTCATAATACCGATGGATTTCCGGATCCGCAAGCCACTGCACGATCCGGCCATAATCCGCCGGGGAATCTTCCATCCGGCGGAATCGAACGGATGCTGTCATTTTATGCGCCCAATACCTTTTTGAGTTCTGCCAGAGTCTCGGCAAACTCTGCCACCGTATCCAATACCGGCTGCGGAGAAGCCATATCAACGCCGGCAATCTTCAGCAGGTCAATCGGATGCGCACTCGAACCGCTCGCCAGGAATTTCCGGTAATCCTCAACAGCCGGCTGGCCCAGTTCCCGGATGCGGCGGGAAATCGCAATCGCCGCCGAAATGCCGGTTGCATACTGGTACACGTAGAAGCAACGGTAAAAATGCGGAATCCGTGCCCACTCATACGAAATGGTCTCATCTGCTGCAAACTCCGGTCCGTAATAGTCTTCGTTCAGTTTCCGATGGATCTCGCACAGCGTAGAGGGCAGCAGCGGCGCGCCTTCCTCCACCAGTTTATGGGTCTGGTACTCAAAATCAGCAAACATAGTCTGGCGGTAGAAGGTCGAACGAATGTCATCCAAATGCTTGGACAGCAGCAGCGCTTTTTCTTCCTTGGTTTCCGCCTTACCCAGCAGATCATGATACAAAAGCATTTCATTGGTAGTCGAAGCGACTTCCGCACAGAATATGCTGTAATTCGCATAAATATAGGGCTGTTTTTCCGAACTGTAATAGGTATGCATCGAGTGGCCCAGCTCATGACCTAGTGTGAACACATCTTCCAGGGTGTTGTCATAGTTGAGCAGCATATAGGGATGGAAGCCATACGCGCCGGTGGAATAAGCGCCGGTCATCTTATTTTTGCCCGGGTAAATGTCGATCCAACGGTCGTCCACCGCGTGACGCATCACTTCATTATAATCCTCGCCCAACACGGCGGTTGCCTTGAGCACCAATTCCTTGCCTTCTTCATAAGGATATTCCTTGGCGACATCCTTGACAATCGGAACAAAGAAATCATAAAAATGGAAGTCCTCAATGCCCAGCAGCTTTTTGCGCAGCGATACATATTCCTGCAACGGTGCTGTATTGGCGCGGACGGTCTGGATCAGGTTGTCGTAAACGGCTTCCGGCACATGATTGTCGGCCAGTGCTTTCTCACGTGCGGTCTGGTAGTTCCGGCTCTTGGCACTATACACATCCAGTTTTACGGCACCGGTATAGTTGCTGGAAATCGTGCGGATATTCTTGCCGTATGTCCGTAGCAGTCCCTCATAAAAATCGCGGCGGTAACGGCGGTCCGGATTCTGGAGAGCTGCCCCATAGCCGGCTTCGCTGACTTTCACGGGCTTGCCGTCCGGCCCTTCAATTTCCGGAAATTCCATATCATTGATGGTCAGGTCATCATATACTTTGGAGAAGCTTTCGCCCATATCGTTCATCCGGACGAGCATTTCCTCCCCTTTCTGATCGAGAACGTGCGCCTTCTTGGAGAAGAAGTCCTCGGCGTAATGCCGGTAAACTGCGAGTTCCGGACACTCCGCACAGAACTGCTCAAATTTTTCGAGGCTCTCCTGCATCAGTTCCGGCGCCAGAAATGCCGTCTTTTCTCCAAACCGGCTGATTTCGGTCATCACCCGTTCCACCATGCCTTTGGCGCTGTCCACCGAAAGATCCGGATGATATTTGCAGGATGCATAGGTATATACCTGTTCCAGTCCCATATTACACTGCTCATACAGATGGGCGGTTTTCAGAAGCTCTTCCGCAGAAGCGGCAGCATGTCCTTTCTGTCCGGCCAGAAGGTCGATATTCGCCGCAACTTCTGCCAGCTTTTTCTCCCAAGCCTCATCATTTTCAAACATATCGGCAATATTCCATGTCGGATTCAATGTCTTCAAATCAAACACCTCATTTATCCAAGTTTTCTTCTATTATACCCGCTTTTCGCCCGAAAGTAAAGGGGAAGACCATAGAACCTCCTGTTTTCAAAAAATATGCCATCCCCTCTTCTCAAACCGCTTCGGATCTGCTATAATAAAAAGGTTATGTATTTCAGTCGAATTCATCAGAAAGGAAGACATCCATGTCAAAACGAATTGATTTGTTGAATGGCAGCATCATCAGCCCCCTGACCCGGCTGGCGCTGCCCATTATGGGGACATCCCTTATCCAGATGGCCTACAATATGGTCGACATGATTTGGATTGGAAGAATCGGCGCCGGTGCTGTCGCGGCAGTTGGTGCGGCCGGTATGTTCATGTGGCTCTCCGGCGGTCTCATGATTTTAGCGCGTATGGGCGGCCAGGTCTACACGGCCCAGAAGCTCGGAGCCGGTGATGTCGAAGGAGCTGCGCGTTATACCCAGGCATCCCTTCAAATGGGAACGGTACTCTCTCTGCTTTATACCCTCGTGCTGGTCCTGTTCGCGAGTCCTCTCATCGCCTTCTTCAAGCTGAACAGCCCCGATGTGGTTCGGGATGCCGTCACCTATCTTTGGATTGTCGGTCTGGGCATGTTTTCGAGCTTCATCAATCAGATTCTCACCGCGCTCATTACGACGACCGGCAACAGCCGCACCCCCTTCCTGGCAATGGCAACCGGCCTCATTTTCAATATGGTGCTCGACCCTCTCCTCATTTTCGGCGTTGGCCCCTTCCCTGCCATGGGAGTTGCCGGTGCTGCGATTGCCACTGTATTGGCACAGGTCATTGTTACCGTCCTGTTCTGGCTGTACGCGCGCAAAGACGATCATCTGTTTGTTCATGTTCATCTGCTGCGGCGCCCGGATTTCACCATTTGGAAAGAAATCTTCAAGCTCAGTATTCCGACCGCGCTTCAGAGCAGCCTCTTCCCCATGATCTCCATGCTGATCGCCCGCATTATTGCCGGATTCGGTGACGATGCTGTCGCTGTCCAGAAAGTCGGCAGCCAGATCGAGTCCATTTCCTGGATGATGTCGGATGGATTTTCGGTTGCCGTCAACAGCTTCGTCGCCCAAAACTATGGCGCCGGCAACTATCACCGTGCCAAACACGGCTATCACATCTCCATGCGCATTGCAACCGGCTGGGGAATCCTCTGCACCCTGGTGCTCATATTCCTCGGCGGCCCCATTTTCCAGATTTTTATCCCCGATCCGGCCATCCTCCCCATGGGAATCGATTATCTCACCATTCTGGGCCTCTGTCAGATGTTCATGTGCTGGGAAATCATTACCGCCGGTGCTTATTCCGGATTCGGTCACACCCTCACTCCCTCCCTTGTCAGCATCATTTTCACTGCGCTGCGTATCCCCGGCGCCATTGCACTTTCGGCCACTCCGCTTGGCCTGAATGGCATCTGGTGGAGCATCTCCCTTTCCAGTGTCATCAAGGGAATTCTGTTGGTCATCCTCTTCTTCCTCTTTATCCGGAAGAAAGACGCGCGTCTCCGCGCGGAAGGAATCCCTGTATAATTTTCTCTCCAACGCCTTCGACAGCCTGGTCGGAGGCGTTTCGATCATTTTTCGCTTTTTTTCAAAAAACACTTGCCAAATCTAATCAAATGTGCTATAATATCTATCGTTGACTTTTCGGTGGTCTTTCCCGTCAAACGGGCCTGTAGCTCAGTTGGGAGAGCGCTGCGTTCGCATCGCAGAGGTCAAGGGTTCGAATCCCTCCAGGTCCACCATTGTTTTTTCTGAAGGTGTAGCTCAGTTGGTTAGAGTACCTGCTTGACATGCAGGGGGTCGATGGTTCAAGTCCATTCATCTTCACCACTTCGGAGGCATAGCTCAGTTGGTTAGAGCGTTCGCTTCACATGCGAGAGGTCGCGGGTTCGAGCCCCTCTGTCTCCACCAAATTTGGAATGCATATTTAGCTTTATGCATTCTTTTCTATGAAGGTGTAGCTCAGTTGGTTAGAGTACCTGCTTGACATGCAGGGGGTCGATGGTTCAAGTCCATTCATCTTCACCAGCAAAATCACACACTCACATCGGTGGGTGTGTTTTTTATCGGCTGATTTAAAACAAACAGGGCGTCATCCGGTTCGACGCCCTGTTATTCTTTCTTCTATACTCTGTCAGTTCGATTCCATTCGATACCGGAATTCTCCCTGTGCTGCGCCGATCGGTTCCCCACGCAGTAATTTTTCCCGCACTGCTCGCTGCAGGCTGGTTTTCTGCGGGTAACTGCCGTAATCATCCGAAATCTCTCCAAAAACCCGCTCTTCACACTGCCGGTCATTGGGATCATAATGTGTAATCTCAAAATCCTTCTGAAACCGCACAATATTGGAACTTTCCGGGAGCAATTCCTGCAAAACCGGACTGAGCAGCCAGGAATGGCAGACAAAGCGATCCGTCATTCCGTGATAGAACGCATACGCCTGCCGGTATGATTCGCGGCACGCTTCATAAACCAGCGGCTCCCCCTGCGGAATGTGGACATTCAGGGCAATTCGCCCCTCATTTACCACCGGCTCAAACTGCAGCCGTCCCAGCCGGAACAGTTTCAAATCCAGATGGTTTTGCAGCCAGCGGTAATTGGCCAATCCGTCCACCCCATACATCCGCCGGCAGTTTCCGCGCCAGATTTCCAAATCCGATCGGGTATCCCGATAAATCTGCTCCGATATGCCCAGCTTCTGATACCGTTCCTTCAATTCGTCAAACAACGCGGTAAACAACTCCAGGCAGAGTTCATACCGGTTCTCCTGCTGAAACACCGCCTCCATACAGGCAGTCCGATCCTCATGATATGCGGCAAGCCATTCTGTCAGGCTACGATTCATTTCGTTTCCTCCTCCACGGTTTTTCGAACCTCAATGCTTCCCCGAACAGGGGTTATGGATATGGTATCCTCCTGAATCTGAGCAAGGCCATACCCATTTTCGCAGGCGAGCAGCACGCTGAAGTTTTGATGAGGCCGGAAATACAAGGTTTTTTCCGCCTCCTCGTACCGAATGCCCGTATACGCCTGAATCAGCGAATAGGAGGCCATCGCACGCGCATACCAATGCCCGCATTCATACTCATCAAACGGATTCCGCACAATCCCGTCATAACGTGCCCGGCAGGTCCGCACAATTTCCCGGCCTTTTTCCTCTTCTCCCATCAGAATCAAATGGGATGCTACCTGATACTCGATTCCAGTCCACACCTCATCGCTGTACACAAACGGAAGCGCCAATTTTCCTCCGCGCGGCCACGAACAGAGCAGCAATCCGCCCTCCTTGCCCAGCGCATATCCCGGACGCTGCGGATTTGCGTGATCCTGAAGCGTTTTCCGGAAATTGTAGCGGTAAACGCTGTTGAGATGACTGCGCACCTTTTCCGGATCCAGAATCTCGCCCAATCCGCAGACTTCCGCCATCCACGCACCCAGCACGCCGTCCGACAGGCATCCCGTTCCATACTGATATTTGGGGCCCTCCTTCTCCAGCAGTTCCCGGGTCTCCGGATACGGATTTTCCGCACTCGCTTCGGCATGGATTCCGCCGCCCATGATCTGCTGCACAAAGTACTCCCCGTTAAAGAGTTCCTCTTCCACATACTTCCTGCCGCGCGCAAATAACTCCCGATATTCCGAAGCATCTTCGCCCAGATATTCCGCCATCCGCGTCATGGCCTTCAGCGCACCCAGATAAAAGGAGGTGCACATGGGTTCCGGCCCCCAGAATTCGATGTCATAGGTATTATGATGCGGTTCCTTGAGAATCCCCTCATGATCGGGGTCCCATGTGCGGATACAGTAGGACATGCTCGTTTTCAGCAGCGGCCAATACTCCCGCAGGAATCCATCCTCCCCTTTGATTTTCCAATCCCGATAGAATTTCATGATGCCGCCCAGCTGTCCGTCCGAGGCCGCGTGGGCATACCGGTATTCGGCGGGGCGAATCGGCAGCGGCGCCCGGAAATGCTGATGCCCTTCTTCATTCTGGCACTCATGGAATTCTGTCTGCCGGAAGGTTCTCTCCAAACGCGGGAAGAGGTGGCAAATCGCCTGCGCATAATTCCAGACGTGGGTACAGGATCCGTGGCAGCAGCCTTCTGTTTCACAGCAGCCTTCCCATCCCCACAGCCTGCCGTCGGTCTGACGCAGGATTGTCGGAGATTTCAGGATGCTGAGATTTGCTTCAATCGCCTCTTCGATTTCGTCCGGCAGGGTCATAGCGGCAAGCGTATCCCGGAATTGGACGCTCTCCTCCCGCAGTGTATCATATTGCGCCCGAATTGCCTCACGCACACTCAAAACAGACGGATACCGCAGGCTGTACCATGGCTGATATTTCGGACGGGAATCCACCGTTCCGCCGCAGCAGCAACAGCTGCTTTCGCCGGGAGGATCCCCAAGCCGCAGCTTGCTGTCCGGCACATACCAGCACATTTTCAGCGCAATCGTCCGGCTCTCACCCGGCTTCACCGTAAAGGGAACTGCCAGAGAACCGCCCGCACTTTTTCCGTCTTTCCCGAAGGTACGGTCGGGAGTCTCCCCTCTTGCCAGCTGATTCCAGAGCATCGTAATCGAGTCGAACCATCCTCCCCGGAACCATGCCGCATCGACCTTGACCTCTTTTTCGTCCACAAAGGCATAAAATGCCCCTTCTTTCCAAGGTTCCTCCTCGTTGCCCGGCTGACGCAGAATGAAGCCGTCCGGCCGCTTTTCCACATAAGCGTTTTCGTCCAGCCCCATAAAATTGATGGACTGGAAGGAGAAAATCGCCTCAACCGTCTCGGATCCCGTATTCCGGAACTGATACTCTACCGCCGCAAACGGCATTCCGGAACGATCCTCATCCCCCGGAATGAACGGACTCCATCCTGTGAGGGAGACTTCCAGCGGGACAGTTTCATCCGCTAAGCGGACGGTCGCAAACGGAAACGCCGCCTCAAAACTGGCCTCTCCGCTGAAACGCGGCAATCCGTAATTCTTTCCGTGCAGGCCATTCCCCGCACCTGCAAAGGACGTCCCGGACCGGCTGAAAACCTTAAATCCCGGCACCGGTGCCTCCAGAATTCTCGCATTCTCGCCGCGCCCGCAGATGTGCACCGCTGCAAATAGATTCGGCTCAAAATGCACATTTGGCTCATTCCGGACCGAAATATTCCCCAATGCGCCGGTCCCCTGTAAGCAAAGCATTCCGGCACCCAATCCGCCCATTGGGTATGCAATCTGATCCAGTTCCCGTCCCGTATATCTTCTCTTCATTCTTCATCCCCTCCAGTGCCAGCTGCCCTGATTTTCCGGGCAGTCTGTTAATTGCTTACAATATAGCATGTTCCTTTTATAGTGTCAAGCACCATGCATAAAAAAACAGAACATCATCCAATAAATCCATAACTTTTCACGACTCCCGATTCTCTCACCACCATCCATAACCAAAAATCCCGCCGGATCCGATGCCGACGGGATTTTTTTCTTTCCTTTAATCTTTCTTTGCCTTATCTGCTTCTGCGGCATTCTTGGTGGCAGCCGCGCGGTCTTCCATCATTTCTTCAACCGTTTTGGTGTGCAGACGGGCAGCACCCTGATAGCCCTCTCGGGTGGGAAGAAGCGTTCCATTCTTGCGTCCTTCTTCCATCCGGACTTTCGCTTTCTGAATTTCTTCCGCATACTGCGGGAGCCATTTTTCTCCTGCAATCAGCATTTCATCCGCCATCTGCCAGATCTGAGGCGGTGTGCAGACTGCGCCGGTCAGCGGGTCGAGCATCATTGCCTGCTTCAGCAGCTGCGCATCTCCGCGGTAAGCCGCCTCCACAGCCAGACGCTGTACATTGATATTGCTCATGCAGCAGGCGGCCGGTCCGAGCGGCAGATCGCCTACCCGCGGAATATTGATGCCGTTTGCATCCACATAGCCGGGGACCTCTACAATGCAGTCATCCGGCAGGTTGGAAATGGCGCCGTTGTTGACGACATTGAAATGACCGCGGTAAATCCGGCCGGTTTCCAGCGATTCAATAATATAAGAGCCGTGCTCATTGCTGCGCTCTTCCGGCACATATTTCTTGGGGGGTTCTTTCATCCAGTTGGGGAAGTCGGTCTCGAACCAGCTGCGTCCCTCCTGGCAGACCCGCAGGTATCCGCCGGTTTCTCCATAGGTCCAGCTCTCCAGATCAATCCAGTTGAGCAGTTCTTTTTCATTCTTGCGGTACCAGGGAATGTACTCGGACAGATGGCCATTGGATTCGGTCGAATAGTATCCGAACCGCCGCAGCATATCAATGCGCACTTTCTCGGTGCGGCTGAGTACCGGATCATTCTCGTAGGCTTCCAGAATCTTGCCGGTCAGATCTTCGCCGTTGTGCTTGACGCTGATATACCAGGTCATATGGTTGATGCCGGCGCAGATGATGTCCACTTCCTCCGGCTTGTAGCCCAGCGCCTTGGCAATCTGCCGATGACCGCCCTGTACGCCGTGGCAAAGGCCGATGGTTTTGACTTTGCTGTACTTGTTGCACATCCAGGTGACCATTGCGTTGGGATTCGAATAGTTGAGCATGATGCAGCCGGGTGCCGCCACTTCTTCGATATCCCGGCAGAATTCCAGCGCCGCATACGCACTCCGCTGCCCATACATAATGCCGCCTGCGCAGAGAGTATCGCCGACACACTGGTCAATGCCGTATTTCAGCGGAATGTTGACGTCGGTTTCAAATGCTTCCAGCATGCCGATCCGAACGGAATTGATGACATATTTGGCGTCCTTGAAGGCCTCCCGGCGGTCAAGGGTCGTCGTAATTTTGATCGGCAGGCCGTTTGCTTCGATATCCCGCTGGCAGAGTTCGTAAACCATCCGAAGGTTATCCGGGTTGATGTCGGTGAAGGCCACCTCAATATCGTGAAATTCCGGTACGGTCAGCAAATCGGACAGCAGTTTTCTGGTAAACCCGATGCTGCCTGCCCCAATGAATGCAACTTTAAAGCTCATGGAAAAATCCTCCTTGTTTCTTTCAATTGATGTGATTTCAGTATAGCAGATATTCCTGCAAAGGAGGAAAAAATTTTACTCACATTCTTTACAAATGCAATAAATCGTCTTATAATATTTGCAGAGAATGTCGCATTTCGTTTCTTTTTTCAATACATTGCGGAGGAGATACCATTGGGCATCTACAACAGAAATACGCCGTATTTGCAGCCGGAAGCCTACTATTCTGTCTATCTCAAACAGTATTCCATGTCCAGCCAGCACACCCATTCCCGCTGCGAAATCATGTACGTGCTGTCCGGAAAATCCATCGTGGATGTCGCCGATCAGCGCTATGAATTATCGCATGGCCAATACATCTTTCTCGACGAGAACGTGCCCCACTGCCTGAATATCGCCGATCCGCGCGGATGCAGCATCATGAACATCGAGTTTGCCTGCCGCGCAGCATCCGGCGCCGGATGTGTCCGCAATGCCCTCGCCGCCTCCCCATCCGTGCAGGCCTTTTTCCAGAATGCCAGGCCCTACTTTGTCGCGGATGGACGGGAAATTTTCGGTTCCATTATGAAAGATCTCATTTCTCAGCTGGACCGGATCCAGACCGCGGACACCCGATTTCTGATCGGCAATCTGCTGGAACGGATGCTCTGCGAGCTCGCCGCTGCCGCCGGACAGGACGTGCAAACCGGCAGCCTGCACTATATCCGACGTGCCAGCGCTTATCTGGAAACGCACTACACCGAATCCCTCTCGGTCGAGGAAATCGCTGCCGCTGCCGGAATCAACCGCAGTTATCTGCAGGCGCTTTTCCGCCAGGAATTCGGCTGCGGCGTCATGACCTATGTCAACCGCATGCGGATCAGCCGGGCCAAATTCCTGCTTACCAACACCGAAATGCGGCTGGTCGATATTGCAGCGGAAGTCGGATTCAACAGCCGCCAGAACTTCGCCCTGGCCTTTGAAAAACAGGCTGGCATGTCTCCCTCTTCCTTCCGGAAAATGACCTCCTCCGGATTTCAGGTTGCAACCGGAAGCTTTAAACGATTTAATCTGGAAACTGTGAAAAATAGTACCGAGAATCCGAGTTTTGTCCCTTGATTTTCACAAATTTGAGATGTTATAATATTGTTTGCGCATGAAATCATATGGAAAAGAGGTTTTCTATGGACTTTGCAAAGCTTCATGAGGACATCTGTTTTGGTCGGGCAGGCGGTCAGGTGATCTGGCAGCCCCGCATCGACTGCTGGATCTCAGACCGCATGTTTCATGACGGGGAACTGCCCGGAATATACAAGGGCATGACCAAGCCCGAAATTTATCGGGAACTCGGCTGTTCTGCCCGAATTTATGAGTACAATTGCTGCTTTCAGCCCGTGTTTGACAGCACAATCCGCCATTCGGAACGGCAGGAAAAGAACCTCAAAATTCGTTCAATTGAAACCCCCGTCGGCACGGTTACCCGCATCGAGAAAAAAACCGACAGCAGCTGGGCCACTCTGGTCACCAAAGAATGGGTCTGCAATGAGGAAGATCTTAAAATCTATACCTACATCGAACAGCATACTCGCTGGACCTTCTCGCAGGAGAACTTTGACCGCGTCCATGCCGAATGGGGAAATCTCGGTGCCCCCTGCATCTTTATGCCGCGCGTTTCCCTGCAAAGGCTGTATATCGACCTGATGGGAGTCGAAGAGGCGGTTTATGCTCTGGTGGATTATCCCGAAACAGTCGAGGCCTACTTCGACGCCCTGCGCGAATCCCAGATGCAGCTCATTGATGTCATCAATGCTTCGCCCATCCGCATCATCAATTTCGGTGACAATATTCATTCCGGAACGCTTTCTCCCGCCCTCTTCCAGAAATATGTCCTGCCGGAATATCAGCTTCGCTGCCAAAAACTCCATGAAGCCGGCAAATTTGTCTACTCCCATTTCGACGGCGACAACCGCGGTCTCATGGAATTCTATCAGCAAACCGGCCTAGACGGCATCGAAGCCATCACCCCCTATCCGCAGGGAGATGTGACGCTGGAGGAAGCACATCAGTATCTGGGAGACAATATGTTCCTGGTAGACGGGATTCCTGCCATCTATTTCGACAAGGAATTCTCCGAAGAAGTGCTCGTCGAATGCGTCCACAAGATTCTCGACCTTTTTGCGCCAAATCTGATCCTCGGTATTTCGGATGAGATTTCCTCAACCGGTGATATTGAACGGATTCGTCTGGTCGGCAAAATTGTAGAGGAATATAACCATGCAATACAAAATAAGAATGGAGAGATCCGATCATGACACACAGAGAACGATTTATCAAAACCCTCAAACGCGAAAAAATCGGCGGACAGGTCCCCACTTTTGAACTGGTCTTTTTCCTGACTATGGAAGCCTTCGGCAAGGTTCATCCTTCCCACCGGCAATATTCCCAGTGGAATCAGATGAGCCAGAATGAACGCAATCTCCATATGAATGAAATTGCGGACATTTACATCAATACCGCAAAACGTTATGACCACAGCGCGATTTTTGTCCATCCCAACCCCGGCGATGTCGAGAATACCCAGTGGCTGCTCGAAACCATCCGCGAAAAAACCGGCGATGAATACTACATTATGATGCACGGCGACCCCACCTGGTCCATTCCGGACGGAAATGGCATGTTCGAATTTTCGGCCAGAATGTACGAAGATCCCGAAGGCCTCAACGAAGAATCGGAACGCCGCCTGGATCGCGCTCTGGAATTCGCTCAGAAGCTGAATGCCCGCGGCCATCTGCATGACGGCTTCACCCTCTGCTCGGACTACTGCTTCAACACCAACCCCTTCTTCAGCCCCGAAAAATTTGACGAGCTGATCGTTCCTTATCTGAAGCGCGTCATTGACGCTTACCGCGAAATGGGTTACTACACCATCAAGCACACCGACGGCAACATCATGCCCATCGCAAAACAGATGGCAGACTGCAAGCCCGATGCCTTCCATTCCCTCGACCCGCAGGGCGGCGTCAGCATCCCCGAACTGCGCAAGATTATCGGCGATGACATCACACTGGCCGGTAATGTCAACTGCGGCCTCCTTCAGACCGGCACCGATGAGGAATGCCGTCAGGATGTCCTCCGTTCCCTCCGCGAAGGTATGGAACGCGGCTACGGCTACATCTTCTGTACTTCCAACTGCGCTTACACCGGTCTTCCGCTGGAACGCTATGAAATGATGATCGATCTCTGGCGCAAATACGGAAACTACGACAATCAATAAAATAGAAATTCCATCAAAAAGCGGACGGCATCTCACCGTCCGCTTCGTTTTTGTACTTTTTTAATATCTGCCGTAGGTCTGGATTGCATACATGACTGCACGCATGCTGGTCAGCAGAGAACCGTTGTTGATGGAACCGGCTGTGCTGATATTCAAGCCGCGTGTTCCGGTCGCCCGGATCATATCGCAGTCGCGTTTGACTTCCGCAATGATATCGTCTTCATTGTTGCGCATGAAGGTGAACGGGGCAAGCTGTCCGTCAATTCGGGTATTCGGCATGTATTTGCGGATTTCCTCTACTGTTACGGTCGGACCGAAATTACAGCTCGTCATATTCAGACGTCCCAGAATCGGCAGCAGATGCGCCATGGCAGAGTCGGAATGCTGACGGCGCTCATCTCCCGGATTGGGGCTGCACAGTTCAAAGACTTCCTTCAGAACCGGATAGCCGAATACTTCATACATTTCCGGAGTCAGCAGGTTGCAGTCGTCATCGGCAAAGCCAAATCCGTGCGGCGCTGTTTCCATCGTATAGCCGGCCTCTTCGGTGGATACTTCGATATAGGTTTTGATGACCCGCAGAATCGTTTTGCTGAACCGCTCAAACAGTTCCGGCGCATCATAATAAAGGAAAATCAGGTTTTCTACCCCGAAAATCGAGGTCGCCAGAGTAACCGGACCGCGGACATTTCTCCAGAGCTTCGGACGGTGTCCGTATTTTTCGAAGATTCGTTTTTTCTCGGAATACCAGTTGTCCGGTAGGATAAAGTCCTTGATATCCAGCTTATCCACCCGATCCAGCATCGCTTCCAGTTCCTCGGGAGTCGAGCAGTTTCCGTGCAGCCAGGTTACGTTGCCGTCAAATTTGTATTCGCCTTCAAAAACTTCGCCGATTCCTTTATATGCCGGCAGGATTTCATCTTCCAGCGGAAAATTTTCGCGCAGCAGCCGACGGCCTACAATTTTTTCAGCCAGATCATTATAGCGTTTATTCAGATCAATCCGGCGTTCCCGAGGTGTGAATCCCCAGGGATTGCCGGGCTCATTCAATTCCGCAAATACACATTCATCGCTCATCCGGATGCCCATTGCTACCTGCGGTGCATCCTTGGAAAAGCAGTTGTCCTTGTGGGCAAGTTCATCGTCTGCCCAGAATCGTTCAAGATCGACGGGTTTCATGAGAAAATCCTCCTGTTTTTGTAAAATTTTACTGTTGTCATTCTAGCATAAAATCCAGTAAAATAAAATAGACAAACAAACTGACGTTTGCACAAATTACAGATTCATGGAGGTTCCTCATGCCTGATCTCAATCCGCATGTCCAATATTTTGTGCGGAAACATTGTCCGCCTCAATGGAATTTACAGTCCCCCTGCATCACCTTTTTTGACCTCACCTTCGTACTGGACGGAAGCGCGGTTTACTACTCCAAAAGCGGCGCTCATATTCTGGAAGCCGGACAGGCAATCTTTCTCCCCATCGGAAGCTTCCGCTATGCTCAGACCAAGGGCATGGAATGCGCGGCCTTTTCCTTTCAGCTGGAGGGCGAAATTCCCTGGGAAGCCGGTGTTCTCGAATGGGGACGGGATGAAATGCTGCTGCATTATTTCTCCGAATTCGAGCGCAGCTGGTTCAGCCTCGACGAGGACAAGGATCTCTTCTGCAAGGGGATTTTTCTGCTGATCCTCCACCGTCTCATGGAAATTTCCAAACAAAAAAAAGGCAGCCCGCATGTCGCGGAAATCCGGCGCTATCTCGAAGAGCATTTCCTCGAAAAAATCACCGTCGGATCCGTCGCGGCACATATCGGACTGCATCCCACCTACTGCGGGGCGATTTTCCGGCAGGAAACCGGGCGTACCATCCTCCAGACCGTCAATCTTCTCCGGATTAACCGCGCAGCAGAACTCCTGAAATACGGCGGTACCCGCGTGACCGATGTCGCACTGGAATGCGGGTTTTCCGACCTGTTCTATTTCAGTCGGGTATTCAAATCGGTGACAGGACGCTCTCCCGAACAATTTCTCCGGGAAAACGGCCTGTAACATTACATCATGACCTGCCCGTTGATGATAATGCCGAACCGCAGCTGGAAATAAGCAGCCGCCTTCCGGCAAAGCAGCATCCGGTTCATGAAAATCTCAAAGTATTCCAGAATGGGGCAGATCGAAGAATCAATGGTCAGATTCAGGGTCAGTACGCCCTGCGCGCGGTCAATCGAAAGCTCGCTTTTTTCGACCGCATAGTTGACCCGGTCGTGGATGTCAAATGCGATGGTCTCCTTGCTGCGCACCCGGGTCCGCCGCACATCCGACTTGTCCGCCAGGATCAGCGCGGCTGCCAGCTCGTTGACCGGACAGGCCGTATCCTCATCGTGGTTGCCGATCGCCGTAATTACTGCCGCAACCTCTTCCGGCGGCATCCCCAGCTTATCCAGAATGCGGAACGCCATGATCGCGCCGCTCTGCGCATGGTCAACCCGATTGACTACGTTGCCGATATCATGCAGATAACCGGCAATCCGCACCAATTCCACCGTGCGTTCCGGATATCCCAGCGTCTCGAGAATTACCGCCGCCTGATGGGCACATCTTCCCACGTGGGCAAAGCTGTGTTCGGTAAAGCCCATTGCATCCAGCGAGGCATCCGCCTGCCGGATATAGGTATTGACTTCGTCGTTATGACGGATTTCATCAAAAGTTAATTGCACAAAACACGCCTCCTTCCTCTTTATTGTACCATATTCCAAAGCAAAAGGAACAACCATACAAAAAATTTACAAACCCCGGCAGGAAATCTCTCTCCTGCCGGGGCTGTTCCTTTATTCTTTAAAATCTTCGTATCGGCCCAGTTCCAGTGCCTTCTCAATAAAGTAGCAATAGCTCTCATAATCCACTGTACGGGGAATCGAATGATCGCTGTGCACCATATAATTATAGCCTTGTTTCACAATCGGAATCTTGCTTTCCAACTCCTTCCGGATGATCTCCCGATCATTGGAGTAGAGCGTCCGCACGTCGATGCCGCCCATGAAGCAGATCTTATCCCCATAAAGCTTGTGCAGTTTCAGCAGATCCATTCCGGCTTTGATCTCAATGACCTGCAGGCAGTCGATGCCCGCATCAATCATATCGGGAAGCAGCGGCTCGATAAATCCGCAGGAATGCATGATGACCGGCAGATTGTGGCTCTTGGCGTAATTGATGGTATAGATATGGGAAGGTTTGATGATTTCGCGATACATTTTCGGCGACATGAAGGGGCTGCCCTTATATCCCATATCCTCGTAATACCAGATGCCGTCCGGATATCCTTCCTGCTCGAAGAGGATTTTCTGCAGTTCCACCGTCAGATGCGCATATGTTTCCGCCATATCCCGCACCCAATCCGGATCCAGCGCCATGCCCACCAGCATATTTTCATGCCCGCAGACCGGATGCATGCATTCAAACACATTAACGCCACTCCAGACAAAGAAACGGCCGGCCTCCGCTGCCGCTTTCTTGGCATTGCGGTACTTTTCAAAGTTGATCCGGCGAGGATCCGGCGTCAGCAGCGGCTTGATCTTTTCCCAGTCTTCCCGTTCCTTGACGTGAAAATCCACATGTTCCGGTGTAGTATCGTGAAATTTATGCCGGCGGAGAACTGCCCCGTTGCCATCCAGATAGGTGATGGTATCTTCGGTCTCCGCCACCACCTGACGCTCAAAATCGAGGTCCGCTACCAAATTAAAGGGCCATGCTTCCTGCATATCAAAGCCGAAGTGATCCTCATAGGATTCGCCTTCCTTCAAATGCCCCTGTTCCTGCCACGCCTTATGGGTATCCCCCCAAAAGTGTTCATAAAGGCCGATCCGGTCAACCGGCTGATGTTTGAGCAAACGGGTCATCCGTTCTTTTCCTGTCAAAACAATCCCCTTCTTCCGCTGAATTTCTGTATTCCCAGTATAGCACAGCCTGTTCCGGCAGGGTAGGAATTTTGTGACAGGACTAGTACAAAAGTAACTTTTATTTCCCCGAGAGCTCGGATTCCACCCGCCTCCGGTATGCCGAGGGGGTCATCCCGGTCTGACGGTGGAAGATGCGCGAAAAATATACGCTGTCCGGATATCCGCAGAGCGCCCCGACTTCCCCGATCGGAGTGGAGGTGAAACTCAGCAGATTCTTGGCCTGCTCGATCCGCAGAGAGGCGATCAGCTGCCCCGGCGTCATACCCGTTTCGGCCAGAAAGCGGCGGTGGAAAAAGGCGCGGCTCAGCCCCGTCTCTGCGATCAGATCTTCGACGCAGAGCGATTCGCAGAAATGTTCCCGAATCTGCCGGATGACTTCCCGCACCGCCGCCGTGCTGCCGGATGTTTTCTGGTCGGATATCTCCCGAAAAATCTCCGAAAACAGGAAATACAGGCTGGATTTGACCTGAAAGCGGGCCAGATCCGAAGGATTTTCCTGATTCTGCACGATATTCTCGAATAATCCGGTCATCAGATCCCGCTTGCTGATGACCAGCCGGTCCGGCATGGAGGAAAGCAGCGGATTTTCATACCGTTCCTGCGCCTCCTCCGGACACCCGAAGGAATACCCCGGACTCCGGCTGGAATTTCCCACAAAATCCACGCAGAGGATATAACATTCATACGGCGGAACCCCCTGCACCATCTGCCCCGGCTTGCGGATATTCATTTCCCCCGCCCCAAACCGGATCAGCTGCCCGTCCACCCGAATTCCCCCGTCCGACCGGAGGTAATACTCCAATTCATAATCGTAAACCATTCGGGTGGCATACGAACGCACTCCCGCACGATTGTATCCATTGTAATAGCAGCAGCGCAATACCACCGGATTCAGATACTGAGTCGGCAGATTCATGATTGTTCCTCCTTTCCGCGCAATTCCCGACGGTAGTCTTTCGGCGAAATACCGGTGTACCGCCGGAACAGCCGGTCAAAATAACAGAGATCCAGATAGCCGCACCTTTCCGCAATCTGCCCGATGCTCTCTCCGCCCGATTCCAGCAGACGCCGCGCATATTCGATGCGCATCCGATGCAGATACTCGGTGAATCGGAAGCCGGTGAGCTGCCGGAACTTTACCGAAAAACGGCTGTAACTCAGGTGGCAGATTTCCAGCAGATCCGATACCCGGATCTCCTCCCGGTAATGCTGTTCCAGATACTCCAGCACCGGAAAAAATTCCTCCGAGGCGGCCGCCGTCCCCATGCCAGATCCCTGCGGCTGCCGCTGTTCCGCCCGCAGTACCTCCAACAGAATTGTACAAATTCCGGCCCGGACGCCCATCCGCCATCCCATCTGTTTTTCCCGGCTTTCCGCCAGAATTCTCTCCAGCAGCTCTCCGATTTTTCGTCGGGAGACCTCCTCGGCATCCAGCCACACCGCCGCACCCGGCCCATGCTGCAGCTGCGCTAAAAGTTCCGCTTCGCCCCGCAGCGTCTCTCCCCCGCGCAGCAGTCCCGGCTCAAATTTCAGCACAACCAGCGATACCGCCGGAAGCGGCGGGCATATGGTCGTATGCAGCTGCCCCGGACGGATCAGCACACACTCCCCCGGACGCAGCAGACGTTCCTCTCCTCCCGCCAGAATCCGGTATCCGCCCTCCCGAACATAGACCAATTCCGCGGCGCTGTGCCAATGCGACGGCGCAAATACGCCCGGCTTATTTTGATGCAGCTCAAAGCATTCCGCGGGAATCCCCGGCAGAAACTGTTTGCGTTCGCGGCCTTCCAATCTCGATTCTTCCATACTTCCTCCGCAAAAGAATTGTCCAACTTTTCAATTGTTCCATTCTAACAGCGCACAATCTTTTTGTGTTATGCTCATTATAACAGAAGAATGACGGATTCTCAAGTACGGAAAGGATGAACAGCATGCAGATTCTTCGCTATCAGGAAAATGCCCCGGACTACCGCAATATGGAACGCGCTGCGCGCAACCAGTGGGTGGATCATGTCCCGCTGTATGAGCATATTATCGGAAATAAGGTCATGGAGGAAATTACCGGAAACCGCCCCCACGACCTGATGTTCTCCAAAGACATGGCCGAAAGCCGCGAAGGATTCCGGCAATATTGGGATTTCTGGAAAACAATGGGATATGATACGGCATCCATGGAGTTCGGCATCAACGGCGCCCTCATCGGCGGCGGCGCTCTGGGCAACCATCAGGAGGGCTGCATCAAAGACCGCGCGGATTTTGAAAAGTATCCGTGGGAGGAAATCCCGAACCGCTTTTTTGAGCTTTACACCCCTTATATCCGCAACTTCGCGGAAACCTGTCCCGCCGGCATGAAGGCGGTTGGCGGCGTCGGAAACGGCGTTTTTGAGGCTGTTCAGGATCTCGTCGGATATATGGATCTCTGCTACATCAAGGGCGATGACGAAGAGCTTTACCGCGACATTTTCCGCAAAATGGGCGAACTGGAATTCACCATCTGGCAGCGCTTTTTGCGGGAATACGGCGACACCTACTGCGTCATGCGCTTCGGCGACGACCTCGGATTCAAATCCCAGACCCTCATCTCCCCCGACGATATCCGCGAAAACATTATCCCGGTCTATCAGAAGATTATCCGCGAGGTTCACGCCGCCGGAAAACCGTTTCTGCTTCATTCCTGCGGCTGTATCTTCGACGTCATGGACGATCTGATCGGGACAGCCGGCATCGACGCCAAACACTCCAATGAAGATGCCATCGCCCATTTCACCGTCTGGGTCGAAAAATACGGCGATCGGATCGGAAATTTCGGCGGCATCGACACCGATGTCCTCTGCCGCTATGATTCCGCCTATATTCGCTCGTACATCTTCGACTGCCTCGACAAGGTAAAGGGACACGGCGGCATTGCCTTCAGTTCGGGAAACTCCATCCCCGACTACGTTCCCACCGAAGGATATCTCGCGATGATTCACGCTGTCCGCGAATGGCGCGGCGACCGCCCCTCCTTCTGATTCCAACCGCATGACATCCCATTCGGGGATGCCGTGCGGTTTTTCTTTGCCCATTCATAGAAAGTTCACCACACAAAACCCGCATCATGCTATAATGTTTTTGTGGAAGATTGCCGATTTCCGGCACTGTCCTCCCATCGCACATTTCATCGACAAGGAGCCGTTCCTACATGAACATCTTACTGTTTTTAACCCCCAAAAATGACGTTGCCTACCTCTATAATGACTTTACCATGCGGCAGGCACTGGAAAAAATGGAATTTCACCGCTACTCCGCCATCCCCATCCTGGATCGGGAGGGGCATTACGTCGGTACCATCACCGAAGGCGACCTCCTTTGGGATATCAAAAACCGCGGCGGGCTGAGCATGCGCAAATCCGAAAATCTGTCCATCGCCGACATTCCCCTGCAAAAACGATATGATCCCGTCCGGGTGGATACCACCATGGAAATGCTGATCGAAAAGGCCCTCAACCAGAACTATATCCCGGTCATCGACGACCGCGGCTGTTTTATCGGCATCATCAAACGAAAAGCTATCATCCAATACTGCTACGAGCGCATGCAGGACAACCCCGGCGGATTTGCCACCCGACTGGAGCAGGAAGGCCCCGCTTCCCAAGATCTCACCTTCCGCATCGCTACCGAGGAGGACATTCCGCTCATTCTCTACTACATCCGGGAATTGGCTACCTATGAACGTCTGGAACATGAGGTCACGGCCACCGAAGAAATCTTGCGCGAATACCTTTTCCGCCGCAAAAATGCGGAGGTTCTCATCGGAGAGGCGAACGGCCAACCGGTCGGATATGCCCTCTTTTTCCACAATTTCTCCACCTTTTTGGGGAAATCCGGCCTCTATCTGGAGGATCTTTACGTTCACCCGGCTCACCGCGGCCGCGGATTTGGCCGGCTGTTTCTTCGCCGCCTGGCTCAGATCGCCCTCGAACGCGGTTGCGGCCGCATGGAGTGGTGCTGTCTGGATTGGAATGAATCCAGTATCCGTTTCTACAAGGCACTGGGCGCCCGTCCGATGGAGGGCTGGACAACCTTCCGGCTGGACGGCGAAACCCTAAAAAAAATGGCGGAATAACTTCCACCGCAGAGTGTTGAAAAGTATGAACCATCCGACAGGCTATATATCCGAAATTACTGCGCAATTTCGGATTTCGCTTTTTCTTTCTATCGTTCGCGCCCGGGGCGCGAAGAGTTAAAATTCCGCTTCCTGCGGGAACCGGCCAAAGAGCTTTGCTCTCTGGACTCTTACAAGCTTTTGAAAAAGCTTGACCAAAACTTTCACGCTTCTCTTTTGTGTGATTTTACTTTAAAAACAGGCTGTGACGAAATAACTTCCGCCGACAAAATTCCCGTTCTTTTTTCCCCGGTTTCTGCTATACTCAAAACCGAGGTACCCCTCTCCTTCCATTTTTCCCATTCCCCGCCGGTCATCCGGCGGGATTTTTTTTATTCCGTGCCTCCGGATGCCTCTCCTGCGCCCGAAATTTTCCCGGCGATACTCCCGTTTTTTCCTTAAAACACCGCGAAAAATATGCCGGCGTGGAAAAGCCCAGCTGCCTTGCGATTTCCGCCACCGGTTCTTCCGTATAAAGCAGGTGATACTGGGCAATCTGCAGCTTCTCTTCCATCAGATACTGCATCGGCGGCTTCCCGAATACCTGCTGGAATGTCCGGCAGAAATGATATTTGCTCAGATGCAGCTTCTCTGCCAGCTCCGCAAGCCCCGCCTGCTCGTAGACCGCCTGCGAAATCGCCTGCTGCGCCTGTTCCCGAAACCGAATCGATGCCAGATCCTCCCGACGGTCGGCGTGCCGCCGCGCACTCTCCAGAATCCGGATCAGAATCTCATAGATTTTGACCGACAGCGCCCTCTTCTCCGCCATGCTTTCTCCGGATGTGTCAAAACATTCCTGGACTTCCTCCCCCATCCCGGGATCATACGTACGGAACGGAAGCGCACTGTACCGCTCAATTTTCTCCGCCATCTCCGCAACCAATCCGCCGTTGAGATGAACCCACCAGATGCAGCTCGGTTCCTCCGGCAAAAAGTAATATTTATGGCGCACCCGAAGATTGACAAAGATATATTCGCCCCGCTCAACCGCAATTTTTTCTCCATACTGCTCATGCCAGAGCCTTCCCTGTGCCACATACATGATCAGATAATTGTCAAAAGAGCCGCGGTCTATTTTGAAATCCGGCTTGCGCTCAATCCCCATACCATCGCTGTAACAGAGATTTTCCCGCTGGAAATCGTCCGGAATCGAAAACCTGCTGAAATTTTCCCGCATCGCTACTCATTCTCCTGCACCGCAATATTTTATAACTTTCGCGCAATGAAATCTATCGATTTTTTGCTCGTTTTATGGTTTAATGGGATCAACACAGAAAGGATGATGATCATGAACGATCTTTCCATTTTGCGCGGCCTTGCATGGCAATACGCCCAGGCTGCCCAGTCCAAACAAAACGAAGAACGCCGCATTCTCCATCGCGCCGTCAATGACCTCAAAATGATCCGCCCGGTTGTCCTCATCGCGGAAATTCCCTTCCATGAGCTTGATTTTGACGGTTCCCTCACCCTTCAGTGCCAGGACGAGGTGTTCCGGGATGCCGAAAATTTCTTCCGCCGCAAACTGTTTCAATGGAAATACTTCCCCGCCGATATGATTCTGACCCCTTACTTCCCGGTCGGAAAAATTGTCAAAAACTCCGGAATCGGCGTGGAAGTGGATCAGAAAACCCTCGCCGCCGACCAAAACAATCACATTGTTGCCCATGAATACCACGACCAGATCGCCACCGAAGAAGATCTGGCCAAAATTCACATGCCGGTCCTCACCTACGAGGAGGCCGCCACCCGAGCGCGCTTCGAAAAGATCGCCAACGCCATCGGCGACATTCTTCCCGTCCGGATCACCGGCCAGAATTCCTATATGTCCATGTGGGACAAAATCTCCAGTCTCCGCGGCGTCACGCCCCTGCTGATCGACCTCGCGGAACGCCCCGAATTCAGCCACGCCATCATCCGGAAATTCGCTGACATCGAAATCAGCCTCTCCGAACAGATGGAAAAGCTCGGCCTCTATGAAGCCAATCCCATCGACATTCACTGCACCTCCGCCCTCAACAGCACCCTGCCCGGCGAATCGGATGGTTCTCCCGTCAAACGCAGTCAGGTCTGGGGCCGCGGAATGGCGCAGATTTTCTCCTCGGTCTCCAAAGCCATGCACGAAGAATTCGACATCAACTATATGAAAGAGGTGATGGAACCTTTCGGCCTCACCTACTATGGCTGCTGCGAGCCGCTTGACCGCAAAATCGACATTGTCGAAAAACTGCCCCATCTCCGCAAAATTTCCATCACGCCCTGGGCGGACGTCGATGTGGCAGCCGAAGCCATCGGCCCCAAATATGTCCTCGCCAACAAGCCCAATCCCGCTGCTGTCGCCGTTTCACTGGAGGAAGATGCCCTTCGCCGGGATATCACCCGCACCCTCAGCGCCTGCCGCCGGAATGGATGCAGCTGCGATATTGTGCTGAAGGACATCAGTTCCGTGAATTACCGCCTGGACAATCTGGTCCGCTGGGAACGGACGGTCATGGATCTGGTACAGCGTTACTAATTCTTTACCGGCTCACCGGCCCCAAAAACCGGACACTATTGCCGGTGTAGGCGACCTCCTCAATGAACAGCCGTTCCGTATCTGTTTCGTCGTTGATATGATAGCAGATGCAATCTTTTCCATCCATTGTCCGGAAGCAGGCATTGTGCCCCATTTTCCGAAAGGCTTTCTGATTGGCAGGAAGCGGATTCTCCGGGCATTTTTCCCAGGGGCCCAGCGGATGGCGCGCGGTCAGCAGACCCATCTCATATCCGTTGGTCCAACTGGAGTACCACAGATAATAAGTTCCATCCCGTTTGACCAGAAAAGGCCCTTCCACGCCGATGCTGTCCCATTCTCCCTCGGCGCCGGTCGCGCAGCAAAGCACCGGTTCTTCCGCATACTCCCCTTTTGCCAGGTCAAACCGTCCGATATACAGCGCATTCTTTTTCATTTCCGGGCGAGTAACGGCACAGCAGGCATACACCTGTCCGTCATCGTCCTGGAAAAGATGGGCGTCATTTGTATAGGGATACGCGGGTTTTTCCTCGCTCAGCACATGATAAGGCCCTTCGATCTGCTCGGCAACCGCGATTCCAAACGCAAGCGGATAGCCTGTCTTATCATTCCGGCAATTGAAGGTCAGGTAATACTTTCCCTCTGCGCTGTGGAAAATTTCCGGCGCCCAAAACCGATCCCGATACCAGCAATCCTCTGCCAGATTTTCCCGTTCCAAAAGCGGATGCACCTTTTTCCAGGAAAAGAGGTCCGGCGATTTCCAGAGCATCACGCCCGGATTTTCCCCCCTCCAATAGGGCGGCTGAGTTCCCGTCAGATAATAAAATCCGTCTGCCACTAGGATCTGCGGATCCCGAATGGTGGGAAGATCCTCTGTGATAATCCAATTTGATGACATTTCAAAACCCCTTTTCTGATTCCATTATATTATGCCTATTATACTCAATTCCTTTTTTAAAATCAAGAACAACATACTGGCTGCACTCCCCAGAATGAGGAATTCGCAGCCAGTTCTTTTTTATATGCATTTATTAAAATAATATCTTTTTTTAGATTTTAGAAAAAAATTATTCGGATATTCCAAATAATTCGATTTTATTTTTTCGCAATATTTGTGCAAAATAGTGTATTTTTGTTCCAAAACGGATGTCATTATTGGCTCGAAGGCTCTCAAAATCTCTGGTAATCACTGCATAAATATGGTATAATAATCTGTGTAGCATTTTGACGATTTTTGTCAGAATATGAGGAAAATATTATGAAAAAGGTTCGCATATTTACAAATTCTGTTTCGGATCTCTCGCCGGAGTGGGCAGAACAAGAAGGAATTACACTGATTCCCGATGTCATCGCCTTTTCGCCTTCGGAACAATTCCTGAATAATATTCACATTTCTCCCCCCGAATTGTACCGCAGACTGGCTTCTGCCGAACGCCTCCCCACCACCTCCCATCCCAATATCGATCAATATATGCAGGCGTTTTCCTCGGTTCGCCCAGATGAGGAAATTCTTTGCATCTGCCTGACAAGCAAAATGTCCGGTTCCTTTAACACCGCCTCTACTGCCGCAAAACTTCTCAAAGAACAAGGGTTTTCGGTTCCCATAACCGTCTATGACTCGCTTCAGGTCTCTTTCGGCCTCGCTATGCTGGCCGTCCAAGCCGCCAGAATGGCAAAAAATGGATCCGATATTGCGGATATCTGTGCGATGCTGGATGAGAAAAAATCAAAAATCGGGGTCTACTTCGTAATGGAATCCCTCCAAAACGCCCGCAAAGGAGGCCGCGTCGGAGCAATCCGCGTTCTCGCCGCCGATCTTTTGAATGTCAAGCCAGTCCTGATGTTTCGGGACGGGCTGGTGCGTGACATCGGAATCGTGCGGGGATTCCAGACTGCCTTGGAAAAGGTGATCCAATACTATCGCGACCGCGCAGCTCTGGGAGGAGAAGTCTGTATTTTCCATGCCGACCGCCCGGAACTCGCCAATTATGTGCGCCAACAAATCCTGGCCTATGACCCCTCCGCGAAAATCCGCATCGAATGGGTGGGAGCCGTCATCGGAATTTATACAGGCGCCGGCTGTATTGGCATCGCCTTTTGGGAAACCCCATGATGCCGCTTTTTCTTGGCTTCCTCGCCTTCGGAGGAATGGCCTTTTCCGATTTTTGGTCGGCCCTTCGAAAAAGAAAGGGCGGTCGCCTGCTCTTTTCCGGCTGCTGCCTGCTATTGGCTGTCGCCACCCTTCTCCTCATCCTCCAGCAGGATTTTTCCTCTCTCCTGGTAGAGAAATGGCGGTTCCTTTTTTTATTCCCGGCAATCCTCTGTCTGCTCTTACTGATCTATACAATCTTTTTTGCTCTGCCGGCGAACGGCAGCAGCCCCTTTCCCCCGGATTCTTCCGCCGATGCCATGATCCCGCTCGTTCAAACCGGCGTTTATGCCCTTTGCCGTCATCCAGGAGTATTATGGCTTTCCGGCTTTTACTTATCCCTGTGGGGTTTTTGCGGCGGTTTCCGGACGGGTATTGCCGCGATTTGGTTCAGTGTCTTGGATCTGCTGTATGTCGGATGGCAGGATCGCTTCGTCTTTCCCAAAACTATCCGCTCGTATGCGAGTTATCAGCTTTCCACGCCCTTCCTGATCCCATCCCGATCCAGCCTTCTTTGCTGCTTCCGTGATTACTTCCCCGTCCGCAAAAAATAGAAAGGAAATTCTTATGACTTTTGAGGAAAAGCTCAAACACCTGTCATCCAGCGACATTTGGTCGGAATACTGCGGATTCTTAGACCTCTCCCTGCCTGAATATATGGAAATTCAGCAGCGCCTATTAATGGAACAAATAAATCTGATGGCTGGCTGCGCATTGGGACAACGCCTTTTTGACGGAAAGGTCCCTCAAACAATCGAGGATTTCCGGAAACAGGTCCCTCTCACCACCTTTACCGACTATGCCGATATCCTTCTCACCAAACGCGCCGATATGCTCCCCGCACCCCCTGTCGTCTGGCTCAAAACTACCTGGGAGGGCGGCGATTTCCCCGCAAAATGGGCCCCCTATACCGAGGCTATGCTGCAAACCTACAAACGCAATATCCTCGGCGCCCTGCTGCTTTCTACCAGCACCAATCGCGGCCGTTTCCGGGTGAAATCCGGCGCCAAGGTCCTCTACAGCCTCGCGCCTATGCCCTATGCAACCGGTTTGTTTCCGGAACTGATCGACAGCGAAATTTCCCTCCATTTCCTCCCGCCTGTGCGGGAGGCCCGCAAACTCTCCTTCGGTCAGCAGGCCCGCAAAGGCTACCGCATGGCCATGAAATCTGGGATGAACCTCTTCTTCGGAATGAGCAGCGTCCTTTATGGAACAACCCGCAACCTCGACAGCCTGAGCAATTCCGCTCATACCGGCGGGCTGCGTTCTCTATTGGGGATGAGCCCCCGCATGATCTGGCGCCTCGCCCGCGCCACTTACCGATGCAAACGCGATAAAGTCCCGCTGATGCCAAAGGATTTATTTTCTTTGGATGGCTTCGTCTGCGTCGGCACCGATACCAACCTCTATCGTGATGAACTCACCGCGGCCTGGGGCATCCGCCCGATGGAAATTGCGGGCGGCACCGAACCTTCCTGCATGGGAACGGAAACTTGGAGTAAAAATGGGCTCGTCTTCTTTCCGGACGCCTGCTTTTACGAATTTATCCCCGAATGGGAAATGCTTCGCAATCTTCAGGACCCCTCTTACCAGCCCCATACCTATCTGATGAACGAGCTCGTCGCCGGACAGAAATATGAACTGGTTATTACCGTCCTCAAAGGCGGCGCGTTTATGCGATACCGGGTCGGCGATGTCTATCGCTGCCTCCGCCTCAAAAACGCACAGGATCATCTCGACCTGCCTCAATTTGAATACATCGACCGCATCCCCACCGTCATTGATATTGCAGGCTTCACCAGGATTACAGAACGTGAGATCCGCAAGGTGATTGAGATTTCCTGCCTCCCCGTCGCGGATTGGTTCGCTGTGAAAGAATATGATGAATCTGGCCATTCCTTCCTGCATATTTATGTCGAGCTGCAGCCCGACGCCAAACAAAGTCTCGTCCTCAGCCAAAAAATTCTACAGGAACATTTCTCCATTTATTTCCGCTTCTATGACGGGGATTATGGCGACTTAAAGCGGCTGTTAGGCATTGATCCGCTTCAGGTCACCATGCTTTCCGCCGGAACGATCGAACAATTTCAAAAGGCTTGCTCCCATCCAATCCCAAAGGTCGGCGCTCCGCAGGAAACGATCCTGGATTTGCTTCGGATGCGCGCCCAACAGGAGGAGGTTTTAGATCGTGTCATTAAATGAGCGCCTCTTTATCATTGTGCCGCTGATCTCCCTTTTGTGCAATGCCTTCCTTTTTGCCGCCGTCCTCAGCGCCAGAAAAAATAAACTGATTTACGCATTTATTGCCTTGCTCGGGAGTTTTACAATGTGGTGCTCCGGCTCGCTCTTTATGCGGATGATGCTGCGCCCGAGCACGCAATTTTGGTATCAGATCTCCATTATCGGCATTTTTCTGGTGCCGCTGTTCATCTATAATTTTATTTACTGCTTTGTCGAGGCCCGAGGACAATTCATCCGGACTGCCTTGTTTGTTCTCTGGATCCCTACTGCCCTTTTAAACATCCTCAATATTTTTATCACAGACCCCCACATCATCATCGAAAATGGGGAACGGCGCTTCCAATATGGCGTCTCTCCCTGGATTATCCTCCCGATCTTATTGGCAGCCGCCACCCTCATCGGCGCCTGGATGCTTGCTGCAAAAGCAATCCGGGATGATCGAGTTTCTGTTTCCAGTTTCCGTCCGCTGATGATCGGGGTTGGCGTCATGTTCGCCGGAACCGTCGCCGCCGCCCTTCCGCAGATGGTCTCCCTTCCCATTGATACCTTCGTCTGCGGCGTAAACGCAATCTGCCTGTATTATTCCCTTTATAATAAGCGCCTGGTTCAACTGCGCAACCTCGCCTCCAATTCCACCAGCTATCTGGTAGCTGCACTCTTCAGCGCACTTTTTCTCCAGGCGGCCTATCCTTCTTTCCACAGCTTTTACCAAACGTATTTCAGCGATTATGCCCAATATCAGATCCTGATTTTTGCGCTCGGATTCTCTCTGATTATGATGCTCTCTTATCAGATCATCCGCTTCCTCATGAGCAAACTGTTTGTCAAAGCCCAGGAATCTAAAGAGGATCGCCTCCGACAATTCAGTTCCGCCATTACCAAAACCCTCTCTCTGGAGGAAATTCTTCGGTTGTATCAAGATTTTCTGGAGGAGACAATCGAGGATAAGGTGGCGCGTATCTTTCTGCTCGACAGGGAATCCGGCAATTACCGGGCTGTCGCCTGCACCAACTCCTCCCTTTCCATCGCCGATGAAATCGCAGCCGATCATCCTCTCATCCGCTGCCTCACCCATCACGGGACGGGGATCAGCGATTCCGATTTTCAGAAAACCCGTCTCTATCGCTCTATGTGGGAGACCGAGAAACGACGGTTTCAGGAAATGAATACCTGCTTTTTCCTGCCGATCCTGTGCGATGATGAATTGACTGGGATCACAATTCTCTCCTATTCGGACAGCTCCAGCAAAAAACATCCCCTCAAATTCGATCAGATTACCTTCCTGGAATCCGGTTCTGCTGTCCTCTCTATGGCACTGAAAAACGCTACCCTTTACCAGGACATCCAAAATAAGGCCCATCGAGACTCCCTCACGAACCTCTATAACCGCAGTTATTTTACCGAATGCATCCGGCGCGATTTTGACCTGTGTGTTCACGCCGAAATTACACTGCTCTTGATTAGCTTTGACGATTTCAGCCTCTATAATGAATTATATGGGATTGAGGAAGGGGATTGTATCCTCAAAAAATTCAGCATGCAGCTGGAAGCCACTGCCGGACGTCATGGAACCGTCGCACGTTACGGTGGAAAGGAATTCGCCGTCAGCCTTCCCTTCTGTACCGCGTCGGTGGCCCAAAACTGCGCCGAAACGATGCGGGAATGGCTCAATCATATCGGTATGGATACCGCTTCCGGCCCCAAAAAATTTCTCACCTTCAGCGCCGGCATCAGCTCGTATCCGCACAGTGCCTCCAATCTCGAACAACTGCTCAGTTATGCCAATATGGCTCTCTTTTCTGCCAAATCCAGCGGAAAAAATAAAATTGTCGTCTATACCCCCTCCTCCCCCGAAAAAATGTCCGCTCAAAACAGCCAGGCCCGCCGCAAACTGGTCGACAATTGTGCCGCCACTATTAATGCCTTGACTGCCGCCATCGACGCCAAGGATCATTATACCTTTAACCATTCCCAAAATGTGGCCTCCTATGCCGCCGCTCTGGCTGCCGCTATCCCGCTGGACGCTGACCATATCGAAATCGTGCGTCAGGCCGGCCTCCTCCACGATATTGGCAAAATCGGCATCCCGGAAGCCATTCTCTCCAAAAATGGCCGCCTTACTCCCGAAGAATATGCCATTATGAAGCAGCATGTGGAGGGCTCGATTGCCATGATTAAGTATCTGCCCTCTTTGGATTATGTCATTCCTTCCGTAATCGGCCATCATGAACGTTGGGACGGTAAAGGCTATCCACGCGGTCTGGTCGGAGATCAAAATCCAATTGCAGCTCGCTGCCTCTGCATTGCAGACTCCTTTGACGCCATGACCTCCAAACGTTCTTATCGGGATGCCATGAGCGTCCCCGAGGCCATTGATGAAATCCGTAATAATCTCGGTACCCAATTTGATCCCGAGCTTGGAAATTTGTTTATCAAACTGGTAGAAAACGGGACCATTTCGATACCTTATTAATTTCTCTGAAAAATTGCGCAAGATCGGTGAACCAAATTGGACTTCGCAATAAATGTGAAATAACGCATTACAATTTATGTTATAATAAATATAAAATTTTATATTGATAATGTGAGGCAGAGAAATGACAAGTAAAGAACGCGTACAAAAAACAATTGCTCATCAAGAACCGGATCGGGTCCCTATCGGCGAATGGGGAATTGACCACGATCATGTCAGCCGGATTATCGGGCATCATACCTACTGGCGCAACCGGAAAGAGACCACACTCGCACTCTGGGAAGGCCGTCGGGATGAAGTGGTGGAAAGCTTAAAACACGACTGTGTAGAATTAGTGGATGCGCTGGATTATGATGTTGTAACGGTCGAATTGGTTCCTCCGAAAACAAACAAACCGGCCAATCCGCCCAAACAGATTGCAGAGGGAACTTGGCAGGATGATCAGGGTAGAATTTATAAATATGCCCCCAGTAATGACTCCATCTCCTGCATGACCCCCAATCCGGAACGGGAAGAAATTCCCCAGGATGAGTTGGAACAGATTATTGAAAATGCTGGAAAAATTGATGAAAGCCAATTTGAATTAATCGACTATATTGCCGATCATTACGGGAATGAAAAAGCAATTCTTTGCCGCAGTGTCAATATTCATGGTGCTCTGATTAATCCTTTTGGCGGTGATTACAATCATCAATTGATTATGACCCTCTTAAATCCCGATGAAATCAAAAAGCTCTATGATGCGTGCCTTGCTTTTAATAAAGCCTTATTGGATCATTGCCAGAAAAAGGGCGTTCTCATTGCCATGCAGGGTCAGGATTTCGGGATGAATACCGGATGCATTATTTCTCCCGATTCCATCCGCGATATTTTTATGCCAATCATGAAAAAAGTCAATCAGGAGATTGTCAATCGGGATATGATTCCCTTCTACCATTGCTGCGGCAATGTTTGGGATATCATGGACGACTTTGTCAAGGTCGGATATCGGGGCTATCAGTCCATTCAGGAGTCGGCGGGAATGGATACCAAACGCGTCAAGGAACTGTACGGAAAAGATTTGACCTTATGGACCGGTATCCAATGTGAAACATTGGTAGAAGGTTCTATCGAAGATGCAGAACGCGAAGTTCGAAAAAATCTGGAATTTCTAATGCCTGGCGGCGGCTTTATCTTTGGTTCCACCAACTCCGTCCAATATGGTGCCAAAACAGAGAATTATCTGCGCGCTTTGGAAATTGTCCGGAAATACGGTGTTTATTAATCTATCGTCCTGGATTCCGCTTTTTTCCTCTCGAAAAGGGCGGAATCTGCTTTTATTTTCTTTTATTTTTTCAAAAAAACACTTGCTTTTTTCTTCTATTTATGCTATAATAAATAAGTCCTTTAAGGAACAAAAAATGGGGGCGTAGCTCACCTGGGAGAGCGCTTGAATGGCATTCAAGAGGTAGTCGGTTCGATCCCGATCGTCTCCACCAAATGAAACACCGGAAGTACCGTATGATGCGTACTTCCGGTGTATTTTTTATTTGATCCGCAATCTGCAGTATTTCGGCATATTGCCTGCATAACAAAAACCGCATGCCGTACCAATACGACATGCGGTCTGTACCATACTGTAAATCAGCCTTTTACTGCACCAATCATAACGCCCTTTACAAAGTATCTCTGAATAAAGGGGTAAACACACAGGATCGGAACAGTCGAAATCACAATCGAGGAGTATTTAATGGCCTCTGCAAATTCATCATAGGTATCGGATGTTGCAGCCGCGACATTTAAGGTCTGGTCGTTCGCCAAGAGGATCGACCGTAAGATATTCTGCAGCGGGAGCTTGATATTTTCCTTGATGTAGATGGAGGCATTAAACCAAGCATTCCAGTGGCCTACGCCATAGTACAGCGTCAAAACTGCGAGGGTCGGGATAATCAGCGGAACTGTAATCCTGGTCAGGATCTTAATTTCACTTGCCCCGTCGATGTATGCCGCCTCAAAGAGCGACTGCGGAATCGCCTCAATTGCACTCTTACAGATAATCGCATTATAGACGGATAAAGCGCCCGGAAGGATAATCGCCCAAAACGTATTCATCAAACCCAGCTGGTCGATGTTCAAATATCCCGGAACAAGGCCGCCGCTGAAATACATGGTAAAAAGCATCATCCAAGTGAGGACCTTTTTAAACATCATATTCGTCGAAGCCATAAAATAACCGGCAATAATGGTTAACACGATATTGAGCGGCAAACCAACCGCCATGATGATCAGCGTATTCTTGTATCCATTGAAAAGGAGCGGATGGCTCAAGGTCAGCTTATACGCGCCGGCAGTAAAATCTTTAATCCAGAGCAGCCTTCCGGGGGCCGCAGCGATTGCAGAAGAACTGCTGAACGAAGCTACAAACACATAATACAATGGATAAAACGTCGCTATGCCAATCAAAGTGAGCAATACATATACCACAGTATTGATGACAATATCCTCTTTTGTCTTGCGAATTCTGTTTCTACTCCGAGAGGCATCTTTTACTCTTGCCATAATCTCCACCTCCGTTAAAACAGACCGACTTCTGTAAACTTCTTGGAAAGTTTATTGGTCGCGACAAGGAATACAATATTGACGACAGAATTAAATAAGCCTACTGCAGTACTGTAACTATAATCGGCATCAATAATACCTCGCCTATACGAATAGGTGGAGATAACATCCGCTACCTCATAGGTGGTCGGAGTGTACAACAGCAATATTTTTTCATATCCAACACTCAGAATTCCGCCGATACGGAGGATCAACAGAATCATGATCGTAGGAAGAATGCCAGGAAGGGTAATATGCCAGATCTGTTGCAGTCTGCCCGCGCCATCGATCTTTGCAGCTTCATAGAGTTCCTGGTCGATTCCTGACAGTGCTGCCAGGTAAATGATGGAACCCCAACCGACTTCCTGCCAGATTCCCGAAATGACGTAAATCGGATAGAAATAACCGGAATTCGTCAGCCAGTTCGAAGCAGGAATACCGAAAATGTTTTCGATAAAGACAGGGAAAATACCATCTGTCTGCACAAAGATCTTGATAATACCACAAACGATAACGAGCGAAATAAAGTGCGGCATATACGAAACCGTTTGGATGGTTTTCTTAAACCGTTCGTTTCTCACTTCGTTAAACATCAGTGCTAAAATGATGGGCGCCGGGAACCCGAACAGAATACTATAGAAACTGATCGAGAAGGTATTTCGTAAAAGCCTCCAGAAGTATGGGTCGCCAAAGAAGTCAATAAAGTTATCCAAGCCAACCCATCTGCTTCCGGCAATTCCTAGGGTGGGCCGATACCGTTGGAAGGCCATGAGAACGCCATACATTGGTTTATAGTGGAACAGTACAAAGTATATAATGATCGGTATCATCAACATATACTTTACCTTATTGCGTGCCAGATCTTCTTTAAGCCTTTTAGAAAAGGGCTTCTTCTTAATCTCAGCGCCAGCCGCAGTTTTCACTTAAAGATCCCCCCTAAAGAATTGCTGTCTCTCTTACTCAAATTTGCGATTAACGTTCGTTGAATCTGTCGTAACCAGCCTGGTAAATGGCAATCAATTCATTGACTTTGATCTTATCCAGCTGCTGCAGGAATGCATCATATTCTGTGTTGATATCCATTTCGCCAGTCATGAATTTCAATGCACATTCTTTAATGTAGGTATCGATAACAGACTCATAGTTCGCCTTATCGTCCTGCTCATCTACAGTGAAGGATACGCCAGCCGGATACAGATGCTCTGCAGCCACCTGGTTGGATCTCCAAGCTTCTACTGCTTCGACTGCCTGCGGAACGTTCAGAGCTTCAACAAGTTCCGTTCTCTGCCAGCCAAGGCTTGCGCCAGCCATTGTCGCATATTTGGTAATTTCTTCTCTGAGGGGCTCTGCACCGTTAACCAGGGCATCCGTCCAAACCAAGTTGCCGTCTGCGTCACGAGTATGGGTGACACCCTCTTCACCAAAGTTGATGTAATAGTTACCTTCTTCGGTATAGAACCAGTCAAATGCACGGCAAAGTGCTTCGATTTCTTCTTCTGTTGCAGCGGTCGTAATGCCGATACCGTCGCCACGAGCAACGTCTTCCAGCCAAATCTGGCATGCAGGTTCGCCCTCAGCTTCGGACGGGAACGGTACGCCAACCCATTCCTGGCCGTTGCCGGTATTTTCTGTTTCCTGAGCAAAGTAAGTAACACGGGACATAGCACCGGTTACGATACCAGCGGTGTTATTGGCAACCTTGGATTTCATGGTCGCGTCATCCATGGTCAGAATATCGGGATCAATATAACCAGCTTCGTACCACTCGTTCATCTTGATCATATAGTCTTTCCACTCAGGCTGCATCTGAGCAATCTTGACTTCTCCATTATCCAGATAGATCTGTTTGGAGAAAGTACCATATGCGCCAAATCCGCTTCCGAGGAAGATATCAAAGTTTCCAAGTTCACCGACTGTATTCAAGCCATTATTCTTCATTACTTCGAAGACTTCTTCCCAGTCAGCAATTGTCTGCGGGATGTCAACGCCTTCTTTGTCCAAGATATCTTTTCTGAGCATCGGGCCTCTCCAAACAGCACCGAAGTCCTCTTCACGCCAGAATCCGAACAGGCCGATCTTACCGCTGTCTGTCGTATAAGTTTTCCGGATATGCTCATTTGCCGGATCATTCAAGATTGCCCAGTAATTCGGAGCGTATTTGGGCAGGTATTCGGCCAGATCGATCAGCACGCCATCTTCGATGTACAGTTCAACATCTTTGGGCTTGATGTTACCGACAGCCGCAGGAAGATCCGATTTTGCAAGCTCAAGGTTCAAAGCCTGGGTAGCATCAGAACCGAGGGGCGGGAAAGACCAATCAAAATCCAGACCGGTATACTTTTCAATACCGATGTGCAGGGGGGACTCATCTGCACTTGTAAAGGATTTATGTAATCCAAACAAATCGTTTACAAAAATAGAAATTGGTTCGCCGTCATACTGCATCGGGTAGGTAAAGGTTTCAGACGCCTGGGAAGATTCTGTTCCAGCGCCGCCATTATCTGCCGTACTGTTGCTGCTGGTTGTCTCTCCCGAGTCTGTACAAGAAGTCAGCAGCGAAATTGCAAGCAAGGATGACAACAAAACGGAAAATTGCTTTTTCATTCCATTAACCCTCTTTCTTTGGTTTTGCTTGGAGAAGTATACTTTTGCAAACAACCTCTCTAAAAAATAGAGAATATTGTTTTCATTGGTATCCTTTCACAAACATTCAGTAAATTTGAACTGTATGGCAATAATATCATATTTTATTCATAAAGTCAATAATCTTAGTAACATTCTACATTAATTACAAAAATAATTGAAAATAATATGCAAAATAAACAATGAATCTAAACGAGAAAAAAACAAAAAATACCTCTCCATTTCACTTTTTAATCTTTTTGTGAATTTCGTTTATGCAATAAGCTGAATGAATATTTATCCAAAAACTATGAATATATATTCATTCACTGTCATCCTGCCAGGAAGTTTTCCGTCCTTATTTGCACCAATCTGCCGGGTAGTGATACCGACAAATTTTGACCTTCTTCTCCCATACATTAGTGAGTAGTTGGGAGAAAAATGACGTCGAAAAAGGGTTTTCAGGCTATAAAAAGGGCGTACGGGCCGGTAAACAAGGCCTGATTACTAATTTTTAGGGGATTTGCCCGAGGAAGATGATCCCCCAAAAACCGACACCGGAATAGCCGTAAAGATACGGAATTCCGGTGATAAATGAATTTATTCAGAATAGCAAAAATTTTCGATTTTTTGTATAATATTATTGTACCACTTACGCACCCTCACCAAATAGTAAGAAGATTTTCTATATAATTGCACCAGAATTATTGGTTTTGAGCATTTCGCCGTGGAGATGACCTTTTTCGGATCTTTCAAAGAAAAAATATTGCTTTCCGTCGATGGTGTGCAAACCGTCCAGCATGACGCCAAAGGAATTGAAATAATACCATTTGCCATCAATCAGCCGCCAACCGACTGCCATATTTCCGTCTGTGCCCAGCCAGAACCATGCCCATGTTTTCAGCCAGCCCTTGTGATCGCTGCCGTCCGAATCGCGATACCGCCACTTCTCCCCCGCCTGATACCAGCCGGATGGCTGCTTCTGCGTTTCCGTGTCAATCTCTACCGCCCATGCCTCCACCAGCGGCACCGGGAATCCCAGCTTTTCATGCGCCATGAAATATTCGTCCGGCAGATAGAAATAGCCCTTTTCTCCCCATTGTTCGGACCAGCTGTTTTTGCATTTGATCTGCCCTTTCCGCCAGCCGTGCGCCTTTACCATATGCCCCAAAAGTTCCCCGATCCGTCCGTCTTCACCGGCCGCCGGTACCGGCGCAACGGGATTTTCCTTCGTGATATTCGCAAATTCTGGCGGCAGCATCAGCCCCAGCAACACCATTTTCCCCTCAAACATTGCCTGACGGCATTCGTCCGCGGTCATGAGACGATAATAGTTCCCGATTCTGTTCGGGTTGGCTTTCGGCATCAGTTTGTCCGCTTCTGACTCAAACAAGCGGATAATTTCGGACA
>JBMNPH010000009.1:0-105442 GCA_050943495.1 Candidatus Merdivicinus sp.
GAATGTACCCCATAACGGCTACCCCTGGGGTTGGGGTATCTAACACCGGGGTAAGTACCCCACTTGCAGAGGATATGGTGCTATCTAACCGTTTGGCATAAACAGCTTGAACCCGTGCGAGGGGCGTCCTCTTTCTGGACGAACTGCCCGAATTCAGCCGCAACGCTATGGAAATCCTCCGCCAGCCGATCGAATCCGGAATGGTCACCATTTCCCGCGCCAGCGGAACTTTGAGCTTCCCCTGCCGCATGATCGTGATTGCCGCCATGAACCCCTGTCCCTGCGGATATTACGGACACCCCTCCCATCCCTGTTCCTGTTCCAGAAGTCAGGTACAGCGGTATCTTTCTCGGGTCAGCGGGCCGCTGCTCGACCGCCTCGATTTGCACATTGATGTGGCGCCGGTCGAATTTTCCGACCTTTCCTCCGGCGAAAAGGCGGAATCTTCTGCCTGCATCAAAAAAAGGGTCGACGCGGCGCGCAAAATCCAACAGCAACGTTTTGCCGGCACTGACATTCGCTGCAATGCCCAGATGCCGCCCGAACTCATCGACGAAACCTGCCGGATTTCCCCCGAAAGCACCCGCCTTTTGCAGCGCGCCTTTGAACGGTTGGGCATGAGCGCCCGCGGCTATCACCGCATTCTCAAAGTTGCCCGCACCATCGCCGATCTCGAGGGCGAAGCCGATATTCAGACACCCCACATCGCGGAGGCGCTGCAATACCGCAGTCTCGACCGCAAATATTTTACCCGCTGAACAGGAGGTCTCCCATTGAAAGTCTGCGAAGCTATGATCCACTGTCTCGAAGCCGAGGGCGTCTCCGTCCTTTTCGGTTACCCGGGCGCCGCGATCTGTCCGTTTTATGATGCTCTCTCCCGCTCGTCCATCCGCCATATTCTCGTCCGCACCGAGCAAAATGCCGCCCACGCCGCCAGCGGCTTTAGCCGGATTTCCGGAAAATGCGGCGTCTGTGTTGCGACCTCCGGACCTGGCGCCACCAACCTCATCAGCGGCATCGCCAGTGCCTATATGGACTCCATTCCGCTGGTCATTCTCACCGGACAGGTCAACTCCGCCCTCCTGGGCCGAGATGTCTTTCAGGAAGTTGATATCACCGGTTCGGTCGAGCCTTTCATCAAACACAGTTTTCTGGTAAAAAATCCCGCCGAAATCTGCCGCGTCATGAAAGAGGCATTTTACATTGCTGCCTCCGGACGTCCCGGCCCGGTCCTGATCGACGTCCCGATGGACATACAAAACTGCGAAACCCGTTTCTCTTACCCGGAGGAAATTCAAATCCGTTCCTACAAGCCCAGTTCCAAAGGACACCCCGGTCAGATCAAGCGCGCTGCTGAAGCGATCTGCCATGCGGACCGCCCCATTCTCTGTGCAGGCGGCGGCGTATTCGGTTCCGGGGCACAGCAAATTCTCGGGGAATTCCTCTCCCGCATCCGGATGCCAGCTGTCCACACCCTCATGGGGATCGGCGCCATTCCGCATACCGCCCCCCTTCAGCTGGGCATGATCGGCGTCCACGGAGAAAAAAGCGCCAATCTCGCCATCGAACGTGCCGATTTACTGCTGTTGGCCGGAACCCGCATCGGCGATCGTTCCGTCCCCAATCCGGAACTGCTTTCCCGCCACAAAAAAGTCATCCACATTGACATTGATCCCGCCGAAATCGGCAAGAATATTCCGGCGGACATTCCGGTCGTCGGCGATCTCAAACTTGTGCTCAGCCAGCTGCTGGAAGTCCTCCAGCCACTCTCCTTTGCTGACTGGGAACATGAGATCCGCTTCTATCAAAAGCAGCATGCCCCCGCCCTTTCCGAACAGGAATATGTGGATCCTGGCTGCTTTTTCCCCCAGTTATACCGCCGGATGAATCCCGACGCCATTCTCACCGCCGATGTGGGGCAGAATCAAATCTGGGCTGCCCGCCAATATGCCCTCCCCTTCGGAAGATTTCTCACTTCAGGCGGCATGGGCACCATGGGATACGCTATCCCAGCCGCCCTCGGTGCCAAAACCGCCGCCCCCAACCGTCAGGTTGTGGCAGTCTGCGGGGACGGTTCCTTCCAGATGTCTATGATGGAACTTGCTACCCTCTGCCAGCATCAAATCCCCGTCAAGCTGGTCGTCTTTGTCAACCGTTCGCTGGGCATGGTGCGGGAACTCCAGCAGCGGCAATACGGTTCTCTGGAGGCAGTCGCGCTAGATGGAAGTCCGGATTTCGTCAAGCTGGCCGAAGCATACGGCATCCCTGCCCTCCGCGCTACCAAAAATGACGCCGTTCCGGAGGCGCTGGACGCCTTCTTCCGGGAACCGGGAACCATTTTGCTGGAAGTCCAGGTTAACCCCGAAGAACCAACTCTTCCGGTGAGTTTATATGAATAGGAGAAGGAGTATGGAATTGGCTGTTTTGTTTATCAATATAATCTTTTCGGCGATTTTATTGGGGACTGGGATCTTTGTCGGGAAGAAACATTCTTCTTATCCGGACTGTTCTTCCGGCTATCATCACAAAGCAGCTATGGAAAGCCAGCAAGCTTGGAATACGGCGAATCGCTGGGCAGCAAGAATCTGTATTACAGAAGGGATCCTTCTTTTTGTCATCGTGCCAGTTCTTTGGATTCTGGGACTTTCCGGACTATGGCTGTTGGGGATTTGGATGACATTGGTTGTCCTTTCCGTTCTGGCCGCTGTATTTCTTCCGGCCATGTTGTTACAAGATAGGAGAAACCACCCATGAAACGAACCATTTCTATTCTGGTCGAAAACCGCGCAGGTGTCCTGTCCCGGATTGCCGGGCTCTTTGCCAGGCGCGGATTCAACATCGAAAGCCTCGCCGTCGGCCCGACCGCCGAAGCCGGCGTTTCCTGCGTGACAATTGTGGTTGATGACCGCGAAAATGTCATGGAACAGATCAATAAGCAGTTAAACAAACTGATTGATGTCATCAAGCTCAAAGAATATGCCCCCGAAGAAATCATCAGCCGGGAGCTGCTGCTAATCCGTGTTAATGCCAATGCGCAGAACCGCGGCGAAATTGCAGAACTGGCCCGTCTTGCCGGCGGAAAGGTCTGTGATATTTCCCGCAATTCTCTCACCATCGAATACTGTGACGCCCCTGACCGCATCGAAAATTTCCTGGAAATCTGCCGCGGATACGGCATCAAGCGGGTCGTCCGCACCGGCGCCGCTGCTATCGAAAAGGGCAAGCAATCCCTTTCTCTCGATGAATAGCCGGCCCGTTATTCAGCCGCTCGCTCTGATCGGAGGGGTTTTTGCCTTTGTCCTGCTGGCCGCCTCCTTTCTCAGCGTCCCCGCGCTGGTACTCCTCACCCTGTTCTGGATCGGCGGCTGTCTCGCAGGCGCCCTTTTCTTTTTGCGCACATCAGGCCGGAATCCGCGCCTGCTTCTCCTGCTTCTGACAACTGCCGCTGCTTTGGGTATCGCCTTATGCGGGCGCTTTTCCCTCCTCCGGACAGCTGGATATGCTGGGCAGGTGGTCTCCGTTTCGGGAACCCTCACAGACTTTCAGCAGGGAAGCCGAGCAAGCTATTTGCTGAAAACCGAGGACGGCGATCTCCCCGCCGGAACCAAAATCCTCCTGTATTCCGGCACTGCACCGGCTTTCCAAGCGGGAGAAAGAGTACGGGCAGAGGTGGTACTCGCGGAAAATCCGCCCCATCGTTCTCAGCTCGCCCGCGGCGCGGATCTTGTCGGCTTCGCCGCAGAAGAGGATTTACAGCTTTTAAGCGCCGCCCCTCTCCTTTCCCGCTGGATTGCCGAGATTTCCCGGCAGGTCCGGTACTCCTTTCAGCGGCATTATTCCGATGAAACTGCCGGCTTCCTGACCGCCCTTTTCTTCGGAGACCGCACTGAGCTGTCTTTTTCTCTCGATCAGGCATTTTCGGTGCTCGGACTTTCCCATATCCTATGCATCTCCGGACTTCACATCGCCATGCTGACTCAGCTGATTCTCGCCTTATGCAGCCGCATTTTCGGACGGCGTCCCATTTCCTTCCTACTCTGCCTTCTGGGAAGCGGCGCCTTCGTTCTGCTCACCGGTGCAGGTATTTCTTCGATCCGTGCTTGGATTATGTCCTTATTTTCACTGGCGGCATTTTCCCTCTGCCGGGATTACTGCCCTGGAAATTCCCTCGGCGCCGCCATGCTGTTTCTCTGCCTGTGCAATCCCCACGCGGCGATGGGAACCGGATTCTGGCTATCTGTTGTCTCCTGTTGGGGTGTTTTTTCGGTTGCACCGAAGATCAGCGGAAAAATCCGGGAACATTTCCGGATTCGGAACCGCCTGCTCTTTGGCATTCTCTCCGGATGCGCGGTTACGCTGTCCGCCAATCTCTGCTGCCTGCCCTTTTTCTTTCTCTGGTACGGAAGTCTCCCATGGAATGCCTTTCTTCCCAACCTCCTGCTCATTCCGCTGATGCCGGTCATCCTCACCGTAAGCTGGATGACCCTCCTTCCCATTCCGGGATGTGGAATGCTCGCGCGGATTTTCGACCTGCTGCTGCAAGGAGTTTTTCAGATTTTGCGCGGAATGGCTACGGTTTCCGGCAGTCTGCCGCTTTCATTCGGCTGGATCCCGCTCTGGATTGCCGGCGCAGTTCTACTGTTTGGCCTGTGCAGACTTGCAAAAGCAAAACCGCATCATTGGACGTTAGCCGTTTCGCTAAGCATTTTCCTGCTGGCGGCAGGCTGTGGGAGCAGTTTTCTGGCGCAAAAGGATCTTTTATCCGTCTCGCTCATTCAAACCGACGGAGGCGGCAGTATCGCAGTCTGCCGGAATGGCCGGGCACTGGTCATCGGCTGCGGCGGCGATTCCCAGATCGGCAGAAGAACGGTGGCTTTTCTTCAATCAGTCGGCGTCCGTCAGTTCGATGCGGTGCTGATTCCGCTTGAAACCAAGCGTCTCGCGGGGGATGTTCCGGAACTGGCGCGAAAATTTCCGCCCGATAAAATCCTCTCGGACGGGCAAAGCAACTGGGCGCAAACCCTTGCCGACTACACACCATCCGAAATGCTGCCGCTTACAGAGGGACGATATTCGCTCTGGGAAGACGGATGTCTGATTCTCTCCCGTAAGCGTGAATATCCCGATATCGGCATTCAGATCGGAAAGACCCGTCTGCTCTTCCAGTCCGCGAAACTTGCGGTGCCCGAGTCAGGATGGGACGCGGTAATTTTTTATGACGACTTCCCCCAAAAGGATAGCATTCCGCCCGTTTGGTGTGCTATAATAGAAACAATGGCAGCGCCGTTTTCCGCCGACTGGCTGGCGGGAAATCCGCTGTTCGGCGAATATTTCGCCGCAGATTCCCGGTACTTTTTCGCCGGATAGAGAGGACTGCATCTATGCCTTATATGACCGACGCCGAGCTTTCCAAGAGCCTCCGGCAAAATGAACTCTTCCCGGTCTACTTCCTATATGGGAAGGAAACCTTCCTTTCGGCCGCTTTTTTGGACCGGATTCTCGAAAAGGCGGTTCCCAAGGGCACCGAAAGTCTGAATCTTCAGAAATTTGACGGCGCCGACCCGGATCTGGTATCCCTACAGGTCGCGGCGGAGGGAATGCCTCTGATGGCAGCCCGCAAAGCCGTGCTCTTTTCCAACCCCAATCTCGAAAAAATGAAAAAGGATGATTTCGACGCCCTGCTGGGAATGGTACAGGACCCCAATCCCACCACGGTTTTCATTATCTATGTCTCCGCCTTCGAACTGAATCCCAAAAAGATGAGCCGGGTGAAAAAATTTGCCGACGCCGTCTCCAAATCCGGCGTGACCGTCGATTTTGCCCCCCGCACTCAAAGCGACCTCGTCAAATTCATCAAGGCCAAACTCCAGAAAAGCGGCGTCCGCATCGAAACGCCTGCCGCCTCCTTCCTCATCGAGCGCTGCGGCTCTTCGCTGGACATCCTGGACGCGGAAACGGAAAAACTCGCCGCCTACCGCGAAGAGGGTGAAATTTCCCGCGCAGATATCGAAGCGGTCACCCATCCCAGTCTCGAGGCCTCCGTTTTTGACCTTAGCAAGTGGATCATTCAGAAAAATGCGACCCGCGCTTTCGCTATTCTTGAAGATCTCTTTACCCTGCGTCAGGAGCCCATCGCTATTCTCGCCGTCCTGAACAGTGCCTTCCTCGACCTCTACCGCGCCAAGGCCGCTCTCCTCGCCTCCAAAACCGAGGCCGATGTCGCTGCCCTTTACCCCGCCGCCTACCGCGGCAAGGAATTCCGCATCCGCAATGCTTTCCGCGATGCCGGGCGCATTTCCATCCTCACCCTGCGCGAATGCCTCTCCATTCTCGCCGAGGCCGATGTTCAGCTCAAATCCCAGCGCTGCGAGCCTCAGGCCGTTGCCGAACAGGTGACTGCCGCTCTCCTCGCCCAAATTGCAGGAGGTACTGCACGATGATTCACTGCGATATGCCCATCATTGTCGAGGGCAAATACGATAAAATTACCCTGTCCAACTTTATTGACGGCACCATTCTCGAGACCGGCGGCTTTTCCATCTTCAAAAATAAGGAGAAACTCGAAATGCTGCGGGTTCTCGCCAAAAAGACCGGCATCATTATTCTCACAGACTCGGATGCGGCCGGCTTCAAAATCCGCAGCCATATCCGTTCCGCTGTCCGCGATGGCAAAATCGTCAACGTCTACATTCCCGACGTCTACGGAAAGGAACGCCGCAAAACCGCCCCCTCCAAAGAAGGCAAACTCGGCGTCGAGGGACTGAGCCGCGAAATCATCGAGGATGCATTCCGCAAAGCCGGCGTCGGTACAACCCAGACCATCCCGCAGGATCCCATTACCAAGGGAGATCTCTTTGCATGGGGACTGAACGGCACCCCAAATGCCATGGAACGCCGCCTCACCCTCCAGAAAAAGCTCGGATTCCCGGAACGCATGTCTGCCAATGCCCTGCTCGGTGCCGTCAATGTGCTGTATCAAAAAGAGGATTTTTATCAGCTGCTCTGCGGCCTTTTCCCAGATTTACAAGAATAAGGAGGTCTTTTGCATGGACTGGACACCTGCGGAACAACAGCTTTCCGCCCTCAAAACCGCTCTCGAGACGGGAGATCCCGCTGCGGCCTATCTCGGATGCGCCGCTGTGCTCCAAGCACTGCTCGAAGCCTGTTATCTGGATGCGGGAATGGTTCCCCCATCCCCTGATGGCCTGTTCTCCGGCCTCCTCAACACCCGCCTCGGACGGGAATACATTGCCAACCTCGAAGCATATATCCGCATCTGCTACCGTCTCGATGGCGTCCGTCCCGGCCGTTCCGCCGAGGATTTCCCGCAGTATACTGATGCGGAACGCCTGCTTTGCCGGATGCGCGGATTTTAAGGAGCGTCCGTATGGTATTTTCCAGTATTACATTTTTATACATCTTCCTGCCGGCAGTCCTGCTGCTCTATTATATTTTCCCAACTCGCCGGAAAAACATCATTCTGATGGCCTCCGGCTTCCTCTTTTACGCATGGGGAGAACCCGTCTATGTCCTTCTCATGCTCTTCTCCACCCTGCTGGACTACTCTGCCGGCCGGGTCATGGAACATTTTAAGGACAAGCCACGCATCCGCAAAGCGGCACTGCTCACCTCGGTCATCATCAACCTTTCGCTGCTGGCCGTCTTTAAGTACAGTTCCTTCCTCATCGACAACCTGAACAATCTGCTCGGCCTCCAGCTTTTTAACCCGAATCTCCCCCTGCCCATCGGCATTTCCTTCTACACCTTCCAGAGCATGTCCTATACCATTGACCTCTACCGCGGCGATACCACCATGCAGAAAAATTATATCAACTACGCCGCTTATGTCAGCATGTTCCCGCAGCTGGTCGCTGGCCCCATCGTCCGCTATGACGACGTCGCCGCCGAACTCCAGTCCCGCACCATCACCCTCGAAAAAATCGGACAGGGAGCCTTTCTATTTTCAATTGGTCTGGCCAAAAAGGTGCTGCTCGCCAACAATATCGGCCCCCTCTGGACCGAAGTGAAGGAAGCAGCTTCGCTTGGACAAGTTCCGGCTGTCACCGCATGGCTCGGCATTCTCGCCTTTACCTTCCAGATTTATTTCGACTTCTCCGGCTACTCAGACATGGCCCGCGGCATGGGGCAAATGCTCGGGTTTACCTTCCCTGAAAACTTCCGCTATCCCTACACTGCCAAATCCATTACCGACTTTTGGCGGCGCTGGCATATTACCCTCAGTTCCTGGTTTAAAAGTTACGTCTATATCCCCCTTGGCGGAAACCGCGGAGGAACACTTCGCACCATCCGCAATCTCCTGATTACCTGGATGCTCACCGGATTCTGGCACGGTGCAAGTTGGAACTTCCTCTTCTGGGGTCTTTATTTCGGATTGCTGCTCATTCTCGAAAAATTCGTCCTCGCCCGCTATCTCGAAAAACTGCCATCCATTCTCCGCCGTTTTTATGCACTGCTGCTGGTCATTTTTGGCTGGGTCTTCTTTGAAATGGAAACCCCGGCTCTGATTGGACGGTTTTTCCGCGCTCTCGCCGGTTCCGGAGGCTTCGCGGATCTTCATTCCCTTTATCTGCTGATGTCCTTTGGCCTGCTGCTCATTCTCTGCATCCTCGCAAGTGGAAGTTGGATTTCCAACTTCTTTCGCAAGGCCGCCGCTCGTTTTCCAAAAACTTTCGGCAGTCTGCAGACCATTTGGATTGCCGCTGCTCTTCTGATCTGTACTGCGTTTCTCGTCAATTCTACCTATAATCCCTTCCTGTACCTGCGTTTCTGAGGAGGTGCTATCTTGCAGCTGAAACTTTCCTATAAACCCGCTCACATCTCGGCAGCGGTCTTTCTACTTGTCATTTTTTTAATGCCCATTCTCATTTTTGCTGTCCCAAAATCCAAGTTTTTGGAAGACGAAAACAAAGAACGTGCCGATTTCCCCGCCCTTAATATGCGGACTGTCTTTGATAAAAGTTTTATGCAGGATTTTGAGGATTATGCTGCCGATGCTTTTCCTCTCCGTTCTGATTGGATTGGTCTCCAAACTCGTGTCTTACTCGCACTCGGTCAGAAGGAAGTCAACGGCATTTATATCCTTCCCGACCGCCTTCTCCCCCACCTGGAGGAACCAGATCCTCAGACGATTGTTCACTCCGTTCAGGCCATCAACGAATTTTCCACCCGCTTCAGCGGTACTACTTATCTGATGCTGATTCCTACTGCTACTGAAATTTACCGCAGTGAGCTTCCGACCGGCGCCTCGGCTCTGCAAGAAAAAGAAATTATTGATCAGGTCTCCTCTCAGGTGAAAAATGTGACCACAATTGACGTCTATTCCTCTCTGACCGCAAACCGTGACAGCAATATTTACTATCGTTCCGATCATCACTGGACTTCCCGAGGGGCCTACCTGGGTTATAGTGCCCTCGGCAGCCAGCTTGGATTTACTGCCGTTCCTATGGATCTGTTTAATGTTGAACACGCCAGCCATAACTTCCGCGGATCTTCCTACAGCAAGGTTATCTATTCTGGTGTCGAAGCGGATACCATTGACTTGTATGAATATCCTGCCGGTCCCAAGGTTACCAATGTCTCCATTTTTGATGGTCGCGAATGGTCTTCCCATGATGGACTGTATTTTCGCGAATATCTCACCCAAAAGGATCAGTATTCTGTTTTTCTGGGACAGAATCAGCCTATTGTCACTATTCGCACCGACGCGCCCAATGAAAACCGCCTCCTCATTTTCAAGGATTCTTATGCGCATTCCCTCGCGCCCTTCCTCGCCCTCCACTACAGCGAAATCACCTTGGTCGACCTGCGCTACCTCCGTCAGTCTTTTGAAAACTATGTTGACCTCTCTCGTTACAACCAAGCTCTCTTCTGTTATAATATGAAGAACTTTACTGAGGAAGATGTTATCCGCATGGTCAATCTCTCTAAATAACACCAAAACCCCGCCGGAATCATCATCCGACGGGGTTTTATTTTTTATTTTATAGGAACGCTTATTCCAAATGTTCAAACAGTCCCTTAGCAATATTGGTAGAGAACTCATTTGCTTTCTTAATATCTGCATCGGTCAGTTTGCCGTAACCGAACAGACCCTTGCTTACTTTCAATTCCAAGGTGCCGGCAATTGCCACATTGTTAGCCTTAAAAATTTCTTCCAGTTCCGGAACACCTTTGTTGCCAGAAGAAGAAAGTGAAATAATCGCTACATTTGAAGCACGTTCCGGCTTCAAATCCTTACAGAAATCTACCAGTTGCTTGGCAGGTGCAGAATAGTTATCATACACAATAATTACCAGCTTCTGGCCTTCACAGGGATATGCGGGCGGAATCTGGTCACATTTGCATTTAAATGTTCTGCCCACTGCGGTTGCGAGCGGCTCTGCATTGCCCTTGCCGTTTTTGGAGAAATAGAGTACCTGCATTTTCATAATTGTCTCGATCCTTTCAATCCGATATTCGTTCTGTACTCTCCTCTTTGTTTTTTGGATACTTACAGAATTTTATTCAACATTATTCATTGTAACACGAATTTATCCGTTTGTCAAAAATAATCTGTAAACAATTGATGAATTTGCGTAAAAAGCAAAAAAATAGCCCCCTATTTTGTGCAAAACGCTTACTGTTTCGAAACCTGTTCCATTCTTATCTGCTTTCTGGATGAATACAATACGCAAAATTTTACATAATTATCCCCAAATATCTCTTGCTATTTCTAGCTTTTTTCGATATAATTTTAAAAAAAGAAAGAATTGTTTTATACAATTTAGAATGGGAGTGAACTTATGCTGGAACAGATGTTACCTCGTCCTGAAGGAGAAAAATCCTTCATAAAAGCCGAAATTGAAGCACTCAAAAAACGCCTGTCTTCTCAGCAGCAATTGATCAAACAAGCAAAATTACCTGTGGTCGTCCTGATAGAAGGCTGGGGCGCATCTGGAAAAGGAAGCCTTCTTCGTGATGTAATCTTGAACATTGATCCTCGTTCCTTTACGGTCTACTCCATTACTCCGCCCACCGATGATGAAAAACGTCGTCCATTTCTCTGGCGCTATTTTCAAAAAATTCCGGAAACCGGCCAATTTGTTTTTTTTGACTCAGGCTGGTATGGCGAAACCGTCAAAAATGTGATGTTCGATGAATTGAGCGGTCGTGATTACCGCCAGCGCATTCAAAGCATCAACGCCTTTGAACGTCAGCTTACCGACAACGGTTATTTAGTTATCAAATTCTTCCTCCATATTCCCAAAAAAGTTCAGGACAAGCGGTTCCGAAAACTACTTCATTCCAAAAATACGGAATGGCGCGTTTCTGCCTTAGACCGGCATGAAAATAAAAATTATAAGTTCTATGCAACTGCATGGGATAAACTTTTAGACAAAACCAATGAATCCTATGCTCCCTGGCATATTATCGACGGCACCGGCGAACGTTCCAAACGTCTCCAGGTCTACCGCGTCCTGACCGATGCCATTCAGCAGGCTATCGATGGTAAGCTGCCTAAAAATAATCTTCCGGAGGTCGAATTTCCTCTGATTCCCATGCCCTTGCTCAATCAAATTTCTCTCAATCAACAGGTCGACGAGGCGGATTATCGGATTCAACTAAAGGAGGCGCAATCTCGTCTCCAAGATCTTCATAACCGCATATACCGCCGTAAAATTCCGGTTATCCTGGTCTATGAGGGTTGGGATGCCGCCGGAAAAGGCGGAAATATTAAGCGGATTGCCGCCGCGCTTGACCCCCGCGGATACGAAGTGGTTCCGGTTGCCGCTCCGGATAAGCATGAGATTTCTCGCCACTATCTCTGGCGTTTCTGGAACCGCGTCCCCAAAACCGGCCACATCACCATCTTCGACCGGAGCTGGTATGGCCGCGTCATGGTGGAACGCATCGAGGGATTCTGCTCAGAGGCCGACTGGAAACGTGCCTATCAGGAAATGAATGAATTTGAACAGGAGCTCCACACCTGGGGCGCGGTTATCCTCAAATTCTGGATCCATATCGATAAGGATACCCAGCTCGCCCGTTTTACCGAGCGGCAGAATACCCCCGAAAAACAATGGAAAATTACCGACGAAGACTGGCGCAATCGTGAAAAATGGGATCAATACGAGATTGCTGTCAACGAAATGCTTCAGAAAACCTCAACCGAATTTGCCCCTTGGCATATCATTGAATCCACTGACAAACGCTATGCGCGCCTCAAGGTTCTTCGCATCCTGATTGACGCCCTCGAACAGGCGCTTGACGAAAAAGAAGACTAATCCAAAAACGGATGGGACATCTTTCTGCCCCATCCGTTTTTTCTTTGCGGTTTTCCACATTTCAGCGTTCATAATGTGAAAAACTCATCATTTCCAATTTCCGATCGCACGTCCCACCGCCCCGATGTCCGTTTCGATCAGCACATGAGTCGCCGCCCGTTTCAGTTCCTCCACTGCGCCCGCAACAGCACAGCTTTCATCCGCCGCCTCAAACAGCGGGAGATCATTGTAATTGTCCCCGAAGCAGACAACGCGGTCAAAATGATAATACTCCCTGAGAAAGCGCACGCCTGCCGCCTTGGAAGCTGTTTCATCATAAATTTCCACGTACCAGCTGTCCGGCATATGGACATCCCGATACCGATACACCCGCAGACCTGCCACCGCTTTCAACGCAGCCGCAAGCTGCCCCGTCCGTTCCTCGGTGTCAATGACGCAGTAGAATACCCGGCACGCCTCCTCCGGCGCCTTCCCCTGCCGGAACGTTTTATACGGCTTATTCATCCGCGACTCCCGGAACATCCGCTGACTCAATGACTCGGGATTTTCATAGTAGACATCCAGATGATTCCCCCGCACGGTATACAGAAATCCGCCCATTCCGATCTGATCCAGCACCTGCTGTACCGCATGGGCTTTCTCGGGCGCCAGCACCTGAAGCCGCAGGTATTCCTGCCGCGAAAAGTCAAAAATTCCCGCGCCGTTCATCACAATTGCCGGCAAAGTTCCTTGGATAGGAGAGAGAATTTCCCCTACCGTCGCCGGTGTGCGCGCTGTCGCGACCGAAAAGCCGTCTCCCCGCGCAATAGCTGCCTGAATCCCGGCAACACTGTCCGGCGGAATAGTCAGCCTGCTGTCAATGAGGGTTCCGTCCAGATCTGAAAGAAACAGCGTCATTTCTGTCCCTCCCGCATTTTCTGCTCCATCCATAGCTTATATTCCACGGCGTCCACACACGCCTGCAAGCTCGCTTGGATAATGTCTCGGGATACACCCACCGTCGTCCAGACGTCCTTGCCGTCGGTACTCTCCACCAATACCCGTACCTTCGCCGCTGTGGCGTCCTGCGGTTCGATTACGCGCACCTTATAGTCAATCAGGCGTACATCCTCAATGCTGGGATAGAACCTTCCTACAGCCTTGCGGAGGGCGCAGTCCAGCGCATGCACCGGACCTTCCCCTTCTCCGCCGCCGATTTCGCAGTTCTCTCCGACCCGCACCTTGACAACTGCCGAGGATCCGTTTCCGGTACCCTCCCAGTTTCCGCGCTGTTCTCCGATTGTCCGGGAATAAATGACCTCAAAATATGGCGCCAACTTGTGTTTGCGGTGCAGGATGAGCAATTGCAGGCTCGCGGAAGCATATTCATACTGGAATCCTTCATGTTCCTGTTCCTTGACCATTTGTACAATTTCCGCCGCTTCCGCATGATGGGGATCATCCCCTACCATGCCGGCCACCGCTGCCCGGCCCGATACCTCGGAAATCAACAAGCTGCGGCTGTTCCCTACCAATGCTGGATCAATATGTTCAAAGGAAGACGGCACCTTTTTGACGCCGTCAATATGCATGCCACCCTTGTGGGCAAAGGCGCTTTTTCCCACATACGGCATCCCATTGTCCGGAACAATATTGGAGGCCTCACCCACCGCACGCACACACCGCGTCAGATTCTCCATCTGTTCCGGCGGAATGCAGTCGTATCCCATTTTGAGCTGCAAGGAGGGGATCAAAGCCGACAAGTTCGCATTCCCACATCGTTCGCCAAATCCCAGCAGGGTTCCCTGCACCTGTACGGCGCCCGCCTGTACTGCCATCAGGCTGTTTGCTACCGCACAGCCGATGTCGTTGTGGCAATGGATTCCAACCGGAACTTCCACCGCCTGACAGACGCTCTGCACCCCTTGGTAAATGTCATGCGGAAGGGTCCCGCCGTTTGTGTCGCAGAGAATGACGCAGGCTGCACCCGCATGCGCAGCTGTCCGCACCACCTGCATCGCATATGCCGGATCCTCCCGATATCCGTCAAAATAATGCTCGGCGTCAAAGAATACCGTCCGCCCGTTTGCCGCCAGAAATCGGATACTGTCCTCGATCATCCGCAGGTTTTCCTCCCGGCTCGTTCGCAGCACCTGCTCAACATGAAAGGCCGATGCCTTCCCGAATATCGCCACCACCTCGGTGCGGGCCGACAGCAATGCATCCAGTCCCGCATCCTCTGCTGCATGGCTTCCCGGCCTCCGCGTCGATCCGAATGCCACCAGCTTCGCATGCTTCAGCGCAATATGGGAGGCTTTCTCAAAAAATTCCCGATCTTTCGGATTCGATGACGGATTTCCCGCCTCAATGTAAGGAATCCCCAATCCATCCAGCAGTTTCAGAATATTCAGCTTGTCATTTACCGAAAAACTGATGCTTTCTCCCTGCGCGCCGTCCCGCAGGGTCGAATCAAACACAAACAAACGGTCCATCCGGGCCCTTCCCCTCCATTTTCCAGACATCCGCAAGAAGCCGAAGCCAGCTGTGTTTTACAGCGCCGGCTCCGGCTCCCGAAACATTTTTCCGATTTTATTTGATGAATGCGGTGACCGATTCCGGCAATTCCTCGCGGTCTGCGGAAATCGTGAACACAATATTGACATTGCGATCGCCAACCGATTTGTTGAGCTTCTGGAGGAATTTGCCCAGCTTGTCATAATCGCGGCCGCCAATGCGCAGCGTCGAGTCGATAAACATATCGGTAATATCAAAGTTGCCTGCCAGCACGCCGGTCAGGAATCCGTAAAATTCCTCGTAGCCTTCGATCTCATCTTTGGATGTCTCCATCAGACGGACAGAGGAGGGAATGTCATAGGTGAGTTTCGGCACCTTCTCGATGCAGACAACGTTGCCGCTTGAAGCTTTCTCTGCTGCTGCGACCATGTCCAGAAGCACCTTGGTTTTGCCGGTTCCTTTTTTGCCTACGATCAGAGTAATCATACTGTTACCTCCATTTTATGATATATTTTTGCTTGGATGTTTGGGTGAATTTATTTCGAGATTCTCGCTTCCAGATCGGCTTTGCGATCCTCATAGCCGGGTTTGCCGAGCAGAGCGAACATGTTTTTCTTATATCCCTCAACGCCGGGCTGATCGAACGGGTTAACTCCGAGCAGATATCCCGAAATTGCACAGGCTTTTTCGAAGAAATAAACCATGTAGCCGAACTCATACTCATTGATTTCCGGAATCTCCAATACAACCGCCGGAACGCCTCCCTCGGTATGCGCCAAAATTGTCGCTTCCATTACCTTGCGGTTGACGTTGGACATATTCTGGTCGGACAGGAAATTCAGACCGTCCAGATTTTCGGGATCCGCTTCGATAAAGAAGTCCTGTTTCGGCTTCTTGATGTCGATAAAGGTCTCGAACATGATGCGGGATCCGTCCTGAATGAACTGTCCCAGCGAATGCAGGTCGGTCGAGAAGATGACGGAAGAAGGATACAGACCCTTGTTGTCCTTGCCTTCACTCTCGCCGTAAAGCTGCTTGTACCACTCTGCCATCATTGCATAGCAGGGATCGAAGCTCGCCATAATTTCCACGGCTTTGCCCTTTTGATACAGTGCAAACCGAGTTGCCGCATACTGGTAGCATTCATTGGAAGCAAGATCAGGACACATATATGCATCCTGCGCCGCTTTGGCGCCTTCCATGATCTTGGTAATGTCACAGCCTGCCGCCGCAATCGGAAGCAATCCCACTGCAGTCAGAACCGAAAACCGGCCGCCGACATCATCCGGTACTACAAAAGTTGCATAACCTTCGCGGTCTGCCAGTTCCTTCAGGGTTCCACGCGCCTTATCGGTCGTGCAGTAGATGCGCTCCTTTGCGCCTTCCCGACCGTATTTCTTCTCAAGCAGCGATTTGAATACCCGGAATGCCAGCGCAGGTTCGGTCGTCGTGCCCGATTTGGAAATGACATTGACGGCGATATCCCGACCCTCACAAATAGAGAGCAATTCCTGCAGATAGGACGGGCTCACGCTATTGCCGGCGAAATAAATGTCCGGCGTATCCTTTTTCAGGTTGTTGTAAAGCTGAGACTTCAACAGCTCAATTGCCGCCCGGGCGCCCAGATAGGAACCGCCAATTCCGATGACAATCAAGACATCTGCCTGTTTGCGGATCTTTTCCGCTGCCTGCTGAATGCGGGCAAATTCCTCTTTATCATAATTGGTGGGAAGTTCCACCCAGCCCAGGAAATCATTTCCCAGTCCGGTGCCGTTATGCAGGGTATCATGTGCATTCCGAACCGCGCCGCTGAGTGCGCCCAGTTCGTGCTCTGCCATGAATCCCTTCAGATAACTCCCGTTAAAATGTATGGCCATCCAAGATTCCTCCCAATATCATATTCTCTTGTGATGTTCTTATTGTACTACAAACGAGCATGCAATTCAACTGTTTTTTATGAATTTTGTTAAAAATATGCAAGAACTTTTGCAGTTTTACTAGCAATTGTTTCCTTCTTCGGTCGAAAGAAGTTGAAAAAGGCCGGAAATTTCCCATGTGACAAAACGATCCGGCGGCAGCGGCTTCCGGCTGGGGTTATACCAACAGGTATCAATACCGGCTGCATATCCTCCCGCCATATCCGAGGTCAGTGAATCCCCAACCATCAGCACGTTCGATTTGGGTGGATTTCCAATCTGCTTCAGCACATATTCGAAATATACCGAACTCGGCTTCTCGGCGCCCGCCTCCTCCGAAACAAAAATCTCCTGGATATACGGAGCAATTTCGGAGTCCCGCAGACGCTTCTTCTGCACCCTTGTAATGCCATTCGTCGCCAAATACAGGCTCGCCCGTTCGGAAAGTTTCCGACAGACCTCCGCGGCTCCCTCAAACAGGAAATTCCCTTCCGCCAGACGGTCCAAATACGCCTCATTCCAACGGACGCCGTCTCCTGTCATCCCCTGCTTCTCCAAAAAAACGCCGAACCGACGCTGCTGCAGCTGCGGTTTGGTCAACTCGCCACGTTCCAGGGCTTTCCACATCGCGCTATTAATCGCGTTGTAACACGCATACGCCGCCTCCGTACAGGCTTCCCCCGTCATTGCCTCAAAGGTCTTTTGAAACGCATGACGCTCTGCCTTTTGGAAATCAAACAGCGTATCATCCGCGTCCAGCAGATAGATCGGATACTGTTTCATCTTCCGCCTCCTGCCTAAAAGCCCATCAATGCCGGAATGCTCGTTGCCAGCACTCCCACTGCCATCAGAACGGCAAGGACGATGCTCACCGCCCGCATGATCTGTTTGCGTTTTCGTTCTTTCATGCCGGTTCTCCTTTACCGAGTTTGTATCTTATATTATACACTGCTAATTTACTCTTGGCAAGAGATACTTTGTGAACAGACAAAAACACCCGCTTCTTTTCGAAGCAGGTGTTTCATTTCGTTAGATCAACTCGATGATCGCCATCTCTGCGGCGTCGCCGCGACGGGGACCAATCTTGATGATGCGGGTATAACCGCCGTTTTTATCCGCGTATTTCGGTGCGATCTCGTCAAACAGTTTCTTCGCAACGCCCTCTTTGGTGACGTAAGCGAAAACCTGACGTTTGGAATGGAGAGTGTTCTCCTTGCCGAGGGTGATCATCTTCTCGGCCATGATGCGCACTTCTTTCGCTCTGGTGACAGTAGTCTCAATCTTGCCGTTTTCCAGCAGGAAGGTAACCATTGCCCGAAGCATCGCTTTTCTATGGTCAGAGGTTCTTCCCAGTTTTCTGCTGCCTGCCATTCGGTTTCACTCCTTACCCTGTTATTCGTCTTCCTTGTTGAGGCTGAAGCCCAATGCTTCCAGCTTCGCCATAACCTCTTCCAAGGACTTTCTTCCGAGGTTCCGGACTTTCATCATTTCCTCCTCGGACTTGTTAATCAAATCTTCTACCGTATTGATCCCGGCACGTTTCAGACAGTTAAAGGACCGAACAGACAAGTCAAGCTCCTCAATGGTCATCTCCAGGACTTTTTCCTTGCCCTTGTCGTCTTTTTCAACCATGATATCGGTTGCGTATACTTCATCCGACAAATCTACAAAGAGATTAAGATGCTCGGTGAGAACCTTGGCTCCCAGCGAAACGGCTTCCTTTGCAGAAATGGTTCCGTCTGTCCACACCTCAAGGGTGAGCTTGTCGTAGTCGGTAATCTGTCCGACACGGGTGTTTTCAACGGTATAATTTACCTTCAGTACGGGTGTATAGATGCTGTCGACCGGAATCACGCCAATCACGTTCTGGAGCTTCTGTTTGTTGCGCTCACTGGGAACATAACCGCGTCCTTTGTCGATCACAATTTCCATGTAGAGCTTTGCGCCGGGGCCCAGTGTTGCAATATGCATGCCGGGATCCAGGATCTCCACTTCAGAATCCGCTTTGATGTCGCCGGCAGTGACTTCGCACTCGCCTTCCGCCTCAATGTGGACTGTTTTCGGGGCGTCGCCGTGAATTTTCGCGATCAATCCCTTCATATTCAGGACGATTTCGGTAACGTCTTCTTTGACACCCGGTACCGTAGAAAACTCATGTTGTACACCATCAATCTTGATCGATGTCACTGCTACACCGGGAAGCGAAGAGAGCAGCACCCGCCGCAGACTATTGCCCAAAGTGGTGCCGTAGCCACGCTCAAGAGGCTCCAGGACAAATCTACCATAAGTTCCGTCCGTTTTCATTTCGGCCGTCTCAATAACTGGCTTTTCAATCTCAATCATTCAGTACCCTCCTTAACGCCAGCGCAGCGCTGGCCGTGCAGTATCGTGATGCCCCAGCCGCAGGAAATTACGGCTTTGCGGGGCGGCAACATGACTATCGCGTTTCCCTTTCTGTCAAAACCCAGTTGGCAAATCAAATACGAGCTCCCGCCGCATTTTGCGGCGGCATCTCCCACAGTTCGCAACAGGCCTCCGACATTATTTGGAGTACAACTCGACGATCAGGTGTTCCTCGACCTCGAGGTCAATGTCTTCACGATTGGGCATGCGAACGACTTTGCCGGTATAGGTTTCGCGGTTCATTTCCAGCCACATCGGAACGGGGCGGGATCCGCAGGTTTCATCAATTGCTTTGAATTTCTCGCTCTGGCGGGATTTCTCGCCCAAGGTGATGACGTCGCCTTCTTTGACCAGCAGAGAGGGGATGTTCACCTTATTGCCGTTGAGTTTGAAATGGTTGTGGAGAACCAGCTGACGAGCTTCTGCTCTGGAATTTGCAAGGCCCAGACGGTACACAACGTTGTCCAGACGGCACTCCAACAGACGGAACAGGTTTTCACCGGTCTGGCCGGGTTTGCGCTCTGCCATCTCGAAGTAATGATAGAACTGGTTTTCCAGCACGCCGTAGTAGCGTTTTGCGGTCTGTTTTGCACGAAGCTGCAGGCCGTATTCAGAAACTTTTTTGCGGTTCTGTCCGTGCTGTCCGGGAGCAAAGCCTCTGGAAGCGAACGGGCAGTGTTCGGAGTAGCATTTTGCGCCTTTCAGAAACAGTTTCTGGCCTTCGCGGCGGCACATTCTGCATACTGCACCGGTATATCTTGCCATTTAATTGCACCTCCTAGTCATCAATCCGAAATTATACGCGTCTTCTCTTGGGAGGACGGCATCCGTTGTGGGGGATCGGGGTTACGTCTTTGATCATCTTAACTTCCAGACCTACAGCCTGCAAAGCACGGATCGCAGCTTCACGGCCTGCGCCGGGGCCTTTGACGTATACTTCAACGGATTTCAGGCCATGCTCTTTTGCAGCGTTTGCAGCTTTCTCAGCAGCGGTCTGCGCAGCAAAAGGAGTGGATTTCTTGGATCCGCGGAAGCCCATTTCGCCTGCGCTTGCCCAGGAAATTGCATTGCCCTGTGTATCGGTAATGGTGACGATGGTGTTATTGAAGGTGGACTGAATATGAACGGCTCCGCGCTCAATATTTTTGCGCTCGCGGCGTTTGCGAACGACGGTTTTCTTAGCAGCAACCTTAGCCATCTCTCAAATCCCTCCTTATTTCTTCTTGTTCGCGATGGTTTTCTTCGGGCCTTTACGGGTACGGGCATTGGTTTTGGTCCGCTGTCCACGAACAGGCAGGCCTTTTTTATGCCGGGTGCCGCGGTAGCAGCCGATTTCTACCAGGCGTTTGATATTCAAAGCGACGTTTCTTCTCAGGTCGCCTTCTACTTCGTAATGATGATCAATATACTCACGAAGTTTGGTTGCATCTTCTTCCGACAAATCCTTTACACGGATATCGGGGTTAATGCCAGTGGCAGCGAGGATGTCGTCCGCCGATTTACGGCCGATGCCGTAAATATAGGTCAGGCCGATCTCGATTCGTTTTTCTCTGGGCAGGTCTACACCAGCGATACGAGCCATTAAGTTGCACCTCCAACTGTAATTACGATGTTTTTATATCCAGCTTTGGGATTCCCAATTTCGGGGAATCAGCCCTGACGCTGTTTGTGCTTGGGGTTCTCGCAGATTACCATGATTCTGCCTTTGCGCTTAATAACCTTGCACTTTTCGCAGATGGGCTTTACCGAAGGTCTTACTTTCATGTGAAATACCCTCCTTGTTCGGTTCTTGCTTATTTGGAACGCCAGGTTATGCGCCCCTTTGTCAAATCATAAGGCGACATCTCGACGGTCACCTTATCCCCGGGAAGAATGCGGATGAAATTCATCCGGAGCTTTCCCGATATATGAGCCAGAATGGTATGTCCATTCGGAAGCTCAACTTTGAAGGTTGCGTTCGGCAGCGAGTCCACTACCGTTCCTTCGATCTCGATTACATCTTCTTTGGCCAAGAGAGATCCTCCTCTTCCGATGCTGTTCGCAGCGCCGCTTTGAGCTGGCGGTTCGTTTGAATCCGGGCCAGATCCAGTACGGTACTGGTTGCCCGCAGATGTTTGAGATTCTTCTTTTTTGGTTTTTCGAGCGGTCTTTGCTTGCCGTTTGCCAAGTAAGCAAACGCGCCTTCCACCCGCACCACTGCGAAGTATCCTTCGTCATGGCCGCGGATGCTCTGGACGACCGCGCCGCTTTTCCACTCCATAGATCCCCCTTACCGAACGGTCAGGATCACCGGTCCGTCCTTTGTGATGGCGATGGTATGCTCAAAATGGGCCGCACATTTGCCGGATTTAGTCCGGGTCGTCCATTTATCCGCATCGATTGTCACCGCGTCACCCTCTAAGGTAATCATCGGCTCGATCGCGATCGTCATCCCCTCGACCAAGCGGGGGCCGCGGCCGGCTTTTCCAAAGTTCGGGACTTCCGGATCTTCATGAAGTGCCTTTCCCACGCCGTGTCCCACGAACTGACGCACGATTCCGAACCCGTAAGGGGTTACATGGGACTGCACTGCATTGGATACGTCGCCGATTCGGTTTCCGATCACTGCTGCCTCAATCCCTTTGTACAGGCTTTCCTGCGTCACCCGGAGAAGGGTCTTGTTTTCCTCTGAAATCTCGCCCACCGCAAAGGTGTACGCGTTATCTCCGTGGAATCCATCGCAGCAAGCCCCAACATCTATACTGACGATGTCCCCTTCTTCCAGTCGGTAATCGGACGGGATGCCGTGGATGACCACGTCATTGACCGAGATACACGCCGAAGCCGGAAATCCATACAATCCCAAGAAAGACGGTTTGGCGCCGCTGCGCACAATAAAGTCGTGCATTGCCTTGTCGATCTCTCTGGTTGTAACGCCCGGCCGGATCATTTCTTCCGCGACATTCAGTGATTCCGCGGAAATCCGACAGGCTTTTTTCATCCGTTCCAGTTCCGAATGGGTTTTTAAAACGATCATGAGAACTTTACGCCTCCACAGCTTTCAGGGTCAGCGCCGAAGTATCGGCCACTTCCTCCTGCCCTTCCACCACAACCAGCTTGCCGGCTTTGGTGTAGTAATCGATCAGGGGTTCGGTCTGCTCGTGGTACACGCGCAAACGCTCTTTTACTGTATCCGGATGATCGTCCTTCCGCTGGACGGTCTTGCCGCCGCACGCATCGCATACCCCCTCCTGTTTGGAAGGTTTATACTGAGTGTGGTAGCTGGCGCCGCAGCTTTCGCATACGCGCCGGCCGGACAGACGGGCTGCAATGGTTTCGTCCGGAACTTCCAGACTCACCACGCGGTCGATCCGCACCTGCATCTGATCCAGCGCTTCCGCCTGCGGAACAGTACGGGGGAAGCCATCCAGAATGAATCCGTTTTGGCAATCATCCTGTGCCAGCCGCTCCTTCAGAATATTGATGACAATTTCATCCGGAACCAGCTTACCGCCGTCCATGTAAGTTTTTGCCTCCATGCCCAATGCGGTGCCATTCTTGATCGCCTCCCGCAGAATATTTCCGGTGGAAATAGCGGGAATGTGCAGTGCATTACAAATTACTTCGGCCTGCGTGCCTTTACCGGCACCCGGCGCACCCAACAATATCAGATTCATACGTCTGCCCCCCTGTTCTAAATGAGTTCATTATTCGAGGAATCCTTTGTGATGACGCATCATCATCTGAGATTCCAACGTCCGCATCGTCTCCAGTGCAACGCCAACAATAATTAGGATGGAAGTTCCGCCCAGCGATACATTGGCTTTGGTAATTGCCGAGAAGATGATGGGGAATACCGCGATTACGCCAAGGAACAGCGCACCGACCAATGTGATCCGCGAGATTACCCGGGAAATAAAGTCGGAAGTCGGCTTGCCGGGACGGATGCCCGGAATACCGCCGTTGTTCTTGCGGAGGTTGTTTGCAATCTCAATCGGATTGTACTGGATTGCAACATAGAAATAGTTGAAGCCGATGATCAGCAGCAAATAAAGTGCCGCATACACCCATCCGTTGGTCTGGAACAGTTTGAAGAAGCCATCCCAGAAGCCGCCCTCTTTCACATTGACGAAGGTTCCGATCATATTCGGAATCGAGAGGAAGGACATCGCAAAGATGATCGGCATAACACCGCTCATATTGACTTTGATCGGAATGTGGGTATTCTGGCCGCCGTACATCTTCCGACCTACTACACGTTTTGCATAGGAAACCGGAATCCGGCGTTCTGCATCGTTCATTACAACGATGAGCATGATCATTGCCACAAAAATGATGACAACAGCAGGAACCAGGAAGTAGTACTGAGTCGCACCGGTCAGCGCCATCTGCCACCAGCTGTACAAGGTTCTCGCCGCAGCCGGGCCGCGGGAGATGATACCGGCGAAAAGGATCATCGAAATGCCGTTGCCAATCCCTTTTTCCGTAATCTGGTCGCCCAGCCAGACGACTACTGCCGTTCCGGCTGTGAAGACCGCTATGATCACAATCGCAGCCAGCACGCCCGAAAATCCGGTTGTATACTCCAGAATTCCGCTTGTGCGCCGCATCATAAAGTAAAGTCCCAGCGCCTGTACAATCGCCAAGGCAAAGGTGACATAGCGGGTAATCTTATTGAGAACCTTCCGGCCCTCTGCCCCCTCCTTCGCCAGCCTCTCCAGCGCAGGAATCGCAACTGTCAAAAGCTGAATGATAATGGAGGAGTTAATATACGGGGTAATGGACATTGCGAAAATATTCGCTTGTTCCAAACCACCGCCGGTCATAATATTCAGATACCCGAGAAAGTCGGCGCTGTTTACCATTGAGGAAAGAGCCGTCGGGTCAATAAAAGGCGCGGGGATCGCAGATCCCAGTCGGAAAATGAAGAGGATGAAGAGGGTATATAAAATCTTTTTGCGAAGATCTTCCTGTTTGAAAGCGTTTCTCCAGATTTCAAACACCTTACATCACCTCGGCCTTTCCTCCCGCTGCCTCAATCTTTGCTTTCGCCGATTCGGAGAAAGCTGTGGCCTGAACGGTGAGCTTCTTGGTCAGTTCGCCATTGCCAAGAATCTTGATGCCGTCAAGCTGGTCGTTTACCAAGCCAGCCTCGGTCAGAGCAGCTGCATCCACAACTGCGCCATCTTCGAAGGTGTTCAGATCGGAAACATTCACAATTGCATAATTGGTTGCAAAGTGGTTGATGAACCCTCTCTTGGGAAGACGGCGATACAAGGGCATCTGGCCGCCTTCAAAACCGGGGCGTACTCCACCGCCGGAACGGGCATTCTGTCCTTTATGGCCTTTGCCGGCGGTTTTCCCATTGCCGGAACCATGGCCTCTGCCGACGCGGAAGCGCTCTCTAGTTGCGCCCTCTGCCGGTGCTAATTCGTGCAGTTTCATGATAGTCGCACCTCCTTGCTTACTTTTCGATTACCTCGACGAGGTGGGAAATTTTAAAGATTTTGCCTTTGGTTGCGGCATTATCCGGCTGTTCGGATACGTCGCCCACTTTTCTGAGGCCCAAGGACTCGGCAACGGCAATCTGATCTTTCTTCTTGCCTGCAAGACCTTTGACGAGCTTTACAGTAAGGGTTGCCATAAGTCTGCCTCCTTAACCGAGAATTTCTTCAACGGATTTGCCGCGGATTGCAGCAACCTCGCTTGCGTTGCGCAGCGATTTCAAGCCGTTGATGGTCGCTCTCACAACGTTGCAGGGATTGTTGGAACGGAGAGCTTTGGTACGGATGTCCTTGATGCCGGCAGTTTCTACAACCGCACGGACAGGGCCGCCCGCGATAACGCCGGTTCCTTCGGGAGCCGGTTTCAGCAGAACGCGGCCAGCGCCGAATTCGCCGATAACTTCGTGGGGAATGGTGGTGCCCTTCAAAGACACTTTAATCAGGTTTTTCTTTGCATCTTCGATGCCTTTGCGGATTGCGTCCGGAACCTCGCCGGATTTGCCAAGGCCGAAACCGATGATGCCGTTGCCGTCGCCGACGACGACCAGGGCGGCGAACTTGAAGATACGGCCGCCTTTTACCGTCTTGGAAACACGGTTAATGGTTACAACTCTCTCCTGGAGTTCCAGGTTCGAACCATCTATTCTAGCCAAACGAATACCTCCCTCTTAGAACTTGAGGCCGCCTTCGCGGGCGCCTGCGGCCAGCTCTGCGACTCTTCCGTGGAAAATGTAGCCGCCGCGGTCAAATACAACCTCGGTGATGCCCTTCTCTGCGGCATGCTCGGCAACTTTCTTGCCGACTGCGAATGCGCCTTCCTTGTTGCCGCCATTTCCCTCGAAGCCTTTTTCCAGGGAAGAGGCGCTTGCCAGGGTTACGCCATTTACGTCGTCAATGATTTGCGCGTAAATATGCTTTGCGGAGCGGAACACACAAAGGCGGGGACGTTCCGGGGTGCCGGAGATCTTATTGCGGACCCTGCCGTGTCTTTTTAAACGAGCCTTGTTGCTATCAGGCTTATTTATCATTTCTTGTCACTCCTTTGACTACTTACTTCTTACCAGTTTTACCTTCTTTACGCTGAATAACCTCGTCAACGTACTTAATACCTTTGCCCTTATATGGCTCAGGCGGACGTTTCTCGCGGACATTCGCCGCAAACTGGCCAACCTTCTGCTTATCCGGACCCGAGATGATAATCTTGTTCGGAGCAGGGACATCGATCGTAATGCCGTCGATTTCGGGCATGATGACCTGATGCGAGTAGCCGAGGGTCATTACCAGGTTTTTGCCGTCTTTTGCAACACGGTAGCCGACGCCATTTACTTCCAGCTCTTTCTTAAAGCCTTCGGTAACACCGGTCACCATATTGTTGATCAAAGAACGGGTCAGGCCGTGCAGAGAACGATGTGCTTTGTCGTCGCTGGGACGAGTCACTTCGATCATGTTGTTCTCGAATGCAACGGTCATATCTTTGTGAATCTCTTGTTCCAGGGTTCCTTTGGGACCTTTCACAGTAATGTGCTGGCCGTCGATTTTGACATCAACGCCGGAGGGAACCTGGATGGGTTTTCTTCCTATACGGGACATCGTTCAGTTCCTCCTTACCATACAAATGCGAGGACTTCACCGCCAACGTTTTCGCGGCGAGCCTTCTTGTCGGTCATCACGCCTTTAGACGTGGACACGATTGCGATTCCTAAGCCCTTCATAACTTTAGGCATATCTTCGCAGTTGGAATAAATCCGCAGACCGGGTTTGGATACCCGGCGCAGGCCGGTGATTACCGGAGCTTTATTTTCACCGTATTTCAATGTCATACGGATAACGCCCTGCTTGCCGTCCTCAATAACAGTAAAGCCTTTGACAAAGCCTTCGTCGACGAGGATCTGAGCGATTGCTTTTTTCATATTGGACGCGGGGATGTCCACCGTGTCGTGCTTTGCCGAATTCGCATTGCGGATACGAGTGAGCATATCTGCAATAGTATCGGTGATCTGCATACCGTCAACCTCCTTTACTTGGTATGAATTACCAGCTGGCCTTCTTTACGCCAGGAATTTCGCCCTTATAGGCCAGCTCTCTGAAGCAGATACGGCAGATGCCGTATTTTCTCAGATAAGCGTGGGGACGACCACAGATTTTGCATCTGTTGTAGGCACGGGTGGAAAACTTCGGCTCTCTCTGCTGTTTGAGAATCATTGATTTCTTAGCCATTGATTTTCTTTCCTCCCTTATTTCGCGAACGGTGCGCCGAGGAGTGTGAGAAGCTCTCTTGCTTCCTCGTCGGTTTTCGCTGTGGTAATGAAGCTGATATCCATACCGCGGATCTTGTCGATCTTATCGTATTCGATTTCCGGGAAGATCAGCTGTTCCTTCAGGCCGACATTGTAGTTGCCGCGGCCGTCAAAGGAGTTTGCGTTGATGCCACGGAAGTCACGGACACGGGGCAGAGCCACGTTGAAGAAACGATCCATGAATTCGTACATCTTATCGGAACGAAGGGTAACCTTTGCGCCGATGACCATGCCCTCACGGAGCTTGAAGTTTGCGATGGATTTTTTCGCGGTGGTCAGAACAGGTTTCTGGCCGGTGATTGCAGTCAGATCTTTCACAACTGCATCCATTACTTTGGAGTTTTCGCGAGCTTCACCGCAAGCAACGTTTACCACGATCTTTTCAAGCTTCGGGATCTGCATGACACTTTTGTAGCCGAACTTCTTCATCAGAGCCGGGGCTACATCGCTTTTGTAATAATCTTTAAGACGAGCCATGTCTTAATCCTCCTTCTTAGAAAGTTTCTCCGCACTTGCACTGACGCTCTTTTTTGCCGTCAGCGTTCACTTTGTGGTGAACACGGGTGGGTTTGCCGCATTTGGGGCAGACGAGCATTGCTTTGCATGCATACATCGGAGCTTCTGCTTTGACGATGCCGCCCTGCTGGCCCATGGCGCGGGGTTTCACATGCTTGGTTACCAGGTTGCAGCCTTCAATAATGATTTTGCCTTCCTTGGGGCTAACTTCCAGAACCTTGCCCTGTTTGCCTTTATCTTTACCACTGATGATCTGTACTTTGTCACCAGTTTTGATATGCATTTTTGCCATTCTCCGCACCTCCTGATTAAAGGACTTCCGGTGCGAGAGAGAGGATCTTCATGTAGTCTTTCTCACGAAGCTCTCTGGCTACCGGCCCAAAAATACGGGTGCCTCTGGGGTTTTTGTCCTCACGAATGATGACCGCTGCGTTTTCATCGAAGCGGATATAGGTGCCGTCCTCCCGGCGAAGGCCTTTCGCGGAACGGACGATTACTGCTTTCACTACGTCGCCTTTTTTCACAACGCCGCCAGGTGTTGCTTTTTTGACAGAGCAAACAACCACGTCGCCAATGTTAGCATAACGTCTGCCGGTACCGCCCAGCACACGGATGCACATCAGTTCTTTTGCGCCGGTGTTGTCCGCAACTTTCATGCGAGTCTGCATCTGAATCACAGTGCGTTCCTCCTTTCGGATTTCAAGAAGCTAATTCTATGCGCAATCGGCGCAAAACTTATTTTGCTTTGGTAATGATTTCGGTAACTCTCCATCTTTTGTCCTTGGACAGCGGACGGGTTTCGGTTACCAGCACCTTATCGCCCTCGTTGCAGATGTTCTCGGCATCATGCGCTTTGAGTTTTACGGTGCGTTTTACGATTTTATTGTAAAGGGGGTGACGGACATTGTCCTGGATGGCAACGACGACGGTTTTGTCCATCTTGTTGCTGACAACGATGCCGACCCGCGTTTTTCTGAGGTTTCTCTCGCTCACAGCGTTTCCTCCTTTTCGTTATCGTGCATTCTCCTGGTTCTCAGTGTCCCGGAGAACTGTCATAATGCGGGCAATGTCCTTTTTGACTGCCTTAATCCGCATGGGGTTATCCAGCTGGTTGACGGCAAGCTGAAAGCGCAGGTTGAACAGCTCAGCTTTCAAGTCGTTCAGCTTGGACTGGAGCTCCGCAGCGGACAGCTCACGAATCTCTTTTGCTTTCATTATTGCTCACCACCCATCTCTTTGCTCACGAATTTGCATTTAATCGGCAGTTTGTGCATAGCCAGACGCATAGCCTCACGAGCCAGCTCTTCGGATACGCCGCCGATTTCAAACATAACACGGCCGGGTTTTACCACAGCCACCCAGTACTCGGGAGAACCTTTACCGTTACCCATACGGGTTTCAGCAGGTTTCTGAGTGATGGGCTTATCGGGGAAAATCTTGATCCATACCTGACCGCCACGTTTAATGTAACGGGTCATAGCAATACGGGCAGCCTCGATCTGGTTGGAAGTAATCCAGCAAGGCTCGAGAGCCTGGAGACCGTAATCACCGTAGGTAACGGTGTTGCCGCGGGTAGCAGTACCGGTCATACGGCCTCTCTGCTGACGGCGATGTTTTACACGCTTTGGAAGCAGCATTATTTGTTACCTCCTTCCGAACGGGGTCTGCGGTTTTCTCTGCGGGAGTCACGACGATCGCGAGGTGCTCTTGCAGGTTTCTTGGTCACTTCGCCCTTCAGCACTTCGCCGTTGTAGATCCAGACTTTAACGCCGATCTTACCATAGGTGGTGTGTGCTTCTGCGAAGCCGTAGTCGATGTCCGCACGCAGAGTCTGCAGCGGAACGGTTCCTTCGTCATAATGCTCGGTACGGGCAATTTCTGCGCCGCCCAGACGGCCGGATACGCAGGTCTTGATGCCCTTTGCGCCGAGGCGCATGGTGCGGCCGATGGCCTGTTTCATCGCACGACGGAAGGAAATACGTTTTTCCAGCTGCTGTGCAATGCTCTCTGCTACCAGCTGAGCGGACAGATCAGGCTGTTTTACTTCCACGATATTGATGTGGACAGGTTTGCCGATCATTTTCTCTACCTGCTGGCGGAGTTTGTCGATTTTTGCGCCGCCCTGGCCGATTACCATGCCGGGTTTTGCGCAATGGATGTGAATCCGAACCTTCTGCGCGTCGCGCTCGATTTCGATGCGCGGAACGCCTGCAGCTTTCAGTTCCTCTTTGATGAAATTACGGACTTTGTAATCTTCAACCAGGATATCGCCGAAAGCGGCTTTCTCTGCAAACCAGCGGGAATCCCAATCCTTGATCACGCCCACGCGAAGTCCGTGGGGATTTACTTTTTGTCCCATAGTTTACCTCCTCTTCCAGCTTATTCCTTTTCCTTCAGGGTCAGGGTCACATGCGAAGTTCTCTTCAGAATCCGGTGTGCGCTGCCCTTGGGTGCCGGCCGCATTCTCTTCATGATCGGGCCGGGGCATACGAAACATTCCGCTACATACAGATTATGAACATCCATATTGAAGTTATGATCTGCATTGGCAATGGCCGATTTCAGAAGTTTCTCGAGATATTCGCTGGCAGACTTGGGGGTCTGCTGCAGGATCGCCTGTGCAACTTTGACGTCTTTGCCCCGGATCAGGTCGAGAACGATCTGTACTTTGCGGGGTGCGATCCGCACATTTCTAAGGTAAGCTTTCGCTTCCATGGAAAAATCCTCCTTTCGGCCTTAGTTTCCGTTGTTGGATGTCTTGGATCCAGCGTGGCCTTTATAAGTTCTGGTGGGTGCAAACTCGCCGAGTTTGTGTCCAACCATATCCTCAGTTACATAGACGGGAACGTGTTTGCGTCCGTCGTGTACGGCGAATGTATGTCCAACGAATTCCGGGAAAATCGTAGAAGCACGGCTCCAGGTTTTCAGAACCTTTTTCTCGCCTTTTTCATTCATTTCAACAACTCTCTTGTACAGAACCGGCTGTACGAAAGGGCCTTTCTTTACGCTTCTGCCCATTATTCATCTGCCTCCTTTCAGAATTACTTCGCGTTTCTGCGTTTCACGATAAATTTATCGGAGCGCTGATGCTGCTTGCGGGTCTTGTAGCCCAGTGCAGGTTTGCCCCACGGAGTCAGCGGGCCAGGATGGCCGATCGGGGATTTACCTTCACCACCACCATGAGGATGGTCGCAGGGGTTCATGACAGAACCGCGGACGGTGGGTCTCCAGCCCATGTGGCGTTTGCGGCCGGCTTTACCGATCGAAACGTTCTCATGGTCGATGTTGCCGACCTGACCGATGGTTGCCTTGCATTTCGCGGAGAAATTCCGAAGCTCACCGGAGGGAAGACGAACCAGAGCGTATTCGCCCTCTTTTGCCATCAGCTGTGCCATGTTACCAGCAGCACGAACCAGCTGAGCGCCTTTTTCCGGGTAGATTTCGATGTTGTGGATAAAAGTACCAACCGGGATGTTTGCCATCGGCAGAGTGTTGCCGGGCTTGATATCGGCATCTTCGCCGCTTCTCACTTTGTCGCCGACCTTCAGGCCATTGGGAGCGAGAATGTAGCGTTTTTCGCCGTCCTCGTACTGAACGAGTGCGATGTGAGCCGAACGGTTGGGGTCATATTCGAGGGTCAGAACGGTTGCGTTCATGTCCACTTTATCCCGTTTGAAGTCGATCACGCGGTATTTGGTGCGGTTTCCGCCGCCGCGATGACGGACGGTAATGCGGCCGTAGCTGTTGCGTCCGGATTTTTTCTTCATGGGCTCCAGGAGGCTTCTCTCAGGAGCAACTTTGGAAAGGCCGGAGTAGTCGGTTACGGTCATCTGGCGTCTGCCGGGGGTGACAGCGCTGTAAGACTTGATAGCCATTTGTAATTCACTCTCCTAATTCGGTTTAGCGAAGGAACATGTTTTCCTTCATACATCACCCGGGGAACCGAAGTTCCCGCAAACGGGTCTCTTCTGAGCTTACGCCATGCCGTTGAAGAATTCGATCTCCTTGGAATCTGCGCTCAGAGTCACGATGGCTTTTTTCCAGTCGGGACGATAGCCTTCGTTGCGGCCCATTCTCTTAAAGCGGCCTTTTACGCTGATGGTGTTGACCTTTGCGACTTTAACGCCGAACAGGCTTTCCACAGCTTTTGCAATTTCAACTTTGTTGGAATCTTTGGCAACTTTGAAGGTGTATTTCTTGTCCGCGATGCCGTACATGGATTTTTCCGTGATGACGGGGGCGATAATGATCTCGTTAGCCAGTTTCATTATGCGTACACCTCCTCAAGATTTGCGACAGCGTCTTTTGCCACGATGAATTTATCGCAGTTCAGGACGTCGTACACATTCAGCGTATTGACGTATGCGGTCTTTACGCCGGGGATATTGCTGAGGCTCTTGAGAACCTTCTCATCAGCAGTGTTCAGCACGATGAGAGCTTTCTTCTCTGCGCCGAGTGCCTTGAGCATGTTCACCATCACTTTGGTCTTATACTCAGCGGTCTCGATCTTGTCGACCACGATCATGGAGTTCTCCAGGACCTTGGAAGAAAATGCAGATTTCAGAGCCAGTCTCTTAACTTTCTTGTTCAGAGCCAGACGGTAGTCGCGGGGTTTCGGGCCCAGCGCGATGCCGCCGTGGGTCCACTGGGGAGCACGGATGGAACCCTGTCTTGCATGACCAGTTCCTTTCTGTCTCCAGGGTTTACGGCCACCGCCGCGAACCTCGGTGCGGGTCAGGGTGGACTGTGTGCCCTGACGCTGATTGGCAAGGTAGGTCACCACTGCCTGATGCATTGCAACCTTGTTGGGTTCAATGCCAAATACGGCATCGGAAAGCTCGATTTCAGAAACCGCTTTACCAGCCATATCAAATACAGAAATCTTCGGCATTGTAATTCCTCCTTCCCTTATGCTTTCTTGCCGTCGGTCACAATTACCAGACCGCCTTTGGGGCCGGGGATTGCGCCTTTGATGGCAATCAGATTGTTTTCGGCGTCAACTTTTACCACTTCCAGATTCTGGATGGTAACGCGCTCAGCACCCATGTGGCCTGCCATGCCCTTGCCCTTGAAGATACGGGAAGGATCGGAGATAGCGCCCATGGAACCGGGCTGTCTTGCAACGGGGCCGGTACCGTGGGAAGCACGGAGGCTTGCGTTGCCATGACGTTTGATTGCGCCGGCGTAGCCTTTACCTTTGCTGGTGCCGCATACATCTACGATGTCGCCGCATGCGAAGGTGTCAGCCTTGATGATATCGCCAACGTTGTAAGCGCCGCAGTCGTCGAAGCGGAACTCACGCAGGGATTTTTTCGCAGCTACATCTGCTTTTTCGAAGTGGCCCTTCATAGGTTTGTTAACCTTGTGAACCTTAGCGTCGCCGTAACCCATCTGGATTGCGTCATAGCCGTCGTTCTGAGCGGTCTTTTTCTGCACTACGGTGCAGGGGCCTGCTTCGATAACGGTTACCGGAACGACTTTTCCGGTCTCGTCGAAAATCTGGGTCATACCGATTTTCTTACCGATGATACCTTTTTTCATCTTTCTTTCCTCCTATAAGGCTATTGGTTGGCTTTTCACCAACTTGACCCTCCGGCTGCCGCGTTTTTTGCGGTTCCGGACCGCGAGGCGTTCAGAATCTTCTGTCGAGATTACAGGTTGATCTCGATTTCAACGCCAGCGGGGAGCTCAAGGCCCTGAAGTGCTTCTACCGTCTTCATAGAAGGACGGAGCACGTCGATGAGCCGTTTGTGGGTTCTCATTTCAAACTGCTCGCGGCTGTCTTTGTACTTGTGTACAGCACGCAGGATGGTAACGATCTCTTTTTCGGTCGGCAGCGGGATCGGGCCTGCAACTCTGGCGCCGGTTCTCTTTGCTGTTTCCACGATTTTTGCAGCGGACGCATCCACCAAGGTATGATCGTAACCTTTCAATCTGATTCTGAGTTTTTCTTTGACTGCCACTGTCATCGCCTCCTTGATTATTGTGGGGACAAGACCAAAGATTGAACACGTTTCCGTGTGTTTCACATTCAGACAAATAAAAAACCGAAAAAACGCATGGTTTTTCCGGGAATCTGAACCGATAACCAATCCCCGCCGCTGTTGGTCGCATTCCGGCAGGCATAGGGGCACTTGCAGCCTAAAGAGGCGCAGTTTGCCTTGGAGTTTGCCCGCTGTTCTGCGAAGACACAAAACAGTGTTTGGGGCACTTCCATCGTATTCATCTTTTGTCGCCCGGTTTGAAATCGGACATACTCGGCGAAAATTACCTGCTCTGGGACCTGTCCGGAAGACAGGATCTTGACCTCACGGCCGGCAGCAACCTCTCGCTTCATCGCATATCTGTCGCAGTCACGCAAGTGCTATTATACACGGTATTTCGGTGTTTTGCAAGAGTTTTTCTAAATTTATTTATGAACAAATTGTAAATCTTTTCGTTCTCCATAAAAATCCACATTTTCACGATTTTTTCGCATATTCTTTGGAAGAATTGCATTCGGGGCAGGCGTCAAACTCATCCGAACTCATAAAGATTTCCTCTGCACGACATTGAATTTCCTTGAGGCGTTCGATTTCGTCGGTAATCTGATTAAATAACATCAAATACGCTTTTTTATAGGTATCGCGATCCATACTCAGTCCTCCATCCAATGTGATATCTCCATTATATCATACGCATGATATATTTGCAAGTAACGGCCGAACTATTTTTTAAAATCCTTTTATTATACAATGAAAGAAGAAAGGATGTGGTGGAAATCGACTTTTCAAAACGCACAAAAGAATTGATGAAACAACACGGCAATATCACAGAATATCGTTTAGCAAAAGAGTCGGCCATTCCACAATCCACTCTTTCCAATTTATTGAATAATAATAGTTTGCCGAATTTTATAACATTGGAAACGCTTTGCCGTTATTTTGGCATTACCCTTTCGCAGTTCTTTTTCGACTCCGAGCAGGAAACGCTCTATCCGGTCACGGAGAATCAGCAGGAAATGTTGGAAAAGTGGCTGACCCTCACGCCGGAACAGCAGAAAATCATCATGGATTTAATCGCATACATGAACGACAAAAAATAAAAGTTTTGGTCAAGCTTTTTCAAAAGCTTGTAAGAGTCCAGAGAGCAAAGCTCTTTGGCCGCTCGTCGCAACAAGCGGAATCTAATCCCTTCGCGCCTCGGGCGCGAACATAAAGAAAAAGAGGCGGCTCGCAAGCCGCCCGCGGATGACCCCGCGCCCTGATTTTCCTTGGAAAATCAGGGTTTAAAACTTTCTAATTATTTATCTGCGGTTTATTTGCGAAAGCAAAGCTATGCGGTTTATATACCTTCTTACCGTGCCAAACAATTCACTGGATTGTTTGGCAAAGATAACTGTGATATACAGTCGGACGGCTTTCAGCCGTTTGACAAAATCCATGCGTGATTTTTTCAAGCTTTTTTCCGCGCTTTTTTGTTATGGGGATTTCGCACTCTGCGGAGTGCGACCGAGGACTTTGCCCTCTGGACTCCCACCACCTTTTGAAAAAGGTGGACGAAAACTTTCGATTGGCTCTATTTTACCTTCTACATAAATGAAAACGGACGGTATGATACCGCCCGTTTTTTATTTCTGCAAATATGCTTCGACCTTTTCCCGCAGATAATCCGCCATTTCATCCGCATCAAAACGCGCGCCGGTAAAATACTGATACGCCGAAATCGCCTGATAAATTAGCATATCCAAGCCGTTTTTGCAGGAAATCCCCCGTTTACGGCACTCCCACAGCAATGTTGTTTCCGCTGGCTTATAGACGATGTCGCAGACAAAGGGCATTCCGCCGTCCAGAAAGGAAAAATCCGCAAAATCCTGCCCGATTCCGCTCATTCCGAGCGGTGTGGCATTCAGCACGATATCCGCCCATGCGCCGCAGTTTTCCGCGCAAAGTTCCCCGAACGGCAGCACCTCCGCCCGGCAATCTCCGCCTCCAAGCGCCCTGCCTTTTTCCTGGTTCCGGCAGAAAATCCGAACCCCTTCCGCCCCGCAGTCGAGCGCCTTCCGGCAAATGGACTGTGCCGCGCCGCCTGCTCCCAGCAAGGCAACCCGATTTCCGCTGAAATCCGCCCCCATTTTCCGCAGTGCCGACCGGATTCCGTCCCCATCGGTATTATAGCCGGTCAGTTTCCCCTCTCGGATACAGACCGTATTGACCGCCCCGCAGCTCTGTGCATAGGGGTCGATGGCGTCGAGATAGGGCAGAATCGCCGCTTTATGCGGGATGGTGATATTGAACCCGTCCAGATTCTCCCGCGCATACTGTACGAAGTCCGGCAGTTCCGCCAACCGGACGTGATGCGCTATATAGTCCCCTTCCGCGCCCAGCTTCTCCATCATACTTCCCTGAATCAGCGGAGACAGCGTATGTCCGATCGGATCCCCGATTACGGCAAGTTTCCAGCTCATTGCACTCCCTCCTGTCCCTGAAGTGATTCCCACACCAGCCGCGCCACAAATTCCGGCGACCGACTGCTTTCCACGGTTACTTCCGCATACTGGCGATAAAGTGCAATACGTTGGTCATAAAGCGCCTGCACCCGATCAAGATTTCCTGCGATCAGAGGACGGCCGTCCAGCTTGGAAGCGCAGATTTCCTTTACGCTCCGGTCCAGAAAGACGATGGTGCCCGTCCTGCCCAATGCCCGCATATTCTCCTGCCGGAGGATGATTCCTCCGCCGCAGGCAATCACATAACCGCTCAGCCGCGAGGCTTTCCGGGCGCAGTCTGTTTCGATCTGACGGAAGGTGTCCTCCCCTTTTTCCGAGAAAATGCGCGGAATATCCATCCCCGCTGTACGCTCAATTTCCGTATCCAAATCCAGAAAGATCATGCCGGTCAGCTGCGCCAAATGCCTGCCGACCGTTGTTTTGCCGCTTCCCGGCATACCGATCAATACGATATTTTCCTTAAAGTCCATACTTCTCCTCACTCACCCAACGGATTTCCCGGCGGATAGCAGCCGAGAAACCGGAAACTTCCGGTATGCGCCCTCACTGCGGCAAACAGCTGTTCCCAGTCTTCCGCCGGTTTCTCTGCCACAAAATCCAAAAAAAACTGATACTCCCAGTTCCGATCCGCCATCGGGCGCGACTCGATTTTCACCAGATTCATCCGATTCTGCTCGAAAACCTCCAGCAGATGGCACAGGCTGCCTACTGTATGCGGCAGGGTAAACTGGATGGAAAATTTTCGACTGGTGCCGCCCAGCGGCAAAGGTTCCCGTGCTGCCACCACAAAGCGGGTATAATTTTCCGATTTCTGGTTGATATCTGCCACCAAAATCTGAAGTCCGTAATATTCTGCTGCCCGTCGGGAAGCGATCGCCGCCAGCTGCTTTTCGCCGCTTTTGGATACCATTTCCGCGGCCGCCGCCGTATTATAGACCGGCCTGCACCGCCAATGCGGATACTGCGCCAGAAATTCCCCAGACTGCGAAATCCCCTGCTCGTGCGAAACAACCTCGCGGATCTCCGAAAGAGCTGTTCCCGGCAATCCCATCAGGCAGTGCCGCACCCGTACATACGGTTCGCCCACTATAGCGAATCCATACCGGCCCAGTAGATCGTAAACCGCTGCAATCGCACCGGTCGTGCTATTTTCAATCGGAAGTACCGCACGATCCGCCTCACCCGACGCCAACTTCGCACAGGCATCCCCAAAAGAGGAGGCAGTCAGCAATTCCGCCTCTTTGCCGAAAAAATTCAGCGCGGCTTCTTCCGCATAAGAGCCGGGAATCCCAGAATAAACCGCCTTCAGCAAAATGTTTCCGCCCCTTCCAGAAAATACTCCGCCCGCGTCATCGAATAGCAGCATTCATCCAGCCACTCCCCGTCGTACCGCAGGCAGCAGCGGCGCAGCGTCCCCTCATAGGTGAAACCGCACTTCTCGATCACCCGCCTCGAACGGTTATTAAAGGAAAAATGCTGAACACTCAGCAGTTCCAATCCACATTCCTCAAAAGCGTAGGCGATCATCCGGCGCGCCGCCTCGGTCATAATGCCTCTTCCCCAGTAATCCCGTGAGAGGACATACCCGAGCATCCGCGTATCGGCAGAAGGACTCCGCTTGCTTTCCTCATGCAGGCCGATCGAACCGATGACTTTGCCGGTCTCCTTCCAGACAATTGCCCAAACGTCCTCGCCGGCAATAAATTCGTCTAAAATTTTTTGGCTTTCCTCCACGCTTTCATGCGGCTTCCACCCGGCAGCAGGCCCCACCTCCGGTGAAACCGCATATTCGGAAAAATCATGGAGATCTCCTATCTCAAACCGCCGCAAAAGCAATCGTTCGGTTTCCAATGGTTTCTGATTCATTTCATCCCCTCCCAGATTTCCATCAGAGCAAGCGCTGCTGCGCTTTCGATGACCACCGCTGCCCGACTTAAAATACAAGGGTCATGGCGGCCGTGTATGGTCAGTTCCGCATCCTCCATCGCGGATAAATTCACCGTCTGCTGCGGCTTCGCAATCGACGGAGTCGGCTTGAAGACGGTCTGGAACACCACCGGCATCCCGTTGGTAATGCCTCCGGTCACGCCGCCGTTGTTGTTTTGGGTACAGACGACCTTCCCTTCTCGAATCCGCATCGGGTCATTGGCTTCGCTGCCCCTTTTCCCGGCAAAATCAAAGCCCAGTCCGAAAGAAATCCCCTTGACTGCAGGCACCGCGAACAAATGCCGGGAAAGGACACTTTCCACACAGTCAAGACCCGGCTGCCCAATGCCGCAAGGAATACCGGAGACTGCACACTGGATGATACCACCCACAGAATCTCCCTCCGCGGCAGCCGCCCGGATTTCCGCCTTCATGGCCTCCCCGGCCGATTCGTCCAGAACTGGAAATGCCTCTTCCTGCAGGCTTTTGAGCATTTCCGCCGGAATTTCTGTCGGATCAAACGGAATATCGCAGACACTGCCGATTTGGAGGATATGCGCCCCGATCTCCACGCCTTTTTCCCGCAGAATCTGGCGCGCAATACTCCCTGCAAAGACGAGCGGCGCGGTCAGCCGCCCTGAAAAATGCCCGCCGCCCCGCGGGTCATTGGCGCCGTGATACCGCACATACCCCGCATAATCGCCGTGTGAAGGACGCGGCAGATTCTCTTGCGCCGCATAGTCCTCCGACCGGATATTTTGGTTGGGGATGAGGGCGCAGAGCGGCGTCCCGGTCGTTTTTCCCCGGTAAAAGCCGCTCACGATCTCCGGCAGATCCCCTTCGATCCGGCTGGTGGACAGGCCGCCCTTTGCCTTCCGCCGACCCATTTGCCGCGAAATTTCCTCCATATCAAGCTGGATTCCCGCCGGGACACCATCCAGCACCACGCCGACCGCCGCGCCGTGCGATTCACCAAAAATCTGATAGGTCATGCTTGTTCCGCCTTTCCGCCCAGCCGGGCAAAATCTTCCCAGAATGCCGGATAGGATTTCCGGACACATTCTGCCCCCAGAAGGGTCACCGGATTCTCACAGATACCACTTAATTCCGCCGCCGCCATTGCGATCCGGTGGTCATTCGCGCAGTCTACTGTCCCGCCGGACAAGGTACCTGTCCCGGTTATTTCGAGATCATCCGCACCTTCCGCAGCCTTTCCACCCAACGAACGAATCAGGTTCGCGGTCGAGGCAATCCGGTCGCTCTCCTTCATCCGCAGCCGCCCGGCATTGATAAAATGAACGGATCCCCCTTTTCGTCCGGCAGCAGCAGCCGCCAGAGCCGGAATCAGGTCGGGAATTTCCGAAGCGTCTACCTCCAGACAGCCGGATTCCTTCATCTGCGCGAGAATGCCCGATACAGCGCGATCCCCTTGCAGAGAATCTGGTTTCAATCCCAGCGGCCGGATCTCACAGCCGAGAAAATTTGCACCCAAGAAAAAAGCTGCCTGCGACCAATCTCCCTCGATTTCACCGGAAACCGGATGGAATTTCTGCCCGCCGGGAATCAAAAACCGCTGATACGCCTGATTTTCCACCCGGATTCCCGCCGTTTGCAGGGCAGATAAGGTCAAATCCACATAGGCGCGGGACTCCAGCCGGTCAGTAATGACAATTTCTGAATCCTCCGGCAGAAGTGCCAATCCGAACAGCAATCCCGTCACAAACTGCGAACTGATTTTCCCGCTCAGGGCGTATTTTCCCGGGGACAGCCGCCCGTTTACGATCAGACGGTTCCCTTCCTGCCGCGAGCGGATCCCCTTTTCGGCAAACAGTTTCAAATAAGGCATGAGCGGCCGTTCCATCAGCCGTCCGTGCCCGACAAAGGAAATTTCCCCCGAAAGCCGCGCCAGCGCCGGCGGAATCAGAAACCGCAGCGTCGAGCCGGATTCCCCGCAGTCAATTTCTCCGCCGGACGGCATGCCCGGACGGATTTCCACCGTATCGCCGGAGATTTCCGCCTCCGCCCCCAATGCCCGCAGTCCATTGAGGGTCGCGCTCATATCGGCGGACGGACAAAATCCGGTCAACTTGGACGGTTCCCCCGCAAAGGCCGCGCACAGCAGCAGTCGGTGCGCCATGCTTTTGGAAGCGGGAACCCGCACCTCCCCCTGCAGCTTTCGGGGCGTAATCACCAGATTCATGCCAATTCCTCCGCCCATGCCGCAAATTCCGCGCGGGACATCTTTTGCAGAAACGCCTCGCCCGGCTGTTTGCAGAATACTGCCGTAATCTCGCCGCCGCTGCCCTTTTTATCATAGGCTAAGGTTTCCCGCAGAAGCTCTGCCGGGACTTCCGCTGCCTGTACCGGCAGTCCCCACCGGGAAAGAAGGCGTTCCGCCCGATCCGTCGTCCCCGGCGCGGTCAGGCCGTGCGCTTCTCCCATCCGCAGGATCGAAACCATCCCGCAGGAAACTGCCTCCCCGTGCATATACCGGCTGTAATGCCCCAGTTTTTCGTACACATGCCCGAGCGTATGCCCGAAATTCAGCACCATCCGTCCGCCGGTATCCTGTTCGTCCGCCTCCACGACCCGCCGCTTCTGGTCGCAGCTGCGGAAAAGGATTTCTTCCATGCAGGCGCAAAGTTCCTCCCGTCCCGCACAGCCTTCTAGCCGTTCCAATAGTTCCCGATCCCCGATCAGACCGTATTTCACCACTTCCGCCATGCCGTCGAAAAATATCCGATCCGGCAGAGTATCCAGCGTATCCGGGTCAATGAGTACGGCTTTCGGCTGATAAAACGCCCCGGCAAGGTTTTTCCCCTGCTTGAGGTCGACCGCCACCTTGCCGCCCACCGACGAATCCACCTGCGCCAGCAGCGTCGTTGGAATTTGTACAAAGGGGATTCCCCGCAGCAGCGTCGCCGCCGCGAATCCCGCCATATCTCCGGTCACGCCGCCTCCCAGCGCCACAATCAATCCGCCCCGTGTCATCGGGAACGGATAGGGCGTCAGCAGACCGTCATACAGCTGCACCAGCGTTTCCATATTCTTACTGGATTCTCCCGCCGGAAAGGAGAGCGATTTCACCGCATATCCGGCGGATTTAAGCGAATCAAGTACTGTTTTGGCATACAGCGGCCCCACATTGCTGTCGGTGATGACCGCAACCTGACTTCCGCTGAATACCTTGCGGATTTCCTCCCCGCACCGGGCCAATATTCCCCGGGAAATCGTGATGTCATAACTGCGGCCCTCCGGCAGGGATACCGTTAACTGTTTCATGGAACGACTCCTCTCTGGATTAAAGGGTTTTTCCGTTCAATTCGGCAAAGGGACGGATGGTATTCACCAGTTTGTCAAAGGCTTCGGGCGTGATCGACTGCTTGCCGTCGCAGAGCGCCTTCTGCGGATTGTTGTGCACCTCGATAATCAGGCCGTCCGCCCCGACTGCCGCCGCAGCCTTCGCCATCGGTTCCACCATCGCCGCGATGCCGCAGGCATGGGACGGGTCGACAATCACCGGCAGATGCGACGCCTTTTTCAGCATCGGAATCGCCGAAATATCCAGCGTATTGCGGGTTGCCGTCTCAAAGGTTCGGATGCCTCGCTCGCAAAGGATAACATTGGGATTGCCGTTTGCCATGATGTATTCGGCGCTCATGAGCAATTCTTCCAGGGTATTCGCCAATCCTCGCTTCAGAAGAATCGGCTTTTTGACAGTGCCCAACTCTTTGAGCAATTCAAAATTCTGCATATTGCGGGCACCCACCTGGATAATATCCACATCCTCGAACAGCGGCAGGTGCGACGCCGACATGATTTCGGTCACAATCGGAAGGCCCGTTTCTTTCTTGGCCTCCAAAAGCAGGTGAATTCCCTCGTCATGCAGGCCCTGGAAAGAGTACGGAGATGTCCGCGGCTTGAATGCCCCGCCCCGTAAAAGATTTGCACCACTCGCCTTCACTGCCTTGGCAATCTCGATAATCTGTTCCTCACTTTCCACCGAGCACGGTCCTGCAATGATCTGGAACTGGCTGCCGCCAATCCGAATTAGACCGTTTGCAGACGGTACCTCGATAATCGTGTCCTCCGGATGAAATTTGCGGTTGGCCATTTTGTAGGGTTCCTGTACCCACTTAACCGACTCCACAATCTCATGGGCAGCGATATCATCTTCATTCAAACAGGTGGTATCTCCTACCAACCCAATGACATTTGACTGCTCTCCGATAATGGTGTTCGCTTTGATATTCCCATGGGATTCGATTTCCGAAACCAATTTCTGCATTTCCTGCGGGTTGACATCCTTTTTCAATACGATAATCATAACACTTTCTCCTTGTTCTTTTTTCGATTGACCCGGAAGCGCGCTTTTCCGAAGCCTTTGCATTACAAAACAAAAAGTCCGCATCTTCGTTTCCAAAGATACGGACTGCAATTTATGATCCAAAAGAATTACAGTTTGACAGTATCGGGCAACGAAAGATGTTCATGGGAAATCAGACCGGTGCTAAAGAAAAAGCCCCAGCCAAAATAGCCCATAAATCGACGAGTTGCCAACTTTGTCATATTCTGTGCATTCCTTTCTTTCAAAATTTTTCTTTATTGTACCGCATATTTTTCGAATTGTCAAGAGATTTTTCTATGATATCGAAAAATTATTCTGCCGAATGCTCGCCGGCATCGTGTTTGCGGATCTGCGCGCGTTTGATCTTTCCGCCCAGCGTCTTAGGAAGTTCATCAACAAAATCTATGATGCGAGGATATTTATAAGGCGCAGTTACCCGCTTCACGTGGTTTTGCAGTTCCTTTTTGAGTTCCTCGCTGGGTTTGTAGCCGGCTGCCAGCACTATTGTCGCCTTGACAACCTGCCCACGGATTGGATCCGGTGCCGCCGTAATCGCGCACTCCACAACTGCCGGATGTTCCAGCAGGGCGCTTTCGACCTCAAACGGCCCAATCCGGTAGCCGGAACACTTGATGACGTCGTCATTCCGTCCGATAAACCAATAATATCCGTTAGAATCCCGCCAAGCTACGTCGCCGGTATCATAATACGCGCCGCCCAGTTTTTCCTTGGTCATTTCCTCGTTCTGGAAATACCCGGTAAATAGGCCTACCGGAGGCTTATGTGCCACATCCATAACGGCAATCGTCCCCTCCTCACCATCAGGGCAGGGATTTCCGTCCGCATCCACCAACTGAATATCGTAAAGCGGGGATGGTTTGCCTGTTGAGCCAGGAATGGGCTCAAACCACTGGAAATTCGCCAGCATAACCGAAGACTCACTCTGTCCGAAGCCTTCGCAGAGCTTCAAGCCAGTCAGTTCATACCATTTGCGGAAAACCTCCGGATTCAGTGGCTCACCCGCGATACAGCAGTGCTTGATGCAGGACAAATCAAATTGGGTCACATCCTCCTGCAGCATAAACCGATACATGGTAGGCGGCGCACAGAAAGTCGTCACCTGATACTTGGTAATCATTTGAAGCAGATGTAAGGGAACAAATTTGTCCATATCATAGGCGAAAATCACGGCACCACAGATCCACTGGCCGTAAATCTTACCCCAGCCGAATTTCGCCCAGCCAGAGTCCGAAACACTCATATGGAGCTTATTTTCCTGCACCTGCTGCCAGTATTTCGCGGTTACGATATGCCCCAACGGGTAGGAGAAGTTGTGCTGCACCATTTTAGGCATACCGGTAGTGCCGGAAGTAAAGTACACCAGCATAATATCATCCCAGCGGGTTGCCTCCGCGCCGGTCGGACGAGGAAATTCGTCGGAGAATTTAGCGATTTCCTCCTCAAAGCAGAGCCAGCCTTCCCGCTTATCCACCACCAGAATGCGGTTTTTCAACGATGGCGTATCATCCCAAGCGTCCTCCACCTGTTTTATGACAAAATCATCGTTGACGCAGACAATCGCCGAAACATTGGCGGCATTGGCGCGGTAAACGATGTCCTTTTTGGTCAGCTGCAAAGAGCCGGGAATCAGGGTTGCCCCGATTTTATGCAGAGCCGTAGCACAGACCCAATATTCCCACCGGCGGCGCAGGATCAGTAGAACCACATCGCCTTTTTTGATGCCAAGGCTTTTAAAAAAGTTTGCAGCCTGATTGGACAGCCGCTTGATGTCGGTAAAGGTGAAAATCTTTTCCTCGCCGTGGTCATTCACCCAGACGAGCGCTTTTTTCTCCGGTTCCTGCTCGGCCCAGGCGTCCACAATATCGAAGCCGAAGTTAAAGTTCTCCGGCACATTCACTTTATAATTTTCCTTGAAATCCTCGTAAGAATCAAACTCGATACGGGGAAGAAAACGATCCAAAAGCATGATACATAGTCTCCTTTGCTGGAAATTGCCGCTTATTCCGCGATTACGGTGAGAAAACGAGCTTTCACCGTTCCGACACACCGCTGACCATGAGGATGAGTCGGATTAAAGTAAATGGAATCTCCGGCGGTGAGTACCAATTCCTTGTCGTCGAATACGACGGCAATTGAACCTTCGAGCACCAAGTTGAACTCCTGTCCCGCGTGAGTGACCAAATCAGCCGGTTCATCCGAGGGTTCCAATGTAACCAGCAAAGGCTGCATAATCTTTTTATTGTAGCGGAATGCCAGATCCTCGAACCGATAGCCGGGATACCGCGCAACGCTGCGGCCTTCGCCCCGGCGGACGATGTGATAAGTGTCGAGTTTCGCCCGGACGCCGGTCATGATCTCCGTAAAATCGACTCCGCACCGGTTGGCGATTTCGTAAATGACACTGATGGGAATATTTTCGCCGCTGCGCTCATAGCTGGCATAAGTCTCCAGATCTGCTTTTACAAATCCAGCCATTTCCTCCTGGGAGTAGCCGCAGGCTTCCCGCAGTTCCCGGATTCGGGCGGCAATTTCTTTAAATTCGTTGTTCATGGCGACGTTCCTTTCTAAAAATTTTTACCACATTGGGTTTTCCGTTTATTATAGCACAACATTTGAACAATTGCAAGATATTTTTCTGCAAAAATTGGATTTTAGAGAATTTTTACCGGATTTTTCTTTTTTCTCAATTTTTTTATGATTCCCTTGACATTCCGTTTATACTTTGCTATACTAGGCTTATGATTCGCATTGCTAGGTATGGAGGGATGCTTTTGGACACCAAGTACATTCAGCAATTCAAAAAAGGTTCGCTCGAAATGGTTCTGCTCTGCCTCATTGCCCGGAAGGAAACGTATGGCTACGAAATTATTACCAATCTCAACCAAAACGGCGGCATTCTGGGGGATGCGCGCGAGGGTACCATCTATCCCATCCTGTACCGCATGGAAAAGGCGGAACTGCTGCAGTCCCGTCTGGTTCCGGCGGCCAATGGCGGCAGCAGGAAATTCTATTCTCTGACCGAAAAAGGGCGGGAATCACTCGCGGAACGCATTGAATTCTGGCAGGAATATGCCCAATGTGTGGATCGCTTTGTGGCGCTTTCCAAAAAGGAGGATCAGTAATGACTCGACAATCGTATTTACATCAAGTAAAACGGCAGCTTTCTCTGCCGCGCAGCGAGAAAGCGAAAATCCTGCGGGATCTGAATGAAATGTTTGACTCGGCAGCCGAAAACGGCGAAACCGAAGCGGCTGTGATAGAACGCCTCGGCAGCCCGACGGAATTTGCGGCTGGATTTGGTTCCCGCAAAAAATTTCGTCCTGTCGGCAGTATCATTCTGGCGATCTGTGCGGTTTTGCTGTTCGGAATTTCAGCCGCGCTTCGTTGGAATCCCATCTCAGTTGCAAACACAATTGGCGGTGCGGACGGTCCGACCCAAATCTATGTTTCCGGCCCGCTGTATCTGGACGTCCCGTTCCGTTGGGGCGGCATCATCCTACTGGCGGCCGCTGTCATCTGGTTCCTGATCCGCCTGTGGATATACCGGAAATCTTGCCGTTAAAATCAAAACCTGTGTGATTGCCATTTCGGTAATCCCGCAGGTTTTTTCATTTCAATTGGATTAGGTTCACGACATCAAATAACATTGAGTAAAGCTCTTATTTTTTGGGAAACGGCTTGCGTTCCTCGGTCAATCCCAAAAGATAGTCGGTGGTAACGTCATAATAACGTGCAAGAATAATCAAAGCATCCGCGGATAATTTGCGCCTTCCCTGCTCGTAATGTATATACGCCAGCTTTTTTACCCCAATCATTTCTGCAATCTCACTCTGCGTCTTTCCTTTTTCTTGGCGAAGAATTTTCAATCTTTCTAAAAACATTGACGTCACCTCTTGACAAATATAAGGATGTGTGCCATAATAAAGGTATTCAAAAGAATACTCCTGCAAGGAGTGATTTCCATGTGCCAAAATCAGACCTGCGCAAACTGCCGGTACTTTCACAGGCATTACATCCGATCCGGTAAAGGACGTTACTATGCTCTGCTATACGGCCACTGCATCAAACCCCGGCTAAAAAAACGTTTTTGCAAAGATCCCGCCTGCACCTACTGGCAGGAAGTTCCCCATTATAATAACTCCTCGTTATAATGGGCGCGCTCTCCTCCCACAAAGGGCGGACGGGTACGAGCCATGAGCAAAATCGCGTTTCCGATATGGTTGACGCTGGCACGGAAAGGAACGGCCACTTCTTTTAAGTGCATTCCGATTAAGGTGCCGCCGATATCGATTCCGGCCGCCGCTTTGATATGGCTCACCAGAACCGGCTTTTCAAACTTCTGATAAGCAGTCGTGCCCATCGCACCGCCGCCATGCGCCCAAGGAACGGCATTGACCTGCTGAAAACCGTACTTCTCCGCACAGGCTTCCTCCACCACCAGTGCCCGGTTCAAATGCTCACAGCACTGCGCCGCCAGAAACAGCTTCCGCTCTGTGGTCATTTCCCGCAAAACGGAAAAAACTGCCTCCGCCGCCTCCATGCTGGAACAGGTGCCGATTTTTTCCCCCACAATTTCGCTGGAACTGCATCCCACTACAACAACATCGCCGGGTTTCAACTTGGCGGCATTCAGAAGCTCGCCGAATGCAGTCCGGGTCTCCTCTTTGATCTGATTCAGAAATTCTTCGTTCATATCAATTCCTCCTTCGCAGCCAGCGCGGCCTTTTGAAAGGCTGAAAAGGCGCTGGGTATCGAATAAACCGTTTCCATTTCCTCCCATGAAATCAGGCGCAGGCCCTCCGGCGGGAGGATTTTTTCGCAGATGGCTAAAATCCCGCTCATCCGCCACTCAATATGGCTGAAGATGTGCTTGGCGGGCCGGAGTGTCCGGACTTTTTGGGAAGAAATTCCCCACGTTTTCAGGCAGGCGGCGGTCTCTTCTTTGGTAAGGTGCCCGTCCTGCCACGGAAACTCCCACAATCCCGCCAGCAGGCCTTCTTCCGGGCGTTTCCGAAGCAGAACTCCTTTCGGCGAGATCACCACAAATATGGTTTTTTGCTCAATTCGTCGTTCCTTTTTTGGGGCTTTCACCGGGAAAGCCGACGGATTTCCGTCCGCATATGCCCGACAGATTTTATGCAAGGGGCAGACCATGCAGTTGGGTGCGCCGTTGGGAGCGCAGAGGGTAGCGCCCAACTCCATGAGTGCTTGATTGTAGTCGCCGGGGCAGTCCTGCGGCATGGTTTCCAGCAGAAGGCGGCGGTATCCCTTCCGGACAGCCGGCGCCATAATATCGCTGTCCGACGCCAGTATCCGGGAGAATACCCGCAGAACGTTGCCATCCACTGCCGGAACCGGTATTCCGAAGGCAATGGAGGACACTGCACCGGCGGTATATTCCCCGAATCCGGCCAAATCCAACAGAAGCTCATAAGACGGAGGAATTTTCCCGCCGTGGCGTTCCATGATCTGCTGGGCGGCCTTTTGCAGGTTTCGGGCGCGGCTGTAATAGCCTAAGCCTTCCCACAACTTCATCAATTGTTCTTCGGGAGCGTTTGCCAGCGAAGCCACATCCGGCAGAGTTTCCAGAAACCGCTGATAGTAGGGTTTTACCGCCTCCACCCGGGTCTGCTGGAGCATGATCTCTGACACCCACACCCGATAAGGATCGGTATTTTTCCGCCACGGAAGATCCCGGGCATTCTGCCGGTACCAGCTGATCAGCGGTTCCGGCACCTGTTCCGCCAGCCGGACAAATTCTTCCTCCGGCATGGGGAGATTCAAAATTTCAGCGAGTGGTTTGATGGGCATGGAGTTCCTCCTCTTAGGATAAAATAAGGGCGCATAGTTCGGATAAATTTTCTACAGTAAAGTCCGGCGTTTCCGTCTCTGTTCTAGGGGTAGCAAGGCCGCCGAATCCCTGTTTGACCCAGATTGTTCTCATTCCAAGTTTTTTGGCTGGAAGAATGTCGTTGTCCAGCCGGTCGCCAATCATCACCGCCTGTTCCGGCTGACATCCTGCTCGGCGCAATGCAAGCCGGAAAATTTCCGGGTCAGGTTTTGCCACTGCTTCCTCTGCGGAAGAAATAATCTGTTCCAAGTAAGGGGACAGCCCCATTTTCTCCATTCGAGCTGCTGTTCCCAAAGACTGGTTGGCGATGACCCCGATATGAAAACGACCTTGCAGAGCTTTCAAACAGGGAATTGCGTCCGGATAAAGCCGTTCTTCCTCACTGTGCCAAGGCGCGACGGTCAATCCGAACTTTCGGGCGGCTTGTAAGTCGCCCTTTTTATTTTGGCGGTAAAAGGCCAGCATTTCCTCATAAAACTGCTCATAGGAAACACCGCTTCCCGTAATGGTTTCCCGGATGCGCCGGGCATATGCCATGCTTTCGTCCACCAGTGTGGAACCGATGTCGAAAAAGAGCCATGCGATCCGCATCATGTACGCTACGACTCCTTTCTTACCAAAATCGTCTGATACTCCCGATCAAAATGGTATCCGAGCTTCTCCGCCAGCGCCACCGATATGGGCGTGGCAGCATCCCAGCTGGGGTATTTCCCCTTGTCCAGACAGGAAAGAATTAAATTGGCGGCGCAGCAGAGGGCAAGGCCCTTCCGGCGGTGATCCTCCCGGGTATCTATTTCGATTTCGATGCCGTCCTGGTAGGCGGTATAAGAAGATGCGCCCGCCGCGACTTCCCCCTCATACAGGGCGACAAATCCGCCGCCGTACTGCCGGTACTGGGCGTAGTCCGCAAACTGGGAGCAGAAATCCCGGCTCCACTCTTCCTTCTGTACTCGATGGAACAATTCCTCATGGATGGGAACCACGGTATATCCGGCTGGAACATTCCGGGCAAATTCTGCCAATTTTTCCCGGTCAAAGACATCCGGTTCCTTTTTGATGGCGTACCGGGTCATCCGTTGGGAATCGGGAAAGATTTTTTGTATTTGGGCGGCCCACGCCTCATTCTGCGGCGTTGCCAGCAGAAAATCCCGGCCGTCCAGCATGGACAAAATCATCGCTTCGCTGGGTTCCCCGGCGAAAAAGCCGAAATCTCCGATGAGAATCCGGGCAGACTTGGGATTTTCCGGATCATCGGCAGTAATTTCCCCCATGACCCCCTGCAAGGCCGACCAGATAAGGGTTTCCTCCCAGCCGTCAAACAGGGCGGATATTTTTTCAAGATTCATACAAACTCCTTTTCATACCGGCATTCCCAAAGCTCTTTTCCGCAAATGGAGAAAGATTGTTCCTTACCGGAAAGGTGCATCCCCATTTTCTCATAAAACCGCCGGGCGCGGGTATTTTCGGTGAGCACCCAGAGAAAATATCGGGAAAAACCCATTTGCCGGAGTTTTGTTTCCGCCGCCTGAAACAGTGCCGTTCCAGCACCTTTCCGCCAGAATTCCGGCAGCAGATAAATGGCCCGCAATTCTCCCAAGTCCGGGCGTTCCTTGTCCCGGGAAGCGCCGATATTGGCCAGGCCGAATACGGTTCCGTCCTCTGATTCCAGTACCAGATAATTTGCCGGATTGATTTTTCGGTCATCCGGCGTCAGGGAATCCAGATAATCCTGGGGCACAATGCCCCGATAGGCCGTTTTCCAGGATTCGCAGTAAATCTTGCCGATAGCCGCAGCATCCTCCAACTTTGCAGGACGAACGATCATAAAACTCTCCTCTTTCACTCAAAAATCTCGAACAGTCCTCTTTCAAAATGTAACAGCTTCTTTCCATTTTGTCAAGATCTCTCCCGAAATGATCTCGAACAGTAATTCCGCACAAAAAAATTGCGCTGTAATCGTTTACAATTTATCTTGCAAATCTCTGTCGGATTTGTTATACTAAAACCAAACTGGGGTATTGTCCCCACAGCGACTGAATTTGAAAGGATTGGTGATCCCCATGAAATTAGGTTTTGTCAGCGCCATTTTGGGCGACCTCCCTTTTGAGGAAATGATCGATTTCGCCTCTGAAAACGGCTTCGAGTGCGTCGAAGTCTGCTGCTGGCCCAAAGGCAAAGCAGAGCGCCGTTACGCGGGTGTGACGCACATCAATGTAGACGAGGTCGACGAGGCAAAAGCCGCTTACATCAACGACTACTGCGCGAAAAAAGGCGTTGAAATTTCCGCTCTGGCGTACTATCCCAACACCATGGATCCGGATTTGGAAAAACGCGCCGTTTATATCGCTCACATCAAGAAAGTCATCAAGGCCGCAAAACTTCTGGGCGTCGGCACCGTCAACACCTTTGTCGGCCGTGATCCCAAGAAGAATGTCGACGAAAATATTGAGATTTTCAAACAGGTCTGGCCGGACATCATCGCCTGTGCCGAGGAAAACGGCATCCGCATCGGCATTGAAAACTGCCCCATGCTCTTCACCAACGACGAATGGCCCGGCGGTCAGAACCTCATGACCACTCCGGCAATCTGGCGCCGGCTGTTTGAGATCATCCCCAGCAAAAACTTCGGTCTGAACTACGACCCATCTCACTTTGTCTGGCAGCAGATCGACTACATCAAGCCGCTTTATGAGTTCAAGGATCGCATTTTCCACGTCCACTACAAGGATATTAAGATTTATCCGGAAAAACTGGCGGACGTCGGCATTATGGCAACACCTTTGCAGTATATGTCCCCCAAACTTCCGGGTCTGGGCGATGTGGACTGGGGCAAATATGTCTCCGCCCTCACCGACATCGGCTATGACGGCTATACCTGCATCGAGGTGGAGGACAAAGCCTTTGAAGGCTCGCTGGAGGCAGTGAAAAAATCTCTGCTTCTCAGCCGCAACTATATGCGCCAGTTTGTGATTTAATTGGGTTTTCTAAAAGGAAATCCGGCGCATCCGCATAATTTTCGAATCGAATCCGTCCGGTTTTCAAAAGCCGGACGGATTTTTTTCCAAAAAATCTTGTAAATCCGCCGCCATTTTGCTATACTCAAAGCAGAAAGCGCGGCCTTTTTTCCGGCCGCCCAAAAAAGGAGGGGTCTTCATGAAAGAAGCAGAAGATTTCCGCGCAGCAGCCCGCGCGGCACTCAAGGGCAGATGGCCCGAAGCCATTCTCGCCGGCCTGATTTACTCCCTGCTGGCCGGATCATCCTATCAGGGGGCAACCCTGAATATCTCCCTCAACGGCGGGGATTCCTTCCTGAGCAGTTCCGCAGCCGCTCTGATCGCCGGCGTTATTCTTGTGTCGTTTCTCGTCTTTCTCATCATTGGCGGTGCCATTCAATTGGGGTATGCCCTTTTCAACCTCAACCTCATTGATGGCAAGCCGGCTCAGGTTTCCCAGCTTTTTTCGCAGTTCCATCGGATCGGAACCGGGATCTGCATGCAGCTTCTCCTTTCGATTTTTATTCTGCTTTGGTCGCTTTTGCTGATTATTCCCGGCATTATCGCGTCTTACAGTTACGCCATGACCCCCTATATTCTGGCGGAACACCCGGAATACGGCGCACTGGAGGCTATCCGGAGGTCCAAGGAAATGATGCGCGGCAATAAAATGCGGCTGTTTATCCTGAATTTGAGTTTCATCGGCTGGGTGATTCTGGGTGCGCTGACCTGCGGATTGGGCATGTTGGCAGTCACCCCCTATATGCAAGCTGCCACCGCCGATTTTTATCGCGAAATTTCTGCCGGAAACTAAACTGTATTTTGCTTATACTCTCTGCCCAAAACCCCCGCTGTCGCAACAGCGGGGGGACTTTTATTTTGTCTTTTCTTCCCAATACAAGCACGCCTTGTCACTGATAAAGCGTTTTTTTAATCTCGGTTTGATACAATGCCCGTACAACAGAGGCGAATATCGTCCTCTTGCAGACCGGATATAATATCGATAAAAATATCCGCAATTCTTACATGTCCGTTCTTCACTCATTGCAATTTCTCCTTTTTAAACACAAATTTTCTTTTCTTAATCATATCATATTGTTTGAAAAAAAGGAGAATTTCGCCTAAAGTAGTATAAAGTAGTATAAATGAGGTAATAAGTGGGACTATATCAAAATATTCTTTCAAAAATACTGTCGGATCAACCTGCACAAAAAAGAAAAATCGAAAGTTTTCGTCCACCTTTTTCAAAAGGTGGTGGAAGTCCAGAGGGCAAAGTCCTCGGTCGCACTCCGCAGAGTGCGAAATCCCCATAACAAAAAAGCGCGGAAAAAAGCTTGAAAAAATCACGCATGGATTTTGTCAAACGGCTGAAAGCCGTCCGACTGTATATCACAGTTATCTTTGCCAAACAATCCAGTGAATTGTTTGGCACGGTAACAAGGTATATAGAAACTGATAAACCGCACAGCTTTGCTGGCGCAAATGTGCCGCGGTGAAAGTATCAGAAAATTTTAAACCCTGATTTTCTTTGGAAAATCAGGGCGCGGGGTCATCCGCGGCGAGTCTGCGGACTCGCTTTTTTCTTTATGTTTGCGGCCCGGCCGCAAAGAGCAGGATTTCGTTTTCTGCGGAAAACGAGGAGGGACTCTGTCCCCTCCTCCCCTGCAATTTTTCGAGAAAAATTGAGTAAAGCTTTCCGATTTGTCCTGTTTCACAACGTTTCTGCTATTTGGCAGGAACGTTCATTTTTTTCGGAAAATAACCAGCTTGCTGGCAATATAATTGAAAATTACCACAAAGACGTTCGAAACCAATTTCATGATCTTGTCGTTAAACCCCAAACGGTCCGCAAACACCCACATGAATCCCACATCCAGCACGCCGGACAATGCCCGTGCGCCGAAAAAGGTTAAAATTTCCCGTGCCAGGGCCGCCGTTCCCGTCACCTTGGAATGAAAAACATACCGCCGATTGGTCAGGTAGGCAAAAATGACCGCAAATACCCATGCAATCGCGGTCGGAATGGTCGTCGTCTCAAACAGCGGCGCCGCCAGCAGATATACCACATAATTTACAATCGTCGTCAGCACCCCGAAAACCAGATAGGCGATCAGCTCGCGGTACTTGACCAGCAATTCCCGTATTTTTTCGATCATATTATTCCTCCGAATCCGCGCATTTTCCAACCGCCCGCGGCAGGAGCTTCTGCGCCGCTTTCCAAACGCCGTACCCGACCAGCGCCCCCAGCGTATTCAGCCAGATGTCGTCTACATCTGTTCCGCGGGGCAACAAAAGCTGGGTCAGCTCGATCAGCACCGATATTCCGCATCCGAACAGCAGAACCTTCCACCACTTCTGGAATTTCCGCCACAGCAGCGGCGGGAAAAATCCCAGCGGCACAAACACTGCGATATTCCCCAGAAAATTGATGAAGAAATAGGACGGATTGCCATTCCGAAACACCTCATCCCACGTCTGCCGGAAAACCAAGAACAGCTTCAGGTTCATCCGGTTTCCGCTGTGCGGAATCCCCTGCAACACATTCATCAGTTCTGGCAGGATCGTCTGCGATAGGATCCCCAGCAGGCAAAGTCCAAACAGCCACACTCCGACCTCATGCGGAATTGTGACCGTTTTCCCCTGTTTTTTGCGCCGGATGGCTGCAATCCATCGGATTCCGGCAATCAGCGGCAATCCTGCCAGCATATTGACAAGCATTGCCCGCATATAATCAAAAACCGCGATCATGGAACCTCCTTACCGATCTTCCCGCTCATTTTCAACAGAAAGGGGAATCTTCATGTCTTCCGCATTTTTCCAGCAGCCGCCCGACACCGTTTCCCTTTGGAAATATCTCCGGCAGCTCGAACGGATTCATCCATCTCTTCAACTTTTCCGCGGCGGACGTTCCGCCTGCGGCCGCGAAATTCCCGTCATCGGCATCGGGAACCTCAAAAAAGCCGTCCTCTTTGCCGGCGCAACCCACGGTCAGGAATGGCTGACTGCCTTGCTTCTCGCCCGTTTCGCCGAAGATTTCACGGCTGCTTGGGAAACCGACGGCGAACTGGGCGACTTCTCCTTCTCCCGACTCAAATCTGCAAAGGGTCTGCTGCTCCTGCCCATGCTCAACCCGGACGGGGTCGAAATCGCCTGCAAAGGGCCTTCTGCTGCGGGAGAATTCCGCACCTTAGTCGAGGAAATCTTCCGCAGCAACCCCGCGCGCTGGCAGGCCAATGCCCGCGGCGTCGACCTCAACCACAATTTCGATGCCAACTGGGGACTCCTCCGCGCCATGGAAATTGAGGCCGGCATCACCGGACCTTCCCCCACTCGTTTCGGCGGCCCATGCCCCGAATCCGAGCCGGAAACCCGCGCCATCCTCCAGCTGATTGCCGCCTTCCGTCCCCGGCGCCTTTATTCCTTCCACTCCCAAGGGGAAGAAATTTTTTGGGAATACGACGGCATTTCTGTCCCGCAAGCCGAAAATATCGCCCGGGCGCTCAGCGCACTCTCCGGCTACACACTCGTTTCCAACAGCGGACTCGCCTCCCACGGCGGTCTCAAGGACTGGTACATCCAGGCCCTCCGCCGCCCCGGTTTCACCATCGAAATCGGCAAGGGCGAGAACCCCCTCCCAATTGAGGATCTCGAGCCGATTTACGCCCGCCTTCTTCCCATGCTCACCGCCGCTGTCTTCCTATGACGCCAAAATCCCGCCGCTCCGTTTCCGGGCAGCGGGATTTTTTTATTTACTTGTTTTCGTCGTTCTCTGCCGGATCCGATTCCCCTCCGTCAAAGGGATTCGGATCAGTTTCCAACGCTTCCGCAGCAGCAGCTGAGGTATCCAATGCCTCCGCGCCGCCCGCAGCCGGTGCATGATAATCCAACTCGCCCTTCATCAGCTTTTCAAAGGTCGCGCCGTCAATCTTCTCGTGCTCGATCAGATAGGCCGCCACCAGATGCAGCTGATCCATGTGAGCCGTCAGCAGATCCTTGACCGTCTCATAGCCGGTATCAATGATATCCCGAACTTCGCTATCAATTTCAGCCGCCACATTTTCCGAATAGTCGCGGATGTGGTTGAAATCCCGGCCGAGGAAGGGTTCGCCCTCATCCTGCCCGTAGACAACCGGTCCCAACTTTTCGCTGAATCCGTAACGGGTTACCATGCTCTTGGCCAGCTTGGTCGCCCGCTCGAGGTCGTTGGATGCACCGGTGGAAATATCGTCCAGCACCAGCGACTCGGCAACCCGGCCACCTAGCAGGGTAACAATTTCCTCCCGCATTTCCTTGCGGGACATATAACTGCGGTCATGTTCCGGCAGCGACAGCGTATAACCGCCCGCCATGCCGCGTGGGATAATCGAGACTTCGTGAACCGGATCCTGCGTCTCGCTGTAATAGGTCGCCACGGCATGCCCGCCTTCGTGGTAGGCTGTCAGGCGCTTTTCCTTCTCGGATACCACCTTGGACTTCTTCTCCGGGCCGGCTACAACCTTGATGGTCGCCTCTTCGATGTCCTTTTCGGTGATCGCCTTGCGTCCCTTGCGGGCTGCCAGCAGAGCTGCCTCATTCATCAGGTTTTCCAGATCCGCGCCGGTAAAGCCGGCAGTCGACTTCGCAACAATGCTCAAATCGACATCAAAGCCGAGCGGCTTATTGCGGGAGTGAACTTTCAGAATCTCCTCACGGCCTTTGACGTCCGGATAATTGACGACAATCTGCCGGTCAAAACGGCCGGGACGCAGCAGCGCCGGGTCGAGGATATCCCGCCGGTTGGTCGCCGCGATGACGATGACGCCTTCATTCGCGCCAAAACCATCCATCTCAACCAGCAGCTGGTTCAGCGTCTGTTCACGCTCATCGTGTCCGCCGCCCAAGCCTGCGCCGCGGTGACGGCCGACTGCGTCGATTTCATCGATGAAAATAATCGACGGGGAGTTCTTTTTCGCCTGCTCGAACAGGTCGCGCACACGCGATGCACCGACACCGACGAACATTTCCACAAAGTCCGAACCCGAAATCGAGAAAAACGGCACGCCGGCTTCTCCTGCCACAGCACGCGCCAGCAGCGTTTTACCGGTACCGGGAGGGCCCAGCAACAGCACGCCTTTGGGGATGCGGGCGCCCAATTCGTTGAACTTCCGCGGATTTTTCAAGAACTCGACGATCTCTGCCAGTTCTTCCTTCTCCTCGTCCGCGCCGGCAACCTCCGCAAAGGTCGTCTTTTTGCCGTTCTGGACCGGATTTTTCATATTCGCTTTGCCAAACTGGTTGATCTTTCCGCCGCCGTTGGCCTGCTTGAACATAAAATACCACAGCAGCGCCATGCCGCCGATCATGATGATATACGGCACAAAGCTCAGAAGCCAGGTGTTATCGGTCGCCGGAATCAAATCATATTCCAGACGACTGTCCGGATGCTGTTCGTTGTATTCGGTCAGTGAACTGTCAATCTGCTCGAGGAACAGTCCCACGCTCGGAACCCGGTACGACACCTGTCGTTCCTGTCCCTCCACCTGCATCTGCAGCTCACCACTGCCGACATCCAGGCTGAACTTCTGCACCTTCTGATCTTCAAACAGATACAGAATCTCAGAATACGTATAGGTCTTGCCGGGCGGGGTCAGCATCCGCATGAACATCGTCGACATGAACAGCAGGCCTACAACGACCACTGCCAGCAAAATAAAAGAACCGGTACGCTTTTTTTGCAATCCAAATCACTCCATTCGGTATTTTTTATATTAAAAGTACATATTGTTTATTTTCCGCCGTAAACTTCCGGTTTCAGAACGCCGATATACGGCAGGTTGCGGTATTTTTCATCGTAATCCAGACCATAACCCACTACAAATTTATCCGGGATCACAAAGCCGCTATAATCCGGAGTCAGCGGCGCAGTCCGGCGTTCCGGCTTGTCGAGCAGGGTCGCAATCCGAATGGAGGCGGTCCCGCGGTCCGAAAGCATCTTAGTAATATAATGCAGCGTCTTGCCGCTGTCGAGGATATCCTCAACAATCAGCAGATCCTTGCCGTGCAGGTCGATGTCCAAATCCTTGATGATCTTGACAACGCCGCTCGACTTGGTGCCCGAGCCGTAGCTGGATACACACATGAAATCAATGGTGCAGGGCAGGTCAATTGCCCGCATAAGATCTGCCATAAAAATGACCGAGCCTTTCAGAATGCTGACCATCAGCAAATTCTTGCCGGCATAATCCTTGGTAATCTGCGCGCCCAGTTCCTGAACTTTGGCTTTGAGTTCTTCCTCGCTCACCAAAACGCGCTCAATATCTTTCTCCATCATTGCAAATTGGTCTCCTTCCCTGTTGCCCGTACCAGCAAAAGCAGCCGCTCTGTTCCGGGATGCGGGAGATTTCGTTCCGCCGGGCCGATATATTCCGCCCAGACGACCCCTTCCCCATCCGAAACGACCATTGCATTCTGCCGCTCCTGTCCGGATAATCCGGAGGCACTGTACAATTTTTTTAAAAGCCGGGCGCCGGTTCTCCCTTTCAGGCGGATTTGATCGCCCGTCATCCGGTGCCGGAATTTAAGTCTCCCAATTATTGTATCATAATCCAGCGAAAAAATTAAGTCGGAATTATAAATTTTTTTGTTTTTTTGGAAATTCGCCGCATTTTCCTGCAAAAGGCCTGCGCAGCCGCCGTCCGGTAATGTAATTTCCGCGACAATGCGGCCGGGATTCCACTCCTGTGGAAGTTCGATCTCCCATTCAAAGGGAATTTCCTTCGGATGCTGGGGCTCGACCTGCATCCACCCCCGCCGGACAGTCAGCTGAAGGTCTCCGGGCAGGTTCAAAGCGCCGGATGGCTGTTTTGCCAGCTTCACCGCTGCCGACAGCAGCGCAAAGTCCGCCGGAATCCTCTTTTCGCCGAGAAAAAAGCCCATTGCCCGCACCGCCATGCTCGGATGCGCCGCTGCAATGGCCGCCGCCGACAGTTTTCCATTCGACAGCGCCTCGGCATATAAACATTCTGCCTGCTGTTCCAGATACTCCCGGTCCGCCGTGAGGCTCTCCGCCAGCTGTCCGGCGTGGCGTTCTGCTCCGGCATTGACCTGCTTTAAGGCGGGAATGACCTTCTGCCGGATCCGGTTGCGCGCATAATGCGGGTCGGCATTGGTCGAATCCTGCACAAACGGCACGCCGCGGCGGGTACAGTATTCTTCGACTTCGGCGCGGGTACAGTCCAGCATCGGCCGGACAATCGCCCCCCGCCGTTCCGGAATCCCGCACAATCCCGCCAGACCGGTCCCCCGCGCCAGCCGGAACAGCATCGTCTCCAGCTGGTCGGAAAGGGTATGCGCCGTCGCAAGGAGAACTCCTTCTCCCAGCTTTTGCCGGGTTTCCTCCAGAAAGTCATACCGCAATCGGCGGCCGCATTCCTCTTCGCCTTCGCCGGATGCCGCCGCTTCCGCCCGGACATCTGCCCGCCCGGAATAGAACGGAATCCCGTGCGCCGCACAGAATTCCCGCACAAACGCCTCATCCCGCTCGCTTTCCGCGCCCCGCAGGCAGTGATTGAAATGCCCTGCCGATACCCGGACGCCGCTTTCCAGCAAAAAATGCAGCAATGCCATCGAATCAGCACCGCCGGACACCGCCGCCAGCACCGGATGATTTTCGACAAGTCCCAGCCGGAACTTCTCTTCCAGCGGCAGACGGCTGCGTTTATGGCTCATCGCGGTACAGCTCCACATTGGTAAATCGGGTGTATTCGCCCTGCCAGCCGAGCGTGACATCGCCGGTCGAGCCGTGACGGTTTTTCGCCACGATGCAGACCGCCGTATTCGGATTGGCCGGCTCGGAATTTTCATCGTCGTTGTAATACGCTTCCCGGAACAGGAACAGCACGCTGTCGGCGTCCTGCTCGATGGATCCGGATTCACGCAGGTCGGAAAGCATCGGGCGGTGCCCCTGCCGCTGTTCCGCTGCACGCGAAAGCTGGGACAGGCAGATGACCGGGACGTTCAGTTCCTTTGCCATGACCTTGAGGCTTCGGGTAATCATCGAAACCTCCTGCACCCGGTTTTCGATCCGCGAGCCGGATCCCATCAGCTGCAGATAGTCAATGACGATCAATCCCAGATTGTGCAGCCGCCGCAGCTTGGCCTTCATCTGCGAAACGGTCAGACCCGCCGAATCATCCAGATAGATCTTGGTCGCGCTCAGCCGCTGCGCCGATACCGCCAGCCGCGACCATTCCTCGGTATCCAGATGGCCGGTCCGAAGCTTGTCGCTCGTGATCGTGGCGTCTGCGCAGAGCATACGCGAGACCAGCTGCGGATTGGACATTTCCAGCGAAAATACTGCCACTTCGACATCGTTTTTCAGCGCGACATTTGCCGCGATATTCAGCGCAAAGGCGCTCTTTCCCATACCAGGACGGGCCGCCACCAAAATCAGGTCCGATTTGTTGAGGCCCGAAATCATGGCGTCCAGCCCGATAAATCCGGACGGAATACCGGTATAACGACTGTCCGCCCGGGAATGCATTTGATAGATGTTGTCGTAGACGCCGATGATGACATCGCTGATCGGCTGCAAATCCGAGGTCTGGCGCCCCTGCCGGATGTCGTAGATCTTCTGTTCCGCCGCGTCCAGCAGATCATTGGCGTCACCATCCCCCTCCCGCACTGAGGCCGCAATATCCGTCGCGGTGCTCAGCAGATTGCGCAGGTAATACTTCTCCACTACAATCTCGCAGTACTGCGGCAGATTGACGATGGTCGGCACCATCTCCATCAGGTGCAGCAAATAGGTTTTGGCGCTTTCGTCCGTCTCAAAGACCGATGCGCGCACTGCCTCCTCGAGCAGAGTGACAAAGTCGATGGGCCGGGACTCGCTGAACATCTGGATCATTAGGGCGTACAGTTCCTGATGCGCCTTGGTGTAAAAGACAGCCGGCGATTTGATGGTATTCATCACATCCGGCAACTTCTCCGGATCAATGAGAATGGAACCCAGTACCGATTGCTCGGCCTCCAGGCTGTAAGGCAGATTCTGCCCATATTCGTTGATTGCTTCGTCCAACACAGACCCTCCATTCCGGCCGATCATAGGAAAAAAGGGCGGTATCCGAAACCGCCCCGCAGTTTGTTCAGATTCCGGCCTCAGGCTTCCTTGACAACTACTTTCATCTCGGCTACTACGCCGTTATGCAGCTTCAAATCAAAGGAAAATGTCCCAAATGCCTTGATTTCTCCGTTCAGAGTGATCTTCTTCTTGTCAATGTCCAGCTTGTACTCGTTTTTGAGCGCCGCCGCGATTTCCTTAGAAGTTACCGCCCCGAACAGACGTCCGCCGGTGCCGGCCTTGGCAAGGACGGTCACGCTCTTGCCGTTCAAACGGTCCCGGTTTGCCTTAGCGGCGTCCAGTTCCACCTGCGCATGATGCGCCTTGGCAGCGTCCTGCGTTTTTTTGTTATTAATGGCTGTTGCAGTCGCCTCGATCGCCAGCCCCTTCTTCAGCAGGCAGTTGCGCGCATAGCTGTCCGCAACCTCCACCAGATCGCCCTTTTTGCCGCTTCCCTTCACATCTTCGGTCAGTATTACCTTCATCGTCTATCATCCTTTCCAATTATCCATGTGTTTTATAATATTTGTCGATGGCCTCCAGCAGCATCTGCTTGACCTTCTCCATCTCGACGCCCTTAATCTGCGCGCCCGCCATCGTATGATGGCCGCCGCCGCCCAGCGTCTCCATGATCATCTGCACATTGATAGCCCCCATAGATCGGGCGGAGATACTCACAACTCCTTCGCTTTCATACAAAACAAAGGATCCGTCCACTCCGTCAATTCCCAGCAATTCATCCGCCGCCTGCGGCGCCACAATCCGCATGTCATCCGACACAAAATTGCTCTCTGCAACCGCACATTTCTTATAAATCTGCGCCGCCGCCACAATCCGGCTCCGCCGCTGATAGGAATCCATCGTGCTCGAAAACAACTTCCGCACCGTGATGGTATCCGCGCCAATCCGCCGCAGATACGCCGCTGCCTCAAAGGTCCGCACACCCGTCCGCAGCACAAAATTCCGCGTATCCAGCATGATGCCCGACAAGAGCGCCTGTGCAATAACCGCATTGATGCGGCAGTTGTCGCCCATGTACTGGATGAGTTCGGTCACCATCTCCGACGCCGACGATGCATACGGCTCGTGATAGAAAATCACAGCGTTGTCGATGTGGTTGACCATCTTGCGATGATGGTCGATGACAACCACCGTCTTGCAGCGATTATAAATATCCGCCGACTCCACCAGATTGACGGTGTGAGTATCGCAAATGATGAGCAATGTATCCTCGGTAATCGAGAAGAGCGCATCCGACGGGTCGACAAACAGATTGCCGCAGCCCTCGCCGGTCACCATCTCGACCAGAATATTCGCCAGCGTCTTGTCCCGGTCAATCACGACATCCGCCTGCTTGCCGATGGTCCGGATGGCATAAGCCAGTCCCACCGCCGCGCCGACACAGTCCAAATCTCCGAATTTATGCCCCATCACCAGAACCCGGTCGGCATTCTGGATCAGTTCCGACAGCGCATTGGCCACGATACGAGTCTTGACCTTGGTGCGCTTCTCCACGCCCTTGGAAACGCCGCCGTAAAATTCATACATCGACTGATTTTTGATTGCCGCCTGGTCGCCGCCGCGCCCAAGCGCCATATCCAAAGCCTGACGCGCTGCCGCCTCACTCTTGGCAAGGGTCGGCTCCCCGCGCCCGACACCAATGGATAGTGTGACCGGGATATTGCCGTCGGTCTGGATTTTCCGGATCTCGTCGAGAATCTTAAACCGGCTGTCGATGATCTTTTCCAGATGCTGCTCTTCGACCACCATCAGGAACTTATCCCCGTCAAACCGCTTGATAAAACTGGTCGTCGTCGAACTGATAAAATCCTCCAGCGTCGAGTCAATCGCACCCAGAATCCGCGATTTTTCGCTCTCTTTGGCGTGCTGCATGACCTCGCCGTAATTGTCGAGCATGATCATCATCACGGACGGGCGTGTTTTTTCATAGAGCTCGGCCTCTTTTTTCAGGCTGGTCATCTCAACAAAATACAACGTGCACAGCTCGGTCGTATTCTCTTTTTTGAATACTCCGTACACCCGATACCAATTCCCGCAGCAGATAACTTCTTTTCCCTGCGGTGTGCAGAATTCCGCTAAGTCTTCCTTGATGATCTGATTCAAATTGAAGCCGTACAAATCCTGCTGGTTGACGACCTCTTCCCGGAATTTATCCGAATACCAGATAATCTCCCGATCGCCCGTCACAATCATAATCGGCAGCGGAAATTCCTGCAAAAAACGCCGCTGGCTGGCTGACAGCTGCGCCATCGCCTTTTGGAGCATGGCATGCACCAGACTCTGCATATGCACCAAATGCCAGACAGTAAGCCCACATGCAGCAGCGGCAATCGGAAACGCGATATAGAATGCCAGCGGGCTGATGAAAAACATCATTCCCGCCAGAATGAGCGAAATCGCGGAAAGAAGAATCAGGCAAGCCAACAGATTGCCCACCCGTTTATTTTTCATAACATTCGGCCCTTTCCTCTCATTTCAAAAGCGACGGCTTGGCCGTCCCTCCAATATTACTATTATATGATATTTGCCTCACCAATGCAAGTGCGTTGATGAGGCAAACTGAAAATTTTCCCGTTAAATTTCCATGATAATTGGCAGGATCATGGGACCGCGTTTTGTTTTCTTATAAATAAACGAAGAGAGGTGATCCTTCATACTGATTTTGAGGGCACTCCATTCCCGGATATTCCGTTCCTGGCAGTCGTCCAGCACCCGTTTGACAAGCTGGCGGGCTTCTTCCATCAGTTCCTCGGACTCCCGCACGTAGACAAATCCGCGTGATACAATATCCGGGCCCGCCACAACGGCACCGGATTCGCTTTCGATGGTCACCACCACAATAATCAAACCGTCCTCTGCCAGATGCTGGCGATCCCGCAGCACAATCGATCCTACATCGCCGACTCCGTAGCCGTCGACAAAGACCCGGCCTGCCTCAACCGTGCCGGCCTGCCGCATAGTTTCAGCATCCAGCTCAATCACCTGTCCAATGTCGGTAATCAGAATGTGATCCGGCGCCATTCCCATATCTTTCGCGATCTGCGCATGCGCCCGCAGGTGCTTATACTCGCCGTGAACCGGGATAAAGAACTTCGGCTTGGTGACCGAAAGCATCATTTTTAAATCGCCTTGGCAGGCGTGTCCCGAAACATGCACTTCGTACATGGATTTATAAATAACCTCGGCGCCCAGCTTAAGCAGCTCGTTAATGACCCGGGTCACATGCTTTTCGTTGCCGGGGATCGGCGTCGCCGAAATTATGATATAGTCATTGGCAGTCACGCTGACCTTCCGATGCTCACCGGCCGCCATCCGAGATAATGCAGACAACGGTTCCCCTTGGCTGCCGGTTGTACAGATGACAATCCGATTGGCAGGATACCGCCCGATATTGTCAATATCAATCATGATATCTTTCGGAACCGTCAGGTATCCCAGTTCAATTGCTTTCGCCACCACGTTGATCATACTGCGGCCGGAAACCGCAACTTTGCGGCCAGTCCGTTCTGCCATATTGACGATCTGCTGGATTCGGTGGATATTGGAGGAAAAGGTTGCAATAATAATCCGGCGGTCTCCTGCCTGTGCAAACAGATTTTCAAAGGCATATCCCACCTGCCGTTCGCTCTCGGAAAAACCTGGACGTTCGGCATTGGTCGAATCTGCCAGCAGACAGAGCACGCCTTTGCTTCCCAGCTCGGCAAACCGCGCAATATCAATCGGTTCGCCCTCGATGGGAGTATAATCCACCTTAAAGTCGCCGGTCTGGATAATCACGCCGGCCGGCGTCGTGATGGCAACCGCCATCGCATCCGGAATGGAGTGATTCACCCGGATAAATTCGACCGACATGCAGCCCAGCTTGATGACATCCCGTGGCTTGACGACATTGAGGTTCGCCTTGCCCAGCAAGCCGTGTTCCTTAAGCTTGCCCTCGATGAGGCCAATGGTCAGCGCGGCACTGTAAATCGGGATCCCGGTACCCACCTTTTTGAGAAAGTATGGGATGGATCCGATGTGGTCCTCATGGCCGTGAGTGATGACCATGCCCCGGATGCGCTCAGCGTTCTTCTCCAGCCAGGAGAAGTCCGGAATGACGATGTCCACACCCAGCATATCGGCATCCGGAAATCCCATTCCACAGTCGACCAACAGGATGTCCTGCCCGCACTCATAGGCGGTGATATTTTTTCCGATTTCATTCAGGCCGCCCAGCGGGATAATACGGACTGTCGGCAATTTTTTCTGTTGTTTTCCCCGACGCGGATGCTGCTGTTTGACAGCCGTTTCTGTATTCCCGGCCGTCTTGCGTGATGCACTTCGGCGGATCGGCTGTTTCCGGGGAGCAGCAGGCTGCTGTTCCACAACAGCTGATGTTTTTGCTTGTACTGGCTTTTCCACATCAGCGGATTTCCGTGCACTCTGCTGCGTACTACGAGTTGTTCTGCGGCGTCCGCCAGTATTTCTGGTTCGTCCAGCTGCCTTCGTATTATCAGAGAGTATTGCATCAATGATTTTCATCTCATTGGATTGGTAGTTCTGGTTGTTGTCGTTCATGATTATTCTTCCCTTTCGTCGTATCAGCAGGACTCCTTTCACATGATCCGTTCGAGACATCCGGCAGCAACTTCTCCGCCGTGTATCCCCGAAAATGCACACAAAATCAAAGCCAGAGGTTTTCCGAGAAACCGGATATCAGTTTCACCCGTGGCACATGTATCATCCTGCTATGTAATTGTTTCTTTCTTCGTCTTCCGATGTGAGGGGACGGTCTGTTCCTTCCGTTCCCGCGTCCCCTTTCACAATCCGCCGCATCCATGTTCCGTATCCGCAGCGGTCTATTTGCAAATCATCCGTTCAAAACATTGTTCAAACCAGTGAGAAGCTGAACAAATAGCTACTGATAGTATACCAATTTTTACCGGTCCTGTCAAGGGGCGGCACAGCAGCTATATCAGGGCTGCTGACTCTCCTCCCAAAACCGACAAAGTTCGGCAGCTGCCTCCATTGACCTGCTTTCAGCCATCAAAAGGGCAGTTTTTCCTCCTCGGATAGGCCGCAGGCGAATTTCTCCGGCCGCAAACGGAAAAACTGCTCCCTCCTGTATAGGACGGGACATCGTGATTTTCCGAGTGATGACGGTATAGTCCGGAAGCTGCCGTTCCAGCTGCGCCAAGGTACACCGGTTCCGCCGCAGAATCGACAAAAGCCGCAAGCCAAGCATCAAGCCATCCCGCAAAAATGGCTGCCGAAGGCTTAAATTCCGCGCTTTTCGATCCTGTACCGAGGGGATTCCGTCCGCATAGCGGAAAACTTTTCGCCCCATTTCCGTTGCCATCCGGTCGAGCATCCGAGGCGATGAGGCCGGTACTGCCGCATCCTGTCCACGCCGGAAAAGATCCTGGCAGACTAAGCAGAGAATTCGTTCCGTATGCACATCGTCCCGCACCGTTTCATAGGCCGAAACCTGCCTGCCGTCCGCCGATATTTGCAAAATTATGCCTCCTTCCCGCACCCGGCAGCCCAATGCTGCCAACGTTTCTTCCATAAGCTTCTGAATCAGCGGGTTCGCGCACTTGACGCAAGCTGTCATACCGGTCAGGGTTGTCTCCGCCGCTTTAATCAATTCTATGCGGTACAGTTCCCGAAGATTCTCCATTTCCACTCCATGTCCCCAGTCACCCGCGAAGACCGGCCGCTGTTCTTTTAGATTCAGCAACAGGAGAAACTTCTGTTCCCCCTCCGGGGCCATTGGAAGTCCTCCCCGCGTGTAAAGGTGCAGTTCCCCCGAAAAATCCACGAAAATCCCATAATCTGCTCCCGACCGGCTCAGACAATAGCAGAACCGGCTTTCAAATCCATCTCCAAAATCCCAGATATTTCCGCTGTTTTGCAAAATTCCGCTTTCCGCCGCCAAAATCAGCGCCTTAGCAGCCGGCGATGGCGCATATCCCATTCCGAACGTCTTCCCATCCCCCATCGCAGCCAGTGCCATTCCAGCTCGCAAGCTGTCTGCCGCCGTCAGATACAGCCGGTCCTTCCGGCTCAGCACGCCTTCTTCCAATTGCCAGGGATTTCCTGTCATTCCGCTCTCCTCCTGTCCAATCCAATTTGATACAGCCTTATTTTGGACAGCTTTTTTCCCATTATACAGAAAGAAAAACCGCCGCCTCCAAAGAAGCGGCAGTTTTGAAAAAAATCAGATTATTTTATCGCAAAACAATCAGCTATGCAATCGTAGCGCGGGTTCAGTAATTCCACGGCGTTCGGATACGGTTGGTCCGCATAAGCAGTCATCGCGGTCGCAGAGGCCGAAATGACCAGCATCAGCAACAGCGGAAACAGCCGAATGAAATGCCTGCGTTTTCTCATTTCCAAAATCCCTCCTGCCCGTTACCGGTGTGTATGGTTCCGTTCTGATTTTATTATAACACAGGACGGTCACACGCCAGTCACAAAACAGAAATTTTTTTGGAATTTTTTAATCGGATTGCGACTTAATTTCAATCAATCGGTTCTCCGTACACCACTTTGGTCAGCAGGCGGCGGTAATACAGGTAATTTTCCAGCGGAACATCCGGCGGAATCGCATGGTCAACATGCGGGATATAACCGCCTTTTTCCAGCATCGCCGGAACTTTGGACAGGACTTCCCGATCGATGGCCGCAAAATCCTTCGCCAGTTCCCGCTTGTCAATGCCGCCCATCATGCCGAAGGTGGGATATTCTTCCCGCAGCTTGAGCAGGTCGTTGCCGGCCGCAATTTCCACCGGGCTCATGGCGTCCACACCGGCGTCGATGTACTCCGGAATCAGGCTGCCCGGATATCCGTCGCAATCGACGTACACCAGTTTGACGCCGTGCGATTTCAGATAGGTAATCAGCCGGACATAATGCGGCTTCATGAACCGGCGGAACATCTCCGGCGAGATCATCGGTGCATGTTTATAGGCCATATCTTCCTTCAGCTCGACGATATCCACCTGCATCCGGTCGAGCAGACCGTCCAACGTTTCGAGGCAGAAATCGGTGATAAAGGTGCACATCGCATCAATCAGCGCCGGATCATCGTAGAAGGTCATGCAGAGATTCTCAAATCCCATCCAGTCCCGCATCGTCCAGAACAGGAAGGGGATGCTCAGATGAGTCGGCACCGGAGACTGCCGCAGGATATCCGAACGGATTCCGATATTTTCGGGGATACGGCCAGGTGCATCCTTGCGATAACGCTTTTTCATCTCCTCGAATCCTGCCCAATCCTCCACCGGGAAGGAGAGCCAGGAACGGGTGACAAATCCCGGAGTGGCATCTTTGATAAAGTCCTTACGAATGGCGCCGAGGTCATCCTGCCAAATTTTGTACTTGTCATTCTGCTCGAGAATTTTCTCCTCAAACCGCGGCCGGATTCCCATATCGATCGGAATACCGACATGGAAGGTATCCAATCCGAAAAAGACGTTGGAACTGACTCCTTCCGGATACCCCTGTTCGACCCAGGCGCGCATAGTTGCCGGGCGGATCGGCCACTCTACCAGCGGCACGCGGTCTACACTCTGAAACTGCAAGGTGCGCAAAAAACGTTCGCGGACTTCCATCTGAAATTCCTCCTTCAAAAACCTTCGGTTTCCGCCTAGGTCATTGACGGAACCGGCGGAATCGTTTATATTTAGTATAGAACAATCTGAATTATTTTTCTTCCCTTTTCTTGGGGAGAATTAATTTATTCACTGATCTTGCGCTTTTCAGGAGGGATTTTTTTGGAAATTACCTTACAGCAAACCCCCGAATTTCTCATCACCCGCCGTGATACCGTCATCACATCCCGGGAACCTGCTATTCTCCACCACCACAACGGCTACGAACTGGACCTGTTCATCGCCTCCCGCAATCACTGCTTTATCAAAAACGTCCGCTATGAAACACGGGAACGTACCCTTTTGCTGATCCTTCCCCATGAGGTTCACAATTTTTACTACGAACCCGGCACCAGTTACACCCGTTTCGTCATCAACTTTTCTGAGTCCTTCCTCCTCCCTCTCCTCCAGGCACAGGGGCAGTCCGATCTTCTCCAATCTCTCCAGAATCTCCCCTACCGCATGCTTTCCCTCAGCAGCGAGACCTTCAACCGCCTTTCCTTCCTCTTCACCGAACTTTTCAATCTTACCCATCAGAAAAATCCCTTTCGCCCCCTCCTTCAAAGTTATCTGCTCTGCATCCTGCTGGAACTCCATCAGCGCCGCGACCGTTTTCAACCGCCCCCACCCCTTTCCAAATCCGGTCTTCTCATCCAGCAGGTCATCCAGTACATCGATACCCATTACATGGATCCCATCACCCTCGAGGATCTCGAACAGCGGTTCTTTGTCGATAAATACCATCTCTGCCATCTTTTCAAGCGGGAAACGGATACTTCCGTTGTCTCCTACCTCCAATACCGCCGCATTATCGAGGCCCAGAAGCTTCTCATGAACTCCGAGTTTCCCATCATCGACATCTGTTATCAGTGCGGGTTCCACAATCTCCAGCATTTTTACCGTACTTTTAAAAAATTCATCGGCTACACCCCCCGCCAATATCAGCCGAAATTATCTGATAACCACCAAAAAACAATATAAATTTATTGTGATTCGATAAATTTATATTGACTTTTAAGATCATTCATGCTATACTCATATCAACATCAAGGAGGTGTTGGTATGAGTCAGAAAGTTCTGGCCAACTGGCTGAAGGCGCTGATCCTGCTGGCGGCAGTGGGCGGCGCTCTACTGTATGGGATTGTCCTACCGAATGTCGGCAGCCGCACCGTCGCTAAATTTCCGGAACTCGCCGGATGGTACTGGCCGTGGCTGCTGTTTTTATGGGGGACGGCCATCCCCTGCTGTTTCGTGCTCTGGCACGGGTGGAAGATCACCTGTGCTGTCCGCCGCGATGAATCCTTTACTCGCGAAAATGCCCGCCGGCTTGGGCAAGTTTCGCTGCTGGCTGCCATCGACACCGGCTATCTGTTTGGCGGGAATGTGCTCTTCCTGCTGCTTTCTATGAATCATCCTTCCGTTTTTCTGGCATCCATGCTGATCTGTCTAGGCGGACTGGCTGTCGCGGTGGCGGCGGCGCTGCTCTCTCATCTGGTCTACAAGGCGGCGCTGCTGCGGGAAGAAGCCGATCTCACAATCTAGGAGGTACAATATGATTATCATACGGCTGGACGTCATGCTGGCGAAGCGCAAAATGAGCGTCACCGAACTGGCGGAACAGGTCGGTATTACCATGGCGAATATTTCCATCCTCAAAAATGGTAAAGCCCGCGCCGTCAAACTCGAAACCCTCGACAAAATCTGCCGGGTTCTCCGCTGCCAGCCGGGCGATATCCTCGAATGGAGGGAAGATGACGATGACTTATAAATGCAGCTGGCTTCCCACCATTCTAGCGGGCTGCGCCTGGATTTGCGCGCTGGCAGTTTATATTCTGCTGCTGTTTACCATGCCGCGGCAGCCATGGCTGTGGGGACTGTGCTTTTTTCTTCCTGCTCTTCTCCTCACCGGGACGGCAATCCTGTCTGAGCGGCACGTCCTTCATGTGCCCGGCACGGTTTTCGCATCCCTCATACTCTCCGCCGCCGGCGTAATTGGCGCATTTTTCCTTCTCTTCTTCCTGTCCTTTGACGCGGCGGTCAATCCTGTTACTGATCCGGCGCAATATGAACGGATTCTTAGCCTGTGCGGGTATCCCGAACGGGAAAAGGTGGCGGATTTTCCGCCCCAGATTCCCGCGGATGCGGAGGATGTGCTCTTCTCCTATCACACCGCACTCCTGCAGGGCGGCGAAGAACTCCAGCTCTCCTTCTCAGCGCCGCCGGAAACGATTGCCCGGCTAAAAATTTCTCTGACTGAACAGCAAGGATATGCCGAAATACCAGATTGGTGGGTCGCGAGTCGTGATCAAGAGGACAGCGAAATGGTGACCTTATATGCAAAACCTTACCGCGTGAGCGACTGGAATCACGGTACAATCAGCGCGGCCTTTTTCCGAGGAAATACCGTCTTCTTCTGCATGGAGGACTGGTAACCTCCCCAAAAACGCACAAAATCCCGTCGGAAGTACACCCTTCCGGCGGGATTTGCATAAATTTAATATACTTTAATGTCTTTGAGCAGAACCTCATCGCGGGCGGCAGTGATATGGATAGTCAGGCTGCTGATTTCCGGCAGGCTATCGTTGGTAAGCGGGTTTTGATTCTCAAAAGGATCCCGCAGCACACAGATCTTCTTGTTGCCGATGCAAGTGCCGTCATAACACGCCACATGCTCATTGCCGTTTTTGGAGATACGGAACGCTTCCACCCGCTGTCCATGCGCAATATCTTCCGCCAATACCACATATTTGATATCCTTGCGGGGCTTGTCAAAAGTGATGAGATATTTGGGCTGGATGGACGGACAGCCGGGCACTTTCTCCACCCGGGCAGGAATGGGAGTGCCGAACTCCTTCCGCAGCAAATCGCCGTATTCGCGGAGGCGCTTCACATCCCGCTCATCGAAGAGGCCATCCCGATTCGGGGGGATATTCAGGTTAAAGCAGGCGTTGGCCCCCACCGAGGTCAGGTAAGTTCGAAATAGCCGCTCAAGAGAATGCGGTTCCTCTTCAGGATGCCAGAACCAACCGGGACGGATGGACATATCGATTTCAGACGGCACAAAGGTCAGGCCTTTGCTATACAGGATCTGGCTCATGCCGCCGATTTCCTCGTCGGTGTTGTACAGGAAGGACAAATCGCCCTGCTCTGCCAGCGGACCGGCTCCGGTCTGCACCGGCGCCCAGTAGCAAAGTTCCGAGGGCACCACCGCCCATTCCGAATGCCGCGCGACGCCAGCTTCGTTGCCGCACCAGCGGGTATCCGGGCCATAGTCATTGAAAATCAGGGCGTTGGGCTGGTATTTGCGGATTAGCTCAAAATACCGCGGGAAATCATAAACCTGTTTTTTGCCGTTGGGACCTTCCCCGCAAGCGTTGTCAAACCAGACGTAGAAAATTTCACCGTACTGGGTCAGCAGTTCGGTCAGCTGATTGCAGAAATAATCGTTATATGCGGGCGTGCCATAGTATTTGGAATTTCGATCCCACGGAGAAAGATAGAACCCGAATTTGATGCCGCCTCTCCGGCAGGCTTCGGACGCCTCTTTCACCACGTCGCCGCGGAACGGACTGTTTTTGACGCTGTGCTCGGTGTACTTTGAGGGCCACAGACAGAAGCCATCATGATGTTTAGCGGTCAGCACCATCCCTTTCAGACCCGCGGATTTGATCGCCTCCACCCACTGATCGCAGTCAAGTTTCACGGGGTTGAAAATGGATTCCGGCTCATCGCCGTGCCCCCACTCCAGATTGGTGTAGGTGTTCGGACTGAAATGCACAAACGCATAAGATTCCATCTCAAACCAGTCCAGCTGCTGCCGGGTCGGACGGACATGCGCCGCCTCTTTCAAAAAGGATACCATCGCGGCATCTCCTTTCTTTTTTCAAAAGTAAATCGTTTTAGGTTTATTTTCAGTATAGCACACTCGCTCTCTCATTGCAACCGTATTTTCTCCGGATAGGCGGAAAATTCTTCTGGGCTTCCGCAAAAAACATTCCGGTCGATATACGGTTCTTCTCCCTGATAGCCGGCAAGCTTGTCCCGGTCGGTATACTGCCAGAAAGTCCATTCCCTGCCGTCCGGCAGAAGCGGCGGTGTGTAGACATTCCGAATCCAGATGCCGTATTCCGCAAATTCACCCGAAAGATACCGCGTATATGATTTCTGCGTCGCATAAATGACTGGCTGCACGCCGTACGCTTCCTCGAGTTTCCGCAACATGACCGTCAATTCCCGCCGGACATCCTCCCGTGCGGGCGGATTCTGCTCCTTGTCCCCATAAAATTCCAAATCCACTACCGGCGGCAGCATATCCTCCTCGGCCTGCACCGTTCGGATGAAATTTTCCGCCTGCGTACTTCCGGGACTGTCATAGCTGAAAAAATGATAAGCCCCAATCCGCAGGTTGGTTTTCCGCGCCTGTTCCGCATTGCGTGCAAAAGTCGGATCGACAAACGAACTCCCCTCGGTTGCCTTGAGGTAGGCGAAGGAGAGATGCTGTTCCGCCAGAATTTCCCAGTCGATCTCTCCCTGATAGGAGGAAACATCCACACCCTGCACCGGGTATCCCGCTGCGAAAATCCGATTCGGAATCCACACACCTTTCCAGACCAGCAATCCTCCCATTGTCAGCAGTGCAGCCATCAGAAGAACAATCCCGCCGATTGTTTTTTTCCGCATTTTCGGTCCTCCTGTCCAAAAGAAAAACGCCTCCGCTCGGGGGAAGGCGTTTTCACTTAACTGTTACAGCGGTTTCCGCGCCCGCAGGCAATACCAGCCGATTTCTTTAAAATCCATATCGCGGAAATACGGAAGCGGCTTCACCATCAAATCCTGATATCCCATTTCCTTTAGCGCGGATTCCACCAATGCAAAGGAAAACGGTGTCAGATGCTCGTCAAATACCTGCTGCCCGGTAATCCGCCCATTCTCCTCGTAGGCGTTGAGAATATGGATGGTGATGGTTCCGTCCTCATGATAGTCCCACAGCTGCACATAATTGATCCGCACCCCATCCGGCCGAATAAAGGGAGAGCCGAATGCAAACCGTCCCCGTCGTTCCAGAACCAAATCCCAGTTCCGGGAATCCAGGTATAGGTAACCGCCCGGTTTCACCAGTTTGTCCATTTCCCGCAGGGTCTGCACCACATCCTCGTTGTTTACATGCGCGAGCGCATTTCCAGTGCTCATCACGCAGCTGAACTGTTTTGAAAAATGTTTCGTCAGTTCCCGGAAATCACAGCAGGTCAAATCGACTGCAAAGCCTTTTTCTTTGGCTTTTTCCTCCGCTTTTTTCAGCATAACCGGACTCAGGTCGGATCCGGACACTTGATACCCCAGCTCACATAGCTCAAATGTCAGATTTCCCGTCCCGAAGCTGCAGTCCAAAATATCCGTAATCTCACAGCCGTCAAACATCTTCTGATAATGCTCCCGATATGCTGTATTCGCCTTTTCGGAAAATCGTTCGTCATAAATATCCGGATACTCATATAAATCTGCCATTTTGCGCACCTCCACACCACACGAAACTAAAAAAGCATTCAACATTCAACTTTTTTGTATATTTTGCTTAATCTCGTTTGACAAAAAATCCGAAGCAGTTCTGCTTCGGATTTTTTCTGGTGACCCGTACGAGAATCGAACTCGTGATACCGCCGTGAAAGGGCGGTGTCTTAACCGCTTGACCAACGGGCCGTTCTGGTAGCGGCAAATGGACTTGAACCATCGACACTTCGGGTATGAACCGAATGCTCTAGCCAACTGAGCTATGCCGCCATATTCATGTCCCTTACCATACCGCAGGGAACGTATTATATTTTACCACAGCATTTTCTATTTGTCAACAGTTTTTTGAAAAAAAATTCGAATCCGCCCTTCTTATAAAAAAGAACGGATTCCTTCATATTTTTTATGCTTTTATTCCAAAATCAAACCATATCCTGCGCTGGAAGTTCCAACGGCAGCGGGAACCAGCAGTTTTCGACAAAGGTATCATACTGCCAAAGATTTCCGGCATTGATTAGGCGGCTCTGCATCGAAACGGCATCCAATGTCCAGTCCGCCGCCTCTTGGGTCTCCGTCACAACGGCCTTCTGTCCCGATACCGCAATCTGATACCGGTTTCCGCCCTCGATGCCCAATATCCGCGTTCCATCCGGCAACCCGGTTTGCGCTGCTTTCTGGTTCAGCAGAATTTCAATCATTTTGGGGAAGTTCAGGATCTGAAACATCTCACCACCCTGAACTGCACTGCTTTCTGCTACCTCCGAAAGGGCTGAAATTACCGTCTTCTGCCAAAATGCCGGGGAAAATTTTACATCACAACCGGCCTTCTGGACTAGTGCAAAGACAACCGGCAGGACTTCAGCCTTCTCTTTAAGCAGTAGTTCCGGAATCGAGGTACCATCCTTTTTCATCACCGCATATCCCGCAAAATTTCCATCCTGCAGAATCACCCACGGCTGGCATGACCAGCTGCAGCAGATCTCGGTAAAGTTTTCCAGCGGGCGCACCGCATGAACCGGCTGATTCCGATGAAGTTCCCAGCAAAGTTTTTCATACTCCGGATGCTCTGCCAACGGCACCAGTACTACGCTGTCCGACGAAATCCCCCGGCAGTGCCGCCGGTTTGTCGGCGTCACCGTAAAGCTTCTCTGCTGGCACGCCTTCGAAAATCCAAAGTATTCATACCGCTGCCGCTGGCCGCCCAGACACATCAAATCCGTGCCCTCCGCTTTGGCATCCGCCACCGCGCGGTTCATCAATTCCTTCATGTATCCCATACCGCGCGAATAGGGGTGAACCGACACCGTTCCGATTCCACGCGCCCGGACCTTTACGCCGCCCATTTCAAATTCCAGCGGAAAACTGCCCACTGCCGCCCGAATTTTTCCGTCCTCCAGCGCCAGATAATGATGCACTGCCATCTCCGGATGCCCAAAATACAGCTTCGGCAACAATGCCGCAAAGTCCGTCTTAAATACCATATTGGCAAAATCGATCAAATCCTCATATTCTGCCGCTGTCGCCTTTCGATACTCGGTTGCCATACTGAAATTCCTCCATTATTTCATAAATTGCTTTGCCAGTCCACAGAATTGTTCCATCGAAAGCTCTTCTGCACGTGCCGTCGGCTTGAGTCCCGCCGCAGCCAGCTTTTCCGCCGCCTCCGCTTTGGAAATTCCCAATCCGGCCGACAGCGTATTCGGCAGTGTCTTCCGCCGTTGTCCAAATGCAGCCCGCACGACCCGAAATAAGGTCCGCTCTGTTTCCGGATCCAGCGGCAAATTCCGTCGCACATCCAGCCGGATGACTACCGAATCCACATTCGGCGCCGGACAGAAACTTCCCCGGCTCACCGGGAACAGCACCTTCGGTTCGCTGTAATACCGCACCGCCGCCGTTACCGCGCCGCATTCCCGGGACGGCATCTTGGCACAGAGACGATCTCCCGCCTCTTTCTGCACCATCACCGTCACCGCCTTGATCGGCAGCCGCTGCTCGAGCAGCGCCATGATCACCGGCGAGGTGATATAATACGGCAGATTCGCACAGACCACAACCTCCATCCCCGGAAATTCCTCTGCAATCAGCGCGTGTAGATCCACCTTGAGGATGTCTTGGTTGATAATTTTCACATTGTCATATTCCGCCAGCGTATACTCCAGCACCGGCAGCAGACGGCTATCCAGTTCCACCGCCACGACCTTTTCGGCCCTCATCGCCAGTTCCTGCGTCAATACCCCGAATCCTGTTCCGATCTCGATGACGCCGACCTTTTTCTCCGCGCCGCCCAGTTCCGCAATCCGCGGGCAAACCGACGGATTTACCAGAAAATTCTGCCCCAGCGATTTAGAAAAGGTAAACCCGAATCGATCCGCAATCTCCCGGATAGTATTCAAATTTGTCAGATTCAAACTTTCACGTTCCTTTTTTCCGGTTCCGCCGCCGCTTTCCCGTTATTTGATGCGCCCGTTCCAGAGGACTTCCTCCCCCGCAAACAGCTCATAATAAAAAATTGCCGTCTCTCCGCGGTGCGGCGAGGTGTAATACATCATCGTATCAATCCCGCAGATTTTCATCCCGTTTTTCTCATACAGCCGCATGGCAGGCACGTTGGTATCCTGCGTTTCGAGGAACAGTCCCCGTGCTCCCTGCTCCCGCGCCCATTCCCGCGCCTTTTGGAGAAGAAGGGTTGCCACCCCTTTCCGGCGGTATTTCTCCGCAACGTCCAACCGGTCGACACAGGCAAAATGATTCCACCACATGCAGAGGGTAATCTGTCCGGCAGGATGAATCCCGTCCCGGCAAAGGTAGACCGTCCGCTCCATCTCATCCGACGCCGATTCCAGCGGATAGGTTTTCCTCCATGGCACCGGATATTTTTCGGTCTTCCAGCTCCACTGCCCGCCCACATACCGGATTTTCGCCTTCTCCTCTACCCAAAAGCCGTCAAAACACTGTTCCCGCTCTCGTTCCTGCTCTTTGGGCAGCTGCATTACCTCAAGCCGCACATCTTTCCCCTCCAATCCAATTATCCCCATTCTACCACATCTTACCTTGCGGTGCAACGAATTTTTTCTGTCAATCCGGCCGAAATACCACTTCAAACTCTTCGCACACCACTTCTATCCCATCATGAAACGGGATTCCCGCCTTTCCCAGAGCTTTTTGAAAAAATTCTGCGTGAATTTTCCGCCAGTATTCCAGACTCTTATCCCCTTCTCCTTCCCGATAGGCATGGTCCTCTCCTACCTGATGAAATGGCACTACCGATACCCGCGTTGTCCGGATGATGCAGACCGCCTCTTCTCGAGAATTAACAATCACACTGTAAGAATTCTCCTCCGGAAGAGATTCTCCATCCGCTGCATACAGCGCATGAGCGGAAGAAGTCGCCGTTTTTTCTCCGTTTACCACAAGTTCCGCCAGCTCATCCGGCGCTCCTCCGAATGCCCACACTTCATAGGGGACATCCTTCATACCGTTCTTTTCAGCAAACATTTCCCACAGCAGATCTGCCTGCATGGTATCACCTCCACACTTTCCTGCGCAATGAAAGGAAACGCCCCGGCATTTTGCTGCCGGAGCGTCTATTTCAAACCACTATATCATTAATGAGAAGTTACTCTTCTGTTTCATCCTCAGCCGGGAGCGCCGCTTCTTCAGCTTCCAGCTCGCTTTCCAGCGCCTCGAGATCCGCTTCTTCGCCGGAATCCTCTTCGGTATCCTCAATCTTGCTGGTTTCCTCATCGTCCGCATGCTCCGCCCGGACAAAGGTCACCACCCGATCATTTTCGCCCAGCCGCATGACCCGCACGCCGGTCGCATACCGCGACATGATTCGCACATCCTGCACCGCAATTCGGATAATGACGCCGTCATTGGAAATCAGGATCAAATCATCGTCCTCATCCACAACCTTGATGCCGCAGACGTAGCCTTTTTCCTCGCTGACCTTATAGTTGATCTTGCCGAGACCGTTCCGGCTCTGTACCGGATAATCATCCACGGAAGTCCGCCGTCCGAGGCCCTTATCGGTCACCGTCATGACCGCCGCGCCCTCGCGCACACGAGCCATGCCGACCACTTCATCGCCGTCTTTGAGGCGGATCGCCTTAACGCCCATCGCATTCCGCGACATTTCCCGGACGTCGTTCTCATCAAACCGGATAATCATACCGTTCCGGGTCGCAACCAGAAGGTGACAGCTGCCGTTTGTCAGCCGTGAGAAGACTAACTCATCATTCTCATTCAGGTTGATCGCAATCAGGCCATTTTTCCGGATATTCCGGTAAGCTTCCAAGCTGGTACGCTTTACCAATCCTCTCCGGGTTACCATAACCACATAATAGCTCGGATCAAACCGCGGCACGCTCATGATCGCACTGATCTGCTCTTCCGGCTCGAGCGCCAGCAGATTGTTGATATGCGAGCCGATCGAATTACGGCTTCCCTCCGGAATTTCATAGCATTTGAGCTTAAACATCCGGCCCTTGGTCGTCAGGAACAGGATATTGTCGTGCGACGAACAGATAAACATCTCCTGCACGATGTCCTCTTCCTTCTGCTTCATGCCCGAAATGCCGCGTCCGCCGCGCCGCTGGATCTTATACACATCCGCCGGCTGCCGCTTGACGTAGCCTTTCTCAGTCAGGGTGACCACGCAGTCTTCCACCGGGATCAGATCCTCGATGTCCAGCTCACCCGACACCGACTGGATATCCGTACGGCGTTCGTCTCCGAACTTCTCCTTGATTTCCAGCAGTTCCTTTGCCACAATCTCCATCACGCGGCTATAATCCGACAGGATTTCCTGCATTTCCGCGATCTTGGCGTGCAGGCCGTCCAGTTCCTCCTCAATTTTGAGGATCTCCAGACCGGCAAGCTGTCCAAGCTGGAAGTTGACGATGGCAGTTGCCTGCGGATCGTCAAAGCCAAATTTGTCCATAATGGCAAGCTTTGCCTCCGGCTTGCCGCCCTTACAGGAACGGATAGTCGCGATGATTTCATCGACGATATCCACCGCCCGCTTCAGACCTTCGAGGATATGCGCGCGTTCCTGCGCCTTTTTCAGGTCAAACCGGGTGCGCCGGGTGATGACTTCCCCTTGGAAGTCCAGATAATGCCGCAGCATCTCCTTGAGGGTGAGCACTTTTGGCTGATTTTTCACCAATGCCAGCATGATAACGCCCACTGTCTCCTGCAGCGAAGAATAGGAGAACAGCTGGTTCATGACCACCTGCGGGATAGCGTCCCGTTTGAGTTCAAAGACAATCCGCATACCCTCGCGGTCGGATTCATCGCGGATATAGGAGATTCCCGGAATCCGGCCTTCCTTTACCAGCGACGCCACATTTTCGAGGATCCGAGTTTTGTTGATCATATAAGGGATTTCGGTCACGACAATCGAAGAACGTCCCTTGCTGTCCTCCTCGATTTCGGCGCGCGCCCGCAGCGTAATTTTGCCGCGTCCGGTCGCATAAGCCGCCCGAATGCCGCTTCTTCCCATGATAATGCCGCCCGTCGGGAAATCCGGCCCCTGAATATGCTCCATCAGCCCTTCCAGCGTGATGTCGGGGTTGTGGATCATCGCTACGCAGGCGTCGATGACCTCCCGCAGGTTGTGGGGCGGGATGTTGGTTGCCATACCGACCGCGATACCCGTTGAGCCGTTGACAAGCAGGTTCGGGAACCGCGACGGCAATACCTGCGGCTCTTTCAGCGAGTCATCGTAGTTGGAATCGTAGTCAATGGTGTCTTTGTTGATATCCGATACCATGTAGAGCGAAATTTTGCTCATTCTGGCCTCAGTATAACGGTACGCAGCAGGCGGGTCGCCGTCAATCGTACCGAAGTTTCCGTGCTTATCTACCAGCGGATACCGCAGCGAGAAATCCTGCCCCAGACGTACCAGCGCATCATAGACCGATGCGTCGCCGTGCGGATGATATTTACCCAGCACGTCACCGACTGTCGTCGCGCATTTCTTAAACGGCTTATCCGGCGTCAGGCCCGCTTCATGCATGGTATAGACAATCCGCCGATGCACCGGCTTCATACCGTCCCGCACATCCGGCAGCGCACGCGACACAATAACCGACATCGAATAATCCAGAAAGGAATCCCGCATGACTTTGTCGATATCTTTCTGAACAACTTTTGTTCCCTGGCTCACTTCTAAATTGCTGTTATCCAACGTTCTTCCTCCTCACCGGACATCCCGGCCGGTTCTCATTCTGTGACGATTTCATACCGCGCTCCCAGCGCCTCCCGGAAAATCCCGCTCAGGGTCTCCTGATCCTCCTCCGGAATACACCGCTTCGGCAGCGCAAACACCTTCTCCCGGCTCACAATCAGCAGATAATACTCCGGAAACTCCACCGCCCGCACCGACGGCCGGTCAAATCCGACCAGATACCGCCCGTCCGACTGCGGCATAATCAGTCCCTCCGGACAGAATTCCAGCTGATAGTTGTCCTGCGATAGTTCCACTGCATCCGCAGCTGCCTTGATATGCCGCGCCGGCAGGAACCACAGAAACCAGATCACCGCCAGCGACAGCACCAGCATCAGATATCCCAGCGTATACTGCGGATCGGTATAGATCGCCTGCGCGTAAAAGACCGCGATGATCGCCAAAATCACCGTAAAAATCGTATTCTTTCGGTAGATTGTCCGCTTCTGAAAGTATTTCAGCGCCCGGACAACCTCCTCCCGCCGCAGGTTGTACTCGATTTTCAATCCCTCGACCGAATCATCAATCCGCCTGCCGTCCAGCCACGGTTCGGAAACCTCATATTTTTCGGTGTCCAACCCCTGTTCCGGCAGAATTTTCTGTTCCGGTTCCTCCTGTTCGGAATCACTGTCCAAATCCTTCTCTTCTTCCAGCACTTCCTCCAGGGTTGTTTCCCGCTCTTTTTCTTCCATTTTATACTCCTGACTGTAAAATTCAATTTATTTCATACAATCTGTAATTAAATATCCAGGTTTTTCGCATACCGGGCGTTCTTTTCGATGAACTCCTTACGGGGTTCCACCTTATCGCCCATCAGGATAGTGAAAGTCTGGTTGGCAGCTGCCGCATCCTCCAGTCCAACCTGCACAATGGTGCGGTTGCTGGGATCCATCGTCGTCTCCCACAGCTGATGCGGGTCCATTTCACCGAGACCTTTGTACCGCTGGACATCGACTTTAGCGCCGCTCTCTCCGGCAAGTTCCGCAATATATTTATCGCGTTCCGCCTCATCGAACGCATAATAGAACTTCTTGCCTCGGCTCACCCGGAACAGCGGCGGCTGCGCAAAATAAATGTGTCCCTGCTCGACGAGCGGCCGCATATACCGGAAAAAGAAGGTTAGAAGAAGCGTCCGGATGTGCGAGCCGTCGACGTCCGCATCGGCCATGATGATGACCTTGCCGTATCGCAGCTTCTCGACATCCAGGTCTTCCCCGATGCCGCATCCCAGCGCCATGACAACCGGCATCAGCTTTTCATTGCCGTAGACTTTATCCAGCCGCGCCTTTTCCACGTTGAGCATCTTGCCCCACAGCGGGAGGATGGCCTGGAAGGAACGGTCCCGTCCTTCTTTGGCCGAACCACCTGCCGAATCTCCCTCGACGATATAAATTTCGGTGATCGAGTTGTCCTTGGAGGTGCAGTCCGCCAGCTTTCCGGGAAGTCCTGCCGAATCCATCGCGGATTTCCGGCGGGTCAGGTCCCGTGCGCGACGGGCAGCCTCCCGTGCACGCTGCGCGCCGACTGCCTTCTCAAAGATCAGCTTGGCAATGCCCGGATTTTCCTCGAAAAAGGTGTTCAACCCGTCAAATACCAAATTTTCGACCAGCGGACGCGCTTCGGTATTACCCAGCTTGCCCTTAGTCTGTCCCTCAAACTCACATTCCGGCAGCTTGACGCTGATGATGGCCGTGATACCTTCGCGGACATCGTCGCCCGAAAGATTCTCTTCGTTGTCCTTGAGCAGCTTACGACGCCGTCCGTAGTCGTTGAAGACCCGGGTCAGCGCGTTCTTGAACCCGAGTTCATGGGTGCCGCCATCGATGGTATGAATATCGTTTGCAAACGATTTGATGACCTCATGATAGCTGTTGTTATACTGGATAGCGACCTCCGCTGTGCAGCCGTTTTCCTCTTTTGCCAGATAGATCGGATCCGGATGGATGACATCCTCGACCTTGTTGAGATGCTGGACAAAGCTGCGGATACCGCCCTCATAGCACATATCCTCTTCGACCGGATTGTCGGGATCACGATAGTCAGTCAGCACAATCCGCACGCCTGCATTCAGGAACGCCTGCTCGCGCAGACGGGTTTCCAATTTCTCAAACTCAAAGACGGTGTCCTCGAAAATCTCCGGGTCCGGCTTAAAGACAACCGTGGTGCCGGTTTTGTGGGTATCCCCGATGATTTTGATTTCCTCGCTGTAATGGCCCCTCTCAAATCGCTGGAAATACACATGCTCGCCATTTTCGACCGTCAGTTCCAGCCATTCACTCAGCGCGTTGACGACCGATGCGCCAACGCCGTGCAGACCGCCCGACACCTTATATCCGCCGCCGCCAAACTTTCCGCCTGCGTGCAGGATGGTATACACGACGGTTGCTGCCGAAATTCCCTCCTTCGGATGAATCCCAACCGGAATACCACGTCCGTTATCAACAACACGTATAATATCTCCTTCGAGAATATCGACCTGGATCTTATCGCAGAAGCCTGCCATTGCTTCGTCGATGGCATTGTCCACAATTTCATAGACCAAATGATGCAGTCCAGCAGGCCCAGTTGAACCGATGTACATACCCGGCCGTTTACGGACCGCTTCCAGTCCCTCCAGTACCTGAATCTGGCTTTCGTCGTATTGATTTCCGTTTACAGGCTGATTGCTCACAGTTTGGTTCCTCCATTTTCCGGTTGTTCACGGGTTTATCCCAGCACATTGTTTCGTTTGCGCAATGTCGCCGTCGCCAGCTGAGACAGATACAGTCTCCGCTCCCCCTGTTTTTCCCATACCACAATTGATTTCGGAAGTTCCGCCGTCACGCTGATGACCTCTCCCTTCTGCTGGGACAGGCTCAGGAACTCCTTGGTGAATTTAGACACCGACGCATTCTCGATATCGAAAATCCCGATGATGTCCTCTTTTTTGAGAATTTGCTCATTCCCGATGTGCAGGTACATGAATTCCCGCCTTTCTTACGGCTCAAGCACAATGCTGCCGTTTTCCACTGAGAATATTTTCCCGCTTTCCATACGGAGAGTATTGGACAGATCACAGCAGGTAATCAATACCTGAAATCCGCGGATCTGATTCCGGATATAATCCTGCCGGTTCTGGTCCAGCTCGCTCATGACGTCATCCAACAGAATGACCGGCGCCTCCCCCGTAATCCGGCGGTATAGATGCGCCTCCCCAAGTTTAAGGGCGATGGCGCAGCTGCGCTGCTGGCCGCGCGAGCCATATAATTTGACCGGATTGCCGTCAACTGCCAGCGCAATATCATCCCGGTGAATCCCTTTGGTGGTGCATCGCATCCGCAGGTCGGTCTCCCGACTCTGCCGCAGGGCCTCCAAATAATATTCAATCAGTTCATCCGAATAGACCTCCAGCGGCATCTCCTCCGGAAAGACCGTCGATTCGTATCCTGCCGTGAAAGATTCCGCATATCCGGTAAAGCCGCCATAAATTTCCGCGGCCGCCGGCGTCAGTTTCCGCAGGTAGTCCGCCCGGTAGATCGAAAGGATGGTACCCAGCCGTGCCAACTGCAGATCCCAGATGTCAAAAGTATCCGCAAATTGTGCATACTTTTCGCCGTCTCGCAGCAGGGCGTTTCGCTGTTCCAGTACGCTCTGATACTGGGCCAAATACTGCCCGTATGCCGGCTTGAGCTGGGAAGCCGCCGTATCCAGAAACCGCCGCCGCTCACCCGGGCCCTCCCGGACGATATTCATTTCGGTCGGGTCAAAGACCACCGCCGGAAATATACCCGCGAGCTCGGACGGCGTTTTGAGCGGCACATTGTTCAGCTGAACCTTCCGCTTTTTCTCCCCACCCGCATACCGGATCTCCTGCTGTCGTTCCCGGTCTCGGAACTGGTTCCGGATCTGAAACGCCGCCTCTCCAAACCGAACCATCTGACTCTCCCGGGCCCCGCGGAAGCTGCGGTTTCCAGTGCAAAGCCAGATGGCTTCCATAAAGTTTGTTTTTCCCTGGGCATTGTCGCCGAGCAGAATATTGATCTCCGGACAGGGCGCAAGCTCTGCTGCCGCAATGTTGCGGAAATTTTGCAGGCAGATCTCCTCGACGATCATCGAACGCCCCCTTAGTCTACCAGAAGCTGGTAATTTTCCACCGTCACTTCATCGCCCGGATACAGCTTTTTTCCCCGCTGGGTGCAAGCTTCTCCGTTGCAGAGGACGATTCCTTCCTGAATCATCTGTTTTGCGTGGCCGCCTGTTTCGGCGACTCCCGCAAATTTCAAAAACTGATCCATCCGGATGAATCCGGTCTTGATTTTAATGTGTTTCGTGATCATCTTTCAACCTCATTGGCATGACAAGGAATACAAAGTGATCGCCTTCCTGCGGCAGCAGTTTGATCGGCGAGAATGCCGTATTGATTTCGATCACCAGTTCATCCAGTTCGCTCGCCTTGAGCGCGTCTGTCATGTATTTATTATTAAATCCGATCCGCACCGGCTCGCCCTCCAGCTGCACCGGAATCGAATCGCTGACCTTGCCCATTGCTGTCTCGCAGGAAATCAGAGCCTCTCCGTTTTCAAACACCGCTTTGACCGGATTTTTGATCTTCTCGCTGATGATGATAGAAGCGCGGTTGATGCTTTCGAGGAACATCCGTGCCGAAATAGTCAGTCGGGTCTTGTATTCTTTCGGGATAGCTGCTCGATAATCGATGAATTCTCCTTCCAACAGCCGCGAAATGACGGTATAGCCGCCGCACTCAAATAAGATATGTTTGGTTCCAACTTTGACCTGCACAGCCTCTTCTCCATCAGTACGGGCTGTCAGCTTGAGCAGTTCGGACAATGTTTTACCCGGTACCACAAACCGAAAATCCTCCGCGCCATCCACTGGTTCTTTGCGGAGAGCAAGTCGGCAGCCATCCACTGATACCAGATACAGGTTTTCCCCTTTTTTCTCAAATAAGGTACCGGTCAGTACCGGGGTGCTGGTATCCTGTGAAACCGCATACAAAGTCTGAGAGATCATGCTGCGCAGCGTTTCCGCCGGCAGTCGGAAGGAATGTTCCTCACTGACTACTGGAATTTCGGGATATTCGTCGGCGCTCATTCCAAGAATTGTAAAGTGTACTCCGCCGCCTTTGATGATAGTCAACAGTTTGTCGTCGGTAGAGATGGTCAGCTCAGTATTAGGCATCCGGTTGATAATTTCACCGAACAGCCGGGCATTCAGGATGATATCTCCGTTTTCTGAGGATTGGACGGTGAGCTGCTTAGTAATGCCCAATTCCAGATTGTATCCGATGACCGAAAGTTGTCCGTTACGACAGCGCAGCAAAATACATTCCAGCGCCATGAGCGTAGATTTCGCAGAAACAGCCGGTGAAACATTGTTAACCGCTTCGCACAGGATTGTTTTATCACAAATAAATTTCATGGAAAGCCTCCTATTCCAAAAACGCGCAAATCTTCGAAAGGTGCGTTTTGTTACAATACATTCTGTATAAAGTGAAAAAGAAAGGATTGAGGAAGAGCGTTATTGATATATAGATAATAAGAAAGAATATAATAATAAAAGATAGTAATAGTAGTAGGGACTGGGGATTTGTGAAAGAGGATGTCCCAATGCCCAATTTTTAAGGAAAAAAGCAGTATTTTAGTATGTGGGATCTACTTGGAATAAAAAGTGAAGATGTGAAATCTGAAAAGTACTTTTCACAGGAGTGGGAATGAAATGCGGTGAAGTTCTGTGAAACTGTGAAGAAAAATGTGAGAAAATATCTCGAATCAGTCTTTCACATTTTTCCACATTTTTATGTGGAAAACTTTTTAGGGGAGAAGATGAAAAACATAAACAAATAGCGAAATAGTCGGATCTTGTCCCTTCCCCAAAATGTGGAAACCATTATTTTATGAGATTTTCCGTATTTTACTAACAGTTATTTATCCCGGATGTTTTTAATGATGTCTTCAATGATACCACGGTCATGCGGATTGGTTTTGATGAGATTTTCGACCTTTTTGAGGGTGTAGACAATGGTGGTATGATCGCGTCCGCCGAATTCTTGTCCGATTTCCTTCATGGTCGCTTGGGTAATTTCCCTTACAATATAAATGGCAATCTGTCGTGCCTGTGAAATCGGCGCGTTTTTCTTATTCGAACGGATGTCGTTGGCATTTACCTTATAAGTCTGCGCCACTTCATCGATGATCCGCTCAATCGTAATGGGCATCGGCTGGTTATCGTTGAGGATTTCCTTGATGACATTCTGCGCGACGCTTAGGGATGGCTCCGAGCCGGTATACATTTTATACATCTTGATTTTTTTGACGGCGCCTTCCAGCTGACGAATGTTGCTTTTGAGCTTGGTTGCGATAAAATTGATGATGTCATCCGGAATTTCAATATGCAGCAGCTCGGCTTTGCGCTGGATAATGGCGATTCGGGTTTCGAGATCCGGCGCACCGATATCAGCCAGCAAACCCCATTCAAATCGCGACTTCAGACGGTCGGCGATGACATTAATATCTTTTGGAGGACGATCCGATGTAATGACAATCTGTTTACCGCACTGGTATAGTTCATTGAAAGTGTGGAAAAATTCCTCCTGGGAGGCTTCCTTACCAGACAGGAATTGGATATCGTCGATCAGGAAGAAATCCGAGTGTCGGTATTTTTCATGGAAGGGGCTGGTATTCTGATTTTTGATCGCCAGAATCAGCTCGTTGGAGAAGGTCTCACAGTTGGTATAGATAACATTTAAGGAAGGATCATTTTTTTGCACTTCATTTTTGATTGCCATGAGCAGATGCGTTTTGCCTAGTCCACTTGGTCCGTAAATAAACAGCGGATTGTACGGTTTCATGGAGGTACTGTGGATATTGGCGCTGTTGGCAACCGATTTACAGGCGGTGTAGGCGAATTCATTTTTGCTGCCGACAATGAAGGTATCAAAAGTATAATCATATTCGCCGATAAATTGATCTGCTTCCTGTATTTTCTGATCTAAAAAGGAAGTCAAGCTGGAATCTCCGCCTGAATAAACCGGAGGATGCCGGACTGGTTCCTCTGGTACAGAAGGTGTTGGAGTAGGATCCGGCGTCTCAGCAACAGTAGGCGGTGTAGACTGCCCCGGTTCCGGCTCACAAAGAATTTCCACATTGACCGGGAATCCCAGTACCGCTTCAAACGCCTCTTTTAGCGAAGCAAGATACTGGTCGATGAGAATGCTGCGATAAAATGAGGATGAAACAACCAAATAGGCCGTATTATTTTCAAAACGGCCGGGTTCAATATTTTTGATCCAGCAGCGGTAGGCAGTTTCGGTCAATTCATTATTGCGAACTTTATCTTGGAAATAACCTTTCACAAGATTTAACACATCCGAAAATGACTGCATGTTGATATTCCTCCTGGGTGGAATGATACAAAAATCAAAAGAGAAAAACTCTCGCGTTTTTCACACGAAAATGTGAAATAAAGTGAATAAAGAAATTTGGGCATGGAAAAAATACGCCAAATCGTGAATCTCATGGTTGAGAAACTCAATTTGGAATCGGTGAAAAAGAAAAAGTTGTTCGAAAAAATTGTGGATTTTCTGTGGATGAAAGTGGATAACTAACATTATTATAGCATAGACTTTTTTTTTTCGCAAGTTTTCCACATCATTTTGTCAAAAAATAAAGTGCAGAAACCGTTGCGTTTTTTTGCGAATTTTTTGGCAGATTGAAAAAACATCCCGAAAATCCGTTTTTTTTCAAAAAAGAGTTGACAAAGAGATGGAATATCCTTTATACTATTAAATTGAGGGTTTTCGCTTTTTTTCCGAAAAGCCGGGAACCGAAAACTTCGCTTTTTAAAGGAGGGGAAATCAATGAAAAGAACCTACCAGCCTAAAAAACTGCAGAGAAAGAAAGTTCATGGCTTCCGTCAGAGAATGAAAACTGCTAATGGCCGCAAAGTCCTCAAGAGAAGACGCGACAGAGGCAGAGCAAGACTCTCTCACTAAGTTCTCGTGATATGAGCAGAGGAAGCCGCTCGTGCCAGATGGTGCCGGTGGTTTCCTCGGCTTTCTGTTTTCCTGATTTTTCCAGTCCCGCCCCTTTTTCGGGATGGACTGATTTTATTATAATGAATGTGGATGTATATGGAAGAAAAAAATTTTCCGGAAACACTCAAGCTCAATAAAGAATTTAAACGTGCTTACCATCAGGGAAAAAGCCTGCCAACGCCGTATTTTGTTTGTTATCGCGTCAAAAATCGCAAGCAGGGAATCCGATACGGAATTACGACTTCCAAAAAGGTTGGTAATGCTGTTTCCCGTAATCGTGCAAGAAGATTGATTCGAGCTGCTTTTCGCTCAGTATGGGAAAAATTCGATCCGAATTTTGATTACGTTTTTGTGGCGCGCGAACGCATTTTAGATGCAAAATCTTACCAAGTTGCTGCTGCTATGAAGGGCTGTATCAAAAATTTCCGCCATTCTGCGGAAATGCCTCGGAAACCGCAGCCAGACAGCCGTACTCCATCATGATGAAACAATTATTAATGGGATTTGTACGCTTTTATCAGAAATATCTTTCCCGCATGAAAGCTCCCTGCTGTCGATTTTATCCCACCTGTTCTGCTTATATGTTGACATCCCTTGAGCGCTTTGGCGTTCTCAAAGGCAGTATTCTGGGAATTTGGCGTATTTTGCGTTGCAATCCTTTTTGTGCGGGAGGCATCGATCCAGTTCCTGAGACTTTTCATTTGCCTCGCTGGAAATTGCCTAGAACTTCGAAAAAAACACGGGATGATTAGCTCGTGTTCATGATAATGATCATTAGAAAGGAACGTTTGGCATGAACTTTATTAATGAGCTGTTCGGTATCCCGCTTGGATGGATCATGTGGCTGCTCTATTCAGTAATCCGTAATTATGGAATCGCATTGATCCTTTTTACTGTCTTGATTAAGGCGGCACTGTTCCCGCTTTCCATCAAACAACAGAAATCTTCCGCAAAAATGGCGGTTTTCCAGCCTAAGATGTTGGAAATTCAGAAGAAATATGCCAATAATAAGCAGAAACAGCAAGAAGAGCTGATGAAGTTCTATGAGGAACATGGGTATAATCCCATGAGCGGATGTCTGCCCCTCTTCATTCAGTTCCCGATTCTGTTCGGTATTATCGACGTAGTGTACAATCCCTTGCGTCATATTCTGCGAATTCCGCGGGATGTTATCTCCCAGATGACCGAAATCTTGTCCCAGCATGTCCAAAATTTTAATACCTATCAGGCGGAATTGTACATTATTTCCGCTGTCCAGAACCCGGATCAGGTTTCGCTATTTTCGTCGATTGATCCCCAATATATCGAAAAAATTTCTAATTTTGATTATAGCTTGTTTGGTCTGGATTTGGGAATTGTACCTCAGATTGCATGGAGTTGGATGCTGATTATCCCAATTCTTTCCGGTGTGACGGCTTTGTTGACATCGGTTATCTCAATGCGCCTGAATCCTCAGTCCGCTGCACAAAATCAGCAGAGTGGCTGTATGATGAAGGGCATGATGTACGGTATGCCCCTCTTCTCCCTCTGGATTACCTTCTCGGTTCCGGTCGGCGTTGGTATTTACTGGATCATCTCCAATATTCTGGCTACTGTGCAGACAATTATTTTGAACAAGCTGTACAATCCTGCCCGTTATAAAGAAGAATATGAACAACAGATGCGGGAGATTGAAGAGAAAAAGCGTATCGAACGCGAAAAGCGCCGTAAACGGAAACTCGCAAAGGGCGAGGAACTCGATGATGATGATCTGACCGAAGAGGAACTCAAGGAGAAAAAACGCAAAGAACGGCAGCAGCGTCTCGAAAAACTGGAAAAAGATAACGAGAATCGCGACCCCGAAGCAGAGTATCTTACCGCAAAGGAAATCAATCGCAAACGTCTGGCAGAGGCGAGAAAACGCGATGCGGAAAAATATGGGGAAGAGTATATTGAAGTGACCGATAAGGATTTGATGTAAAATCCGGTCGGAAATGGAGGCTTTGTATATGAAACGTGAGTTTACGGCCACCGGCGCGACGGTGGAAGAAGCGATTGAGAATGCCTGTCGGGAATTAGGCGTCTCTCCTGACGACGTGACGCCGGAAATTCTTCGCTTCCCGAAAAAAGGATTTTTGGGTATCGGAAAGGTCGATGCAGAAGTTCGTATTACTATTGACAATGGTGAAGAAGCTCCCAAACCCGTTAAAAAAGCGGCCAATCCCCCAAAACAGCAGCCTGCACCTAAGCAGCCGAAACCGGCAGTGACCGAATCCCCTGCGCCCAAAAAGGAGAAGGCAGAGATTCCGGCTGTTCCGCAGGAACCAAAACAGGATCTCCCAAAACCGGAAACAGTGCAGCCTGCACCCGAAAAAACGGTGGAAGAACCCAAATGTGCAGAAGAACCGAAACCTGCCGCAGAGGAATCTGCCCCCAAAGAGGAGATTTCTCTTGAACAACTTCAGCCGAAAATGGATGTAGCCGTTGCTTATTTGACCGAAATTTTTGCCAAAATGGGTATTCAGGATATCCAGATTCGTATGGAACCCGCTGAAAATCGAACCGTTCTGATCCATCTCGATGGCGGTGATATCGGCTCGGTGATCGGCAAACGCGGCGAAACTCTGGACGCCATTCAGTATCTGGTTTCACTTGCCGCTAACCGCAGTGAGGGTGACTATGTCCGCTTCACCATCAATGCTGGCAATTACCGCGAAAAACGTGAGGAAACGCTTCGTGCGCTTGCACAGCGGATGGCAAAGAAGGTCCTCAAAACCGGCCGTCCTGCCGCTTTGGAACCCATGAATCCCTATGAACGCCGCATTATTCATGCAGTCGTCACTGATATCGAAGGTGTCTTCTCCAAATCGACCGGAGAGGAACCAAATCGTAAGGTTGTCATTAAGCCGACTGCAAAGCCGGCAAGCAGCCGTCGAGACAGCGGAAAACGCTCTTCTCGGAACCGTTCACGCGGACCTCGTAATAACGAGACTGCTGAAAATTCCGAACTGCTGAATCCCGCTGCGGAACAGCCTGCTGTACCTGCACCGGAGAAATCCGAGCCGGTTGTCATGGATGATAACATCAAATTATATACCAAAATTGAACTGTAATGAGGAACCTCTCCAGCCGTCACCCGGCGGGGAGGTTTTCTGTAATGGAAAGGAATGACCAATTTGCCAGCAGAAACGATTGCCGCAATTTCTACTCCTCCTGCGGTCGGCGGGATCAGCGTCCTGCGCATCTCCGGCCCGCGCGCGATTGAGGCGGCGGACTGCGTTTTCCGGACCGTATCCGGCACGCCGCTTTCCGCTCACAAGGGATATACCGCCGCATACGGCACCGTTTTCGACGGCGGCGAACCGGTAGATGACGCCATTGCCACCGTCTTCCGCGCCCCCAAAAGCTATACCGGCGAGGATGTCGTGGAGATTTCCTGCCATGGCGGATTATACGTAACCCGCCGGGTTTTGATGGCCATCCTCAAGCAGGATGTCTCAATGGCGCAGCCCGGTGAATTTACCAAGCGCGCCTTTTTAAACGGAAAAATGACCCTCACCGAGGCGGAGGCGGTCGCGGATCTCATTCAGGCCGGCGGCGAACAGAGCCTGCGCAGCGCACGGAGCGCCATGCAGGGCGAACTGTACCGCAAAATCCGCGCTATGACCGAACGGATGCTGGCGGTTAGCGGACATATCGCTGCTTTTCTGGATTATCCTGAGGAGGAAATTGACCCTGTCGAATCGCATGAGATTGCAGATTCGATCGAGGCTGTCCGCGCAGAACTCCAGACCCTGCTCGACAGCTTCGATCAAGGCCGTATGATCCGCGAAGGGATTGAAACCGTCATCCTCGGCAAGCCGAATGTCGGGAAATCCACTCTCATGAATCTCCTCGCCGGTGCTCGTAAGAGCATTGTCACCGATATTCCGGGCACTACCCGCGATGTTGTCGAAGAGACTGTCCGCTTGGACGGTCTCGTCCTCCGGCTCGCTGATACCGCCGGAATCCGTGACACTTCTGATCTCGTCGAACAGGCCGGCGTCGCCCTCGCGTGGGAACGTCTCGAATCGGCTCAGCTGATTCTTGCCGTCTTTGACAGTTCCTCTCCCCTTTCCGAGGAGGATCGCCTGCTGATGGATCGGATTCAGAATCTTCCGGTCGTCGCGGTCTGCAACAAATCGGATATTTCCGGCGGACTGGAAATCGAAGAACTCCGGCAGCGGTTTTCTCATGTGGTGGAGATCTCTGCCCGCGAAAATCAAGGGGTAGAACTCCTCTCCGAGGCGGTGCGGGACGTTCTTTCTCTCTGTCACATCGACCCTTCCTCTGCGATGCTCGCCAACATGCGGCAGTTTGAGTGCGCCCAGCGCGCTGCCCAGCGTCTTGCCGAGGCACAGCAGACCTTGGAAGCTGGCTTTACCCTCGATGCGGTCGATGTTTCGCTGGAAGATGTCATTGCGTCGCTGTTAGAATTGACCGGTGAGCGTGTCACCGATGCCGTTGTAGATCAGGTGTTCTCTCACTTCTGTGTAGGAAAATAGTGTGTGTCACAGAAAAACACATACGCATTTTAGGAATATAATCAGATATTTTATGAATAAAAAATGAATAATCTTTGAAGAAGGAGTTTGTATGGCCTTTACTTTAAACAGTTATGATGTCGCCGTAATCGGCGGCGGGCATGCCGGCGTCGAAGCTGCGATGGCTGCCGCCCGGTTGGGCGCGAAAACCATCCTGTTCACCCTGACTCTCGACGGAATTGCCAATCTTCCCTGCAATCCCTCGATCGGCGGAACCGCAAAGGGACATCTTGTTCGGGAGATTGACGCGCTTGGCGGTGTGATGGGAATTGCGGCGGACGCCAACACCCTGCAAAGTCGGATGCTCAACCTCGGCAAAGGTCCGGCGGTGCACAGCCTCCGCGCGCAGATTGACCGGATGGCATATCATACGTATGTCAAGAAAATGCTCGAGGATCAGCCGAACCTCGAGATCCGGCAGGCGGAGATCGTCGGCATCGAGTCGGAGGACGGCCGGATTTCAGCGGTCATCACCAAGCTGGGCGCCCGTTATCCCGTCAAAACTGCTATCATCGCGAGCGGTACCTATTTAAATGGAGAGATTCACGTCGGAGAGGTTTCCTATCCGGGTGGCCCGGATGGCGTCGCGCCTGCTTCCGGCTTGAATGAGAGTCTGGAACAGCACGGCATTCATTTGCGCCGTTTTAAAACTGGTACTCCCTCCCGTGTTCACCGTCGCAGCATCGACTTCTCCCAGCTGGAGGAACAGCTCGGCGACGAACAGGTCGTTCCGTTCAGCTTTACAACCCGCATTCCTCCGAAAAATGTCGTCAGCTGCCATATCGCTTATACAAATCCCGAAGCCCATGAAATTATCCTCGGTAATCTGGATAAATCCCCCATTTACAGCGGGCGCATCCATGCAATTGGACCCCGTTATTGCCCCAGTATTGAGGATAAGCTGGTGCGGTTTTCGGACAAGCCGCGGCATCAGTGTTTTGTCGAGCCAATGGGACTTGACACCGATGAGATGTATTTGCAGGGTCTTTCCTCCTCTCTGCCGGAGGATGTGCAGCTCGCCTTCCTCCACGCAATCAAAGGGTTTGAACATCTCGAAATCATGCGCAACGCCTATGCGATTGAATACGACTGCTGCGATCCGCTGGATCTTCGCCCGACGTTGGAATTTCGCCAGCTAAAGGGACTTTTTGGCGCCGGACAGTTCAACGGCACTTCCGGCTATGAGGAAGCGGCGGCGCAGGGATTGATTGCGGGCATCAATGCGGCGCATCAGGTTCTCGGCCGAGAACCCTTTACTCTTGACCGTTCGACCTCTTATATCGGTACCCTGATCGACGACCTGGTGACAAAAGGCTGCTCCGATCCCTACCGCATGATGACCTCGCGCAGCGAATTCCGTCTCATTCTCCGGCAGGACAATGCAGATGAGCGCCTGACTCCCAAAGGGTACGCCCTCGGTTTGATTTCGGAATCACGCTATCAGGAATTTCTCGCCAAGATGGAACAGATTGCTGCCGAAAAAGAGCGAATTTCCAAGGTGACCGTCTCTCCGTCCGAATCGCTGAATGATCTGCTTGTTTCACGTGGAACAACGCCGCTCACCTCCGGTGTCCGGATGGATGATCTGATCCGCCGCCCGCAGCTCGGTTATGCCGACCTCGCGCCGTTTGACCCGGAACGTCCCGTCTTGGACGGTGCCGTGTCGGAACAGGTCGAAATTCAGATTAAATATGAAGGATACATCAAAAAGCAGATGGCCGAAGTGCAGGAAATGCAGCGGCTCGAAAGTCAGCGCATTCCGGCGGAGATCCCTTACCGCGAAATTGACGGCCTCCGTCTCGAGGCGCGGGAGAAGCTGGAACGGGTGCAGCCGGAGAACGTCGGACAGGCATCCCGCATTTCCGGCGTCAATCCCGCCGATATCTCCGCCCTGCTGATCTGGATTTCCGCCCACAACCCCCGAAAGGAGCCCCAACATGATTGACCGCAATTTTTTGCAGGCACAGATGGAAGCGCAGGGTCTGTCCCTTCCGGACGGCCTGTTTGAGAAGCTGGATTTCTACGCCCGCCTTCTCGTGGAATGGAATGAAAAAATTAACCTGACCGCTATCACCGATCCGGAAGGAATCGTCGTCAAGCATTTTGTTGACAGCCTGCTGCTTGCCAAGGCAGCGGAACTCCCGCAGAATGCCTCGCTCATCGATGTCGGCACCGGCGCCGGTTTTCCGTCCGTCCCGGTCGGACTTTACCGCCCCGATCTCCGCATTACACTCCTCGACAGCTTAAATAAACGGATCCTCTTTTTGCAGGAACTCACAGCTTCTCTCGGAATGCATGCCAACGTGCACAGTCGCGCCGAGGATGCCGGCAAAGAACCGGCATTCCGGGAACAATATGACATTGCGACAGCACGTGCAGTTGCCAATCTCTGGGATCTTTCCGAATACTGCCTCCCCTTTGTTAAAGTAGGTGGACTGTTCGTGGCACTCAAGGGATATGAGATTGAGGAAGAATTAAGCGAAGCAAAATATGCGATCACCCAGATGGGCGGACAGGTCGAGGATGTCCGCAAGTATGATCTGGGTGAGGAGGCGCGCCGCGCTATCGTTCTCATCAGAAAAGTTCGACAGACTCCGGCAAAATATCCGCGTCCCGCCGCAAAAATGAAAAAATCCCCGTTGATTTCCCGCTGATTGCGTCGAAAACCCGGCTTTTCTGCGATGAAAAGTTGTGGAAATAATTTCCCGCCTGTGTTATACTTCCCTTGTAAGGAAAAATTCCGGAAAAGGAGGAAGTCACAATGGCGGGATTTTTTGCAAAAGAACGAGAAAAAGTAATCAATAAGGTGGTACTGGTCCCGGTGGACAAGATCGAGCCCAATCCTGCACAGCCGAGAAAAACCTTTTCGCCGGAAGAATTGCAGGAACTGGCGGAGAGTATCCGGGAAAACGGGGTATTGCAGCCGGTGACCATCCGTAAGAAAGCCGCCGGCAGCGGCTATGAACTGATCGCGGGAGAGCGCCGACTGCGAGCCTCTAAGCTGGCGGGAAAACAGGAAATTCCCGCCATCATCGTGGAATCCAGCGGGCAGGAATCGGCTGTTTATGCCATTCTGGAGAATATCCAGCGCAAGGATCTGAACCTGTTTGAGGAAGCTAAGGCACTGCAAATTCTCATCCATGAGTGGGGTGTGACCCAAGAAGAAGCCGCGCGGAAATTGGGCAAGGCGCAGTCGACCATTGCCAACAAGCTGCGGCTGCTGGCGCTCGGAGATGAAGAACAAAAGCTGATTCTGGAACATCACCTGACTGAACGGCATGCGCGCGCTTTACTCACCGAACCGGATCATCTTCGGCGGTTGGAGGCACTGCATCAAGCGATTGCCCAGAAAATGAATGTCGCCCAGCTGGAACAATATCTCGCACAGAAGCCGGTGCCGCCAAAAAAACAGCTTCCCAAAAAGCAGCGGATCCTCATCGTCAAGGATGTGCGGATTTTTCTCAACACCATTAACAAAGCTATCGATACCATGAAAAATGCTGGAATTCCGGCCATTGCTGAAAAACATGAAGAGGTTGGCTGCATCGAGTATCGGGTTCGGATTCCTCTGCAAAATTCATAAAATTCCCCTCCTATGTTCCACGTGAAACAGGTTTGCAAAAAAATTCTGTTTCACGTGGAACAATATTTATAAAAAAGGCTTTTATTTCTTTCCCGCCTGTGCTATAATAAGGAAGAGATCTTGTCATATTTTGAGGATGTATTGTGTGGTGAAAGAGTTTATGGGGAAAATTGTGGCCATTGCCAATCAAAAAGGCGGTGTCGGCAAGACAACAACCGCTGTTAATTTGGCCGCTTGTATTGGTGCCAAAAAGAAAAAAGTGCTGTTGGTGGATATGGATCCACAGGGAAATGCGACAAGTGGTCTCGGAATTTCCAAAAAGAAAACTGGCAGGACTTCTTATGATATGTTGATTGGCGACAGTCGCGCGGAAGAGGTTGTTTATAAAACGGATTTCAAGAATGTCGAAGCAATTCCATCCAGTATTCAGCTGGCTGGCGCAGAAGTCGAGTTGGTCGAGTTGAATGACCGGATTAATCGTCTGAAAATTGCATTGGCACCGTTGAGGGATCAGTATGATTTTATTTTAATTGATTGTCCCCCTTCCCTTGGTTTAATTACCCTGAATGCTTTTACCGCTGTGGATAGCGTATTTATTCCGATTCAGTGCGAATATTATGCGTTGGAAGGACTTTCTCAGCTGATGGCGACCATTCGGCAGGTTAAAAAGATGTACAACCCTGATATTGAGGTCGAAGGGGTGCTGCTTACCATGTATGATGGGCGGCTGAATTTGACAACTCAGGTTGTAGCAGAAGTTAAGAAATATTTTGCCGGAAAGGTCTACCGGACAACGATCCCGCGGAATGTTCGTCTTTCAGAAGCGCCCAGTTATGGTCTGCCGGTCTATTATTATGATCGTTGGTCGCGCGGATCATTGGCCTATCAGGAAGTCGCAAAGGAATTTTTGAAAGCAAACGTCCAATAATAGAAAGGAAGACGCTTATGGCAAAAAAAGCAGGCGGACTCGGTAAGGGTCTGGACGCACTCTTCCTGGATAATGATACCGCTTCAGTCAGTGACGGCGGCACCAATCTCCGTCTTTCGGAAATTGAGCCGAATAAAAACCAGCCGCGGAAAGATTTCGATGAACAGGCTCTGTCAGAACTTGCCGACTCCATCCGTGAACACGGGATTATTCAGCCGTTGCTCGTGCGTCCGATGGAAAACGGTGGGTATCAGCTGGTGGCCGGCGAACGGCGCTGGCGTGCCGCCCGAATGGTCGGATTGACCGAGGTTCCCGTTGTAGTAAAGGATCTGAGCGAAATCCAGGTCATGGAAATTGCGCTGATTGAGAATTTGCAGCGTGAGGATCTGAATCCGCTCGAAGAGGCCAATGGCTATAAAGAATTGATGAATGCCTGCGGGCTGACCCAGGAACAGGTCGCCAAACGGGTGGGAAAATCCCGTTCTGCAGTGGCAAATTCGCTGCGGCTGCTCAATCTTCCGCCGGAACTTCGGCCGTATCTGGTGCAGGGAGATTTGTCGGCTGGACATGCCAAGGCATTGATCGGTCTGGAAAACCGGGAAGAAATGGTGAAGCTCGCAAAGGAGGCGGCTGAGAAAGGGTATTCTGTTCGGGAGACCGAAAAACGAGCTGCTAAAATTCGGCAGGGAGAACAACCGGACGACGAATCCGTATCTGGTTCCGTGAAATCCTCAGGGTCTCGAACCGATCCCTACTATCAGGAAATGGAGTTGGCACTCAGCAGTGAGCTGGGACGACAGGTGAAAATTCGGGTGGACGCCAACGGTGGCGGCACCCTTGAAATTGCCTTTTATAATAAGGAAGATCTGGGGACGCTGTCTTTTCAGGTCACGGGAGAATAAATTATCAGGAAAGGAAGCATATTCCAATGCTCGATATTAAATTTGTACGAAACAACCCCGAAATTGTCAAGGAGAATATTCGCAAGAAATTCCAGGACCGGAAACTGCCCCTCGTCGATGAAGTCATCGAACTCGACAAGCAGAGCCGTGCCGTTCAGCAGGAAGCCAGCGACCTTCGCGCTTCCCGTAATAAAATTTCCAAGAGCATCGGCGGCCTGATGGCGCAGGGCAAGAAGGAAGAAGCCGAGGAAATGAAGAAGAAGGTCGCCGAGCAGGCAGACCGTCTCGCAGAACTCGAAAAACTCGAGGGTGAACTTCAGGAAAAGGTCACCAAAATTATGATGACCATTCCGAATATCATCGATCCCAGCGTTCCGGTCGGCAAAGATGACAGCGAGAACGTTGAAGTTCAGAGATACGGTGATCCGGTTGTGCCGGACTTCGAAGTCCCCTACCATACCGATATTATGGAACGCTTTAACGGCATTGACCTCGACAGCGCCCGCAAAGTTGCCGGCAATGGCTTCTATTATCTGATGGGAGATATTGCCCGCCTGCATTCCGCCGTCATTTCCTATGCCCGCGATTTTATGATTGATCGCGGCTTTACCTATTGCGTGCCGCCCTTCATGATCCGCAGCAATGTCGTAACCGGCGTTATGAGCTTTGATGAAATGGACGCGATGATGTACAAGATCGAAGGCGAGGATCTTTATCTGATCGGCACCAGCGAACATTCAATGATCGGTAAATTTATCGACACCATTCTCGATGAGTCTTCCCTGCCCCAGACCCTCACCAGCTATTCGCCCTGTTTCCGCAAGGAAAAAGGCGCGCATGGACTGGAAGAGCGTGGCGTTTACCGTATCCACCAGTTTGAAAAGCAGGAAATGATTGTTGTCTGCAAACCTGAAGATAGCAAAATGTGGTTCGACAAGCTCTGGCAGAATACTGTAGATCTGTTCCGGTCGATGGATATTCCGGTCCGCACTCTCGAATGCTGCTCGGGTGACCTTGCTGACCTGAAGGTGAAATCGATTGACGTGGAGGCATGGTCTCCCCGCCAAAAGAAGTATTTCGAGGTTGGAAGCTGCTCCAATCTTGGCGATGCGCAGGCACGCCGCCTGAAAATTCGGGTCAACGGCGAAAACGGCAAATATTTTGCCCATACCCTCAACAATACTGTGGTTGCTCCGCCCCGTATGCTGATTGCATTCCTCGAAAACAATCTGAATGCGGACGGCAGCGTCAATATTCCGGTTGCTCTGCGGCCTTATATGGGCGGCAAGGAAAAGCTCATTCCGGTGAAATAATCGATTATGCTGGCAAAGAATCGAAGCGGATGGATCCTTTTGGAGTATTTGGATATTCCGGAAGAGGAACTTATAAATTATGAAAAGGTAACCGGAGCTTATGCAATTCTTCGTGTGGGCGATCAATATGTGATTGGCTACAACGTGTGGCGTAAGCAATGGGAATTTCCGGCAGGAGGCATTGAGCCAGGTGAATCTGCCAGAGAGGCGGCTGTCCGGGAACTGTGGGAAGAAACACATCAAAGAAACGAAAATCTTACGTTTCGAGGCTTGTTTCAGGTACAGGATTCGAAAGGAATCCAGAAATATCAGGCAGTTTTTATCGGAGAGCAGAACGCTCTTTCCCCTTTTGAATCCTCTGAACAGGACGAAATGGCCGCGATACGGTTGTGGGATCTCAAAGAAAATATTGGGTATGTAGACGAATGTGACCTTAAAATTGTCCAGATCATAACGCAGAAATTCTTATAGAAGGTGAATTCCCGTGGAACAGATTTTTCGCCGGGAGCAGGAAGTGCATTTTTACGACTGCGACCCACAGAGCCGCATGAAAATTTCGGCGGCCAATAAATTGCTGGCGGATATGGCGGACGCGCATTATGCCGCCCGCGGTATGGACCATCGTTGGCTTTGGGAACACGGCTTTGTGTTTTTGGTTTCCAAGGTCAGCATCCAGTTTGACCGCCTTCCCTGCCCGCGTGAAATTTTGACCGCAGACACTTGGGAACGCGGCATCAAAGGGGCAGCATTCCTGCGGGATTTCGAGATTCGCGATGCCGAAGGACAGCGGGTTATGACTGCATGTACGTCCTGGATGCTGGTCAATCCGGAAAGTTGGCAGGTATTGCGTCCGTCAGAGTTTCCGAATGCCCAGCCGACCGGAATCGAAGCGGATTGCCCTCCCTGCCGCCGGCTGAAGATGGCTGAGGGAACTTTGGTGGGAGAACGTTCGGTGCGATATTCCGATCTGGATGCCAATGGGCATGTTTACAATGCAGTCTATGCCGATATTGCCGTAGATGTCCTGCCCGATCAATTCCGGCGGATGCCGCTGCGGACTTATCAGATTAATTTTATCCATCAGGCGGTGCCGGGGGATACCATTTCCCTTTTCCTTCAGCAGACCGATGCTTATACGGTGGTCATAAAAGGCGTAGTTGGGGATCATGACTGCTTTTTATGCGAGTTTGGATATCATCCCGCAGAGGATGAGTAGAAAGTCATGGAAAAGGATGCCTGAAATTAAAAAAGGCATCCTTTTGGTTATATTTTTATTTTTTAACAAAAATTGTTTCTAGATATTGTTATAATAATCAGTTAAAATAAAGAGGGTATCTTTCTATATGGGAGGTCGATCTTTATGATTCTAAAAATAAATAGCGAGTTCAGAACGCAAGTAAATCAATATATAGAAAAAGAATGGGCAGGTCCCATTGTAGTAACAAAGGGTATTTTACATGATACCTCCAATGCGGATGGCTTTATTTCAATTGACAAGGATGAATTAACAGGGTATATCCTTTATCATATACAAAATAAGGAATGTGAAATTTTAGTTTTGCACAGCATTCTAGAAAATCATGGAATTGGTTCCAACTTAATAAAGTCTGTTATCGGTATTGCCAAAAGTAATGGCTGCAAACGGGTTTGGCTGATAACGACAAACGATAATATTCATGCAATTCGATATTATCAAAAATTTGGATTTGAATTAAAAGCAGTTTATATTAATGCACTTGATGAATCCAGAAAGTTAAAACCGTCTATTCCTCAATTCGGAAATGAAGGAATTCCGATCAAACACGAGTTTGAGTTTAGCTATCAATTATAGATATTAAGTTCTCTTAACTTAATAACAACGAAATCGCTTTTGCAAGATCGAATGATAGAATCTGGATATATGCAACAGTACACAGAAAATTACAATTTTTAAAGGATTATGATTTGATCCAATTCCTATTATAGAGAAACAATAATATTATATAAGGTGATGATTATGTCTCAGCACTGCAGAAAAAAACAGTTTTTATTTGGATTTTTACTTCTGATCGCAATTAATTTTCTATTTTCCGCACCAGTATGCGCAATGGAACGGTATGATTTACAAATGAATCAGTTCGTTGTAGCATATGGGCAGGAAATTTCGATGCGATATTACAATGCCAGCGCAGACGGCTGGATAGGAATTTACCGAACCGATTCGGAGACCGGCGAAAAAACACTGGTGACATCTCAGCAAATCGGAGTATCTCGTTATGAAGGAAGCATGTCTTTTGAAACAATGGCTAATCAATTGATTCCCGACACCTATACCGTAGAATATTACCGGACAAAAAGCCAGAAGGCAGACGAGGAAACATTTGAAGTGGTGAATCAGTCCTTTTATCCGGATCAGCGGGTCTATAGTGCGGGAGAAAATGGCTTTTTCTATTATGACGATGTGGATGCGGGAAATGGAAATTGGATCGGAGTCTTTCCAGCTGATGCGGTTCCCTCCCCTTATAACAGTTTGACTTGGGCATACCTGCCAGAAGGAACTGAACGGATTTACACAGGAGAATTCATAGGTACTGGCGGCATATTTACGGAGTTGGCGGTTGGTGATTATCAGGTTTGTCTGTTTGAAGGAGATGCGGAAACACCGAAATGGACCGAAACATTTTCCATTCGACCGCGGGATGCGGTACAGGCAACCTATACTCGCGCAGCAGGGGCTATTGATGGAACGGTAGAAGGAACACTGACATTAACTGGCGACCAGGGAAAATTGGACGATTATTATTGGGTATATTGGGGAAATGAATCCGGTTTGATTGAGGATTATTTGCCGGCAGGTGTGATCGAAACCGCAGAATCAACGACTTTGACGATGCTCCCCAATCAGGAGGCACCCGAAGGAGCAACACGGCTATATCTGTTTGAAGGAAGTAAGCGCAGTAAAACTGCACGGTCAGTCCCCTTGACGGTGGAATTACCAGACGGAGTCAGTGCACCAAAGGATGCATTAATTACTTCCTTTGCAGTGATGACAGATATTCATGTAGGAAGCAGTCAATACTCCTCTACCACTCGTACGACCAAGTATGCAATGAATGATATTGAGCGGAATATGGAAGGTATTGATTTTGTAATTACACTCGGAGATGTGGTGAATAATGGAAATCCTTCAGAATATAAACAGCTTCGGAGTTTGTTGGATGACTATCAGGATCGGCTTCCTACCCAATATTTTCTGATTGGAAACCATGATCTTGCCTTGAATAAGGGGAATCCGGAGGGGCAGATCCAGTATTATCTGGAAACTACGGGTATGCCTTCAGTTTATTATAGTTTCCAGAGTCAGGGCTGTAGCTTCATTGTTCTGGGGTCTGAGGGAGCGCCAGAGGGAACTTCATTGAATACCGTGGAAGCTTGGTTATCCCAGGAACAGTTGGATTGGCTGGAAAAAGAGTTAGAACAAGCAGCAGCTTATGCGCCTGAGCGTCCTATTTTTGTATTCCTGCACCAGCCTCTGCAGAATACCGTGCCGGATAGTTACAATTCCATGATAGTACAGGATGCAGAGTTGCGGGAAATACTTTCAGAATATCCGCAGGTGATTTTTATGACGGGACATTCTCATCATGCAATGGATGAGGAAAATGTTGTTATAACGGATAGTGCCGATGGATTCCGAATGGTGCATGCAGGCGGCACGAGCAGCTTATGGGACTATCAGGGCAAGTACACGGGAAGTCAGGGTTGCCTGGTTGAGGTATACACGGGATATGTCCGAATTCGCGCCCGCGATTACGGAGAAAATGCCTGGATGGGTTCTGCCCAGTATGTCATTTATAACAACAATTGATCGATGAAAAAAACCGCTGCATTCCAAAAAGGAATCCAGCGGTTTTCGTTCTATTTGAGCAACCCAGCGTAAATTTCGCTCTTTTTATATCCGGTTTCGGATGCAGCCAGGCGTGCTGCTTCGGTCGGTTTCATACCGTCTGCGACGTAAGCCTGTGCAGCAGCAATCGCCTGTTCCAGCGAGACCGGTTCGGCTTCCTGAGGGAGAAGAGGCGCACCTTCCAGAATCAGGACGAACTCCCCTTTTGGTTGGCAGTCGGTAAAGTAGCGGAGGGCGCCGTCAAGGTCGGTACGGAGAACCTCTTCATGAATTTTGGTCAGTTCCCGTGCCAGAGAGATGCGGCGGTTCCCAAAAACTTTTCGCATATCCTGGAGGGTGTTAAGCAGTTTATGAGGTGCTTCATAGAAAATCAAAGTGTGGGGATCCTGCCGCAGAGATTCCAAATGAAGCTGACGATTTCTACGGTTGGTGGAGAGAAATCCCTCAAAGCAAAAACGGGAGGTTGATAGTCCACTCAGGCAGAGGGCAGAGATAGCGGCGCTGGGTCCCGGGATTACGATGGCAGGAATCTGATATTCGGCGGCTAGACGCACCAGATCCTCCCCTGGATCGGAGATACAAGGCATACCGGCATCGGAGACAATGGCACAGTTTTCCCCCTGTTGAATTCGGTTGATGATCATCATGCCGCGTTCGCGCAGATTGTGTTCGTGGTAGCTGACCATTGGTTTTTTGATGGAGAAGTGGTTGAGAAGCTTTAGGGTTACACGGGTATCCTCAGCTGCAATAAAATCGACTTCCTGCAAGGTTTCAACTGCTCGTGGAGAGAGATCAGAAAGATTTCCGATCGGTGTGCCCACCACATAAAGGTTTCCACTCATTTGGAAAAGCACCTCCTTTTATTTTACATTAGGTATATTTCCGTATATATTCAACATTTCGTTGGTGAAAGAGCCGTCCGGATTCATGGAAAAGAGTGGCGGTTCCACCTCTAAAAATGGTTTTGCGCCCAGTTTTGCTTCAATAAGGAAGAGCCACGGCAGTGCTTGGGCATTTTTTGCTGCAAAGCGGAGGCGTTTTGGTTCCAGATGATATCGTCGCATGGCGCAGATAACGTCCGCAAGCCGTTCTGGACGCTGACAGATGCAGAGCCTTCCCCCAAATTTTAGGAGGCGAGATGCGGTCTGGCAGACATCGTCGATGGTGCAGGAGAGTTCGTGACGCGCGATCTGACGGCCGGGATCCGGATTGAGAATTCCAGTTTGAGCGATTTTATAAGGAGGATTGCAAGTAATCAGATCCAGTGATCCATTCGGTATTTTTCCATCCAGTTCACGCAGATCTCCTTCAATTGGATGGATTATTTCCTCTAATTGGGAGGCAGAGATACTCTGGCGGCATTGTGCAGCAGCATCAGATTGAATTTCCACTGCGTATATTTTTGATGGTTGATACTTTTTGTACAAGACAATTGGAATAATTCCACAGCCGGTACCCAAATCAGCACAGAGGTCCTTGTGTCGTGCACGGGCGAAATCCGCCAGTAAAAAGGCATCTGTTCCGAATTTATGAATCTCGCCTACGCAGACGAACAATTCATTGCCATGCGGACCTATTCCCAATGATTCGAATTTCCACTCCATGCGCGCCCTCCTTTTGAATATGTAATCATTGTATCACAAACCAAAATGCAGAGCAAGAATTTTTTGAAAAATTTTCAAAAAGCTCTTGACTTTTCCCCCACTTTTGTTGTATGATAGATATTAACGCCGGTATGATGGAATTGGCAGACGTGACGGACTCAAAATCCGTTGGTAGCGATACCGTGTCGGTTCGACCCCGACTACCGGCACCAAACCTGTGATTAGCATTTTGCAATCACAGGTTTTTATTTTTAAATGCCCAATAACTTGTAACAAGGATACAGAAAACCAAATAGGCTTCACGTGTCTAATGTGGGTATAAAGTATATGGCTCAAAACAAAATTATTCTGCCTTCCTTCGTACTAAACTTAGAAGATTTTATGTGGGCGTTTACAAATAAAAATGTAAATGCGGTTATCGCGAATATGGGTGGAATGACAGTATCAAAGTAATTCTTTATATTAATCCCCAATGTATTCAGGCAAATCCGAAAGTGTTTGTAGGATATTCTGATGTAATGAATTTGCATATTTTATGCTATAAAAATGGGCTTTCCACTTTTTATGGTGATAACTTGTTGTATCCTATTGCTGAAGCGCAAGGCTGGCACCATTATAGTAAAAAATGGTTTATGGACGTATTCTTTACCAATAAAATCATTGGCATGATTCCTCCTGCAAAAGAGTGGACATATGAATCCACGAATTATACAAATCCTCAGTACACAAGACAATATTATAAAAATACGCCCTATAAACTTTTACAAGGGACAGGGATTGTTCAAGGATCGCTTTTCGGTGGTCATCTCGGATTAATGGAACTGATGAAGAAGAGCAAAATGAAATTGTTCGACTTATCAGCAATCAATACGGGCGATTTGATCTTCCTTTTTATTCCTATTGGAAAATGAATGTCTATATAGAAAAAGTTTCAGTACAGTTTGGTATCAAATTCCATATTGGAGTCGTGACCTCTCCTTAAAGACAGCGGTAAAAATGAGTATTCTTTGAAGAAGATATATTTTTATTGTGTAGAATGTGAAATCCATAGAAACTGTTGATTTCTTTATAAATATGAAGCCCTATCTAAGATGAAAACACTCCAATTTTTATACAAA
>JBMNPH010000010.1:0-99820 GCA_050943495.1 Candidatus Merdivicinus sp.
CATTCCGTTTGTCAACCTTTTTTCAAAAGTTTTTGGAATTTTTTTGTGATCTTCTAGCTCTCGGCGTCCCTCGCGAGACAGCTTGATTATTATACCTCGATTCCTTCCTTTTGTCAAGCGGTTTTTTGAAAAAAATAGAGTTTGTTTTAAACATATAGAATATAAAGCAATTTTACCAAAATGTTCTAGCAAATTTACTACTTGACAAGAAAATTAAGCTGTGATACAGTATAATTAGCACTCAAGGACATAGAGTGCTAACATGATTACTTTGATCCATTGACCTGTATAGGAGGGATTTTAATATGAATGCACAGAAATGTACGCAAAAATCGTTGGAAGCGATTAAAGAAGCGCAGGATCTGGCAATTGAATACCAGAACATGCAAATTGACACACCGCATTTAACCTACGCTTTACTGAATCAGCCGGACGGTCTGATTCCGCAGCTTCTTTCTAAAATGAATATAGAACCGGCTGCAGTTCTCCAATCAGTCCGTTCTATCATTGAAAAACTGCCGAAAGTCAGCGGTCCTGGTCGTGAACCCGATAAAATATATGTTTCGCAAGAAACGGATAAGATTCTGAATGCCGCTGAAAAAACTGCGCAACAAATGCAAGATGAATATATTTCGGTAGAACATATCTTTTTGAGCATCTTGGATCACGCAACCGGCGAGACCGCCCGTGCTTTAAAGGCCTTTAATCTGAATAAAAATGCCTTTCTGCAGGTTCTGCAGAGCGTGCGTGGAAATACGCGAGTCACTTCCGATTCTCCGGAATCCACCTACGATGTTTTGAAAAAATACGGGCATGATCTTGTGGAAGAAGCACGCCAGAATAAATTGGATCCGGTTATCGGCCGTGACAGCGAAATTCGAAATGTGATTCGGATTCTTTCTCGTAAAACGAAAAACAATCCTTGTCTGATCGGTGAGCCCGGTGTCGGTAAAACTGCTATTGCCGAGGGACTTGCACAGCGAATCGTTCGTGGTGACGTTCCTGATTCTTTAAAAGACCGTATCATTTTCTCACTGGATATGGGTGCCCTGATTGCTGGTGCAAAATTCCGCGGAGAATTTGAGGAACGCCTGAAAGCAGTTCTGGCGGAAGTCAAAAAGAGCGAAGGGCGCATCATTCTTTTCATTGATGAGCTGCACACAATTGTCGGCGCCGGCAAAACCGAAGGTTCGATGGATGCGGGCAATCTGCTCAAACCTCTGCTCGCCCGCGGTGAACTGCACTGCATCGGCGCGACGACCTTAAACGAATATCGGCAGTATATTGAAAAGGATGCCGCTCTCGAGCGTCGTTTCCAACCGGTTCTGGTGGATGAGCCGACGGTCGAAGATACCATCACCATTCTGCGCGGACTGAAAGAACGCTATGAAGTCTTCCACGGAGTAAAAATCACAGATAATGCGCTGATTGCCGCCGCCACCCTCTCCAACCGCTATATTTCGGACCGTTTCCTGCCGGATAAAGCCATCGACTTAGTCGATGAAGCCTGTGCTATGATTCGTACCGAAATCGACTCAATGCCGACCGAGCTGGATGACATTTCCCGCAAAATTATCCAGTTGGAAATTGAAGAAGCTGCCCTGAAAAAGGAAAGCGACCAGCTTTCGAAAGAACATTTGGCAGAAATTCAGAAGGAACTGGCAGAAGAACGAGATACCTTCAAGCAGATGAAGGCCAAATGGGAAAGCGAGAAAAATGCAATCGGCAAAGTTCAGAAACTCCGCGAGGAGATTGAGCAGGTGAATGCCGATATTGAAAAAGCGCAGCGCGAATACGACCTGAACAAGGCAGCCGAATTAAAGTACGGCAAACTCCCCGCTCTCCAGAAACAGTTGGCTGACGAGGAGGCATTGGCTGAGGAAAGCAAGAAACATTCCTCTCTGCTGCGGGATAAGGTCACCGATGAAGAAATTGCCCGGATTATCGAACGCTGGACCGGCATTCCGGTATCACGTCTGATGGAGGGCGAACGAGAAAAGCTGCTGAATCTGGATAAGGTTCTGCATCAGCGGGTAATCGGCCAGGATGAGGCGGTCGAAAAGGTATCGGAAGCGATTATTCGTTCCCGCGCCGGAATTGCGAATCCAAACCGTCCGATCGGATCCTTCCTGTTCTTGGGGCCGACGGGTGTCGGTAAGACCGAACTGGCGAAAGCGCTTGCAGAAACACTGTTTGATGATGAGAAGAACATGGTTCGAATTGACATGAGTGAATACATGGAGAAATTCTCGGTATCTCGTCTGATCGGAGCGCCTCCCGGATACGTTGGCTACGAGGAAGGCGGTCAGCTGACCGAAGCCGTTCGCCGGAAACCTTATTCGGTATTGCTGTTTGATGAAGTGGAGAAAGCACATCCGGATGTCTTCAATATTCTGCTGCAGGTATTGGATGACGGGCGGATTACCGATTCCCAGGGTCGAACCGTTGATTTCAAGAATACAATCATCATTCTGACTAGCAACTTGGGATCCCAGTTCCTGCTGGACGGCATTGATGAAAACGGAAATATCACCGAAGATGCGCGGAATCAGGTCAATGAACTGTTGAAACGTTCCTTCCGTCCGGAGTTCCTGAACCGGCTGGATGAAATTGTCTTCTACAAACCGTTGACCCGTGATAATATCTTCCACATTGTCGATTTGCTGATGAACGATCTGCGCAAACGTCTGGAAGATAAGCAGCTGGATGTAGTGCTGACCGATGCCGCCAAAGATTATATCATTGATGAAGGCTACGATCCGATTTACGGCGCACGTCCTCTGAAGCGTTTCCTCCAGCGCAAGGTGGAGACTCTGATTGGACGCATGATTATCGCCGATGAAGTCCGTCCGAATTCCACGCTTGTCGTAGATTACGATGGAACAAATCTCATTGTCACCGATCAATGGAATGCAGAATAAAAATGAACCCGTCCTTCCAAAAGGGAGGACGGGTTTTCTGCTACTAAAAGATCATTCAGCAGACTCTTCCGACAGGAGAGCGCGGTCAACACTGAAAAAGAACTGGTTGGCGGGAACAAGTTGCTCAATCCCAGCGCGGCTGAGGAAATCACGGATACGATCCTGTACACCGCAGAAAATTATCTCGATTCCAGCATTCCGACAGTTTCGACAATATTCAAGGACTGCCTGCGCACCGGTCATATCTATGCTGGCGACTCCGCGCATGGAAAGGATGACTTTTTTGCTGGAGAATGTTTCCTGCATTTGGCGGTTAAACTGTTCCACGGTTCCGAAAAAGATGGGGCCGGTAATGTAAGCGACGACGGTGTCAGGATGATTGGCGGCCACATCGGCATGGGAAGATAGGCGGCTATTGTCCACTTTGGAGAGGGAGACCTCCAGATTGGAGGCGCGCACCACGAACAGGAGAATAGAAAATGCAACACCGATGACAATGGCAACGGTCAGATCAAAAATGACTGTCGCAATCATGGTAATCAGGAATTTGGAGATTGCGCCTTTAAAACGGTGACCAAAGATGTAACGGATTGCACCCCATTCGTTCATGCGCCATGCGGTCATCATGAGGACACCGGCGAGAGCGGCAAGCGGAAGTTCCGACATCACGCCGCCCAGCAGGAACATGCAGCAAAGCAAGCCGACGGAATGAATTACACCGGTCAGGCGGGTCTGACAGCCGGACTTAATGGCGACACTGGTACGAGCGATTGCAGCAGTCGAAGGAACACCGCCGAAAAACGGGATCAGGATATTGCCGACGCCCTGTGCCAGAAGTTCCTGATCGGCATTGAACGGTTCCTTTTTCATACGGGATGCGCTGGCGCCGCATAAAAGGCTCTCAATCATACCGAGGGCAGCGATGGTAAAAGCAGGAGCGAGCAGGCCCTGAATCGTCTGCCAGTCAATTCCCGTCAGAGACAGACGGACTTCCGGCAGAAGGGTGCGCGGAATTTGGCCCACAGTTGCCACATCAAAGCCGGCAACCCGGCTGACAATTCCGGCGACGATAATTCCCACCAAAGAGGACGGCACTTTGCTATTCCATTTTTTTGGGTAAACAATCATAATTCCAACTACAATCAGGCCGATCAGCACGGCTTGCCAATTGGGAGAAAATCCGAGTCTGCCGTAACTCATGAGTTTTTGAATGGCGGTTTCGCCTTCGGAATGGGTACCGAAAAAGTTATCGACCTGTCCCAGTGCAATGATAATCGCAATACCGGAAGTAAAGCCGGTAATAACCGGTGCAGGGATAAAGCCAACGAGCTTTCCGATTTTGAAAATCCCAGCCAGAAGCAGGAGGATCCCAGCCATCAAACAAGCCAGAAAAACGCCCTGCATCTGATAGCGGGAGACAATGGTAATTAAAACAGCGGTCATCGCTCCGGTCGGGCCGGAAATCTGATAAGACGCACCGGCTAACAAACTCATCACAAAACCGGAAAGGATGGCGGTAATTAAACCTGCCGCCGCATCAGCGCCGCTGCTGACGCCGAACGCAAGTGCAAGAGGCAGTGCAACTGCTGCGACTGTCAGACCTGCCATTGCATCTTTAGAAAACCGTTGGAGATTATAGCCGTGAAATTCCTGTTTCAGGGTTGAAAAGTAAGATAATCCTGCCATTTTGAAACCTGCCTTTTTTGAAATGATGCATTTTCTATTGTACCGGAAAACAGGAAAAATTACCATAGAGATTCGATAGAATTTTGAACAAGGTAATCTTTTTATATTGTTCAAAATGCAGATAAATATTTCAAAGCAAATAAAAAAAACGGAGATACCGCAGCATCTCCGTTCTAATGGAAAACTATTTTTACAGACGAACGATTTCGCCCATGACTTCGCCCTTGCAGCCGGCAGCATTAGCCTCATCGGTATCGATATGCATAGCGCGGGCAAATTTCTCGCTGACGCGGCAAACAACATCACCGAAAATGACGCTGCGGTCTTCGGTATTAACGCGTACCCAAACAACATCCTTATCGGCAACGCCCAGTTCCTGTGCATCAGCAGGAGTGAGATGGATGTGGCGTTTTGCAACGATAACGCCCTCAGAAAGTTCCACTTCACCGCAGGGGCCAACGAGTTTGCAGGCAGCCGAGCCAGCAATATCGCCGGATTCACGAACAGGAGCCGTCACACCGATCGAACGAGCATCGGTAGCGCTCAATTCCACCTGGCAATCTTTTCTTTCAGGACCAAGGATGGAAGCTTTGAGAGAACCTTTGGGGCCGACAACGGTAACTTTCTCTTCACAGGCGAACTGGCCGGGCTGAGAAAGATTTTTCTTGTTGGTCAGGGTAGCGCCTTCTCCGAAGAGGACAGCGAGTGCCTCTTTGGAAACATGAACGTGTCTTGCAGAAGTTTCTACAATAAAAGTATTCATTTTATAAATCCTCCTAAGCGAATTGATCTGTTTTCATTATACCGCCTTTCCCAGGTAAGGTCAAGGTATCATAAAAAAAAATCGAAGTTTGGTGAAATTCTTGCAAGTCTTAATAATCCGACATGAAAGAGACATATTTCTATTGTATAATAAAAAAGAAGAGAGGGATTACAATGAAAGAAATGTTATTGACAGCTAATATACACGCAGGAACAGGAATGGTACGAGATCATCTGGCAGAATTAATTGATTACTATGTTTCGTTAGGATACGATGTAACCGTGCACACTTCCCAGAAACCCCGGGAATTAATTGATTATATCGGAGAAAACGGGGACAAATATGAACTTCTAGTGAGTACAGGTGGAGATGGAACGCTCAATGAGACGCTTAACGGTTTGATGAAATGTGATACTCCTCCCGTTTTGTGTTATCTTCCAGCTGGAACGGTCAACGATTTCGCAACATCCTTGAAAATTCCGAAAGAAATGGAAGAAGCAGCCAAATTAGTGGAAAACGGTGTTCCGTTTTGCTGCGACATCGGTCAATTTGGAGAACAATATTTTTCATATGTGGCGGCATTTGGTGCATTCACAGAAGTTGCTTACCAGACGCCGCAAGCAATCAAGCAAATTTTCGGAAGATTAGCCTATATTGTAGAGGGTATTAAGCGGTTGCCGAACTTGCGGGCTTATCGAATGGAAATCCAGGGAGACGACTTTGAGTTAGAAGAAGACTTTCTATTTGGAATGGTAACGAATTCCACATCAGTAGGTGGATTTCATTTTGAAGATAAAATTGGAATTGCAATGGATGACGGATATTTGGAAGTGGTGCTGGTGCGAATGCCGCGCAGTATGAATGAACGCCAGGCAATTATCAACGGAATCATGAAACAGGAAAGTGTTCCCGGATTGCTGGAATGGTACCGTACCAAAACTTTAAAGATCCATTCAAACGAACGAATGCCTTGGACACTGGATGGAGAATTTGGCGGAGAGGTAGAAGAAGTCACCATATCCAATTGCCATCAAGCACTGAAAATTCTAGTTCCGCGTGAAGATTTACAAAAAGAAGAACGGTGAGGAAAAACCTCACCGTTTTTTAATATTATTTAGCCATCAATTGGGCAATTCTCTGTTCAATTTTCTCCCAAGCAATCTCCGGATCGGAGACATCCCGAACGGAATCTTCCAAAGGGCACATTCCATCACCGGTACGATTCTGAATGTAATCCACGAGGGTGCCATACTGATAAGGTACGTTATATGTCTGAAACACTTGCACAGCTGACTGACTCATGACTTTACCATAAACTGCAGAGGCGCCGGAAAGTACAAGAAGCAAAGCAGCTGCCTTTCCTACCACAGTATCTGCGACCTCTTTCTGCTCAAAGAAGCGGCGATTTTCACGCATAGGGGTGATAATCGGCTTGACTCCGAGCCCGGAACAATGATAATCAATCTCCTGCCCCATTGCAGCACAGGAATACTCTCCTCTATCAATCAAATCGATCAAATTCTGATTCATCAAACCAATACTCTCCTTTACATCATCGGACCAAATACCCGCAAAACGGAACGTCCAAGCTTCACTGGCCAGCTGACCGCACGGCATTGATCCAGCGTAATTTCCTGGCTCACACTAAGGGTATGGAGAAAATCCTTCTTAATCTCGGCAATACAGGGTTTCCGATAAATCCAGGCACCACATTCATAATGCAAGTAGAGACTCCGATAATCCATATTGACGCTGCCGACCGTAGCATAAAGGTCGTCGACCAAAAAGCCCTTGGCATGAATAAATCCAGGCGTATACTCATAGATTTTCACACCAGCTTCGACCAGCATCTGATAGTGAGCGCGGCTAACAGCATGGACATACCATTTATCCGCAATATGGGGGGTGATAATACGGACATCGACGCCGCATTTAGCAGCATTGCTGAGAGCGGTAATCATCTCGTTGCTGATAATCAAATAGGGGCTGGTAATATACACGTATTTTTCCGCTTTGGAGATTAGATTCAAATAAACTGTTTCGCCCACATGTTCATCATCAAGCGGACTATCCGAATAAGGTTGAACATAGCCCTCTTCGAAGATAGGCTCAAAAGGCACTACACCTGGTTTAAAGTCATCCGGATTAGATTTAACTTTGCGCAGGTGATCCCAAAGAGGCAAAAACATCATCGTCAGACTCCAGACTGCTTCTCCTTTCAGAAGAATAGCCGTATCCTTCCAGTGTCCATGCTTTGGATAAGCATTGATATATTCATCGGCAAGATTGATACCGCCCGTAAATCCAACCCAGCCGTCAATCACACAAATTTTGCGATGATCACGATTATTGAATCGAAGCGACAGAACAGGAATAAAAGGGTTAAAGACACAGCATTGAATTCCTTTTTGTTCCAAGGTGCGGTTGTAATGGGTTGGTAAAGTCATGATAGATCCAAGATCATCATAAATCAAGCGAACATCAACGCCCTCTTTGGCTTTTTGTTCTAGAATTTCCAGAATTGTATTCCACATTTTTCCTTCCTGAATAATAAAATATTCCAGAAAGATAAAGCGTTTTGCATTGCGAAGCTCATGAATCATCCGATCAAACTTAACTTCTCCCAATGGAAGGTACTCTACCGAAGTATTTTTATACGGCGGGGCGAGAGCATATTTCTGCAAATAACGTGATTGATTACCAGCTGTTACATTTTCCCGTTGAATCTCATCCAGAACGCTGGTATCTTCCTGGATCATTTCGGAAATTCGTTCACTGATGCCAGAAAGCTTTCGTTTTTGACGGCTACTCAAGCGTTCCCGACCAAATATGAGATAAAGAACTCCTCCAAAGACGGGAACCAACAAAATGGGAATCAGCCAAGCAATCTTATAGGCGGGGTTACTGCGATTATTGATAATGTAAAGCGAAACCAGAATGCTGATAAGAACACAGGCAGTATAAAAATAGACAAAATATTTCTGGAATTCCACCAGCATCAGGATAAAGACTGCCAGTTGAACCAGCATAAGCAAAGCGCCGATTACAACCCGATGAAAGATCAATTGGAAGAATTTTTTCATGTTAGAAACCTCCTCATCGTGCAGAATCCTGATATTTGCTGGTAGGAATTTTCTTTACAGAAATTTGTTTGGCGGTCTTCTCACGAACCAGAGCATAAATCACCGAAGCCAAGGGAACCATCACCAGCATCCCAACTACGCCAAAAGCGCTACCGCCGATGGTAACTGCAACCAGCACCCAAATTCCAGGCAATCCCACTGAGGAACCGACTACACGTGGATAGATGAGATTTCCTTCGATTTGCTGCAGCACAAGGAATAGGATTGCAAACCAAAGTGCCTGAATAGGATTGACCACCAAAATCAGTAATATTCCCAAAATCATCCCAATAAAGGCACCAAAAACGGGAATCAAAGCTGTGAATGCAATCAGAACCGAGATCGTACCCGCATATGGCATACGGAAAATAGACATGGTAATCCAAAACATAGCGCCCAGAATAACCGCTTCTAAACATTGACCGGTAATGAAGCTGGAAAAAGTTTTATTTGTAAGGCGGAGGATACGCAGGGATTCATCAACGTGTTCTGATTTAAAATTGGCATAAAATAATTTTTTAAACTGTCGAGCAAGTGTCTCCTTTTGAGCCAGCAGATAGCAAGCAAAAAAGAAGCCAAGGAATACGGTTGTTGCACCACTAAAAACAGAACCGATCACCCCAACAGTAGACTGGAACATAGATCCGGCGCCTTCACGCAGGAATTGCCAAATACCATCCAAAATTCCCTGCCAGTTAATATTTTGCTGGTCAATTTTTTGAAAAAGCTGGGAAAGTTCGGGATATTTCTGCATCATATCCGCACTCCACTGCTGAACAGTAGAAATAAATCCTGGTGTCGCATCTTTAATGGTCATAACAACATTTCCCAATTGCGGTGCCACCACCAATATGAGAGCAGCAGTCACCAGAATGATACTCAGCAGCATACACAGGGGACGCTTCCATTTTGGAGATGGTACAATACCGGTCTTTTTAGACGGACGGAACAGAAGGTGTTCCAATGCACGCATCGGCACATTCAATACAAAAGCAATACAACCCCCTACAATAAAAGGAGATAGCCATCCCAATAAGGTGCTCAATAACCAGGCAAGTTGATCAAAGTGGTTGACTGCCCAAAATAGGACAACAATTCCAGCTGCTATCAAAAAAATTTTCAAACAATTTTCTCGATTCAAATTCACAATAACCCTCCCATTTGGGGATTTCCCCGATAAAATGTTGATGAAAAAACCGGATTCCCCCGAGCGGTGGAGGACTCCGGTTCGCAGATTGTTTATATTGCGGACGGATTAATTTCTCGAAGTTTGGTATCAATAAAGCAGTCTCTCGTACGATGTTTTCTAGTGAAAGCGGCAAGAATCCTACGTAATACCATCTCGCCATTCTCATAAGTAGTCATTGGCAGCATGATAACCAGTTGATTGGAACTATAAGCAGAAACTATATCTCCTTTACGCAAACTATCCAGCGCCACATCCCGCAAAACCGTCATAACAGACTGAAGCAGCGGAACTCCAGGAACATTCCCATGCATATCACGGACAGTCAGTAAACCGACATGAACGGATTGGCCTGTCCGCGCAATAGACCGGGCCTGAAGGCGGTACATCTGTTTAAAGATTTCGTAATCACAGCTGAAAGCATGTTTGGGGGAATCTGTTTCGCGAAGATCTGATTCAATAGAATCCATATCTGCTTCGATAGATTCCATTCCACTTGTCATCTCTTTATACAGGTCACGTACCGAGTTAGAAAGGGTAACTCCCATTTTCTTATAGAAAAAATCGGAAAGATACTCATAATGAGCAATTGCTTTTCTTCTGTGACCAGCTGCCATATATGCACGCATCAAGGCATAATGGATGGATTCATTATATGGATAAAGGACAACCGCAGTCTCACAGACATTGATAATATCCTCATACCGTTCTAATTGTCCCAACATCCCGACGACCTGTTCAACCGCCTTTGCATAAAGCGAGGCATAATAAGCACTTTTATTGATAACCCAATCTGCGTAGGAAGATTTGGGAAGAAATTCCCCCTGATACAATTGAATGGCATGCAAATAGGCATCAATCCGACTGGAGAGATCCGCTTCATGATTTTCCCCTAAAGCGCAGCATTCTTCAAACTCCTCCACATCAATGGAACAAGGAATCTCTTTGTTCCAAAGATAAGTATTTCTGGAAAATACGATATAATCAAGATTTTTATGAGGAACTAAATCCTTTAATAGAGTTCTAGCTCGATAAACGAGATTTTTCAGCGCATTAGTCGGATTATCGCTTTCCTCCTCATCTCTCCAGATAGCTTCTGCCAATTGTTCCATTGACAAATCCTTATTTCGGTTTGTCAGCAGATATTCCAAAAGCAGCCAAACCTTTTTGGTACGGCCGTCGGTATCGGATATATGTCTGTCCCCGCAGTTGATGGAAAATTCGCCCAAAGTACGCACAGAAATCAAGCTCTGATCAGCTGTTTCCACATTTCTCATCCTTTCCGCAGGCATTGCTGGCTATACAGCAAAATAAGATATATCAGCATTCCCATTCAACTATTATTAGTATAAGTGTATCATAAAATACAGCAAGTGGCAAGCACTTTTCCAGAATTTTTAATTTGCATCAGATAGAAAAAACAGTCAAAAGATGTAGAAAAACTAGACGGAGTCAAGGAGATGTGATATACTCAATAACAGAAAAGGTTAGGTGAATATCATGTCTGGAAACAAAGTGGAAAAGACCAATGTCATGCGAACACTGGAACAAAAAAAGATTGCCTATACGGCACATTACTATGACCATTCAGATGGTCAAATTGATGCAGTATCGGTAGCGAAAAAATTGGGGCAGAAGCCGGAACAGGTATTCAAAACGTTGGTAACGCAAGGATCCGGAAAAGGATATTTTGTTTTTGTTCTGCCTGCGGAAACGGAATTGGATCTGAAAGCGGCAGCTCGGGCAGTAGGAGAAAAATCAATTGCGATGATTCCTGTCGCGCAGATCAATAAAGTGACGGGTTATATCCGAGGAGGATGTTCTCCCATCGGCATGAAAAAGCAGTATCCAACCGTGCTGGATTCTTCTGCATTGAGAGAAACGACTATCATGGTCAGTGCGGGAAAAATCGGATCGCAGGTGGAGGTAAATCCACAGGATCTCCTGAATCTTATTGGAGGAAAAACAGCAGATATCGCCATCAAAATGGCAATGGAGTGAGCGGGATGGAAATTCAATATCCGAATTTTATTCGGAAAGCATTGAGTCAGCTCAATACAGCAGGATATGCGGCATATGTAGTGGGAGGCTGTGTTCGGGACAGTCTGCTGGGAAGAACCGTACATGACTGGGATATTACGACTGCGGCAACACCGGAAGAAATGCGAAAAGTATTTTCAGGCTGCAAGATTCTGTCGACCGGAGAGCAGCACGGAACGCTAACCGTAATGATTGACAAGATTCCTTTGGAAGTCACGACATTCCGGACGGAACAGGGGTATACGGATGGAAGACATCCGGATACGGTCGGATATGCGCGAAAAATTGAAGAAGATCTGTCGCGCCGGGATTTCACAGTGAATGCGATGGCCGCCCATCCGGATTTGGAAGTATTGGATTTATTCGGTGGAAGGAAAGATCTGGAAAAAAGGCAGATTCGCTGTGTGGGCGATCCAGATCTGCGCTTTTCAGAGGATGCACTGCGGATTCTGCGGGCATTGCGCTTTGCTTCGGTACTGGATTTTTCCATCGAACCGCAGACAGCAGCAGCCATTCACCGAAATTGCCGAAATTTACAGAACATTTCAGCCGAACGGATCACATCCGAACTGACCAAGCTGCTGTGCGGAAAGGCAGTTGTCCGAATTTTGCAGGAATATGCCGATATTATATCCTTTCTGATTCCGGAACTAACACCCTGTATCGGACACCTACAATACACCTGTTATCATTTGTATGATGTTTACCAGCATATTGTACATTCCGTAGGCGCCATTCGGCCGAATCCGGAACTGCGGCTCACCATGCTGCTGCATGATATCGGAAAGCCAAACCGGTTTTTCCGAGATTCCGCAGGAATCGGACATTTTAAAGGACATCCGGCGGAAAGTGCGCGTCTGGCGGATGGTATTTTGCAGCGGATGCGAATTTCAAAAGAGCAATCGCGACGAATATTGACGCTAATCCGCTACCACGATTCCGAATTTGGCCAGGAAAATGTAGCCTATTGGCTGGGGACGCTTGGGCCGGAACGATTCTGGGATCTGATGGAAGTCAAACGCGCCGATCAGGCAGCCAAAAATCCCAACATTTCCAATCCAATGAACCAAATGGACGCCTTGGAAGAGGAGGCTCGAAAAATCCTCAAACATAATCCATGTCTGAGCCTAAAGGATCTTGCCGTGACGGGCGAAGACTGTATGGCACTGGGATTAAAGGGAAAAAAAATTGGACTGGTTTTGCAGGAACTTCTATATCAGGTATGGCGCGGGACTTATCCCAATCAAAGAGAAATTTTGCTGGCTGCCATTCCCCATCTGTATCTGCCGTCCGTATTCAATCTCTCCGCAAAAGCGTCCCCCCTTCTCCGTCCGGCATCCGAGGAAGATCTGTCTGCCGTAACAGAGCTATATGAAGCAGTAACCGAACATCTGGCGCGGATTCCCGACAATCTCTGTCGCGGATGGCGTACAGGAGAATATCCCACCCAAAAGACGGCAAAAACTGCTCTGCAAAATGGAACTTTATATGTCTGGACTGCGGAAGATCGAATAATCGGAACCGTAATTCTGAATCAAGATCAGCCAGTCGCTTATTCAGGAGGCAAATGGCAGAACAAAACGAACAATCCTTATGTAATCCATACATTTGCTCTGCATCCGGCGTGCCGGGGACATGGAATGGCTCACCAATTTCTGACAGCCTGTGAAGACCAGGTTCGGCAGCTCGAAGGGGACGGAATCCGAATGGATACGCTGGCTTGTAATCAGCCTGCTGTTCGTCTGTATGAGACATCCGGATATCAGTATGCCGGGACGGTTGATCTTGGATTAGAAATTTCCGGTGCTAAGTGGTTTAGGCTTTACGAAAAGCAGTTATAAAAAAGACGTCCCTGCTGAGGGACGTCTTTTTTATTAAAGATTTTTTCCTTGAATCAAGGGAGAAATCTTTTTATATACTAGGAATGTAATCAACACACTGCACATACCTTTTATAAAAGTAAATGGAACATTGAAGACCCATAATGCTTCCCACAAAGTTTCCACATGCGGATTGATAGCCTGGTACATTCCCATGATCGCTTCCATGGGAAGAAAATTGGTATAGATAGGATATACGATAAAGTAGTTGGTAAATGCGCTGACCACCGCCATACAGACAGCGCCAAGCAAAGCACCGATCAAAGCGCCCTTACGGGATTTGTGATACCGGTAAATCAGCCCAGCGGGCAAAACAAAACAGGTTCCCAGTAAGAAATTAGAAAGTTCTCCGACCCCTCCGGTTTGGGATGCGAATAAATTGGCAAGATTCTTAATCAAGCAGACCACTACGCCGCTAACCGGTCCGAGACTGAAGGCCGCGATCAGAGCAGGCAGTTCCGAAAAATCCATGGAAATAAAGCTAGGCATGAGAGGCACCTTAAAGCTGATGAACATGAGGACGGTTGCGAGCGCACCCAGGAGAGCCGTCATGGTCATTTTCCGGACATTGAGCGAAGCTTGTGATTTGTTGGTGATTGTTTTCATAAAAATTTTCCTTTCCGCGGGGAACGATTGGAAAGAAAAAGGCCCGCAGAAAATCTCCGCGGGCGCACGCACATTCACGTATTTTGCGTTAGAACGCAAAAAAGGATTGGTGTTTCTTTCATCCGGACTATACCGTCGGTTCCGGAATTACACCGGATCAGCACCGAAGCGCTCGCGGACTTTCACCGCCGGTGGAGACTTTCACTCCGCCCCGAAACAATAAATTTTTTTATGTAAGGGGAAATCCCCTTGCCATTGATATTTATTTATCGCAATCGCAGCCGCCGCATTCGGTACCGCAATCACAACCGTCCAAACTCAGGTCAAATTCCAGTTCCTGGCCACAGTTCGGACAACTCATTTCGCCTTCATCGAGCATTTCCTCGTCGAGATAGAGGGTATTGCCGCAAGTCGGGCAGGTCACTTCATAAAGTTCGCCGTCTTCGCAATCGCATTCCTCATCACAGTCATCGCAATCGCAGTCACAGTCGTCATCCTCTTCATCATCGCCGTAGACATACTCTTCTACAGATCCGAGGTCTTCATCGAGGACGTCGATCAGATCGCACATTTCGTCGGTTTCCGCTTCAATATCGGTGACAGCATTTGCCATATCATCCAAGGTATCGAGAATAGCATTGAAAAGCTTAGTCTCCTTTTTCTCGGGATCCAATTCCATGCCAGCCATCAAGCCTTTGAGGTATGCAACTTTTTCGAGCAGTTCCATAACAAATCCTCCTTGTATGGTACAAAAATGAATTAAGCACGCTCCATATATTCGCCGGTACGGGTATCGACACGAATCATTTCGCCTTCGTCAATAAAGAGCGGAACCTTGATTTCAGCGCCGGTTTCGAGCGTAGCAGGTTTCGTTGCGTTGGTAGCAGTGTTACCTTTAAAACCGGGATCGGTCTTCACGACCTGAAGTTCCACGAAGTTCGGGGGTTCCACGCCGAAGACAACGCCCTTGTAGGACAGAACCTTTACAGGAGTATTTTCCTTCACAAAACGGAAACCATCGCCCAGATGCTGGTCATCAATTGCCTGCTGCTCATAGGTTTCGGTATCCATAAAGTAGTACAGATTTTCGTCATTGTAAAGATATTCCATCTCACGGCGTTCAATAAACGCTTCGGGGAATTTCTCAGTGGGGTTAAAAGTTTTTTCTGTAACAGCGCCAGTAATGACGTTGCGGATTTTGGTACGGACGAAAGCCGCACCCTTACCGGGTTTTACGTGCTGGAACTCGATAATCTGCATGACGTCGCCGTCCATGTCAAAGGTGAGTCCATTTCTGAAATCGCCTGCTGAAATCATGATAGTACCTCCATTATTCTTTCCGTCTGAAATTCTGAAAAGCGCCGACTAATCGAAAGCGCGATTCTTCCACCTATATATTTTACCGTATTTGCAGTTGTTTTGCAAGACGTATTTGTAAATTTTCTGATATTTCATCGGGGAACGCGCATTTTTACTGTTTTTCATTGCAAAATCAGATCAATTTTGCAAGACCTTCCAATGCTAGCAGATAGCTGAACTTGCCGAAGCCGCAGACGACACCGGCGCAGACTGGTGCGATAACGGAATGATGCCGGAATTCCTCGCGGCTGTGGACATTGGAAAAGTGGACTTCGATACAGGGAATTTTCACGCTGGCAATCGCGTCGCGGATTGCAATCGAGTAGTGCGTGTAAGCTCCCATATTTGCAACAATGCCGTCCACTTCGTGGCGGAGTTCCTGAATTTTATCAATAATGGCCCCTTCGCTGTTGGACTGAAAAATCTCCACCAGTTCAAGTCCCAACTGATTGGCCCAACTCCGAATATCTCCATTAATGCTGGCGAAATCATCTTTTCCGTAAATACCAGTTTCGCGTTCACCTGTCAGGTTAATATTCGGGCCGTGAATTACAAGCACACGTTTTTTCATAAAATATTTCCTCCGCTCTGTGCTGTATCATATGCGTTTTTCATTTTTTTTGCGTCCTCAGCCTGTGTGCCGGCCGATTCACAGATAAATCGCGGACTCCAGCCTTTCTGCGCAATTAATTCCATGAGAGGCTCAAAATCCGGTCCGTAAAGCATGTCCGCAAAGGTGAGATGCATCTTTTCGCCGCCCTTTTCCGTATATTGGATCTTGGAAAAATGCGAATGGAAACGGGACGCACGATCATATCCCAGCCGGTTTTCCATCTCATCCAACAGACGGCGATAGTCCTCTTTCCCGCGGATTCCGCCGAGTGTCCGGGCGTTAAGGTGTCCAAAATCAATACAGGGAAGCAGGCGTTCCTCCGCCTCGCAAAGTTGCATCACCTCATCAAAATTGCCCAGCTGATTGAGTTTTCCCATCGTTTCGGGGCAAAGGGTGATATCTCCAAGACCCAGTTCATCCAACTCCCGGATTGCCTGCGCAAGGGTATCCTTTGCAAGCAGGAGAGCCTCTTCCCGCGAAATTTTTCCACAGGAACCGGAATGCACAACAATGCGATCTGCTCCCATCAGACGTGCTGCCTTGGCACTGTCCGTAATGTAAGTAATGGAATTCAATCGTTTTTCCTCTTCCACCGAAGAAAGAGAAATATAATAAGGAGAATGGACACTCAGCACAATGCCAACAGCAGTGGCTTTTGCAGCAAAAGCGGACAGAGCATTTTCTGTATAGCGGACGCCCCTACCGAATTGGTATTCAAAGGCGGTGAGGTCGAACTGCTGCAAATAGTCCGGAATCTGTTCAGTTTTGCGGTACCCCATGGCTTCAAAACTGTCCGGACGCCCGGCCGGGCCAAAAATTGCACTCAATGGGATTCTCCTTTCTTTTTGTGGAATTTCCGAATAATGGGCTGTTCCAGCTTTCGTTTCAGACGAAAACTCCACTTTTGTTCCAACTCATACGGTTCTACCAGAATTGTAAAAACACCCTTGCAGTTTCCTCCCACAATATCGGTAAAAATCTGATCTCCGATCAGGCAAACCTGAGCAGGCGGAAGACCATATCTGCGGCAGGCACGGGTGAGGCCGAATGTCAGCGGTTTGCAGGCCATAGAAATGAAATCAAGGCCCAAAAGCCGTGCAAAAGGTTCCACTCGTTCGCGATAATTATTGGAAAGAATGGCAACGGAAAAGCCCTCGTCTTTCATCCGGTTGATCCACTCGGGAACTCCCTCGGCCGGGACCGGATTTCCATGGGTGGTCAGGGTATTGTCGACATCCAGAATGATTGCACGAATTCCGCGCTGGCGAAAGAAATCCGGCTGCAGATCGGTCACATGTCTGGCCATTTCCCTAGGGAGAAAAATCGGCATGCGGTGCTCCTTTCTCTTGGCACAATGAAAAAGCGGACGATCGAAACCGCCCGCTTTTTTACCATTATTTGAATTTGCGTTTCCGAGCAGCCTCAGATTTCTTTTTACGTTTTACAGAAGGCTTCTCATAGTGCTCTCTTTTGCGAACCTCGGCGAGCACACCGGACTTCGCGCAAGATCTTTTAAATCTTTTAAGAGCGTTGTCAAGAGATTCGTTCTCTTTCACTCTGATTTCTGACATTCCAATTCCCTCCCTTTGCCGAACGGCAGAGGTCTAAAGGCCGACCCTGCCTGCATTCTGACCTCATGAAACCAACCTCTGTTCCGCATATCATACGGGATCTCACCGAGGCCGCAGGACAAAACCAGCATTTGTATTTATTATTATATAACACATCGAAGCGGAATGTCAAGGGGTTTTCCGCACTTTTCGCAGAAAAAACGGAAAAGATTCCTGACCTTTGGTTCTGGCAATGGAACACAAAATTATAGAGTAAAATCTCAGCAAATGATTGACAAAAAATCGAATACTCCCCATAATAGGAAGCAACAAAGCAGGGAGGTATCCAAACAATGATTTGTTTTGATCGATTATGGAAAATCATGCAGAAAAAGAACATTTCCACCTATCAGTTGCGGGAAAAATGCGGGATTGACAGCAAGACGATTCGGCGGCTCAGAGCCAATGAAAATATCGAAACAAAAACGCTGAACAAGTTATGTTCTGTCCTACAATGTAGGTTGGAAGACATTGCTGCCTATGTACCGGATGATAAAGAAGAAAGCAGGTCATGATTGCGCATGGCCTGCTTTTTTTCCGTTTTTTCGTATTTCGGAATATGAACTTCCTTATTTCGCCACGATGTTGACCAGTTTTCCCTTGACATAGAGTTCCTTGACAATCTTCTTGCCTTCGATCTCGGCAGCAACACGGGGTTCTGCTTTGGCAAGCGCAATGGCTTCTTCCTGGGAGATATCAGCGGGAACTACGAGTTTCGCGCGGATCTTGCCACAGACCTGAGCAACGATTTCCACAGTAGATTCCTTGCACTTTTCTTCCTCCCATTTTACCCACTGACAGGAAGAAATCGGGCCGCCGAAGCCCATTTCCTCAAACAGTTCCTCGGTCATATGCGGCGCAAATGGATTGAGCATAATCAACAGATCGCGGTATTCAGCGCGGTTGATGGCACCACTGTCAGAAATCTGATTCAGGAGGCTCATCATCGCTGCAATTGCGGTGTTGAACTTCATGTTCTCAATATCCTCGGAGACCTTTTTGATGGTCTGATGGAAAGGTGTTTCGAGTTCCTTGCGGTAGCTGTCGCCATCCACCAGAATATTCTGAAGATTCCAGATACGGTCGAGGAAGCGTTTGCAGCCGCGGACGGAATCCATGCTCCAAGGAGCGGATTTTTCAAAGTCGCCCATGAACATCTCATACAGACGGAGGGTATCTGCACCGAATTCCCGAACGATATCATCAGGGTTGATGACATTGCCACGAGATTTACTCATCTTCTCACCGTTTTCGCCCAAAACCATACCATGGCTGGTACGCTTCGCATACGGTTCCTTACAGGGGACAACACCCTGATCGTAGAGGAATTTATGCCAGAAGCGGGAGTAGAGCAGGTGCAAGGTGGTGTGTTCCATACCGCCGTTGTACCAGTCAACGGGCAACCAGTATTTGAGGGCCTCAGGAGAAGCCAATGCCTCATTGTTGTGCGGATCGCAGTAACGCAGGAAATACCAAGAAGAACCAGCCCACTGCGGCATGGTATCGGTCTCGCGTTTGGCGGGACGTCCGCAGACGGGGCAGACAGTATTGACAAAGCTGTCGATCTTAGACAGTGGGGATTCGCCATCTTCAGTAGGTTCATAGCTTTCCACTTCGGGCAGACGGAGAGGCAACTCACTTTCGGGGATCGGAACATAGCCACAGTGATCGCAATGAACGATCGGGATCGGCTCGCCCCAGTAACGCTGACGGGCGAATACCCAGTCACGGAGTTTAAAGTTGACTTTTCGCTCACCCTTGCCGGTTTCGGTCAGCCAGTCTTTGATCTTCTCTTTTGCTTCCTCCACGGTCAAGCCGTCCAGGAAACCGGAGTTGACCATAATGCCAGTATCGCAGTCGGTGAAGGCTTCCTTCTCAATATCGCCGCCCTTGACCACTTCAATGATCGGCAGGCCGAATTTCTTGGCAAATTCGTAGTCGCGGGTATCATGAGCCGGAACCGCCATAATCGCGCCGGTGCCGTAGCTGACCAGAACATAATCGGAAATAAAGATCGGGATTTCCTTGCCGTTGACGGGATTGATTCCCATCACACCGTCCAGTTTAACGCCGGTTTTATCTTTGTTGACCTCGGTGCGCTCGAAGTCAGATTTCTTGGCGGCTTCCTTCTGATAGGCACGGATCTCATCCATATTTTTGAGCCGATCCGCCCATTTTTCAATAAAGGGGTGCTCAGGGGAAACGACCATATAAGTTGCGCCGAACAGGGTGTCAGGACGGGTGGTGTAAACGCGGAGGGTATCGCCAGCAGTGGTCCCGAAATCAACCTCTGCACCGGTGGAACGGCCGATCCAGTTGATCTGGGAAGTTTTAACACGGTCGATGTAGTTCACATCTGCCAGGTCGTCAATCAGCTTCTGGGCGTATTCGGTGATTTTCAGCATCCACTGGGATTTCACTTTGTGGATGACCTCGCCGCCGCAGCGTTCGCAGACGCCGCCCACGACTTCCTCGTTTGCCAGCACGCATTTACAAGAGGTACACCAGTTGACATTCATTTCGCTCTTGTAAGCCAGTCCGGCTTTGAACAGCTGAATGAAAATCCACTGCGTCCATTTGTAGTAATCCGGATCGGTGGTATTGATTTCACGCTGCCAGTCAAAGGAGAGGCCGAGAGATTTCAGCTGTGCTTTGAAGCGTGCTACATTCCGCTTGGTGACTTCGGCAGGATGAATGTGATTTTTGATCGCGAAGTTTTCGGTCGGCAGGCCGAATGCATCCCAGCCCATGGGGTACAGGACGTTGTAGCCTTCCAAACGGCGTTTGCGGGCGACGATATCCAGCGCGGTATAGGGGCGCGGATGTCCGACATGCAGTCCCTGTCCGGACGGATACGGGAATTCAACCAGTGCATAGAATTTCGGTTTGGTGTAGTCATTTTCCGCATGGAAGGTGTTGTGTTCCTCCCAATAATTCTGCCATTTTTTCTCAATGGCCGCAAAATCATACGATTTCATTGCAAACGTTCCTTTCTTCCTGTGACAAATAAAAAAGCTTTCGTTTCCTGAATCTCAAGAAACGAAAGCCAAACTTCCGCGGTACCATTCTCATTGGCGCAAGCGCCCGCTCTTCCCTGTTAACGGAATGGAAATCCGTCCGCGCCTACTGTGGAAAACTCCGGTTCAGCGGGAAGCTCAAGGGCGAGCACATCCAACCCCGCACACTGCCTCGCAGCAACCGGCAGTTCTCTGAAGTGCGTCAAAGTGGGACTTTTTCCCTGTCACAGCCTGTATGATATATGAAATTATTATATCAGTCTTTTTCGGAAAAGTCAACAGGTATTCTATTTTTTCATTCCTTTTCAGAGAACAGGACATCCCGTTCGGCCCGCATAAATTCCTTTTCACCGCACCGCGGACAGCGGATAATCTTCCCATCCACGGCATTGACCGAGAAAATCATGCGGAGAAGGGGCGGCTTCCAGTCGTATCCGCATTTGGGGCAGTGAAGATGTTCCCTGCGGTAGAAATGCAGATAGGAGAGAGCCGCTCCGACAATTGCCAGAACAATGGCGAGGATTGCGAGGACAAGAATTGTATTTTCCAGCATAAGATTGATTATTTGGAGAATTCCGCAAAGGCACGGTAAGTGGAGTAAACATCGATTTTAGAGGTCAGCTCAAACGGAGCATGCATGCAGAGAACCGGAACACCGACGTCGATGGTATCCACATCCAATTCCGCAATATAAGCTGCCACGGTTCCGCCGCCGCCCTGATCGACCTTGCCGAGTTCGGAAGTCTGCCAGAGGACATTGCCATTGTCCAGCATCCGGCGAACCCAGCCCATAAATTCTGCGGAAGCATCGGAAGAACCGCCCTTACCGCGGGAACCGGTGTATTTGCAGATGGACACGCCGCAGTTGAGGAATGCATTGTTCTTCCGCTCGGAAACATCGGGGAAGGTGGGATCGAAAGCAGCGCTGACGTCCGCAGAAAGACACTTGGATTTGCCGAGAACGGTGCGGCCTGCGATGCCATAAGGTGCTGCGAGATCTTCGATAAAGTGACGCAGGAAGGCGCATTTCATACCGGTATTGCCGCAGGAACCGATTTCTTCCTTATCCGCAAAGATGCACATAACGGTATTTTCGGGATTCTGGGCGCCGAAAACGGCCTCCATTTCAGTGTAAGCGCAGACGCGGTCATCCTGGCCGTAGCCGCCGACAACGCTGCGGTCAAATCCGACATCGACAGCCTTGAATGCAGGAACAACTTCCAGTTCAGCCGACAGGAAATCCGCTTCAATAATGCCGTATTTTTCATGGAGCATGGACAAAATGTTCAGCTTCACGCGTTCGCTTGCTTCGTCATCACGGAAAGGCATGGATCCGATCAGGAGATTCAGTTCTTCACCGCGGAGGATCTCGCCGGCGGGACGTTTCATCTGGTCAGCAGCCAGATGGGGCAGCAGGTCGGTGACGCAGAAAACGGGATCGCCTGCATCTTCACCGATATTGACGGTCACGGAAGTGCCGTCTGCTTTCACAATTACGCCGTGCAGCGACAGCGGGATCGCACCCCACTGATATTTCTTGATGCCGCCGTAGTAATGGGTCTTGAAGTAGGCGATTTCATTGTCCTCATAAAGCGGAACCTGCTTTAAATCCAGACGAGGAGAATCGGTGTGTGCTGCCATAATGTGGACGCCCTCGGTCAGCGGTTTCTTACCGACGACACAGAGGATCAGAGCTTTGCCGCGGTTATTCAGGTAAACCTTATCGCCTGCCTGATAGGTCTTCGCGGGATCGAAAGCGGTAAAGCCGTATTTTTCCGCACGTTCCACTGCATAGTCCACCGCTTCGCGCTCGGTCTTGCTGCGGTTCAGGAAATTTTTATACTCCTCGCAGAATTCCTGCGCTTTTTTCAGTTCCTCTTCGCTGAGAAGCAGTCCGCCGTGCTTCTTTTCCAGAAAGAGAGCCTCTTTGAGTTCACTTGCTTTGCTCATAATCATTCTCCTTATTGTATCATTAATATTGGTTAATCCAGTTTGTATAATTTCTCATACATCAACTGGGCGCCTTCCACAGAAGTAATGGATTTCCGGATCGCATCGTCCGGGATATTTTGAAATTCAACGCCATCCTCGCTGTATTCCGGGTCCTGAAGCCATTCGAGAGTCTGCTCGGTTCCGGCGAAATACGCGGCGAGAATTGCCCGCTCAGAGGAAAACGTATCCATCAGAAGATCCAGATAGGCGGTTCCATAGCGGATGGAAACCTCAGGGTTCAGGAGATCCTCATAGGAATCCTGCCATTGATTGCGGCTGCAGACCGCATCAAATTGTTCTACTGTCAGGGGGAAGATTCCCTGCCTGCCGCCCTCCGAAAAATCGGGAGAAAAATTGCTTTCTCTTTTCAGGATCCCATAGACCAAAGAAGGCGACACCTCAAATTCCGCGGCAGTCTGCAAGACTGTCTCCTGATATTTGCGGGGATATTGGATCCAGAACGCGCAGAGGAAAAATCCCCACACCACTAGAATACATCCAGCAAAGGCAGCTGTCAGGGTCAGCATAGACCGAACTGAAGAATTTTTCGTTTTTTCCAGGCGATCGATAATCGGCTGAACCGCTTTTTCCAGTTGATCAGAAGAGGAGTCATTGCGCACCAAATAGCTTGCCCGGGATTTGTAAAAAGAATCCGAAGGCTGAGCTGACATTCGTGTGAGCGCCTCCTGCTCGGTAAGATGATCGCGCTGCATAATCCGCTGTTTTCGCCTTTCAGCATCCGCCAAAACCGCTACCGTTCTGGTGCAGAGCTTGTGCGCTCCGCTTTCGAATAAAGTAGGCGCATCCAGCAGAATCCGATGCTTTCCGTTTTCTGCCAGACGGTCGATTTTTTCCTGAATTTTCTTGGTAATAATGGGATACAGGATGGTATTCAGTTTCAGCAGTTCCTGCTTGTCCGAAAAAACTTTGGCAGCGAGTGCCTTGCGGTTGAGGGTTCCCTCTTCAGTGACAATATCCGGTCCAAATAAATCTCCCAGACGTTCTACAATATGAGGATCCGCAGTCACCTCACGCGCTACAAGGTCAGCGTTGATAACGGCATATCCATTTTTGCGGAACGCTTCGGAAACAGTGGTTTTTCCCGCGCCTGTCTGCCCAGTGAGTCCGACAACCAGCGGTTTATCAGCCATGTTGTTCCTCCTCATCCAGTTTGATGATATGGAATGCAGCGGCGCGCAGCAAACGGTTCAGAACCGCGAGTCCTACTCCGGTCTGTTTCGGGAGGCGGACGTAAACGGTCTTTGCCCCGTTTTCATCGCAGGCGCGCAGGCAATCAAAGAGGGCATGTGCTTGAGAAGCCTCATCCTCTTCCCCGCCGAAGCAGAGAACCGGAACGTTCAGCCGAGGCTGCTGCTCTTTACTTGCCATGGCAAAAACGCCCTCTTCCGCATGCGTATTGACATAGCGGACAAACTGTTCCGGCGAGCCATCCAACAGAATTACGGATGCCTTAGGCGCATAATGTTTGTACTTCATACCGGGAGAAAGCACCGTCTGCCCTTCCCGAATCTGATGCAGCACACCATCATCGACAATCACATCGCAGTATTGGGAAAGCATTTCAACGGTAATTCCACCCGGACGCAGCAATCGAACCGACTCTTCCCCGACCGCAATAACAGTGGATTCCACACCAACCTGACATTCTCCCCCATCCAAAATCAGCGGAATCCGTCCCTCCATATCATGAAATACATGAGAGGCGCGTGTGGGGCTTGGACGCCCGGAAAGGTTGGCGGAGGGAGCAGCCAAAGGCAGTCCGCACTCCCGGATTAGCGCCTGAGCTGCCGGATGAGAAGGCATTCGAACCGCTACGGTATCCAGGCCGCCGGTTGTAGCAAACGGCACCTGTTCTCCTTTCGGGAAAATCATAGTGAGAGGACCGGGCCAGAAGGCTTCGGCGAGACGGTCAGCGAGAAGCGGCTTTCCAGCAACCAGCTGATCAATCATCGCATAATCTGCGATGTGTACGATCAGCGGATTATCGGACGGACGGCCCTTAGCGGCATAAATACGCGCAGCAGCCTCGGGATCAAGAGCATTCGCAGCAAGTCCGTACACCGTTTCAGTGGGAATTCCCACCACCTGACCCTGCCGGAGAAGGCGGGCAGCCTCCCGGATTCCCGCTTCATCTGCGGGAAGAAGTTTCGTATCCATGCAAAATCCTTCTTTCGATGTCGAGATTACTCCTCCGCTTGTGCCGCAAGCAATTCTGCCTGATGCGCCGTAATCAGAGCGTCAATAATTTCATCCAGATCGCCATTCAGGAAAGCTTCCAGATGATAGATCGACAGGCCGATGCGATGATCGGTCACACGTCCCTGCGGATAATTGTAGGTTCGGATTCGTTCCGAACGGTCGCCGGTTCCAACTTGGCTTTTCCGTTCAGCGGCAATGGCGGCGTTCTGTTCCTGAACTTTGGCGTCATAGAGACGGGAACGCAAGACTTTCATCGCCTTTTCGCGGTTTTTGATCTGGCTGCGCTCATCCTGACATTCAACCACTACGCCAGTCGGCAGGTGCGTTATACGAATTGCCGATTCGGTCTTATTCACGTGCTGTCCGCCTGCACCGCTGGCACGGTAGGTATCAATTTGGAGGTCAGCCGGATTGATGTCAAATTCGACGTCCTCCGCTTCCGGAAGCACGGCAACGGTTACCGTTGAAGTGTGGATTCGCCCCTGCGTTTCGGTTTCGGGGACACGCTGAACACGATGAACGCCGCTTTCATATTTGAGGCGAGAATAGGCGCCGTCTCCGTCAATAGAAAATGAAATTTCCTTAAATCCGCCCAATTCGGTGGGATTGGCATACAGTATTTCCTGTTTCCAACCCCGTGCTTCCGCATACATGGAATACATCCGGTACAGGGAGTTGGCAAACAGAGCGGCTTCCTCGCCGCCTGCGCCGCCGCGGATTTCGATAATAACGTTTTTGTCGTCATTCGGGTCGCGGGGAAGAAGCAGAATTTTCAATTCTTCCGCCAGACGTTCGGTATTCTCTTTGCCGGCAGCAAATTCTTCTTCCAACATCTCCTTAAAGTCCTTATCGAGTCCACCTGCCTCCAACAGTGACTTGGCTTCCTCAAAATCCGCTTCTGCCTTTTTATACTCGCGGAATTTTTCCACAACTGGCGTCAGATTCTTGTATTCCTTCATCAGATCCCGATAAGTCGCCTGATCATTGACGACATTGGGATCCATCAGTTTCTGGTTAATTTCTTCATAATGCTGTTCAATCAGCAACACTTTCTCGAGCATAATGCATTCCTTTCGATATCATAAATATAAAACATCTTCTGGCCGGATTTGCCGCGCTAATCCTCACCATTCTGCTCGATGCGGCGGATGCTTTTCTCCGCTTTGGAACGGGGAACCATCATCTCACGGCCGCAGCCAAGACATCGCAGTTTAAAATCCATTCCTACCCGCAGAACCTCAAAGCGATTTCCACCGCAGGGATGATTTTTTTTCATCACCAAAATATCTCCGACTGAAATCTGCATACCTCGTTCCCTCCTTCACAAAATACTTTTAAAACTGGCAAAACGCCTCATTTTTTTGGGTAATATATTCCCAAAAGTTCCAAAATTCCTGTTCCGAAACACTGCCTCCCTGCGACAGAATCCGATATTTGTCCCCGCGCCACTCGTAAGAGACCGGGCAGAAAGCATATCCGTTTCGCAAATAAAACCGCTGTCGCTTCTCTCTCTGAACAAAATTCGGCACATCCGGAAGAACCTCTTCCATATCCACCACAATCCGGTGTCCGGGATATCTTTGTCGGATCTGTTCCAATGCCCGGGAACCATATCCAGACCCCCGCTCAGTTTCTTCAATGGCAATATATATGATATGTGCAATTCCCAACGCAATCAGCATACAGGCAAAACCGCAAAAGCGGTCATCCTCGTAAAAACCTAAAATTTCACTGATACCGGTCATATCGTCGGTGAGTAATTCCAGTGGGCTGCGTTCCTCCTCGGGAAAAGATTGGACGTACAGTGCTTTCATACGGTTCCAGTCTTCCGACTGCATATCAATCAGCCGTTTCACAAGCATCTGTACTTCACTCCAATATCGGGCAATTTACCTTTATTTTTTTCCTTCTTATCGTTTTATTATACCATAAACCGATTAAAAATCAAACCCTGCCGGAGAGATTTTCCAACTTGTGCAAAATCTGGATCAGGGATATGTCCAGTTTTGCGGGGAATACTCAAAAGGCAGGGCATTGGAAACCGGAGAATAAACAAGGAGGAATACCGATGAAAATTTCTGCAAGCTTCGATACATTCGATGAAGCCGAAAATTGCGCCCGAACCCTCAAACACACCTGTGAGGGGATTCAAGCCATCCGCATCCGCAAACGGACACCACTTGGCGACCCACAGCGCGACCAGATTGGGGATCCGCCTGCTCAAGTCGTTCCATTCGCATTATATAATGGTGCCACAACCGTCGATAACGTACAAAACAATCTTACAGGGGGACCTTATTCAGGTGCATTTGCAATGGATTTTGATTTTGATGAAGAATTTCCACGCAATGCAGATGGGCCGCAAGGACGTCAAGATTGCATGATGGATATTCTGGCAATGCCGGATTCTGCGCATCAGATTGAGCAAGTTATTTTGAACGAACACGGGCGTCATATTAGTCGAGTTCAACTGTAAAGAGCTTGCCCGTCCGGCATTGCTTCCCTCTTTTTCATCAGCTTGTTAAAAATGAGCAGAAAAGTTGTCGTTGAAGTAAACCCAGCGATAAAGTCGGAAATAGGTTCTGCAAAAAAGGCGCTTTTTGCTCCAAACCAGATGGGAAGAGCAAGTGTCAGGAGAAACAGTACCCCTTTTCGGAACAGGGAAAGCGAAACGGCAGCTTTCGGGACACCGAGTGCCGTTAGGCCGTCAACCAGCGCATATTGGAATGCCATGGGAATGACGCATGCCGTATAGACCCGGATTCCCCAAACAGAAAGATCCATGTATTGCGCTTCGCTGGTAAAGATGCGAACAAACTGCCCCGGAATCAGCTGGGACAAAGTAAACATGATTGCCGCAAATACGACCGCCATCAGCAGGATGTATTTCTCGCCCTGCCGGATCCGGTCGATTTTTTTTGCGCCGTAGTTAAAACTGAGAATCGGCTGAGTACCGCCGGTAATGCCAATCATTGGCATAGAAATCAACTGCATATAGCTCATAACAATCGTCGCACAGGTGACGAGCATATCCCCTTCCGTAGGACCGCCGTATTTCTGAAGCACTCCATTAAGCGCAATCAAAACGACACTGTCAGTCGCATTGATTAAAAACGGAGAAAGTCCAAAGGTGAGAACCTGTTTCATAACTTTCCATTGGTATCCGCCGAAACTAATCCGAACCTTTACACGGCTGGAGAAGAGAACCGACAATACAAACGCACAGGAGGAAGCTTGCGCGATCACTGTTGCGACTGCGGCGCCGGCGACTCCCATATCCAAAACGAAAATAAAGACCGGGTCCAAAATGATATTAACAACAGCCCCGATCATAACGGTGAGCATACTGAGGGTCGAATACCCTTGACAGGTAATAAACTGATTCAACCCAGTGGCTAAAATTGCAAAAATAGTCCCTGCCGTATAAATGGTCATGTAAGTATTTGCATATGGATAGGTCGTCTCACTGGCTCCGAAAGTCATAAGCAGCGGTTTTTTAAAGATCAGAAACAATGTTGTTAAAACAACCGCTAAGACAGCCAGCATAATGGTGCAGTTTGCAAGGATTTTCTGTGCACCCTTTTGATTTCCCTCTCCCATCCGGATCGCCATCAAAGGCGCGCCGCCCAATCCGACCAGAAAGGCAAACGAGGAAATCAAGGTAACAACCGGTCCGCAGACACCGGCACCAGCTAGTGCTTCCCCGCCAATTACCGGGATATTGCCGATAAAAATACGGTCTACAATACTGTATAAGACGTTGACAAGCTGCGCAAGCATAGTGGGTATTGCTAGCCGCAGCACCAGGTGGGAGACTTTGTCTTCCCCAAGATTATTTTCTCTCGCCATGGGTATCAAATTCCTTTATTTGTAATATTTCCCAGCATTGGTGGGATTCCACTACTATTATAACGATCTCTAATCAAAATCGCAAGAAAAACTTTACACATTCTTTTCGATAAATTCTCATTTTATATGGACACTTTTCTCAAATCTGTCATCCGTAAAAATACGTTTCATTATATTGGACTGAGGGATGCCGAGGTTTTAGTCGTTTTGCTTTTTCATGATAAAAGAGTGCATCGGATCGCCGATTCAGATGCTCATAACATACACATAGCTGCAAATAGGGGATAAAATCCCAGTAATCCGGTTGGCAGAAAGAATTCTTATTGGGAGGTGCGCAGTGTAGCGCCCTTTCATACCAATAAATTGCCTGATGATAATCCAGTTTCTGCATCCAGATTCTTCCCAAACCGCAGCAGATTTCCGGACGCGGCAAATCATAGGCAAAACTGCGAGCGAGCGTTTCCATTGCCTGTTCCGATTCTCCCAGACGTTCCAAACATCCTGCCAGATCGAGACAGGCACCAATTCGGTTTTCAACCCATCCCATTCGTTCATCCAAAAAACGGCTGAACCATTGAACAGCTTCGCGATCCCGACCATGAGCCGCCAATTCCCTTGCATAATAGTATTGCTGCCTAGGGTCTAATTCTTTTCCTTTGGCAAGGAGTTTTTCAAAAATTCGGAGATTCCGATCCGGATCTGCAGCCCGTTCTTTCCGATGAGTAATTGCTACGGGACTGTGCAAGATTTTACCGTAAGGAGAGATAGCCTCATGAATTTCTCCCTGCCAACGGTAATGCATTTCCCGCTTGAAAAGGCGTTCCCTTTCATAAAGGAAAAGTGGTCTGCCCTCCGAATCAAAGTCCGAATGGTATGGCATCATAACCAGATCAACAGAAAAATCCAAATTTTCCTTTAACTGAAGCAAAGCTGATAGATCATCCGGCAAAATAATGTCATCGGCATCCATCCACATAATGTAGTCACAGGTTGCCTTAGAAAAAGAAAAATTTCGTGCAGCCGCAAAGTCATCGATCCAGTCAAAGTTGTAAATTCGATTGGTATAATTTTTCGCAATTTCCACGGTTTGATCTGTGGATCCAGTGTCAACAATAACGATTTCATCTACCGCCTGCCGAATGCTCTCCAAACATCTAGCTAAAACATCCTCCTCATTCCGGACAATCATACATAAACTGATTGTAATCACTTAAAATCCTCCATTGAAAAAATTGCCGCTGCCTGTTGAGACAGCGGCTCAATTTCATCAGATCCTCAGGTAGAAATGATATTAGCGGCACGTAAAGAAGCAAGCAACTCATTCAAAGTATTGGCAACATCTGCCACAGTGCCGCCTGTATTCGCATCCGCTACAGCAGTTCCTGGTGTGACGGTACCTTCCGGACCAGTAGGACCAGTAGGACCTGTAGGTCCGGTTGGACCCGTCGGGCCTGTGGGGCCTGTTGGACCAGTGGCGCCAGTTGCACCATCGGCACCTGCTAATCCCTGAATTCCCTGAATGCCTTGTGCTCCTGCGGGGCCTGTAGGTCCGGTTGGACCAGTGGGGCCTGTAGGACCTGTGGGACCGGTTGCACCTGTTGCACCATCAGTACCTGCTAATCCCTGGATTCCCTGGATACCTTGTGCTCCTGCAGGGCCTGTAGGTCCGGTTGGACCAGTGGGGCCTGTAGGTCCGGTAGGGCCAGTCGCACCCGTTGCACCTGCTAATCCCTGAACCCCCTGTGCGCCCTGTGCGCCAACAGGGCCGGTAGGACCTTGAACTCCCTGTGCACCTTGTGGGCCTTGAATTCCCTGAGGACCGGTTGCACCTGTAGGGCCGGTTGGGCCAGTGGGACCTGTGGGACCGGTCGGGCCTGTGGGACCGCCAGCAGGGCCAGTTGGTCCCGTCGGCCCTGTGGGACCCGGGCAGCAGCACGCTGGTTGACAAACGGGTTGGCAGCAAGCCAAATCCGCATGACAGCAGCTGCTGTTTCCGCGATAGATATTCATAAAATGCCTCCTGCAAGTCAAATTATCCTACGCACAAATGATTGAGGAAGGAGTACTCTATTCTATTCGGATATGCGATCTCATGTGCCTGTCCAAGAGCAAACCGTCACAAAATACCGGAAATTTCTTTGGAAAAAATCCATAATTTTCTGCTATAATGAAATCAATTCATAGCGAAAGAAAGGAAACCAAATCATGACACCTTATGCGATTGTATATACAAGCAGAACCGGTAATACTGCGAAACTTGCAGAATTAGCCGGTCAGATTCTGCCGAAGCAGGATTGTGCGTTTTTAGGGCAGCCGGAATCGAATGGCTGCTCGGATGTTCCTCTGATTTTGGCGGGATTTTGGACAGATCGGGGAAGCTGTACACCGGAAATGCAGGAATTTCTCAAATCTCTTCACGGTAAAACCATTGCGCTGTTCGGTACGGCAGGATTCGGAGGAGACTCCGCCTATTTTTCACAGATTCTCAGTCGAGTTTCTTCGCTCATTCCTGCCGACAACCGCATTCTTCCCGGATTTTTGTGTCAGGGCAAGATGCTGCCTGCTGTGCGCAAACGCTACGAGGCACAGTTGGAACAGCATCCGGGAGACGCGCAAATGCTGCAGATGATTGCAAATTTTGACGCCGCATCTACTCACCCGGATAAGGCGGATCTGGAAAAATTCCGGCAATGGGTGGAAAGCATCCAACAAATGATTGATGGAAATTCCAATCGTGCCGAATCTCCTCTTGTGTAAAATATAGAAAAGTGGTATAATAAAACGGAAGGTCTTAATAGCCTTCCATTCTGTTATTTTAATCTCCGGACATTCCGGAAGAAAGGCAGGTTTTTCATGCTTTCCCGTGAATTATTGGGCGAAGTCCTGCAGAAAGCCGTTTCAACCGGCGCCGATTTTGCAGAAATCTTTGCCGAACATACAAAATCCAACGCGATTACCATGATCGACGGAAAAATTGAAACAGTAACGGACAATTTTCTGTCTGGCGTAGGAATCCGGGTCTATAAGGACCTGAAAAGTGCCTACGCCTCTACCAGTGATATTTCGAGAAGCGGATTGCTCCGCTGCGCGGAAAATGCCGCACATGCTATTGCATCCGGTTCTCAGAATCGGGACATTCACCTGACGGAAAGACGTTTCGGTGATGTGCATCCGATTCGAATTGTGCCGGCGACTGTATCCAATTCAGTCAAGGCAGATCTTTTGCGCACCGGCTACTCGGCCGCAAAGGAATATCATGAAAGCATTTCTCAGGTACAGGCGACCTTGCTGGATATCGATCACAACATCTTGATTGCCAATACAGAAGGACTGTACACCGAAGACCGGCAGATCCGCACCCGAATGATGATCAATGCAGTTGCCAGCCGGAATGGGGAAAATCAGTCAGGTGTACAAAGTCCGGGACGCCGGATGGGCCTGGAAATGTTCGACCAGATCGACCCGGCAGCGGTCGGCCGCGAGGCCGCACGTCAGGCAGTCACTATGCTGGATGCTCAATATTGTCCGGCAGGGAAAATGACTGTTGCGATTGAAAACGGATTCGGTGGTGTAATTTTCCACGAAGCCTGTGGACATTCGCTGGAAGCAACCTCGGTAGCAATGGGAAAGAGCCAATTTGCTGGCAAACTCGGACAGCAGATTGCGAATCCAAAAGTCACTGCTATTGACGATGGCACCATTCCCGGCGCATGGGGATCGGTCAACATTGACGACGAAGGAAATCCCTCTCAGCGGAATGTGCTGATTGAAAACGGCATTTTAAAGAACTATCTGATCGACCGTCTCAACGGCAAGCGGATGGGGATGGCACCTACCGGCAGCGCGCGCCGGCAGAGCTACCTGTTTGAGCCTACTTCCCGTATGACGAATACCTTTATCGCAAACGGCACCGATGACAATGCAGAAATCATCCGCTCAATCGAAAACGGCCTTTATTGCCGGCAGATGGGCGGCGGATCGGTCAATCCGGTAACGGGAGAATTCAATTTTGCGGTTACAGAAGGATATCTCGTCCGCAACGGCGAAATCTGTGAGCCAGTCCGCGGCGCAAGCCTGATCGGAAAAGGCAGCGAAATTCTGATGAATATTGATATGGTCGGACAGAACCTTGATTGCGGACAGGGAATGTGCGGTTCGTTAAGCGGTTCCATTCCCACCAACGTCGGCCAGCCGCTCATCCGTGTATCATCCATCACGGTCGGCGGACGTTAAAGGAGGGATCGGTATGAATTACGAAGTATTTCAGGAGGCTGTTATTCAGGCGGCAAAGGCACATGGTCTAGCAGATTATGAACTGTATTCCAGAGAAGAGGAAAGCATTTCCATATCGGCACATCAGCGGGAAATCCACCGTTTTTCAAGTAATGTTGCGGGGGGTGTCTGCTTCCGCTGCATCGTAGACGGAAAGATGGGGTACGCTTCTACCGAACTGCTGAATGAAGAGCAGGCAAAAACAATTGTCGTTCGCGCAATCGAAAATGCCCGCACCATCGAAAATACCGATCCGGTATTCCTGCATGAGGCAGGCGATTCCTATCAAAAAACAGCGGATCAGGATCTGGCGCTTCCGACAGCGGAAAGCATTATACCGTTTGTACTGGACTGCCAATCCAAAGCCTACGATGCAGATCCCCGCGTCTGTGACGGAACCTCCAGCCAGTTTGTGGCGGAACGGGTTACGACCCGTCTAACCAACTCCCGCGGTCTGAATCTGCACAATGTCTGCAGTTTTCAGGGCGGAATTGTCGGGGCAGTGCTCGAGCAGGACGGTCAAAAATACAACGCCTACGATTATCGTACCGGAAAGCTAACCGAAATTAGTCGGCGGGATCTGGTTGAAGATGCTGTCGCCAAGGCAGCGTCCACTATCGGGGCTGAGGTTGCAGAGAGCGGAAAATGTCCCATTGTTCTGGATCCGGAAGTTATGGCGGATTTTTTGGCAATTTTCACGCCTGTCTTTTCGGCAGATCAGGCGCAGAAAGGACTTTCTCTGCTGAAAGGGCGCGTCAATGACCGGGTAGCTGGTGAGGCAGTGACTCTGCTGGATGATCCCTTTTATCCCGGTTGTACCGTACAGACCAGCTTTGATGATGAAGGTGTCGCAACTTTCACCAAACCGGTCATCGAAAATGGCGTCCTTAAAACCTTGCTGCATAACCTAAAAACCGCGGCAAAGGATGGAGTTTCCAGCACCGGAAATGGCTACAAAGCAAGCTATGCCTCCAGCGTATCGGTTGCACCGTACAGTTTCTACCTTCAGTCGGGGAAATTCTCCCGGGAAGAATTGCTGGAAAAAGCCGGAAACGGCATTTATCTGACCGAAATCAGCGGCGGTCATGCGGGTGCAAACGCGATCACCGGAGATTTTTCGCTGCAAAGTGCAGGATTCCAGATTGAAAACGGAAAAATCACCAAAGCTTTGCGCGGATTTACCGTGGCAGGTAATTTCTTTGACCTGCTTCAATCCATTACTGCAGTCGGCAGTGACCTTAAATTCGGACTGCCGTCCGGATACACCGTTTACGGATCTCCTTCTGTCCTTGTGACGGAACTTTCCGTAGCCGGAAAATAAAGAATTTTCTGCCTTCGGCCTCTTTAGCCGGAGGCATTTTGTATGATATGGAATTTTTTGGTAATATGATGGAGAACAAAATCCGAAAACATGTTTGCTTTGTGTTTTTTTCCAGTTTATCATTCAGATTTCCCATCATATTTTCCAAGAAATATCTAATACACCCCCTTTTATTTTTAAGGAAGTTGTGATATACTAGTAATGTTAAAAATGAAAAAGGGGTGTCGCTTTGGAAAAGTATGTCATTAAAGGTGGCAACAAATTACATGGCGAAGTGACCATCAGCGGTGCAAAAAATGCCGCAGTCGCCATTCTGCCTGCTACCGTTCTTTCCGACGAACCATGTATAATAGAAAATGTTCCCAATATTAGTGATATTGATATTATTATAAAGATTCTTCTCTCCATGGGTGCTGAAGTCACCATGCTGAATAAATCCACTTTACGCATTGATCCTCGACGAATTCATACTCCATTGGTTTCCTATGATCTGGCAAAAAATTTGCGTGCCTCCTACTATTTTCTAGGTTCGCTGCTGGGCAAAATGGGATCAGCGCGGGTATCCATGCCAGGTGGCTGCGATTTAGGCGCACGCCCCATTGATCAGCATTTGAAGGGATTCAATTCTCTCGGTGCACAAAGTTCGGTTGAGCATGGAATGATCCAAGTCAATTCGGAACATCTGGTGGGAGCCCATATTTATTTTGATATTGTGACCGTTGGTGCAACAATCAATGTTATGCTCGCGGCTGTAAAAGCGGATGGCTTAACTGTCATTGAAAACGCCGCAAAAGAGCCGCATATTGTCGACCTTGCTAACTTCTTAAACTCGATGGGTGCTGACATTATGGGGGCAGGAACCGATGTGATAAAAATCCGCGGAGTTAAATCCCTGCATGGCACTCAGTATTCCATTATTCCTGACCAAATTGAGGCGGGAACTTTTATGGTCGCAGCAGCGGCAACAGGCGGTAATGTTCTGATTAAAAATGTGATTCCCAAACATTTGGAATCCATTACCGTAAAATTGCAAAAAATTGGCGTTTATGTAGAAGAATTTGATGATTCCATTCGGGTAATAGGTGGTGGACGGTTAGAAAAAACCAACATCAAAACAATGCCGCATCCAGGATTTCCAACCGACATGCAGCCGCAGATTACAACGCTGCTGACTCTTGCTGAGGGAACCAGCATCGTTACCGAAGGAATTTGGGATAATCGGTTCAAATATGTGGACGAACTTCGCAGAATGGGCGCAGATATTTCCGTAGATGGTAAAGTGGCGGTCGTAGAAGGCGGATGCCACTTAATGGGGGCACCAGTTAAGGCAACAGATCTTCGGGCAGGAGCTGCCCTGATTATTGCTGGACTAGCTGCCACCGGTGTCACAGAAATTGAAGAAATTCATCATATTGAACGCGGATACGAAGATATTGAAAAGAAACTTCGTGCAATCGGTGCGGATATCAAAAAAGTAGGTATTCCTGAAGCTGTTCTTGCACAAGCTCTTTGATCACTACAGTTAGGAGGATACGGACAACTTGTTTTTCTATAATTTATGCAGTTCGAGCCGGGGAAATTCCAGTTTTCTGGGAGATTTTTCTGGCGGTATCCTCTTTGATGTGGGAATTGGTATCCGCAACTTTGCAAAAGCTCTTTCCTATGCAGAAATTGCGCCAGAAAAAATTCAAGCCATATTCGTTAGTCATGAGCATACGGATCATGTGCAGGGTCTGAAGGCAATTTCGCATCGATATAATATTCCCATCTACGGTTCTCGCGGAACGCTGGAATCGTTAGTTCAGTCCGGTATATTAACTGGAAATGAACCGATAAATGTGCTGGATTCCCCTGTGGAAGCCGGCGGTTTTCTTGTAACGCCTTTTGCAACTCCACACGACAGTGCTGAAAGTATCGGATTTCACATTGATTCTCCTGCCGGAAAATCCATTGCGATCTGCACCGATCTGGGATATGCCAGCGAAACGGTGATGCAGGGAATTTCCGGCTGTGATTTTGTCATGTTAGAGTCGAATTATGACCGAAAAATGCTGCTCAACGGCGAATATCCCCCCTTCCTGAAACAGCGGGTCAATTCTCGCAGCGGACATCTGTCAAATGAACAATGTGCACAAATGTTGGAACAGCTGATTTCCAGCGGTACGACGCAGGCAGTGCTAGCGCATTTAAGTGAGCATAATAATCGACCAGAACTGGCTCATACTTATTCGGCGGACTATCTTGCACAGCGTGGAATACAAGAAAATATCGATTATCAGATAGATGTCCTTCCCCGGTTTACAGTGGGAAGGAGGTATGAAATTGCATGAGAAATGTCCGGATTCTCTGTGTCGGCAAACTAAAGGAACGGTATCTGACCGATGCCTGTGCCGAATACCTCAAACGTCTCCAAGCATACTGCCGTCCCGAGGTGATTGAACTGCCGGAATCCCGGCTGCCAGATCACCCGTCCGCGGCGGAAATCGAAGCCTGCATCCGACGGGAAGGAGAAGAGATTCTCGCAAAAATTCCTAAAGATGCATGGGTGGTTCCGATGTGCATTGAGGGAAAAATGCTCTCTTCGGAAGAACTTGCCGCCGAACTGGATCGTGCGGCAGTTGCGGGAAACAGTTCCGCCTGTTTTATCATCGGCGGTTCGCATGGACTGAGCGAAGCGGTTAAAAATACAAGCAGGCTGCGTCTTTCCATGTCCAAAATGACATTTCCTCATCAGTTGGCACGGGTCATGCTGCTGGAACAAATTTACCGTGCTTTTTCCATCAATGCCGGAACGAAGTATCATAAATAACGGCGTATCTCTCGATACGCCGCCAGCTAATAATTTAGGAGGAATTTTTTTGATTCGCAACGACTTAAGAAATATCGCCATTGTCGCACACGTTGACCACGGCAAAACGACTCTAGTCGATGAAATGCTCAAACAGGGCGGCGCTTTCCGTCAGAATCAGGTGGTCGAGGATCGCGTTATGGATTCCAACGATCTGGAACGCGAACGCGGCATTACCATTCTTGCTAAAAACACCTCCTGTACCTACAACGGAGTAAAGATCAATATCATTGACACTCCCGGACATGCTGATTTCGGTGGTGAGGTTGAGCGTGTTCTCAAAATGGTTGATGGCATTCTGCTGTTAGTGGACGCCTTTGAAGGTCCTATGCCCCAAACCCGTTTTGTCCTGCAGAAGGCAATGGAACTTGGACATAAAATCATTGTAGTCGTCAATAAAATTGACCGTCCGGATGCGCGCTGCTACGAAGTGCAGGAAGAGGTCTTGGAACTTCTGCTCGATCTGAACGCTAGCGATGAACAACTGGACAGCCCGGTAGTCTTCTGTTCCGGACGTGATGGTACCGCTTCTTATGGCCCGGAAATTCCGGGAACAGACCTTAAGCCGCTCTTTGACAAGATTATTGAGCATATTGATCCGCCGGAAGGCGATCCGGATGGCCCGTTCCAAATGATGGTATCCGCAATCGACTACAACGATTATGTAGGACGGATTGTCATTGGCCGCATTACCCGCGGTACCGTGAAACAGGGGCAGGAAGTAGCTGTTTGTGACTATCACAACCCGGAAACCCATTATAAAGGAAAAGTTGTTTCTTTGAATGAAATTACCGGCTTGAAACGCACCCCATGTGAAACCGCTACAGTGGGCGATATTGTTGTCATTTCCGGTATTGAGCAGGCAACGATCGGCGAAACTTTGTGTGCAGTTGGATCGGAAGAGCCTCTTGCTTTTTCCAAAATATCTCAACCGACAGTCGAAATGACTTTTTCGGTCAATGATTCGCCATTTGCGGGTCGAGAAGGAAAATTTGTCACTTCCCGGCAAATTCGTGACCGTCTGTATAAAGAACTTCTCAAAGACGTTTCATTAAAAGTTCGGGATACCGATTCTTCCGATAGTTTTCTGGTGGCAGGACGCGGTGAAATGCATCTTTCCATCCTAATCGAAACCATGCGCCGCGAAGGATATGAGTTCCAGGTTTCCACCCCGCATGTTCTTTTCAAGGAAATTGATGGAGTAAAATGCGAGCCGATGGAACGACTGGTCATTGACGTGCCAGAAGAATGTGTCGGTTCCATTATGGAAAAAATGGGGCCCAGAAAAGGTGAACTCCAGCATATGACTCCACAAGGGAACCGGATGAAATTGGAATTTATCATTCCGGCGCGCGGATTGTTTGGATATAAAAATGAATTCTTGACCGACACCAAAGGGGAAGGTATTATGGCTTCCGTATTTGAGGGATACCAGCCTTTCAAAGGGGAGATTCCGCATCGCTCGGTTGGTTCGCTCATTGCATTTGAAACCGGAACCGCTGTTACTTACGGCCTTTACAATGCACAGGAACGCGGACAGCTTTTTATCGGCGCAGGTACCGATGTCTACGAGGGAATGATTGTCGGACAGTCTCCGAAGGGTGAAGATCTGGTTGTCAATGTATGCAAAAAGAAACAGATGACCAATACACGTGCTTCCGGTTCAGATGATGCTCTTCGTCTTATTCCGCCGAAAGATATGAGTCTGGAACAATGCATTGAGTTCATCGGCGAGGACGAATTAATAGAGGTTACTCCTCAGAATCTTCGTCTGCGTAAGGCTATTCTTGACAAATCTCTCCGCATGAAAGCCAAGAGCCGTGCAATGCAAAACTGATTTAAATATTGGAAAGTACCGTAGTTCACACGATCTACGGTACTTTTTTATAATATTGAAACATCTCTAAATTATAGTTACTCAATACGATCAAAATTGTTTTTCCATCTCTCCTTTAAGGCGCCGAATAATGCGTTTTTCCAGCCTAGAAATATAGGACTGTGAGATACCGATCCGGTCTGCCACCTCCTTCTGGGTCTGTTCGGGTTGTCCGTTCAGTCCGAAACGAAGCTGCATAATCAGCTTTTCTCGGCTATTCAGGTGTTCGATACAGCGGCAAAGTGCCGATCTCTCTGCCTCATTTTCCATTTCCCGATGAATGGCATCCTCCTCTGTACCCAGAATATCCGACAGCAGCAATTCGTTGCCATCCCAATCGACATTAAGCGGCTCATCCAGCGAAACTTCCTCCTTCTGGCGGCTAACTTTGCGCAGATGCATCAGAATTTCATTTTCGATGCAGCGGGAGGCATATGTAGCAAGTTTGATATTTTTATCAGCGGAAAAAGTATTGACCCCCTTAATCAACCCGATTGTCCCAATGGAAATCAGATCTTCCAGATTGATGCCGGTGCTCTCAAAACGCCGGGCAATGTAGACAACCAGACGCAGATTGTGGGTAATCAGAATTTCACGTGCCTTCTCCGGTTCGGTCTGGAGCATCGCAATGGCTTGATTCTCCTCCTCCCGTCCCAGAGGCGGCGGAAGGGACTGCGGGCCGTTTATGTAATCGCAGCGCGGCAGAAGCCCCAATCTTCGCAGGAGGGAAATCCGCAGCCTGTCTGCTAAATTTTTCCATTTTTTCAGCAAAATAACCATCCTTTCCTTGCTGAGCGATCTGCTCAAAAATATCATTACCGGCAACTGCCTGAAAATCTCCGTGTAAAGGCTGTTCGGAAATCGCCAGCAGAGCGTCCAAATCTACCATTTTCTCGCCGGCTCGGATCCAATCCGGCGAAAAGGCTGCCAGCATTCCACTGCCATTCACGGTTTCGCATGGGATCAGCTGCATTTTCATTCTGGCAGCCGCAGCAGGGTAACATTTTCCGCAATTCAACATTGTTTCCAGCTGTTCCTCTGTCAAAAGACCTTTCAAAGCTTCTCTTCCGCAGACAATGACCGGCTTGCCGCCGATACTGTGCAGACGGTTTCCACTATCATGAAATACTTCCAATATTACCTCTCGACCTCCAAAGCTAATACAAATTTGAGCCGTATTACGGTCGACAGATCCTCTGGACCGAAACCAGACCAGCAGTTTCGCCGTAATATATGCCAGAATCGTAGAAACTGCCAGTGTCATAGCCGGAATATGGTAATAAACAATCCCGTTGCGAATAATCAGACGGGGCGGCGTCAGGATTAGCCAGAAGGCAATCATCACCCCGGCAAAAAGGAAATTGGCGGCGAGAAAAAAGGCAAGCCGCTTCACAAAACTTCCCCTTCCGCCAGCTATGGCTGTAATAACCGCTCCAAGTCCGAGTTTTCCGCATAACAGAAAGAGGAAGGGCATTTCCGGCAGGAAGATAGCCAGTGAGGAAAATCCACCGACCAGAGCCGCGCAGCCGCGTCTCCAGGTTTTGCATCGTCGCCCGGAAAGTTGTTCCGCAGCCAGCAGCAAAAACCAGGTGACATACAGGTTCAGTCCGATCAGAACATCGGCATAAATAACAACGATGAATCTTCCCCCTTTTCCCAACCGATTGCAGTGCTTTTGCAAAAGCCTGTATTCTGATTATACCGCCGGATTGATGCGAAAGAGGTCGTTTTCCGGACATCCGTAAAAAATAACAGGACGGAAAAACCGTCCTGTCTGTAAACTCTTATGCAATTTAAAGGGAAAGTTCACGCATTCCTTCCGGAGTCGGAACCCGGAGACAAAGGGATCCTGCCTTTTCCGGAAAATGCGGATGGAAGTTCCAATCAGTACCCGGTTTTTCCGGATTTAATCCAGCCAAATCCTCAATCAGCACAGAAATCGGTGCGCTCGCCCACGGATGACACAAGCTGGTGTTCCATTTCTTATCGACACCCCATGCCTCAAAGCAAGTAGTGCCGCCTTCTCGCACCATATTATACCAGGAATTCTCCTCTTCTGATACAAGGAAATTCCAGACATCCTCATAGCGTCCCATCCGGGCCAGCGCCTTAAGCAGGAAATAAGCCATGTAAACACCGCAGACCATTCCGCGGTTTACGAGGTAATCTCCCACCGACTCTGCATATCCTTCGGGGATTAAACCATAAAATGCCGGAATACAGTTGGAGTGCATCGCGCTGTGCGTACTGGTTTCGCTGTCCACATACCGTCCCAGTTCCGGCCGGAAAAATGCCCGGTTAAAGGCTTCTTTCAACTGTACGGCACGGTTTTCGGAAGGAATACCCAGTTCTGTTTCGATCTGCTCGACAGTCTGAACGCATCCGACATAAAAGGCATTCATCACATTGTGGGCACCAGGTCCGATTGGTTTCTCCAGTGGGAAGTCATAATCATCCCGCAGATTTTTCGGCCAGTCCACCAGATTCCATTTTCCGGTCACGCCGTCCAACAGGCCGTCTTCCCGCGCATACTGCCCGAAATACTCCAGAATATTGCGGCACGGTTCCACCATGCGTTCCAGAAACTCCCGATCACCGGTGTACTGATAGTACCTCCAGACCGACAGCGGGAACTGCAAAGAATAATCTGCGATCTCCTGCATAAAGGATCCGGGGGCAACCGCCATCATACCGGGAGCAATCCGCAGAGAATCTACCTGTACCTCAATGGCCCGCCGCAGCAGAGAAGGATCCGCAGTCAGCAGCAAATGCGACGCGCCGGTAATGGTCATATCGCCGGTATACTGTCCTTTTTCGCGGGAAGGACAGTCCAAAAACGATTCCTGTGCGCCATATTTCACGCCGTTTCTACAAATTGTAAAGACATCCTCCAAGATTTTGTTATCCGCACGCAGATCGGCCGCATTCTCCGGGAAGGGATAATGCCGCACCACTGCGCTTACCTTTTCAAAAGAAACATCCCCTTCTGCCGACAACTCTACATATCGGAAAGCCTTGTAGTCGTACTGATTCAAAGTATTCTCGCCCTCTTTGAGAGTCCAGAATTCCTCATAATCACAGTTGCAGCGCATTTTCCAGCGAACGCTGCCGTCCGGATTCAATTCCTCTCCGCAATGAATTGTAACTCGATCCCCGTCATGGCCTGCCGCCTGAATCCGCAGCCCGCCAGTGATTTCCTGTCCAAAATCAATAAAAAGAACGCCTTCCCACTCTTCCATCCGAGTAGGAAGCTGCTCATACACCTGTAAGGCCGGAACCGGTTTGCTACAAAATGTATAATCCGCATCAACAATCCGCATAGGATTCCATTCGGAAAGAGAAATCCGACTGTCGACATCCTCCAGATAGTTCGTTTTATAGCCAGTCGTACGCATACCGATATAGGAGAGGTCTCGAGCATATTCCCAGCTTTCATCCGTTGTCAAAACCGGACGGCCATCTGCCAGAATTTCCGCAATCATTCCCTGCCGGTAGTCGGCGCTATTCCAAACCCGATTGATCAGGCCCTGATAATATACCTGCACTTCAATCCGATTCTGTCCGTCCCGCAGGAAACGACTGATTTCAAACTCATTATAATAGTACGAAAAATAGTAGCCGGGGGCAGGTCCCTGTCCGACAAACTCGCCGTTTATGTACAATTTATAATAATCGTCTGCTGTAATACGCATTGTAATATCATTTGCATTTGCAACAATGGAACGATCAAAATTTTTACGTACAACGATGTGAAAATTCTTCAAATTTTCCGCATGTTCCGGTTCTGTAAAGGGTTCGTGCTCGCGATGAAATAACTGCAACGGCTTCAAATCCGCAAATTCCGCAGCACAAATCCATTTTCCGGAAAAAGGTGATAAATGATTCATAAAAATCCCCCGCTTTCTATTGAAAAGGATAGCAGGTTTGCCCAGAAATGTCAAGGCAATCTGAAAAAATGCAGAATCAGGATTCGAACGAAACCTCCGAAATTGGAAATTCCAACGCGCCGGCTGCACCGGCTGCCAGTTCATACTTTTCAAATACCAAGACGATTTTACCGTCGCTGTTTATATAAAAGTCTGTTCCGTCGTCAATATAATCCGCAGGATCAACATCCTCAAAGAGCATCTGTTTCTGATCCTCGCTCAGATTCTGCTTGCCCTCCTCTACTGCCTCAGCGCCAATCTGCTGATAATCGGGGCCGAGCAGATCACGGAGAGTGAGAATTTTTCCTGTCTCCAGATCAATGTTATAGAAATAGTATTCTGTATAGGAACTGGCGAGCGCCTCATATTTCCAGATAACAAAGGAAGCGTAGCGCTCTGTAATACTCTTCACCTCGTAGTCAACCGTTATGGCAATGGGATGAAATTCGTCCGGATCGCCGCCGGTGGCGACAAATGCCTCGAAATATTCTTCCGCACGCTGTTCTGCATGCTGAATTTCCTCATGAATGATGCGGCTGATTTCCAAATTGACTCGAGCTTCCAATTCCGGTTTGCCGGTGCTGTCCAGATTCGGCATCCGCACATCAATCAGTTTTTTATTATCGGAAATCTGATATTCTTCCATCGTAAAGACACGGCAAAGGGCACCAATAACCGGGATATCCCGCATTGTTTCCGCAAATACAGGATTTGCATTGACCAGAACAAAGAAACAGGCAGCGACGGCAGCTGCCATTCCCACACTGCGTGAAATCCAAACTCGCGGGGAAGAAGAACTACGTCTCTTTTCCTTAGCAGTCTCAATCGCCTCTTCCACAGCCTGCGGCAGGTGTTCCGGAATCGGAATCTGTTCATATTGTTTTTTATCCATCAAGATTCTCCGCCTCCATTTCCATTTTTAGCATACGCAGTGCCTTATAGAGCCTGGATTTCACCGTGCTCAGACGGGCACCGGTTACCGCCGCAATTTCCTCCAGCTTCAGATCCTCAAAAAAGCGCAGCAAGATTACCGTTTTAAGGACCGGTGGGAGGGATTCCATTGCCTCATACAGGTCGGAATGATCCTCCCGTTCCGGGGCGGGGGTATCGGCGCAGACCTCCAGGCTCCCAAAGGAGAAGCGCTTTCCCCGCCGAAGATTTGCCAGACATTCATTAACCAGAATCCGGTAAAACCACGTTTTCACTGCATCCGGATTCCGCAGGGAATCCTGCTTTTGAATAGCCTTCACAATAGCATCCTGTACCAAATCCAGCGCAGTATCCGGGTTTTTGACATAACTGTATGCAATCCGATAAAAATGCTGTTGATTCTCCCGGATAAAAGCAATCAACCGTTCCTCTTTTCTGCGCTCCAACACCTTTTTTTCACTCCGTCTGTCCTGTTTTCCCTTCCACCGTATGAGTCAGGAGATAGGAAAGCCATTTCTGGCAGTATTCCTTATTGAGATGAATTCCATCGGTTGCCGCATCTGCGGGAAGTACACCGTTCTCATCCGCAACAGCCGATGCCACATCGACATAATAGACTTCTTTCTCCTCCGCCATCTGCCGGATCAGGGTATTATATTCGTCAATCTTTTCATTCTTAAGGTAGTCATGCGAATTGGAGACCTCGCTGCTAACCGGCAAGATAGATTGCACATAAATGACCGCATCCGGATTGATCTCCTGAATCCGATCGATCAGTTCTCCATATTTTTCAATAAACAGATTGCTGTATTCCCAGCCGGTTTCATTGATGCCCAGCATCAGATAAACCTTGGAAAAGGATGTTTTTTCCAGCGCCTCCACCACGCTGCATTTCTGGCCGTCGAGATTGACGACTGGCGAAGTAAAGGCTGTATTCACCATCAGACCTTTGTGCGTATAGGCGGTAGTATCCGATAGTCCCGCATACAGGATAAATCCCTCGGTACGAGAATCTCCGATAAAGACGGCATCCTGAAAATAATCTTCCGAAACGGCCTCACGTTCCGGAACCGGCTGTGTAAAATCATAACCGGACGGCGCTAGCACTTCCTGCGCGGAACTTTCCTCCGGCTGAGAGGGAACTTCCGTATCCAAGACGGAGGATTCCGGTAATTCCGCACTGGATTCCGGCAAGCTTTCCTTTGGGATACTGGACTCCTCTTTGGCCGCGGAAAAAAATTCTTCACCTAAAGAATTTTCCCCATCTGCGCGGCTGCATGCCAGCAGTACAGCAGAAAATAAGAAAAGCGTCAAAGCCGCTGCAAAAAATACCCGGACTTTACGCAGGCGGCGTTTGTGCGATCTGGAATATGGTCTTTGATTCATAAAAATCGGCTCCTTCCACCATCGGATAAGATTCTATTTATATGATGGTTGGCAGAAGCAAAAAGTTTATACGCGGCAAAAAATTTATACAGTTGACATCGAGCAAAGAATCTCGTATAATTTAAAAAAACGAAAGAAGGCATCCGTCATGTTATGCAAACGTTTTGAGAACGCCCCGCTCATCACGCCGGAATCCCATCCCAGTGTCGAAGACAATATCAATGGCCCTACTCTTCTGCGTGTTCCGGATTTTGTCCCCAATCCTCTCGGTAAATATTATCTGTATTTTGCCAATCATCGCGGGAAATTTATCCGGCTTGCTTTCTCAGATTCCCCCGAAGGGCCGTTTACGGTTTATGCCCCTGGCGTCTTTCATCTCGAAGAAATCGAAGGAATTTCGGGATTTCATGGCCACATTGCCTCGCCAGATATCTGGGTGGACTCGGAACAGAAAAAAATATACATGTTTTTTCACGGGCTGTACGAAGGATGCAAACGTCAGCAGAGCGGCATTGCCGTATCAGAGGATGGTATCCACTTTACCCTTGCACGTCCGGATGCCATTCCGACCTTTTATATGCGGATTTTTGAATGGGATCACAAATACTATGCCTTCTCCAAAAATGTTAATATCTCTGGGTTATTATCGGTGTCGGATACCCTTACCGGCAATTACGAGACGGTGGGAGAACTGATCCCCAAAATGCGGCACTGTGCTCTCTGGAAAGAAGGCAATGAGCTTTATCTGTTTTACACCGTTGTAGAGGACAATCCGGAACGGATTCTCTGTTCCAAACTGATTCTCACTCCGAATATGACGCAGGTTCCACCGGTTGAAAAGACCATCATAGTGGCAGAACCGGAGACCAATCAGGAAGGGTTGCAGTTTGAGGCGCTTCCCTCCAAATTCGGACCTCAAATCAATGTCCGGCAGCTTCGGGATCCCTTTGTCTATGAAGAAAACGGAGTATTTTACCTGTATTTCAGTTATGCCGGAGAAAACGGAATTTCCGGCGGTATCCTAGACATGGACGAAATCCGCCACCTTCTGGCTTAATAAATTGAAAGAATATCAAAAAGCCGTACAGCTTGGAAAAGCTGCACGGCTTTTTTTTTATTCCAGTTCCCGAACACAGCCGATTCCCAATGCGCCCGGTCCGGTATGACAGGCAATACTGAGCGGCAGCGGTGCACAGTAAACAGGCGCTTCAGGAAAATATTCCTGCACCATACGGTTCCATTCCGCACCGAGTTCCGGATCACCCGAATAAGCAGTCATCACCCGAAGTTTCCACTGTGGACGAAGCAGCCGACAATCTTCCTCCATAATTTCAATCATCGCCTGTTTTGCCGCCTTTACACCCCGAACCTTTTTGAAAGCATCCAACTTTTCACCTTCGATTTTCAAAATTGGCTTAATATTCAGGGCATCTCCCAGCATAGCGCCGGCAGCCGTCACTCGTCCACCTTTTTTCAGGTATTTCAAAGTATCTACCATAATATAAATCCGGGCATCCATGGCTGTCCGTTCCAATTCCGCACAAATTTCCTCCGCAGTCAGGCCCTTCTCCCGCAGCAATGCCGCATCCCGGACAGACTGCCACTGTGTTGCAGAAATACGACGGTTATCCGCTACAAACACCTTTCCATCATAAGGTGGTTCGGAAGCCAGCATGCGCGCCGTCACTACGGTACTGCTCAGGCCGCCGGACATGGGGATATAAACCAATGCTTCATGATCAGAAAGAAGCTCATCCCACATTTTCATAGTATCGCCAGGGGAAGGCTGTGAAGTTTTCACCTCACGGTTTTGCTGAAGCTGCTGATAAAATTCTTTCTGTGATAAAGTTACCCCTTCATAATAAAGCTGACCGTCCAGATAAAACGGCATCGGGAGTAAATGAACATCCAATTGAGCAGCCTCTGCATGAGTCATGCCACTATTGGTATCGGTTAGGATTGCGATTTTTCGCATAAATCTGATAACGCCTCCATCCGGATCCAAGATGAGCAGCATAAGCTACTCCAAAATGTTTCATTAGTTAATTCTATATACATTATTTTACTTGAATATTATGGAGCTTATTTTAACACATTATCACAAAATATTCAAGAATTTTTCCGATTTTTTTCTTCCTTTACATACCTTTTACGCTAGCGATACGGATACGATACTGGATATTGCTTTTGACTTGACAAAAATATGAGTATAATAAAGGTGTACTTAAGAAAAGGAGAGATTCCAATATGAAAAAACTGACTTCAATGATTCTTGCAGGTCTTCTGGCAGCAATGATGCTGACCGCCTGCGGCGAAGATGCAGCATCTTCCGCAACAAATGACAACACTTCTTCCACATCCGTTTCTTCCGAGGCAGTTTCTTCTGAAGCAACTTCTTCCACTGCTTCTACCGAGCCTTCTGAAGATGAAAAAATTTCCGGCACAGTTGCAATTTCCGGATCCACTTCGATGGAAAAAATGGCAAAAGCTTTGGCAGAAGGCTTTATGGCGAAAAATAGCGATGTAACAGTTGATGTTCAGCTGGGCGGTTCTTCCACTGGTATCACCAATGTTACGGACGGTGTATCCGATATCGGCAACGTCAGCCGTGATCTGAAAGATACGGAAACCGGCTTAGTCGGCAATGAAGTAGCTTTGGACGGCATCGGCATGGCTATTCATCCTGATAACCCCGTCAATGATCTGACCATCGAGCAGATTGCAGATATCTACACCGGCAAAATTACCAACTGGTCGGAAGTCGGCGGCGAGGATATGGAAATCTATGTAGTCGGCCGTGAAGCTGGTTCCGGTACTCGTGATGCATTCGAAAGCATTACTGGCGTAGGCGAAAGCGCAGTTTATGCTTCGGAACAGACCTCAACCGGCGCTGCTAAAACAACTGTTGCTTCCACCCCCGGCGCAATTGCTTATGTATCCTTTGACTCGATCGACGATACCGTAAAAACCCTCGCAGTAGACGGTGTCGCAATTTCGACCGATACCATTCGCGATGGTTCTTACAAACTGCAGCGCCCCTTCCTGATGGTTACCAAAGAAGGTGCGGAACTGAGTCCTGCAGCACAGGCGTTCTTGGACTACGCATTGAGCGAGGAAGGACAGCAAATCTGCGAGCAGGTTGGACTTGTCCGGGTTAAATAAGAATGAGAAAGGAAGTCACCATGACTGACGTGAAAACCCCTGCTCTCTCAAGAGCACATCGGGCAAAAAATACGCTGGAAACGGTGATGAACGGAATATTCTTTGTCTGCGGTGCGGCCTCAATCTTATGTGTGGCCGCTATCGCAGGCTATATGATTATTTCGGGAGTGCCGGCAATCCGCGAAATCGGCCTCTTCCAGTTCTTGTTTGGAACCGAATGGGCACCTACGGCAGAAGATCCCCGTTTCGGTATTCTTCCGATGATCCTGACCACAATTACCGGCACTATGGGTGCTGTCTTGATCGGAACACCTTTGGGATTGTTCACAGCGGTATTCATCTGCTATATGGCACCGCAGAAGATTCGGATGATCCTGACTGCCGCGGTAGAACTTCTTGCCGGAATTCCTTCCGTTATTTATGGTCTGGTTGGTATTACGGTTATTTCTCCTCTGGTTGCCAACCTGTTTGATATTCCCAGCGGTGCAACCCTCTTTACCGCCATTCTGGTTCTGGCAGTGATGATTCTGCCGACCATTGTCAGTGTGACAGTTACTTCTCTGCGAGCCGTTCCCCAGGAATACAGCGATGGTTCTCTTGCTCTGGGCGCAACAGATGTCACCACAATCTTCAAAATGAATGTTCCGGCTGCAAAATCTGGTATTATTACCGGCATCGTATTGGGTGTTGGCCGCGCAATCGGAGAAACCATGGCAATTATCATGGTATCCGGCAACGTTGTAAATATGCCAAATCTCTTCAAAAGCGTCCGTTTTCTCACTACCGGTATCGTATCGGAGATGAGCTACGCAAGTGGTCTGCATCGGGAAGCTTTGTTCAGTGTCGGACTGATTCTATTTATTTTCATCTTTATCATCAATCTGGTATTAACCGGTATCCTCAAAAAAGGTTCCAAAAAATAATTGTTCTACTTAAGGAAAGGAAGATTTTCAAATGACCGTCAATACGGCTGCAAGACCTCTCGTAATCTCCGGACAAAAACCCCGTCTTCTCACTGAAACTCGTTTTCGTCCGTTCGATCTTATTTTCAAAAGCCTGTCCGTTGCGGCCGGTACGGTTACCGTCTTTCTGACCGCAGGGCTGCTGGGATATATCCTGGTAAAAGGGCTGCCGAATGTTAGCTGGCAGTTTTTAAGCGGAACTACCAGTGTATTGAATGATACGGTCGGTGTATTGCCGGGCATCATCAATACCCTCTATATTATTGTTTTGACTTTGCTGGTAGCAGCCCCTCTTGGTGTAGGCGGTGCAATTTATCTGAACGAATATGCAAAAAAAGGCCGCCTGACCAAAACTATTGAATTTACTACAGAAGCACTGGCCGGTATTCCCTCGATTATCTACGGCCTGTTCGGCATGATGATGTTCAATAATCTGTTCGGATTCAGTTATTCCATTCTTTCGGGCTGTCTGACCCTCTCGATCATGGTTCTGCCCACCATCATCCGCACCACGCAGGAAGCTCTGCGCACTGTTCCCACTGGATATCGGGAAGGTGCAGCTGGTCTGGGCGCCTCCAAATGGCATACCATCCGCACGATTCTGATCCCCTGCTGCAAGAGTGGAATCCTGACCTCCCTGATTCTGAGTATCGGCCGTATTGTCGGAGAGTCTGCAGCTTTGATTTTCACCGCAGGTATTGCCGAAAATCTGATGAAAAATCCGCTAACGCATGCTACTCAATCCGGTGCAAGCCTCTCGGTGCTGCTTTACAAATACGCCGACCAAGGCGATAATACCACGGCTTTTGCCATTGCAGCTGTTCTGGTAGTGCTGGTACTGACCATCAACATCAGCGCACGCCTGATCTCTGCCAAAACAAAAAAGTAATTTTCTTCTCAACAGGCAAGGGCATCGCTCTTGCCATGCTGAATTTATTCAAAAACTGAAAGGATTCTATTTATGACCGATAAAATGACTGCGACTCATCTGGATTTTTATTATGGAAATTCTCATGCGCTCAAAGATGTCACTCTTCCCATCCGTGAAAACCGGGTTACCGCCTTTATTGGACCTTCCGGATGCGGCAAATCGACCTTTCTCCGCACCCTGAACCGCATGAATGATCTGATTGAGGGCACCCGTGTAGAAGGTCAGATTCTTCTGGACGGTGAGGATATCTATAATCCACAGGTAGATGTCACCACCCTGCGCAAACGTGTTGGTATGGTCTTCCAACGGCCGAACCCCTTCCCTATGAGTATTTATGATAATATCGCATACGGTCCCCGCCTGCATGGTATCCGCAAAAAGTCCGATCTGGACGAAATTGTGGAACGCAGTCTCCGCGGTGCTGCACTTTTTGAAGAAGTGAAAGACCGGCTGAAACGTTCGGCTCTCTCCCTCTCCGGCGGTCAGCAGCAGCGTCTGTGCATCGCACGTGCATTGGCAGTGGAACCGGAAGTCCTGCTGATGGACGAGCCGACTGCGGCATTGGATCCCATCTCCACGCAAAAGGTGGAAGAGCTGATTCTGGAACTGAAGCGGCAGTATACGGTAGCAATTGTTACCCATAACATGCAGCAGGCAGCACGTGTATCAGATTTCACAGCCTTCTTCCTGGTGGGTGAAATGGTCGAATATGATGAAACTCCTACGGTTTTCAATAACCCGACAGATAAACGGACAGCGGATTACATCGGCGGAAGATTTGGCTGATACCGCTTGCAAAGAACGCCGGAACATGATATACTGAAAAAAATGGCGTTTGAAATGTCCGCGATGGGAGGATTAAATCATGTCCATGATTTATATTGTAGAAGACGATGATAATATCCGTCAACTAGTTTCAACAGCTTTACAGGCATTCGGATATGAAGTAACTGCATTTGAAAATGCCACTGCTTGTCTGGACACATTGCAGCAAAGTACACCAGATTTGCTGTTATTTGATATCATGCTGCCAGATATGGATGGAATTGAGGCTGTACGCCAGATTCGAAAAAATCCAGCTTTTGCTGACCTGCCAATCATGATGCTCACCGCTAAAAATTCCGAATTGGATAAAGTTACGGGATTAGATGCTGGTGCAGATGACTATTTGACAAAGCCGTTTGGAATTCTGGAACTGAAGGCTCGTGTACAGGCATTACTTCGCAGAACAAATCGAAGCAGGCGCCCTGCCCTGTTAACAGGAAAAGATCTAAGACTAAATTGTGATACGCGAGACGTCTTTCGCGGAGAAACAAAGATTGAGCTCACCTTTAAAGAATTTGAGCTGTTGAAGTTACTTATGGAAAACACAGATCGGGTAATGACCCGTGCTGAATTACTTAATTTGGTGTGGGGCATAGATTTTGAAGGGGAAACGCGGACACTGGATATGCATATCCGGACGCTCCGCCAGAAACTGGGGGATGATGCCGATAATCCTCGATATATTCACACCGTACGAGGAGTCGGATATCGTTTCTGCCAGTAATCTGTCCGGAAAGGAACATCCGCGATGAAACCAAAATCATCCACATGGCTTAAGTATGTTCTCCCTGCCGTTTTGGGCGGTGGGGTTTGCTTTTTTTTCCTCCGTTTATGGGATACCAGAACGGAAGGTGTTTCTGTATTTGGAGTCTGGTTTGGATTGGCAGCAGCAGCGTTACTTGTCCTCTGTATTACCATATTTCAGCTGCAATCACGCGACACCGGCGAGAAACTCCGGCAGGATATCCGTCAGATTGACCGAATCCTATCAGAAAATCAGGAAAACTATGCATTAATGCCGGTCAGCCGAAGCTTAAGCTTAGAACTGACGGATTTAAGCCAGCATATTCGGACTCTCAGCAATCGTCTGCGCTTGTTGAATGCCAGCTATCAAACAAGAGAAAAACAATTTCGTTATATTTTTTCAAGCCTGAACGAAGGTTTTATCCTTTTGGATTTAAATCTGCACATTCTTGGCTGCAACCATATTGCGGAAAAGGTGCTCTCCCTCCCAGAGGATGCAGAACATCGCCAACTTCGGGAAGTTGTCCAAGATCCAGATATACTGGAGGGAGTAGATGCAGTTCTCTCCAATGCGCAAAAAGTATCATTTGATTTGAATCTTTCAGATGGAACGATTTATGCCGTACAAATCCGAATGGTCTACCCTAGCGAGGAACAACGCCGAAGTGGAATTCTGATTCTGATGCTAGATGTCACAGCAGAACGCAGTGCACTCCATCAGCGGCAGGATTTCTTCTCCAATGCCTCCCATGAATTGCGCACACCGATTACTTCCATATTAGGTTTTGCGGAAATGTTGGAAAACGGGTTGATTTCCGATCCTGAACAATCTGCACAAAGTATTCACATTATCCGCCGAGAAGCAATTCGAATGTCCCGGATTATCAATGACCTTCTCTTTATCACCAAGTTGGAAAATGAGGGAGAAAGCATTGACTCACCTCCAATTAATGTACGGGAAGTGGCTGTTGAAATTCAGGAAACCCTAACTCCATCCATGCAGGAAAAAAATATCAAAATGGAAATATCCGGCGGTAATTTTTCCATTGCAATGCCCTACAGTCATCTGTATAATCTCCTGGCAAATCTAATGCAAAATGCTGTTAAATATAACGTTGAAAACGGATCTGTTTGGGTACGCATTGAAACCGATGTTGATAAGCTGCTGATTGGCGTACGGGATACTGGCATTGGTATTCCTCCCGAGATGAAGTCTCGTGTTTTTGAACGCTTTTTCCGAGTGGATAAAGGGCGCAGCCGCAACATCGGCGGAACAGGATTGGGATTATCCATCGTTAAGCATCTGGTAAGCTTGTACCATGGCACCATTCATTTGGAAAGCACTTTGGGAAAAGGAAGCTTTTTTCAGATAACCCTACATTGTCCCACTGTATCTCCGACACCAACTAACCTTTCAAGAGGATCATAATCCGATATAAAAACACGCGCCTGTTTTCTTTTACAGGCGCGTGTTAACTTAATAATTTTATTTATCGGGATCTTTCTCCATAGGCAGTGCAAAACCTGTTTGATCGGGATCGCCGCTTTCCACCGCTTCAGTCATCAACCGAATCATTTCCAATACGCTGCGAAACTGTTGAGTGACTCCTTTATCGACCCACGTGATATTACCTTGCCAAGTTGCATGCTGTCGGAACTGTACATGTACAACAAAAGACGCCTTATCTTTGGCATTCTCCAATTCTGAAGGCACAAAGTTCATAAAGCCATCACCCGCTTTCAATTGAGCTGCATATTTTTTTCGTTTACCGGCAGAAGGCCGGAAAGAGCGATATGATTGAGTAGGTTGTGGAAAGCTGAGACGATCATAAATCCGTTCCAATATAGCTGCCATTTCAATGACATCCCGAAAATACCGGGTTTCTTCCAAAAATGAATTGGTAATCGAGCCGACTAATATCTGATTCTGATAAGAATAGATTCGAATTTCTGCCTGAACAGCCGTACTGGTAACTAACGGATGTTCTCTTGCTGTCATGCTCTCACCTCTTCCAAATGGATCTATAATCAGTATATACCCATTCGGTCACATGACAGTCACAAAACCTTATTTTTTTTGGAAAATATCATGCTTTTCTATACTTTTTATCAATGATATTCATATTAAAAATTAATCACGCAAAAATTTCCACGCATACCGGATAATGATCGGAAAGATATACACCATCTTCGTGGTCTTCCCAACAAACAGCAGGATTTGCATGAAATGGAGGAGTCGCAAAAATATAATCGATTTTAGCAGCCGCCTCCTCGCCGCGATGATAGTTGTGATAGGTAATAGGGATTCCCGCTGTCAAATCCGAAAGGGACAGAGATTCAAACTGCTCGATTGGAGAAAGTTCCACAGAATCCGGGACAGCATTAAAATCTCCCATCAGAACAGCAGGTATCGTCACCCGGTCCGAATCATCCTCCATCTGCCGGAGAATTTGGCTCAATCCCTGCATGCGTGCTTGCGCCCCAATGTGATCCAGATGGGTATTGTAGACACGAATAGGGCCGGGCATCTCCTGATTATTAACAATCACAGATGTACAGATACGAGGACATTCACTCTGACCTGGATAACGGGAACCCGGCAAATAGGGATCTGGCGACAGCCAGAAAGTTTCCAGCCCCAAAAGTTCCGTTGTATCATTCCGGACAGCAATCGTCATTGCTTCATCCTGAAAATCTGCACTTCGTCCGCAGCCGACTACCGTGTAGCCAGTCAAATTTTCACGCAGCCACTTCTGGACATGGGGGAGCACTTCCTGAAATCCAATGAGATCCGGCTTTTCTGCCGCAATCCGCTTCAAAATCAACGGTTTCCGATATTCAAAGTTATTTTCTGCGTCCTGACCAAAGTCGCATCGAATATTAAAAGTAACTAATTTCATAGAATCCGCCTCACTTTTTCACAATTACATTCTCCATTTTATTATACTCAAAACATTGGAAGTTGTCCACTATATTGTCCTCTATTTTTTGAACATTTCGATAAAAATATGGTATTTTCTACCATCTCTCTTGACATTTATAGAAAATAAGAATAGAATATAAACACTGTTTCTGCTATCCTCTTAATACCTTTCCATAAAAGCCGCTGCCATAATGGCAGCGGTAATTTTTATTTTTCGAACTTTCCGGCATCCGGAAGCATAGAATAAATAGATATTATCATGTGAAAGGATGATACGATGCCTCGAATTTATCTAAGTCCCTCCACCCAAGAATTTAATCTATATAATGGCGGTGGAAATGAAGAATATTATATGAATTTGGTTGCAGATGCCATGATTCCTTTACTACAAGCCAACACAATTCGTTATACGCGTAATACACCTGATATGACAGCAGCTTCTTCGATTCAGCAGTCTAAACAAGGTCACTATGATTTCTACTTAGCACTTCATTCCAATGCCTCGCCGGAAGGGCAAGAAGGGACACGTCAAGGTGCGGAAGTTTATTATGCGCCTAACAGCCGATATGGACGAATTGCAGCGGAATTAATAGCAGCCAATCTACGAGAGATTTATCCTTATCCGGAAAAGGTACGTACCCTTCCTACCACGACACTGGGGGAAGTGGTAAAAACCAATCCACCTGCAGTTTTAGTTGAATTCGCTTATCACGACAATGCAGAAGATGCAGAATGGATCCGCCAAAATATTCAGCCGATGGCAGAGGCCATTGTGCGTTCGCTGACTGAGTATTTTGGTCTTCCTTATGCAGAAGCGATAATCCCGCATCGCCTAGGCAAAGTCAATACGGTTCAAGGAAACCTTAATCTCCGCCAACGCCCTACAACATCCGCGCCGGTTCTCGCACGGCTTCCGCGCGGAAGTGAGGTAATCCTCTATGGGCAATGGGAGGACTGGTACAGCGTCAATGCAAACGGAAAACTGGGATATGTCCGTGAAGACTATATTCTGCCCGGCCCGTTTCTTGCAAACGAATGATTTTTGTGGTATTCTGAAGGAAGGAACTTAAAGAAAAGGATGTTTCATATGAAGAATCTTGTATTGATCGGCATGCCCGGATGCGGCAAAAGCACTGTCGGCGTCATTCTTGCCAAAGCGATGGGCATTGAATTTTTGGATACTGATCTGGTGATCCAGAAGCGGGAGAACGCCCTTCTCCAGCAAATTCTCAATAACCGCGGGCTGGACGCTTTTCTGGATGCCGAAGAGGCGGCAGTCTGCTCAGTAAACTGCACCGATACGGTTATTGCAACCGGAGGGAGTGTCATCTACCGCGAAAAGGCAATGACGCATCTCAAAACGGATGGAATCATTCTCTATTTACAGCTGGAATATCCGGAAATCATAGCACGGCTCTCGAATATCACCACACGCGGCATTGCTCTGCCAGCCGGAAAGACGATGGAAGATCTTTATCGCGAGCGCATTCCCCTTTATGAAAAATATGCAGATCTTACCATCCACTGCACCGGCAAATCGGTGGAACAGACAGTCGAAGCAATAATAAACGCCATCCGTGCATAACCTATTTATTTCAGGCGCTTTTCCCGACGGTAATCGCTGGGGGAGGCGCCTGTATATTTGCGGAAAATCCGGCTGAAATAAAGGGGATTCTCATAGCCGCAGAAAGCCGCAATTTCGCCTACATTGAGCGGTGAAGAAGAAAGCAGCTCACGCGCTTGCCCCAATCGGATTCCGGTCAGATACCGCTGGGGCGTCTGGCCGGTTCTCGCCTTAAAAGCGCGGATCAACCAGCACTCGCTCATGCCGTATTCCCGCGCCAATTCCGCAACGGATAGTTCCTGCCGGAAGTCCCGGTGAAAACGTGCTAAAATTTCCTCCATAATTTCTGCCGTGGCAGAATCCGGCCCTTTCTGATCGGATCGGGCCATCATAGCCAGCAGTTCCATTCCGCATCCGCTGCACAGCAGTTCAAATCCGGCCCGGCGAAGCTGAAGTTCTCGAATCATCCGTTCCCACAAAACCGGATATTCCTGCCGGATTCCGGCATCAAAAATTGCCTCCCGCAAGCCGCATTGATCCAAAATTTCCCGCACTCTCCCGCCGGTAAAGTGCATCCAGAAAACATCCGGAGAATCCTTCAACTGATAGTAATATTTCTGCGGACTGCCCGGAAAAAACAAAATGCCTTGTCCTTCTTTTACAGAAAGTTCCTGTCCTTCCGTACAGACGGTAAATTTTCCTCCCACTGCATACATGAGCTGATAATCTGCCCGTCCTTCCGATCGGATGGTTTCAAAATAAGGCCGTGAAAGTAATCGGTAATGCCCACAGCAGGTCACCAAAAAATCCACATCCTGCCGCACAATTTCCTCATCATAACCGCCCAGGTACCCGGTAATCTGCAGCATAGCAGTCTCCCTCCTTTCCACTGGTTCCAGTATACCGCACCAATATGGGAATGTAAAGCAAATTGTATCATTTTGTGCATATTTTCTCCCATCTTCTCTATGGAAAATGCAGAATAATCGCGCTATAATGAAAACAAGAGTGCTGCCCAGCAGCAAATGAAATGAGGTGTCTGCATGCTGTTTGAAAATTACTTTGAAACGCTCGATGTTCTTCATCTGAATACCGAGCCGAACCGTGCCTATTATATTCCGGCATCCGAAGGTTCCGAGCCGTTCTGCTGCCGCGAAAAATCCGACCGTTTTCAGCTTCTGAGCGGGGAATGGGACTTCCGGTATTATGAAAATGTCCGCGCATTGGATGAAGAATTTTGGAAAGAAGGCTTCTGCCGCTGCGGATTTGAAAAAATCCCGGTACCCTCTGTCTGGCAGAATCATGGTCATGACCGTCATCAGTACACCAACACCAAATACCCGTTCCCATATGATCCGCCCTATGTTCCGCTTGAGAATCCCTGCGGCGCCTATATTCGTGATTTCTGCATCGGGGAAAAGAAGGACGGATTCCGCTACTATCTGAATTTTGAAGGAGTGGACTCCTGCTTCTATCTGTGGATCAACGGCGCATTTGTAGGATACAGCCAGATTTCCCATTCCACCAGCGAATTTGACGTCACGAAATTCCTACGTTCCGGCAGCAATACGGTAGCCGTTCTCGTCCTCAAATGGTGCGACGGCAGCTATCTCGAAGATCAGGACAAGCTGCGGATGTCGGGCATTTTCCGGGATGTTTATCTGCTTGCCCGGCCAGAAAACCATATCCGGGATTTCACCGTCCGTACCCCTCTTTCCAATGATTACAAATCTGCCAAAGTGGAGGTTTGCTTCGATTTTGCGGGCGAAAAATGTCCGGTTTCCTACAAGCTGACCGCCCCCTGCGGCTGCGAAGTAGCAAAAGGCACCGTCGATGGCTGCCTATCCATTCCGGTAGAGAATCCCATCCTCTGGAACGCGGAAAATCCGGCGCTGTACACCCTAACTCTGACAACTCCCGGTGAAACCATCCATCAAAAAGTGGGTATTCGGGAAGTGAAAACCGAAAAAGGCGTTTTGTATGTAAACGGCCAGAATGTCAAATTCCGTGGCGTCAACCGCCACGACTCCGATCCAATTGTCGGATATGCCGTTTCCGCAGAGCTGATGATCCGTGACCTGCGCATCATGAAAGAACATAATATCAACGCCATCCGCACCAGCCATTATCCGAATTCCCCGCTCTTTACCGGATTCTGTGATGAGTTTGGCTTCTATGTCATCGCTGAGGCAGATCTCGAGGCACACGGCGTCTGCGACCTGTATGATACCGTGACCGAAAATCATGACGAAAAGTATGCTCGGATTGCACGGGATCCCGTCTGGGAGGAAGCCATTGTTGACCGGATCCAGCATTCGGTTATCCGCGATAAGAACCATCCCAGTGTTCTTATTTGGTCTATGGGCAACGAATCCGGCTACGGTTGTAACCTCGAGGCAGCCCTGAGCTGGACCAAACAGTACGATGCAACTCGCCTGACCCATTATGAAGGTGCTGCGCACGATCCTGCCAAACAGGGAGATTCTTACCAGGATCTGGATCTGGTCAGCCGGATGTACCCCGCCCCTGCTGTTATTGAAGAGAACTGGCTGAAGGATGCGGAAAAACCGTTTGTCCTCTGCGAGTACATCCATGCGATGGGAAATGGCCCCGGAGATGCCGAGGATTATCAGCAGCTGATCGAAAAATATGATACCTTCTGCGGCGGATTTGTCTGGGAATGGTGCGACCATTCGGTGTATATGGGCAAGACCAACGAAGGAAAAGCAAAATATTTTTACGGCGGCGATTTCGGAGAATTCCCGCATGACGGCAACTTCTGTATGGACGGTCTGGTCTATCCGGACCGCACTCCGCACACCGGACTGAAGGAATATAAGAATGTCATCCGTCCTCTGCGCGTCCGTGCCGGAAGCCGGAAAAATGAATTTGTCCTGCACAATTATCTGGACTTCACCAATGCGGGCGATTACCTGGCATTAAGCTGGAAACTCATGCAGGACGGCCGGCAAATCGCAACCGGAACAGTCGAGCACTTGGATATTGCACCGCACGGTAAACAAACAATTACACTGCCGGTAGAAATTCCGGAGAACGGAAGCGTGACCGCAGACTTTTTCCTGACCCGCAAATGCGACGGCAAGCTGACCAAAGCCGGCCAGTGCCTCGGCACCGATCAGGTTATTCTTTCTCGTGATACTGCACATTGCAGCAAATCGGCATCGGGTTCCATTCAGGTAACGGAAGATGCCCGCCGTATTGTCCTCACCGGCGCAGATTTCCGCTATGTCTACAATAAGGAGACCGGCATCTTTGATGAAATGGTCTACCGGAATCATACCATTCTCCAGAAGCCGATGCAGTACAACATCTGGCGCGCACCTGCCGACAACGACCGGAATGTCCGCCACGAATGGGAGGCTGCCGGTTATGACCGCACACTCTCTCGCGGATATGCAGCGAAAGTAAAGGAAAAAGAAGGCTATGTTGTTCTGACCGATACAGTTTCCCTCTCTGCCGTTGTGTTGCAGCGTCTCATCAACATGGAAACGGTTTGGACGATTTCCCCTGCCGGCGAAATCAAGGTAAACATCGACGGCAAATTCGGCTTCGGTGGACTCCCGTTCCTGCCCCGGTTCGGCCTGCGCCTCTTCCTCGACAATAAGATGGAAAATGCGGAATATTTTGGATACGGTCCGTACGAAAGCTACCAAGACAAACACCGTGCTTCCCGGCTGGGACGCTTCGCTGCTAAGGTAGATGCCCTGCATGAAGATTACCTCAAGCCGCAGGAAAACGGAAGCCACTGGAACTGCAATGAAGTGAGCTTGTCCGGAAACGGCCTGACACTCTCTGCATACGGTGATTCTTTCAGCTTCAATGCTTCTCCTTATACCCAAGAAGAACTCACCGTCAAAAAACACAACTTTGAGTTGGAAAAGAGCGGCTATACCGTTCTCTGCCTGGACGGCGCTATGAGCGGCGTCGGATCCAACAGCTGCGGTCCTCGCCTGAATGAGAAATATCAGACCAATTGTGATGAACAGCTTTCCATTCAGCTCACTCTTTGTCCCTCTGCCGAATAATCTGTTTTACTAACAGCAAAACGGACGGATCCCCAAAAGAGATCCGTCCGTTATTTTATTGTGATTCAGTCCGCAAAATAAAACTCAGCAATCAGCATATCATGATCCGATAAATCATTTGGAACAGCATAGGAATCTGCCAATTCAAGATTCTCGCTGTAAAGGATGTGATCCAGTGCCTTCGTGTCCCAGTCATCGCCGTGATATGTCTCAATGGGATCTTCCGCCGTACTCACCGAGGTGAAGCCCTCCAATGCCTCCAGTTCTGCCAGATCCTTCAGGTTAAAATCGCCCAAAATAATCTGATATTCTCCTTCGTGCTGGCTAACTTCCTCTGCAATCGCCTCAATCTGCGCGGCCCGAATTTCATCATTTTCAAAGGAAAGATGCGTATTATACAGGTACACAATCTTACCGTCCACAAAAATCTTACTGACGACCAGATAGCGCGATTCCAATGTATGATATGCATCATTGGGCAGTTCAATCGCTTCGGTTTCATAAAGAGCGCGCTGCGAAAGATACCCCAATCCGTAATCCTCTTCCGATATTGTGGAGAAAAATTTTCCAAAGGAAAATATATCATTTTGAAGGGCATCCAACTGCGATTGTCCCTCCACCTCTTGAACAGCCAAGGCGTCCAGATCATATTCCGCAATCAATGCATTCTGCTCGGCCGGTTCCGCCTCACTTCCATGGACGTTCCACGTTCCGACCCGAACAACCGGATCCTCCGTCTGCTTGAAGCTGACCAGAATCAAAAGCTGCCCTACCAGCAGCAGTACCGCCAGTAATTTCCGTTTCATGTGTCTCCACCCCCTGTGTACTTTTTATTATCATCCTCTGGGCGCAAAAAATCAAGCAGATTTTGTAAATTTGTAAAATTTGGAAGGTAGCTTGCCGGATCGTCACCGTTGTGGTATCATAGGAGAGTAAAGGATGATGAAACTATGTATCAGCTCTACTTATTTGATTTGGATGGCACCCTGATCGATTCTCTGGAAGATCTTGCGGATGCCTCCAATTACGTTCTGCAGCAAGCACACCTCCCCACCCATCCGGTTGAAGCTTACCGGTATTTTGTCGGCAACGGCGCCTATAAGCTGGCAGAACGTATGCTCCCGTCCGAAATGCGGACAGAGCCTACCATCGCGCAGTTTAAAGCGGCCTTTGACGCCCGCTACTGCGACCACTATTGGGACAAAACGCGGCCATATCCGGGAATCCCCGAACTGCTGGACTTCCTGAAGCAGCACGGCTGTCTGCTGGCGGTTCTGTCCAACAAGCCGGACCCATTTGTCCAGAAAATCTGTCGGGAATTTTTCGGAGAAGGCTACTTTGATGCCGTCTGCGGTCAGAGGGACGGCATTGCCAAAAAGCCGGAACCGGATGGAGTTTTGGAAATTCTGAATCTCCTGAAAGTCCGTCCGGAAAACGCCCTCTTTATCGGAGATTCCAATGTAGACATTCTCACCGCTCAAAATGCAGGGCTGAAAAGTGTAGGTGTCACATGGGGATTCCGGGGAAGAACGGAACTTGAGGAGGCAGGCGCGGATTTTCTGATCGACACTGCCGAAGAATTGCGAAATCTATAAAAAATGCCGTCGGTCATATGCAGCCGGCGGCATTTTCGTTATTATTCGACTGTTACTGATTTGGCAAGATTGCGCGGTTTATCGAGATCATACCCACGCTCTTCTGCCGCATAGAAGCTGATCAGCTGCAGCACAATAACCAGATACAGCGGTGCAAAAAATCCGCCGTCGCCCGGCAGGACAATCCGCTGCGCCCCTTCATACTCCACAAATTCCGGTGCAATCAGCAGCGAAGGACAGCCGCGTGCCGCTGCTTCCCGCAGATTGCTGATGGTCTTAGCCGCCAATTCTGGCTGGGTAATCAAAGCAATGACCGGCGTATCGGGAGTAACCAACGCTAACGTTCCGTGCTTGAGTTCACCCGCCGCATACGCTTCGCTGTGAATGTAGGAAATCTCCTTAAGTTTGAGGGACCCTTCCAGCGCCATGGAATAATCCAATCCTCGGCCGATATAGAAAAGGTGTTCTGTCTGCAGCAGCGTCTTGCTGTATGCGCGGATTTCCTCTTTCATTGCCAATACTTCTTGGGTACGGTTGGCTGTTTCCACCAGCTTTTCTGACAGTGATGCTGCCTCCTCCCCGTCGATAATTCCGCGTTCCATTGCCGCCCGAATCGCAAACAGGTACATCACCGCTGTCTGAACCGAATAAGCCTTGGTGGAAGCGACGGCAATTTCCGGACCGGCATGGGTAAGCACTGCATAATCTGCCTCCCGTGCAATAGAAGATCCCGGCGTATTCACCACCGCAATGACCGGAATTCCGCGCTGCTGCAGCAGCCGCATAGCAGCCAAAGTATCCGCTGTCTCACCTGACTGGGAAATCACTACCGCAGCTTCCCCTTCTTCAAGGATCGGATCGCGGTACCGCAATTCGGAAGCAATTTCCACTTCAACGGGCAGACGAGCCAACTTCTCGATCAATGCTTTACCCACCATGCCGCAGTAATACGCTGTTCCACAGGCAGCTATCCGGATTTTACGGATTTTCCCGAAAAATCCATCCGGAATCCCTTCCTCCGAAAAATCCGGGACTCCATTGTGTACTCGCGGAAGAATGGTTCGCAGCAAGGCTTCCGGCTGCTCGTGAATTTCCTTCTCCATAAAGAAGCGGTATCCACCCTTCTGTGCCTGTTCTGGTGTCCAGTCAGCCTGACGGAATACCGGTTCTGCCGGCATGAGATCCTGCCGATAAACATGCAGCTGCCCGCATTCAAGTGCCAGAATTTCGCCTTCTTCCGGCAGGATGTATCGATTGGTATAGGGAAGCAAGGGAGTGAGATCCGAAGCAATCAAACATCCATCAGGACAGACTGCCGCCACCAGCGGACTCCCTTTGCGCACCGCATAGATGCAGTCGGGACGGTCTTCAAACAGGATTCCAAAGGCATAACTTCCCTCCAAACGGGCAATTGCCGCATGGATTGCCTGCAAAGGATCCCCTTCATACAGGCTGTCAAGTAAGGCAGCCGCCGTTTCGGTGTCGGTATCGGAGGCGAACTGATATCCTTTCCGTGCCATTTCCTCTCCGATTTCCCGATAATTCTCAATGATTCCATTGTGTACCAGCGTCACTTTGCCTTGCCGATGGGGATGCGCATTCCGTTCTTCCGGTTCCCCGTGGGTTGCCCAGCGCGTATGGCCGATTCCGCACCGGCTTTGCAGGAATTTTCCCTCCAATGCCGATTCCAGCGCTTCCAAGCGGCCCTTCCGCCGGACAATTTCAATGTTCTGATTCTCCCACAGCGCCACTCCTGCCGAGTCATAGCCACGGTATTCGAGCGCAGCAAGACCTCCGGTCAGCAGGGGGCAGGCCGGTTTATTTCCCGAGTATCCAATAATTCCGCACATAAAATAAGCTCCTTCATTCAGAAAATCGTACGCAGACAACGGTATTTTCTCAAAAAAGCAAACCTTAACTAAGCCGACTAATGAGCCGGCTTTTTCCGTTCTCCACTTCCGCCTGTGCGGCGGCTCCTGAATGCCCGGGTGGGAATCCCGGACTGAGCTTCAGCGTTCCGTGAAAAGATATTTGTCTGTATCGTTGCCGATACCCTTTGCCCTTTCCTTCGCTGCGGAACCAGCGGGAGAGCATCCGCCGAATTCTTCGATCACTCTCCGCCTCGTCGTCCGTATCCTCTGTACGGCACTGGCGCTTATCTGTCTTTTTCCCAAACTCACCTCCTGACTTTGCAAGTATCGCATATTTTATTCGAAAAATCAAGGGGTTTGAAAATTATTTACATTTCTCTCTTCCCATTCTATGCATTTCTTCAAAAAATGTCCTCTTAATCCGCAAAAAATATGGTTTGTTTTATGCGGGTTTTCCCCTTTTTTACAAAATTATTTCAATTTGGCGAATACTCTGGACGAAGTTCGTTTTCTGGGGTATAATAAAATCAATCAACCTGTCAAAATCCGACAGGTTCCGAAAGGACGATTTCTGCATGAAGCGTGTGTTTTGTATGCTTTTAACCATCTGGATCGGAGTATCCGTCCTGTTTGGAACGGAGTATCCGGCCGCAGCAGCGGAAACTTCTTCCCGCATGATTGACGTGGTCTACGATGATTCCGGCAGTATGTATCAATACCAGATTTACCAGGCAGACGGATCTTATTCGCATACGGAATATTACGATAAATGGTGCCGCGCCCGCTACGCAATGGAGGTCTTTGCCGCCATGATGGAAGAACAGGACACCATGAATATCTTCCCCATCAGCAAGCGCGGAACGCAGTCCATGTCGGTCAGCGGAAGCGAAGATCCGCAAACCCGGATTGATCGGATTCATAAGATGAAGGATGGCGCAAGCGGAACCTATTATGAGACTGTAACAGCGGCATACGATCATTTGATGACTGCCGGAGAAAACGCAGAAAAATGGCTGATTATCCTCACTGACGGAGATTTTGAGGGAGCGGAAGGACAGGACTGGAAGCCGGCATCAGAACTGAACAGCGATTTTTCCAAATTCGCATCGAGCGGCGTTCAGATCGTTTATCTCGCGATCGGAGAAGAAATCCGGGAATTGCCAACCTCCGATCCTGATGCGGGGATTGTGGCTCGTCAGGCAGCCGACAGCACCGAAATTCTCTCCTCTGTCACCGATATCTGCAATCTTATTTATCAACGCCAGCAGCTTCCGGAAAGCTGCATTACTTATGCAGGCAACACTCTCACCATTGATTTTGATGTGCCCATGGAACAAATTTTTCTGTTCAGCCAAGGGGCCAATGTCTCTCTCAGCGGAGAAGATTCTTCGGTTCTCCAGCGAAAATCGGATGGAAATGTTCGGTACAGTGAAGAGATTCCCGCCCGATATGCCGATTCCCGAGATAAAATACCGGTTGCGCGGGATCTGACTGGAACGCTGGCGGAATTTTCCAGCGCGGATTCCAACCAACCCATTCCAGCCGGTACCTACACATTCTCCCTGACCGGCGCCAGTTCGGTGCAGGTGTATTACAAACATGCAGCTGAAATCGGCATTCATCTTTCCCAAAACGGAAAGGAAATTCAGCAGGCAGAAGCGTTAATTCCAGCGCCCTATACGGTTTCCCTTGTTTGGCAGCACCCGGTTTCCGGAGAAGCCATTGAGTCGGAAATTCTCGCACCTGCTTCCTTCTCCGGCACAATCCGGAACGGCAGCAATGAACAGGAATGGCAAGGGAATTTGTACGAAGGCACCGCAGAACCTGGAACTTTGGAAATTACAGCGAATGCTTCCTTCCCGGACGGCACCGTCCTGACCTCACAATTTTCTGCCGAAGTGTCCCAGCCGGCAGGATCGTTATGGATAGAGGGGATTCCTGCTTATACCGACCCCATCCCGTTCGGAGGACTGGATGGAGACAATGGAGAGGATCCCTTTCAGATCCGATATCAGTTTTTCAAGGAAGATCCGGTGACCGGAGAAAAAATTCCCCTTTCTGCGGCAGAACTTGAAACGCTGCAGCTTTCCGTAGAACTGTTCAAATCCGAACGTCCCGGTTCCCTCCCCCTCAAAACCGAACGGAATACGGAAGGAAATTGGGTAACAGATCCGGATTATACGGCAGACGCCGACGGAAAACCGGATCCCATGGAAAGCCTTTGGGGAGATATCACACTTCTGGTAACTGGCACTTATACCGCCGAAGACGGACAGCAGGGATCCGGTAGCACGGAAATTTCCTTCCGATTGGATCCCCCACCCTGGTATATTCGCTATTTCTGGCCAATCTTCTGGCTTCTCTTGCTTCTGATTGTGGCGATTCTCTTTTACTTTGCCTTTATCCGCCCTGCGAAATTTGTCCGCGGAAAGCACGGAATCTCTCCTGCAATGAGCGCCACCAAAAAACCGGATTCGCTGCGCCCGCAGAAGGAATCGGATCCGCTGGAAACCTCTGGAATTCTTTATGGGCCCAAATGGGTGCCGTTCCATAATCAAAAGGCAATCATTCGGGCAGGATGCTACGGCGAAACCCATCTGCATTTTACCGTAGAGGCGGTTCGTGCACCGCGTGGAAGCCGCGCCATGCGGCTGATCGGACTGAAGGAACAGCTGGAAGATCCCCGTTTCTCCCATGTGACCGTAAACGGACGGGAACTCCCACAGGTCAACTTCACCAAAGCGTATGGCTACCATTTGCAAATTCACTACCGGATCGGAACCGGAAAGCGCGCAACAGATTTTGATTTCAAATTATAAACTCCGGCATCTGCCCGGATTCTCATAAAGGAGGAATTACCATGGCAGCATCCACTTTAATTGTTGGTCTTGGCGGCATGGGATGGAAAATTGTGAAAATGGTTGCGGACATGACCAGTCCCGCCCAACGGAAAAATATCAAATTCGTCGTCATCGATACCGACGCCAATGAGCTGAATGCCCTGAAAAACACTTCATACCCCGGCCGTATCATCCAGACATCTGCCCGGATGACCGTCAAGGCATACCTGCACAATGACGAATATGCCAAAGAGCACTGGTTTCCCGTCCACCCTCTGCTGGACAATAAGGTCGTCACGGAAGGCGCAAGTCAGGTGCGCGCCATTTCCCGTCTGGCTTTCAATACAACGGTGCGTTCCGGCGGGATGGGACCGCTGCACGATGCGATTGACGAATTGTACCGTCTGACCGGAAAAGAACTGGATCAGGCACTGCGTATCATTGTTGTCAGTTCGCTCGCCGGCGGAACCGGATCCGGAATCCTGCTGCCGGTCGGCATGTATATCCGCAATTATCTGCTCACCAAATATCATCAGAGCGCCGCGATCATCCAAGGATTTTTCATTCTGCCGGAGGTCTTCTATCAAGAAATCGACAACGAGGCACAGCGAGATAACCTCCGCTGCAACGCCTATGCTGCCCTCCGCGAACTGGACGCCTTTCTGATGCGTGCCGATAATACCCTTCCCGCCCGTTACCGGAATCTGACGCTGGAATTTCCTCGCTCCGGCAAAAACGACTGGGAGGATTATTCCGTGCTGCCGTATGATAACTGCTTCCTGTTTGACGGGCAAAATATCAACGGCGCCAAGCTCAATTCCTTCAAAACCTATATGGAACATGCCGCCAACTGTATCTACGCCCAGTCGATCAGCGTGATTTCGGAACGCAGCAATTCCGCTCAGGATAACACCTTCCGCCCGCTTGTTGCCGCTAAAGGCCGGAACCGCTACTGCGGCGCCGGTTCCGCTATTCTTCAGTATCCTTATGAAGATATTCGGGAATACATCGCCCTTCGCTGGATTCAAAGCAGCATGTCCGACCACTGGCTGGATGCCGACCATATTCTTGAGGACAAAAAGCGCCAGCATCAGCAGAAATTGGATGAAGGATATGCAGAATCCGACTTTGACGACATCGGCGAATATATCACGGCGGTTGAGACCAGTGAAAATAGCTTTGCCAAAGCCATTGTCAGCTGGTGCGAATTCCGCAACCCCGACAATCCCACCGAAGTAGAGGATGACCTCTGGAACAGCTATTTGGAAAATCTGCTGCGGTATGTCCAGGATCAGTTGGAAGATCAGCAGCCGGGATTGGAAGACGATCTCCGTACCAAAGTCAGTCCGGCAATTGTGCAGGGATTGGTAGATGTCGATCTCAGCAATCCGGACGCGCAGACAGATGAATCTCTGTACCGGCAGCGGGTCAGCGCTCTGCTTTCCAACCTGCGCAACTATCAGGAAGAAGCCTCCCGCTCAACGGTTCCCGTTGCAGAAGCCATTGCTTACAGCGTTCTCCATTCCAGCAAAAATCCCATGCGGGAAAAAGATACGCCTTATCTGATTGAGTCTTTCCTCAAGCGGAACAGCCAAGCCATCCCGCCGAATGCTATGCGCTATGTGCTTTGCAAGGTCAGCAAGCTGATCGAAGAACAGCTGGAACATGCTTCGGCAAGGGTGCGCAACAGTGAAACGGTCTGGAAAAACTTTGAAACAGCCTTTGACGACCCGGATACCGGAAAATCCCGCAGTGCGAACGAAGCCGTCCAGAATCTGACTTCTAAACGCCGCGCTCTCTTCGGGCGCCGCTGGCAGATCAATGAAGATGTCCGAGAACTGATTTCCAGTAATTTCACCCAGTTTTCCGAAGCAACCACCGAATACCGCCGTCAGAAGGCCGCGCAGATTGTCCTGAAAGCGGTATTGGATTATGTGAACTCACTGATTGACTCCTTCACGATCTTCTATAATGCGCTAGAAGGCCAGCTTCAGGGTCTGGAGGAACGGCAGCAGGTATTGTTGGCAAGCCATGAAAATGACATCGGCTATGCTCGTCGTCTGGTCTGCTGCACTCCCCACTGTATCGAATCTCTATATCAGGCTGTTCCCAGCGTCGGCGGCTTATCCAACCTTCCGCCCGAACTAAGCACCCTCATCTATGAAAAGGTGCGGGATTATGCATTGCAGGCTCGTCAACAGCGCCGGGTTCCCCGAGTTTCCCGCCAGCAGGCCGCTGATCTGCTGCAGTTTGATGAGCTTTTCCCGCGTGAAAATCGTTCCGGCAGCCGCTCTTACTTTGTCAAGATATTCGATGAAGTTATCATGGGATATTGGAAACATCTGGTTTCCCTGCGGGCAGACAGCCTCATCAATATGGATATTTTGGACGCATTGGAAAAAGAGGGCGAATTGGAACACGGCTGCATCACGCCGGATGAAAAACGTGCATATGCCATCCAAGTTATTGAAGAAACCCAACGTCTGGCAGCACCCTTTATCGAAAGTTCCTACAATCCAGACGTCTGGACTATCAATGGTTGCACATACAGCGATCAGCTTGCGCAGAAGGACTATGAACACCGCCGGATCATCTTGGACAAGCACCTCAAAGGCGCCGTCACCGACGAGGGCGGAATCGAGCAGATTGACCAGTATCAGATTGTATTTTATCAGTCGGTCTACTGTATCCGTGCCATGGAACTTCCCAAATTCTCCGCGCCGGTTCCCGCTATGGGCAACGAAAACGGCGGTGACTACTACCGCGCTTATTTTGAACTGACCCGTCAGATCAGCTTTGATCCGCAGCAGACCCTCGTGGTATCGCCGCACCTCAACCGCTACTGGCATCTGCCGAATCATCTGCCCGATCTCGATGAGGAGAATATGAAACAGCAAGAACAGCAGATTATGCGTGCGTTCTTTATCGGACTAGTTCTTGGACTCTTCAGCTATGATAAATTCAGCCGGGTCAATACTCAGCGCCGCTATGCATTTCACCTAAAAAATGCAGCTGGCGATTACTTTCCCGAAGATTTGCCGACGCCCGGCGATCTTCCCTGTACCAAAATGTACCAAGTCTATGAAGCACTGCTGATCAATCCTCCTATTGTGGATGCAGTCAATCAGGAGTATAACCGAATTGCCGCCACAGAAAAGATTGATAATCTTGCCTTCCGACAGGGCAATCTGGCAGAAAAACTCGCAAAATTCCGTCTTTCCGAACGGGAAGAGGAGTGGGGATTAAATACCCTAAGTTTTCTGGATTTTGTGCTGTTCTATAAACTGAGCCTTCCCAAGTCGGAGTATGAGGAACCGCAGTTCCTGCTGCTGACCGAAACTATTCTTCAGGTTATTGAGGAGGATATCCGCCTGCACACTGACCCGGCAGATGTTGCGCTGTATTTTGCAGAATTTATGCAGGAACAGCTGGATCTGTTTTTTGCCAATCTGGACAAACTAGCGGAAAAAATTCCGGGAATCCGGGATGATTCTCTGATCCGGATTTTCCGGGGCGCTGTTACAGATGCGCTATCCCGTCTGGGCAAGCGTATCGAGGAAGCATCTGTCCGCAAACAATTTGAAGAAAAATTTGACCTGTAAATTTATTCTAGAACCGGAAAGGAGGGACTGCATATGTTTACGATTCTGATACCAGATCGCGCTTTGAACGGAAGTCTGGAAAATTTCCAGATTCTTCTGGAACCATTTTTACAGGGCGGCGAAACAGCGATCTGTCCCTGGGAAGAGGATCTGGCACAGGAATCCGCCTTTCTTTCCCGAATTACGGAACTGACGAGAGGAAAACGATACTGGCGCGCGATGATCGTAACGGATTCGCCTCTCGCTCATCAGGAAAATCCCTTTGATTTTGAAGCAGCCGGCTACTCCGACCCTGCCGCCATTCCCCTTGTCCATCTGACCCACCTTCTGGGTCAGATGCCCCGGGATCTGGCAGAAATGCATTCCTCCTTCAATCCGCCTCTTCCGCCACAGGCGCGGCCTGCAGAACTTCTGCTCTGCTCGACCCGCTATCTGCGGGAATATGCATCGGAAGAAAAGCTGGAACAGGCTCTCACGCGAATGGGGCAGCCGCATATTCCCTCCCAGTTCTGGCAGCGGAACGGGTATGCGTGGCAGTGCCGCTTTCTGACAGTGGATGTAGAATACCGTCGGGAAAGCATCATGCCGTGGGATCTGCTGAAATTCTGGCTGACGGTACTGACTCTCGCCTGTAATGAAATCAATCCCAGCGTTCTGCACGCCTTCTGCCTGTATCGTATCGAACTGAAGATGGATGAGGAAAAATTCGTACAGACACTGGGTAAAAAATGCTCAGAATTCAGCTATTTACAGCAGGCGCTTCTTCTTCGGCAGCAAGCTGCCCGCAATAAGCCGCCTTCCGAAGAACTTCCCGTTCTGGCTGCGCCGATCCAGATCATGCAGCCAGAAAGTTCGGCGGATGCTCTGTATATTTCTCCCTCCATTGCCGGATATTTTTCGGACTCGCCATTTCAAAATGGCAGCAGTTGGTATCGGACCTCACAGAATGTGGAAGAGGAACTGGAAGCACAGTGCCGGATCCCTCGCTATTCACTGGAGGATGCGGTGGAACAAGCGCGGTTGCGCGGATCTGCTTCGGATTTGCCTCCTCTGATTCTCACAGACCGCCGGAAGCAGGATCTGCGTGCGGAACTGCTGGAACATGAGGCGGCGATGCAGAAATCCTGTTCCAGCAGTAAGGCGTTGAAAAAACGTTGGAAGGAAGAAGTGGAAACTGCGCAAAAACAGGTGCAGCGTCTGCTGGATCGCCGGATGAGCCGGAAATGTGCCATCATTGCAGTCCTGATCGCAATTGGTGCCTATTTTGTGGGGATGCTGACCTACTTTGCCGCCTCCTTGCATTTCAAGGGCGAATTCTGGCCAGCGCTTGGCATTGCACTGCTGGGAACTCTTCCAATACTAGCCGCCGGCGGAATTTCTCTGTGGCATCGCCACAAACCGATCCGGGAACAAATCCGAAAATTTAATGAAACTGTCCTTTCTGTCCGGAATCGGGCACAGGATCATACTCAGCATATCGCCCATTTTCTGACCGAAACCAGCGCGGTTCTGCGCGGCTGGAATATTTTCCGCCGTCTCGGTACCCGCACCGATGAGGAAGAACGAAGTGACACCCTCACACGGGAACACTTGTATGCATTGCGGCATACCGCATCTTGTTATCAGAATTGGGCGAATCTTGCGGGAAAATCCGTTCAGGACTACTTAGAACCGATCAGTTTTGTTTCCTTTGACCGGAATCTGCCGCCGGAATCCAATCCGGCATATTGGCTGGAAGCAGATGCGGAACCCCGTTCTCTGCTTGCCGGCGGAAAAATGCATATGCCCTATCGTTTCCTTTTGGAACTCCGTTTTGAAGCCGAGGAGGTGACCGAAGATGCATTGGACTGATTGGGCACAGATTCTGCTGACTATTCTGCTGGCTGTCTTCTGTCTTGCACCTCTGACGGCAAATTATCCCCGCCTTCATCGCGACCGGCAGGTTTTGCTGCCGATTGCTGCCCTTTTTTACGGATGGATTTCCATTTCTTTCATGGACGGGTTTGCCAAACTGATTGTATGGATTTTCGAAATGCTGGAAAAATGGTTTCCTTCTGTCCGGCAATTTCCGCTCGCCCTTTGCTTGTCGTATTTCAGCTGCATGCTGATTTTTCTTCTGTATCCCCTCTATAAGCTGATTGTGCGGGGATTTTCAGGATGGCTGACCCGCCGCTTTCCCGCTCTTTACCGGGTAACGGCCGGTAAATTCTATCAGCATCACGACGGCTACAACGCGGCCTTCCTGCGGCCTTCCTTTCAACAGCTTCATGGATTCTGCCGCGCGCTTCTGATCGGACTGATTCTATCCGAATGTCTGCTATTTGGCCTCTCGGTGCGGTATCCCGGAATGACGGGTTTTCCGTATCCGGTTTATCCCATGCCTGCTATTTTGCTTCTGGCGGAAATGGTCAATTTTCTGGGCGGATACTGCCTGCAGGAATATGAAGAGGAAATTCTGGGTACAGATGGTTCTGCCATAGAGGAGACCAACTGGAAATGCCTGCACGATATCTATCGGAAACTGCTTCCGGAACGTCACCTCTGCGGCAATTCCGTCGAAAATTCCGGACAGGATCATTCCGTACAGCTGCTTCTGTCGGCCCTGATGCGGGAGGAGGATCCTCAGATTCAGGCTGCCGCACAGTATTTCCAAAACCTTGTCCGGAATGGATACTCTTTGGAAGAAAATCGGATTCATTCCGCTCTGGATTTGCTGGCAGGAAAGAGTGTGCTGTATGCCACTCCGTTCTATCGGGATCTCACGCCGTATCTGATGCTGGTATTTTACCGCACCATGGTGCGCGGCGGAAAGGTCCTGCTTTTGACCGGGTGTTCCGAGGAAATCCATCCTCTGATTTCATGGATGAAGGAAGATCTTACGGCTATAACGGGAGTACCCGGATTGTGGCGAGTCGGCGTATTTGGGGAAGAAAATCTGGATGCTGCGGTCCTGCCCGCCTCGATGTTCTATCAGCAGCAGATCCTTCCGGAACAAAAGAATTTCTTGCGGGAAACGTCCTTTGTTTTTCTGGCGGAACCTTCCCAATTTGCCGGATGGGGACAGGTCGGACTGCGCATTTTGCTCAGCCAATGCCGTCCGGACGTCCACTATGCGGCATGTGACCGCAACTATGACGGTCTGGTCGACACCCTTTCCCACCTGCTTCACGTCAATCTGACCGAAGTTATCTCCACCGATCCTCCCGCACGAAATACCGACACCATTTTCTGGAAAGCCGACGGCGATGCGGCATTTTCCGCCTCTCCCCGCATCCTGCCCCATATCGCACGTTATTTGGGTATGGGAACGGATCTGGCTGCCATTGCTTTCCGCAATCAAATTGCGCGTCTTTGCTGGGTCGGATCCAAACGGGTTCCTCTGTCTGATTTAAATTGGCTGGCAGGCCAGTATTACCAACCTATCTGCGAATATGCGGCCATCCCGGTTTCCCAGCAATCCCTCCAGGATCACTTTCTGTTTACCCCCACACTTTGGTCAGAAACTAGACAGCCGCAAAACTTTTTTATTGTCGAAGATGAATTTGACAATCTGTTTGAAATCTCCCGGCAGTTTGCAACCCGAGCAGAGGAACGGATTTTTCTGCATGTTATGACCGGTCAGTATTTGCTGCGGGATTATATGTGCGCAAATCAACCAATGCTGGAAACAGACCCCAAAGCCTTTCCCGCTATTGCGCCCGATAATGCAATCACTCCGCGGAATACTGCCGTACATCTGTTGCTTTTGCTGGCAGAGGCACCTCAGCGCGAAGAAACGGTGCGGCAAATTCTCCATGCAGGCGGCATATCCGGCGAAAATACTTTCGAAACCTTCACCGTACTTTTAAATCGGTTTTTCCCGCTGGACGCCTATCCCCATGCCATTCAAACGGAAATCCGGCGTGAACTTTCCCCTGACGGAACCGCCATGCTGGAAATCCGCTGGTTCTCGATCGGAGAGCCTGTATTTTCGGATGAGGTAATCCGCCAGCTGCAAAATGCCCGCTACATTTCCGAAAAATATGACGGACAAACCGAACTTCTGGATGCCCGTCCCCTTTGCTTGGTCTATCAGGCTTATCTGCCCGGGCAATACCATGTCTTTGCGGGAAAATATTACGAAGTCCGCTCCATCAACCGGGAACGCGGCGTTTTGCTTCAGCGTGCGGCCGATCATTTTTCTGCCCGGCGCAGTTACCGACAGCTGCGGAAGTATACTCTTTCCAATCTTCAGCCGCAACCTCATGCGGAAGGATCACGTCAAATTTCCGGAATCCAGATTTCTGTCCTGACTGCCGATGTGACAGTACAGACCGACGGTTATCTGGAACTTTCCCGTTATGACGATCTGAAAACCGCTCGTCCGGTTCTGCTGGACTCCATCCCGCCGCGCGAATACCGTCAGAAAACCATTCTCGAACTCACCTTCCCAAACATCCAATCCAATCAACGCTTCACCATTGCCCTTCTGTTAAGGGAATTGTTCCGCACTGCCTTTCCGGATTCCCACGAATATCTGGCAGCTGTTACCTCTACCAAAGAGTGGGAGTCCCTTCCACGTGGTCTGATGGACGGCCTGTCCGGTGGGAAAGACGGCGCGATTTATCTGATCGAAGACAGTCAGATTGACTTGGGGCTGTCGGTCGCGGCCGAACGGAATCTTCTTCGTTTTCTGGAACAGATGACCGAATTTCTGCTCTGGCACCGCCAGATGCTGGAAGCGGCAGCGGAATCAGATTCGGAGGCCGCTGCTTATGCCGCCAATCATTACCTTTTATATGGTGGAGAATCCGTGCCGGACGGAATTTCGCCGAATGAAACCTGCGACTATCTGATTCAACTTGGCTTTGACCGCAATTCGATTCACTGGACCAGAACCGCACCAACAGCAGATGATTCCTTTGCCGACAGCGGACTCCGCTGCGATTTCTGCGGAATGCCTCTGAGCGATGCTGGATATGAGGTCCTGCAGGACGGCAGAAAACGCTGTTCTGCATGCCGCCGCACAGCAATCGATACCCTGGAAGATTTCCAAACCCTATATCAGGAAACCCGTTCCACGATGGAATCCTTCTTCGAAATTGAAATCCGAAGCGAGATCCGGGTACAGCTTGCAGACGCATCAGAAATGGCCAAAATCCGAAACGACACTTCCGATTCCCCAGATCGGGCGGTCGGAATGGCCATCCGGAATTCTGATGGATATACTCTAATGATAGAAAACGGCGCACCTCGCATGGATGCCGCCGCCACTATCGTACATGAACTGACCCATATCTGGCAGTATCAAAACTGGGATGAAAAATCCTTGCATGAAGTGTTCCCCAGTCTCTCCGGCAAAGCGCTATCAGAGGCAGAAACGGAACAGCGAGAAGGAATGGCTGCCTGGGCGGAAGTCCAGTATCTGCTGCTCATCGGTGAAAATCATCGTGCTGCATCGATGGAAACATCCTATTCTGTCGACAAAGGCATCTACGGACGGGGATTCCGCGCTTATCAGGCGGCGTTTCCCCTCGGCAGGGATGGAATCTGTCCAACACGCACCCCATTCCAGCCGGGTAATTCTCCTCTACTGCCGGAAGCGGATTCCGACGGAGAGGATAGGAAGGAGATTTCGGATGCGTCTGTCTAAATTTTTAGCGGCTGCTCTATGTGCGGCTGTTCTCGCAACCTGTATCTGTAGCTGTGGACTGATTTCCGAAAGCACCTATGAACAGGCAGAAAAATTCGGCAACGGCGTGCGTGACTTTATTCAGCCGGAAGAATCTTCCCAGAATTCTTCTCCCGAATCCAATCCGGAATCTTCTTTTCCCGAAACTTCGGGGCCAGATTTTCAGAACTCTTCCCCCATTTCGCCCGAACCAGATTACTACCGTCAGCATCTGACCGAGCTTGAACAGAGGGAATACGATTTTCTTCTGGCTGCAGCCGAAAAGCGACAAAAGACAGCGGAAATCAGTACCGCGGATGAAGCGATTCTCACAGCCGCACTGCGGGCGCTCTACGCCGATCATCCCGAGTTTTTCTGGATGGAAAACGGTGGAAGTTTCTATACTTCCGGAAGCCACAGTGAATATCATTTTCTGCTAAATTCGCTGATCGAAAATGCAGACGCCGCACAGCAGGAAATTGATACCGCTGTGAACGAATTTTTGAATACGATTCCGGAAGATGCCTCGGATTATCAAAAAGTAAAGCTGGTTTTTGATTTTCTGGTTGATTCGATCTCCTATGATGTGAATTCTGCCAACAGCGGCAATATTTACGGCGCTTTGGTGGAAAAAAAGGCACGTTGTGAAGGGTATGCCCGAGCGGCGCAGTATCTTCTGAACAAAATGAATATTTTCTGCACCTATGTGACCGGCGAAACAACAGACGGACAGCCGCACGGCTGGAATCTGCTTTTCCTGGATGGGGAGTTTTATCACATGGACGCTACATGGGGAGACCCCAGCTTTACGGGAGAAACAGTAGAATCAATGGCCGGCTATCGGAATTACCTGTATCTCTGCGCCACAACCGAAGAAATCCTCCATTCCCGTACAATTGATGAAACCTATGCCGCCATGCCGCTCTGCGATTCGGATACGCACAGCTATTTTACGGAGAGCGAACGCTGGATTGCGGATGATTCATTCTCAGAAACATTTGAACCGATTCTTCGTGATGCGATCCAAGATCAGGAACCATTTGTATCAGTGCGCTTTGCAGATCCGGCAGATTTGGAACAAGCAATTTCTATTCTCTTTGACCAGCAACAAATTTATCAGCTGTTTACCGAAAATCAACTTTCCCTCACAGAAGTCTCCTATCTGACGGATCCGGATTTCGGAATCCTTACCATATTTCTGCATTAAAGAATTGTGAGACTTTTCTCACAAGAATTAGAAATAATGAGAATTCCGAAAATCAATGTAACAAAATTGATCAGAATGGCTATCTTATATTCCGAAGAGAATCACACCCAATAACTGGCCTTGACAAATCCTGTCAAAAAGAGTATGATTAAGGATAGACCACAATTGAATCACTGGGGAGCTTGTAGGCAGGCTGAGAGGAAGTACTCGAACTTCGACCCGTTGACCTGATTTGGGTAATGCCAACGTAGGGATGTCAAATTTGCAGCAAAGCAGATGCGTCGTTGGCGCATCTGCTTTTTTTGTGGCCGGAAGGAGGAGTTGGAACCGGGATCAGTTTTTACAGAACCCGTGTCTGATACGGATGGAGGGGGAGCGCCCTGCATTTTGTTCGGGTTTCATACAGCGATGGGAAGCCGTGTTCCGGCGTGAGAGGAAGCCAGTAAGCTTCGACCGAACAGAAATCATTTTCTGTAATTTCCAATTTTAAGGAGCTGTATTAACATGAATCGTACTCGTATCCAAAAACTGGCAATTGCCGGTGTGCTGACCGCTGTCGCTGTTGTCGGAAGCGCTTTTTCTTTCCCAGTGTTCGGGGCAAAATGCGCACCAATTCAGCATATGGTGAACATTATCTGCGCAGTATTTCTGGGACCATGGTATGGTGTCGGCGTTGCGTTTGCTGCCAGCCTGTTCCGCAATCTGCTCGGACTCGGTTCGCTGATGGCTTTCCCGGGAAGCATGTTTGGAGCGCTGTTGTGCGGACTTTTGTATGCCAAACTCCCCAAACTTCTCCCCACCTGTCTGGCAGAAGTTTTTGGCACCTCTATTCTGGGCGGACTCTGTGCCTATCCGGTAGCAATCGCCTTTATGGGCGTCAAGGCCGGTGAGGTCGCCTTCTACGCTTATATTGTTCCCTTCCTGATTTCTACTGCCGGCGGTGCAGTCATTGCCGGACTTGCACTCGCTGCCCTTCAGCGCACCGGTGTATTGGGACGTTTGCAAAAACAACACGGATAAGGAGATTTTTCATGCTGGGAGAATGTCTGACAAGGATGCGGCAGTGCGAACCGCTCATCCATTGTATCACCAACCATGTCACTATCAATGATGTTGCCAATGTCCTGCTGGCCGGCGGCGCCCGCCCCATTATGGCGGATGACCCCGGAGAAACGGCGGAAATTACAGCTCATTGCGGGGGGCTCACCATCAACATCGGAACGCTCGACAGCCGCAAGGTTCCGGGAATGCTGGCATCGGGAAAAATTGCCAACCAAATGGGAATCCCGGCGGTTTTTGATCCGGTTGGTGCGGGCGCAAGCCGCCTCCGAACCGAAACGGCACTCTCCCTGCTGCATGAAATTCATTTCGGGGCAATTCGGGGCAATATGTCGGAAATCAAGACACTAGCAGCCGAAAACGGACATGCCCGCGGCGTGGACGCCGGAGTGGAGGATGCCGTCACCGAGGAAAATCTCGGTCAGGTGATCCCTTTTCTCCGGAATCTGGCAGCACAGTGGCAGACGATTCTCGCTGTTACCGGGCGCATGGATTTGGTGTCCGACGCAGAACGCTGTTTCATTATCCGGAACGGCCACCCGGAAATGCGGAAAGTAACCGGTACTGGATGCCAACTTTCCGCCCTGACTGCGGCATTTTTGGCCGCAAATCCCGAAACCCCTCTAGAAGCCGTTGCTGCAGCGGTCTGTACTATGGGAATCGCAGGAGAAATCGGATGGAAAAGGATGCGGCCGGAAGATGGCAACCTTACCTACCGCGGCTACATCATCGACGCTATTTACAACATGACTGCCGAAAGGCTGGAAAAGGAGGCAAACTTTGAGATTCAATCGGAAACAATTGCTTCTCTACGCAGTCACTGACCGCAGCTGGCTGAACGGACGGCCGTTGGAACAGGTGCTGGAGGAGGCACTGCGCGGCGGCGTCACATTGGTTCAACTTCGCGAAAAGAATCTGGAATCCGATGCATTCCTGAAAGAAGCAATCCGGATCCGGGATTTGTGCCATCAATACGGAGTGCCGCTCATCATCAATGACAATCTAGATGTTGCCGCACAATGCAGTGCGGACGGCATTCATGTCGGCATGGAGGATCTGCCGGTTGCGGAAATCCGCCGCCGGATGGGCCGCGATTTTATCATCGGCGCAACCGCCAAAACGGTTGGACAGGCCCAAGCTGCAGAGGCCGCTGGAGCAGATTATCTGGGCGTCGGCGCGGTTTACCCCTCCCCGACCAAACAGAATGCCCGCCGCATTACCCGGGAAGAACTGGCGGAAATCAGTACGTCAGTCTCGATTCCGATTGTGGCAATTGGCGGCATTACGGAAGAAAATCTTCCGTCGCTCGCCGATAGCGGGATTGCAGGTGCTGCAGTAGTCAGCGCCATCTTTGCGCAGAAAGATCCCGGACAGGCGGCACAGAATCTGCGCAGTATTTTAAAAAACATTGTAAAATAATAGGTAAAACGCGGCGGATTGGGGGCACCACCTTTCGTCGCGGGGAGATTTCTCCCGAGAAAACGCCATGCTGAAAGGAGTCAAAACATGTTTACAGCATTGACGATCGCTGGAAGCGATTCCAGCGGAGGCGCCGGTATTCAGGCAGATATCAAGACCATGACCGCCCACGGCGTCTATGCCATGAGCGCCATTACCGCTCTGACTGCACAAAACACAACCGGCGTACAGGATATTTTGGAAGTTCCGCCCGCTTTTCTGGGCGAGCAACTCGACAGTATTTTTACGGATATTCCGCCCGATGCCGTCAAAATCGGGATGGTATCTTCCGCAGAACTGATCCGGGTTATTGCCGAAAAGCTGCGCTTTTATGGAGCAAAACGAATTGTTGTGGACCCCGTGATGGTCGCAACCAGTGGTTCTCGGCTGATCTGTGAAGAAGCGATCGAAACTTTAAAACAGGAACTTTTCCCGCTGGCAGCGGTCCTCACCCCCAATATTCCCGAGGCGGAAGTTCTGGCGGGAATCAAGATCGGGACGCCGGAAGAAATGGAACAGGCAGCGCAAATCATCGGCGAGCAGTACGGATGTGCTGTTTTGTGCAAAGGAGGCCATCAGGTCAACAGCGCAAACGATTTTCTCTGGCAGAAAGAAGGCGGCCATTGGTTCATGGGCCAGCGGATAAATAATCCCAATACCCACGGGACTGGCTGTACGCTTTCGAGTGCAATTGCATCCAATCTGGCCAAAGGAAATTCCCTTGAAAAAGCTGTCTTTCAGGCCAAACGGTATCTTTCCGGTGCGTTGGCTGCCATGCTGGATCTGGGAAAAGGCAGCGGTCCGATGAATCACGCATTTGCCATCAAAGAAGAACAATATACTGACTGAATATCAAAGGAGAAATCGAAATGGAACGAAAATATGCAACCCAAATGGATGCTGCACGCCGCGGAATTATCACGCCAGAACTGGAAATTGTCGCCAAAAAGGAAAAGATGACAGTGGAGGAACTTCTGCCGCTCGTGGCAAGCGGAAAAGTTGCCATTCCTGCCAACAAAAACCACAAATGTCTGAACCCGGAGGGAGTCGGATCCATGCTCCGGACAAAAATCAACGTCAATCTGGGCGTTTCCCGCGACTGCAAGGATTATGATATCGAGATGCAGAAAGTCCTTTCCGCAGTGAATATGGGCGCAGAGGCCATTATGGATCTCTCGAGCCACGGAAATACAAGTCCTTTCCGCCGGAAACTGACTGCCGAATGTCCTGCCATGATCGGAACTGTTCCCGTCTATGACAGCGTCATTCATTATCAGCGGGATCTGGATACCCTGACCGCGAAGGATTTTCTGGATGTCGTGCGGCTTCATGCCGAAGAAGGGGTGGATTTTGTCACCCTGCACTGCGGAATTACCCGCAAAACCATCGATCAAATCCGCAAGCATAAACGCAAAATGAATATTGTATCCCGCGGCGGTTCGCTGGTATTCGCCTGGATGTGTATGACCGGGGAAGAAAATCCCTTTTACCAGTACTACGACGAGATTCTCGATATTTGCCGAGAATATGATGTCACCATTTCATTGGGCGACGCCTGCCGTCCCGGCTGTCTGGCTGACGCCACCGATGTCTGCCAGATTGAAGAACTCGTCCGGCTGGGTGAACTAACCAAACGCGCATGGGAAAAAGATGTGCAGGTAATGGTCGAAGGACCGGGCCATGTCCCAATGGATCAGATTGCCGCCAATATGAAGGTGCAGCAGACGATCTGCATGGGTGCGCCTTTCTATGTATTGGGGCCGCTGGTCACCGATATTGCACCTGGATACGACCATATTACAGCGGCAATCGGCGGCGCAATGGCAGCTATGAATGGCGCAGCATTTCTCTGCTACGTCACGCCGGCGGAACATCTGGCATTGCCGAATCTGGACGATGTGAAGCAGGGAATCATTGCCAGCAAAATTGCAGCGCATGCGGCAGATATCGCCAAAGGAATCCGCGGCGCGCGGGAAATCGATGATCGGATGGCTGATGCCCGCCGTGCATTGGATTGGGAAAAGCAGTGGGAATGTGCATTGGATCCCGAAACGGCCAAATCCATTCGGGCAGACCGTTCGCCCGAGCATGATGACACCTGTTCCATGTGCGGCAAATTCTGCGCGGTACGCAGTATGAACAAAGCGCTGAACGGTGAGCATATCGATATTCTCTAATAAAACAGAAAAGGCACACACTTCCCAATCGGGAAATGTGTGCTTTTTTATTTCTGCAATCAGACTTTAAAGGATACTGCCTGTTCACTTTCTTCATCTTTGCCGAACTCATAGTCATTGCCCGGGATAATTGCGTTGAGCAGAATACCCAGAATCGCGGCAACTGCCAGACCGGACAAAGTGATGGTGTAATGGCCGGCTGCAAAAGAAATGCCATTATTTTCAAACGCAAAATTAATTCCCAATGCACTGACCAGAATGACAGCTGCAATGACCAGATTGCGGGTTTTGGTGAAATCGACTCGGTTCTCAACGATATTTCGGACGCCTACCGCCGAAATCATGCCATACAAGATAATCGAAACACCGCCGATAATCGCAGTCGGAATGGTTTCAATTACTGCACCGATTTTCGGGCTGAAGCTCAGGAAAATCGCAAAACATGCTGCGATGCGCATGACACGCGGATCGTAAATCCGGGTCATCGCCAAAACGCCGGTATTCTCGCCGTAAGTCGTATTCGCAGGACCGCCCAGCAGACCAGCCATCGTAGTTGCCAGTCCATCGCCCAGCAATGTCTTAGAAAGGCCAGGATCTGCAATATAATTCCGACCGGTCGTCGCACTGATTGCCGCCATATCTCCGATATGTTCCATGATCGTCGCCAGCGCAATCGGAACAATCATCAAAATAGCATTCAAATCAAATTTAGCGAGTGCCGAAGTATGAACCGGAATTCCAATCCATTTCGCTTCCTGAATTGCGGTAAAATCCACCGCATTCATGCAGAGAGCAACAATATAGGAGACGACAATGCCCAGAATGATGGGGATAATTTTAATCATACCCTTGCCCCAAATATTGCATACAATGATGACAACTAAAGCAACCAAAGCGAGGAGCCAGTTCGTACTTGCATTGGTTACAGCACTCGGTGCCAAAATCAAACCGATTGCAATGATAATCGGACCGGTTACAATTGGCGGGAAAAACCGCATTACGCGCTTCACGCCAAACGCCGAAATCAGCAAAGAGAGCACTACATACACCAAACCAGCAACAGCCACACCGCCGCAAGCATACGGCAGCATTTCCAGATTGGCGCTTCCGTCCTCCAACCGAGGTGCAACCGCCGCAAAACCTCCCAGAAATGCAAAGGAAGATCCCAGAAAAGCCGGTACCTTTCCTTTGGTCAGGAAATGAAACAGCAGAGTTCCCAAACCTGCTACCAGCAGCGTTGTGGAAACATCCAGGCCCGTAATAATGGGCACCAATACCGTTGCGCCAAACATGGCAAATGTGTGCTGAAGTCCCAACAGCAGCATTTTCGGAATGCCCAGGCTTTTGGCGTCAAATAACCCCTCCCGCCCAATGGGAGCCGTTTTTGTTTTTTTCATAATGCCTCCTTCTCCAGACTCATATAGTCCGGAACATCTGAACAAATTCGCACAATTATGTTTATTATAACAAATACTTTACATATTTTCAATAGTTTCTTCTTACTTCTTTCTTTTTCGCTTTTTTCCGCAAACTTTTTTCTTGTTTTTGTGCGGAATTGCGACAAAAAAAGACAGGCATAATGCCTGTCTTTTTCTTTGGATTTATACTTACTCAGAATTCATCGGATTCCTTCCACAAATGGCAGAACTGCGGAATAATCTTGAACATCAGTGGAATATAAGTTGCCAAGAAGACAACACCGGCTGCAATCATCGGAAGTTTGCGCTTTTTCGCCGGAATGCTCAACCCAATCAGCACGCCTATTGAACACAAGCAAAATTTTACTAATGCCATATCCTTCCAGTTCAGTGCCTGAATGACTCGGTTCGCACAAGCCAATAGCTTTTGCATGCAATTCCCTCCTGTATAATTTATTCAAAAAATACGTTTTGCTTTAAAATATACCCATATCTGCATCAGACGGCATCCGCCAATCTCCGCGCGGAGAGAGGCTGACCGATCCCACTTTGGGACCATCCGGCAGACAGGAACGTTTGAACTGGCTGATGAAGAATCGTTTGAGGAAAAGAGAGAGCCAGTGATTGATCTCAGCCTCTGCGTACTTGTCTCCAAATGCACGCCCTGCCAGCATCGCCAGTTTTTCCCGGTCAAAGCCGAACCGCAGGAAATGGTACAGGAAAAAGTCGTGCAATTCGTACGGCCCGATTTTCTCCTCAGTTTTCTGCTGAATCTGTCCGTTCTCATCCGGCGGCAGGAGTTCGGGACTGACCGGCGTATCCAGCACTTCACGCAGTACTGCAGCAGTACGGGGATCCGATTCCTCCGCCACAAAGGCAACCAAATGCCGTACCAAGGTTTTCGGAACCGAAGCATTCACTCCATACATGCTCATATGGTCGCCGTTGTAAGTGCACCAGCCCATTGCCAGCTCGGACAGGTCCCCCGTTCCGACGAGCAAGCCGCCTTCTTTATTGGCGAGATCCATCAGAATCTGGGTGCGTTCCCGCGCCTGCGTATTCTCATAGGTGACGTCATGTACCGCAGGATCGTGTCCGATATCCTGCATATGCTGGAGACAAGAAGGCTTGATATCAATTTCGCGCAGTTCTGCGCCAAGAGAACGGATCAGTTCCAAAGCATTCTGATAGGTGCGGTCGGTCGTACCGAAACCAGGCATCGTCACGCAAAGGATGTTCTGTTCCGGCAATTGCAGACGCTTCATTGCCTCATGTGCCACCAACAGCGCCAGTGTGGAATCCAATCCGCCGGAGATGCCGATTACCGCGCGCTTCATGCCAGTATGCGCCATCCGCCGCGCCAAACCTACAGACTGAATCGCAAAGATTTCCCGGCAACGATCTGCCCGGGTTCGCTCATCGTGCGGAATAAAGGGGGTAGGATCGTAGAGACGATCCATTTTTTCCATGGAAAGAGGGGCAAGTGTTCCCGAAATGGTGCGGACACATCCGCTGAAGAGTGCCGCATTGTCATGAAAACTTCCGTCCTTACGGCGTTCTGCCATCAGACGGGAAACATCAATGCAGGCAGTTGTCATGGAACCATCGGGACAGAAACGTTCACTTTCGGCCAAAATTGTGCCATTTTCCGCAATCGTACAGGCGCCGCCGAACACCAGATCTGTCGTGGATTCCCCGATACCGGCGGAAGCATAAGCATACGCACAGATGCATCGTCCGCTCTGCCCCACAATCAGATTCCGGCGGTATTCATCCTTCGCAACCAGCTCGTTGCTGGCAGAAAGGTTGAGAATCAAATTGGCACCGCTCATCGCCAACCGGGAACTGGGCGGAAACGGCACCCACAAATCCTCACAGATCTCTACGCCGACTACCAATTCCCCAAATCGGAACAGCATTTCGCCAAACGGTACTGTCTGTCCGCAAAGCGCAATCTCTTCCACCAATGCGGAGGAACCGGACGCAAACCAGCGTTTCTCATAAAACTCCTGATAATTGGGGATCGATTCCTTTGGAACGACGCCCAGAATTTTCCCGTTTTGTATTACAACTCCACAATTATACAAAGCGTCATTAACCCGAACCGGCATTCCCAAGGCAATGACAGCAGATTCGTCTGTTGTTTCCGCAAGGATTTGAGTTAGAGCCTCTTCACAACAATGAATCAGACGGTCCTGATGGAACAGATCCGCAGCGGTATAGGAAGAAAGCGACAATTCCGGCAGAAGAATCACCTGCGCCCCCTCCGCAGAAGCCTGCCGGATGCTTTCCAGCAAAAATGCGGCATTTTTAACGGGATTCGCGACTGCCACCTTTGGCGAACAGGCAGCAATTTTAACATATCCGAAATCGGATGCGGTTTTCATGAACGACACTCCTTTTGCAGTGGGAATTTCTGTCTTTATTTTACATCATTCCGGGCATCTTTGCAACAAAAAAGAAGTTCTTTCCGATAATTCCGAAAAGAACTTCTCCGATTTTATTTTGCGTAATCGATTGCGCGGCTTTCCCGAATCATATGTACCTTGATCTGACCGGGATATTCCAGTTCGCTTTCGATGCGTTTCGCGATTTCACGGGCGGCAATGACCATCTCATCATCTTTAATGGTTTCCGGTTTCACAAGAATCCGAATCTCACGTCCAGCCTGAATCGCATAGCATTTTTCCACGCCGTCAAATGATTTGGCGATTTCTTCGAGTTTCTCCACACGTTTAATGTAATTTTCGAGGTTTTCACGGCGCGCGCCCGGACGAGCAGCTGAAATAGCATCGGCCGCCTGTACCAACGCGGCAATAACCGTTTTGGTTTCGACATCTCCGTGATGCGCTTCAATCGCATGAAGGATCTGCGCATTTTCCTTATATTTGCGGCAGACATCCATACCAATCTGAACATGCGATCCTTCGATTTCATGGCTCAATGCCTTACCGATATCATGCAACAAACCGGCTCGCTTGGCCATTGTAACATCCACGCCAAGTTCCGCTGCCATAACACCAGCCAAATGTGCAACCTCAATCGAGTGATTGAGCACATTTTGACCATAGGAGGTACGGTATCGCAGACGTCCTAACAGCTTTACCAGCTCATGATGCAGGCCATGGACATTCGTCTCCATCATGGCTCGTTCGCCTTCTGCTTTGATCTTATTTTCAACTTCCCGTGTTGCCTTCTCTACGGTCTCCTCAATTCTCGCCGGATGAATTCGTCCGTCGGTAATCAATTTTTCCAGAGAAAGCCGTGCAATTTCCCGGCGAACCGGGTCAAAACTCGACAGAGTAATCGCTTCCGGTGTGTCGTCGATTATGAGGTCTACCCCAGTCAATGTTTCCAATGCTCGAATATTACGGCCTTCACGTCCGATAATCCGACCTTTCATCTCATCGCTGGGCAATGTGACAACTGAAACCGTTGCCTCACTCACATGATCAGCAGCACAACGCGCAATGGCAAGCGACAGCATTTCACGCGCTTTATCCTCCGCCTCATCTTTGAGCTGCTGCTCAAAACTGGCAATTTTAATTGCCTTTTCGTGCACCAGTTCTCCTTCCAGACTCTCCAGAAGCTGTTCCTTTGCCTGGGTAACGGTCAAACCGGAAATCCGTTCCAGCTGGTCAATTTGACTTTTCTTAATTTTTTCAACCTCTTCCAGATGTTCCTCAGCCTGCCGGTGTTTTTCCTGAATGACTTCTTCCTTTTTCTCCATGTTATCCAGCTTACGATCCAGAGTTTCCTCCTTTTGCTGGATTCTACGTTCCTGACGGGTTACTTCAGAACGTCGTTCCTTAATATCCCGTTCCGCATCGGAACGCAGTTTATGAACCTCCTCTTTTGCTTCTATCAGCAACTCTTTTTTCTTTGCTTCAGCTGACTTATATGCTTCGTTGATGATCTTTTTTGCCTGATCCTCAGCGCTTCCAATCTCAGTTTCTGCAACCTTTTTGCGATAAGCGACGCCGATAAAAAAGAACGCAGCACCTGCTGCAATCAAAGTGACTGCAAAGGTGATAGCGCAGTAAAGAATTACGGTACCCATGTTCATGCGGAATCAATCCCTCCTTTTCTCTTTTTTCTATTATCAAAATATTCGGTGAAAAACAGATCCATTCGACATCAAGTCTGATATCGACTTACCTACCTGCATTTCGCCCGGCCATCAAACCGGGGACAGAGCAAGACCTCCTGAAACGCCTGCACAAAAGTCCAGCGTTTTCAATCCGATTCGTCATAAATATTGATGGAAAATTACGATCATATATGAGAACAGGCATTAAAAAAGACTGGCCATTTTGATGCCGGCCGTCAATGCCGTATTTTCAAGAAGAATACTCCATTCTATATTATTTTATTCCGATCTCGGGTATCTGTCAAGGAGTTTCAGGGGATTTATGCAAAAAATTCAAAATAAAAACAGAATCACCTTACGGCGATTCTGTTTAAAGCAAAAGTTCAGGATATGGCAGGTTCTAAAAACATTCCAAAAGATGGGGGAGAAAAAGTAAACCATACAAATGCGATAGCTAGCACAATCAAAATTAAGCCGCCTGCTAACTGAAAACCAGATCCGGAAAACCACTCTTTTTCCAGAGCGTGGTAACTAAACCAGTAGGCGATCGACGCACCTAAAATAAATGTTCCAATATCCAAAATCATAAAATTCTGGCCAATAATGCCAGTATAAGTGTAAAATGCTGCGACAATTGTAAACATGCCCAAAAGGATTGAGAACGCTTTTACTGCCCAAAAATTCGGAAAATCCCGTCCATATTTCCAGAATTCAAATCCTGCAAAAATCAGCATCGGTACAAATAACAGCTTTAAATGTTCCCATGTACTCTCGCTGACGGCACTGAAAACACCTGCAATGGGATTCCTTCCTAACCATTCATAGGTGAAATGAAGCAGACTACCAACCAGAATTGCAAAAACCGCACCAATCCATTGCCATTTTTTGATATTCATTATGCCCCTCCGTTCCGTATGATATTCTCAAAACAGTTTATGCAAACAGAGAAAAAATATACATTGAAAAGACAAGCCGTCTTTTATTCTTGACATCCACACAAAATATGCTACAATAAAGTTATATTTTATACTTCTGCCAGGAGGGGTAATATGAATCAATCCACCGGGACGCCTGCCAAACGCGACGCCTTTCAAAGTAAAATAGGATTTATTATTGCTTGTATCGGCTCTGCAGTCGGAATGGGAAATATCTGGATGTTTCCCTATCGCGTCGGACAGTATGGCGGTGCAGCATTCCTGATTCCATATTTTCTGTTTGTGATATTGCTGGGTTTCTGCGGAGTAGCCGGCGAAATGGCTTTCGGACGCGCTATGAAAACCGGCCCTCTGGGTGCTTTTTCCGAAGCATTCCGCATGCGCACCGGAAAAGGCGGCAAATTGGGACGGTTAATCGGTGCCATTCCTGTTTTAGGATCTCTAGGAATTGCCATCGGATATTCTGTTGTAGTCGGCTGGTTCCTGCGTTTTCTGTGGGGGTCTGTCAGTGGTGCCATGCTGGATGCCTCAGATACTGCCGCTTACTTTGGAGAAATTGCAGGATCATTCGGCAGTGTCGGCTGGCATATGCTGGGACTGGTGCTGACCTTCCTGATCATGCTGTTAGGAATCTCCAAGGGTATTGAAAAGATGAACAAAATTATGATGCCCGCCTTTTTTGTTTTATTTTTGGTTCTGATGATCCGCGTAGCTACGTTAGGAAATACAGGCTCCGGTTATTCATATCTTTTCGTGCCTAAATGGGAATATCTTGCTAATCCGAAAACATGGGTCTATGCACTGGGACAGGCGTTCTTCTCCCTCTCACTTGCCGGATCCGGTACCCTTGTTTACGGCAGTTATCTGTCCAAAGATGTGGATGTTATCGATAGCGCACGCAAAGTTGCATTTTTTGACACCTGTGCCGCACTTCTGGCTGGTCTTGTCATCATTCCAGCCGTCTTTTCCTTCGGAATGGACCCAATGGCAGGTCCACCCCTGATGTTTATTACCCTGCCCGGTGTCTTTCAGAAAATGCCGCTAGGACAGCTATTTGCGATCCTGTTTTTTATTGCGGTATTATTTGCCGCTGTCACCTCGCTCATGAATCTTTTTGAAACACCGATCGAAGCAATTCAGGAACAATTTGGTATTTCTCGGAAGATTGCCGTCCTCATTGTTGCCATCATTGCGGCTGGTGTTGGTATTTTCATTGAAAACGGAGATATTGTTGGTATCTGGATGGACGTGGTTTCCATTTATATTATTCCGCTCGGTGCCATGATCGCTGCCATCATGTTTTTCTGGGTCTGCCCCAAAGGCTTCGCACGCCAAGAGGTACAAACTGGCCATACAAATAAAATCGGTAGATGGTTTGAACCCATGACCAAATATGTTTTTGTAGGTCTTACATTGGTTGTATACATCTTAGGGATTGTCTATCAGGGAATCGGCTGATTGGAAAAAAGCCTATCTGATTTTCCATATCTTTGGACATTTTTCCATATTTTTTCGCCAGCATTCTTGACATTCTTCCTTTTTTTGAGTATCATGAAAGTTGTTTTGATTATGGAAGGGTGATGAACAATGGTAAAAGACCTGACCGAAGGAAAACCACTTAAACTGATTCTCATGTTTTCCCTACCAATTTTGCTGGGATGTCTATTCCAACAGTTCTATAGCATGGCCGACACCATTATTGTCGGCAAATGCATCGGCGTTCAAGCATTGGCAGCGGTAGGATCTACTGGATCTCTCAATTTTTTGATTCTCGGCTTTGCCACAGGTATCTGCAGTGGACTCAGTATTCCGATTTCTCAATATTTTGGTGCCAAAGACTTTGATCGGGTTCGTCAATGCGCTGCCAACTCTCTTTATGTTGTAGCCGCAGTCACTCTATTTCTGACAGCAATTACCATGCTATTTACTCGTCAGATTTTAGAGTTGATGCAGACCCCCTCAGATATCTTTGAAGGTGCTTATAATTATATTATTGTCATTTTTGCTGGGATGGGCGTAACGCTGCTTTATAACCTTCTGTCCGGTATTCTGCGTGCCCTAGGGGACAGCAAAACTCCTCTTTATTTTCTTGTCATTTCTTCTCTTCTGAATATTGTACTGGATCTTCTTTTTATTCAAGTGATTGGTATGAATGTCGAGGGTGCAGCTTATGCAACAGTTATTTCCCAGGCTGTTTCCGCTCTTCTCTGCCTGTTTTATATCATCTGGAAGTTTCCAATTCTTCGCCTCCATCGCCAAGACTGGACTTTCAACTGGGGACATATCTATCGGATGCTTGGCATCGGTATCCCAATGGGATTGCAGTTTTCCATCACCGCAGTCGGAAGTATCATTCTGCAAAGTGCAGTTAATACTCTGGGTTCGGGCGCAGTAGCTGCGATTTCGGCGGCTAGCCGAGTTCAGATGATTCTGACACAGCCTTTGGAAACTCTCGGTGTCACCAGTGCTACTTTCAGTGGGCAGAATCTGGGCGCATTAAAGTTACGCCGAATCCAAACCGGAATCCGTCAAACCATTTGGGTAGGACTGGCCTATTCTGTTGTCGGTTTCTTTATCGGACATTTTGCCGGTCAGCAACTTGCCCTGCTCTTTCTGGATGCAAGCGAAACAACCATCCTGCAACAGGTGGAATTATTCCTGTTCATCAATGGCCTGGCATTCCCACTATTAAGTGTCCTGCTTATTTATCGAAATGCCCTGCAAGGACTAGGATTTGCAGTCCCTGCTATGGCGGCTGGATTATTTGAACTCATCGGCCGTGCCCTTGTAGCCTTTTGCCTAGTTGGTGTATTTGGATTTCCGGCAGTATGCCTAGCGAATCCCGCCGCTTGGATTGCTGCGGATATTCTGCTGATTCCGGTATATTTTATTGCAATAAACCGTTTGCGCCACACCTACCCTTCAAAAGATTAACTGAAAATTCAATTCCTGAAATCCTGTAATTTGCAGCCGCAGATTACAGGATTTTTTATCAATATAAAAATACCGGATTCCTTATAAAAGAATCCGGTTTCCACAATATCTAAAGCCTTTTCAAACGTTCTATTTCCCGGCGCGGAGCATCCAGCGACTCTCCTTCCCGGATACCGTGTTCCTCCTGGAGAATTTCTATCACCTTTTTCCAGGCCTCCATTGCTTCCTCGTATTTACCTTGGATTTCATAGATTTGAGCAATACTAATTGCACTATCTGTATAGCGCGGTTTAGTCTGCAATTCCATTGATCTGCGATAATATGGAATTGCCTCATTATAACAGCCAATTTGAGCCATACAATCTGCTGCACAGGCGTAAGCCAGCCAATCACTGGGATTCTGTTCCAACATCTCCTGCCAGATTTTCCTGGCAGTAATGTGATCTCCTTTTTTCCATTGAATCATGCCCCAAAAAGGAGAGATTCGAACAGCATCGGAATCCTTTCTCATTTCTGTTAGTATCGTTTCTGCCTCCTCCAGCCGATTATCTGTTATCAGTTCCTGAATCAGCGAAATATAACCCCGCTCATTATGGGGATGTTCTTTCACAAAATTCTGATAAAATGCAATTCGTTTGCTATGATTGGAAAAATTCCAATCCAGGATACTACCCTGCTGTGCCATCCGCAAAAGACTGTGATTCCATTTTTTGTCCGGATCCAATTGGATGGCTATTTCCGCACAGTATTCTGCTTTTCTGCGAAATCCGTCCGCCATATGATTGTAGAGTTCAGCCAAAAGAGTGAAATAATCCCCACAATCAGGATTTCTATCTGCTCTTTCTCTAAGGAATTCTTCCGCCGAGTGAAATTCACTTTCCTCAAGCATTTGTTTGTTTTCCAGCATATGAGAAATCCGATCCAAGTGGGCGTCTTCGGTTAAATCAAACAATTCATCAATTGTCACACCGAAATACACGGATAACTCCGGAAGCAGCTGAATATCCGGCATGGTTACATTATTTTCCCATTTACTGACACATTGAGCTGAGACATTTAATTGTCTGGCAAGCTCTTCCTGAGTTGTTGATCTTTTCAAACGAAGTTCCCGGATCTTATTTCCAAGTTCCACCATGATTCCTCCTACAAGATTGAATTAATTTTCTATGTGGCCACAACTTCATTATACATGATCAACATCATTTAGAATAGAACCTTTCTGGCGATTCGTATTGCTCATTTGTTAACGATCCTAAGGAAGAGTAATTTCTTTTGTGAATTAGATGTCGACCAATCTATATAAAAGCAGGCGCACCTTTTACGGTACGCCTACTCATTCAAACTATTGACTTTATTTTGTGATACTTTTCATTCAAAACGTAATTATTCCTGATCGACTGCCGCTCTATTTGCAAGACTTTACTTATTGTTTTAGTGATAACCTACATCTGTTAATAAGTAACGCACATTCTTTTACAAGTATCAATAAAAGCTTTTATATTTTCAAATGGGACTTCCGGCTCTAAATCATGGGCTGGTGCCACAATAATGCCTCCATTTTTTCCAAATACATTGATCAGTGTTTCCGTTTCTTGAATTATAGACTGTGGCGTTCCAAAAGGAAAATTTTTTTGTGTACTCAACCCTCCATCAAAACTTAATTTATCTCCGTATTTTCTATATATTTCATAAATATCCATACATTCTGGTTGAATTGGATTCAAAATATCCAGCCCAACTTCAATCAAATCTCCAATAATATCAAAAATATTCCCACAGGAATGATACCAAATAACAATATCTGGGTTAATTTTCTTAACCTCGTTCCATACCGTTCTCCACTTTTCTTTTATCAGCTTTCTCCATAAATCAGCAGAAAAAGTCATTGCTTTTTGACTTCCCACATCATCGCCAAAATATAGTGCATCTACTCCTGCCTTTGCCGCTTCCGTTGCAAATTTCAAGTTCCAGCGCAACTCATTTTGAAAAAAATACTCGGCTATTTCCGGATCAACAATCATATCGGCTAACAAATTTTCATATCCACGCAGTGCCCAACTGGTTTCAAAAAAGCGACCTACCCATGCAGCTGCTACTTTGCCTTGTTGATGGATTCGTTCCACATCAGCCTGAAGTCCTGAAAAGTCATAATAATCTGGATTCTTAAAAATTGGAAATTTTTTTATTTCTTCTAATTCATAAATATTACGCAATGGACTAATCAAATGAGTAAAATGAAAAGTAGATCCAGGCATATTCAGTGTACCATCTTCTCCTATTTTAACTCCTTCCGGAATTTCGATGTCCGTATAATATTTACTGTAATCAAAAACTGGTGCATCTGATTTGCGCTTGGGATAAACATAACATGGGCAGAATATTCCCGTCTTGTCTACAAATTCTTGATAATCAGCTACATGATAGCCATTTAACGCTGTATCCTTAGCCGTACCCGCAAAGGATGCATAATATAGAAGCTGCTCTTGTCTTTCTCGTCTTGCAGTGGCTCTAAGTAAATCTCTATCATTAATCATTCCAGATACTCCTCTTTGTTTGTAATTTGATATATTTTACTATTTTCATTAAATTCTTGCAAATTCTCTCCACTATAAGAAAGAATACGGACTCCTTTCTTTTTATATTCAGTTGAAATGAAATCATCTTCTACAACATAACGGGACTGTGGAAAAGGTCCATATACTTTGGCTGTTAATGTAATTACAGAAGAAGCATCTGTAATATTTTCGCCGTTTGCAAGTAAAAGAATATGATTTTCTTTGACGAAAACCGGAATATTGGGTGTATTTTGTAAAATTTTCTGCCCACCCTCATACTTTTCCTGTGTCCAAAAATCGTACCAAATTCCTTCTGGCAGGTATACCTCGGTCTGATCCTTTAAAATGGGCGCAACAAGGATACAATCCCCCATCATGTACTGCTGATCCAAATTGGCGCAATTTTCATCATCCGGATAGTCCATGGCCATTGCGCGGAACACCGGAGTTCCTTCCTTATAATACCGATAATATGCCTCATAAAGATACGGTATAAATTGATTTCGGAGTTTCAAAATTTCCCGAATCTGATTTTGCAGATCGGAATGTTCCAATAAAATATGTTGGCGATTTTTTTCCAGATCGTATTGCTTCCAGGGAGCATGCGGAATCATCCATGCATTGATACAGGAAAACGGAGAAAAAACAACGGTTTGGATTCGACGGATCAGTTCATTTTCGCTGCCGGCTTCCCGAACCTCCGGTGACCAGGTAAGGCCAGAAAAAGAGGCGCTGCAAATTCCCCGCACAAATTCTTCATGATTATACAAATCACTATAGAGGGCAAACGGACAACTACTGGCTGCGAGGTAATTGGCACGCACTTGCCCGAATGTACGAAGACCATTTTCCGCAAAAATTTCCGCAACAGTCCTTTGCAGCAATGCACCAAACACATTTTTCATCTCTTCCCCATCCAAGCCGGATGGGAAAATGGAGAAATCCGGAAAATACCACCCGCCTGTATAATCAGCACCATCACATTCATCCAATTTAAAGGCGGCGATTCCGCTGCGGATCAACTGCTGCTGTCGTTCTCCCCATATTTTTTTTGCTTCCTGCAAGGTAAAATCCGGAACCAGCCCTTTCCATACCTCATAATTACCCGCATAATCCCGAAGCTGCGGATAACATTCGGCTTCTCCGGCAACATATCCCTGTTCCCATAAGTTCATCCGCATTCTTAAATTTTCAGCTTTCTCCATCAATTTTTCCGGATGCGGGAAACGTTCCGGATCCCAACGATAAGAACAGGAATAGGCATGCGTTTGCCAGCCTGGTTCCAATCCTATCATTGTAAACGGCATTTCCTCTTTCGCAAATTCCTCGATCGTTTCTTCTACTTCCTTTTGTGTCGCTTTGCCATAACATCGATACAAATTGCCCAATCCCCAGATAGGAGGCATAAAACCGCCGCCACAGAAAAGATTGTACCGTTCCACCGCATCTTTGAGAGTATTTCCACGAAAAACATAGAGGTCAACACCGGACAGATTACGTATATAGATCCGCACCCATTGGCTGCGATGTTCATTCTGATACAATGCATCCGTATCTGTGGCAATTTCTTTCTTTTTTGATTCCCCGACTGAACGATCCTGTACTATTGCAGTGGCACCGAAATCAATCTCCACATTCTTCAGGCTGTCAACCAGAATCCCATACCCCTTATTGGAAAAATACAGCGGTACCGGCGCGTGAGAATCTCCTGTATCTTTTGGAGGATCTGCATTAACACGCAGCTGTTTTCTTTTTCCATTCTGTTTCATGGAAGAAAATTGCAATCCGGTTCCATAGAAATTTTCCTGCCCGGAACAGAAAAGTTCGATCAGCAAATGGGGGCCAAGCCGCTGCCAACGAATTTCTACATCCGGAAATTCCAGCAAGCTTCTGGAATTTAATTCCTCTTTTCGTGCAGCAGGATGAAGCAGCTGCAATGCCGAACATTGTGGTGCTTCCCCAACTGTCACTTTCCAAACTCCATGATATAGCATCTCCGTACACATGATGCATTCTCCTTTCCAACACCGCAAATACCCCTTCCCTATTTCCCGGGAAGGGGTACCTGTTTTTCAATTGACCTGGAACTTATTCAATAATGTCCTCTTTGTCATACTCTGCTGCTTTTTCATTGACATAATCCATATATTTTATGATCGACTCATTTTTGGCAGCGGACGATTTAAAGTTATCCAGCAATGCTTTTGCTTCCTCCTGAGATGCCGCTACAACAGCCTGTTTGCGCAAATTCAGGAAATCATTGATTAAAGTATTTACTTCATTCAATGCTGTTGTATCTTCCCATGAGTTCCCTAAAAAATTCAAATTATATCCTTCTACAAACTTAATTGGAATCTGCTCATTATAAACAATCGAAGGATCGTTGGGATCTCCTTGTTGTAGTGCCGGCTGTAATTTCAAATCATCATAGGTATTAAAGGAACTAAAATAACTACCGCGCAGTCCAATCTTCGTTAGAGGTTCCAGATTACCGGAACTCACATATTCATCATATGGAGGCAACATCGAAGGAAGATCATCCACCACTTCATATTGTTCACCTTCAATACCAAACTGAAGAAGAGTTCTGCCTTCATCTGTATTCACAAAGTCCAGAATTGCCATCACACGCTGAATCTGTGTCTCATTCGCCTTGGTAGTTATCGCTAAAACAGCGGATCCATTATGACCATTAACCTGAATTTGATTGGATGTATAAGGTTCTCCTTTACTGTTAATAATTGGCCCAATCGGAACATATTCCATTTCTGGATTTGTCTGGTTCAATGTTTTACGTGCCATATTAATTGCAGATAGACCGTTCCATGAAATTACACCAATCTTACCGGTTGCAATTTTCTGATCACGAGAACTTCCATTTTCCGAAAAACACTCTTTATCCAAAAGATCTTCTGTATATAGTTTATTCAAATAAAGCACTATATTTTCCTGATGAGATCCAAACATATCCAGAATATAGCGCTGTTCCTCCTCATCCCAATAAAAATCAGATTTTCCTCCATCCGCATAACTGTTGGCCATACCAACAAAACCAGTTCCACCCATAATACTACTGGGAATCACATCATTTCCAGTAATATCCTTAAAACCACCCTCTTTAATTTGTTTGAGCACATCATAAAGCTGTTCGCTAGTTGTTATTTCTTCTGGTTTTATGTTGAGTGCCTCCGCAATATCTTTTCGGATTACCGGGGTACCTAAACTGTTTTTCACGCCTTTCTTGTAATCTTGGTATGTTCCCAAGGGAAGTAGATATTCTTTCCCACTAAATTCTTCTGCGTGAAGATCAAAGTCAAGAACATCTTTTGCGTAATTTCCATTCAGAGCTTCTTCCAATCTCGGGACATATTTCCGGATATAATCGCCGATCGGAAGCAGGTAACCTTCTGAAGCAGCTTTTTTCAAAGCAGTTGTGGAGGCATCGGCGCCTCCCCAGAAGGGAGCATCAATTACTTCTGGCATATCGCCGCTCGCAAACATCAGATTCAAAATCTGGCTTTCTGAATCGGCTGCATACTTAAAATTGATGGTTGTATTAAATTTTTCTTTAAGAATCGGTGCAATGATATCCTGTTCCGGATCCGGGGCCGATATGGAAGATCCATTCCATACTCGATATAAAGTAAATTCTACCGGTTCCTCAAAACTGATTTCAGACGGATCCCCCTGATCAGTAGTCGATTCTGCTGTACCCGCTGAAGATTGCGCATTGGTCGAAGAGGAAGATTCTTCCTGACCGCATGCAGCCAGCGACGAACATAACAAAGCTGCCAGAATGATGGACAAAAACTTTTTCATTTTAACTCCTCCTAAACATATATAAATGATAATGTAATGAGAGCCGACTATTCTTTAATGGAACCAATCATAACCCCTTTCACAAAATATTTTTGGATAAACGGATAAACAAACAAAATTGGCAGAGTGGTCAACATCAAAACAGCCATTTTGAAAGATTCAGGAGTAATTCTCTGTACCATTTGCTGCTGTTCTGCTGTCATTTGCTCGGGATTCGTACTGGTAAAACTGATTTCGGATGTTAGTTTTTTTAATAGTGTTCCCAACACCACCAAATTTTCATTTTGAATATAGTACATTCCGGTAAACCAGTCATTCCATCGGCCGACTGCCGCAAACAGAGCGACTGTGGCGATAATCGGTTTGGAAAGAGGCAGATAGATGGATAAAAAAATCCGCAGTTCGGAAGCGCCATCCAGTGTCGCACTCTCTCCCAATGATTCCGGGATACTGGTCATAAAATAGGATTTCATAATCAGGATATTATAAAAGGAAAAGACTCCCGGCAAGATATAAACCCATAAAGTATCCAGAATTCCGATATTCCGGTAGAGCAAATAGGTCGGGATTAGCCCACCGCCGAATACGTTGGTGAAAAATATGTAAAACATGATGGCACGACGAAACGGAAGCGTTTTTCTGGAAAGTGCATAGGCTGCCAGGCCACATCCCAAAATTGTAAACAGCGTGCCGACTACTGTTACAAAAATTGTCACAAGATAGGCTCCGCCAATGGAACCTTCTTCAAAAACAGCTTCATAGCTCTCAAAACTCCATACACGCGGCCAGAAATATACGCCTCCCCGCAATGTATCAAATCCTTCATTAAACGAGAGCACCATCGCATTCCAGAAAGGATACAGCATGATAAATCCAATTAATGTCATGAGCACATAATTGCAAATATCAAAAATCCGTCCACTGATACTATTTGACTTAACCATTGCTTCTCTCCTCCATTGATTACCATAGGGATAGGTCGGTCAGTTTTCTTGAAATGTAGTTGATTAAAATCATCAGAATCAGAGAAAACAGCGAGATAAAGAATCCGATTGCCGTGGAATAACTGATGTTGAACTGTAAAAGGCCCTGACGGAATACAAAAATATCCAAGGTCTCAGAAACCTGCATATTACCGGGCGTCTGCATCAGATAGATCTGATCAAAGCCGGCAGACAGAATCCCTTTAAACTGCAAGATAAACAACAGGATTGCTGTTGGCTTGATAGCGGGCAAGGTTACATGCCAGACCATCCGGAAGCGGTTTGCCCCATCAATTGCCGCTGCTTCATATAATTCCGCATTGACGCCAGCAAGGGTGGAAAGATATATAATCGAAGACCATCCCATACCTTTATACACATCGGTCAAAATAACCAGTCCATAAAAGTATTTGCTTTCCCCCAAAAAATAGATCGGTTCTTCAATGAAACCGAGATTTAGTAACAGACTATTGATTGCGCCGCCATTTGGACTAAGCATCATATTCAGCATGGTGACAACCACAACCCAGGATACAAAATGTGGCAGATAACTCAAGCTTTGTACTACCCGTTTGAATTTTGTGCGGGTAATCTCATTCAGCAGCAATGCAAACAAAATCGGAATCGGAAAAACCACAAAGATTTTCAACAGCGAAATCTTGACAGTGTTCAGAACGATATCAGAAAACTGATAATAATTGATGAACATCCGGAAATACTTTAATCCCACCCAAGGGCTGCCAAAAATTCCTTTGGAGTAACTGTACTCTTTAAACGCAACGATATTTCCCAACATAGGGATGTAGTTGAATATCAGAAATCCAACGATAGCTGGAAGTAAGAATACATACAACCATCGATGATACCAGATCCGTTTCAGTAAAACATGTTTCTTTTTAGAACAGGAATTTGTCATATAAAAACACGCCTTTCTTAAAAATAACAAAATTATTTTTTATAAAACTAATAGAATCTCTATTATTTTGAAATATTCTGGTATAATAATATCAAATATGCTTCATTATGTCAATATGTTTTTTCAAATTT
>JBMNPH010000011.1:0-99542 GCA_050943495.1 Candidatus Merdivicinus sp.
AACTAAGTTTATTATATGCAGCTTCTTATCCCATTTTAGTTGTATGGCATCTATCCATTTCATTAGAGCAAATCTATAAAAAGGAGAGATCCTCATGAAATTTAGTAAGGATAATATTATTAAGCGCAAACTGCAGGCTCTAACGCAACTGATTAATCGTCAGCGATTGGAAATACCGGAATGGAAGACAAAAGGTGGTATTTTCCTAAAAACTGGCGGCTACCGTGATGTGGATTCGGAATACTCTGTCATTCATGTAGGCGATCGATGGAAGTGCTGGGATGATGCCACACGCTGGTTTGTGGCAGATATTACGGTACCTGATAATTTCTCCGGCAGCAAGCTCGCTCTGGAACTCGAATTTGGAGGCGAAGGCATTGTCCGGGTAAATGGCCAAATCATTTCTGCTATTACTTCCTACCTAGTTCCGCAAGAGGCAACTAGGACACGCGTTTTGCTTTCCGAGTCTGCTGTGCCAGGAACGGAATATCATGTGGAAATTGAAGCGCATCTTAATTATATGGAATTCTGTCGTTTTCGTGATATGGGATATCACGAAATTGAATATACGATTCGCACCGCCGCCCTCGTTGCAATCGACACAGATGTTGAAGCATATTGCTTCGATATCCAAACTGTTTTTGACGCGATGAAAGTCCTTCGAAATCCAATTGATATCTTAGCAAAATCCCCTGTACGAATCCCGGACAACATTGCTGTTATGTTAGAATCTTTCAGTAAAGATACTTATTTCTATGATAAAGTAAAAGACGCACTGGTGTCTTCCATCAGTTGTATTGACTTTGATTTTGAACCGGATCATATCCGTTCGACCATTCCTGCTGCACGCAGCACTTTGACAAAAAAGCTCAATCAAATTCCCAACCAGGCACATATGCTAATCAAATTTGTCGGGCAGGCACACATCGATACCGCATGGCTTTGGCCAATACGGGAATCCATTCGGAAATCAGCCAAAACCTTGTCAAATGTCTGCTCATTAATGGATCAATATCCCGAATTTACCTTCGCCTTCAGTCAACCGCAGCTTTTTGAATTTATAAAAAATCATTATCCAGACCTTTATGAGCGTGTAAAAGAAAAAATTGCTTCTGGAAAATTGGAACCTGTCGGCAACACTTGGGTTGAAATGGATACCAATATTCCTTCGGGAGAATCGCTAATCCGGCAGATTCTTTATGGACGTCAGTTCTTCCTGCAGGAATTCGGAAAGTGTTCAGAAGTTTTCTGGATGCCAGATGTCTTCGGATACAGCTGGGCATTGCCACAGATTATCAAGCGTTCCGGCATGAAATACTTCTTTACCTCCAAATTGATCGGCAACGATGACAATCGTTTTCCCCATTCCCTTTTCCAATGGCAGGGAGTAGACGGTACCCGTATCCCCGCTTATTTGCAGCGTCTCAATTATAACGGCCGAATCAATGCAGACACCCTCTATACGCTCTACAGCCGCTTCGATCAAAAAAATGTAATCGAAGAAGCATTCATGACTTTTGGTTTTGGAGATGGGGGCGGCGGTCCAACCTATCAGATGCTGGAAACCGCACGACGTTTGGAAAATTTCCCCGGCCTTCCCAAAATGGAAATGTCTACTGCTGCTTCTTTCTTTCACGATACGGATGACATCTTTTCTGAATTGCCAGTGTGGAATGATGAAATGTATTATGAATTTCATCGGGGCACCTATACCTCTCAGGCAAATGTCAAAAAAAACAATCGAAAATGCGAACTTCTTTACCGCCAGACCGAAATGGCAAATGTTTTTGCAATGGAGGATGCCAACAGCAGTTATCCATATGCAGATATCTTGAAGGGCTACAAAAAATTACTAACCAATCAATTCCATGATATTATGCCCGGTTCATCGATTCATCCCGTCTATGAAGATGCTGAAAAGGATTACGCCGAAATCAAGGCTATTGGATCCCATTTATTAGAGTCTGCTGCTGAACGGCTGGCAAATCAGATCGCACATGATGGAAATGCTCTCATTTTATGGAATTTTCTGTCGTGGAATCGAACAGATTATGCAGATTTTAATCTAACTGGTACGCATTTTGAAAACATTTCGGAAATTTGTGTGGTCGATAATGCCGGAAAACCCGTTCCCAGCACTCTATATACCGAGAATGAGAAAAAAATTCTTCGCTTCTTGGCTGCTGATGTCCCAGCAATGGGATACCGCGTCTATTATTTGAGCGAAAATCCGTCTGCATCAGTAAAAGAGACTGTAAAAGTAATGCCAGATCGCATGGAAAATAAATTCTACACAGTCCAATTCGATGCAAATGGAAATATCACGGACATTTATGATAAACGCTGCAAACGCCCCATATTAAACAGTACGTCAAATCTTTTGAAAATCTTTGAGGATAAGCCTGCCGCAGAAACTGCCTGGAATATTGACATTGAATATCAAAACAAGGAATGGATTTTAGAAAAAGCAGACAGCATCGAAGTCATCCAGAATGATGATATTTGCGGTATTCTACGGATAAAGCGGAGTTTCCATAAATCCGCTATTCGGCAGGATATCATCCTTTACTCGGATATAGATCGTATTGATTTCCACACAGTCGTGGACTGGTATGAAACAGAAAAAATGTTGAAAGCAGAATTTCATCCGGATGTTTTGTCCAGCCGCGCAACCTATGAAATTCAGTTCGGCGCAATTGAACGTCCCACTCATGATAATACCTCCTACGACCGCACGAAATTTGAGGTTTCCGGACACAAATGGGCAGACCTTTCGGAAGGATCCTATGGTATTAGCCTCCTCAACGACTGCAAATACGGCTATGACATCAAAGAAAGTCGTATGCGTCTCACCCTTCTCCGTTCCCCCATCAACCCGGATCCCGTCGCAGATAAGGGGCACCATGAATTTACATATTCGATCCGTCCGCACAGCGGAAACTGGATTCAGGCGGAAACTGTTAATGCCGCTTATCAGCTGAATGTTCCGCTCTATCCGGTGTATTGTTCGGAAGCGGTCGCAGGTGGAATGCCATCGGAAAAATCATATCTAAGCAGCAGCGAAAAAAATGTAATCGTCGATACAATCAAAGCTTCCGAAGAAAAGGATGGCATAATTGTCCGTGTGTATGAAGCGACCGGATCCCATACCAATGTGGTACTCACTACCCATTTTGCCGCTTCCAAGGTAATGGAATGCAATCTGATGGAAATAGAAGAGCAACTGCTTCCATATGCTGATGGAAAGCTCGTCTTTTCCATTAAGCCGTTTGAAATCAAAACATTTAAATTTATTAAATAATTTATTATATTCCAATAAACTATTGCATAAGAGCCCGGAACACAATGTTCCAGGCTCTTTAATCTTTTCTTTTTTCTCCAAAATACGGAGATAAACCAGCATAAATTCAAAATTTTTAAGTCTAATGAAGCAATCTCACTGGAAACGACGTGAAAAGAATCGATACCAAATCCAGATACACACCAAAATACTTCCCACTCCAAATGCCAGATATCTTTCGATTGTTCCATACAGGAGTTGATTCCATAGAGAACTTTCGGTGAGCAAAAAGCTCGGCAGCGAGGCAAGATTAAATCCAATGTGTGCTGCAATAGAAACGCTGACTGAAGCGCGCCGATCAACCATGATGGCAAAACAGAATCCCATAGCAAAGGCATAGCAAATCCAAAGTGGATGCAGATGCGCCGCCCCAAATAGGATCGCGGATAATGCGGCTGCCCAACCAAGCGGAAAAGCTCTCCGAGCAGAACGAAAAATCATCCCGCGGAAAATTAACTCCTCTCCTACCGGTGCAGCTAGGACAATTGCCAAAATTGATACCAGCGACTGGTTAGGATCAAAAACAGAAGCAGATTGTTCTGCATAACTTGTAAGCCAGGATTCCGGCAGAAAATTCATAATAAAGGAAACTGCATGGTTGCCGAAGATTCCCAGTACAAATGCGGCAATATGAGGAGAAAAACCGGCAGTCGGCGGATCCCATCCAATGGACTCTTTCAGCGGAATTTCACGTAGACAATACAAGGCCAGCAAAAGAATCGCCGTAAGCAAGGTCGCAAAATTAGATAAAAAAGATAGGACCGCCTCCGCTTTATTGGGTATGAGCAGGCTGACCGCCATCCAGATACCAGTCGGCAAAAACAAAAAAACAAGATATATCCCCAGTATACGCAGGATTGCACCAGCTTTACGCATGAGTTCCCTCCTTAATTTGCAAGATTGCACCGCACCCCGGTCCAAAAGAAACGATATTTTCTTCTGCTTTTACCGAAACACTTCCTTCTGAAATCAAAACCTCGGATTTTCCGGGGAAAGAGATGTCTTGCGAATAATCGGCACAATTGATAACAGTCACAACATTCCCCCGTCGATATGCGACCATTCCCTCCTCGGCCCGCAAAAATTCCAACGGATCGTGCATTTCTTTAGGATGCTGACGACGTACCTGTCCCAAATGCCGGAAAAATCCAAGCAGTTCGGCATCCTCGCGTCCCCACGGATAACAGCGGCGATTCCATGGATCGGAAAAACCGCACAGACCTGCCTCATCGCCATAGTAAAGGCTGGGAAATCCCGGAAGAGTGTACTGAATCATCGAACTCAGACGAAGTTTCTGCTTACCGCGTGCCATTTCTTCCTCGGAAGGCTGATAATTCCCCTGTTCCAATGCATCCACACTCCGGGAAACGCCCAATACCGTACAGGCGCGAGCGGTATCATGAGTGGAAAGCGGATTCATTAAGCATTGAATAGCCGGTCTGGGATAATGATCCAGCAGTGACAGGACTCGCCTGCGAAACAGTTCCGCATCACCTTTTGCCGTAAAGTCCAAAATGGCCTCCCGCCAAGGATAATTCATCACACTGTCCAGCTGGCTGCCCAACAAATATTTTCGGCGCTTGCCGTAGCTTTCTTTATTAGAAGCATCCTCCCAGACCTCCCCTAAAAGGTAGGCATTTGGAGAATGGGACTTTACCTGGCGACGGATAGCCTCCAGAAATCCATCCGGCAATTCATCCGCAACATCCAGCCGCCATCCGGAAGCCCCCCGCTTCATCCAATAATCCAATACGCCATTCTTTCCGCAAATAAACTGCTCAAAGGTGGGATCTTCCTCATTGACATTAGGCAGAGTCGTAAATCCCCACCAACAGTCATATTGGGTTCGTTCTTCATTTTCAAAGCGATACCATGGTGCATAGGGAGAATCTTTGGACTGCCAGGCACCAATGTCCGGATAATGTCCGTCCCGGTTAAAATAACGGCTGTCTGAGCCAGTATGAGAAAAAACGCCGTCCAAAATAATCCGAATTCCGCGTTTCTCAGCTTGGCGACAGAGTTTTTGAAAATCCTCCTCTGTACCAAGATAAGGATCAATTGCCTTGTAATCGCCGGTATTGTAACGATGATTAGAGGCCGACTCAAAAATAGGATTCAGATATATGACCGATACTCCTAATGAAGAAAGATAATCCAGCTTTTCAATAATTCCCTTTAAATTTCCACCGAAAAAGTCGTTGGCCTGATAATCAGGGACATCGGCCTTGAATAAAGGGCGGCCGTACCAGTCGCGATGGACACTTCGACTGCCCTTGGTCGCCGGCAGCGGCATTTTACCGCTGCGGCAGAAGCGGTCAGGGAAAATCTGATACATAATACCGGTTTCCATCTGGCGCGGAACCGAAAAATCCGGATCATAAACGGTGAGCTGCCATTCCGGCAGGAAATCCTGGATCACAGCGCAGGCGTCCTCATTCCGGCCTACAAAAAGAATCCCCCAATCCGCCTCAATTTCGAAACGATAAAAATACAATCCCCTTTTTGCGACAGAAAAATCGCCTCGATATATGGTAAACTCAGGAGTGGAACCATCCGCATACAGCCAAATGGCACGAGCAGTATCCTCGCCATCGTGGCGCAGCTTCAGACAAACCGAACGCGGGACAAATCCCTTTTCAATCTGAAAGGTAATCCGTATCGATTCATTTTCGGGAACCGCTCCAAATGGTGTCTTGCAGGACGGATCCCATGCATTATAGTAGATGGTTGGATTCACAAAACTTCTTCTCCTTTTTCCAATCTGCCCGGCCGATTCCGGCGCAGAAAATTCCTCTCTTTATTATACACGGATTTCAAAAAGTTGTATACGGGTTTGCGTTTTTTTACTGTCTGCATATCGCACAAAAAAAGCAGAAATGTTTCTACATAAAAAGCCGGCATTTTACATAGTCCATTATTTACAAAAAGCTGCGTTTGTGATAGAATGTAATTGTATTAATTACACACATTTTTTGTATGGGAAAAATTGTCAAATAGTCAAAAAATGCGTTTGAATACTATATATTTTCTCCAAAAAAGCCAGTATTTTTGTTATGCAATACGATTTATCTGAATGGAATGCACACATCTTTAGAATAATTGCCTAAACATTGCCGGTTTTCGTCCACATCACAAAGCAGTTTTCATGCTTCCGATCGTTGTGCAAAGCTTTTCCGTCAATTTCGGCAGAAAGATTGGAGAATCATCATCATGTCTTTTTCAGTACAGGAATGGCGGAATGGTACCGCTGTTAATGCGTGGGAGTATTTTGGCAACCACACTGTTGGAAATCAGACGGTATTTCGCGTCTGGGCGCCAGGGGCCAAAGAGGTTTCTGTGACGGGGCCTTTTTGCGGTTGGCTGGCTGGAATTCATCGCGCAGAGGAAATTTATCCGGGTATTTTTGAATGCAGATTGGAAAATGTTCCGGAATATACCCCCTATAAATTTGTTTTAACAAGTCAGGATGGAAAACAAATTTTTAAGTCCGACCCCTTTGCTTTTCATGCGGAAACGCCACCCGGTAACGCCTCAAAATGCTATGAGTTGGGATACTATGAGTGGAATGACGCCAAATGGATGGCAAAACGCAAAGCTGGTGCCCAACCACTGAGTATCTACCAGATTCATGCGGGTTCTTTTCGCACCTATGCGGGAGGAGAGCCCCTAAATTATCGAAAGTTGGGAGAAGAGCTGGCACCATATCTCAAATCTTTGGGGTGTACTCATCTAGGATTAATGCCGCTTCTGGAACATATGCAGGAGGGAGATCCTATCCGAAGAACAACAGGATTTCTTGCTTTGACCTCACGATATGGAGTACCAATGGATTTTTGCCGATTGGTGGAAGAGCTTCATCAGGTCGATATCGGCGTCACCATGGATTTGAGCCTGCTGGGATTTCCAGCAGATGATTTTGGCCTATCCCGTTTTGCCGGGGATATACTATGGGAGGATTCGGATAGCCAAGAAGGCTTCTACAATTTTCATTTTTGTAAGCCGGAAGTGCAAAGTTTCCTGCTATCAGCCGCCCACTCCCTTCTGTCCAACTTTCATTTGGATGGCCTGCGCATTTTGGATGCTGCTGAAATTGCGGATAGGCCGGGCGGACTTTCCTTCCTCCAACAGTTTACTCAAAATATCCGCCGTCTATTCCCCGATGTGATTCTGATTGGGAACTGTCCCAATGCAGGATTTCATCGAATTACTGACTCGGATACCGCTCGCACATTGCTGGATCTTGCAGCCGGGTGCCCGGCGGAACTTTCTAAACCAAAACTTCATTCTGTTCAACAGATCGATCTGGATCTTGTTGGAAGTATTTCCATGATTAGCCGCATGCCGGGCAGCTATGATGAAAAATTTGCTCGTCTGCGGGCGGCAATCGCCTGTTATCGTGCCTATCCCGGCGCGAAGCTCTCCTTTATGGGGAATGAATTTGCACAATTTACTTCCTGGACACCCAATCGAGAGCTCGATTGGGTACTGATGGATTATGAAATGCATCGCAAATTTCTCGCTATGGTGCAGCGTACCAGCGATTTTTATCGCAAAACTCCGGCTATCTGGGAGGAGGATCCGCTCGAATCACGATTTGAGTTGATTCAGTCCGCGGAACATCCTCAAGTGAAAGGCTTTATCCGACGCGATCAAAGCGGCAGTCAGATCATTGTCCTCTCCAATTTCTCAGACAAACCGGTCGAGCCCTTTGTTCTGGGCGTGGACAAGCGCGGCAAATATGCGGAACTGTTTAGTTCAGATGAGGCGCAATACGGCGGCGAAGGCCGCAGCTGCCATGTGAATTTTGCAAAACTCCGTCCGGCAGATGGAAAACCTTTCTGCATCGAGGCGGATCTTCCCCCTTTTACTACGGTGTATCTGTATAAATCCGCAGGCACCACCGGACGTTCGTTATCCCACAACCATAAATTATAAATGAGGTGTACCATCATGAAACAGCAAAAAGAAATGATCACCATGCTATTGGCAGGCGGACAGGGCAGCCGTCTGTATGTCCTGACAAAGGAAGTCGCAAAGCCTGCCGTTCCCTTCGGCGGAAAATATCGTATCATTGACTTTCCCCTTTCCAACTGTGCAAATTCCGGGCTGGATACGGTCGGCGTTCTGACCCAATATCGCCCTCTGGAGCTGAACTCCTACATTGGAAATGGACAGCCGTGGGATCTGGACCGTATGAACGGCGGCGTGTATATTCTGCCTCCCTATGCAACCGATAAGGACAGCCAGTGGTACAAAGGGACAGCGAATGCCATTTACCAGAACATCAACTTCATCGACCGCTATAATCCGGAAAATGTTCTGATTCTCTCGGGCGACCACATCTATAAAATGGATTATTCCGAGATGCTCGCCTACCACAAGGAAAAAAATGCAGATGCAACCATTGCCGTTCTAGATGTTTCGCTTGAAGAAGCCAGCCGTTTCGGCATTATGAATACCAATGCTGATAATTCTATTTATGAGTTTGAAGAAAAGCCCAAACATCCTAAATCCACCAAGGCTTCAATGGGTATTTACATCTTCAAATGGCAGAAACTGCGCCAGTATCTGATCGACGATGAGAATAATCCCGATTCCGCCAACGACTTTGGCAAAAATATTATCCCCTCCATGCTGGCGAACGGCGAGCGCATGTTCGCTTATCAGTTTGACGGATATTGGAAGGATGTCGGAACCATCGAGAGCTTGTGGGAAGCGAACATGGATCTGCTGAATCCCAAATCCAACATCAATTTGGATTCCGATTGGCGCATCTTTGCCCGCAATGAGCCGCATCCCCCGCACTTTGTAGGCGATCATGCCGAAATTGCCGAGTCCATCGTTTCGGAAGGCTGCGATATTAACGGCAAGCTGTGGTACACTGTCCTGTTCTCAGGCGTCACTGTTGAAGAGGGCGCAGAACTGAATTCGGCAGTAGTTATGAGCAATTCCGTTATTCACAAGGGTGCAACGGTGAAATATGCCATTGTTGCTGAAGATGCAATCATTGAAGAAGGCGCAATCGTCGGTGATGACCCTTGTAACTGCGCGGATCCCTCCGATTGGGGAATCGCGGTAGTCGGACGCGGCGCTGTCGTCAAAAAAGGACAGGTCGTCCGTCCCAAAGAGATGATTGAACCCGGCGCAAATCGCTAAAAATCCAGCGCTGCACTTAACTGATAAATATAGATGGAGGTACAACCATTATGACTTCGAAAACCATGTGTATCCTGTTCTCGGAAAGCTATGGGGTTTCCCCCAATGAGCTGGCCGCAGAGCGTACCCTTGCAACCGTTCCCTTTGCAGGACGTTACCGCCTGATTGACTTTGTTCTGTCCTCGCTGGTCAAAGCGCGGATCGATGATATCGGTGTCATTACCAAAGAGCATTACGGCTCGCTGATCGACCATCTGGGATGGGGCAAGGACTGGGACCTTGACCGTAAAAATGGCGGTTTGAAAATTCTTACTCCTTTTACCAAGGAAGAATCCGCCAGCACTCGTAACCGCAGTAAGATTGAAGCACTTCTCTCCGTGAAGCGGTTTATTGAACGTGCGGATGTCGAAACCATTATTCTTTCGGATTCCAACCTGGTTATGAACATTGATTTTGAATCCATGCTCAATTTCCACGAGGAACGGGAGGCCGATATTACCCTTCTGTATCAGACTAAGGTTTGCCCCAATCACACCGGATGTGTCATCGATATGGATGAGACCGGATGTGTCATCGACGCCTATTATTCATCTATCCAGCATACCGAACCTCAAAATGCTGCGTTTGGTGTTTATATCATTAATAAGAGCTTGCTTCTCTCGCTGCTGGATCACGCTTATACGTTCGGCTGGGTCGATTTTGACCGTGATTTCATCACCAAGAACCTCAACAAGCTCAAAGTTTACGGATTCGCACATAAAGGTTTCTCAGCTGTCATCAATACAGTTAGCGATTATTATGATGCCAGCATGAAAGTATTGAATCGTGAGATCCGTCATGAATTGTTCTATGGCGATACCCCTATCTTCACCCGTGTTAAGAACTCTGTTCCCACCATCTACGGCTTTGACGGCAAGGTTGCCAACTCCCTGGTCGCTGATGGATGCAAAATTGACGGCGAAGTCAACAATTGCATCATTTTCCGTGACGTCGTCATTGAAAAGGGGGCCGTACTTAACAACTGCATTATCATGCAGAATACTAAAATTCGCAGCGATGCCCGCCTGAACTGCGTCATCACTGACAAAGACGTGGTAATCGGCAGCGGTCATGCTCTCTCCGGATATCAGACCTATCCTTATGTCATCGCCAAAGGTCAGAATGTCTGATCTCTTTTGATGACGGGTTTTACCGCCGCAAAACCCGTTTGTCCCGCATGCGGCGGAGAAAGAAGGTTTTGCTATGAAAATTCTGTTTGCCGCCAGCGAAGCTCTCCCTTTCATCAAAGTGGGCGGGTTGGGCGATGTAGCGGGCGCTCTGCCCAAGGAACTCGTGAAAAAAGGGATTGACGCCCGCGTCGTCATCCCGATGTATTCCACGATGTCTCAGGCAATGCGGGACCGCTGTACCTTTGTCAAATTTTTCTACTTCTCACTTGGCTGGAGATCCTGCTACTGCGGGATTTTTCAAGCCGAAGCGGACGGTGTCACCTACTATCTGATCGACAACGAGCAGTATTTTAAACGCGGCGGAACCTACGGCGAATTTGATGATGCGGAACGGTTCGCCTTTTTCTCCAAGGCTGTTCTGGAAATTCTGCCTCAAATTGACTTTTATCCTGACATCATTCACGCAAATGACTGGCATACCGCCCTCGTTCCGGTCTATTTGGATACTCAGTTCCGTTCGGTGCCCGGATACGGCTCGATCAAAACAATCTTTTCCATCCATAATATCGAATTCCAGGGCAAGTATGATATGTCCATTCTGGAATCGGTTTTTGGCATTTACCCCTCCCAGAGCTCATTGCTCGAATTTGACGGCTGCCTCAATTTGATGAAAGGTGCCATCGAATGTTCTAATATTGTCACCACAGTTTCCAGAACCTATGCCAAGGAAATCCTCAATCCGTATTTCTCGTTTGGATTGCATCCGATTCTTGAGGCGCGGCAGTATAAGCTGCACGGTATTGTCAACGGCATCGATACCGAGGTCTTCAATCCCGAAACGGACCCACACATTAAAACGAATTACTCTCTCAAAACCCGCGGCAGCAAACGCTTTGACAAAAAGGCATTGCAGCAGGAAGTCGGCCTGCCGGAAAATCCGGATGTACCGGTGCTGGGACTTGTTACCCGCCTGACCCCGCAAAAGGGCATCGATCTCTTTGAACCGATTATGGCGGAACTAATGGAAATGGATGTCCAAATTGTCGTGCTCGGCAATGGATATGCAGATTATGAGAATTATTTCAAATACTGCGACTACACCTATCATGATAAATTCCGGGCTATCATTAAATTCTCCGCGCCGCTCGCGCAGCGCATCTACGCCGGCGCCGATATTTTCCTGATGCCCTCCAAGTCGGAACCCTGCGGCCTTGCCCAGATGATCGCGATGCGTTACGGAACTATCCCAGTCGTTCATGCAGTCGGCGGTCTCAAAGATACCGTTACCCCCTTCAACGCTGAGACCGGCGAAGGTAACGGCATCAACTTCCAGTCTTTCAACGCAAGCGATATGCTCGACGCCATCAAACGCGCAATTGCAGTATGGAAGGACAAAGATCAGCGCAAGACCATCATGAGCAATGCGATGTCCGGCGATTATTCTTGGAAAGCATCGGCCGAGGAATATATCAAACTTTACGAATCCTTATAAAAATTATGCCGAATTTTCTCCCGGCCAGTGTCTGACCGGGAGTTTTTCTTTTCAGCAAAGTAGTTGTCCGTCCTGCTCAAACAAAAAAATTAAGAAATCTTTTCTAAAAATACGATTTGCACGATATTATTCTCGGCTGTTTCTCCGATTGCATTTTCCAGGAAAAAAGAGTAAAATAAATAGGGATATCTGTGACGAATGATTTCCTTTCTCCGGCAAAATTAGGTCGGGTCTGCACAGAAAAATTCCATTCAATTCTGATACCAAGAAAGGGGAAGGTTTATGAGTTTTTCCACTGCGTATCTCAAGGATGAATTGATCCAAACACTAAAAACCAATTACGGTTACTCCCCCGAGGAGGCCACTGATCGTCAAATGTACGGCACGGTATTAACCGTTGTTCAATCCATTTTGACCCACAAGCGTGCGGATTATCTCGATACGCTCAAAAAAAATGACAAGAAACGCATCTATTATATGTCGATGGAGTTTCTGGTCGGCCGTTCGCTGAAAAACAATCTCTATAACCTCAATATGGAAGAGGAGATGAAACAAGCAGTTTCCGAATTGGGCTTTGATTTGGAGACGATCTATGAGATGGAACCGGATCCCGGTCTCGGCAATGGCGGTCTGGGACGTCTGGCAAGCTGCTATATGGATGGTGCAACCACACTCGGCTATCCGATAACAGGATTTTCCATCCGCTACGAATTCGGTATCTTCAAACAACAGATCGTTGACGGTTGGCAGGTTGAATTCCCGGATAACTGGCTCGAGATGGGCGGATATTGGCTGACTCCCCGCGAAGATGAGGCAATGGAAGTCCATTTTGATGGTCATGTCGAGGAAAAATGGGGCGAACGCGGCCTGACAACTATCCATCGCGATTATTATACCGTGAAAGCAGTACCCTATGATTTAATGATCTCCGGCAAGGACAGTGAAGCAGTAAACTGTCTGCGTCTCTGGCGGGCAGAAGCTCCCAACAGCTTTGATATGTACACCTTCTCCCGCGGCGAGTACGTCAAAGCGATGGAGGAAGACGCCAAAGCTGAAGCAATTTCCAAGGTTCTTTATCCGGCCGATGATCACATTGAAGGAAAACGTCTGCGCCTCAAACAGCAGTATTTCTTTGTCAGTGCCTCCCTGCAAACCATTATCCGGGATCATTTGCGCAATCATCAATCGTTGGACTCCCTCCCGGAACATGCCGTCATTCATATCAATGATACCCATCCTGCACTCTGTGTGCCCGAACTGATGCGGATTCTGCTGGACGATTGCGGCTATGAATGGGAAAATGCTTGGGAAATTACCTGTCGTACTCTTGCTTACACCAATCACACCGTTATGAGTGAGGCGCTCGAACGCTGGGATATCAACCTGTTCCGGCAGCATCTGCCTCGTATTACTAGCATTATTGAGGAAATTGACCGACGTTTCTGCAAAGATGTCTTCGAATTCCATCCGGAAAAGCGCAATCAGCTGGGTTCCATGGCCATTATTGGAGACGGACAGATCCGGATGGCCAATCTGTGCGTAATTGCCTGCTTCTCGGTAAACGGCGTTTCCAAACTCCATTCGGATATCCTGAAAGAGGATCTTTTCAAAGATTACAATGATATTTTCCCGGGAAAACTTACCAATGTGACCAACGGCATTGCTGCGCGCCGCTGGCTTTGCCAGGGAAATCCGCTTCTGACCAGCTATATCACCGAACTGATCGGAGATGGATTTATTCATGATCTTAGCCAGCTGGAAAAGCTGAAACAATTTGCAGATGACCGTCAAGTCCTCCATCGTTTTGCGGAAATTAAGCTGGAGAACAAGAAAAAACTTGCGCGGTATATTTCCTCCGCAAACGGCATCAAAGTAGATCCTTCCTCATTGTTTGATGTTCAGGTCAAACGTCTGCATGAATACAAGCGTCAGTTAATGAATGCTCTGCATATCTGCCATCTGTATCTTCAGATCAAAAATCATGGTTTGACTATCGAGCCGCGGACCTTCCTTTTCGGTGCCAAGGCTTCTCCCGGATACTATATGGCTAAAGAGATTATCCGCTTTATCTGCGCATTGGGCGACGTGATCAACCGTGATCCGGCTACAAAGGATATGCTGAAAGTTATTTTCCTGGCGGACTACAAAGTTTCGCTGGCAGAGAAAATTTATCCGGCTGCGGAGATCAGCGAACAGATTTCTCAGGCCGGAAAAGAGGCATCCGGTACCGGCAATATGAAGATGATGCTCAACGGCGCTCTGACTCTTGGCACCATGGACGGCGCGAATATTGAGATTTACGATGCGGTCGGCAAGGATAATATTTTCATTTTCGGCATGAATACCGAAGAGGTCAACCAAACCCGTCAAAATGGATACAGTCCTCGTGCAATTTATGATTCGAATCCGTATGTACGGGAAGTTCTGGACTTTGTCCGCAGCGGCGGTTTGGATGGCAAGAATTTCGATTCAATCATCCAGTACCTGCTGAATAACGACACCTATATGTCGCTGGCTGATTTCGAAAGCTATCGCCTGATGCAGGAAAAAGTCAATGAAACCTATCGCAATCCGGATCTTTGGAATCGGATGTCCCTGATGAATGTGGCAGGTTCCGGTATTTTCTCGGCTGACCGGTCCATTGAAGACTACGTTCGTGATATTTGGTATCGTTAATTAAAATTCCTTGTGCTAAAAATAAAAAGAAAACCTGTCGGTTAAACCGGCAGGTTTTTTTCATATAAAGGGATTCGTTGCTTTTACAAGGAAATATCCAGAGATTCCCCCTGATAAGTAATATGGTAGGTTCCACTAAGGTATTCACTCTGACAAATCGAATTATCAAATCGCTTGTAATTTCGGATGGGATATTCATTGCCATTTACGGTAAACAGTTCTTCCCAGCCGCACTGAATCTGATCCTTTGCCGGAGTTTGGAAGGAAACCTTTGTCCCTTCACATTGGAGATCGCATGCCAAAATCTGACTAATAAAATGCAGGAAAGAACCGTTCTCTTTCTGGGATCCGAGCTGGCAGATCCAGATATTCTGCTTGCTGTGGCAGATTACTTCTTGATCTGACCATTTTGGATCCTGAGACCACTCATAGCCGTTCTGTGAATAGAGAGCAGCATATCCGTCACCCTTGCGAGCAAAAATCCAATTCTGCACTTCATAAACTTCATCGAATTTTTTGCGCGGGAAGTAGGCATGAGAATAGGGAAGGGGGCATTTCTCCGTAATGTTATAGATGCATACCACCGTATTCCGATATTGCAAGGCTCGGGGATGGAAATGGTTGCCGGACCAAAAGTCAGGTCTGCCGTCTCCAATCCCGAGTGTTCCGGGATGTGTAGTGAAAATCACGGCATCATCTTCAAAAGTTGCCTGCCAGATATGCTGTTGAAATCCCAATTGTCCTTTTCGGAAGTCCTGAGCACAACTCAAAAAATAATCCGGAGTGCGAAAATTCAGAATATTGACCCGGCTCATATAGGTGGATACCCTGCAAGGTTCCGGCTGTACCCCTTGTTTCCGGCATTTCAGCAGATAACGATATTCGGGATAAACGGCGGGATTAACCATGATGCCGAATTTTTCGCACATCTCATACATTTTCTCTACGACATTGACATGAGTATAGGCCATATTGTGCCAGAAAAGAGTCATATCTTCATAAGTATCATAGCCTTTTCCAAATAGATGTGCATCTTCCGCATCAAAACTTTGCTGTTCCCGGTCTTCCAAAGTCAATGTTGGATCGGTAGCGATTTTTTCAATGAGCGGCTGAGGTTCATAGCTGCTGGTAGCCAGAGCTAAGCTGCCAATATGCAGCAACCCTTCCTGCTTTTCAATGGGAGAACCTCCCCACAACAATTTTTCCAGTAAAGTCGTAGAAGTTCTGTTCTGAAACATCAGAAGATGTGCATAACTTCTGCCGTGTGTGCAGCAGTAATTACCGTGGAACGAATTAATGGCAAATGAAAATGTTATAATGTCGATCAGTGCTTTAGATTTTTTCTTCAAAACACTGTCGCCTGAAAAATCATAGAGATTGAGGAGGCTGATCATATTTTCATCTGCGTAACAGTTGGAATCCCATTCCGAAAATCCCACACGCAGCTTCATATCGATCCAGTCAATGAGTTTTGGATAAATTTCCCCACTGATCTCGGATCCTTTTTTGCCGCGAAATCGGAAGAATTCATTCGGATACAGCTTGGTTGCCAGATATTCACATACCATAAACAGCATGACATGGTTTTCCGTCCAGATAATATGCTTTCCGGGGAATTTCACATTTTCTCCGTACCAGTAATCAAAGTCCAGCAAAAGTTCTTTGATTTCAGCCTTTGCCTCTTCTCCGATCAATGGGGTATCGGGATACAGATACAGCATCCGCAGAATCATAATGATCCGGAAATCACCACAATCCAGACGAACATGCATATGTTCCAAATATTTGATAATATCCTCATCGTTTGCACGTTTTCCGCAGGCGACCTTGGCAAATTCGTGATTGATTGTCCCCTGACCATCCGGCAGCTCTGCACAGAGCTGCAGATATTTCTGATATCGTTCCTGCCGATTCATGGCAATCCTCCTATCTATAGGAAATCAACCTTATTTTTTCATTTCCTGATAAGCTGCACGTTTTTCTTCGATGACTTTTTCGCCGCCGGCTTTGTAATACTCTTGTTCAAGAGAATCAAAGGTTGCATCAAACTCTTCTGGTGCACACATAATACTCTTGACAACCAATTCCTGCAGTGCTTTGGAAAGATTTGCACCATATTTACTTTCGGATTCGATGGGCTGATCGAACATTGGTCTGCTGTAAGCATCATTCATGCCCTGTTCGTAGCACATGATGGCCAATTCCTTTTGCGGTCCGAAGGTATTGGCATATGCTTCGAGATTTTCCTCTTCCGTACCAACATAGTTTCCATTGACAACAATAGCAGTATCATTTGCTTTCCACAAATCCTGATCTCTGCGCTTCAAACCTTCTTCATCCGTTTTGGGTACAGGAATGCCATCTGTCATATCATAGTGGACACCCTCTTCCCCGTATTTAATTGCAACCAAATTCTGGGAAAGCCAATTTAAATACTGAAGCGCCTGTGGTGCGACCTCTTCGCTATTCTTGGGGATCATAATATATTTGTCAACCGGTGCATACATCGTTTTCCGATATTCTCCAGCTGAATTCATAAAGGTATCAATGGGTACGAGGGTAGCATCTGGATAATTCTGCTGAAGATTAAGGAGAACACTGCTGGAACTTAATCCCAATGGTTTTGTTGCATCTTCCGAGAAGAAGACGGTACGTCCCATAATAATATCTTCGTTGAATTGTTTTGCACTATCATCCAACGCAAAATCTTTGCTGATCATCCCTTCATTATACATCTTGTTCATAAAGCGGAATCCTTCTTTGGCACCAGGATAAAGCTCTACGGGCAATACATAAAGGTCTTCTTCTGACATATTGGGGTCGATAAATGCATGAATCAATTGATAATAATTCATAGCAGCCGTTCCAGTCGTATTACCATGCATGCCGTAGGGAACAACATTTTCACTTCCAACACCAGCAGGATCCTGTTCCTGAATTGCTTTTAGAACATTATAAAATTCTTCTACGGTCGTCGGCATTTCCATTCCGACCGCTTCCACCAAATCCTGACGGATATAGGAACAGTGTTCATTGGTCAGCACACGTTTGGCGGCAATTGCATAATACTTATCATCATATTTTCCATAGGACATGGTATCTTCCCCAAGGAATTCCACGAGATCCGGCGCATATTGGGAGAGCATATCATCGGTAATCTCGGTTAAACCACCGTTCATTGCATAATTAAAGAAACGATCGCGCTGGTATAAGAAACAAATATCCGGAGCGCTGTTTCCCGCCATTAAAACCTGAAGCTTGTCTGCATCGCTGCTGCGAGGAATTGGAACAAATTCTACTTCAATATTTGTTTCTTTTGTAAAATTATCCGCAATATATTGGGTCAAATAGTTATCCGTAATGCTGCCGCCGCCTTCCGGAGTATCTGAACGGTCATAAATTTCTACTGTAATTTTGCTGGGTTTATTTTCTGCTGTTTGGGAAGAACCCTGAGCAGAAGCGGAATCATCAGATTGTGTGTTGGATGAAGAAGGGGAATTGCCGCAGGCGGTCATACCGGTAAGCAGCATTGCGGTAATTGCAAGCAGGGAAATTTTTTTCACATACTTTTTCATAAATGTTCCTCCATTCGTTCGGTTAATATCTGGACACAGAACCCTGTGTAAAACCAACTATTCTTTTACGGCGCCGATCATGACACCGGAGATAAAGAATTTTTGCAGAAACGGGTAAGGAATTAAGATGGGAACCGTAGCAAAAACAATACTGGCAGCCTTAACACCGTCCGGAACCAGTTTCTGCATTTGGCTGGCCTCCAGTGAGGCAATATCGGACATTCGGTCCGAAAGAATAATCTCCCGCAATTTCAATTGAAGCGGATAAAGATTCTGATCATTGATATAGTATAGGGCATCCGAAAAACCGTTCCAGCGGCCGACTGCATAAAACAGACTTAATGTTGCGAGAATTGGCAGGGAAAGCGGCAGTACAATCGTCGTCAATGCCCGAAAATCGGAACAACCGTCCAACGACGCTGCTTCCAGCATGGAAGGAGAGATGGATGTAAAGAAGGTGCGGAGAATAATCATATTGTAAGCACTAATCATACCGGGAAGAATCAGAGACCAGATGGTGTCAAGCAGATGGAGATTTTTTACAACCATATAATTGGGAATGGTTCCGGCATTAAAATACATGGTAATAATGATGAAAGTCATCAGGACTTTTTTTCCGGGCAGATAACTTTTCGACATGGGGTATGCTGCCAGAATGGTCATCGCCATACAGATGACGGTATACAACAAGGTCAGGATAATGGTGAATCCGAAAGAATTGGTCATGTTGGCATCTTTAAAAACGGAAGTATAGGAATCCAACTGGAATTCTACGGGCCATAACAGAACCTGATTGGACATAATTGCCTTACCGGAACTGAATGACTTGGCGACAATATGGATAAACGGGAAGAGAGATAACAAACTGACCAGGATAATGAAAACTGTATTGATGGCATGAAAGACTTTCGTGCCGGTTGTCTCATAGCGGTCTTGAAGCGTAGTAATTTTTTCCATTACAGAATTCCCTCCTCGCCCAGCATTTTAGCAATATAGTTGGATATGATCAAAAAGGAGATGCCGACAACCGATTGGAACAATCCGACCGCAGTGGCAAGGCTGAACTGTCCGCTTTGAATTCCTACCCGATAAACAAAAGTACTTAAGACATCGGAAACCTCATTTACCATGATATTTCCCATCGTAAAAGGCCGTTCAAATCCGATTTCAGGAATTTTTCCCAGCTGCATAATCAGCAGGATGACAATGGTAGGTTTAATTCCTGGAAGGGTGATATGCCAGATTCGCTGGAATAAGTTTGCGCCATCCACATAAGCGGCCTCGTAAAGTTCTCCGTTGATGCCGGTTAGTGCAGCCAGATAAACAATTGTCCCCCATCCGGCACTCTGCCAGACACCTACGATGATATACATGATTACCCAGCTGACGTTGGTGCTTAAAAATTCCACACGTTCCATTCCCATGGATGCGAGAAGATTATTGACGATACCTTTTGTGGCAAAAATTTGAAAGCACATACCGGAAATAATAACCCAGGAGAAAAAGTGGGGAAGATATAAAATCGTTTGGGATGTTTTTTTGAGCCATTTGGATTTAATTTCATTGAGAAGAATTGCCAGCAGGATTGGGGCAGGGAAGGAAACTGCCATATCCAGGAGATTCAGGAAAAAGGTGTTCCGTAAAGCCAGATAGAAATCATCCATTGCAAAGGCTTCCTGAAAAGCTGCAAACCCGATCCAATCACATTCCCAGATGGATAAAAAGATGTTGTAATCCTTAAATGCCATCAGAATACCATACATCGGCACATACTTAAAAAGAAGAAAGAACAAAAACGGAAGTAAAAACATGGCATATAATTGCCAGTATTTTTTCAGAATTAAGGCCAAGCGTTTTCCTGCGCTTTTTTTTCGTGCCGTTGGCCTTTCATGAACAATTACATTTTCCATAAAAACCCTCCTTGAATTTTATACAATAATTCTCTGTAATACGGTTATAGTTTAACAAAATATTATAAAAATCACAATGAAAAAAGTGGTGATTTTATAAATTGACCGATTTTTTGATCGAAAAGCAAAAACATCAGCAGTTAATAAACTACTGATGTTTTTGCTGATTGCTTAAAAAATTCGCTTATCATCAAGCTTTATGAGCCTGATTTTCCCGATATTGTCCCGGCGTAATTCCTTCCGCTTTTTTAAATGCCCTGCTGAACGCCTGATAGCTAATGAAACCGACAGCATCCGAAATCATTTCAATTGTGTCATCCGTATGAAGCAGCAGTTCTTTTGCTTTTAGAATACGTTTCTGATTAACGTAATCCGGAAAACTGCAATGGAAATATTCTTTGAATTTTTTTCGCAGATGGGAATAACTAAGCCCTACTTTTTCTGCAACATAACTTAGATCCAGATCTCCCTTATCATAATGATCGGAAATAATTGCTTCAATTGCATGGAAATATTTTTGCTTGAATTGTTCATTTGTATTTTGGTAGGACGATATTTTTCTGAAAACATCTAAAAACCAAGAGTATATTTCATCGAGATTATAAAATTCTGTAACATTTTGAAAAATTTCACTGCTGTTTTGAAAGATTTGGCTGGTCTGTATATTGCAGGATAACAGATAATTTACAATTTCTCCGAGTATTTGATAAAGGATATAAATAATATTATCGTAGCTCAAATGGGATTGACGGATGAGCAGCATGATATTAGATAATTCTTCTGCAAATCCCTGTTCATCATTACTTTCCATATAGTTGCAAAGTCGCGTAATATTACTTTCTGGATACATATATTCCTGATCGCGATCCTGAATTTCAAAATAATAAATAGGCGCATTCGATCTGGAGATCAATTGATATTGCAAAGCTTCCTTTGCTTCCAAAAACGAGGCTTGAATTTGACTGGGATCCCGATATACTTCGCCGACTCCTAAATAAAAAGGATCCGATTCCTGCTCTCCAAATCGCTGTATTAATTCCGCATATATTTTTTGAATGACTTCAAATATTTTATGAGCATTCGCAGTATCTGTGTAGATAACAGCAGCAATATCTCCATTATTTAATAAAACCGCATATCCATCCATATATTTTGTAATAATGGTTTCGCACTCCTGAATAAATACATAGCGAAAATCCAATTTGCAATTTTCTACAACCGAGGTATGGGTATTAATACTGAAAAGTAAACAGACAAAATATTCTTTCAAAATAATTCTTTCCTGATCTTTTTCCCGCGAATACCCCCCGCTCACCGCACGTAAAAATGCAAGTTTTCTTAAATCTGCTTGATTTTTTTCCAGTATTTCTTTTATCTCTCTTTCATTTTGTGTAATATCCTCGACCAAATGAGTAATCAATTTCAGTTCATTCTTATCTTTAAATTTAATGGTACTTAATTTATCATCTAATAAATGGACGATATTTCCCACAGGTTGATATAATTTTTCCGATATAAAATATGCAAGCAACATGCCGATTAGGCTCAATATAACAATAATAATCCATAGTGTTGTCCACATTCGTGTGATACTAATTTCAAATGTTGTAATCGGCTGCATATTAATATATGTCCAGGGAAAAAGTTCAGATTTTAAAAAGGAAACTATGCGAGATTCATCCTGACTCTCATAGTGAATATATCCTGTATTTGCTTCGGAAGTTAAAATTTTATTTATGTAGGAGTATCCCGTTAACGACTTACCTAAAAATTCCTTCCAAATTCCCGATACCATTTTCCCCTCTTCATCAATAATGAAAGTGTCTCCTTCTACATACATCCGATTTTGAAGCAGATATTGATTGATAGATTCTTCTTTTATGTTAATTAACAATAATTGCTGATGAGAGGACTGATATTGACGAATGGGACAAGCCAAAGTAATGCATGGTGTGTATTGTGAGGTAAATTGATTGGTTATCGACGATTTTAAAAATACATTTGTATTCAGAATGGTCGTTTTTTGGAACTGTGAAATTTCTTCCAGGTTATTCATTCCTTTATAGTCAGACAAAATAGAAAATTCACCGTCAGAAGTAATCATATAATTCTTCTTTGCATCGATATAATAAACAGAAGAAACCGAAGCGTTTTCATCTTTTATGGAGGATAAAACAGCAATCATGTCTTTAATTTTATAAATACTTTCTCCGCTTTCATTATAATTTTTTATATCAATACTATCCAAGGCATTGACTTCTGTTAGACTATTCAATCATTAGGGCATCATCAATACATTTTCGAAATTCATTCTCTAAATGGATTTGGATGATAGACATATTCTGAGTGGTAGAATTCACTAACTGTTCTGTCATTTTCTGTTCAACATTCCATTTAAAAAAAAGCATGATCACAATAATTGGAATCAACAAAAAAAACATAAAAGATAAAAACAATGAAAGAAAAAAAGAATTTCGTTTTATATTTATATTCATATCCTTCTTCTCCCTTGTGTAAAATGATCTATTTTATCAACAAATTAAGATGTATTTTAATTTATATTATATACATCCAATAATATTCTGTCAATTCCTTTTTGTTTTTCTCACTTTTGGAGTCAACTTCCACCAAGGCATATAAAAACACTATATCCAATTCTAAAAATTTGAAAACAGCCAAATCTCTCCATGTTTAAATTTATCATTTCAAAAAATAAAAGCCGCCAGGGAAATAATCCCCTAACGGTCTTTGTTATTCTTTGTCTGAATTCTCAAAAAGAACAAGCTTTAAATTACGATCGCAAACTGCCAGAAAAATATCCTGAGCTGAATCAATATGAGATTGCTTTAACTGCTTATCTAACCAGGCTCGATTCAATCCCATACGTTTTAAGTTACCTTCTAAAATTCTACCATCCATAATTAATTCGGTAAACAGCATTTCCTGCTCTGGGGAAAGATCTATATCATTCGGTATAACTGGGCGCTGGCTGCTCACTGGAAGAATCGTCAACTTCCCATTGTACTCAAAAACTGCAGTTTCAATACTGGTTAAATCAAAATATCCCTGCTGCCTGCACATAGCCATAAATTCACTCAAGTCCAATTTAGCCTTCTTAAAATTCTTTCGATATAATTTGCCGTGATCCATTAAAATGGTCGGGGTACCATTTAGATATTTGCGCATCCGTGGAAATTTATTCGATGCTATGCTCAGCAGAACGGTAATTCCACCATATATTGCCATTGCCATAAGCGGTTTCCATGGTTTTTCCAATTCTGTAGCCATTTCAGCCGCAATTGATCCTACGGTTATTCCCGTGATATAATCAAAAAAATCTAACTGCGCAATCTGCTTATGCCCAATACACTTCGCGATTAAAAATAGCGCACCAAAAGAACTCAATGCCGTTATACATAGAATAAGAAATTGAATAACAATCCCTCCTTTTTCTTTTAGCATAATCGGATGAAGAAAAAATATTCAGAATTGGATTCCATCACTTCCTATATTTTTGGGAGTCAATTATGATACAACTTAAAAATCAAACAAAATGCTAAGATTTCCTTTTCTGGACAAGTATAAAAACGACAGGAAGTGGGCTGCTTCCTGTCGTTCTTATAATCCTGTTAATTTATGAATTTCTTCTCATTTTTTATGGCGCGCTACATAGATCAGCCGCTGAGAATCCGCTCGCGGCGGCGAAACTGAATCCTCATCATACACCGCGCAAAGTTCTAATCCCGCTTTCTGTAATGCTCTCTCGACCTGTTCCGGCGAATAGGCTCGTTCCGCAAAACTTTCCTCCATCCGTTCAAAAAGGCCATCCTCTGCTTCGACAAAAATGCTCAGATCCATTTGCACCACATACTCTTCCAACAAGGTGTTCTGCCATGCGCAGAACACTTCGTCGTAATCATAGACGAAGGTATTATTGGCAAGAATTTCGCGGTGTTTATAACAGGTATTCAAATCAAAAACAAACACACCGTCCGGATGCAGAAACAGCGCAGCTTTGGCAATCGCCTTACAGAAATCCGCATAATCCGTCAGATGATTCAGGCTATCCAGTGCTGATACAACTGCATCAATCGTCCCATAAAGGTCAAGCTCGGTCATTTCCTGGCAAATGTAGGTGATGTCATGCCCGCTCTCCATCCGCTTCTGTTGTGCCACCCAAAGCATATCCTCTGAGTTATCCACTCCGATCACATCATATCCCAGCGCAGCCATCTCCTCCGCCAGCGATCCCGTCCCGCACCCTAGATCTAACAGAATCCCGCGGAATCCTCCAAACTGGTGGATCAGCCGATCAAAATAGGCTGCCCGTGCCGGATAATCAATCTCCGAAGTCAAGAGATCATACACTTCGGCAAACTGTCCGTAATGACTCATTCGTTGGATTCCCCAGCCTCTTCCTTAGCCTTCAGGCGAGCAAAAATTTCGGTATAGCCATCGCATCCGTAATGCAAGGAACGGTTGACACGGCTGATAGTTGCCGTCGACGCACCAGTTTGGGCCACAATATCGCTGTAAACCTTATTGTCACTCAGCATTTTGGCGACCTGAATCCGCTGCGCAAGAGCTTTCAGTTCCTGTACCGTGCAGAGGTCTTCAAAAAACTTATAGCATTCTTCCATATCCCGCAGTTCCAAAACCGCACGGAACAGGAATTCCACATTGAATTCTTTCAGTTTTTCGTTCATATCAGCCAGTCCTTTTTTTCATATTTGGGAATCACATCCCGATACCTATGATTTTAACACAGCACAGCATGAAAATCAACAGGTTTTCGCAATTTTCCTCACCAGAAATGGTGTCGCTTTGATGGTGCCCGATATTCATATAGATAACAATGATACAGTCCATTGGCAGTGGATACTGCCAGATTCTGTCCGATACACAAAGACATCCCAGCCTTCTGCATGACCCGTCCGGATGCCGGATTCTCGATGGCGTGTTTCGCAATAATCCGTTTGTATCCAATATGATTGACTGCTAAATCCAAAACGACTCTTAAAGCCTCTGTCGCATACCCATGGTTCCACCATGGTTCTCCAAAGCAGTACCCTGCCTCGGAGCATGTTCGGCTTTCCGGCGTATCTACCAAACCAATAGACCCAATTAGGCTTCCTGTCGCTTTTTCCACAACAGCCCATTCATAAAAATTTTTGTGGCGATACTGCCGAATCCACCCCTCGATAACCGCACGGGTTTCCTCCTCCGAATGGTGTGCTGCCCAAATCAAATATCTGGTTACAATCGGATTAGAGGCCCAATTCTTATACATGGGTTCAATATCCTCGACCGTAAAGCGGCGCAGCAGCAGATGCTCTGTCTCCAACGGAATGGTACCGCAGTGTTTCATTCTCATTTCCTCCCGAAAAATGCCGGATTTTCTCAAAAATCAGCATTGGAATTTTGCGCCGACTGTGTTATACTGGTACGTGGGCATTTTCACAGAAACAGTATACCACATTTTTTAGGGAAATCCTACTGTTTTTTGAAAGGATGGAAAAATATGCCGCTTCTTTATGATATGCATACCCACACAACCCGCAGCTTTGATGCCGAAGCCTCCCTGCGGGCTCAATGCGCACGTGCTGAGGCTATGGGGCTGACAGGATTCGCCGTGACTGACCACTGTGATGTCAATATGCAGAGCCTCAATTGTGCCCGCACAGTTTTTGCCGCAGGCGGTGCCGATCTTCGTCGACTCCGTGAAGATGGACTTCCGTTTGAATTGTTACAGGGAATTGAACTGGGAGAACCGTTGGAAGACCTCCCTTATGCAGAGGAAATGCTCTCTCTGCTGCCCTATGACTATGTCATCGGATCCATTCACAACAGTCCCGGTCAACAGGATTTCTATTTTCTTGACTGCGGAAGTATCGACCTGGACAAACTCCTCAAGCCTTATTTTGAGGAACTCATCCGGCTGGCGCAGTGGGCGAAAACAGACTCCATCGCGCACATCACGTATCCTCTGCGTTATATCGAAGGAAAATATAACAGAAAAGTAGATCTCACTCCCTACCTTGATCTGATTGATGAGTTGTTCCGAACCATACGGGACAAGGGGCTGGCGCTCGAAATCAATGCAAGCGGTCTGCGACAGGAAATTGGACGCCCTATGCCGGACGAACGTTTCATCCGCCGCTATTATGAACTGGGCGGACGCAAAATTATCTTCGGTTCGGATGCACATACCGCGCGGGATCTTGCTGCCGGAATTCCGGAATGCATGGACCTCTGCCGGAATATCGGATTCAAACAAGCAGTTTTCTTCCGGAATCGGCAGGAAATTGAATACAATTTGTAATATAGGAAGGCAATTATTCAATATGGACAAGTTTTACACCGCTTTGCAGGAACGTTTTCAGAGAATGTTTCAATATTTTTTGGTATTCTTAAAATGGGTGGGCATTTCTGTTTTATGCGGCGTTCCCATCGGCTTCATCGGGTTTGGATTTCATCATCTGGTTGAAATTGTGACCGAAATCCGCACCGAACACAGCTGGATTCTATTTTTCCTGCCGCTGGCAGGTGTGGTAATTGCGCTGCTTTACCGGCTCGCCGGAATGGAAAAGGATGGCGGAACGAACAGCGTTTTGATTTCCATCCGCACGGGCGAACATCTTTCCATTAAAATGGCACCGCTTATTTTTATCAGTACCGTACTGACCCACTTTTTCGGTGGATCCTCCGGACGAGAGGGAGCGGCACTCCAGCTGGGCGGCAGTATCGGCGCCCAATTCGGACGGTGGCTCCGGCTCAGCAAACGAAGCCTGCATGTCATCACCCTCTGCGGCATGAGTGCGGCATTTGCGGCGCTGTTCGGAACCCCTCTAACCGCCGCGATTTTCGCACTGGAAGTGGTCAACGTCGGCACGATGTTCTACGCGGCTATTGTCCCCTGTATTCTGTCTGCTCTGATCGGCGCCGGAATCGCAGGCTGGCTGGGAGCTGTTCCGACTGCTTTTTCCATCACCGGTGTGCCGGCCCTTACGCTTGTCAGTGCGTTGCAGGCGCTCGTACTCGGGATTCTCTGTGCATTGGTGATCATTCTGTTCTGCGTTGCAATGCACACAGCCTCCCATCTTTATCAGAAACGGATTCCCAACTCCATTCTGCGCGCAGCAGTCGGCGGTGTTCTGGTCATTGCCGTCACCCTTCTGGTCGGCACGCGGGATTACAACGGCGCCGGAATGAACATCATTACCCGCGCAATGGCAGGCGAAGCAGTGCCTTATGCCTTCCTGCTGAAAATCCTGCTGACCGCACTGACCTTGGGTGCCGGATTTAAGGGCGGCGAAATCGTGCCGGCATTCTTTGTCGGATCCACATTTGGATGCTTCGCGGGCGGCCTACTGGGACTGGATCCCTCCTTTGGCGCGGCAATCGGGCTGGCTGGTGTCTTCTGCGGCGTCGTTAACTGCCCATTGGCAACGATTCTCCTCTGCCTGGAACTGTTCGATGGCCAGGCAATGCCACTATTTGCCATTACGATTGCTGTTTCTTACATGCTGTCGGGATATTTCGGCCTGTACAGCGGGCAAAGATTCTTCTATTCGAAAACAGAACCCATGAAAATTGACCGGGCTGCCGGTTAAAAACTTGGAAAGGAGCCGATTATGGCAAGATTAACTCGCGCAATCTCGGCAGACGGTTCGGTAATGGCAATGGCCATTTCCTCGACCGATATTGCTGCTCAAATTGAAAAAATTCATCAGACTTCTGCAGTCGTCACAGCCGCCCTAGGCAGACTCGCAACTGCTGCTTCCATGATGGGAATTATGCTCAAGGGGCCAAAAGATTCCCTGACTCTCCGAGTCGATGCAGACGGCCCTGCCGGAACTCTCATTGCAGTGGCGGACAGTCAAGGCTGTGTCAAGGCGTATGTACAGAACCCCATCGTGGAACTCCCGCTTAACTCCCGCGGCAAGCTGGACGTATCCGGCGCCGTAGGCAAAAACGGTTATCTTCGGGTCATCAAAGACCTGGGCCTGAAAGAACCGTACAGCGGACAGGTTCCGCTGGTTTCGGGGGAACTGGCGGAGGATGTCACCCAATATTATGCCGTAAGTGAACAGACCCCAACCATCTGTGCACTGGGCGTTCTGGTCAATCCGGATCTGACTGTCAAAGCAGCCGGCGGTTTTTTGGTACAGCTTCTGCCTTTCGCAGATGAGTCCGCGATTGACATTCTCGAAAAAAATGTGAAGGATATCCCTCCCGTCTCCGCTATGATTGCGGACGGCATTTTGCCAGAGGCCATCTGCCGCCGCCTTCTGGAGGGACTGGAACCGCAGATTTTGGACGATTACCTCCCCGAATACCGCTGCGACTGCAGCCGGGAACGGGTGGAACGGGCAGTTGTCAGCTTGGGAAAGGATCAGCTAGATCAGTTGATTGAAGAAGACCACGGTACCGAACTTTGCTGCCATTTCTGCGGAAAAAAATACTTTTTCTCCGAAGAAGAACTGCGCGAAATCCGGGATCGCGCATCCAGATAAGAGGGGGATTTCATGCGCGTACTCATGATCGGCGATGTTGTCAGCCAGCCGGGCTGTCAATTTCTGCGAAAAGTGCTGCCTGCCTATAAAAAGCAGCAGATGGTCGATGTGGTTGTCTGCAACGGCGAAAATTCAGCGGTTGGCAACGGCATTCTTCCCCATTCGGCGGATTTTCTCTTCGACAGCGGCGTGGACGTCATTACCGGCGGCAACCATACGCTGCGCCGGCGGGAGATTCAAGACTATCTGGAGGATCATCCCAATCTTCTCCGACCGGCAAATTATCCCGATGGATGCTATGGGAACGGCTTCTGCAAGGTGGATCTCGGGAACTGTTCTCTCCTTGTCCTTAATCTGATGGGACAGGTATATCTGGATCCGATCGGCAATCCCTTTACCTGTGCAGATAAAATTCTCGCGGAAAATCCCGCAGACTGCGTTGTCGTTGATTTTCACGCCGAGGCAACCGGTGAAAAGATGGCACTCGCCTACTATCTGGACGGACGAGTCTCCGCCGTAGTCGGAACTCACACCCACGTGCAAACCGCTGATGAAACCATCCTGCCCAATGGAACCGGCTATCTTTCAGATCTGGGCATGACCGGTCCGATCCACTCCATTCTGGGTGTAAACCCCGACTGTATCGTTCGGAGAATGACCACCTATCTTCCCACACGCTTCGAAATCTCCAATGATGCCGCTTGTAAATTAGAAGGAGTTCTGCTGGATTTGGATCGCAAAACTGGGAAATGCATGAAAATTAGCCGGGTTCGTTTGTTATAAATAACAAAATATATGCGGAACTATTGAATTTTTTGTAGAAATATATTATAATATAGAAAAGCAAAATCTTTATCCGCAATGGCAATCTCACAACCCATTGCTGGGACCCTGCTTTGATCAAATTTTCGGGGGGATCTGAAATGGATGTTCTGAAAGTTTCCGCAAAATCGGCACCGAATTCTGTTGCAGGTGCAATCGCAGGCGTAATCCGTGAGAAAGGATCGGTCGAAATTCAGGCAATTGGCGCAGGAGCAGCCAATCAGGCCGTAAAGGCCGTGGCGATTGCTCGTGGTTACTTAGCTCCAGCAGGAATTGATCTGGTCTGCATTCCAGCCTTTGCAAATGTGGAAATTGACGGTTCGGAACGAACTGCAATCAAGTTGATTGTAGAACCAAGATAAATCGTTTTGGAAAATATGGATCAATTCTTCCTTTCCGTTTGGCATGGAATTTTGACAAAAATCAAACAGCGCATCCCCTTCTCTTGGGGTGCGCTTTCTTTTTATCTGAAACAAAATAATTTTTCGTTAATATGCTTCTAAATCGTCCAGTTGCTCAACAACCTTCAATTCTTCGGCAACATAGAAGAACAACTGACGAGTCATTTCTGCAATTTGATCGGTCTGTTCATCGGAAATTTCAGTGGGAATATCGGTGGGATACCTTGTCTCAATGTAGAACTTATTGAGGGCAGCAGATTCGTCTAACCACTGATAAAAACTTTCGTCAATATGCGCCGCGCGTTTGCAGAGCCAGGTTAAGTTATGCCCATCCACCGGTTCATTGTCTCGCGCAAGGATATACCCTTTGAGTGCTTTTTCGGCACATTGCTGGCAATGAAAAGCCGTCATGTTATTCAGTGTGGAATCTTGCCGCAAAATTTCCATTGCGCGATAATCGTCATAAGCGGCATTCATCCAATCTTGAAAACGGCGGCTATCCGAAGGGTTACTCCGATGTCTGCGCCTTGTCATACAGCAGAACTCCCTTCTCCTTAATTTCGCCGGCAAAAGAATGCGGCTTTTGAAGAAATTCTCCCCATTCATTGGGTGTATATAAAACCAAATCATAGGGGATTTCGCAATCTAATTCCAGATAAATTCGGCGTTCCAGCGCGGCCTTACTTTCGGTATCAGCAATTATGCAAAGTTTAAAACTTGTAACATTTCCCGCTAAGCTGCGTTTGGCATTAAACAAATAAATTTTTTCAGGATCGCAGAGTGTGGCAATCTCTTTGGTTAAACAAGAAACATGTGGTGACAGATCCATATGGATTCCTCCTTCTCGCCTATATTATACCCCTTTCTTCCGAAAAATGGAAGTATTGTTCCTGAAAAAAACAGCTGGATACCGGCATAAAAATACCTTTCGCATCATAGAGTAAATACAGGTGTACAAAGAAAGGATGGTTTGAAATTATGATGGCTCGAAATTTTGAGGTTCACTATTGCCTGCAGTCCCAGCAGAATATCTGTGTAGAGGCAACTACGCAGCCCGATGGAACGGTTTGTCGTCAATGCCTATATGAGCATGCCGACTGCACATCTTGCCCGTATCAGAAAACAGAAATATCGGATTCCACAGTGAATACCCGAAAATAAGAGAAATGCCCTGCCATATGGCGGGGCATTTTTTAAAATAAGCTGAGCTGCGTACCTTCAGAGGTAGGCGGCGCGGCTTTCAACACAACCGATTCGAGCACCTCTGCGGGAATATTCTCCAGATAGGGGGAATCCTCTCCGGATGCCATCAAATACAGCCGTTCCCTCGCACGGGTCAGGCCGACATAAAAGAGTCGGCGCTCTTCATCCGGATCAGAGGGGCGTTCCGCTGACTCCAACGGGATGGATCCCTTCTCCACACCATAAAGAAATACCACCGGAAATTCCAATCCTTTGGCGGCATGCAGGGTCATGAGGGTAACCGAACCTGCGGATACCCGGCCCATCTGACGCCGCACTGCATCCTCCTCTCCGCTGAACCATGCCTCGAGAAATTCAGGCATTACTGCGGAAAATGCCGCGGCACGGATCAGTTGCTGGACATTTTCTCCGGTCTGTCCGGTTTCCTCCGAAAGGTGTTCCAGTAAAGCATGCGGCTTTTTGGCGGAAATCTGCGGAGCAAACAGCTCACACAGCCGGAAAAATTCCTGCAAAATCGGAATTTCCCGATATTCGGCAAAGAGTGGAGCAGCTTCCTGCCAGTCGGCGGCCGAACAGCCTTGCGTTACTTGGGAAAGACGCAGGCAGAGGTCTGGCGGGCAAGCAAGGAATTTTAACGCATGCTTCAATGCGTCCCCGTCCGCAGGATTTTGCAGGAACGCAAAGAAAGAAACCATTCCGCGTACCGAATCATCGGCCATCCAATCCGCCCTTCCGACCGAAAGACAAGGCAGGTCATCGTGGCGCAGGCAGCGCTCCACCTGTTCCATCTGCCGCCGGGTACGGCAAAGAATCGCGATTTCCGAAAAACTGCGGGGCGGATCTTCTGCGGTTTCATGTGCCTCCAGCATATCCACACCTCCGGTCAGACGGCTGATTTCCTTGGCAATATAAATTCCCTCAGCAGTCGGGTTTGCCGCCCGCACAAGACGAATCCGGCCGGTTGACGGACGGTTGGCATGAAGGGCAGCGCGGGTTCCCTCCAACGGGGCGATTACGCCGGCTGAGGCGCGCAGGATTTCCGGCGAAGAACGGTAATTTTCCGACAGAAAAATGGTGCGCAGTTCCGGGAAATCTTCGGCCAGACGTGCAAAACAGCGGGAATCCGACCCGCGGAAGCCGTAAATTGCCTGATCGGGGTCACCGATGACAAACAGGCTCTTTGCCTTCTGTCCCCACAGCCGCACCAGACGGTACTGAATGGGGTTGCTGTCCTGAAATTCATCGACCAGCAGATGTGCAAACGACCGCCCGGCCGGATGTTCGGCAAACCAGCGTTCCCCTTCCTCGAGCAGTCCATCAAAATCCGTCAGGCCTGCTTCTTTCAGCAGTTCACGGTAGCGCTCTACGGCATCCGCTGGAAAATCCGGATTTCGAGGCGGACAACCATTCCGGATGCGGGAAATTTCACTCAGGAAGGCGCGGGGACTGCCCGCAACCCCAGATTCCCGCAGAAGATCCGCCGCCAATTCCAACGCACGTTCTTCATCCGCAAGCGGCGGCTTCTGTCCGGGATACAAGGCGCGGAGACAAATCGAATGGAAGGTTCCGACCGTCAGGCCGCGCAGCTTCCGTTTCCCTCCCAATTCCAGTTCCAGACGATCCCGCATCTCTTCGGCCGCCTGATTGGTAAAGGTCACCGCCGTGATTTCGGACGGCTTGACGCCGCAGTCAGAAATCAGGTGGACAATCCGCGCAACCAATGTCTTGGTTTTTCCGGATCCAGGTCCCGCAATCACCGCCGTCGCACCGGAAATGGCTGAAACAGCCTCCGCCTGTCCTTCATTAAGGCCAAAAGACTGCGGGCTGGCTGCCGCTTCTGATTCCGGTTCCGAAATCAGTGCCTTAATCTGTAGCTTTTTCTCTGTCTTTTTCCGCGGCTTGGCGATCCCCTCTCCGAACAGGCTGTACTGCCCGCTCAGCTGTTCCACTTCCTCCTGTTGAAGAAGCCGGATCACGCCGTACTGTCCGTCATAGCCGGGAATCCGTTCGGCTTCACCCGCCCGCAGACGCCGGATTCCTTCTGCAATGACTTCGCCCGCAGTCCGCCGAATATCTTCCAGCGGGCACTCCCGCAGAATGAAAAACTCGTTGCCCAGTTCGTTGAGCATAGCATCATACTGCGCCGATGCCCGTGTTCCGGTCGGAGAGGTTCCCGTTGACCAGCCGATGGTTTCTACCAGTGGAACTAAACTTTCATACGGTTTTGCCCCAGTCGGCCGGAATCCCACCGGACGTGCTGCCAACTGTTCCACCCGGTTTTCCACTCCAATGGTCAGCTTCTTTCCGCAGACCGGACAGCGACCGCCCAATGCAGCCGTCTCCGCAGGCGTCAGGCAGACTCCACAGCTGCGGTGCCCGTCCAAATGGTATTTCCCTTCCTCCGGAAAAAATTCGATGGTGCCGGTCAGTCCGTCCGGGTCTTTTCCGGACAGAGCGTCCGCCAGCGCAAAATACCCATACGGAATTTCTAACAGATTGGCCTCCCGTCCCAGTTTCTGCGGCGAATGGGCATCCGAATTGGATACCAGCTGATATCCGTCCAGTGCCGGAACTCGCCAATTCATCGGCGGGTCGGAAGAAAGTCCGGTTTCCAGCGCGGAAATATGGGGCGTCAGATCGCCGAAACATTCATCGAGCGTCTCAAATCCGGAAAAGGCTCCGAATACCGAAAAATGCGGAGTCCAAATGTGGGCGGGAATAAAAATGGCTTCGGGACAGGCTTCGAGCGTCATTTCCAGTAAATCGCGGCTATCCAGCCCAAGGATCGGCCTGCCGTCCGAATGCAGATTTCCGACCGCCTCTAGCCGCCGGGAGAGGATTTCGGCGGCTTCGATACTGGGCAGCAGAATCAGATTGTGTACTTTTCGGGTTCTGCCGTCTTTCTTATAAATGCAGCTGATCTCGCCGGACAGCACAAATCGCGGTGCCTGTTCTCCAATTGCGGCAGGAGTCGGACGAACCCACTCCGAACGGAGACGGTAAAGACCATCTTCTGCCGGTTCCAGTTTCTCCGCCAGCTCAGCCCGCCACGCCGGATGGGTAAAATCTCCTGTTCCGAGAATGGTAATTCCCTTGCAGCGGGCATAGTAATCCAGATGTTCCGGATCGCAGTCCCGGCTCGTTGCACGCGAATATTTGGAATGGATATGCAAATCCGCTATCTGTTTCATTAAAAATCCTCCTTGCCGGTATCTTCGTTCAGCATACGTAAAAATTCCGCGCCCGCCATCGAAAGCGGATGTTCCTCATCCCGCACCGCACAAATCCATCGTTCCGGCGGCGGTTCCTGCAGTGTGATGGCAAATAATTCGCCTTCCGACAGCTTTTTTCGGGCAAACGGTTCGGGAACCAGTCCGATTCCCAGATTATGCGCGGCAATCGGCGCTACCAGATCCGCCGTTTCCAGCTCAATATCTGGCCGCAGAGAAGCGCCAGCCTGCTGGAAGATTCCATCCCAAAAAGAACGGGTCGAAGTCCCCGCCTCCAGTAAAATCAGAGGATATTGGCTCAGATCCTGATAGGAAAGCGTTTTCTCCCGCAGTTCGGAAAAAGCCGGACCCGCCACCGCGATGTCACGGAATGATTCCAGCTTAGTGACGGAAAATCCCTCCTCAATCGGCGAGGTCAGCACCGCAAAGTCGAGAAATCCCGCCCGAAGCGCCGCCAAGGATGCGGGGGTACTGCCATTGGAAATTTTCAGCTTCACTCCGGGATACCGGGCGTGAAAAGGTTCTAGCCGGGGCAACAGATAATGATGCAGCGTCATTTCGCTCGCACCAATCCGCACTACGCCCTGCCGAAACATCCTCCGTTCCCGCAGTTCATCCTGCGCTTCCCGGATATGTCCCCGCGCACGGGAAACATGCTGATACAGAATCTCCCCCTCCGGCGTCAGACGCACCCCTTTTTTGGAACGGACAAACAGCGTACAGCCCAATTCCTGTTCCAAATTCTGAATAGCGCGGCTGACCGTCGGCTGAGTCAGAAACAGGGTGCGGGAGGCAGCGGTAATATTCTGTTCGGATGCTACCGCATAAAAAATTTCATACCCGTCCAATCCGGTCGGCATATTATTCCTCCTATCCATGCAAAATTTTTATGGATCACCAAATTATTGCTATTTTACAAATGGTTATAAAAGTAGTATAATACAGGATGGCAAAAAAATCAAGGAAGGATGGATCCCATTGGTAAAAGATCTGACAACCGGAAAACCGGAAACGGTACTCTGGCAATTTTCCCTTCCCATGTTTGGGAGCGTTATTTTCCAACAACTTTATAACATTGCTGACAGCGTCATCGCAGGCAAATTTGCAGGAGAGGATGCACTCGCCGCAGTTGGTGCCTCCTATCCAATCACAATGATTTTTATGGCAATTGCCGTCGGTTCGAATATCGGCTGCTCGGTCGTCATCTCACAGTTATTTGGCGGAAAACGGATTGCCGAAATGAAAACTGCTATCAACACTGCCTTAATCGCTGCGCTCGGTCTTTCGGTGCTGCTGACCGTCGGCGGACTGATCGGAAGTCCGGCCATGATGCGGATGATTCAGACCCCCGATAATATTTTCAGTGATGCCGATCTCTATCTGCGCATTTACATCGGCGGATTCATTTTTCTCTTCTTCTATAACATCAGTACCAGCATATTCACGGCACTCGGGGATTCCAAAACACCCTTTTACTTTCTGGTCGGTTCCTCGCTGGGAAATATTGTACTCGACTGGCTGTTTGTCGCCATTTTCCACTGGGATGTTGCCGGTGTTGCATGGGCGACCTTCCTCGCGCAGGGAGTGGCCTGCATTCTGGCTATGGGGTCCCTTCTTCTCCGCCTCAAAAAAATGCCCGCAGATGATTCCGTTCAGCGTTTTTCCGGTCCCATGCTGATTCGGATTGCACGTATCTCCATCCCTAGTATTCTCCAGCAAAGTTTTATCTCGATCGGCAACATCTTTATTCAGAGTCTCGTCAATGGCTTTGGATCGTCGGTCATCGCCGGATACTCCGCCGCTATCAAGCTTAACACATTCACCATCACATCCTTCACCACGCTTGGCAACGGCCTCTCCAGCTTCACCGCACAAAATATCGGCGCACAGAAAATTGACCGCGTCGGCAAAGGATTCCGTGCCGGCATGCTAATGGCTTTTCTGGTCGCGATTCCCTTCTTCCTTGCTTACTTCTTCTTTGGAAACGCCATGATCTCCCTCTTCTTGGAAGAAAAAGGCGGAACCGCTCTGGAAACCGGTATGGCCTTCCTCCGGATTGCATCCCCCTTCTACTTTGTCATCTCGGTCAAGCTCATGGCTGACAGCGTCCTGCGCGGCGCCGGAGATATGCGCGACTTTATGGTTGCAACCTTTACCGACCTGATTCTCCGGGTGGTTCTGGCTTATGTATTTGCGCTGGCACTCCATCTCGGCACCACTGGTATCTGGCTATCCTGGCCGGTCGGCTGGAGCATTGCTTCGGTCATGTCCTTCTGCTACTACCGCAGAGGACGTTGGAAAACCAATCTGTAAAAAAGAACCTGCCGATCATCACACCGGCAGGTTTTTTATATGGATCATATTTTTCAGAACCGTTCGTCCAACATATACAGCAGCCGGCTGACACCGCAGCAAGCTGCTACCGGAATCAGAATCGTGACCCAGCCGCTCAACATCACCAACAGCAGTGTTCCGATAAACACACACAAGGAAATCAGTACCAAAATGGGAATTACTGCATAATAGCTCATCGTTGCGCCCAGTTCCCGATAAATCCGGATCAGCATGGTTAAAATACTAACGTCCTCTTCTCCTTTCAGGAAAAACATCTTCCAGTCCATCAGCATCTGCAAAATCCCGCGGAATGCACCATTCCCGATTCCATCTGCAATCATCTGCTGGGAGGTCTTTCCCAAATACATGTCGACCGGACCAACTAAAAATGCCGCAAAACCAAATCGCACGAAAACAATCCCAAAAATCCCCAGAAACAGAATCGGCAATCCTAACCATTTCAGCATAATGGCGAATGGGCGTCCAACCTTTTTCCCAAGAAGGAACGATCCTCCCAGAATCAGAATTCCCAAAAAGAAGAACAGGAAGTCCAACTTACGCATGACGGAGAAAATTTCCGCTGCAAAAAAGGAACACAAAACTCCCAATAAACCGAACCCCAAAGCAAAAAGCACAATCCGCGCCACAAAAGAACTAGGACCAAATTCCCAAATTTCCCGCACACTCATGGGCGGCTCATATTCGATCCGATAAAAACCTGCGGCACTTTTTTCTCCCCGCCAATCGCGTTTTTTTCCCACTGTTTTCCGTTCCATGGAAAACCTCCTCAGATTTTACAATTTTTTCGCCATCACAAAAAAGCGATGTTCTCGACAGACCAAACCTCCGTTCTCCTCGAGAGACTGTTGCATCTTCCACAGCTCTTCCTCTCGATTTTCCGCCGAAAAAGCCAACGACTGCCAGCCAGCCGCATGAATCCAATAAACCAATGCGCCGATATCCTCAAAGCGAATCGCCGGATATGCTTCCTGACCTTTGAGGACCAGAAAGCCTGCCTCCTCCAACTGATTTATGACATCGGTCAAATCCCTTTCCGGAACCGGTTTTTCCCAGCCGGAAAATGGAATCCCGTTGAATCTTCCATCTACTCCGCATGACTGCTGCGTCAGGAATATTCCACCCTTTTTCAGTACCCGTGCCGCTTCCGCCGGACAAAAACTCCCATATCGTGTATATACCACATCAAATTTCTCGTCACTGAACGGAAGATCCGCCTCATCCACAATCTGTCGCACTTCTACACCATACGGTGCAAACCTCTGCCGCAAAATCGCTGCAGTTGCCTCATCCGTTTCTGCATAAAAAGCCTGTCCAGGCTGAGGATTCAGCGACAACAGAAATCCATATCCACCGCTTGCCAAGTCTAAAAATATACTTTCGTTGTTCAAAACAGATTGAATCTCCTGCTGAAAATCCCATGGAAGCGGCTCTTCTATCCATCGACCGTTCAAGTGGGCAAAATTCCATCCATTAAAAAACGCCCGTTCCTCTGCGGTACACAGCACCTTACATTCTTCACGGGTCATCTTGCCATCTCCTTTCCGCACAGGACCCAAGGTTTAGTACTATTGTACCAATTTTTTCATAAAATTGCAAGGGAAATTCCCGAAAATGTGATTTTGGCTCAGAGAAGGAGCTTTTTTTGGATATTTTATCAGAATTGCAGCAGAAGCTTTGCAATTTTGTTCCGGATGTGATATATTGAATATGAATCTTTTCAATAGGAGGCCGCACCATGTCCCATTATCGCAGAAAATTTTATCGAAGTCTGCTAGCAGTCCTCCTTATTGCGCTACTTGCCGGTTCTTTTTCGTATGCTGCCGTTTGGATCTGCGGAGAACTGGGACAGATCGGACAATTTGTTCAGCCTGCTGGTGGATTCCCTTCTCAATCATCTTCTCTTTCATCTCAGGAAAACTTAGATTTTTCGGTTGAATCGACCGCTGAATCCTCCCAACTAATGTCAGAATCTGATCGATTTGAGGCATACTACTCTCAGGCGGAAACAATCTTAGCGCAGATGACGGTTTCAGAAAAAATTGGCCAGTTATTTCTGGTAGATTTTCCAGATGGAGATCCCCAAGAATGGATTAGCCAGTATCATCCAGCTGGTCTAATCCTTTTTTCCAAAACTATTTCGAATCAAACACCGGACTCACTCCGGGAATTGTTGGCAGACTGCAACGCCTGGTCAAAAATTCCGCTTACCTTTGCAGTTGACGAGGAAGGCGGGGAGGTTGTCCGAATCAGTCAATATTCCGCTTTCCGCCAAACACCTTTTTCCTCTCCCCAATCTCTCATTCAACAAGGCGGAATAGATGCACTGGCGGCAGATGCCTTGGAAAAATCAGAATTTCTTCTGGATTTAGGTATTCAACTGAATCTTGCCCCGGTCTGCGATGTCGCGGAAACGCCGCAGGACTATATTTATTCGCGGACGCTGGGACTGGATGCTGAACAGACTGCCGAAGGAATTACTGCTATTGTTACCGCAATGGAGCAGACCGGGATTTCCTGTGCGCTTAAGCATTTTCCAGGATATGGCGGTAATCCCGATACTCATTCCGGGACAGCAATGGATTCCAGATCATACTCGGAACTTTCACAGCGTGATTTTCTTCCCTTCCAAGCCGGTATTCAGGCCGGCGCTGAAATTGTTCTAGTTTCGCATAATACCCTCACTGCACTGGATCCACAATATCCAGCTTCTCTTTCTCCTGAAATTCATCGGATCCTGCGGGAGGATCTGAATTTTACCGGCATAATTGCAACCGATGATCTGGAGATGGATGCACTGGATTCGTATGGCGAAAATGCGGCTCTCCTGGCCTTTGAAGCAGGAAATAATCTTATCTTAATCAAAGATCTTCCCGCCGGCGTGGCGGCAATCCAGTCCGCTGTAGATGACGGATCGATCACAGAGGAAATGCTGGATGCCGCTATCAAACCTACCATTGCATGGAAATTGGAAAAAAATATTTTCCCGTCCAACTAAGAACGGAAAGGATGTATCCATATGAAAAAAACCGGATTTTATTACGGTATTCTCCCTATCCTCTATATTGTACTAGGCATTATTCTGATCATTTGGCCTACTATGAGTAGCAGTATTTTTTGCTGGATTGTTGGAATTGGCGCACTATTATATGGCCTTTTTCATTTATTTTCTTTCTGGCAGGCATCCCGCGAGGGATTTTCTTTCCGGATAGAACTGATTCTGGGTATTATTTTCGCGGCACTGGGTATTTTCTGCCTCATTTCTCCCCGCACTATTTTATCCATTCTGCCGTTTTTTCTCGGCGTCATTCTGCTGATTGACGGTGCATCCAAAATTCCGCGTGCAATGGAAATGAAGGAACTGGGTTTTTCGCGCTGGTGGATCGAATTGCTTTTTGCCGTTGTAACGGCAATTCTCGGCTTGATTCTTGTGCTCAACCCCTTCAGTCTGGTGCGGTTTTCTGTCATCTTTTTCGGTGTCAGTCTGCTGGTATCCGGAATTACTGATTTGGTTATGACCACATGGTCTGGACGCTATCGGTAAGGAAAGAGGCCTGCCTATGATTTCGAACCCTTTTCCATTCTCTCTTGCGAACAAACGCTATCTTACCTGGGACTACCATCTCAAACAGAAATTCGGTGGTAAAGTCTTTAAAGTCTCGCTGGACGGAGGCTTTTCCTGCCCCAATATTGATGGAACTTGCGGAAAAGGCGGCTGTACCTATTGTTCCTATGCCTTCCGGCGTCAGACGCCGGCAAGCCTGCTGGAACAGTTTGAGGCCGGCAAGGAACTGCTGCACCGCAAGTGGCCGGATGCCCACCAATATATTCCCTACTTGCAGGCCAATACCAATACCTATGCACCTCTTTCCGAGTTGCGGGATAAGTATGAGATTCTTCTAGCACAGCCGGGAGTGGTTGGATTTGCCGTCGCCACCCGTGCCGATGCTCTGCCGGAAGATGTCTGCGACTATCTGGCGGAGATCAGCCGACGTACCTACCTAATCGTCGAACTGGGACTTCAGACAGCATTCGATGAGACTGCCCGCCGCATCAATCGAGGGCACGATTATGCGGCCTTTTTAGATGGTTACCGCAAACTCCAAAGTCGTGGCATTCCCGTCTGCATTCATCTGATTGATGGGCTTCCCGGTGAAACGCCTGATATGATGCGCGATACTATCCGACAGGTTGCCTCCTTACATCCGCACTGCGTCAAGATTCATCTGCTGCATATTCTCAAAGGGACCCGAATGGCGGAGGAGTTTGCCTCTTCACCGGAGGAATTCCGCATGATGGACCGGGAAGCATATGTCCGAATGGTCTGCGATCAGCTGGAACTCCTGCCCCCAGAAACAGTCATTCAGCGTGTCACCGGAGATGGCATGAAAGACGATCTCATTGCGCCCCTTTGGAGTCTCAAAAAATTCGTAGTAATGAACGAGATTGACAAAGAACTGGTTCGACGGGATTCCTGGCAGGGCAAATTTTTTACCGAATCCTCCCACTGACTTTAAAAAAACAGACGCCTGCCGGTGTCCATCCGACAGGCGTTTTTACTGCTTACTCTCCTTGCGCAACCGGGGAAAAAATACCGCGCAGTTCTGCTAAGGCTGCCTCTCCAGGCACAAATTCGGTGCGATCCTCGTTCCAACTTCCCGACAGTGGGAATATTTCAATTTGTTTGGTCTCTGACCGTAAAAAATAGGTCAGGGCCTTGCGCCGTGTGGTATAATCAAATTGTGACAAGTCCGTATCCACATTGTTCCAAAAAACTTCCATCAAATAGTCCAGCCGATCATCTGCCTCCGCAGTCAGGCTCTGCACCAAAAGTTCTCCAATCAATGTCAGTCGCCATGTTTCCGGGGTGGTGTCTTTCGGCGGAGAATTCGCGATTTCATAGAGAAGCTCTCCATTGAGCAGATGGGTACCCGCTGGTACGGATACCGTTTCAGTTTCATATGCTTGTTCAAAATACCGGGTCAATCCGCCCAATGCATCAATCAGGTTAACTGTTCCGCTCCGATTCAGGCGAACATATCGTTCCACATCGCATAACAGCATACTTTCCGCTGCAAGCCGCACATTTGCGGATCCAGCGTAATCATAATGTTCCTGCAAAGTGGCAGTTTTCGCTTTGACGGTGACCACCGTTTCGGGCGGAACCGGCACCATTACGAATCGTTCATTTGCAGGGTCAAACCGGCACAGCGTATAGGCATGAGGGAGATCACTGCGTTCCCGCACGCTGATTACCATAAAATTAATTCCCATAGAGGCATCCGGCCGATAGGAAAGTCCTGCCTCAGCGGCTTCCGGTTCGGATTCCTCCGCAATCTGTTCTGCTCCACCCAGCGGTTCCAGAACGGAACTCATCACAACGATGACAATCGCCAGCAATACCGCTAAACTAATTCCGAAAGAAAGAAAAAATATCTTCACTGCACGGCGGCGTTCCTGTTTCTGCGTCCATTTTGGTTCCATCATCCCACTCCCTTCGCAGAAAGTATGGACTACTTTCCCCGCCCCTAAACAAAAATTTTTCCGCCTGCAATAATTCGCAGCAAAAAACGGTCTTTATAAGAGGAAGGAGGCACATCAATGAACGACGAACAGATCATCGAACTGTACTGGAACCGTTCAGAGGATGCCATCACCCAGACGGATTGTAAATACGGCGCCTATTGCCGCAAAATATCCATGAACATCCTGCACAACGAAGAGGACACCGAAGAATGTGTCAGCGACGCCTATCTTGGCGTATGGAATGCCATTCCCCCACAGCGGCCTCATGCATTTTCGGCTTTTCTGGGAAAAATCACTCGCAACATTTCCCTTCACCGCTGGCAGAAAAACCGCGCCGGGAAACGCGGCGGCGGTGATACCGGGATTCTGCTTTCCGAATTGGAGGAATGCCTCCCCGCCCGGAATTCCTTTGATGAAACACTGGATTCCCGTGCGCTTGGAAACACTCTGAATGCCTTTCTGGATACTCTGACATCGGAACAGCGGATCATCTTTGTGCGGCGTTACTGGTATGCCGATCCCATTGAAGAGATCTCCTTCCGCATGGGACTTTCTTCCAGCAAAGTTACTTCCGTGCTTTTCCGTCTGCGGAAAAAATTACTCATCTTTCTCCAAAAGGAGGGATTTTCTGTATGAACAGCTTTCAGCTTCTGGAAGGGCTGGGAGAAATTGAAGACCGTTTCCTACTCGAAGCCGAAAATTATCAGCGGCCTTCTTCTCGCCGCCCTGCTACCATATTGCGCTGGGTTTCCGCTGCTGCCTGCCTCGCCATTGCCCTGACCGGCGGCTGGCTCTACTGGAGACAGTCCAGCCTACAGCTCGGATCCAGCAATACTGCCGCAGATCAGGCTGCTTCTTCTGCCGCAGCTGCTCCCGAACAATATCAGGAGGCAGCATCCTCAGAAAATAATCTTGCAGCTACTCCATTTAGCGCCAAAGTCGCCAACGACGGCATCCTGTATGTGACCGAAATGGCAGCTTATTCTCCAGTTTCGGATCTCGAAACCCTTTCCCGTAACAATCTCCCGGAAACAATTCCCGCAGAGGCAGTTGGCCCCGTCATCCAGACTTTAGAAGACGGTAGTGAAATTTGTGCCTATCTTCCTCTCGAAAACGTTCCGGCGGTCCGTATTCTTCACTCTGCGGAGGGTGTGAATACCTTCCTTCTCTATCAAGGGCAGGCAGATACCCTTTCTCTGGGCGAATTGTACGGCTTTGCAGCATCTGAAGATGTTGTCTCCATTCAGGTGGAAAACCGCATCCTTTCTGATTCCGAAAAAGATAGCGTTTCCTCTCTACTCGCAACTTTGACGCCGGATACAGAGGAAATGCCAACCGAAGAATCCGAATCTTTCCAGCAGATCACCATCTGTCTGAAAAACGGTCTTTCTTTCTCCCTTTCTTATCTGGAAGAATCGGCTTCCATTCTGCTCTATGATCTGTATTATCCGCTTTCGGAACCGCTTGCTCCCCTGCTAGAACCACAAGAATGATTCCCAATCCATTACAAAAAAATGGCAGCCATCTGTTTGGATGACTGCCATTTTTATTTTATTTAGTGAAAAAAGAAGAAATACATCAGCAGGACAATCAGTCCGAACGTAATCAGCACAGCTGGCAACAAGACCAGAAAAGCCGCAATTATCATCGCCGGCAAATCCTTTTTTTCCAACGGTGTGTTCTCTACCTGCTTCTGAAAGCGCTTTTCACTTTCTTCCACATGCAGATTCCGATCCAGCCTTCTGTTTTTGAATAAATTCAACATGCTGCTTTCCTCATCGGTCACTCAATTACTTTATGATCCAGCATATGATGGCAGGCGACAAAATGTCCCGGTTCTGCCTCTACAAAGTCCGGCGTAACCTCCCGACACAAATCCGTAGCATATTTGCAGCGGGTATGGAATTTACAGCCTTTCGGCGGCTTAATCGGACTGGGAATATCGCCTTCCAGCGGAACAATCTGTTTGCGGTGTTCGAGTTCGGTCGTTGGAATTGCCAACAGCAGCGCTTCAGTATAAGGATGCAGCGGATGCGAAAACAGCTTCTCGGAATCTGCCAATTCGACCACATTTCCCAGATACATAACCGCAATTCGGTCGCTGATATACTTCACAACGCTCAGGTCATGGGTGATGAACAGGTAGGTAAGGTGTTCCTTCTCCTTCAAATCCTGCAAGAGGTTAATAACCTGCGACTGAATGGATACGTCCAATGCGGAAACTGCCTCATCACAAACCACAAATTTCGGCTTGACGGCCAGGGAACGGGCAATACCGATTCGCTGACGCTGTCCGCCCGAGAACTGATGCGGATAACGATGAATCATATAGGATGCAAGGCCGCAGTCCTCCATGACTTTCATGATATAATCCATCATCCGATCATCGTTTTTTTCGAAGAAATTGTGAGCTAGCAAGCCCTCGCCGATAATCTGTCCGACCGTCATACGGGGATTCAACGAAGAATAGGGGTCTTGGAAAATCAGCTGCAAATCTTTGCGGAGCTGACGCATTTCCTTATACTGGAGTTTTGCCAAGTCGATGCCGTCGTCGCGATAGCTTTCATACTCATCAAACTTACCGGTTCCCGCATATTTTTTGCGTAAAGAATCGATTTCTGCACGAATTCGATTCAGTTCGGCTTCCTGCGCACTGATTTTCGCGGATTTTTCCTTCAAATCCGCATCCATTTTCTGGATTTTAGACGGAAGAGAACCAGTACCCTTTCCGTCTTTCTGCCGTGCCTCCAGCTGGCCCTGTACCGCATCCCGGCTAACCTGTTCCAGCTCATAAGCTTCTTTCATCTGATGCAGGGCAGAAGCCGCGCGATATTCCTGCAGAAAAATCTCCGATACCGGCTTTAAATCATCCAGCGACAGGAAACCGCCCACCAGCTGCGCCATATCCAAAAACTGGCTGTGCGCCTCTTTAATGGCTTTATCGCGTTCCGCCTTTTTGGATCGGCGTGCCTTCTCGTCCAGCGAATCATATTCCTTGACTAGCTGGTCGCGTTTTGCTTCTAACTCCCGGAGTTTGGCACGTCCACTCTCCAAATTCTTCAGCGTCTTCTCAACATAGGCGGGCGCCAGCGCATCCAGCGTCCGGCCGTAATACATGGTCTTGCCCTCGGTCTGATGGTACAGCTGCAGCAGCACCCGTCCTAATGTGGATTTTCCACATCCGGACTCTCCAACCAGACCCAGAGTTTCCCCTTCATAAATATCCAGCGAAATATCATCATTCGCTTTTACGTACAGCTGCTCTCCGCCGATTTTGGTCTTTTTCAGCGGAAACCACTGTTTGAGGTGGGAGATCCGCAGCAGCACCTTTTTTTCATTCGAATTATTCTGCATGTTGCGCCTCCTTCATTTGCTCAAAATCTTTGGTGCGATCCTCTTTACAAGGATAGAAACACCGCACCTGATGATTTTCTTCCACCTGATACAAACCGGGCTCATACTCCCTGCATTTATCAGTAGCATACTTACAGCGGGGGGCAAATTTACAACCCTTCGGCAAATCCAATGGATGAGGCACCGCACCGGGAATCGCATCTAGACGAATGCCCGTAGGAGTATTCAGCCGCGGAATGGAGTTCATCAGACCCTCTGTATAGGGATGCGAGTAAGCATTTTCTCCGAAAATGGTTTCTACCGGTGCCATCTCTACCACCTGGCCGCAGTACATAACCGCAACATCATCCGCCATTTCGTTGATAACCCCGAGGTCATGGGTAATAAAGAGGATCGAAGTACCATTTTCCTCTTTCAATTCATTCATTAATTTCAAAATCTGAGCCTGAATGGTAACATCCAATGCCGTGGTCGGCTCATCAGCAATCAGCACTCTAGGACGGCAGGCCAGCGCCATTGCAATCATAACGCGCTGCCGCATTCCACCTGAAAGCTGATGCGGATACTGCTTCATTACGTTAGCGGGATTCGGAATTTTCACAGCCGCCAGCATCTCAAGAGAACGCTTGGAAGCTTCCTTCTTATTCACCTTCTGGTGGGTCAGAAAAACCTCATTTAGCTGGCGCTCAACCGTAAACACAGGGTTTAAGGAGGTCATCGGTTCCTGGAAGATAACAGAAATTTTATTGCCGCGGATTTTATACATCTCTTCAATACTACATTTCGCAAGATCGCGGTCCTCGAAAAGAATCTCGCCGCTATCAATATATCCATTCCCATCAAGCAAACGCAGGATACTCATAGCAGAAACGCTTTTACCGCTTCCGCTTTCCCCAACGATTCCAAGAGTCCGACCGGCATCTACCGAATAGGAAACACCGTTAACGGCCTTGACGATGCCTTTTTTGGTTTTAAAAAATGTGTGCAGATCGCGAAGTTCCAGCAATGCCATACAGCGTTCCTCCTATCGTTCATTGGATTTGGGGTCAATTGCGTCGCGCATACCGTCGCCGATCAGATTAATGCTGATTACTGCAAGGCTGAGGGCGATAGACGGGAATACCCATCTCCACCAGTAGTTCGCAATGACGTCGGAACTCTGGGCACTGTTGAGCATGTTGCCCCAGGTAGGACTCGGCTCGATAACACCGAACCCGATAAAGGACAGGCTCGATTCAGTCAACAGACAAGACGCAAAGGCCAATGTGGTATTTACAATAACTACGGTAATTACATTGGGAAGGATATGCCGGAAAATCAGAGTGAATTCCCGAATTCCCATTGCCTTGGCGGCGGTGACATACTCCTGTTCACGAGCTGAAAGCACCTGTGCACGAATAAGCCGCGCTAGACTCGGCCAAGACAGAAGGCCTAAGATTACCATAATCATGCTGATTCGTCCAACTTCAGACAAACGGTTTCCAACAATCGCTGACAACACGATCGCAAGAGGCAGGAATGGCAACGACATAACGATTTCTGCAAAACGCATCAGCAGGTTGTCGACCCATCCACCATAGTAACCGGAGATTCCTCCCACAATTACACCGATAATGGTCGAAATGATAACGGCAATTGCACCAATGGTCATGGTCATCCGACCGCCAGCCAGCATCCGCATCGCAACATCACGGCCATAGTGGTCTGTTCCAAACAAATATCCTTTCAAGCCCCAGCCGGTCAGATTGCCATCCGCATCGATGGCGTAACTCTGGAAATAGCCGGCATCAATGGTTGCTACATCGGTTAAATGCGGCGCGGAAGCCTGTCCATAAATATCATTTCCCCATGAAACTACCGCACCATCGGTTGTAAGGGCAGTAAAATGGAATCGGCCGCCTGCCAGCGCAGTAGTAGTACCCTGTATTGCTTCCGGAATATCAAAAAGATTGTAGTCATTCGTTCCCCATACATGCACCTGTCCATCCTCGGTGACAGCTGCAACCGCACGGTCATTCGCTGCAATGTCGATTACATGTCCCTGGATCTCCGAAGGGATGTTGGCAAAAGGCGTAGCCGAATTGCTGAGCATGACAACTCGCTGATCCTTAGTCAAAACAAAGGCAGTAGTCAGGTTGACAACAACCTTATCAATATTTCCCTGCAATTCGGAATCAATATTGATTGTCAGTGAGTTTTCGTTGCCCCAGTAATAGAGATTGCCGCTTTCAGTGACTACAAAGGACATTTGATAACCAGCAAGAATCTGCTTAATATCCGTTGCATCTTTGACTTCAAACGGAATATTTGCTAATCCAAGACGGTCATTGCCCCAAGTCACTACTTTTCCTTCAGAAGTCAGTGCAATAGCGTGATCCAAACCTGCTGACACCTGAACATATTTCTGACTTTCATCGGGCATCTTTTTCAGTTTATCTGTGAGTTTTCCCCACTGGTAGAGTTTTCCATCCCGGTCTACACCGACACCAAAAATCGAACCAACCGAAACATCCTGCGCATTATTTTTCAATCCAGAAGGAATGCTCATCATATTAAATCCGGGCGAAACATTCTGCTGGGTAAGGTCCTGATAATTGACATCCAACGGCCAAATCGCTGAGCCGATAAAAACGGTGGCGAATATCAGGATAAAGACGATCAGCCCGAACATAGCTACCTTGTTCTCCACATAGTTGCGGACAATCGTACGGAAGGGGCTCTGCATCTGTTCTTCTTTCAGAATATCGGTTTCCTTTTCTTTCATGCCAAACAAGCGGCGAAGTGTCAGCGTAAAGGATCCGGTGCGTTTTTTCTGTTTGCTCATCTCGTACCGTCCTCCTTACTGTAATTTGACACGAGGGTCTGCTATGCAATAGGCAATATCCATCAAAAGATTGCCCAGCAGGGTAATGACAACATAGAACATCATCATAGCCATATAGAGAGAGCTGTCAAGGTTGCGCAGAGCGGTCAGCAACGTATTGCCCAAGCCGTTCCACAGGAAAATACTCTCAATTACAACCGATCCGCCAAAAATACTAACGAACCAGCTGGTGATGATCGTAACAATTGGGATCAGCGCATTACGGAAAGCGTGGGAGTAAATGACTACCTTTTCCCGCAAGCCTTTCGCGCGCGCAGTACGGATATAATCTTCTCGCAGCGCGTCGATCATCGCAGCACGGACATACCGAAGAATTCCGCCCAGCGAACAGAATGTGCTGACAATAAGCGGCAATGCCATATGGTACATATAGTCTCCAAACTTGGCAAGCCCCGTATAATCCGAACCTGGCGTTGCAGTACCGCTGATCGGGAAAATCGGAAGTTTCAGCGCAAAAAGAAAGATGAACACAAAGGCTGTAACAAAAACCGGCAAACTATATCCAACAATCGAACCAACCTGTACCGCCTGGTCAAAAACGCTGCGCTTTTTCACAGCAGACATTATTCCCAGCGGAATCGTAATGGCAAATACCAGAATGAGCGAAAACAAATTCAGGGCAACGGTGTTGAGCATAGGGGTGCCCACCACGTCAATAACCGGTTTTTTATACTGGATGGAAAATCCAAAGTTTCCAGTCAAGGTATTGCCCATCCATTTTACATACTGGATCGGCAAGGGTTGATCCAAACCAAGGGACTCTCGCGCTTCTTCCAGCGCAATCTGATACCGCGCCGGGTCAGTCGACGCCAGATTCGGGTTAACCATCTTCAAAGCAGGATCGCCCGGAACCGCCTTGGTGATAGCAAACATCAGAATGGAAACAATAAAGAATACAAAAATCATGTACACAAATCGCTTGATCAGATATTTTGCCATTCTGTACGACACCTCTACTTTCTGAATATTATCTATAGATTTCTGTAAAACGCAGCTTCCTTCCAAAAAATTCCGGATGAAGCTGTCCGGATGAAGCATCTGTCTTCTCAACCCCATCCGGCTCTGTTTTGCAGAATTATTGTCAAAGTCAGAGAAAATGGGGGGTTTACTGCTTTCCATCAAGAAAGCAAAAGAATAGAAAGAACTGCCTACTGCTCTCCGCAGCGGCTCACATATCAGTATAGACGCTTGGAACAGGGTTATACGCCCTGTTCCGGGACGTCTTATTCCTTTTCGGCATTAACACAGAAAAAGGGCATTGCGTGGAATGCCCTCTTTCTCATCAGAATCTTGTGCTAGAACAGTTACTCGCCCTGTGTTGCAGTAACTTCAGTTGCGTTCTCATCGATATAGGCATAGAGCAGAGTCTGATCCCACTGATGCAGTGCATCGGGATGATAATTCTGCAGCTTGGGAGTAAAGAACGCATGATAAATGTCGGAGTAAAGCGGAATGTCGAGGCAGAGTTCATTGAAGCGTATCTGGTATTCAAGCCATTTTGCGTTCCATTCATCCTCGTCTACGATGTAGCGCATTTCTTCGGTCACTCTAGCCAGTTCCTCATCACGGATGATATTCGAGTTGTTCAGGCCCATATAGTCCTCATCCATGCTGTAGGAGTACCAAGGCTGGATGATCGGATAGTAACCAGTAGCCAGATTAAACATGTTGTATTCAGAACCAGGCATCTGGAGTTCAGTCAGCATCTGATTGAAGTCCATAACAGTCGGCTCGATCTTCATGCCGACCAGCGGAGCATTCGGAACCAACATCGTGTTCAGCAGGTCAACAACAGGGTTATCCGGGGTGCAAGCCCATTTGATGATCAGAGGCTGAAGAGAACCGTCTTCCATCTTCTTATAACGGATATCATCTGTACCCTCAACGAATTCGCCGCCGTTTGCATTCAAAGTCCAGCCATCTGCAATCAGAACTTCTTTTGCGGTATCAAGATTATACTCATATTTGTTCAGCTCAGTTTCAACAGCTTCCTTGTTGGCTTTGTACTCAGACTGAGACAAGCCATAAGCGCCGTATACCAGTTTGCCGTAACCACCGGTGTACTGTTTTGCAAACTCATTCTTATCAAGAATGTAGGAAACAGCCTGACGAACAGCAGTGGAATCGGTCGGGCCGACGTCGCAATGGAACTGCAGTTTACCATAACCAGCGCGGCTCCAGTTTGCGTAAGAAACCTTGCCCTGATCGTAGAGGTCGAGACCTTTATTGATTTCGGTACCGCCGGAAACGCCAGCATACAGGTCAATGGTGCCAGCAGCCAGCTCATCCATTGCAGTAGCAGCATTTACCTTTTTAATAACAATCTTTTCGATACTGGGTTTATAAGCTTCTTCCCACTGACCTTTGAACTTGTCGTTCAGAGTCAAAACAGCTTCGTAGTTGCTCGCATCATAGCTGGTGAAGGTGTATTGACCGGACACAACGGTGGGGTTGTAGCGATAACCAGTTTCGGTATCTGCAATGGTCTGGCTCAGCAGCTCAGTGGTAAAGCCATCGGACATGGTGCAGCCGGTGGTACCATCGCTGGTGATTTCACAGTCGGGAGCCAGCATAAACATGGGGTACGGAGAAACAGAAGCATAGGTATTCTCATAGTGGTAAGGCAGACGATCTGCTTTTACGGTAACAGAGAAAGTATGCTCATCGATAACATTTACACCGGTGAAGGTGTTGGAAGTGCCCTCATGCCACTCATCCCAGCCGACATAGTCGGAATAAGAGGTGTTATCTGCTTCCAGCTCGCCGTACTGTTTGGAACTGGTGAGCATAATTGCAAACGCATAATCGGTTGCAGTAATCGGAGTACCATCGCTCCAAACGAGGTCATCTGCGATGGTCATTTTAAATGTTTTGCTGCCATCTTCGTTCTCAATTTCTTCGTGAGAAACGACAACCTGGGGATCGTACTCATAAAGTGCATCCTGGGTCAGATCAACAGTGCTGTATCCGTAAAGCAAACGCCAGATAGCCTGGTTTTCCGCAGAAGCGGTCCAACCGGGGAACATATCCGCGTCAACGTCTGAAACAGATCCGATTATAATCTGGCCGCCAGTAGTAGCAGTTGTTTCTTCGGATGCTTCCGCAGAAGACTCGGTCGATACGGTTTCATCCTTGGTGTCGGTACTGGAAGTGCCAGTATCGCCGCCGCAAGAGGTCAGTGCGACAGCAGTTGTCATAGACAGCGCCATCAGCAAAGCCAACATCTTTTTCATGGGTTAATTCCTCCTTAATGTTTTCGGGGGGCGATATCCTCCCGATCCAGATACGCTGCGGCAATTTCTGACCGCCTTGCATCATATCTGACATTATACAACAAAAATGCAGAAATTGCAAGTCCTTTCCTGCATTTTTTCATATTTACCCAAAGAAGTTTCTTCGGCAGTTCGTTCTGGCCGGACACTTTTGTGAGCTAACAACAATATTTTTGAGATTATTATTTTGTTTTTTATCATTTTGCAAATTGTCTGTCTTTTAACGTTTTTCATTTATTTGTAAACTTGATTTTACACATTATCCGTTTAAAGCAACAATATGTTACAAATGTATTTTTACAAGAAACATTTTCCAAAATTTTTCTTTCCAAAAAACACATCTTTTGGAAAATAAAATTTTTATTTCCAAGCTTTTCACAAGATTTTGCCTTTTTATTTCCACAACTTTTTTTAATTTCTTTCCAAAATATTTCCAATTTTCCCGATTTTATCTCTGCATATTTATGCATATGTTTTTGTGTGACGGGCAAAAACTAGCGAAAAAATGAATAATCCGAATGGATTTCCTGCAAAATTCAGAGGATTTCCATCCGGATTTTTTCTATATTCTGCCTTATTTGCGATAGGCACCGTATGTTTTTGCAATCTCGATCATCCGCTGTGCACGGTCAAAACTTGCACCGGACGGATACTCACAGCCGGTTGCCAATACAAAACCGCCGCCTTTCGCCATTGCGTCGATCTGATCCTTGCACTCTTTATCCCATTCCTCATCCGTTCCGATCACTGCATTCGCAGGGGTAACACAACCTATCAGCGTCGTTTTATCGCCGTATTTTGCCTTACACTCTGCAAAATCCTTACAATCATCCGGCGGATAGAGGAATGAAATTGCATCGGGCTTCATCCGCTTGATTTGTACGTCAAAGTAAATCTTCTGTCCACAGTTATGGATCATAACGGCACAGCCGGCCTCACGAATGGTATTCGCAAGATCTTCAACCAACGGTCCTTCCATCTCGTCCCACATAGTCTTGGACATGATTGAGCCGGACGAGAAGAGGGTATCCACCATGATACCTGCCACACCGGTTTCCGCCAATGCTTTGCAGTAATCCTTCAGCGTTTCACAGACCTCTTTTGCAGCACCTGCAACTGCGTCAGGATCATCATACAAATCCATATACATATCTTGCTGGGATCGGAGCATGGAGAGCGTTCCCAGCGGACCAAATACAAATGCAATTACCGGCTTCTCATTGCCGATTTCCTTGACCAAACGACGGCACAACTCTATTTGCATCATCATCCGTTTTGAATTGCGATAGTCTGCCTTCTTAATCTTTGCGTAATCTTCGATTTCCTTTACCACGCACTGAGAATAATCGGGATGGGCCGCGTCGTTTTCGGGATAAATAATCTTCTGTCCCCAAGCATCACATTCCACTGACAGATCGATTAGTGCCACCACACAATCAATATCATACTCTTTCGCACATTTAATAAAAGATTCCGCACAGATATCCACATTTGTTGACCACTCCGGATAGGACGCTCCGATCAGATTCCGAGTGACTCCGCAAAGAATGGGATATACCGGTACATGATCTGCTTCCTGATGACTCAATGCTGCTTTCATGCGTTCGATTGAATTCATAATCCAAAACACCTCCGAAAATCATTCCTACTATTTGATTTTCATTGTAATAATTTTTTCCGAGATTGTATAGAAAATTCCCGCATCTTTTTGGACTATCTTTCAATTCTCATAATTGCTCACTTAAATCAGCATCATCGACTTCAAAGCAAAGATCCAAAGGAATACAGTAAAGAGAGAAACAATGCTCGAAAAGACAACCTGCTGGCCAGCGAGTTCACCATCATGGCCTGCTGCCTCTGCCATAGTAAAGGAGGAAACTGCAGTGGGAGCTGCAAACAAAATGGTAATGGAGAGAAGGGCAACATCCCGGAAACCCAGCATAACTGCAATCGGAATGACAACCAGCGGAACAATAATCGTTTTGCCAACGATTCCGATCAGCAGGTATTTCAGATTTTTACCGATAGCACTAAAGCGGAAGGTAGCACCCAAAATAACCAATGCAAGTGGAGTAGCAACCTTACCCAAGTCACTAATGGATTTGTGGAGGGCAGTGGGAAGATCAAACGGCATTGCCATCATAATGAAAGCTGCCACTGCGCCCAGAATGAGTGGATTGGTGGCGATTCCCTTGAAAAGGGACTTCAGACCAGTTTTACGATCTGAATAATATTCCAATGTAAATACAGCCAGTACATTAAACAAAGGAACCGCTACTGCCGAAAGTAAGGCTGCTGTCGCTACATTCCCTTCGCCGTACAGATTCGTGGCAACCGGTATACCGAAGATTACATAGTTGGAACGGAAAATTGCCTGGGTCAATACGGCGCGACGGCTACCATCCTTGACCATCATGCGGATTACAAAGAAGGTCACGATAGTAACAGTCAAGATGGAAACGATGGCGAATATAATTAAGTCCGGTTGAAATACGGTCGATATATCCGCATCGTAGATATTAATGAACATCATCATGGACATAAAGATTTTGAAGCAGAAGGAATTACATTTTGAAAAAAATGCATCATCCCCAAACTTCATTATTTTCGCGATATAACCGACCGCAATACAAATCATCAACGGAAGCACGGCATTAGCGCTGATTATTAAATTTTCCAAGTAAAACCGACCTTTCTATAAAATATCCTTGTGTTTCAGTGTATCACAATTGGACGGAGATGTAAACGTTGCGGACGCAATCTCCCTCAAAATGCAATCAAAATGCACGGATTTACAACAAATTCTCTTGGAATTATGGAAAATTTTCTCGGCTTATGTTATACTGAAATCGATTTCAACGAGAAAGGTAGGGCTCATTGTGGTAAAAGAAAAGGAATTTTACCGTTCGTTGTTTATTGTCGCGCTTCCGGCGGCATTTCAAGGACTGATTTCCCTGGGTGTCAATATGCTGGACAATCTGATGGTGGGATCTCTGGGAGATTTGACGCTGGCATCCGTCTCGTTAGCGAATCAGGCAACTGGACTGTTCACCTTTTTCGTCAACGGAATCGGCGGCGGTGCGGCGGTTTTAATTTCCCAATACTGGGGCAAACGCGACTTTGATAAAATCCGCCGAATTTTCGGCGTCATCCTGCGGTTTGCGGCCATTGCAGCGCTGCTGATCTGCGTGCTGATCTCCCTCTTTCCGGAGCAGACGATGCGCATTTTCACCAACGATCCCGAAATGATTCAGGCTGGGATCCCATATCTGCGGATTGTCTGTTTGTCCTATCCGCTGTTTGCAGTTTCCAATACGATGGTCGTGATGCTGCGTTGGATGGAAATTGTCCGAATCGGGTTGATTATTTCCTGCGTTTCGCTGGCGGCAAATTTCTGCTTCAATTCCCTGCTGATTTTCGGTCTGCTGGGATTTCCGGCACTCGGTGCGCAGGGGGCTGCCATTGCAACAGTCATTGCGCGGCTGCTTGAACTGAGCATTACTGCCTACTATCTCTTTGTGCGGGAAAAACGGGTTCGTTTCCGACTGAAGGACTTCTTCACCCATGACCGGGAGATGGCAGGGGATTTTCTGCGGCATTCGGTGCCGATTATTGTCGGGGACTCCCAATGGGGTTTGATCGGAACTGCAAAAGCCATGATGATTGGACGTCTGGGAGTCACGATGGTATCTGCCAACGCCATTGCGGACGTTTTCCTGTCGCTCGCGCTGATTTTTACCAACGGACTCGCCAACGGCGCTTGCGTTGTCATCGGCAAGAGTGTCGGAGAAAAAGACTATGCCAAAACCCGCCGGTATTCCAACACAATTCAAATTATTTTTGCTGGACTGGGCGTGCTGGTCGCGGGAGTGGTACTGCTGATGAGCCTGTTCGTCCCCAACTTTTATAATGTCTCCCAGCAAACCAAAGATCTCGCGGCAACCTTTTTAGTAATCGGCGCTTTCACCCACTTAGGCACCTGCTATCACGCCGCCTGTTTCACCGGCATCAACCGCGGCGCCGGAGATGGAAAATTCGTCATGAAAGTCGACATGATCTGTGGCTGGCTGGTCGTTGTTCCTCTGACCTTCCTGTCGGGATTTATTTGGCACTGGCCGCTCTGGGCTGTTTATTTGTGCACACGAATCGATCAGTGCTTCAAATGGATTATCGCCATCATACGGCTTAAAGGGAACCGATGGATCCGCAATGTCACGCGGGATTGATACAAAAATACCCGGCACAGAACGTGCCGGGTATTTTTATGAGGCAGAAGGATTCTCTACAATGCCGGTAAACAGAATCGTATCCCGATAACGCACCGCAAACAGGAACGGCCGATCAAGATTCAATGTAAACTCCTGTTCAGGCGGCATCGCAGCTGTCGCATTCATGGAAACTTGTGTATAAGCCGCGCCTTCGCAGCCTTCCTCATCAATGGAAAGGGTTGCCTCCTGCCGGATATTGGAGATGAACAGCGGTTCGGAAGAAAGGATTGAAAAATCTGCCTGTTCTCCGTCAAACGCATCGGTCATCCCAAGCGTTTGCAGGATTTCTGGCAGGGTCTCCACCGACGCGCTGTAATCAAATTTCGGCACCCGGAAATTCACCTTGCCGTATTCGGAATTTTCCGGGAAATAAGCGGCGAATAGTGCATCGGAATCTGCCGCCACTTCAGCGGGACTCACGCCCTCATCGGGCAGGATAAAAGTCATCACCGCGCCGTTTTGCATACTGAGGGAGGCGGCGGCAAAATTCCCTCCATCCACGTATGCGGTCTGTGCGCTTTTCTGCATGAAAGGGATGGAAAGAACTGTCCCGTTGGAAGCAATGAAATCTCCGGTTTCGGTGTCGTCTTCGGAAAACGGGCTGCTCCATGCTCCCTTGAAATAGAGCGTCGAAAGCAGGAAAAGTGCCGAATCGGGTTCGGGCTGGAAATCCGACGCATCGCCCAGAAGGCCGTGGGTTGCCTCCCGCACCCATGCCGCAACTTCTTTCGGAAGGGAGGCCGACGTAAAATCCATCTGATATGCATATGCGTCATAGCTGTCGGCGAGCCGGTCGAGCGCTTCCTGATGGAATGGGATTCCCTCATTCAGCCAAAGTGATCCGGCAATCTCCACAGTACCCTCTTCACCGGAACAAAGATACTGATACCAATTGGAGGCATCCTCCCGCAGGCTGTCTGCATCCTCCGCCCCCAGCAGCGACAGCATTTGCTGCTGCGTCTCCCCGGATGCAGTATCTGCTGTCATAGCGAGCGCCAGATACAGGCTTGCGGGAGAATACAGGTAATTTTGCCCGGGAACCGCTTCGGACAGCACCTTGGAGGCTGTAACTGCCGCAAAATCCGCTGCTGCCTTTACAAAGTCATCCTCCGGACGGACCGGTTCCGCCGTCGACGCCGTCTCACCGCTTCCGGCCGAAATTTTTGCAGAAACCGTGTTCCCGCATCCGGTCAGAAGCAACGCGCTCAAGCAAAATGCCATCCATTTCTTCCGCTTCATCGCAATCCCCCCTTAAAGCTGTACCGAAAGGGAACATTCCGCCGAACGGATGGCTTCTCCGTCATCCAGCAGGCGAATTCCCACAATTGCTGCAAAAAGCACCGATACCACACAGGCGAGGATCGGCAAAATCAATTCTTTTCCGTTCATCAGTCAGTCCCTCCTCATCTTTCTGTCATGCAGGGCAGCGGATGGTAAAATAATAGAGCACGTCCCCTTCTTCCCATTCCGCCTGCACACTGTACAAATAACTTCCCTCTTGTCCCGGAAGGGTCAATTTCCCATCTGTCACCGATACGGGCAACGATTCCGTTTCCAGTCCAGTCTCGGCAAATTCGTCCCAATTCCAGCAGGAAACCGTAATATTTTCCGGTTCCCGGGAGAAGATCAGCCGGATTGAATCCGAGCCTTCCACTGCCTCGATTTCCGGGATCCGTTCTCTGGATTCCTCATGGGTAGGAAGAACGGAATCCACGCAAATTCCTTCGTCGTTCTCGTACCAGCTTGAGGTTCCGCGGGCGGTCACGGTATAACTGACACTCTCTCCGGTCTGATATTCTACGCCCATCGACGGCATATTCGCATAAGGGTCATCGGGATCCGGTTCCGGGAAAAACTGCCCGATATCCACCGGATTTTTCCAGTCTTCTGGCTGGCGTCCAACCAGCCGCATGGTGGAACAGGTGATGCTGGCGGGATAACTTTCCCGCACATATCCATCATAGGCAATCTCGACAATCTGCCCGACCGCAAGGTCTTCCGGCTGAAGTTCATTTCCCTCTTCATCTAGCACGGAAACATCTGCCAATCCTGTGGAATACACATCCCCAACATTTGGGATAGTGCCGTCCAGCTCGCTGGGCAGGAACAGGATGGATTCGTTTTCTGCATAAATAATTGTCGCATGCATCAAAACAGTTGATGGTTCGGTATCCGGTGTACCGCAGCCGGCCAATGTAAACGCCGCAAAAAATCCGGTCAGTCCCGCCAGAAAACGCTGCATTCCTTTCATAAAATTCCTCCTCGCTCTGGTCTCTTCATCTATATAGTACCGTTTTAAAGCAGTTTCGTTGCAAAAAATAATTTTTTTGCAAATAAAAAAACGCCGGCAGTAATTGCCGGCGCAAAAATGTTTTTTATTTGGTCAAAAGCGAGGAAATATCTACCTTTTCTCCATCGACCCACAGGCGTTCCAACCCGTAAAAGTCCCGAGTTTCCTCATAGAAGATATGAACAATCACATCCGAATAGTCCAGAATAATCCAGTTTTCACTCTTATATCCTTCGACATTGTGCGGTTCCATACCCTGCTGGGAAAGCTGATACTCGACTTCATCCGCCAACATTTTCACCTGAGTGGAACTGGAACCGGTTGCAATGACAAAATATTCGCCTAGGATGGTCAGATCTCCCACTCGCAGCACGCGGATATCCCGCGCTTTTTTGCTATCTAATACCTTAACGACCGCTTCCATTCGTTCTTTTGCGTTCATGCGATTCCTCCTATTCCTCGTCTTTTCCGTCAAGAATATCTCCGACGGTTGAATTATTGTTATCATAATAATCCGTTGTATTCTGCAATTCCACCAGATTGAGTTCCGATGCGGGAACAGGCTCATCAAAGGGGTGGAAATTCTCGTTGAGCAACTCTGCAAGTGGTTCCAGATGGACACTCCAAACGGATTGACCATTTGGCGCAGTACATCCTTCTCCGGGAACCGTGAAGAAACTAATATCATTTTCATCGATCTGCATCATGACTTCCACCAGGCTCAAAACCGTTTTCACATTGAGATCGGTCGTGACTTCCTCCATGACAACCGGAACCAATGCGGTGATTTCATCCAGAGAAAGAGATTTGAATTTTTTAAACATCGCAGACAGAAATTCCCGCTGCGCATTCATTCGTCCGATATCCGAACCTGGACGACTGTGCCGTTCGCGCACAAATTTTTCCGCTTCGATTCCGTTGAGAGTCTGAAGACCTGGCTGGAAGGTATATCCTTCCAGGGTAAAGCTTTCCTGAATATTGATCTCAACACCACCCACAGCATCCACGATCCGAATGAATCCGTCCATAATCACATTAACATAATGGTCGACCGGAAGCTTAAATCGATCGTAAATGACCTGAGCCAGTCCTTCCATTCCACTCTTTCCATAAACGGCGTTAATCTTACCGGTTGATGAGACATCGGTTCCAACATAGGTATCACGGGGAATTTGGAGAATGTTAACCTTCTGAGTTTCCAGATTAAGCTGAACAACCATAATGACATCCGTCAGCTTTCCCCGAGCTGTACCTGCAGAGGGGTCGATTGTATTATAGTCGATACCCGTGACCAAAAAATTTGTCACTTTGCCACGATTCTCCTCGGCTGTCTGAATTCCTTCATCGATACTGACTGCATGCCCGGACTCATCCACCTCCGGCAGCGGTGCCCAGTTCATCAAGGACACATACCCGATAATTCCGGCTGAAACACCGATCAAAACCACGGATACGATCAGAAGCATCCGATCCAGCACCGAAAGTCTCCGTTTTTTATTTGAATTCCTTGCCATAAATTTCACCTTCCCGTGTTCTACGGTTCCATCCTGCGAGCTCTGCCCAATGCAATTTCATGATAACAGGCCAGCGAATCCGGATGCAACAGCTTTCCATGTTTCACCAGATCCCCCAGAATAAACTGAAGAGAGTAAAAAAGAGCAGCATCCAAATCCACATCTGCTAGATGCCGAACCTCTCGGATGTCCGAAAAATCCCGGTCAGCTGATGTCAGATCAGCCAGATATACTACCTTTTCCAGCAGGGACATTCCCGCTCGTCCCGTCGTATGGTAGCGGATTGCATACAGCACATCGGCATCGTCAATCCCAAGCACATCCCGCGCATAGAGATATCCTGCGGGGGCGTGCCACAACTGTGGGGAGAAAATGTCCGCATCCGTTAAAAGTATATCAGAATTCTGCAGCGATTGCAACAAAATTTTTGGTGACGTATTTTTTTCGATATCATGAATAAGCCCGGCCAGCTCAGCCTTTTGAGGATCTGCACCGTGGATTCTCGCTAGTTCCACGGCCCGTTCCATCACATTGACGGAATGGCGGTAGCGTTTGGGGGTAAGGCGTTCCTGCAGGAGTGCGTCATACTCCGGATATCTGGTTGTCATTTTCGATAAAGCCCCTTTTCCTGAATATAAGCGGCCACATCCTCCGGAACCAATCCGGAGATATCTCCGCCATTTTGAATCGTTTCCCGCACCATAGTCGAAGAAAGCGGCAGCGGTTCCACCCGGATGATCCGGGTGCGCCCCAATTCGGACGCCTTCTGTTCCAGTACGGATTCTTCTCCCTCATTCCGAGCAAATGCCGCAATATCTGCCAGCCGCAGGATATCCTGCCAACGGTGCCAGCGGTCAAAAGAACAGAGCATATCCGCCCCCATCAGGATGGTAAAGGCGGTGTCCGGAAACAGATACCGCAGTCGTTCTAATGTGAGAATGGTGTAGCTTTTTCCTTTGGCGCGCTGTTCCACATCGCTCACCCAGACCCGATCCATGCCGCGCACCGCAAGACGAGCCATCTCTAAACGATCCCGATTGGAGGCGAGATCCCGGGGAGCCTTATGCGGCGGAATATTGGTGGGAATGACCAGCAATCGGTCAAATTCCAGCACCCGGGAAGCTTCCCGGATCAAATGCAGGTGCCCGTTATGGATCGGATTGAACGTGCCGCCGTAAATGCAGAAATGTTCCAAGGAAGGTTCCCCCTTTCGTCAAATTTTAGTCGAGTTCAATGACCGGCTCGTCCGGATTGGGCATGTACAGGGTAATGCGAGTTCCCACTACCTGTACGACATCGCAGCCGATGGTTTCTGCCAGCTCGTTAGCCGCTTCTTTGGCGGTATAGAGGCTGTTGTCCAGAACCCGAATCTTAATCAGTTCCCGTGCGAGAAGCGCATCCGAAACCTGCTTGACGACATTTTCGTTAATACCGCCCTTGCCGATCTGCAGGATGGTGTCCAGATTATTTGCCATGCCGCGCAGTTTTGCGCGCTGTTTGCTGTTTAACATAATTTTTTCTCCTTTTTACCGATGAAGTCTCAAATATTCTTCCAGCATCCGGTTTGCCCGGCCCCGATGGCTGACTGCATCCTTTTCTTCGGCTGACATCTCTCCGAAGGTCTTCTCCCCGCACAAAAACAGTGGGTCATAGCCGAATCCGTCCGCCCCTTTCGGCTCAAAGCCGATAGTGCCGGGACAAATCCCCTCAAATACCCGCGCCCTGCCCTCTGCGTCGATATAGGCGATCGCACAGGTGAAATGCGCCGCACGGTTTGATACCCCTTCCAATTCCGCGAGGAGTTTGCGGTTGCGGTCGGCATCGGTTGCGCCTTCGCCTGCATACCGCGCCGAATATACGCCGGGACGCCCGTCCAGCGCGTCCACGCAGAGACCGGAATCGTCTGCAATCACCGCAGTATGGGCAATCTCCCAGACCGCGCGCGCCTTAATCAGCGCATTTTCCGCAAAGGTATCGCCATCCTCTTCGGGATCGACAAAAATCTCTTTTTCTTTCTGGGAAAAAACGGTGTAACCGAGCGGTTCCAGCATCCGTTTAAATTCCCGCACCTTGCCGGCGTTGCCGGTGGCAATGATGATTTCCATGGTTATTCCCCTTTTTTCAAAAGTTTTCTCCGCCAGACAAAGCAGATAATCGACACTGCCGCCAGAATCAGTGGCAGGAGCATTTCTGCCCAGTAAAAAATATCTCCCCAGATATTTCCGGTGAGGACAACCGCTGTGGCCACATAAACCGAGGTAGGGCCGTCCGCGCCGCCGATGATACCGAGCGATGAGGTGAAAGCCGGCATAACTTTCATCTCCCAAAACAGATAAATCCACGGTCCCCAGACCAGTACCGCCGATATGACGGCAAGTACAGCGGTGATGATTCCCGCCAGTTTCCATTTTTTTGCTTGATCCACTCGTCTGTTCCTTTCCTGAATCCGTTACTCAAAGAGCGCTTCGACGAAATCCTCCGGCACAAATTCCTGCAAATCGTCGATCTTTTCCCCTACGCCGACAAATCGAACCGGCAGTCCCAGCTGATTTTTGATGGAAACTACAATACCGCCCTTGGCCGTACCGTCCAGTTTGGTGAGAACGATGCCGGTGATATGCGCCGCCTCCATAAACTGTTCCGCCTGATTGACGGCATTCTGGCCAGTGGTGGCGTCCAGCACAAGCAGCACTTCCACGTCGCAGCCCTCTGCTTTCTGGCTCACGATGCGGAACATTTTGCCGAGTTCCGCCATCAGATTTTTCTTGTTGTGCAGGCGTCCAGCAGTATCAATCAGCAGGATATCGGCATTCCGCGCAAATGCTGCGTCAATTGAATCGAAAACGACTGCTGCCGGATCTGCGCCTTCCTGATGCTTGACAATTTCAACGCCGCTGCGCTGGGTCCAGATTTCCAGCTGGTCAATCGCCGCCGCACGGAAGGTATCCGCCGCCGCTACCAGCACCTTTTTGCCCTGCGCCTTGTAATTGGCTGCCATCTTGCCGATGGTCGTCGTTTTGCCAGCGCCGTTGACCCCGATGACAAAGACAATCGACGGCTTGGTTTCCAGTTTAAACGGCTTTTCTTCCCGGAGCATGTCGGCGATAATTTCCTTGAGCATCGCCTTAACTTCGGAGGTGTCGTTTTTGCCGGTGCGCTTGATCTCTGCACGCAGCCGCTCACAGATATCCGCCGAGGTTGCCGCCCCCATATCCGACATGATGAGCGTCTCCTCAAGTTCCTCCAAAAATTCATCGTCCACTTTGGTGAAGGAATGGATAACTGTTTCCACCTGCTTCATCATGGCGTCTTTGGTCTTTTTGAGTCCCTCTCTGATTTTATCAAAAAATCCCATATTCTTCCTCCTTATTGGGGTGATTCTTCCAGATCCGCCATCTTTGCGGAAATTTCGCTGACTTTCAGTTCCAGCAGCTTGGAAACTCCCTGTTCCTGCATGGTCACCCCGTACAGAACGTCCGCTTCCTCCATAGAACCGCGCCGGTGCGTGATAAGGATAAACTGTGTTTTGTCGCTCATCATCCGCAGATAGCTCGCATATTTCACGACGTTGACATCATCCAGCGCCGCCTCAATCTCATCCAGCACACAGAAGGGCGACGGCCGCACCTTCAAAATGGCAAAATAGATGGCGATGGCGATAAAGGACTGTTCGCCGCCCGACAGCGCCTCCAGATTTTTGATGATTTTTCCGGGTGGCTGCACAATGATATCCACGCCGGATGTCAAAACATCCTCGGGGTCGGTCAGCCGCAGTTCCGCCTTTCCGCCGCCGAACAGTTCAGTAAAAATCTTGCCAAAATGCCCGTTGATCTGGGAAAAACTCTCGGTAAACATCCGTTCCATATCGCTGGTAAGGTCCCGAATGAGGCGTTCCAGTTCCGCTTTCGAGCCGGCCGCGTCATCGACCTGCGCTTTCAGGAAGGTATATCGTTCCGAAACCTCCTGATACTCCTCGATTGCCCCAAGGTTTACATTCCCGAGGTTCCGGATCCGATTTTTGAGGGCAGCGAGCTGCTGTCCGGCCTGCGCCGGATCATCCAGCGGTACTGCCATCTGCTGCGCCTCTGAACGGGTCATTTCATACTCGTCCATCAGTCGGCGGATAATCTGGTCGTAATCCTTCTGCACCGAAAGCTTCTGTTCCTCCAACCGCGCCAATTCCCCAGCGGTTTTCTCCTTACGGGCGGAAATTTCCCGCTCTTCCTGCCGCAGGCGGGTGGTTTCCCCCTCAATCTGCTGGCGCAGAGCGATCATTTCCCCGCTTTTCTGCTCATATTCGGCGTCCTGACGAATGGCATGATCCCGTTCCTCCTGCATGGACTGGATGGACTCCGCCATCGTCCGGCAGGATGCCTGCATCCGGGCAAGGTCACCCTGAATCCGGGATTTCTGCGATTCTCCGCTCTCCTGTACCGCCCGCAGTTCGATCATTTTCCGCGCAAGATTTTCGGCGTCCTTCTGGCTGGCGATTTCCTCCCGATTTAGGGCGGAAATTTCGTCCAAAAGGCTGCTGCGCTGGTCGGACAGACTGTCCTGGCTGCCCTGATAAGCAGCCAGTTCCTCGCGGATTTTCTCCGCTTCCTGTTCCAGCCGCGCCAATTCATTCCGCGCAGTCTCTATTTCTGCACGGCTCTGTTCTATTTTACGGGCGCCTTCTGCCTTCTGCCGGTTCAATTCCTCCTGCCGTACGGCAAGCTGTTCCCGACTTTGCTCATATCGCTTGCGATCTCCCTCAAAGCGAATAGCATCCTCCCGCGCCGCAGTCTGTTCCGCGCGAATGCCGTTAATCTGCGCCTTCAGGGAGGCAATTTCCTGCCCCAATGCCTCGGCACGCTGATCGATCTCCGCTTTCTGAGCGGAAAGTTTCTCCGCTTCGGCGCGAAGGGCGTATGTCTCATTCTTCCGACTCAGGATTCCCTGATTTTTGGCCGCGGAACCGCCGGTAAAACTTCCCCCGACGTTGACCTGCTGGCCGTCCAGCGTGACAATCCGGAATTTATATCCATGCCGTTTCGCGATCGCGGCGGCGGCATCGAGATCCTCCGCCACTGCAATCCGTCCCAGCAAAAACCGCACAATTCCCGCATACCGGGCATCATATTCCACCAGTTCCGATGCGACGGCAACAAAACCGGGGTCCGCATCCAGTCCGGGTTCCTGCAAAGTACTGCCGCCCCGGATTTCCTGCACCGGAAGGAAGGTGGCCCGTCCCGCACGCTGCTCAGAAAGGTGCCGGATGCCGGATTTGGCGGCGGCTGCATCCTCCACAACAATATTCTGCAAGGCGCCGCCCAATGCCGTTTCCAATGCGGTCGCATAGGCGGGTTTTACCGTCAGAAGTTGTGCGACTGTCCCGAGCACGCCGCGCAGTACTCCATTTTTGGCGGCCTTCATGACCGCCTTGACACTGTACTGGAAGCCTTCCATATTCTGCTCGAGATCCTGCAGCAACTTTGCTTTCTGTAATTTTTCCTTAATGGCGAGGTCCATCTGCTGCTGGGTCTGCCGCAGTTCCTCCAACTTCCGGGAACGCGCAGACAGTTTCATCTCATATCCCTTGGCGGAATTTTCCAGCGCATCCTGCCGCCCTGCGATCTCTTCCAGCAGTCCGGCAATCCCCTCCATCGTTTCCGCCTCGCTCTCAAGCCGAGTTGTCAGGGAGAGGATTTCCTGCTCCATTGCGGCCAGCCGATGTTCCTGTTCCGCCGCCGCATTCTCCTGCGTCAGCACGATCATATTATTGCGGGAAATATCCAGTGCAATCTGGTTTGCCTTCCGGTTGGCTTCCTCCATCTGGGCGGTATAACCGCTCTGTTCCTGCGAAAGGCCCGCCAATCGGTTCTGGCTCTCCTCAATCCGCCGCTGCAGATCCTGCCGGCTCTGTTCCGCCGACTGTTTCTGTTCTTCCAGCGCCGCAATCTCCTGATTCCGCCGGTCCCGGTCGGTTTCCAACAGACGGAGTTCCTCCTCCAGCCGCCGGATATTCTCCTGCTGATGGGCAATGTCGTTGTTCCGCACTGCCTCATCCTGCTTCAGCTGGGCAATCCGCGCCTGCAAATTCTGACGCAGCGTCTGAAATTCCTCCCGCCGGGTCAGGCAGTTCTGCATGCGCGCATAAGCCTCTTGAATTTTCTCCTCGGTCTGCCGGATTTCCCGCGCAAGCTGTTCGTCGTCCCCTTTAGCAATCAGATACTTGTTCTGCTGTTCCCGAAGGGCCTGCTGATGCTTTTCGAGCGAAATCATCCAAAGCGAGACTTCCAGTGTCTTTTTCTCGGCCGAAAGCTTTAAAAACTGCTGGGCCTTCTCCGACTGCACCCGCAGCGGTTCCACCCGCCCTTCCAGTTCCGAAAGGATGTCGTAAAGCCGCACCAGATTTTCCTCTGCCGCAGCCAATTTGCGTTCCGCCTCGGCCTTCCGGTAACGATATTTGGAAATTCCGGCGGCTTCCTCAAAAATCTCCCGCCGCTGGGAAGAACGTGCGCTGACAATTTCGGCAATTTTTCCCTGTCCGATCATCGAATAGCCGTCCCGTCCCAGACCGGTATCCATAAAGAGTTCGTTGATGTCCTTCAGGCGCACATCCGCGCCGTTAATCTGATATTCGCTCTCCCCCGAACGATAATACCGCCGGGTGATGGTCACTTCATCGGCGTCCACCGAAAGAAAGCGGTCCACATTGTCAAAGGTCAACGATACCGCCGCAAATCCCTGCGGTTTCCGGCTGGCTGTCCCCAAAAAGATGACGTCCTCCATTTTTTCGCCGCGCAGCGTCTTGCTCGACTGCTCGCCCAGCACCCACCGCATGGCGTCGCTCAGATTGCTTTTGCCGCTTCCATTCGGCCCCACTACCGCGGTCAGTCCCTTGTTGAACCGTACGACAGTCTTATCCGGAAAGGATTTGAACCCCTGCATTTCCAGTGATTTTAAAAACATATCCCGATCCTTTCTGAAAAGATTCTGTATTTCATTTTGTATATTCTATCGAAATTACACATTTTGTATTTTCAGTTCCCGCATACCGCATGCCGGATCCTGCACAATTCGGATTGAATATCCAAGTTCCTGCGCCCGGAAAAGATTGCGTTTCTTCTGTCCGGCCGCCTTTGAAACCGCGCGCGGATTCACCCGCATGATATAGTTCCCCTTGGGAAGATCCCGCAGCTGTTTCTCCATTTCCTGCCGAAAAAGTTCTGCCTCGCATAATTCCCGCATTGCCGGATGATAAGCCCCGCCCAGCATCTCCTGCTCAATTCCGGGGGAGGCATGCAGACCCATTCGGATGACCGCAATACCAGCCTCTTCCATTCTCCGCAGCATGGGCGCCGCAAATTGAACCGTCTCCGCGAGATTCGGCGGACGATATTCCCCCGCCTTAAATTTTTCCGCAAGCAGTGTTCCATCCAACACCACCGTTGGATAAATCCGCAGTGTATCCGGATGCATTTCCAATACTGCTGCCTCGGTTCGGGCGCGGCTTTCCGCATCTTCCCCGAATAGACCGGTCATAATCTGCAATCCAAGAGAAATGGGATATTCCCGGATCAAGCGGACAGCTTTCCGCACATCTTCCGCCGTATGTCCCCGCTGATTCAGGGCCAGAACGCGGTCATCCATACTCTGCGCCCCCAGTTCGATGGCTGAAACACCATACTGTATCAACTGATCGAGAATTTCCCGGCTGATTCCATCCGGACGGGTGGAAAGGCGGATTCCCCGGCACTGCCCGTTCCGGATATAAGGGGCCGCCGCCTCCAGATAAGCAATCATCTGTTCCCGCGGAATACAGGTAAAGCTGCCGCCGAAAAAGGCAATCTCGGTTGTTTCGGGATTCAAGGCGCGGCCAAACGCTTCTTCAAGCTGATTTTTCACCTCATCCGGCGAAATCGGAGACGATTCCCCGGAAATGGTGCGCTGGCTGCAAAAAGAACAGCAATGCGGGCAGCCAAGATGCGGAATAAAAAACGCAATATTCGCATGCGACGGCATTCGTCAGATCTCCTTATAACCCATCAGAGCAAGGGCTTCCCTTGCCGCATTCTGTTCCGCCTGTTTCTTGGAACTGCCGGTTCCCTTTCCGATGACATTGGAGTTGAGCAGGACTTCGGCAGTAAATACCTTAGCATGGTCAGGCCCCTGTTCATCGACCAGCAGATATTCGATCCGTTCCTCTCGGTTCTGCTGGATAATTTCCTGCAATGCGGTCTTATAGTCCGCCAGTTTATTGGGATGTTTGATGTCCAAGTCCGCCGGGATGAATCCCAGCACAAATTTCTGGGCTGCCTCATAGCCGCCGTCCAGATAGATAGCAGCCAGCAGCGCCTCGAACGCATCAGCCAGAATGGAAGGACGTTCCCGCCCGCCGGTCAGTTCCTCTCCCTTGCCGAGCAGGAGGTATTCCCCCAATCCGAACTGTGCCGCAAATCCGTCCAGTGCCTTCTCACAGACGAGGCTTGCCCGCAGCTTGGTGAGCTCGCCTTCCGGCAAATCCTTATAGGTCAGGAACAGATACCGCGCCACAATCACCGACAGCACCGAATCCCCGAGAAATTCCAGCCGTTCATTATTTTTTCCATGCTTCTTCCCCTCGTTGGCAAAGGAAGAGTGGGTCAGCGCCTGAATGAGCAAATGGTCATTCCGAAAGGTATAATGGATTTTTTGCTGTAATTCCTGCAATTTTTCTTCTGAAATCATAACATTTCCTTTCTACGCCGCTTCTCATGCCCCGGGAAACGCCGTTTCCGGGATCATCAAAAGCTGCAGTTTTCAAATTTTTTCGTTCAACATTTTTTGGATGGCCTCCACTGCCCGCAGGTAGATTGCCTTTCGTCTCTGCGCAGATGCGCCGTCATGTTCCCGATCCGCATTGACATACCGTCCGGTATCCCCTTCCAACGAGATGCAGGAAAGGGGTTTTCCCTTCAGCGGTTCGCCGCTGCGTTCTTCGACCAGCCAGAATTTCCAGCTGTTCGGCTGATTCTCCGCATCATCGCCTGAGATCATCCGCCCGTCCGGCATCGCCGCCGCAAATCCGGTGACCCACTGCCCCTGTACGCGGCCGCCCAGCGATCGAGCAATTTCCTGATAGTGGGCGATCATTTCTTCGTCCTCCATCCGCTTCTCCCCGATCCGGCGGACGTGTGTCCCCGGCTGACGGGGATCATCGGCGGGGATCCCGAGCAGCAGCATTCCCGAATCAAATGCCACGCAGGGCAGACCTGATGCTTTACTATAAGCAGCCGCCTTCAGGCGGGCATTTTCCAGCGGCGAAGAACCGGTCTCAGAGACCTCGAGCGTATAATCCATCCCGGAAACCGGTTCCAATCCAGCCTGCCGCAGATAAAAAAACATCTCGGATAATTTCCCAGGATTCCCAGAACCGATCAGGACCTTCATTCCGCGGAGGCCTCCCCTTCCTTCATATTCCGCAGGGCACCTTCGATTTCTGCTGTCAGGTTGGCCTGTGTAAAATCGCGTGCCTGACGAATGGCATTCATGAACGCCTTCGGATTGGAACTGCCGTGCGCCTTGATAACCGGGCTGGAAATACCCAGAAGCGGCGCTCCGCCGGTTTCGGTATAATCCATGGATTTTTTCAGCGCCTTGATCTTGCCGAGCACCATTGCGCCAGCAATCTTGCCCACGGTACCGCCGAAAATTTCTTTCAGCTTGGCAGACATCAGGGAACCCATGCCTTCAGTCAGCTTAAGAACGATATTTCCGGTAAATCCATCCGCCACCGCGACATCCACTGCCCCTTTGGGAAGTTCCCGTGCCTCCACGTTGCCGGTAAAATGAATCGGTGCCTTTTTCATCTGGGCCAGCGCCGCAATCTGCAGTTCTCCGCCCTTGGTTTCTTCGGAACCGATGTTGATGAGTCCGACCTTCGGATCAGAAACTTTCATCACCTTCTGCATATAAAGGCTGCCCATCACCCCGAACTGGGTAAGAATTTCAGGCCGGCACTCGACATTCGCGCCGCAGTCAAGCAGCAGGTACCGTCCGTTCGCAGTCGGAATGATCGAAGCGAGCGCCGCCCGCTTGACACCTTTCATCCGCTTCAAGATAAAGGTCGCGCCGACCACAATCGCGCCGGTGCTGCCGCCGCTGACAAAGGCATCGCCCTTGCCCTCCTTGACCAACTTGAATGCAGCCGCCATGGAACATTCCGCTTTTTCCTTGAGAATGGCGGTCGGCTCATCCTCCATCGAAATGACGTCCGGAGCGTGGAATAGTTCGATATGGTCGAGGGAAATGCTATTTTCCTCCGCTGTTTTCCGGAGAACTTTTTCGTCACCGGTCACAATCAGATCAACGCCGTATGCCTTGACCGCCATTTCACAGCCCTGTAATACCGCCAACGGCGCATGATCCCCGCCGAAGCCGTCTACTACGATTTTCATTCTGCCACACTCCTTTTATTCCGCCGGAAATTCCAGCGCGTCCAGTGTTTGCTGCAAGGCGGCCACACTCCGTTCTGCCAACGTCAGATACCGCAGTTTTTTATCCCGGATTTTCTCTTCCAGCGGCGGCAGAATCCCCATATTGGCGCCCATCGGCTGGAAATCGCCGGTTTCATTGACCACATGAGCAGTCAGTGCGCCCAGCATCGTTTCGGGCGGCAGAACCAGGGGGGAAAGTCCCAGCAGTTCCCGCGCCAGATGATGCCCGGCCAGCAATCCGCTCGCCGCCGACTCGACATACCCCTCCACGCCGGTCATCTGGCCCGCAAAACGGAGGTTCGGCGCGCTTTTGAGCCGGAACTCCCGGTCGAGCAGCCGCGGCGAATCGAGGAAGGTATTGCGGTGCATAACGCCGTACCGGACAAATTCCGCATTCTGCAAGCCGGGAATCATCGAAAAGACCCGCTTCTGTTCGCCCCATTTGAGATTGGTCTGAAAGCCGACCAGATTGTAAAGCGTCCCTTCCGCATTCTCCCGCCGAAGCTGCACTACCGCCCACGGACGATGTCCGGTGCGGGGATCGCGCAGTCCGACCGGCTTCAAAGGGCCGAATCGAATGGTGTCAGGGCCTCGTTTTGCCATCACTTCAACCGGCATGCAGCCCTCATACACCCGGAAATGTTCCTTCTCAAAGCTTTTCAGTTCGACGCTTTCGGCCGAAACCAACGCCTCATAAAATGCTTCATATTCTTCTTTATTCATCGGGCAGTTGAGATAATCGTCCTCGCCGCCCCGCTCATAGCGCGACGCCGCAAAGACAATCGAATGGTCAATGCTTTCGTCGGTGACAATCGGCGCCGCCGCGTCAAAGAAGCTTAACCCCGCCTGCCCGGTAAGCCGAACAATTTCATCCGCCAGTCCTCCGCTGGTAAGCGGGCCGGTTGCCACAATGGTGGGAACGGAGGAATCGAGCGTTTCGACCTGCTCTTCCACAATGGTAATGCGGGGATTTTCCCGGATTTTCCGGGTGACAAGATCGGAAAACTGTTCCCGATCCACCGCAAGCGCTCCGCCTGCTGCAACCGCTGTTTCTTCCGCACAGGGGATAATCAGCGAACCTAGCCGCCGCATCTCCTCCTTGAGGAGTCCCGCCGCTGAATCCAGCCGCGCCGCCTTGAGCGAATTGGAACAGACCAGTTCCGCCAGTCCCGGATATTTATGGGCCGGCGAAAATTCCCGCGGCTTCTGCTCGAAAAGTTCCACCTCAAATCCATATGCGGTGAGAATCTGCGCCGCCTCGCAGCCGGCGAGTCCTCCGCCGATTACCTTGATTTTCTGGTTGTTCATTCTTCTTTTTCCTTATCAATCGGCCGCTGATAATCACATTCCGGATTGGAACAATGAATTCGCGCGCCCCGCCCCATCTTCTTGAGCAGGGTCTTGCCGCACTTGGGACAATGTTCCTCAATCGGCGGATCCCACGAAAGGAAGGCGCAGTCAGGATTGTGCTCACAGCCATAGAATTTTTTGCCTTTTTTGGACTTCTTCTCCAGAATCTTTCCACCGCACAGCGGGCATTCACCCGGCATTTCCACCGCAATCCGCTTGGTGTTGCGGCATTCCGGGAATCCCGGACAAGCAAGGAATTTTCCGAACCGTCCGGTCTTGATGACCATATTCCGCCCGCATTTTTCGCAGATAATATCGGTTTCCTCGTCCGGAATCTTCATATTGACGTCCTTCATCTCTTCTTCGGCCTTCTCCATCATCTTGGAGAAACCGCCGTAGAATTCTTCCAGAACATCCACCCACGGCTTTTTGCCTTCTTCCACAAGGTCCAGATCATTTTCCATCTGGGCCGTAAATGCCTCGTCGACAATGCTGGCAAAATGATCCTTCATGAGTGTCGTGGTAATTTCACCGAGCTGGGTAGGCTTAAGCTGCTTGCCCTCCATCTCGACATAGCCGCGCTTGGTAATAGTTGTGATGGTCGGCGCATAAGTCGACGGCCGCCCGATTCCGTGTTCCTCCAAAAACTTGATGAGCGACGCTTCGGTAAACCGTGGAGGCGGCTGGGTGAAATGCTGACTGCCCGCAATTTCCTTGCAGGTCAGCGGATCGCCGGTTTCCAGAGGCGGCAGCATACCTTCTTTTTCCTCCTCGCTGTCTTTCCCCTCTTCATACAGGACAGTAAAGCCATCAAAGCGCACCGAAAATCCGCTCGCTTTGAAGAGGTATTCCCCTGCGGAAATATCCGCCGATACGGTGTCATACTCGGCATTCGCCATCTGGCTCGCCATAAATCGTTCCCAGATCAGCTTGTAAAGCTTATATTGGTCTCCGGTAAGACTTTCCTTTACCTGATCCGGCGACATTTCCGGCATGGTAGGACGGATTGCCTCATGGGCATCCTGCGCACTGTTTTTGGTCTTGTAAATGCGAGGGGATTCCGGAAGATACTTCTCCCCGAACTTCTCCCCAATATAGGCAGATGCCGCCGCGCGCGCCTCATCCGAAATCCGCAGCGAGTCGGTACGCATATAAGTAATCAGACCGACCGCACCGAGCTTCGGCAGATCGACGCCTTCATACAGTTCCTGTGCCGCCTTCATGGTGCGCTGTGAACGGAATCCCAGCTTGCGGGAAGCCTCCTGCTGCAAGGTGGAGGTGGTAAACGGCGGTGCCGGAGATTTTTTCCGGATTCCCTTTTTCACCGCACTGACTGAATATGCTGCACCCTTCAGGTCTGCCAGAACCGCATTAGCTTCTTCTTCGGATTTGAGTTCCAGCTTTTTGCCGCTTTTGCCGTAAAACTTTGCCGCAAACGGCTTCTTGGAAGATTCGGCCAGAAATTTCGCGTCAATGGTCCAGTACTCTTCCGGCACAAAGGCTCGAATCTCATTCTCCCGGTCGACAATGATCCGCACTGCTACCGACTGCACCCGTCCGGCGCTGAGGTTCGGCTGGATCTTCTTCCAGAGGAACGGACTGATCTTATAACCCACCAACCGGTCAAGTATTCGCCGTGCCTGCTGCGCATTGACCAGATCCATATCGATTTTGCGGGGATGCGCCATCCCCTCTTTAACGCCACTCTTGGTGATCTCACTGAAAGTCACCCGGTTGACGCTGTCGAGATCCAGCTTCAAAATATGCGCCAGATGCCAAGAAATTGCCTCTCCTTCGCGGTCGGGGTCGGTTGCCAAAAAGATTTTATCCTTTCCCTTGGCTTCCTCCTTCAGCATTTTGATGATGTCGGCCTGTTTTTTGATATTCATATAGCGGGGTTCAAAATGGTTCTCCACATTGACACCGAGCGTGGTTTTGGGAAGATCTCGAACATGTCCTTTAGAGGCCACTACCTCATAATTCTTCCCCAGATATTTCTTGATGCTCTTGGTTTTCGTGGGAGACTCCACAATTACTAAATTCGCCATGGTTCTCCTCCTCTATTTTTCTCTTAAAACGCCTTACCATACTGCCTTCCAGGATAGGCTCGCACCAACCCAAGCAATTCCAATTCGGTCAAGGCAGCCAATACCTCTTGTGGCCGTTTTCCACTCTGCCGGATCAAATCGTCCATCGGACGAGGCGTTTCCTCCAGCATGCTGTATAGATCTTTCTGAATTCCAATCAGGCGGATGGGTTCAGCTTTCGGTATTTTTTCAATGGATGGTTCCGGAAGTTGCTTAATAGGAGGCTTGGTATCTAATGTATACTGTGGCTGATCGGCCACTTGAAGTGTCGGCTGGCGGCGCGGTTTCACCGTCTCTTTCAAGGCTTCCAGATGAAGCTGATCCGCCCACTGCACTTCGTATTCCGAAAGAATATCCTCTACCCCATAAACCGGAATAGCGCCGTCCCGCAGAAGCGGAACCACACCAAGATATTCCGGTGCAAAGATGCTGCATGGCGGTAGACAGAATAATTCTTTGCCCTGTTCGATTGCCAATTCTGCCGTAATCAATGCTCCGCTTTTCTGCGGTGCCTGTACGACAAAGACTCCCTCCGAAAATCCCGCCATCAACCGATTACGGACAGGAAAATAATATCGATTCACCTGGGTCCCCGGCGGAAGCTCGGTCAACAGTGCACCGTTCTGGTATAGCAAATGTTCCCGAACCTGCCTGGTCGCTGCCGGATAATCAACATCGGCTCCGCAGGCCAGTATCCCGACACTTCTACCTCCTGCACGAATCGCACCTCGGTGTGCATATTCATCAATTCCAACTGCACATCCGCTGACAATCACAACGCCGGTTCGCGCCAGCTGAAAAGAAAGATTTCCTGCTACCGACATCGCATACTCGCTGGAGTCGCGGGTTCCCACAATGGTCAGACGCAGCATTTGCCCAAGTCCTTCCAGATTTCCTTTTCCATATAATACAACCGGCGGTCCGTAAATATGCCGCAATGTTGCCGGAAAAAGATTATTCTCCCAGCTGATTGCCCAAATATTCTGTTTTTGACAGTTGTCCAGAATTACGTCCGCCCGTTCCAGCGAAATCCGTTCCATCCGACTCAGGTCGCGAGTATTGAGGACCCCGAAAGATTCTCGGTATTCCCGTCCTTCCTGATACAATCGTTCCGGGTCCGCGCCCGCCTCGATCAGTTCCAGCGGTTTGGGACTGCCATAGGAAAAGCACTGGCTCAGCCAGATCCAGTAACGGAGCCGTTCCTCCATGCGTTCCACCCTTTCCCCAAAAAGATGTTACTGCTGATACTTCATTTTTTCAGGTGTCCAATCCTTCAAATATTCCCGCATTTCCACTGCATACCGGCGGGCTTTCTCCAGATTGTGGTCGCGATAATTGCCGCATTCGATTGCCGATGCCCCCGGAATCTCGCCCTCATATCCGGCGATAAAATCCATGGTTCGCTGCAGCAGGGCAATCACCTCTTCTTTGGAAACTTTGTCCCGTACGATAAAATAAAATCCAGTCCGGCATCCCATCGGTCCTACGTAAATCACCTGATCTGCATATTCGGTGTTTCTTACATAGGTCGCAAACAGATGCTCAAAGGTATGGATTCCGTCATTTTCCAAATACACGCCGCCGTTCGGGATAACCATCCGCAGGTCATAGGTCACGGCATCCCCATCTACCCGGGACAGGTAGAGTCCCTGTTTTAATTTGTTGTGATTCACGCAAAAACTTTCGATTCGTTTCATTAGAAATTCTCCTTTACAGCGCCGCCCGTGCCATCTCCCACATTAGAATGGTGGCAGCCATAGCCGCATTCAGGGATTCCGCATTCCCACGCATGGGAATCGTCATTTTTCCGGAACAGGCATCTGCCTGTTCCAGCGAAAGCCCCCGGCCTTCATTGCCGATTACCGCCACTGCACCGCGGAAATCAACACCGATGACCGGTTGTGCATCTGCATCCACGACCGCCGCATAGCTGCGCAGCGGTGTTTCTGCCAGAAACTGCTTCATCTCGACCTCATACACCGGCATACGGAACAGCGATCCCATCGCCGCGCGCAAGGTCTTAAGGTTATAAAGGTCGCAGCAGCCGCGGCTGACAAAAACGCCGGATAACCCCATCGCATCCGCACCTCGGATAATCGTACCAACATTTCCCGGATCCTGAAGGTCCCACAGCGCAATGTAACTGCCGTTACTGTCTATTTTATCCAAGTTTTCCGGTTTGTCAAGCTTTTTACACAAAGCATACACACCCTGCGGCGTCTGGGACTGCGAAATCCGTGTTTCCACCGCCTCCGAAATCAGGAAAGTTTCGCCGCATTTTACCGTTTCGGGATGCCGTTCCCAATAATTCTCCGAAACAAAAATCCGTTCCACACGGATTCCCGACCGAACGGCCTCCTCCAGCAGTTTTCCGCCTTCGAGCACAAATTTTCCGCTTTGTTCCCGAAATTTTCGCATCGAGGCAGCTTTGACATATTCCTTAACTCGGGCATTATCCTTTGATTCAATTCTTTCCATTTTCTCACTCCATATTCCACAGGTGCAAAGGTTCCCACCCGAGAGCCCTTGCACCTATGCCGTCAAAGACGGCAAACGCCCCAGGTATTGGTACCAGGGGCGTCAAAATCATTCTTATAAAGCTTTTTTCGCCTGCTCAACCAGTGCGGTGAACGCAGCAGCGTCATGGACAGCGATCTCGGAGAGCACTTTACGGTTCAGAGTGCTGCCGGATTTCTTCAGGCCGTTCATGAACTGAGAGTAATTGATGCCGTTTGCCTTGCAGCCGGCAGAAATGCGGGTGATCCACAGTCTGCGGAAATCACGTTTTTTCAGGCGGCGGCCGATGTAGGCATAGTTGCCGGACTTCATGACGGCTTCTTTCGCCATCTTAAAGTGTTTGCTCTTATTGCCCCAGTAGCCTTTTGCCAGCTTCAGGATTTTATTTCTTCTCTTGCGAGTCATCATTGCGCCCTTTACACGAGCCATAGTCTGTTACCTCCAAATTTCGTTTCGTTTGTCAATCTTTTTCGGACATCCCCAGACGCTTATGCGTAGGGCATCATTTTCTTGATTGCTGCTGTACAGGTCTTGTCAGCGTATGCATTCTTGCGCAGGTTACGTTTACGCTTAGTGGTCTTCTTGGTCAGGATGTGGCGTTTGCCCATCTTGGCGCGTTTTACAAGGCCGTTTTTGGTCAGGCTGAAACGCTTTTTGGAAGCGCTGTGAGTTTTAATCTTAGGCATATCGGAAATCCTCCTTAATGATTTTTAAACAACGAATTGCATCCCGGGCAATTATTTCGAAGGCTTAGGTGAAATAAACATCGCCATGCTTCTGCCTTCCATTTTTGCCGGCTTATCAATCACGCCAACTTCCGAGCATGCATCTTTAAACCGGTCCAGCAGCGCCTTTCCGAGATCGGTATGCGCCATTTCACGGCCGCGGAACCGCACGGAAACTTTTACTTTATCGCCGCCCTTCAGGAACTTAACGGCCTGATTGGCTTTGGTTTCAAAGTCATGGGTATCGATATTCATCGACATGCGGACTTCTTTGACATCCACGGTTTTCTGATTTTTCCGGGCTTCCTTTTCCCGTTTTGCCTGCTCATAGCGGAATTTGTTGTAATCCATGATCCGGCAAACATGCGGGGTGGCCTGGGGAGCGATGTCGACAAGATCCAATCCTTTTTCCGCTGCCAGCGAAACAGCCTGACGGGTCGGCATAATGCCAAGCTGACTGCCGTCTGCGTCGATTACGCGGACTTCCTTCTCACGGATTTCCTCATTGATAAGCGAGTCTTTTTTGCTAATGGTAAAGCACCTCCTATACCCGGTAACGTCCATATGGACAAAAAATACGGCTGCGAACTCCTCGCAGACAAACAAAGCGGGCATGAACGCCTGTTCATACCCGCAAAAACCGCCTTCTTTTGAGGCGGTACGATCCGGTATTAACCCATCTAACACGGAAGCGAAGGGTGAGAACGGCAGTTCTGCTTGATTGTTCTAAAATAGTATAGCACATTCCATCTTCCATGTCAAGCATTTTTCACAATTTTTCCCTTGCAGATTTCGCCAAAAAGACAGCAGGAAGGCGGTTCCCTTTTGAAAAAAATTATGGTATACTGGTATCAAAACCCCGTGTGAGGAGGAGACTTTTTTATGCAGAAAGCAGATGGAATGAATTATGCACCGACCGGCGCGGCAAATGTTGTGGTAAAACCCGGTGAATTTGTGTTTGCTGCCATCGGATTGGAGCACGGACATATCTACGGTATGACCAACGGCCTGCTCGAGGCCGGCGCTACTTTGAAATGGGTCTACGACGCAGATCCCGCCAAAATTAAAGCTTATCAGGACAAATATCCGCAGGCAATGGCCGCGGAATCCGAAGAACAGATCCTTGCTGACCCCGAAGTGAAGCTTGTTGCTGCTGCCGCCATCCCCTGTGAACGCGCAGCACTTGGCATCCGCGTCATGAAAAGCGGCAAGGATTACTTCACCGATAAGACTCCGCTGACCTCTTTGGAACAGCTTGAGGCCGTCAAACTCGCTTGCCGCGAAACCGGCCGCCGTTACTTTGTCTACTTCAGCGAACGCCTCCATGTTGAATGTGCCGTCTATGCCGGCCAGCTCATCAAGGAAGGCCGCATCGGACGGGTCATGCAGGTCATCGGCATGGGTCCGCACCGTCTCGGCGCCCCTGAAAGCCGTCCCGACTGGTTCTATCAGCGTGAAAAATACGGCGGTATTCTCACCGACATCGGCAGCCATCAAATCGAGCAGTACCTGTTTTACTCCGGCGCGACCGATGCTAAAATCGTCAGCAGCCAGATTGCCAACCACAACCATCCCAATTATCCTGAACTGGATGACTTCGGCGATGCTATGCTGATGGGCAACAACGGCACTTCTAACTACTTCCGCGTCGACTGGTTCACCCCCGACGGCCTGAACAGCTGGGGCGACGGCCGTACCTTCATTCTCGGCACCGACGGCTACATCGAACTGCGTAAATACGTCAATGTCGGCGTCAGCAAGGAAGGCGACAACCTCTTCCTCGTCGACCATAAAGGCGAGCAGTACATCCCCACCCGCGGAAAGGTCGGATTCCCCTTCTTCGGCGAAATGATTCTCGACTGCATCAACCGCACCGAAATCGCCATGACGCAGGAACATATCTTCAAGGCAGCAGAACTCTGTGTTCGCGCCCAAATGGCAGCAAAACGCATTGAACCGTGGGAAGTCCCCGCTGTTCGCTGACCCAATTACTTATCTTCATTACAAAACGCCCTGTCTCATCCCGGACAGGGCGCATTTTTATTGCAAATAATAGGAGGAAATGCCCAGATATTCCTCAAGGCAAAGGCCGCTCTCATACACTGCCTTTGCTGTCTCAACGCCCAGATACCGCAGATGCCATGGCTCATACTGATAGCCGGTTACATTCTCTTTTTCCTCCGGATAGCGGATGATGAACCCGTACTCATGCGCATGTTCCGCCAGCCATTTGGCCTCGGGCGTCCCCGCAAAGGAACTATTTACCTGATTCACGTCAAATGCCAGACCGGTCTGATGTTCCGAATAGCCGGCACGCGCCGAATACCGATCTGCGGCAGCCTTTCCGTCTCGATTGACATACTTCCGGTAAAGGCCATCCTGATAGCTGTAAGAACGGTAGCCGGAAGCAATCCAAATCGAATGTCCGGCAGCAGAGGCGCCAGCTGCTAATTTTTGAAAAGCCGCCATGGTTTCCGATGTCAGAGTGCCGGGCGCATAATCCGCAGGCAGCGGGTAACTCTTGTTGGCAATCAGGATTCCATCGACAGAAAGAAGGCCATTGCGAAGAGTGATGATTTTTCCGGTGTCGGATACCGCCTGATGTTCCTCCGGATCGTCCTCCGTCCATGCGCCGTTCTCATCCAGATAATACCAGCTGTTACCGTCATGAACAAATCCGGTTTTCATGGCGCCGTTCCGGTCGAGATAATACCATTTTTCACCGGTTTTCACCCAACCGGTTTTCATTGCCCCCGAACGGTCAAGATAATACCAATCTTCTCCCAGATACTGCCAGCCGGTCAGCATCCGTCCTTTGGTATTGAAAAAATACCATTCACCATCCAGCAACTGCCAACCTTTCGCAGTGGTCTGATCTGGCAGGAGATATCGCCATCCTGCCGAAGTATCCTGTTCCCATCCTGCGCAGACCGGAACACTCAGCATATTTGCTGCTATTAACACCGCCATTACGGTCGCAGCCAGTTTCTTATGCATCGATATTCTCCTTTACCGAATCCCCTTCACCGTAATCCGTGGCAGAACTTCCTCGACCATCTCGCGAGTAACAATACCCGTTCCATCCAAAGATACCGAAGCTGTGCCCGCAGCAACTCCAAATACAGCAGAGTCACAAGCAGAACGCCCCTCCTGAATTGCACACAGGAAAGCCGCTAGTGAGGTATCACCTGCGCCGACCGTAGAACGAACCGCTACCTGCGGCGTATGAATCCGGCATCCGTTTTCTCTGCCGGCATAAATCATGCCTTTTCCGCCCAAGCTTACCAGCACGTGATCGACGTGATCGGTCAGTGAGCGCGCCAGCTTGACAATCGACTGTTCGGTGCGGAGATCCGACCCGCTCATCTGGCGAAATTCCATCAGATTGGGCTTAATCAGGAACGGCTGGATTTCTGCAATATCACTCAAATGGAAAAAGGAATTGTCCAGTGCAAAATAGACCCCTTCCCGCCGAAAAGAGAGTAAAAATGCTTTATAAGAATCTGCGGTCAGATTGGGCGGCAAACTGCCTGCAAAAATCAGCAGCACCTTGCCCACCGACTGGATCTCCTCCTCGATTTTGGCGCGGAGACGCTTCATTCCTTCAATGGTGACGGCAAATCCCGCCCGGTTCACCTTCAACACCCGCTGATCCGGTATCACAAGCGTCAGATTCTCCCGGGTCTGTCCTTCTAGTTCCACGAACTCATAGTCGACCCGATCCCGTTCCAGCAGCGAGAAAAACTTACGCGCATTATCTTCTCCGCAAAGTCCCAGCGCCCGCGAGGAAATTCCCAGCGAGGACAGAACCCGCGCAATATTCACAGCCTTTCCGCCCGCATCCACAACTTCGCGTTTGGCGCGGTTGGGTTCCGAAAAGTCCATCGTATCCAGCCAGATCGTCACATCCAATGCCGGATTCAGCGACACGGTCACGATCTTATCAAACATGTTCCGCACCTTCCTTTCTGTCACATCAGCGCGCTTTGGTCACTTTTGTTCCCTGACGGGTTTCTTCCACGACATAGCCGAGTTCTGCAATCTGCGCCCGCAGTTCATCTGCTTTGGCGAAATCTTTCGCCTTCCGCGCTGCTGCACGTGCTTCCACCAGTGCCTGCACTTCCGCCGGAAGTTCCTCCTCGGCCGCCGCAGCCGATGCTTTCCGCACCTTCTCCGCTTCCTCAAGCAGATTCAGCGACAATACCGTATCCAATTCACCCAGAAGTCGCAGCTTAGTGCAGTCATTTGCATCCGATTTGAGAATGTCATACAGGCAGGTCACCGCCTGCGCCGTATTGAGGTCGTTATCCATCGCGTCACGGAATGCCTGCCGCAGCGGTGCCGCGGACTCCTCCTCATAGGAACCACCCTTGGGATCCAGCGCCGCAATCCGCGCAATCAGCTTCTGATATGCCGCCATTGCGCCGTCCATCCCCTCCCATGAAAAGACAAGGGATCGCCGGTAATGCGACTGCAGGCAGAACAGCCGGTATGCAAGCGGCAGATACCCCTTTTCCTCGAGCAGTGATACTGTCAGAAATTCGCCCGAGGATTTGCTCATTTTGCCGCTGTTGGTGTTGAGATGGTGGACATGGAACCAATGCCCACACCATTTGTGCCCGATTGCCGATTCGCTCTGGGCAATTTCATTGGTGTGATGCGGGAAGGCATTGTCGATGCCGCCGCAGTGCAGGTCGAGATACTCGCCCAGATATTTCATGCTGATCGCCGAGCATTCGATATGCCAGCCGGGATAACCCACGCCCCACGGAGAATCCCATTTCAGTTCCTGATCGTCAAATTTAGATTTGGTGAACCATAGCACAAAATCCGCCTTGTTGCGCTTGTTGGTGTCCTCCTCGACGCCCTCCCGGACGCCCACTTCCAAATCCTCGACGTCATGGTCGTTGAAAACGTAATACTGTTCCAGCTTGCCGGTATCAAAATAGATGTTTCCGCCCGCTTCATAGGCATATCCCTTATCCAGCAGCTTCTGCACCAACGCGATAAATTCCGGAATGCATCCGGTCGCAGGCTGCACGATCTGCGGCTTTTTGATATTCAGCTTCGCGCAGTCGGCAAAAAATGCGTCGGTGTAATACTGCGCAATTTCCATGACGGTTTTGTGCTCGCGTTTGGCGCCCTTGAGCATCTTATCCTCGCCGGTATCGGCATCACTGGAAAGATGGCCGACATCGGTGATATTCATCACCCGCTTGACCTTCAGGCCGGTGTATGCAAGGTATTTCTCCAGAACATCTTCCATAATATAGCTGCGCAGGTTGCCGATATGGGCGAAATGATAGACGGTCGGCCCGCAGGTATACATGCTGACCTTGCCGGGCGTATGGGTCACAAATTCCTCCCGCTCGTGGGAGAGAGTATTATACAGTTTCATCTTGCGTTCCTCCTGACTGAACGGACGCGCCGCGCAGGGCATCCAATTCTTTCTGCTGTTCTGCAATCCGCTTCTCGGCGTGTTCCAGCCGCACAATCAGCTTGCAGATTTCTTGGGATACCGGGTCGGGAATGTGAACCTGATCCATCGGTTTGCAGGTTCGCTGTCCATTCCGCCTCACAACGTGCGCCGGCACGCCGACCGCAGTACAATCCGGCGGAATCGGTTCCAATACGACAGCACCTGCTGCAATTTTGGCATTGTCCCCGACCGTAAAAGGCCCGAGAATCTTGGCGCCGCTTCCGACCAGAACATTTTTCCCCAAAGTAGGGTGCCGTTTTCCATGGTCCTTGCCGGTACCGCCCAAGGTCACACCCTGATATAGCGTACAGCCGTCTCCCACTTCGGCGGTCTCGCCGATGACAATGCCGCTGCCGTGGTCGATAAAGACGCCCTGCCCAATCTTCGCCCCGGGATGAATCTCGATGCCGGTCAGCCATCGCGCCAGCTGAGAAAGAAATCTTGCCAGAAAATACCAGTGGTGCCGGTATAAAAAGTAAGCCGGCCGGTGCAGCATAATGGCATGCAGTCCGGAATACAACAGCAGGATTTCCAACGAATTCCGCGCTGCCGGATCCCGTTCCTTTACGGCCCGGATGTCTGCCCGCAGTCTTGCTAACATAGTCTCACCCAATTTCCCCTTTTATTTGCTTTCGGCAAACTGGGCTCGATTCACCCAGAGATATTCGGCGCCGGAAATCACCGTGATACCTGCCGAAATCCAAATCAGCAGCTGGCTGATCCCCGGAATCGGAACACTCGTCGGCAAAATACCAAAATCTGCCGTTGCAAACAAAGCCAGAATGACTACAATCGAAACCATGGTGACTGCAGTTTTGAGTTTCCCGAGTTTTCCCGCCGCAATGACGGTGCCGTTTCCAGCTGCCACCATTCGCAGCGAAGAAACCAGAAATTCCCGCGCCATCATGATGACAACTGCCACCGCAGATGCGCAGTCCAATTCAATAAAGGAGATCAGCGCCGCAAAAACCAGTACCTTATCTGCTACCGGATCGAGAAATTTGCCGAAATCGGTCACCAAATTACGACTCCGCGCAATGTGTCCATCCATCGCATCGGTTACCGCCGCGGCCGCAAAGACCAGCAATGCCCACACACTATGCATGGGGATCCGGTTCACCAGCAAAAACAGCAGGAAAAACGGAACCAGTATCATCCGCAGCAGCGTCAATTTATTCGGGGTGTTCATCGGTCACCACTCCTATCAAATCCAAATCCATCGGTTCTTCCACCTTGACCTTCACAAACTGGCCAATTGCCAGCTTATTTTCGGCAGTAAAGAAGATTTTTCCGTCAATATCCGGCGCATCCGCCTCACTCCGGCCAAAAAAGCACTCGCCCCAGCGGTCATATCCCTCGACCACGCACAGCAGTTCTTTGCCCACGGCTTCTTCATTCTTTTCCGCCATGATATTCATCTGCTCTTCGGTCACAATGCGCGCGCGTTCCGCCTTGGTTTCGTCATCCAGCTGGCCCTCCATCTCCGCTGCCGGCGTACCCTCCTCCTGAGAGTAGGCAAAACAGCCGAGCCGGTCAAACCGCATTTTCTTGACAAAATCGCAGAGTTCCTCAAACTGTTCCGCAGTCTCGCCCGGGAAGCCGGCAATCAGCGTCGTGCGCAATGTAATACCCGGAATCTTTTCCCGCATATGCGCGATCAGCTTTTCCAGCGTCTCCCGGTTCCCGGGACGGCGCATGGCGCGGAGAACATCCGCATTGCAGTGCTGAATCGGCAAATCCAGGTATTTGACGATCTTCGGTTCTGCTGCAATCACATCCAGTAGTTCTTCGGTAATTCGTTCTGGATAGGCGTACAGCACCCGGATCCAACGGAATCCTTCAATTTGAGCCAATTTTTTTAATAACTCTGCCAGTTTATACTCACCGTAAAGATCTTTGCCATACCGAGTGGGATCCTGTGCGACGACAATCAGTTCCTTGACGCCGCGTGCGGCAAGATCCTCCGCTTCGGCAATCAGACCCTCCATTGGACGGCTGCGGAATTTTCCGCGAATATCCGGTATGGCACAGTAAGAACAACGGTTATCGCAGCCTTCTGCTATTTTAAGGTAAGCATAAAACGGCAAGGTCGACAAAACGCGGCCGCCCTCCAACGGAAGGTCGCATTTTTCTCCGAACCGGCAGCATTTTTTATCGTGCAGCACTTCGCCGACGATTTCTACGATATCCTTATTGGAACCGATGCCCACGACCGCATCCACTTCGGGCATTTCCTCGCGGATTTCGGTGCGGTAACGCTCGGCCAGACAGCCCGTCAGGACGATCTTTTTGATCCGCCCCTCCTTTTTGAGGGTGATATATTCCATAGTTTCTTCAATTGCTTCCTGCTTAGCGCTCTCGATAAAGCCGCAGGTATTGATGATTACCACCTCGGCAAGGGCGGGATCCTGGGAAAGCTCGTAACCGGCCTCCCGCAGGGTATGCATCATCATTTCGGCATCCACCTGATTTTTGGGACAGCCAAGCGATACCATTCCAATTTTTGTCGGCATAATGTCTTCCTTTCTATTCTTCCGATTCCCGTTCCAGTTCCTCTAGAACAGTGTCCACCGCGTCGGCAGCATCATAATATCCGTGTCCCAGCCGCATCAGCGCCCGGATTGCCTTTTCACGCTGTTTCCCATCCTGATTATATGCAAGAGCACGGCCATACTTGCGCCGCACCAGTTCCAGCAAGGCATCCTCTTCCGGTTCAACCGCTGCGACCGCTTCTTCCGCAGTCCGGGCGTCGATCCCTTTTTTACGGAGTTCCAGCACCGCACGGCGCGCCCCCTGTTTCTTGTCCAGAACATAATGACGGGCCAATCGCTGCGCATACGCCTCATCATTCAGAAGGCCCAGTTCCTGCATCCGGGCGGCAACCTGCTCGGCTACCTCCCGGCTGACATTCCGGGCCAATTTTATCTCCAATTCCCGTCGGGAATGTTCCCGATAATCGAGCAGATAGAGGGCACGTTCCCGGGCACGACGGTACTCGGCTGCCCGCAGCGCCTCCGCCAGCAGATCCTCATCCACCTCGGCGCCCTGCTTCATCCGAAATTTCACAAGAATCTCCGCATCGAGGATTCCCCAGTACTCTCCGTCCACTTCGACCTTCCAACGGGTGTCCTTGACCTTTTCGAGCCGGGTGATGATCATTCTTCAAAATCGCCCAGATCGGCTTCGACATCCAGATCGATGTCGGTCAGGTCTCCGGTGTCAATATCTGACAGGTCATCCGAACCCGTCGGCTCAGACAAATCCACATGGTCAGGCGGCGTAATCTCCTGATCGCCCAGCTTAACCGTCACACCCTTGCGCAGTTCCAGGGTGCTCTGCTTGGTGCCTTTGGCGGGCGCCATGACAAAATTGTCGATATTATCCCGGATAATCTGTTCGATTTCCGCCGAAATTTCCGGATGTTCCTTCAAAAATGCGCGCGCTTTCTCCTTGCCCTGTCCGATGCGCTCGCCCTTGTAGCTATACCAGGATCCCGATTTCTCAATCAGGCCCAGAACTGAGCCGATGTCGATGATTTCACCCTCATAGGAGGTGCCCTCGCCGTACATCAGGTCAAAGGTACATTCTTTAAAGGGAGGCGCAACTTTATTTTTGACAACTTTACATTTGGTAACATTGCCGATAAATTCGCTGCCATCTTTGATCGATTCGCCCTTGCGGACGTCGATGCGGATAGTGGCGAAATATTTCAGAGCACGGCCGCCAGTTGTGGTTTCAGGGTTGCCGAAGGTCACGCCGATTTTTTCCCGGATCTGGTTGATGAAAATAGCGACGCAGTTGCTGCGTCCGATGATGGCAGTCAGTTTGCGCATCGCCTGGCTCATCAGGCGGGCGAGCTGACCGACATGCGCGTCTCCCATTTCGCCCTCAATTTCCGCCTTAGTGACCATAGCCGCAACCGAGTCGAATACCACGATATCCAATGCGCCGGAACGAACCAGTGCTTCGGCAATTTCCAACGCCTGTTCACCGGTATCCGGCTGGGAAACCAGAAGACTGTCGATATCTACGCCCAATGCCTTGGCATAGCCGGGGTCAAGGGCATGTTCTACATCGATAAAGGCCGCCTCGCCGCCGCGCTTCTGCGCCTGCGCCACCATCTGAAGGGCAACCGTTGTCTTACCGGAAGATTCCGGTCCGTAAATTTCGATAATCCGCCCTTTGGGAACGCCACCAACGCCCAGCGCCAGGTCAAGACCCAGTGAGCCGGTGGGAATGACGTCCACATCCAGGTGGGAATGATCGCCGAGCTTCATGATCGAGCCGGCACCGAATGTCTTTTCAATCTGATCGATGGCGTTTTGAAGCGCCTTCTTTTTTTCATCTGCAGAATCCAGCTGCTTAACGGGCGCTGGTGCTTTTGCTTTTGCCATATTTCAATACCTCCGTCTGTTTTATCGGGGAGAAAATTTGTTCTTTGCCGTTACTACTCTTATTATACCATGAAGGTCCGGTGTTTGGCAAATAAAATTCAAGTCGGATTTTTGAAGAATTTCCGAAACCGCATCCTGCTGACCCATCCCGATTTCATAGGCAAGCATTCCCTCCGGTTTCAGGCGGTTGCGATATCGAGCGGTCAATTCCCGGTAAAAATACAAGCCGTCCTCGCCGCCATCCAACGCCATAGCGGGTTCCCGGGCAACTTCCGGCTGTAAATCCCGCATTTCCTCCCCGGTCAGGTAGGGAGGATTGGACAAAATCAGGTCAAAATCCGGCAGCAGTTCCGGAATTTCTCCAAGCGCATCGGCCAGAATCCCGTGCACTCTTCCGCCGTATGCCGCATTGTTGCGGCAGAAATATTCCCATGCGGCAGGGGATTTCTCAATCGCCCAGACCTCCGCGTCGGGGCGTTCCGCCGCCAGTGTAACCGCCAGACATCCGCTTCCGGTACAGATATCCAGCACGCGGGGGGACTTCCGATCCCGTAGAAAGGAAAGGCAGGCCTCTGCCAGCGGTTCGGTATCGGCGCGCGGAATCAGCACGCCCTCCCCGACCTGAAAGGTTCGGCCGTAAAAATCCCATTCTCCCAGCAGATATTGCAGCGGCTCGTGCCGCATCCGGCGAGCCGTCAGTTCCTCCAGCCGTTCGCGCTGGCTGTCCGAAAGTTCCATTTCCTTTCCCAGCCAGATTTCCGACGCCGAAACGCCCAATACCGTCCGCATCAGCTCCCGCGCCTCAAAATCTCCCTCCTCATATTGAGTACAGAGAATATTTTTCAAATGCAAATATACATTTTTTAATGAAATTACCACCGATCTTCTCCTTCCACTTCGGGGAGAACCGGCTTCATCGAGGCGATTGCCGTCTCAATCATGCTGTCATCCGGCTCGTGGGTCGTCAGCCGCTGTATCTGAAGACCAGGAAAGGAGATAATCCGAGTAAACCAGTTGTCATAGCGTCCTGCCAGCTTGATGAGTTCGTACGCGCAGCCGATTACCAGCGGCAGCAGCACAATCTTGAGCAGGGTGCGAATCAGCGCATTATTCCATGTAACCACCGAAAAGATCAGAATGCCCAGAATCAGCACAATGAAAATAAAGCTGGTGCCGCAGCGGGGATGAAAGCGGCGATATTTGCGGATATTTTCGACGGTCAGTTCCTCACCCGCCTCATAGCAGGCGATCGTTTTGTGTTCTGCGCCGTGATACTGGAACATCCGGTACATTTCCGGAATGCGCCCCACCAGCGCCATATATCCCAGAAAAATGATGATTTTGATAATACCCTCGATGAGTGACATACTCCAATGCGGCAGAAATCCTTCTGCCAGTCCTACAATCCACGCCGGCAGCAGCATAAACAGCACAATTGCCAGCACAACTCCCAGCACCGACCCGATGCCAAGGAACAGATTCGCTGCCTTATCTCCGAAGGTTTTGTCCAGCCACTTCTCGAAACGGGAGGGTTCCTCCTCTGAATCCATGCCCTCGGTGGAAATTTCCGCCGATTTCATGAGGCAGCGGTATCCCACGACCAGCGAGGCAATCATATTGACCACGCCCCGAACAATCGGAATTTTCGCCCAGATTCCGATCGGCTTATTCTCCCAGGTTTCCGTATACAGTGTGCCATCCGGTTTCCGCACTGCCATCGCAGACTTGCGCGGCCCCCGCATCATCACACCTTCCATCAGCGCCTGTCCGCCGATCGAGGTTTTAAAGTTTCTGCTCATTCTCTGGTTTCCTTTCTAATATCGAGGATTGTTCCGGAAGGTCCTCCGGTGTATTATGGACCGGTATTCGGATCAGGACGGTGGTTCCCACGCCCAATGTACTTTCAATGTCGATGCTGCCTTTATGCATCTGGATAATTTCATTAGCCACTGCCAATCCGATTCCGGATCCGCGGCGGGTATGGTTGGCCTTGAAAAATTTCGTCTTGATTTTAGGCAGATCCTCGGGCGCGATGCCGCATCCGGTATCCGCCACGCTGATAATGATTTCATTGTCCCGGGCAAAGGCGTCGATTTTGACGGTTCCGCCGGGATCGGAATATTTGATTGCATTATCAATGACATTGATGAAGACCTGCCGCAGCCGGTTTTTGTCCCCATAGATAATAGGGAGCATTTCCGGCTCGTTGTAAATGATCTGGATCTGTTCTCGATTGGCCTTTTCGGTGTAAATGAGCACTGCCTCGCCCAATTCTGCCAGCAAATCCAGCTTCTGAAAGACCAGGCTGAACCGGCCGTTCTGAATACGCGAAAAGTCGAGCAGTTCCTCCACCATGCCGGAAAGCCGCTCGGTTTCCGCTGAAATAACCCGCATCCCCTTTTTGAGGGTGGCCGCATCGTAATTGTCTGTATCCAGAAGAGTTTCCGCCCACCCACGGATCGCCGTCAGAGGCGTACGAAGTTCATGGGAGACCGAGGAAATAAATTCATTTTTCATCTTCTCGGTATTTTCCAGTTCATCCGCCATGAAATTGATCGTCTCGCACAATTCACCGATCTCATCATCGGAAAGCCGCGCAATCCGGCTTTTGAAGTCTCCCGAAGCAATTTGCCGGGCTGCAACACCGATTTCCCGTACAGGACGTACAATACTCTTGATAAAAAACAGGCCTGATACCAGTACCAGCACCAGCACTGCCAACGCCGCAAAACTGATAGTCAGCACCATATTGCGGATGGCCCGATCAACCCGTTCGAGCGACACCATAAACCGCATCGCCGAAAACTCCGAATTAACAGGCGTTACCAGCCGGGTAACAGCCATTACCTTTTCTCCGCTCTCGATCTTCCCGACAAAATAGCCTTCCCCGCTCGAGGAATTCAGAGCCATCGTATAGTCTGGGAGATTCTGGGTATTGTAGGAAAATCCACTGGAAGTCAGGGTCACTTCCCCGCTCGGATTGATGGTCATGAGTTCCATCATATTTTTGTCGGGAAATGACTCGACATAGCTGCGGATTTCAGTATAAAAGTTCGCCGTCACCGTATTTTCGGAATAACGGATCATCATGCCGTCAACCGTGCTGGCCCGATTATTGAGCACTTCCTTCACGGCGGAATAATAATAATTGTGGATGGCAACCCCGCTGATCGTCACAACAGCTGCCAGTATGATAAAAATAACGCCGAAACTGTTCAGAAACCAGCGCGTTGTAATGCTTTTGAGTGCCACACGGCAAAATCTCCTTTCCCGCTCAGTTTGGTTCGCCCCACTTATAGCCATATCCCCATACCGTCTGGATATATACCGGTGTAGACGGCTCATCTTCCACCTTGATGCGCAGACGGCGGATATTCACATCGACAATTTTGACGTCGCTGTAATAATTCTCGCCCCAAATTTCATTGAGAATTTTGTTGCGGTCGAGCGCCGCTCCTTTATTTTTGAGCAGCAATTCCATAATCTGATACTCCACTTGGGTTAGATCGATCAGCTTCCCATTCTTGGTGAGGGTACGACTCTTCAGATTGAGAACAAAGGGACCGCTTCGGATATCGGCATTTTCTTTGGGTTTTCCGGCCGCCATGCTCACCCGGCGGTAAACAGCGTCCACTCGCGCTACTACCTCGGAAGGGCTGAATGGCTTGGTGACATAGTCGTCCGCTCCCATCATCAAGCCGCCAACGCGGTCAATTTCCTGCGAACGGGCAGTCAGAAAGATAATTCCCAGTGTCTCTGAACGCTGCCGGAGCTGCTTACAAAGGGTAAATCCATCCATTCCAGGCATTGTAACATCCAAAAGCGCTACATCAAAATCCCCGTTCTGCTCATCATAGACCCGCAGCGCCTCCTCTCCGCAGTTGACATCAACCACCGTATAGCCGGAACGCTGCAAATTGATGACGACAAATTCCCGGATGGTGTCCTCATCTTCACATACTAAAATCCGTTTCATTCCCCTATATCCTTTCTGCTAATAATACCGATTAAAATTCTTTTTGACTTCAATCATGCTCATCGCAAGCTTCCAATTGGCGTCTTCGGGTATTTTGGCCAGATACACAATCTGTCCGCCGCCTGCACTGTCGATAATTTCATATCCAGGAAACTTTCCAGCTTCCCAATCACTTCGTTTTGCCATCTGAATATACAGAAGCTCACTCCGCACCGGATTGTCTCCCAGCTGATATTCAAAAAATAACGTCTCATTTCCTCGAACAGTCCGCTTAACACTGACTGTTCCCAACCAATTCTCCGGAAAATCCAACATATATCCCTGAGAAGAATTCACGTAAGAGGATTTGACCTTCTCAAATTCTCCATTGAAAAAATGATACCAATCGGTCAAATAAAAGGCACCCGCAACCTCCTCAGTATACCCCGGCAGCAGAGTCAGTCCAGGCACTTCAATAATAGAATCTTTATTGGTATCAAAGCAGACAGCACCTACCGTCCGATCGATCGGATACCTTTGGGGGGCCTCCGGATTGTAAGTCAAATTGACCAGTCCTGTATCCTCCTCATAACCCAGGATTTCCGTTGTCATTAAATTGCTTCCTCGGTATCCGTCCAAATAGATCGCTTTTTGCCCGTTTTTCAGGTATCCGCTGGTAATGTTGGTATAACGAGTAATGGATGGATCCATCGCAACCAAATTTCCTTCTTTAAAATCACCGTCTTCATATACCAGTAACTTCGCCGAAGCACTTCCATCCTCATTCGGAGCCGTCACCAGCACTACATCATCCTCGTCATCACTATCCAGATCCGAAATTGCCTTGGCCTGATAACTTTCCGAGCAAATTTCATCCATGGTGCTTCCATTAAAACTATATACTTTGAGAAGGCTGGTATTATCGCTCGAATAGGTCAGTCCGACTGCCAGCAAAGGCTGACCCCCTACCCGCATCACCGATACATCCTCTACTTGGGTCCCATCCAACGAAATATCATGAACCGACTGCCATTCCCCATCTCGTTTATCCAGCACTGCCATGTGAATTGCAGCAGTAATATTGGCTGCGGTCGACTGATAAAAGGCCACCGCCTCAGAAGTCACCTCACTATCGAGGTTAATGACCAGAAACGCTGACCTGTTTTCGCCTTTTTGCGGATACAGCAATTTGATATTATCTCCGGTTTCCCGCACCAGAGCTGCATAAATTTCATTCTGTTCCTCATTCAGCAGCGGCGGCGTCAGCAGGCTGTCAACCCCAGTCTGCGGGATCGAACAGCCTGTCAACATTGTCATCGCTGCCAGAATGCCAAACCATCGGTTTTTCACTGCAAGCCTCTTTCCCGGTCTTAGCGGCGGGCATCCAACGGCTGATACGGCTGCTTGCGGACTACAGACTTATAAGCAGGACGGATAATCCGCGAGCAGGTCGTATATTCCTCGATGCGATGGGCGCACCATCCACTCATTCTCGCCACAGCAAAGAGCGGCGTGAACAATTCATCCGGGATTCCCAGCATCCGGTACACAAAGCCGGAATACAAATCCACATTGGCGCAGATGGATTTCTTGTCGCCCTTGCGCGCCGCAATGACTTCTGGTGCCAGCCGTTCTACAGCCTTGAGCAGATCCAACTCATCAGTTAATCCCTTTTCAGCCGCCAGCTTCTCAGCACTATCCCGCAGAATCTGTGCACGTGGGTCGGATATCGTGTAAACAGCATGCCCCATCCCGTAGATCAGGCCGGTACCGTCGCCTTGTTTGCGATCCAGGATCTCGCCCAGAAAACGCGATACTTCCTCATCGTCCTTCCAATCGGAAACGCCACGTTTAATCGCTTCGAACATCCGCACCACGCTAATATTGGCACCGCCATGACGGAATCCTTTGAGGGCGCCAATCGCACCAGAATAAGCTGAATAGGCATCCGTTCCGGATGATGTAAGGGTGCGGCAGACAAAGGTGGAGTTATTACCGCCGCCGTGTTCCGCATGCAGCATCAAACAGGTATCCAGCAGCAGTGCCTCTTCGTCAGTATATTCCCGGTCAATCCGTAAGGTCGAAAGGATGCTCTGCGCAAGGCTTTCACCGGGACGCACCGGATGAAAATAGGTAGACTTGTTGTCATAGTGGCCGATTTTCGCCTGGTATGCATTCACCATCATGGTAGGCATCCGAGCGATGATGTAGATGGCTTTCCGCAGCTCGCCCTCAAGGGAAGCCTCCTCAGCAAATTCATCATAGGAATAAAGAGCCAGGACGCTGCGGGCCAACTTATTCATGATGTCTTTAGAAGGTGCCTTCAGGATCATATCCTGCACAAAATCCTGCGGAAGAGAACGCGCCTGTGCCAGAACCATCCGGAAAAACTCCAGCTGCTGAGCAGTAGGCAAAGTGCCAAACAACAGCAAATAGGATACCTCTTCATAACCACAACGTTTTTCACGACCGCATCCGTTAATCAGGTCACGGATATCATAGCCGCGGTAGGTCAATTCTCCGTCTACCGGCTGCTTTTCGCCTTCATTGATCACATAACCGTGCACGTTACAGATCTGGGTCAGTCCGGCTAATACGCCGGTACCGTCGCTGTTGCGCAAGCCGCGCTTAACATTATATTTTTCATTCAGTGATGGATCAATATAGTTATGTTTTTTGAATTCCTCACATAAAGTACTGATAGTTTCGGTTTTTACAAATCCTCTTGCCATTGTTCAGTCTCACCCTGCTTTTCGTTGAATTTGCGGTAAGAAACCGCTGGTTCCATAAAATCATATAGATACTTTTATTTTATAACAGTACAGGGTTAAAGTCAAGGCTGAATCCCCACGGATTTTGCCGATTTTTTAAAAGCACAAGGAGGAATAAAATGAAACGTCATTCTCTTACCCGCTGTCTGTTCTTTCTGGGGGCAGCCGCCCTGCTTCCTGCACTCCCACTCACAGTCTCCGTCCAATATCCTGCTGTTCTTCCTGCTCTCTCTCCGGTCCAATCTTCTATTTCGTTCCGCGATTTTTCTTCAAAGGATCCACTTACCCTTCTGCCTTCTAGCATCCCGCCGGAAGTTTCTGAACAGCCGGAAGAATCCCAAACTGTATCTGCTGCAGCATCCGACCCGGAAGTCTCCCTCCCGGAAGTCCTGCAGGAATCCTCTGCCACGCTTTCCCTTCCCCAGCATTATACTGTACTGGATGCCGAAACCGGAGAGGTTCTGTCTCTGACACCGTTTGAATACATCTGTGGGGTAACAGCTGCGGAAATTCCTATCGGCTTCCATACGGAGGCACTCAAAGCGCAGGCGGTTGCTGCCCATAGCTATGCCCTTTATCAGATGGGACTGCAGCTGAAAAACCCTGATCCAGATCTAAAAGGTGCCATCCTTTCGACCGATCCGGCGCATTTTCAGGCATACCTCTCTGAAACGGAACGCCAATCCCTCTGGGGGGAGGCATTTTCCCAAAATGAGGAAAAGCTGCGTGCGGCCGTTGAGGAGGTACTTGGCTGCGTTCTTGTTTATGAAGGACAGCCTCTTGCCGCAGCGTTTCATTCCATCTCTTCGGGGCGAACTGAATCAGCCGCCGATGTCTGGGGACAAAGTCTCCCATGCTTAGTCCCAGCCGACAGCCCCGAAGATACGCAGAATCCGCAGATGCTTTCCCGAATCACTCTGACCTTACAGGAAGTTTCGGCTACTCTCGGGGCAAATCTGGACGGTCTCTCCCTATCGGATGATCCCAATCAATGGTTTGCTGTTACACGACGAACCGAAAGCGGCATGGTGCTGGAAATTCAGGTCGGCAATCTTACCACAGATGGCGAACAGATCCGTAGTCTATTTGATCTCCCCTCCGCCAATTTTGAGATCTCCTATCAGGAAGAAAATTTTCTCTTCACTGTCAAAGGGCGGGGACACGGCGTGGGAATGAGCCAATATGGTGCAGATTCCATGGCAAATAATGGAAAAAGTTGGAAGGAAATTGTGGCGCGTTACTATCCGGGGGCAGAAATTGCCACAGTTCTGTCATAAAGCAACTATTCCACCGCATACAGTATGATAGCGATATGGAAAGTGGTGAAAATTATGTTTATCCAGTCATTCCGTTTTAAAAATTTGCTAATTGTCAGCGGCGCCATCCTGGCTGGGCTGGCATTGGGTCTTTGCGTCCTGCTAATGGCCATCCGATCAGCAGCCTCCCCTCCCACAGAAGAGACTCTCAAGGAAAGCAGTACTTCTCAGAAAACCGTTTGGCTGACTTTTGATGATGGACCTTCGGCTATTACCGGTGAAATTCTAGACGTCCTCAAAGAAAAAAACGTTCCAGCCACTTTCTTTGTGATCGGGGCGACAACGGATCGCGGTAAAAAGCTATATCAACGAATTGTAGACGAAGGGCATGCACTTGGCATTCATTCCTATTCACATCGCTATCAGCAGATCTATGCCAGCGCCGATGCCTATCTCGAAGATTTTAACCGACTTTCCGACCACCTGGAAAAATATGCCGGTGTTCGTCCGGATATTTTCCGTTTTCCTGGCGGAAGCCTCAATCAATATGCCGATCCAGCCGTACTCCAGCAAATTAAAGAACGAATGACCAAGGAGGGAAAGGTTTGGTTTGATTGGAATGCATTGGCTAAGGATGACAAAGCTTCTCCTACTCCGGCAGAGGAAATGTTTGAAAATATCCTACAGTCTGCCGGGGATCAGGAACAAATTCTCATCCTGATGCATGACGACACACTCCGCACTACCGCAGCCGAATGTGTCTCGATGCTGATCGATCATTATCAGGAACTTGGATACACTTTCGAAAAGCTTTCCGCTGAAACAGATCCCATACAGTTTTCTGAAAAATAGGTGTTCTCTTTCTTTTTAAGGGAGAATGGTTGACAAATTTGAAAAAAGAGGGTATGATAATGCTGTATAGCCTGCCGGAAGGGTTCCGGTATGCTGTGCGGCATTTTTTACCGCACCTTATGCTTTCGTGAAAGAAATAGGAGGTTTTTCAACTTGGACGATGGACGATCATGGTGTACCATTCTTTCTGTAATATTTGGAATTTGCAGCTTTTTCTTCTCATTGAGTGCCGCTACAGTTGTGAGCGTAAATGATGCGCAGCTTAAGGAACGCACCGATACCGGCGATACCAAAGCTGTCCGCTTATCCCGTTGCCTGGATATTCCTAACCTTGTAGACCGTATCCGTACAACGGCATCCGTTACGGCAATGCTCAGTTCTCTTTTTGGTATGACCGTTTTAAATCCCACATTATTTCCGCTACTGCTGAACTTGCTGGGAGAGACAGAATCCCAATTGGCCGCTGTGCTTAGTATTCTGGTTTCCATCCTCGTGATGACAATTGTTGTAATCAGTTTTGAACTGCTCATTCCCAATATGCTGGGACATCATCATGCGGAGGGTATTGGATATGCCGTTGCCTCATTTTATCCCGGACTTTTATGGATTTTTACTCCACTGACTGTGCCGATTCGGGGAATTTCGCTGGGAATTGCCCATTTGTTCGGCGCTGATCCCGGAAAGGATGCTGAAACGGTAACGGAAGAGGAAATCCGTATGCTGGTGGATACCGGCAGTGAGATGGGCTTTATTGAAGAAAGTCAAAAGGAAATGATTAATAACATTTTCGAATTTGACGATACTACGGCTGCGGATGTCATGACTCACCGCACTGAGATGATCGCGGTGGAAAAAAATGCAAAAGTCAGTGATGTCGTCCATCTGGCAACCAGTGAGGGATTCTCCCGACTGCCGGTTTTTGATGGTGATTTGGACAATATCCTCGGCTTTATCCATGTCAAAGACCTTCTTTGTTTGGTGGGGATGAATACTTCTGAAAATCTAAAACTAGATGACTTTATTCGACCAGTTATTTACGTGCCAGAACATGTTAAATGCCGCAGCATTTTCGCGGAGTTCAAAAAAAGCAAAACGGCAATGGCCGTGGTTGTCGATGATTATGGCGGTACAGAAGGAATTCTGACCATGGAAGATATTTTGGAATCCATTGTAGGAGATATCGAGGATGAATATGATGAAGAAGAAAAGACCGTTCAACAGGTAGATGCTGATACCTATGTAGTGGAAGGTACTGTCGAATTGGAAGATCTGGTAGAACTGCTTCATATTCGCTTCGAAGAAGATGAGGATTACGATACGCTCGGCGGCTTTATGACACACATGCTCGGCAGAATCCCCAAGGAAAACGAAAATCCTGCATTTGAATACGAAGGATACCAATTCACGGTCATGCGAGTGGAAGAACGGCGTGTTTCCAAAGTCAAAATATTCCGTCTCCCTCAGCCTGAAGAACCAGAGCATTCAGAAAATTCACAAGAATAGATTAAAATCCCGCCACAGAAATCATTCTGTGGCGGGATTTGCTTTTTATTCACAAATTAGCCCCGATGCCTTGACATTTCTCTGCTATTCTAAAAAGAAAAGGAGGGGTCTTTTGAAAAAAGTTGTATATAAAATTGCGGCAGGAGTGGTAGCAGCAGGGGTTCTCTGCTTGGGATATGCTCGCTTTATTGAACCGAATCAGCTGCGAATTGTGCACCACGAGATTCACACAAATGATCGAACTTCGACTGGAACCATTGCATTTTTTACCGACACCCATTTAGGTAAATTTTATTCCGCCAAAAATTTGGAAAAAATCACCGACACCATCAATCAAGAAAAGCCGGATGTCATTTTATTTGGGGGAGATTTTTTTGACAACTATGCACGGGACCGCGAAACTCTGGATTTGACGCAAATTAGTATGGAATTGGATCGTATGCAAGCGCCAATGGGAAAGTACGCTGTATGGGGAAACCATGACTGTGGGGGCGGTGCTTCGCGGATTTACGAAGAGACTCTCGAGGCGGGCGGATTTACAGTTATACAGAATGAAGGAATTGCACTGGAGAAATTGGGAATCTATTTATGGGGAATGGATGATGCTTTGCTTGGGAAACCTGAAAATCCGGATATAGAAGATAAGTATTACCGTATTATCATCGGGCATGAACCAGATCAGGCAGACCAGATTCCAGAAGACTGCGCGGATCTCATGCTGGCCGGACATTCTCATGGCGGACAGATTTCACTGCCGATTCTTACCGAGAAAATTCTCCCGATCGGTGCAAAAAAATACAAGCGCGGCTGGTATGAATGCGAAAATATAAATTTATATGTAAGCAGCGGCATCGGAAACACCCTACTGCCCATGCGGTTTGGCAATATTCCGGAAATTATTATCCTGACATTAACGCCCTGACAGTCTTATGCATTCAATTCCATCAAAAAACGATGCAGCTGATTTTGATAGCCAACCGAATCAAAGCCCAGCCATCCTGCTGTAAAGTGATGAGCAGGATCAACATACAGACATTGACCGTGCATACCATTCTTACAATAGCCGGATGCATTGCATTTGGACAATTCATATTCCCTCTCGAAAACCAGATCCCTCCAAGCGGAAGAAATAATTTGCTGATGATTAAATTGACCGTCCTGAAGATAAACTTGACCAAGCTTGACCATATCACTGCTGCGAAGATAAAGGCCCGTTGCTCCCATAGAGTATCCCATCGGACATTTTGCCCACGCGGCTTCTTCAAATTCTAGCGGATTGAAGAGTTTGATTCGAAGATAATCATATAAATCCATCTCGGATTTTTTAGCAACAACGCGTGACAGAAGGTAATAGGCAGCATCGCTGTACACTTTCTCCTGGTTGGGCATAGAGGAAAGCGGAACAGAGAAGATAATTTTCAGATAATTATTTCGCTGACCATATAAAGCCGCATAGGCATTTACATCTTCACAGTCAATATCCAGAAACCCTTTTTCAATCCCCCATCGATGTCGCATTACCATATCAACTGTAACGGATTTCCAATTAGGATGCAGGTCTGGCGGAAGCTGAGTTGAAAAAATATCCACGATTTTTTCATTTACATCCAGCTTCCCTTCATCATAAAGCATTCCAAGAGCCGTAACTGTAAAGAGTTTGGAAACAGAATAGCAGTCATTTGCCTTGTTTGCAGGAGTGATTGCCAGAGTAGCTGAATTGGAATTTTCTATTATACTCATCCAATACAAGGCTGGAGAAAATTGTTTGGCGAATTCAAAGATTTTATTGGTATATGTCATCTTATCAGATCCCATCATTTGTTTTTAAAGATACAAGAAAAGCCCCACAATGTGGGGCTTTTTGTTATGGCTGCTCCTGTCAGGCTCGAACTGACGACACCGCGGTTAACAGCCGCGTGCTCTACCGACTGAGCTAAGGAGCAATAAATATGACAAGAAACCCGTTGATCGGGTTTCTTGTATTTAGTACCGGCATCGTTCTATCTTCCCAGGCCGTCTCCAGCCAAGTATTTTCGACACGGATGAGCTTAACTTCTGTGTTCGGGATGGGAACAGGTGGATCCTCATCGTCATCAACACCGGTTAAGGTCTTTTAAGACCCTCAAAATTGAACAAAGAACATTCAGAGCAAACACACGTTAGATCAAGCCCTCGACCGATTAGTATTCGCAAGCTACACGCCTCACGGCGCTTCCACTTTGAACCTATCAACCTTGTAGTCT
>JBMNPH010000012.1:0-58405 GCA_050943495.1 Candidatus Merdivicinus sp.
ATAAAAAAGCGTCTCTGATTCAATGATTCAGAGACGCTAGCAAAATTAAATCGGTAAAAGCCCAATATTTTAGACTCCTTCGCAATCGAAAGCTGGAATAAAACTTTCGTCAGCCGTACCACCTTCCTGAATGAACCCATTTTCAATACCAAGGTTGACGGCAAAATCAATCATTTTCTCATATTCAGATTCGGTAATTGTGCGGTTGATTTCTGGATAATCCTGTACATTTTCCAAAGGAGTGAATTGATTCATGATGCTTAGATAAATGGTATCTCCATATTTGCGATGGAGATATCGAAGGATTTTTTTGCTTTCCTGTGCCATTCCCGGAAGCAGGAGGTGCCGTACAATGACTCCGCGAGTCATGATACCATGCACATCAAAAACAGCTTTTCCAGTCTGGCGAACCATTTCTGCTAAAGCAGCTTTTGCATGATCAAAGTAATCCGAAGCGTGAGAGTAGCGAGCAGCATGCTCTGCGGATACATATTTGAAATCCGGAAGATAAACATCAACCAGACCATCCAATAGCTGAAGCGTTTCCGGCTTTTCATATCCGCCGCAATTGAATACAATGGGAATAGTTAGTCCATTTTGTTTAGCTTTTTGGAGGGCCAGAATAATCTGCGGCACGTAATGGGTTGGCGTCACCAGATTGATGTTGTGAGCCTTCTGAGCCTGCAATTCCAGAAAAATTTCAGAAAGACGTTCAATCGAAATATCTTTTCCAGCTTCTCCGCGGCTGATGGCCCGATTTTGGCAATAAACACACTGAAGCGGACAATAAGAGAAGAAGACGGCCCCCGATCCGTTGGATCCGGAGATACAGGGTTCTTCCCAATAATGAAGGGCAGCACGTGCTACCCGTATTTTTTCACCAGAAGCACCGCAGCGGCCTTTTTCGCCAGCAAGCCGATTGATGCCGCATTCTCGCGGGCATAGTATACAATGTTCGAGAAGTTCCAGCAAACTGCTCATCCTTTCCTGACTGGTCTTTTTTTATGATAAAAGATGTTGATCTATTTGTCAAGAATTGATGGAAATAATTGCACAATTATACGATTTTAGGAAATTTTTCTTTAGATACTTGCGGGAGTAATGGGAAAGCGGTACAATAAATAGCAATGGAAACTCTGAAAAATGGGGGCATTGTTATGATTTTTACAAAACGGTTGCTTCTGATGGCGCGTAAGCACTGGGGAACGCTGATTATAGCGGCATGTGGGATTGTCGGAGCCGCACTGCTTAATTTGGTGACACCGGAAATCGTTCGTCGGCTCACAGCTTCCCTTTCGCTGGAAGGCGGTTTGACAACCCAGCTGCTGGTAGGATATGTACTCGTTTTGATTGCAGCTTATTTGCTCCGAGCAGTCTGCCGCTTTATTAGTATTGCAATCAGCCATCTTGCCGCATGGCGCTTTGTTCCCGAACTCACATTGATTGTATACGATAAACTTCAGTCCCTCTCTCTTCGCTACTATCAGGATAAGCAGACAGGAGAATTGATGAGTCGTCTGGTCAATGATACCCGCCAGCTGGAATTGTTGGTAGCGCATGCGCTTCCGGATCTTGCCAGTAATTTAGTGGTAGTTCTGAGTGTAGCTGTCATGCTTTTTGTCATCAATCCCACCCTTGCTTTGCTGACGCTGATTCCGGTTCCGTTTGTGATTTGGGTAAGTACGCTCTTTTCCAAAAAAGTTGCTCCCATGTTCCAGATTAACCAGCGTGTGTTGGGGCATCTGAATGGTGTTCTGCAGGATAATATTTCCGGCATGAAGGAAATTCAGACCTTTGCCCAGGAAGATCATGTCCATAATAAACTGGTGGAAGAGTGTAAAGTTTACTCACGCGTCAATATCCGGGCAAATTTTGCGGCAGCGATTTATCATCCGGGTGTGGAATTTCTCACTTCATTGGGCATGGTAATTGTTGTAGGACTTGGCGGGTATCTCGCCCTGAAGGGGAATATGCCGGTTTCGGATGTAGTTGGATTTGTCATGTATCTGAGCCTTTTTTATCAGCCGCTGGCAATATTGGCACGGCTGGCAGAGGATGTACAATCTACCTATGCTAGTGCTGTCCGAGTTTTTGAGGTGCTGGACGCCGAATCGGACGTAAAGGAAAGTCCGGATGCGAAAACGCTGCCCGTATGCAGGGGAGATATTGCGTTTCATCATGTAAGCTTTCATTATCAGCCGGAGGAACCGGTGCTGGAGGATGTTTCTTTTGAGGCAAAACCCGGTGAAATGATCGCGATTGTAGGACCGACTGGCGTTGGAAAGACTACGATTCTGTCTCTTTTGGAACGTTTTTATGATCCGGTTGCGGGAGAAGTGTGTCTGGACGGCGTGAATATCCGAGATCTGACGCTGCATTCTCTTCGGAATCAGATTTCCATGGTGCTGCAGGATACCTTTCTTTTTAATGGAACCATTGCAGAAAATATCGCTTATGGTATGCCGGATGCGACGATGGAACAGATTCGGACGGCTGCAAAGGCAGCTTATGCGGATGGCTTTATTTCTGCGATGCCCAACGGGTATGATACCATGGTGGGAGAACGCGGTGTACGGCTTTCGGGTGGGCAGAAGCAGCGGATTGCTATTGCACGCGCCATTTTGCGTGATACACCGATCCTTCTGCTGGATGAGGCTACATCAGCGGTCGATACCGAAACGGAAGGGGAGATTCAGAAAGCAATTGATGCGTTAGCGGGCAGCCGAACCATTCTAGTGATTGCTCATCGCCTGTCGACAGTACGGCGCGCGAATCGGATTCTGGTTCTCAAAGATGGAAAAGTTGCCGAAACGGGAACCCACGAAGAATTGATCGCGCAGAATGGTGTGTACGCCTCTTTGTGTCGGGCACAGGAACTCGGAGAGGAACAGGCTGCTAATGCGCAAAAAGATCTTCTCTGTGAATAAAGAAGCGGACACATCCGTCAACAGGAGGGATGTGTCCGTTCTTTTTGCATAAAATTCGCCCATTCCATAAGAATGTGCGGTTCCGTTTCTTTCCAGAATTGCAGACGATCGAGATACTCTCGACACCGATGTTCCACAGGAATTCTGCAATTTTCCAATCCATAATGCCGGACCAGAAAAGTAAGCTCATAAATTGGAAGTCCCAATGCATGTCGAACAGTGTGGATAGTGCTGCATGCCTGTCCGATTGCGTGGCAAAGAGCAATATCTTCCTGCGAGGAGAGGTCTTTTGCCATGGCGTGACAGCGCAGAATATCCTGCTTTGCCAGCGGCATGCGGATTTTTCCGGTTGCCCAGAGCCTTGCCGCCGCAATCGCAGCCGTTGGACGATCATCCTCCGGATATTTTTCTGCCAGTAGATCTTTAAGTTTTTCAGCACCCTCCAGGGCCCATAGCACCACGACACGTCGATTTTGTGCAGAAAGCATTTCCGAGAGTTCCCGGAGAATATCACTGTCTTTTGAAAAAAGGATTTGATTCCGACGCTTCACTTTTTGCCGTACTTCTTCCAGCCAATCCATATTTTCTGCCTTTCATAAGTAAAGAGGACGTCCTCCACTGGAAGACGTCCCATTTTTATTATTTTTGATAATCAAACACCAGAGTAAGAGCTGAAGCCGCCGTCAACCGGAATGACAATACCGGTTACGAAAGAAGCAGCCTCGTTGTTGAGGAGGAACATCAGAGCGCCAACCAGCTCTTCTGCCTTGCCGAAACGTCCCATAGGAGTTGCAGCCAGGATTTTGCCAGTACGGGGAGTGGGAGTGCCGTCCTCATTGAAAAGGAGTTTTTCATTCTGCTTGGTGACAAAGAAGCCGGGTGCAATTGCATTGACACGGATGCCAACCTTGGAGAAATGAACAGCCAGCCACTGGGTGAAGTTGGAGATTGCAGCCTTTGCGCCGGAGTAAGCAGGAATCTTGGTGAGAGGAGTATAGGCATTCATCGAGGAGATGTTCAGGATGTTGCAGCCTTCCTTATCCAGCATGTCCTTTGCAAAAACCTGGGTGGGGATCAAAGTGCCGAGGAAGTTCAGATTGAACACAAAGCCAACACCATCTGCATCCAGATTGAAGAAGCTCTTGATCTCTTTGTCAATGTCGCCGGGGAAATAATATTCGTTATCAGTGGTTGCACGGGGATTGTTGCCGCCTGCACCATTGATGAGGATATCACAGGGGCCAAAGTCCTTGAGAACTTCCTCATGGACTGATTCCATAACAGCTTTATCCAAAACATTTGCTTTGTATGCTTTGGCAATATAGCCTTCTGCAGTAATTTCATCTGCAACTGCCTGAGCAGCTTCCAGATTGAGGTCCAGAATAGCAGTTTTGGCACCACACTGAGCCAGAACTTTTGCAAACATCGAGCAGAGGACACCGCCAGCACCAGTTACAACAGCAGTTTTGCCGCTCAGATCGAGATTAAAGGGCAGTTTCATCTTGTAAAGCCTTCTTTCACAGAATTATTTGGATTTCTGGAGAGTTTCCCAGATTCCGTTGATGTAGGAAGCACCGAGTGCACGGTCAAACAAGCCGTAACCAGGCTTTCCGGTTTCGCCCCAGATCATGCGGCCATGGTCGGGACGGAGATATCCATCAAAGTTATTTTTCGCGAGAACGCGCATGATTTCCACGATATCCAGTGAACCGCAGGAAGAGAAGTGAGCGCTTTCCTCAAAAGAACCATCATCCAGAATCTTGACATTGCGGACATGCATGAAGTGGATACGGCCCATAGCGGAATACTTGTCTACCAGTTTCACCATATCATTGGTCTTGGTGCAGCCGAGAGATCCGGTGCAGAAAGTCAAGCCATTTGCCGGGCTGTCAACCAGTTTGAGGAAACGGTCAATGTTTTTCTCGCAGGTAATGATGCGGGGAAGTCCGAAAATCGGCCAAGGCGGATCGTCCGGATGAATGGCCATGTTGATGCCACTCTCCTCCGCAACCGGGATGATTTCGGAGAGGAAGTACCGCAGGTTCTCCCAGAGATCCTCTTCGGTAATCTTGGCATAGTCATCAAATACAGCCTTCAGGCTTTCTTTGGTGTAACTGGAATCCCAACCGGGCAGGCTCAGCTCGCCAGTCAGAGGATCCATTTTTTCCAGCTGATCTTTGTAGTAAACCAGCGCATTGGAACCGTCTGCCAGAACTTTATCCAGCTGGGTACGGGTCCAGTCGAAAACAGGCATGAAATTATAGCAGATGCATTTTACGCCTGCTTCACCCAAACGGCGGATATTTTCTTTGTAATTTTCAATGTATTTGTCGCGGGAAGGTTTGCCCAGCTTGATATCCTCGTGAACCGGTACACTTTCAATTACATCAAAATGCAGACCGGCATCCTCCGTGATTTTTTTCAGGGCAGCAATACTTTCCCGGCTCCAGAGTTCTCCGGGGGGGACATCATAAACTGCGGTTACGATACTGTACATGTTCGGAATCTGGCGGATATACTCAATTTTAACCGGATCATCCACACCATACCAACGGAAAGACAGTTTCATAACAATCGCCTCCTTTTTATCAAATTGTCAAAGCAGCATTCCTGCTGGTGTTATCTTTATTATACTTGAAAAAATCACAAGATAAAATGCCGATATTGCTTGACATATTGTGATTCTTGCTATATTATCATATAGTAGGGGAGGAATTCTCATGAAAAGTACCGTCCAGCCGTTCAGCACCCGTCAGAAAATGTTGGAAACTGATTATGAAATCTATCGTTATCGGGATTCCTATCTCTCTGAAGTGGAATTGCATCATCATGATTTTTATGAAATCTATTTTTTTGTATCCGGAAATGTCCAATATACCATTGAAAGCCGCCAATATGACCTGAAGCCAGGAGATATTCTGTTAATTTCTCCTTTGGAATTGCATCAGCCGATGATACAGGCAGAAAATGAGGCATATGAGCGTATTGTACTTTGGGTCAGCCGCGGCTGCTTAGCAGGTTTATCCAGTCCGGAGAGTGATCTTGCGTCCTGTTTTGATCTCAATTCACCTCAGCATACCAATCTTCTTCGTTTGGATGCTGTTACAGTCCGCCGTTTGCAGGATATGGCGGACGCCCTGATTGAGGAGGGAAATCGCCGTTATTTTGGTTGGGAACTCAATACTCGTGCTCTGCTTACCCGCATAATGGTGGAATTGAATCGTCGGATGCAGGAATCACCCACCGGATTTGAAGTTCCGGATGAGTCGAGTGGTATTATTTCGGATGTCCTGCGCTATATCAATGAGAACTTTAACAATGATATTTCGTTGGATTCATTGTCCGAACAGTTTTTTGTCAGCAAGTATCATCTTTCCCGGGAATTTAAACGTTTGGTGGGAACTTCTGTTTACCGTTACATTATCCAGAAACGATTGATTATGGCTAAACAAAAAATGCTTGCAGGGTTTAGTCCTACAATTGTTTACTGCAACTGTGGCTTCGGTGATTATGCCAATTTTTACCGAGCATTCCGGGCAGAGTATGGAATTTCTCCAAAGGAATTCTGCGAAGAAGCAGCGAAACGCGGAATTCGGGAGGAAAATTCTAAGTAAATCTTAAGAATTTGTTGTCGAAATATCGTTGCAAATGCCTCTTGCTTTGTGTTATACTGGAACAAGATGTCTGGAGCAGGAGGAGTGGCACACATTATGGCTCAGCGGAAACGAAAATTAAAAAAGAAGAAAATTGCTTTGACATTTTTTCTGTTCGCACTGCTTGTTTTTATGAGCGGATGCGTCTATTATATAGTAAATTTATTTTATGACTTTGAGAATAGCAGAAATACCAGTTTTACAACAGATTTATCGGAATTGGGAATTGTTTCAGAAGAAGATAACTCATTGATAGATGACGCGAATGATTCGACAATTACGAATATTGCGCTTTTTGGAGTGGATCAGCGTGAAGAGGAACCTTGCCGATCTGATGTTATTATGATTGCGACGGTAGATAAGCGGCATAATAAAATCAAGCTGACCTCCGTAATGCGTGACAGCTATGTCCCAATTGATGGGTATGGTCAAAAGAAATTGAATTCTGCATATTTTCATGGCGGCCCCACATTAGCCGTTAAAACGCTGAATCAGGTCTTTGATCTGGATATTACGGATTATGTGACTGTTAATTTTAGCGAAATGGCGAAAATTGTGGATGCGGTCGGAGGCGTTGAAATTGATATTACCGAAGAAGAACGCCTGGATGCCAACCATAATATGATTGAGCAGGCTGCTCAATCCGGAGAAAAAGTCCAAACAATTCAGCAATCTGGACTGCAGACATTGACTGGTATGCAGGCGGTAGGTTACGCCCGTATTCGGAATGTGGGTAACAGCGATTTTGAACGTACAGAACGTCAGCGCCGCGTGATGACCGCCATTTTTGATAAAGGGAAAAATATGAATCCATTGGATTATCCGGGATTTATCAAAGAAATGCTTCCCATTGTGGAAACTTCTCTCGATTTGAACGAAATTTTGGATATGGCAGGGATTATGCTGCGTGACGTTAGTATGGAAGATATTCGGATTCCGTGTAATGAGGACTTAATTAACGGTGGCGATATCTGGGTCAATGGACAAGTATGCTTGAACTATGATTTGGAGGCTTCCAAAGAGAAGTTGCATGCCTTTATTTATCAGGATATTATGCCGACACAGCCTTGAGTGTTTAAGTGAAGATACAGCCTGAGGAGTCAAGAGAAAAGATGAACAAGAAAAATTTAAAAATGCGTCCGGTCAGCGGGGAATATATGGAACAATATAATGCTCTGCTGCGATATGTTTTTCAGGTGACGGATCAGGAATTGAGTTCCATTGGCTGGCAGGAAAAGGAAATTATCCGCGCAAAGTTTCCCACGATGGAAAAGGCAGATGTCATCGGCTGGTTTGATCGTGATACTTTGGTTTCACAGGTTGCAGTCTATCCTATGCAGGTGAAGATTTATGGCAGAACCTATTCGATGGGCGGGTTGACCGGAGTGGGAACTTATCCGGAATATTCGAATATGGGGCTGATGCATAAGCTTCTGGAACAGGCGCTTAAGAATATGCGCGAGAAAGGTCAGTATATCTGCTATCTGTACCCCTATTCGATTCCATATTATCGTCGGAAAGGTTGGGAACTGATTTCAGATAAAATCAGCTATGAGATCAAGGATTATCAGCTTCCTAAAAACCGTCAGGTGTCAGGTGATGTACGGCGTGTGAAAACGGATAGCCCTGAATTAAAGAATGCTTACGAACGATATGCACAGCATACACACGGCGCTATTCTACGGGATGAATTGGCATGGAATGAATATTGGCTTTGGGATCCGGATGATATAATGGCTGCAATTTATTATAATGAAGAGAATGAGCCGGACGGATACATCATATATTGGATCGCAAATGAAGTATTTCATATCAAGGATATGATTTTTAATAATGAAAATGCTCGTATTGGCTTATGGAATTTTATTTCTGCACATTTTTCGATGATTAATGAGGTTGAAGGCAACACTTATACAGATGAACCATTGGCATTTTTATTGGAAGATGCCAGTATTCTGGAAACTATTTCTCCATACTATATGGGACGCATCGTTGATTTTGCGGCATTTGTTGCTCAGTATCCCTTCAAACCCAGCGCAGTGGATCGTGAATGGAAATTTACTCTTACAGATCCGATTATGGAGTGCAATCAGGGAACTTTTTTACTCCAGATTTCCAAAAGCGGAAAGGGAGAGGCGCGAAAAATACCAGAGGTATGCTCTACACAGATCAGCATACAAACAATGACTACTATGTTAATGGGTTATAAACGACCGCATTATTTGGCAAAAATCGGACGCTTGAATGCGGATGCTGAGATCATTAATATGCTTGAAAACGCAATTGAACAACAGGTTCCTTATATATCTGATTATTTTTAATATTACTTTTGCTTCGAGTAATCCGGATTTTCAAAAGATCAAACAGCTTTTGAAAATCCGGATTGATTTTTATATAGAAAGACTGTACTCATTTGAGGAAAACTTTTGATAATAAACTGAAAATAGCCATTTCTATGGTACGCTGGTATGTTTCATGGATATATATTCTCTCAAAAATCGATGAAAGTGTTAATTTTTCCTACTCAGCAGCCAATTTGTAAAGGATTCATGAATATTTAAGATTGTGATTATAATCCAAACATGCTATTCTGAATGCATGCAAGAGATCTTATGATTACAGAAAGGATGACTGCCATGAGCCATAGCCGTGCAAAGGGTGGAAACATTATTACCAGGTATTGGAAAAACCGGTATTTGACAATTATGTTGATTCCCGCGTTGATTTATTTTGCGGTCTTTAAATATGCTCCAATTTACGGTTTGACAATTGCGTTTAAAGACTATAAACTTCTTGATGGAATTATGGGAAGCCCTTGGATCGGGTTTGAAGTATTCCAAGAATTGTTTGCAAAGGATACTTTCTGGCTCGTAATGCGAAACACGATTGTCATTGGAATTTATCAATTGATTTTTGGATTTCCGGCCCCGATTATTTTTGCGCTGCTGCTTAACGAAATCACCCGGATGCGTTTTAAAAAAGTGGTACAGACCATCAGTTATCTGCCACATTTTGTATCATGGGTTGTATTGGGTGGCTTATTCATGCAATTTCTGTCGCCTTCAACCGGACCAATTAACATCATCATCAGCAGTCTGGGTGGAACACCAATTTATTTTCTCGCAGATAAAAGCTGGTTTCGAACCGTTTTGGTTGTAACCAATATCTGGAAGAGTATTGGTTGGGGATCCATCATTTATCTTGCGGCTTTGAGCGGAATTGATACGACTTTATATGAAGCGGCAGATATTGATGGCGCAAGTCGTTTTCGTAAAATGATCAGCATAACGCTTCCGTCCATCATGCCAATGATTACGATCATGTTGATCATGCAGTCAGGTAAGCTGCTGAATGACAACTTTGATCAGATCTTCAATCTGTATAATCCCGCTGTGTATGAGGTAGCTGATGTACTGAGTACCTATACTTACCGCGAAGGCATTGGAAATCTGCAGTATAGTTATGCGACAGCAGTTGAACTGTTTAAGAATGTAATATCCTTTGCGCTGGTAATCGTCACCAACCAGATTTGTAAGCGCACAAGTGAATATGGCATCTGGTGAGGAGGAGATTGCATTATGAAAAAGAAAAGAACAACAGGTGATATTGTATTTGATGTTCTTAATTACACCTTTATGATTGTCCTCTGCCTGACGACCATTTATCCGTTTTGGAATTTGTTTACGCAATCTATTGCGAGTATCAATGTCCCCACCACCGAATTATATCTTTTCCCACCAGAAACAACCTTTGAGAATTATCGGCGCGTATTAGAGAATGATGATATTATTCGAGGATTCGCCGTAACTATCTTCCGAACAGTTGTTGGTACCGTATTAACATTGCTGGTTACCTTGATGGCAGCCTATGTACTTTCCAAAAGATATTATCCCAATCGTAATCTTTGGACATCGTTAATTGTTTTTACCATGTTTTTTAATGGAGGCATGATTCCAACCTATTTGGTTGTAAAAGGTGTCGGCTTGTTAAATAGCATTTGGGCACTAATTCTGCCTGGACTGGCAAGCGCTTACAATATTGTCATTGCTCGAAATTATTTTATGTCTCTTCCGGAAAGTCTGGAGGAGTCGGCGAGAATTGATGGAGCAAACGATATAAGAATTTTGTTCAGCATTATTATGCCGCTCAGTAAACCGATTATTGCAACACTAGCCCTCTGGGTGGCAGTTGATAATTGGAACGCATGGTTTGACTGCCTGCTTTATATTACCAACAGTGATATCCAAGTTTTGCAGTTAGTTATGCGGCGGATCGTTTTGGAAGGATCAGCTGAGTATGTTAATATAAGTACTGTGGAAGTAAGTAGTAATCAGGCAATTATGCCCGAAAGTATTAAAGCTGCAACCATTATGGTAACCACGATTCCGATTTTAATTGTTTATCCTTTTATTCAGAAATATTTTGTAAAAGGCGTTATGGTTGGTTCCCTGAAAGGCTAAGTTATATAATTTTATTTGAGGAGGATTTTTATGAAAAAACGTCAGGTATTGTCTATTTTTTGCGCACTCGCTATGCTGACAGGAGTTTTGTCCGGATGTGGAGAAGCAGAGACTTCCTCTTCGGATTCAACCAATTCGACAGCATCGTCTTCTGTGGAGGGAGATTCCAGTAAAATTGAGGAGACAGCAGATAAGTGGACCCCAGATCCCCAGAAAAAGTATAAGATTTCTACCATCGGTTACATGCTCCAACCTTTAGATGATGATCCTGTGATAAAAAAGATGATAGAGGAGAAGTTCAATGTAGAATTGGATATGTGGTATATTGATGAATCAAAATGGGATGAATTGTTCAGCGTTCGTCTGGCTGGTGGGGAGATTCCAGATTTTATCCGGGTAAAACGTCCAGACCAATTGGCTACTTATGTGGATCAGGGCATTCTGATGGAACTTCCTGATGATTTGGTACAGAACCATCTGGGTGGAATTTATGATGCGATGGAGTCATATTCTAAAGGATGTATGGATTATGGTAAAATTGATGGGAAGATGTATGGCCTTCCTGCTCTGAGTGCAACTAACGCTTTGCATATTCCGCTGGTATACCGTCAGGATTGGTTGGACAAATTAGGTCTATCGGTTCCGACTACACTGGATGAGTTTGTTGATGTGATGTATGCTTTTGCCAATGATGATCCGGATGGAAATGGCAAGAAAGATACTTACGGACTTTCTCAGGATGGTATGCAAGCTATTTATGGCGCATATGGCATTGTAATTGATAACAGCGGGGATATGTATTTCGGAGAAAAAGACGGGAAAATTTATGATTACAATACTTCTCCAGAATTTAAGGAAGCGTTGACTCTGCTGTCCCAGATGTATACAGACGGCGTATTGGATCCGGAATTTATCACAGGCGAAAATTCTGGTGGTTACTGGGCGTTGTCACATGCATTTGTTAAGAACCGTATAGGTTTCTCTTGCCGCGGTAACTACTATCATTGGACCCCCGCGGGTGCTTATGACTTGAAAGATGACGCTGGGAATGCTGTTCCGTGTGAACCGGGTGCAATGGCGCAGGAATTGGCAGTGGCAAACCCGGAAGCGAAAACCGTATATGGTTCTCCTCTCAAAAATGAGGATGGAACGGGTGGCATCAAAATGTTTAACCGCCTGCAAGGATATTATTCTTTTGGAAAGTTAGCGGAAGAAGATCCTGGAAAGGTTGGAAAAATGTGCGAAATTCTGGAATATCAGGAACTAGAGGCAACACCGGAAGAAAAAATGACATTTGGTAAGGGTATTAAGGGTGAACATTGGGATTGGCTGGATGAGGAACGGGAAATCATTAAAGAGCTTCCTCCGTATAATGATCCTGCTTCTAATTTTGATCCGTCTTCTTTGGGGTGCAATCCGTTCGGGTTCCATATTCCGGGAGATTTGACTGGATATCAGGAAACATGGGCTGCGGATGTTCTTAATTATGATGAAGATGGTATTGAATCGGCGGTTCAGGTATCAATCCCTGTTATTTCAGAAAAGAAAGGGGAATTGATGAAATTGCGTGATGAAATGGTGATCTCTATCATTACCGGTGAGAAACCAATCGATTATTTCGATGAATATGTTGAGAAATACAATTCTATTGGCGGTAAGGAAGTAATAGAAGCAGCAAATGAATGGTATACTGCTAATCATTCCTAATCGCATGTGAATTATAAATAAGCAGAAAACGCCGGTTGATTTCAGCCGGCGCTTCTGTTAATTAGAGTGTCTAGAGTATTTTTAGTGATTTTAGATCAACTCATAAAAATATCTATAGGCTGTAATTTGTAATGGGAGAAAAGGTTTATGAATAATCAAAATTTAGTCGAGCTACAAAAATGGTTTGTAAATTTAAGACTTGGTCAATTTATCCATTTTAATAGTGCAACTGCACAATTCCATAATACTAATATAGAGGATTGGGAATATGGCCATGAAAATAGAGGAATGGAGAGAAAGTATCCGTTTGATCCAGCTACATGGAATCCTCAAAAGTTAGATTGTTATCAATGGGCAGCTGCCAGCAAAAGTATGGGTGCAAAATTTGCCGCATTAACGGCTAAGCATCACGAAGGATTTTGTATTTGGAATACCCGGACCACTGAACATTGTATTCGTAATGCAACTTGTAAACGGGATGTTGTTGCAGAATATTTAAAGGCTTATCGGGAAGCAGGAATATCTGCGGGATTGTATTTTTCCATGCTGGATCTGACTCATGAAATTGGGCGAAAGAAATGCACGCCGGAAGATGTGGAATTTACCAAGGAACAGTTGCGAGAACTTTTGACAAATTATGGAGAGATTCCGTTTTTAATTATTGATGGTTGGCAAGCGCGATGGGGAGGACCATTTTATGAGAAAATGCCTTTTGAGGAAATAGATGATTTTGTAAAATCGCTGCAACCCAACTGTCTGTTGATTAATCATAGTTGTGAAACAAGTTTAGCACACAGTGATATTGTTTTCTATGAAAATGCAGCCGGCCAAGAGGTTCCGGATGGCTTTATGGGACCTGGAGCAGCTGGTAATAAGCTGACTAATAATTGGTTTTGGCATGATACCGATGCGACAACTACGCTGAAACCGGCACAGTGGGCCTTGGAAAAGGCAATGGAGATGAACAGCCGAAATGTTGCTTTTTTAATTAATGCCAGTCCAAATGATCAAGGCCTTTTAGATGAAAATATGATTGCACGATTTGCGAAAATAGGAGCAGGTTGGCAGCAGCCGGAGAAATTAACCGAGTTGCCTGAAAATTGGTTAGTACGCGAATAACGGAATATTTATTTGATACTTTTTCAATATACTGGATATCCATAGAAATTGTGAAAGAAAAACATGAAAATGAGGTATTAGAATGTCGCAATATGATGAAGTAAATACGCTGATGGGGGCTGTAGCAAATGAAGCCGGCGGAGATGGTGGCGGAAAAACATATCCTGGGGCAGTATTGCCATTTGGTATGGTTCAATTGAGTCCAGATACCATTACAGGGGGAGATAATGGCTCAGGATACAGTTATGCGCACGAAACAATCGAAGGTTTTTCGATGATTCATATGAGTGGAATTGGCTGGTACGGAGATTTTGGAAATATCCAAATCATGCCGATTACAGGAACTCGTCGATATTTTAGCGGAACAAATGAATATACCAAATACTGCATTGGCGAACTTTCCTGGGCTTCACGGTATAATCACGCAACGGAAATTGGAAAACCCGGTTATTATGCGGTGGATTTGTCTGATTATCAGATTCGTGCGGAAGCTACAGCAGCCCGTCATACGGGTGCTCTTCGTTTTACCTTTCAGACAGGTGGAGAATCACATATTCTGGTTGACTTATATCGACGTATCGGCGGTCATTCCTCATCACAGGATATAGAAATTCTGGATTCCTCTACGATAGAAGGAAAGATTCTTTGTATGCCGGAAGGCGGAGGATGGGGACATGGAAAAGGACATGTGAAGTATGAACTATTCTTTGTGATGAAATTTTCTCGTCCCATGGAAAGTTGGGCTCTATGGGATGAGGGAAACGTATTGGAAGGCAAAAAAATACATCACGGAACTTCTTTGGGCATTGCCGCAGACTTCCATACAAATCCCGGTGAGCAAATTGAGGTGCATACAGCCATATCCTTTGTTGATATGCGAGGGGCAAGAAATAACTTTGATCAGGAAGACCAATCCTTTGATAGTCTCCATGAAAATGCTAAACTGGAATGGGAAAAAGCGCTTCAATGTATTCAAATAGAAGGAGGAACTCGTCAGGATCGGGAAGTATTCTGTTCCTCTTTGTATCATGTTCTGTTGGATCCTCGAGACTTTTCGGATTGTGACGGAAGATATCGCATTGCAATGGGGAAGCCAGAAACAGTTCATTCTTATACTTTTCGCACCATTTTTAGTGGCTGGGATGTTTTTCGTAGTGCATTTCCATTGTTTAGTCTGATACGACCAGATGTTGTACAGGATGAAATCAATTCTTTAATTTTTATATCCAATGCAAATAAACAATCTCCTTTCCCTCGATGGGAAATCGTTGGTATTGAGTCCGGCTGTATGGTAGGAGATCCAGGTGCTAATATTTTGTGTGATGCGTATCTAAAAGGAATCCGTGGGTATGATGTAGAGTCGGCTTATGAAATTTGTCGTTCCTGGTGGCTTGGGGATAAAGCTGATCAAGGGGAATTGGCAGATTTTCTCCGATTGGGATATTTTCCAAACGATATTTCGAAAACGTTAGAGTATTCTTTTACGGCATGGTGTCTTTCTCGTTTGGCGAAAGCTTTGGGAAAATTCAATGATGCCGATGCTTTTTATCAGTATTCAATGAATTACCGCAATATTTTTGATACAGAAGCTGGTTGGATGAATTGTCGTGATCGAGATGGAAAATTTATAGAATTCCAATCAAAATATAAGGGATTCGGTTGTGTAGAAAGCAACATTTATCAACAAACATGGTTTGTTCCTCATGACATTCCAGGGTTGAGGAACCTTATGGGGAAAGATCGGTTTGAACGGGAATTGGATGAATTTTTTGAGAAAGCCGATTTTTCTGCTTTTTGGAATGATAATTATAACCATTCCAATGAACCTGTACATACAGTTCCTCATATTTATGTAGAGATTGGAATTCCGGAAAAAACTCAATATTGGGTAAGAAGGATTCAAAAAGAAGCATATCGCCCTGGCGCATATGGATACTGCGGCAATGAGGATGTCGGACAGATGTCAGCCTGGTACGTTTTGACAGCAATGGGAATCCATCAGAGTGTTTCCGCCAGTAATCTGTTTGAAACCAATACCCCACTCTTTACAAAAGCTGTGATCTCGCTGAATCCAGAATTTCATTCATGTAAAAATAGTACACAATTGGTTATTTGCACAGACTGTGATCCAGAACGCTATCCATATATTGCGGGAATTTCTGTGAATGGGACAAAAATTCACCGCACCTGTCTTACCTGGGAGGAACTGAGTGATGGGGGTGAAATTATATTTTATTTGTCAGATGTTCCGGGTCAAATGCAGGAACATAATCTGAAGGGATAATTAGTTAATAAAAGTAAAATACAATACGGATTTTTATATAATTTATTTGTTATTCATTATATACTGTTTAAAATTTATTTTCTTTAAGTTGGATATATTATTTTATAAGTAAGGTATCATTCGGCTGAAATAGCCAGTTCTTTTTAATCAGAAACAGGATTTTCACTGGATTGCCGGCGGTAGACCGCAGGCGTCATCCCATAGTACTTACGAAAAACCCGAATAAAATAGGCGCTGTCCGTAAAGCCGCATTGTTCGGCAGCAGTTAAAACAGCTTCTCCTCGCTGGAGCATCATACGTGCCCGAACGAGACGTTCCATTGTGATATACTGCGAGACGCTCATGGAAAAAAATTCCCGAAAATCTCGAATTAATTTGGTGCGTCCGATATGGAACTCCCCAGCAATCCGGTCAATCGTCAGCTTTTCCCGCATATGATCGGCAATATATTGGGTCACAGCTGTTAAATAGAAATGGACTGGTTGTGACTCGGCTCGCTGTACGCTAATTTCCGCAACTTCTGCCAGTAGGTAGCTGAGCAGTAACCTGCGACGAATATCTCCTTCCTGGGGAGATTGGTATAGTAATTTAGCTGCCGAAGTCAAGCGTTCTTCCTCTGCAGGGTTAAGTGGGAGAAGAAAGGCATCTTCTCGGCAGAAAGAGGCGAATAGGGAAAGATCCGGTAAAAATTCTGCCACAGAATTTCGATCAAAGCCGATACAATAGCGTTCGTAAGAAACACCACCACCGTTAATTTGAGTATGTGGACAGAATTTTTTATAAAAGAGGATACAGGGACCTTTGTGAGAAAGGTAGGTATTGGAAGTCATGGCAATAATATCACCGGAATGTATGACCAGCATTTCATCGTGAGGATGGGAATGGTAGGTGGGGTGAATCGCGGTCGGAAAAGGCATCGGTGGATGGAAAGAATAAGAAATCTGGATCTCGTGCAAGATGAACACCTCCTGTTTCTATTGTATCATTTCACCAAAAAAAAGCAAGAAAATTTCCATGAAAAAAGGTCCGATTTTACTATTTTTCGTATTTTCCTGCCTTGAGACAATAAAATGCGCGTGCTATAATGAAAGAAATCCGTTATGAAAAGGAGAATGAATCATGGAACGTAAAATTGGTTATGCAGTAGTCGGCCTTGGCGTTGGTAAAGCGCATGTGGATGCGGCTGCAAACTCTAAACATGGTAAATTAGTAGCTGTCTGCGATCTGATTCCCGAAAAACTGCAGGCAATGGCTGAAAAATATCCTGGTGTTTTGACCTACGAGAGCTTTGATGAGATGCTGAAAAATCCCGATATTGAGATTGTCAGTATCGCTTTGCCCAGCGCAATGCATGCAGAATTTGCAGTTCGTGCAATGGAAGCAGGCAAGAATGTTCTGGTTGAGAAACCGGTAGACATCACTCCCGAAGCTGCACAGAAAATTGAGGATGCACGGATCCGTACCGGCAAAAAAGCTGCGGTTGTTCATCAGAACCGCAACAATGTCTGCATGAAACCGATGAAGGATGCAATCGACAGCGGCCGAATCGGTAAATTGATTATGGGAACCTTTGAAGTGAAATGGTATCGTACCCAGGAATATTATGATAATGGCGGCTGGCGCGGCACTTGGGAAATGGACGGCGGCGGATCTTTGATGAATCAGGCTGTTCATACCGTTGACCTGATGCAGTGGTTGATGGGCGACGTGGAAAGCGTTACTTCTGTTATGGGAATCTGCAACCATAAAATTGAAACCGAAGATATGACTACTTCGATTATCCGCTTTAAGAATGGCGCAGTTGCAACCTTTGTCAGCACTACTTGTGCTTATCCCGGTATCTGCACGACTTTGAAAGTCTACGGTGCGAACGGAAGTATGGAAGCAAATGACGGCAATCTGACTCTTTGGAAATTTATGGATGCCAAGGAAAACGAAGAGGCCGAAATGCTTGAGAAATATAATCGGAATAACGGTGCAGTTGCAAATGATCCTACTATCGTTCTGGGTCACGCTTCTATCGTGGAAAATATGATTGATGCGGTTTACTATGACCGTGATCCCCAGATTCTTCCCAGCGAAGGCATCAAGGCTGTCAAGATCATCAATGCAATTTATGAATCCGCTCGTACTGGCAAAACTGTTACCATTGACTAATAAAGGAGTTCTGGCATGATAAAGTTCGGATGCTGCCTTCCCGGTGCCTCTTTTATGCCACAGGGGGAGGGGCAGGTTCCGCCTTCCGCAGAGAAAGTGATGCGGGAAGGAACACAGACGGTTCTGGAAGCAGGATATCGTTATTCTGAGACAGGTGCAGGATTTCTGGGGCGACTTACAGAAGAAGAAGTGAGCCGCCTTGAGGAAGCACATGCACAGGGGAAACTCCCGTTGGAAGTATGCAATAGCTTTATTCCGGGAGATCTACCGATTTTGGACCCGTCCAAACAGCAGGATTTGTGTGTATATGTAGAGAAAATTCTTTCCCGTGCTTCCCGTTTGGGCATCGGAATCATGGTGTTCGGCAGCGGCGCTGCCCGTCGGATTCCGGATGGAATGAGCCGGGAAGAGGGGATTGCCGGAATTCATAAGTTCCTCCGGATGTGCAATGAATACGGGGAAAAGTATGGAGTAACCATTGCAATTGAACCGCTTAACAGCAGCGAATGTAATGTTCTGAATACCGTGGCAGAAGGCGCTAAAATGGTACATACCTTAAATTTGCCGAGGGTCCGGCTTCTCGCAGACGCTTTCCACATGTATTGTGAAAAGGAAGATCTTTCCATTCTTAAAAAGGAAGCAGAGATTCTGGTACATATCCATGTGGCGGAGCCGCCGGCACGGGTTTATCCCGGACGGGATGGAGGAGAATATCTGAAGCAGTTTGCAGCGGCACTGAAGGATGCCGGTTATGATGGCAGGGTCAGTGTGGAGTGCGGGTATCAGGATTTTGAGCGGGAAATTGAACCTGCCCGCGTATTTTTGGAGGAGGCTTTTGCATGACAATCACCTTGAAAGGTCGGCGTTCTGTAACAGGCGAGCCGATTTTAATTAAATCATCCGAGTTGGGTGTGGAATGCCGTTCTGTCGTAACGGAAGACGGAAAGATTTATCCTGCGCAGCCGAAAGACGGCGGTGTTCTGGTTGTAGCAGATTTGGATGGAGAAAAAGAGATTTCGGCGGAACTTTCTGATAAACCCGCAGAAGGCGGTGTTGAAATCAAGCCAGCAGAAGATGGAAAAGCGCTGGATGTTTTGATTAATGGCAAGCTATTTACATCCTATGTGTTTGACCGCGGCTACCTGAAACCCTATTTGGGACCGGTCTATACGGCGGATGGCAGCTGGTATACCCGTCTGGATCTCGAAACGAAAGAGCATCCGCATCAGCGTTCGGTATTTCTGGCAGTCGGTGATGTGAATGGTATCGACTTCTGGAACGAAAATGAGGAAACCCGCGGCGAGCAGCGTCATCAGGCTATTGAACAGATGGTCAGCGGCCCGGCTTGGGGCGGTTTTACTGCCAAAAATGTATGGTGCAATCATAAAGGTGCACCGGTTTTGGATGAAAAACGTACCTTTACTTTCTACAATCAGCCGGAAAGCTGTCGTTATGTGGATGTAGAGGTTACATTTACTGCTTCTTACGGCGATGTCCGTTTCGGAAATACCAAGGAAGCAGGTCCTCTTGGCATTCGAATCAATGAGGAGATGCGCGCAGACCGCAGCGGAAGTTTCTGCAATGCCTATGGCGCGAAGAATGAAGCAGAATGCTGGGGACGTCCGGCAGCATGGTGCGATTATTCCGGTATCATCGACGGCAAAAAGTACGGAATCGCAGTCTTTGATAATGAAGACAATGAGCGTTATCCTACTACTTGGCACATCCGCAACTACGGTCTGTTTGCTGCCAACAATCTGTATTTCAAAGGCGGTCTGGATATTCCGCATCATTATTCCCTCACTTACAAATACCGGATTTGTTTCTATGAAAATGAATTGGATACAGCCAATCGTTTCCTGAATTATGTAAAATAATCCGAAAAAATGCCCCGCATGATGTTTTTTCATCATACGGGGCTATTTTTATACGACCTGGAACAGATAGAATTTCAAATAATTGGTTTCGGGCACATTCCAGAGAATCGGATGATCGGGTGACTGCTGCCGTGCTTCAATCTGGCGAAGTCGAACACCTGCATCCTGTGCGGCCTCCCGAAGCATTTTGATAAAAAGTTCTTCTGTCATAAAGTGGGAACAGGAACAGGTTGCCAGATATCCGCCAGGCGGCAGGAGTTTCATGGCGCGGAGATTGATCTCTTTGTATCCATGAGCAGCATTTTGAACTGTTTTGCGCGATTTGGTGAAGGCGGGAGGATCCAAAATAATAAAGTCATAGCTTTTCGGCTGAATTGTGGGGAGTAAATCGAATACATTAGCGGTTTCAAAACTCATCCGATCCGCAAGATCGTTTTGCTCGGCATTATGTGCCGCCATATGCACCGCATCTTGCGAGATATCAACGGAATGAACGTGGAGAGCACCTCCCATCGCCGCATTCATGCCGAAAGAGCCGGTGTGAGTAAAGCAGTCCAGCACTTTTTTTCCACGGCTCAGACGCGCGACTGCCTGCCGATTGTATTTCTGGTCGAGAAAGAATCCAGTCTTCTGACCGTTTTCAAAGTCTACGGTATATCGGATTCCATTTTCAACAATCTCTGTTTCGGTCGAAGAAGGAATCATTTTTCCGGGCAGAGGGAAAAATCCTTTTCCCTGATCCATCCCCTCCAGTTCCCGAATGGCAAGGTCATTCCGCTCGTAAAGAGCATCGATTTTCTGTCCATCCTCTTCCAGAATGCGGCAGAGAAGGGGAAAGAGCAATCCTTTCCTGTGCTCAATGCCTAGTGACAGGGTCTGCGCTACCAGAATATTTGAGAAACGGTCAACCGTCAATCCGGGAAAAGAATCTGCTTCCCCGAAAATCAGCCGACAGCAGGAAATATCATCTCCCATTACAGTTTTGCGGTATTCCCATGCGTGACGGAGGCGGCGTTCCCAAAAAGCTTCATCAAATCGGTCATTGGCGTTGCGCGAGATAAGGCGGACACGTATTTTTGACCGGCTGTTGTAAAATCCAGTACCCAGATATGTTCTTTTTCCGGCGAATACATCCACCAGTTCACCGTCAATACAATGATCAGCAGACAGGATTTCTGTGTCGTAAATCCAAGGATGTCCACGTTCAATGCTGTGTTCCGCTTTTGGGGTAACCTGTACATAAGGATAAGGTCTGTCCTGTTTCATGCAAAACCTGCTTTCTTTCACTATAATGAGAAAATTATAACATTTTTTTGATTCAGGTGCAACCGGAAGAAAATTTTTTATTCGACAAAATTCGACATTTTTCGACACAGCGTTTGTGCTATACTTTTTTCACAGGGGTGAAAACCACCTGTGGCGCTGTGAATGCGGCGCCTCACCTTTTTCCCAATCCGACGCCGTTACTGCATGCGGCCGTCGGATTTTTTTATCCACAAATCAGGCGGGCAACCGCAGCTAATAACGGAAGTGTCAGAATGGATAATAAGGTGGATAAGGCAACAGCCTGTGATGCGAGCGGACGATCCCCGTGATAGCGGTCGGCAAACAGTGCACTATTTGCCGCAATGGGCATAGCGGATTGCAGCAAGATTCCGGCGAAAAGCGGGTATTGCCGTGTAAACAGGGAAAGCAGGGCCATAATGATGGCTGGGATCAGCAGCAAGCGAATTGCGACTACAAGCAGCATGGAACGATCCTGCAAAACAGAACGGGGGGAAATGGCAGAAATATGGACTCCGATGCAGAGCATGGCAAGGGGCGTATTCAAGCCAGAAAAGGCCTGAATAATTTCATTGGCTGCATTTGGAATGGGAATCTGGAACAGGAGGATTGCCAGCCCTAATACAAGTCCGATAGTTCCGGGATTGATAAGACATTTCACAAGTGGGATCTTTCCGCTGTTTTGCTGGTCCATCAGCCGCACCCCATGTGTCCAGCAAAAGATGTTGAAGACGGTAATAAATATAGATGCGTAGATAACCCCATCATTTCCCAGAAAGCTTTCCAGCAGCGGCAGTCCCATAAAACCGACATTGCCGTAGATGATACAAAAACGCAGAACTTTTTGACGGCTTTCTGCTTCTTTGCGGAACAGCAGAGGAGACAACGCGATTCCGATTAAGTGGATAAGTGCGGCAAATACCGCAACGAAGAGCATATCTTTCCAGGAAACGCCGCTCAGATCGTGGGTAAAAGCGGAAACAATAATACAGGGTGTCGCAATTAACAGAACAACTTCTGCAATTTGTGAGGCGCCTTCCCGGGTTATAATTTTTTTTCGGGAAAGGACGACACCGACCCCGATCATGAAAAAAAGGATCAATATTTTTTCGCCGATAGAAAATATGATGTCCAGCATAGCACATCCTCCCATTGCTGTTGATATAAATTCAGTATACACGTTTCTATCGGACTGTGCAAGGCCTTTTCACATTCTGAGGATTGTTATCCGTGAAGAGAGTGTCCAAATATTAGAAGTCGTTTTTATAAAAAGATACTATTTTTTTAAAAAACTCTTGTTTGAATTCATATTTATGGTAAAATGAAGAAAATACTTCTTTCGGAAAAGAGGAGATTTCATGCCGCAAAATATCCTGATGATTATGACTGATCAAATGCATAAGTATGCACTGGGTCTGCTTTCCCCTTTTGTCCATACACCCAATCTTGACCGACTTGCAAAAGAAGGAACGCTCTTTACCAATGCATACTCCAATAATCCGATTTGCGGTCCGTTTCGGGGAATTTTATATTCCGGACGGTATTCGAAAGACAATGGAGTCCTGGACAATTCGACGGCATTGCGTCCGGAAGATCCTTGTTTGGCAGGGGATCTGGAAAAGGTCGGATATGATACCAGCTTTGTTGGGAAACTGCATCTTGGGGACAACGGAAATAAGCCGATTCCCCCGGAATACCGTGCAGGACATCGGCACTTTATCGGGTATCAATGTTACAACGGATTTTTGAAAGATGTCTGTTTTTACGACGAGGAGAATGTGGAACATCGTTTTGAGGAACATCGCACCGATGTGACAGCTCGTCTCGGAATCGAACGTCTCCGTATGCTGGCAAAAGAAGGCCGTCCATTCCTTCATACGATTTTTTTCCAGGCGCCTCATTATCCTGAGCAACCGTCTTCGCAGTATGAAACGCTATATGATGGCGTGACATTTCCGCTGCCAGAGCAGTATGAGGATTTTGAGCCATATACTCCCACTTTTTCCCCGTACAGTCCGCGTCCCATTGAAAACTGCCCGGATTATCAGCGTTACGGCGGGAATATTCAGAAATATTATCAATTATATTATGGTATGGTATCCCAGATTGACGCGAACGTTGGACTGATATTAGAGGAACTTGAGAAACTCGGAATTGCAGACAATACCACTGTGATTTTCTCTTCCGACCACGGCGATATGCAGGGAAGCCATGGGAAGAAAAATAAGTGCCTGCCATTCGAACGTTCCTGTGGAATACCATTGATTGTCAAAATTCCGGGGAAGAAACAGGTTCCGGTGGTGTCGGTTCCGGTATCGGCAGTCGATTATTACGCGACCTGTTTGGAGATTGCAGGTGCTCCGGAACGTCCGGATTTTCCGGGAGTTAGCTTGGTCGGGCTGGCAGAGGGGAAGACGGAAGCGCATCCGCCTGTATTTGCAGAAAATTACCAGAAAGACGGACATTGGTATATGCTGCGAGATAGCCGTTTCAAACTCGTAATTGAGATGGATTCCTATGAAGTGCGCAGTCTTTACGATATGGAGGCAGATCCGGAAGAGAGCCGGAATCTTGCCGGAGATCCGCAGTATGCGGAGATTCAGAAGAATTTGTTGGGACAATTGATGAAAATTGTATCCGAGTGAAAGGGAGGAATATTATGGACTGGCTCAACGACTGGAAAAATCCGACTATGCGGCAGAGGATCAAACCGTTCTGGTTCTGGAACGGGGATCTGAACGAAGAGGAAATTGACCGGCAACTCCGAATGATGAAGGAACAGGGACTGGGCGGCGCTTTTATCTGTGCGCGTCAGGGGCAGAAGGTGCCGTATCTTTCCCAGAAATGGTTTGATCGGATTGCGTTCGCCTGTCAGCGAGCGGAAGAATATGGGCTCGAAGTCTGGCTGTATGACGAATATCCTTATCCGAGCGGAATGGCTGGCGGTGAAGTCCTTCTGGAACATCCGGAAGCCGTCCATACTAGCCTTGTCCGCCAGATGTGGGATACGGAAGGCGGCGTAGAAGAAGAACACTCTCTGGGATGGGATAAAATCCTGTTTGCTAAGGCAGCTCCGATTGATGCGGACGGAAAAGCAGATTGGGAGAATGCATTGGATTTGATGGACTGCATTGGCAACCGTCAGGAAACGGAGATTTATCAGAAATCCGGGCTGACCTCCTATAATCAGAAACGATATTTCACATATGGACCGTGCAAGGTTCTGACCATGACACTGCCAGAAGGAAAATGGCGGGTAGAAGTGGATATCCAGCAAAGAGTCCGAGATTTCAAGTATTACGGTACTTATTTTGATCCCTGCCATAAGGAGGCAGTTCGAACCTTTTTGGAAAATACCTATGAACGCTATGCCCAGACCTTGGGGGATAAATTGGGAACGAGCGTTTATGGAATGTTTTCGGACGAGACCGGATTTTTGGGAACTATGCCGTGGTCGAACCTTCTCCCGGAATATTTCCGGAAGAGATTTGGCTATGATTTGTGTGAGAAACTCTGGATGCTGCATGATAATTCCGCGCCAGATGCCGCAAAAGTACGGTATCAATATTGTGAGGCACTGCATGAACTGTTCCGGGAAAGCTATCATCATCAGATTTCGGACTGGTGTGCAGAGCATAATATCCTATATGCAACAGAGGTTCCCTCGATGCGGCGTTCTACCCAGCTTTACAGTCATGTTGTAGGCGGCGATACCTCTCATGAAAAGGTAGGACGTACTTTGGATTGGGTATATGATGAATATTTGGTGCACTATCGAAGCTGTGCGCCGGGAATCAGTTCCCTTGCACGTCAGCTGAACCGCGATTATGCAATGGTGGAGAGTTTCCACAGCCTTGGATGGTCGATGACGCTGCAGGACGCCAAATGGATGTTTGATCTGATGGCTTCGCAGGGAATCAACTTCTTCAATGTCCATGCCTTCTACTATACGATTGACGGTATCACCAAGCATGACGCGCCTCCCTCACAGTTTTTCCAGAATCCGTACTGGAAGAATTATCATCTCACAGCGGATTATGCAGGACGCCTCAGCGCCTGGGTCAGCCACACCGAAGCAATGCATGATATTGCGATTCTGGATCCGGAACTGTCCTTCTGGGTTCGTCAGAAGTATGCAATGGGAAGATTTGCCTATACCGGAGAAGATGAGTGGGAGAAAGATCGTCTTTTCCAGCTATGCTGGGACTGGATCAATGTCATGAAGGAACTCGCGCATGCTCAGGTCGGATATGATTTAATTGACGGCGAAATCCTGAAAATGGCGAAAGTAGAAAATGGCCGTCTGAAAATTGGCAAAGCCAGCTATGCGGCGATTTTGCTTCCGCCCGGAGATGTGATAGAAGAGGAAACTACCCGGAAATTGCAGGAATTCGTGCGGCAGGGAGGAACGCTGCTGGCATTTGGTCTCCTGCCCTCGCGCATTATTGACGATGATACGAATGTCCGTGCCGAATATCTGGAAATATTCGGTGCAGAAGAGGATGCAGATCAGAATTATTGGACTCCTGATCGGGATCGGACCCAGGTATATCGAAAGGGGAACAATGTCTTTTTGAGCGGCGGCCCGGAGGAAGCAACAGCAGAAATTGTCCGGAGGTTCCCGCAGGAAATTACAGTGGATGCAGGAGGAAATCGTGAGATTTATTCTTCATTGCGGACTTCCAAAGACGGAAGGGAACGCTATGTATTGGTCGGAAATCACGGCAGATTACCAGCAAAAGTGATTCTACGGTGGAAAACGGAGGGAATCCATTGGATCCGGATGAATCTGGAGAATGGACAGCAGACTCGTCTTGCAGATACTGAAAGAAATGAAATGGTGCTGGAACTAGACGGCTGTGAAAGTATCCTGCTGCGGATGACAGCAGAAGGATCGGATCTGCCTGTGGAACCAGTGCTCCCGGTTGTATGGTTGGATCTTTCGAAGCCGATGAAAGTTTCAGCGGTGGGACTGAATGTATTCCGCTTGGAAAAGTGGCAGGTATCCCTTGACAAGAAAGTCTGGAAAGATACCGAACCGCGTATTTTCATGGAACTTTGCAGTGAACAGCAGCTTCTGAATCATGACAATCTTTCCTATCGGGGCGGATTCGGACTTCCCAAACGGATTCAGGTAGAGTATCCCATTCCGATTTGGTATCGCCGGGAGTTCACAGTTGAGGAACTTCCTTCCCAGATGCTGCTGCTCATGGATCGGAAGGCAATTGGCGGGCAGGCATCCATTTGCATTAATGGAGTGGAAATCCCAATGCAGGATTTTGTGCCGCGGTTTATCAATGACCAGAACAATTTGGTCTGCCCGATTTTGGCACATATCCGGCAAGGAGTTAACCAGATTGAAGTACAGGTGCAGATTGAAAAAGATTCGGACGGAATCAGCGATCCGTTGTATTTGCTGGGAGATTTCGGAGTTAAGGATGAAATCATCGGGCGTAAGCCAGAAACAGCGCTGTTGCGTTCCGGCGGTGTTGCAGGGTATCCGTATTACAGCGGGGATTTGGTATTCGAGACGGATCAGCCGCTGGATACACCGGAAGAAGCCGAAGAGGTTTTGCTCAAACCAGATCCATTGGAAGATTTCTATGAATGCCTGCAATTGAAGATCAACGGACATGATCTTGGCACGCGCGCGTTTACTCCATATGGATTTCTCTGCCGCCGGGAATGGCTCAAACCGGTCAACCATCTGGAATGGACGTATACCAATACCTTGATTCAGATGCTGGAAGGCAGTATCTTTGACTATTCGCAGCATCAGGTGAAAAAACTGTAATCAAAAGAAAAATCACCCGGTCCATCGACTGGGTGATTTTTTGTTAGGATTTGGAATCCGGCATCATTCGAATCTCTGGCGGTACCCCCGGTACTTGGTAGTCAGTGATTGTGAGATATTTCAGGCAGAATACATCATCCGAAAAGATTTTTTCCTCCACCCGTTGAATATTGAGTAGATCACCGTCCAGCAGTTGGAGTTTCCGGGCATCACGGCGCGGAATATCCACGTCAAAACGGATAGCAGCATATTCTGTGTCGGGAAAATAGCCGAAAAATGGCGGAGAGCCTTCTGCCTCGCGAAAAAAGACCGGAAAATCATCTCCCGTTTCCAGTAGGGTGACATAAGCGGCAGGATGCATAGTTCCTTCTGAATCCTGCCAATAAAACGGTTCGGACAAACGGACAGAACTGGTAAAAGTCGTCATGGAAAGTATTTGTCTTTCATATCGGAACCAGTATCCAAAGATCCCCGCTGCAAGAATCAGCAGACCGCACAATATAGCCAGTAATCCGATTCGCAGCCGCTTTCGGTGGTTCATCCGGACAAGATTCCGCTCTGCACGCTGTGAAAGAAGTGTGCGTTCCTCTTGAGTCAGTTCATCTGCGCGGCCGAAATCTGGTTTGATGTCTGCATTGAGAATCGTCTGTGGATTTTTCTGCCGAATTGCCTTCGCGAGATAGCTGCAATTTATCCATTGCATCTGCGTCAATGGTTCCAAAATTTTCGCATTCTCCTCTGCGGAGACAGTTTCCTCTCTGATTTCTTGACAGCGTACCTTGAGAATATTGGGCAAATTTTCCGGATGTTCTATCATTTCTCGGATATTTTCCAGGGAAAAGCCGACACTCCGAAATGCAGAAATTTCTTTCAGACGGGCAATCTCTGCTTCACCGTATTCATAATAGGTGCGCCCCCGTCGCCACTCATTGGGTGGATTCAGCAGTCCTTTCTCCAGATAAAGTCGGATCGCACGCTCTGTGAGACCGGTTTTTTCGCATACCTCTTTGATTTTCATGAAAATCTCCCCTTCCTACTCTCAGCGTACCATCTGACCTAGGGGAAGTGTCAAGGGAATTTCCTAAAAATCTGCTGAAAATTTTTATTGGAACTGCGACCGATAAAGTCCAGCATAAACACCGCCTTTTGCCATTAACTGCGCATGAGTTCCCTGCTCGACAATATTTCCGCCGTCAACAACTAAAATATTGTCCGCATGCTGGATGGTAGAAAGTCGGTGGGCAATGATAAAGCAAGTTTTACCTTTCATCAGTTCCTGCATGGCCGCTTGAATCTGAATTTCCGTACGAGTATCGACGTTGGAGGTCGCTTCGTCAAGAATCAGCATTTTCGCATCTAACAGCATGGCACGCGCAATTGTCAGCAGCTGTTTCTGACCCTGCGAAATATTGACACCGTCTTCATTGATATAGGTCTGGTATCCATCCGGCAGCTTTTGAATGTAGCTGTCAATTCGTGCGGCTTTTGCGGCGGCTTGAACATCCTTGAGTGTAGCACCTGGTTTTCCGTAGGCAATGTTGTCAAAAATAGTGCCGTTGAACAGCCATGTATCCTGCAGCACCATCGCATAGGAGAGCCGCAAACTCTTGCGGGTAACTTTCATAATGTTATGACCATCGACGGTTATCGTTCCGCCTTGCGGATCATAAAACCGCATCAGAAGATTTATTAAAGTCGTTTTTCCTGCGCCAGTATGTCCGACAATGGCCACGGTGCTGCCCGCAGGCGCCTTGAGGTTCAAGTCTGGGATAATAATTTTGTCCGGTGTATAACCAAATCGGATGTGAGACATTTCAACATCGCCACGGACATGATCCAGTACGATCGCATCAGGATCATCCAGCGGTTCTACCTGTTCATCCAGCAGGCGAAATACTCGTTCTGCGGCTGCACAGGCAGACTGGAGTTCGCTGACAATATTAGCAGCCTCATTGATCGGGCCTGAGAACTTGCGGGAATAAAGGACAAAGGATGAAATATTACCCAGCGTCATATGGCCGAACAGGTAGAGAAGTGCGCCGAATACACTGACGAGAGACAGAGAAATATTATTGATAAAGTTTACAGAAGGGCCGGTGACACTGCCGTAGTAGTCTGCACGGAAAAAGGCGGTGACAGCATCGTCATTTTTTTCGTCAAAGCGGCTTTGCATCGTCGCTTCCTGATGATAGGCTTTGGTAGTTTTCTGAGCGGAAATCACTTCTTCGGTAAAGCCGTTCAGTTCGCCCAGCTTTTCAGAGCGGGTGTGGAACAGAGGACGCACCTTTTTGGCGCGGTACCGAGTGAAGAGAATAGAGGCCGGAATTGTAAAGAAGAAAATCAGAATCAGCGGCGGAGATATCTGCAGCATCATGATAAAGGATCCGACAACCGTGATGACACTGGTGCAGATTTGTAGCAGGTCATTGGAAAGGGATGCATTTACGACATCAATATCATAAGAAATTCGGCTGAGCAGGTCTCCGGTCTGATGACGGTCAAAATAGTTGACAGGCAGATCAGCAAATTTTTCAAATACTTCCTTGCGCATCTGATAGACGATTTTCTGGCTCAGGATAATCATCAGAGCCGACAATATGTAGGAGAGGATGGACGATCCAATGTAAAAAATCGCCATCAGAAAGCAATAATAAAATACTTCCTGAAAAATTACAGCGCCTTTTCCTGGTTCAATGGCATTGATGGCATATCCGGAGAGAGCGGGTCCTACTAATGCCAGCAGATTGCTGGATATTGTCAGCATCAGGCAGCAGAAGACCAATGCTTTATGCCTCAGCAGATACATTCCTAGGCGAAGCAGAATTTTACTTTTCGGCTGAGTTGTATGATTGTCCCGTTTATAATACTTAGCCAATGTTACCGCCTCCCATCTGTGATTCACTGATTTCTCGATAACTTTCGCATTCTTCCATCAGTTCTTCGTGGGTCCCGTATCCGATTTCCCGACCATCTTCCAATACTAGAATATGGTCGGCATGCAGAATGGAACTGATGCGCTGTGCGATGATAATGGTGGTAGTTCCGGCATAATGCTCGCGGATTGCCTGTCGAAGCTGGGCATCCGTCTTATAGTCGAGTGCACTGGAGGAGTCATCCAGCACCAGAATTTCCGGCTTTCCTGCCAGAGCACGGGCAATCAGGAGACGCTGTTTCTGACCGCCACTGAGATTAGAGCCTTTGATTGCCAATTCATAGTCAAAACGTCCTGGCAATTCGTTGATAAATTCGAGGGCCTGTGCATCGCGCGCCGCTTCCTCAAGGCGTTCCGGGGGAATATCTCGTCCAAAGGAGATGTTCTCTGCAACTGTGTCCGCAAACAAAACATCATGTTGGAACACGATCCCGAATTTGGTATGTAATTCTTCCGGCGGGATGGCGTTGACATTGACGCCGTTAATGCGGATTTCTCCGCTGTTTGCCTCATAAAGGCGCATAAGCAGATTAATGACTGCCGTTTTTCCGGCGCCGGTGGCACCGATAATTCCGAGCGTTTCCCCTTTTTTGAGGGAAAAATTGATATCGGTCAGCGTCCGCTCTGTCTGGGAGTAGGAGAAACAGACATTGCGGAAGGAGATGTGCGCTTCCTCATTCTTTTTCTGTGAATTGAATTGAACTTCTAGGTCGGGAATGGTGTCCAGGACTTCCCGGATACGATTTGCCGATGCAATTCCTTTCGAACATATGACAAAGATTCGGTTGATGGAGAGAAGTGCATTCAGAATAATGGTAAAATAGCTCATAAAAGCTATAATTTTACCTGCTTGGCTGATTCCGGCGTTGACCCGGAATGCGCCGACCAGAATGACTAATGTCAGACCAATGTTCAAAAACAGATTCATGCTGGGATTGGTGACGGCCATAGTCAGACCGGCTTTCTTTTCGCGCCGGACTACTTCCTGATTGATTTCTTCAAAGCGTCCCTTTTCATAGTCAGTTTTGGAAAGCGCTTTGATTACCCGGATTCCGATAATGTTTTCACGCACCACCTGCACCATCCGGTCAATTCCTTTCTGAAGGTTTGCATAAAGCGGGATACCTTTCCGGGAGACGTAGACGATAATGATAGCAAGCGGAGGCATCATCGCAATCAGCACCAGAGCCAGTGCCGGTTCGAGAGTCAGCGTGACGATAATTCCGCCCAGCAGCAGAATGGGGGCACGGATTCCCATACGCTGCACCATGCCGACCATGCTATGAATATTGTAACTGTCCGATGTAACGCGAGAAATTAGGGATGGAATCGAAAATCCGTCAACCTGGGAACAGGACAGAGTAGAGATTTTTTGGAAAAGGTCATGCCGCATATTACCCACGACACATTTGGAGACCCATCCGGCAATCCGATTTGCGATAATATTGGTAACCCACGCTAAAATCGAACATACCAACATGACACCGCCCCACAAAAAAATTTGCGGAACACTTTTCAGCGGAATGATGTTGTCGATAATGTAGGCCAAAAACCATGGCAAAAGCAAATCCATGATAGCGCCAATAAATTTAATGAACATTCCGCCTGACATTTTTAGAAGATAAGGACGAATATATCGCATCAACATATTCATTTTTGATCCTCTCCTTCCTTTTTCTCCGGTGCGAGACGATGATCCGCATATGCGGTTGCCTTTTCCAAAACCTTTTCCAAAAGTCGATCCAGTGTCTCTCGTTCTTCTTCGGAAAAGTCTTCGGTCAGATAGTGGCGCCAATCTGCCAAAACCTGCTGAATTACGGGAAATGCTTCCTGCGCTTTTTCGGTAGGATATACCCGTAGAATTCGGCGATCTTTTTCATCTGCTTCCCGACGAATAAATCCGTTCTGTTCCAAAACAGTTAGCTGACGGCAAACGTTGGACTTGTTAATCAAAATCTGACGTGACATCTGTTCCTGTGAAATTCCCGGGTTACGGCAGGCGCAAGTGATGTATATATACTGTCCGCCATTGATCCCTAACTGCTCAAACCGTTCACTGCGATACAATTGAGCGCATCGTGCGGTACGGTTGATGCACCGCATAAATGAATCCATTTCAATCCCTCCCCAAAAACGTTGCGCTTGCAACTTCTTTTCTAGTATAATCCCGACTGAAATATTTGTCAAGAATTTTTTGCGTAATTTTAAAAAATCGTGCAATCTGTCATGAAGCTGTTACAAAAAATTCATCCGTCCTTTTGTTTTTTATGCTATACTAAATGTAGAAAGAAGGAAAAGAGGAATGACATTGAATTGGTTGCGTAATTTTATGATGGGACGTTATGGTCTGGATCAAATGGGAATCGGAATTCTGGTTGCGATGATGGTCTGCACCTTTATTTCTTCTCTGACTGGATTTTTACCCTTATATTTGTTAGGAATTGTGTTCATGGGATGGGCTGTTTTTCGTGTGCTTTCACGCAATACTGCGGCACGGATGCGGGAAAATCAAAAATTCTTGGTGTTTTGGGAAGCGGTAAAACGGGAATGGAGAAAGTTGCAGGGATGGTATCACACACAAAAGCAACGTTTTGCAGATCGGAAAACCCATCGGTATTATCATTGTCCGCAGTGCAAAAAGCAGCTTCGTGTACCGAAAGGACGCGGGAAAATAGAGATCACCTGTCCGATGTGTCACACGAAATTCATTAAAAAAACATAAATAAACTCCCGGCTCTGTATCATGCAAAGTCGGGAGTTTATTTATGGATGTTTGAGGTCGGCGATTTCTCCCAGATCCGGCAGCCAGACGGAAGAGGCATCCACTTTTTTGTCAGGCTGTTCCATCTGACCTTTGATGGTGGCGGGAATTTCTCCAGAAAGCTGTTTCCGTACACTTTCCGCCCGCAGGCTGCAAAAGTCGTCAATGGTCCGGACTCCCTGCTGAAAGTCCTCATAAGAGCAGAAGGCGGTGGGATCTTTTTTTACATAAGGAGCGATCATAGCAGCAGTTTCTGCCACAGTTTTTTCAAACAGACCGCTCTCAAAATAATTTCGGATGAAGTCGTCAAAATAAGCGTGGTATTGGGCGAAATAGTCATTGTTTTTCATCAGATTGTGGTAGAGGGGACGGTTGAACATAATTTCCCCGGAAGCTGGGGTGTTGATGGGATAATTGACATAAAGTTCCGCGTCGTTGATGGGGTCCGGCATCCCCAGGGAGTAGGTTCCGAAGGCCAGATTGTAGTCCCAGGGAAGCATCTGTAATATTCCGTCTTCCTCATAGAGAAAGTAGTTGTGGCCGGTTTTTCCAAGGTAACTGTCCAGGTTCACCACAAACACCTGTACTGTGAAATACCGGAGTACCTCGTCCACATCAATGGCGGTTTCCAGATTTTCGCCGGTGGAAAGGATTTGCAGGGCGTCAATTAGACGCTGTTTGTCTTTCTCAGACGGTTTGAATTTGGCGTTGCGGAAGATGTTGTCGTAGCTTTCCGGATTTTCGTCAATGTATTTTAGCGCGACATCCGCATTTTCGTCATTTAAGGAACGGTAATCCGGTTTGTAAAGCTGTCCGAAATCCGCTCCAAAATTCCGGCGGCAGAATGCCTCCTCCGGTTCTTCCACCGCCAGGAAAAGTCCCCAGTCTTCTCCGTTAACGGTTACCCACACATAACTGCAAAGAGGGGAGGGAACCTCCATAAACCGCATCATGTCATAGGTCAGATAACTTTTCAGGTAGCTGTTGTCCTGGAAGGAAGCATCTAAAGAAAATTTGTCCAGGCCGTAATAGCTGTTTCCGTCCGCGTACTGGTCAAATTCCAGTTTGAGGCTGTACCGGGAAAGCCCGTATTTTTCCGTCAGCCGCAGGGAATTGTTTCCCTTGGCGCGGATTCCCACCCGCTCAAAGGATTCCCCGTCAATCACAACCGTGCAGGGAGAATAGGTTTCTTCCGCCGCCTTTTCCAGAAACCCGTCCCAGTTCTCCATCTGGATGTCAATAGTGTGTACCCGGCTGTCGTCAAAGAGCCGGTATACATATCCGGGAACCGAGCTGGCTTTTGGAATCCCCAATGCCTCCCCGTTCATCAGCAGAACGGTTAGAAGGACGGCAGCAAGAACCGCCAGCAGGTAGATGGCATCGGTCCATTTGTGCTTGAGCATAGTGTTACCCCATATAGTCGCCGTTATAGGAAACCAGAACCGTGTGGGTGACGCCCGGAATGGTATCCAGCTGGTTTACAAAGGCGGAATCGGCGTTTTTCAGCCGCACTTCATAATTCAGCTCAATCTGTCCCGGGGCGACACTCTTGCTTTTTAAGGAGAGCCGCTTTACATTCCCGGCTACAAAGGACTGTACTGCCTGTTCCGTCTGGGTGCTGTCACAGTGTACCACCAGAATGTAGGGGGAATCCACGTTTTTCTGCCCGGAAAAAATCAACAGAACAATCCCAATCAGGATGCTTCCAAAAACTGCCAGGGGAATCATGCCGGCAGCCAGAACGATACCGGCGGCAATGCTCCAGAACAGGAAGGCGATGTCCATGGGTTCTTTAATGGCTGTCCGGAACCGGACAATGGACAGCGCACCCACCATACCTAAGGACAGCACCACATTGCTCACCACCGCCATAATAATCAGGGTGGTAATCATAGTCAGAGCGATGAGGGTGATGCCGAAACTGGCGGAGTACATCACGCCGGTGTAGCTTTTTTTGTACACGAAAAAGATGAGAAGTCCTAGGGCAAAGGCCAGCAGCATGGCGATGGCCATATCCAGCAGGGAAATGCTGGACAGATGCTCCAAAAAGCTGGATTTGAAAATATCCTGAAAGGTCATGGCAAACTCCTTCCCCGATTCAAACGGGTGTTGATTCAGTCGTACCGCCGGCAGACGGCGTATTTGGAAAAAGCAGACGCCCGGCGGTTGGGGGTCTGTACCGCCATTCGGACGATTTCCGGCAGAAATTCATCATATTTGACTTCCAGAACCGAAATACCATCGGATACTGGCACCGGCATCCGGGAAGGAACCAGAAAATCCCGGCAGCTGGTACAGGTCCGCAGGTTTCGGTCAATGGTAATCCGAACATTGCCGGGAGCGTAAAGAAAAGCCTCCCGGTCATAGCAGACAATGGTTTTGGGCCGCAGAAGCTGGCCTTTCATTTTGCTGTAAAGTTCCAGAAGCAGAGGGGAATCTTTGGAAAGCAGGAACTGAATGTCTCCCTTGAGAAGAAGTTCCGCTTCCTCCAGGGTCAGCCGGGCACTTAACTTGCCGCACAGTCCGTTTTCTTTGATTTTTTTCTCCATCCGAAGGAATCCGGTATCCTCCCCGTAATACCGCAGACGGAATTTTTCCCGCCGGTTTACTCCATTGATTTTTTGCCTCAGGGCATCGTCATAAGGCGTGTCAAAATACAGGCTGGTCACACGGTAAATACCGTGTGAACCAGCGTGGGGATCATGGGGAAACAGCTTTTGCAGTCTTTGGGTCAGCAGGAAATCCTCCTGTGGATTGATGGAATGTTTTTCCTCATGACGGAAGGAAAGCGGCTTTTTTTCCTTAATGACCATAGCTGCTGTCGCCATCGTCGTAATTTGTGTTGCCTTCATAATTGGTGGTTCCGTTGTCATCGTAATTGGTGGAACCATAGTTGGTGCTGCTGTAATCGGTGACGCCGTCATTGTTAGGGCCGTAGTCCGTGTCGTTGTAATCAGTCACGCCGTCGTTGTTGGGGCCGTAGTCGGTATCGTTGTAATCGGTAACGCCGTCGTTGTTGGGGCCATAGTCCGTGTCGTTGTAATCGGTAACGCCGTCGTTGTTAGGGCCGTAGTCGGTGTCGTTGTAATCGGTGACACCGTCATTGTTGGGGCCATAGTCCGTGTCATTGTAGTCGGTAACGCCGTCGTTGTCAGGACCGTAATCGGTATCCTGGTAATTGGTCATACCGTAATCCGTTTCCCCTTCCAGGTCAACCGGACTTGCCAGGTGCATTTCGCCTACATAATCTCGAACCTGGGTGACAATGTTGTTTAAGAACTGATCGCTGGGCATAACCGAACCTTTTTCGATTTCGATGGTGATGGTTTTCTTCTGCCCTTCCACTTCTTCCACGAAGAAGCCGGCATCATTGATTTCCGAAACAAGGCTGCGAATGACTTCCTGGCATTCTTTTCCTACATAGGCGCTGTCATCGGTGATCAGTTTCTTGCCATCGTCGTTGATGCCTTCTACACTGGTTACAATTCCTTTTTCATCATAGTGCACGGCAATTTCCGGATTGACCTTCAGCACCAATGTTCCAGTGTCGGAAAGAGCAGTCGTCTGAAGGATACTGCTTTCGATCAGGGAACTGTCGGCAGCGGTTGTATTTCCGCATCCGGTGAAGGCAGTGACGGTAAAAGCCAGAGTCAGAATCAAAACTGCAAATCCGTTTTTCTTTTTCATAATAATTCTCCTTTACAAGTTATGATCGGGGGATTTTTCTCTTATGAATAAAGAATACGAAAGAGAAAAACTCAAATCGGGGTATTATAAGATTTTTTGAAAAATTTTTGAAAATCAATCGTCAAATTCTTCGGGCTCATCATCTGTATCGTCCTCTGAATCATCCTCCGAATCGGAATATCCAGAATCATTTTTATCCGGAGTATCCATGGAACTGTCATAATTGGTATTTTCTTCAATATGACTGCTTTCCTGCTGTTCATACGGAGAATCTGCACTGGGTTCTTCCTCGGATGGATCATAATTTGAATCAGAATTTTCTTGGAATGGTTCGTCATCAGAATCATTATGATCATCATTATCATCGGAAGAGGAGATCCCATAGTCACTATCAGAATAGGAAGGTGCAGGTTCAATCGGAATTTGGATTAAGCTGGATTCCGGCCGGAATACATCCTGGGCAGAAACCTCTTGAGAGGATGTCTGTGATATGGGTAGCTGAATCTGAATCTCGATTATGATATCTTCATGTGTTTCTGTTAAATGCTGATTGAGTTGGGAACTGACCTGAGCAGCCCATTCGTTATCGTCAGAATCCAAATAAATATGAACGGATTCTCCCGGTGAAAGATATCCCATTCCAGCAGCACGATCTACCAGTTCATCCGCTACGATTTCGAGTGGTTTCTTTTTATAGTCATGATAATCTGCAATTAAATTTACTCCATCCTGATTTGCTCCGGAAATTTCCAGAACCCGGTTGTTTCGATCAACCTCCAGCCGTACTTCGGGATTGATCTGTAATAATACGCTGCCATATGGAGTGGCCCATAATTGTGCTGCAGAGGCCAGGAAAATCAGAAAACATGCAGCCGCAGCCCCAACGATAACAAAAATTGTCCGTGCAGGATGTTTTTCCTCTGTCCGCATGGGTAGAATATGGGTCAGTGTCTGTCCTACCTGATAATTCTGATTGGCAGCTTTTCGGAAACAGCCTTTTTCATCTAATACTACCACATAAGCAGGGTGGCATTCCATAACCAAATATTTCATATATGACCTCCTTGGCGGGGAGTAACTTGACGAAGATGTCCTCGGATAATTTCAAATCCATTCGTATAAGCCAGCAGAATGGCAACCATATATTTCCGATGTCGTTCCAACGTTTTGCGGGAAATTCCCGATCCCTTTGAAAGCTGTGCAATCGGCAGACGTCCGCTTTGCACCAATTCCTCCAATAATATGGGATGTTCCTTTGCATAACCGAGCGCCTGATGGCAGGCCGCCAATGTCCGTTCCTGCTTGGGACAATTGTCGGCAATGTCCGTCAAGGTGAGTTGAAATTTTACTAGCTGCTCTGCAAATTCTGATATTTCCGAACGTGCCGAAACAGATTCCTCCAATTCCTCTGTTTCATTGGTTCCGGAATCCAATGTTTCCAAAAGAGTACGGTCATCATCGGCATCGGAATTTTGTTGGTCCAGGGATAGATAGCTATTGTGACGGCGTTCTTTCCGATAATAATCGATCAGACGATTCCGGATAGAAGTGGCTGCAAAACGAAGAAAATTTCCTTTTGTTTTGCTGTAATACAATACGGATTCATGAAAAGCCAGCATTGCGACGGATAATTCATCATCCTCTCCTTGCTTCGGAAAACGGTGAATAATTTTGGCCGTTTCAGATTGAATGAAGGGGAGATATTTTGTCACCAACTGATCCGCCACAACGGAATTTTCCTTTGCGGCATAGACCTGTGCAATGATCTCATGATCCTGTTTCATAGCGGCACTCCTGTCTGAAATGAAATCGATTCGAGATAACAAATCCCATTTTATTATAACAGAAGTAATTCGGTGAGACAAGGAAAGGAAGAGACAGAAAGTGTCAATTTTAGGTAAAGTTTTGAAAAATCAATAAAATGGTCACATTTTTGGGGCGTACGATTCCCAAAACTGAATTTTTGTGATTTAAAGAGATTGTTGTTGATGACGTTTGATCCGTTTATAGAACCCTTGTCGTGAAAGACCGCATCGATTTGCTGCTTCAGAAGCAGTCAGTTCTCCTTGTCTCCATAATTCTGCCGTATCCTGAAAGCATGGAATCTCGCGTTCTGTGCGTCCAAAATGTACGCCGCGTGCTTTTGCTGAAGCAATTCCTTCTGCTTGCCGCTGACGGATATTTTCGCGTTCTGTTTGGGCAACATAAGAAAGAATCTGCAGTACTAAGTCTGCAATGAATGTACCGGTTAGATCTCGGCCCTGCTCTCGTGTATCGAGCAGCGGCATATCTAAAACATAAACATTTACCCCTTTTTCCTTAGTGAGGATACGCCATTGTTCTAGAATTTCATCATAGTTTCTTCCAAGTCGATCAATGGATTTGACAATTAAAAGATCGTTGGCTTTTATAGTACGCATAAGGCGCTGCCAAGCCGGTCGGTCAAAAACTTTACCACTCTGTTTATCAATATAGATATTACGGCGGGGAATGGAGAAGTCCGTCAGCGCGTCCAGCTGGCGGACTTCATTTTGTTCCTTTGAAGATACTCGAACATATCCGTATGTTTTTCCACTCATGATTAGGCCTCCTGTGCGTTGGTCGAGAAAAAATGCTGCTATTCTTAATATGTTAGCACAAATTTGGCCATTTTTCAAAATATATGTTTTTTTTACGGAAAAAACCTCGAAATCTATTATAAGATTTCGAGGTTTCCTATCATTGATATAAATTTTTCAAATGTTTTGGATTATGTTTGCTAACGGCTGCAGAATTTTCTTCGATGGATAAGGCATTTGCCCATTCTGTCACCATCTCATTAAATTCCTCTCCCTTCAAGTTCTGAAGGATGGTAGAACGATAATTGGTAAAAGAATCTCCTGATAGGACATCCAAAGGCTGTACAACATAAATATTTTGATCATCTTCCACAACAGAAGCTTTTCCGATTTCTCCTTCCAGAATACCGGTATAAGGTTGTGTTGTAGCATCCGCACGCAGGAAAACCACCGAGGTATCAGTCGATTCTTCCGAAGAATCCTCTTCTGCTTCCGGATCCGCTAAATATTCGGCTTTTACTGTTTCAAAATCCTCACCGGCATTAATGCGGTCCGCAAGTTTTTGTGCGTCATCCCGTACGGATTGCAATGCATCATCGGTCAGTTTGTTTCCTTCTTCATCTAAAGCGGAGAGTGTGATTGCGATTCCTTTTGCATAATCTTTTTCAAAAGCAGCTTTAAGTTCCGATTCCGGTACCTCTTTTTCGCCGCCTTCTCCATAAATTGCTTCAAAAAGAAGACTCCGTTTATAACTATTCGTTAGAATATTGGTAAAAGAAGTTTTACCGCATCCTTCTTCCTCATAAATGGTTCCCATACCAAATGCGGACCAGTACATTTCGACCTGATAATCAATGTTGGTTTGATCCTCTTCTGATAAAGTGAGACCACGCTCTGCAAATTGTGTTTCCACTGCCAAATATTCTTTTGCAAGCTCATTCGCCTTTGCTTGAATCCATTTCGTACCATCAGAACCTTCGATATTCTGTTCAAAAGGAGATTTGGTAGCATCATAGCCTTCTGTTGAAGAGGCTGCATTGGCAGCATCAATGGAAAGACCAACATACATACCGGAAGTGACCGTATAATCTCCGCTGCGATGTGTCCAGGAAGTATCACCGCCGCAGGCGGTCATCGAGCAAGCCATAACTGCTGAAAGAAGCAGAGCAGCTAGTTTATTCATCTTCATTAATCTTCTCATTCCTTCTATATTCCGCTAAAGAGCGGTTATTTGCGTCCCGGGTGGGGCATACAACCTATATTATACAGGATTTATCCTCAAAAGTCCAGCATTTCCTCTGAAATTCAAGAAAACTTTCCAATTTCGGAAGGGCGTGAACCGATTTTTCTGCCAGCGCATAAGCTGATAATAACTTATCAGGAAAGGAATTGGGAGATGGAACAGAATGAAATACCGCTGAGTAGACTGCGAATGGGAGATAGGGGCCGTGTCACTCAGATTGGTACTGGTGAAGCTATGCGCAGGCGTCTGGGCGATTTGGGGCTGTTAGAGGGTACAGCGGTTGAATGTCTGCATCGAAGTTTATGGGGAGATCCTGCCGCATATTTGATTCGAGGTGCCGTCATCGCATTACGCAATACGGAAGGAGATCAAATTCGGATTGCACCGATTTGAGATCCCGCTGTGAAGAAAGGATGAGGGTTATGGAGGAGAAGGCAGCCAAAATATTTCTGGAGAAACGGGAACTTCCGGTCATTGCACTGGCCGGAAACCCAAATGTCGGAAAAAGTACGGTCGTAAATGCCATAACCGGATTACGACAGCACACCGGAAATTGGGCGGGAAAAACAGTGTCCAGTGCCTTCGGACGCTGTACATATCCCGGAATGGAGGCAATTATAGCGGATTTGCCGGGAAGCTATTCGCTATCAGCCGAATCAGCGGATGAGCAGGCGGCTCGAGATTTTGTTTGTTTTGAGAACCCGGATGCGGTAATTATTGTATGCGATGCAGCCGTATTAGAACGGAATCTGATCCTTGCTTTGCAGATACTGGAAGTGACAGGGCGAGCTGTTCTCTGTGTAAATCTGATGGATGAGGCGAAACGAAGAGGAATTCAGATTGATACGGCACGTCTATCGGAAGAACTTGGAATACCAGTAGTGGCGACAAGTGCGCGCAGCGGTTGTGGATTGCAGGAATTGATGCAGAAGACAGCTGAAATATTGAACCAAGACCGGGATCCAGTAAAATTTCGGTATTTACCGGTAATTGAGGAAGCTCTTTCCATTTTGATACCAGTTTTGCAGGAAAGGCTGCCATCCGATTATCCGGTACGTTGGCTTGCTATGCAGATGCTGAATGGGGAACAGGATTTAGTAGAGAAAGCTGGCAATGCATTAAATATGGATTGGGAAAAGGAAGATGAAATTCGAGTTGCAAGATGGAAGGCTCGACATTTTTTGGAGGATCAAGGTTTTTGCGAGCAGAAGATTCGAGAATCAGCGACAAGATGTTTGGTTTTGCATGCAGAGGAGATTTGTTGTGAATGTGTTGCGAAAGTACCTGCAAGTATAAAGCGTGATCGACAGCTTGATCGTATTTTTACCGGGAAATGGACGGCAATTCCGATGATGTTGATTTTGTTAGCTGCGATTTTATGGATCACGATTGCCGGCGCAAATCTTCCTTCAGAATGGCTATCGAATTTTCTGATGGGGCTTGAACCATATCTGCATAAGGGTATTCAGGCAATCCAAGCTCCTGTCTGGTTGGAGAGCCTGGCAATCGATGGAATTTATCACACATTGGCATGGGTTATATCGGTGATGCTGCCGCCAATGGCAATTTTTTTCCCCTTGTTCACTCTTCTGGAAGATTTTGGATATTTACCGCGGGTTGCATTTAATCTGGACCATTGTTTTCAAAGGGCGGGAGCGTGCGGAAGGCAGTGTCTCACCATGCTGATGGGATTTGGCTGCAATGCCGTTGGAGTTACTGGTGCACGTATTATTGATTCTCCTCGCGAACGGATGATTGCCATATTGACGAATGTGTTTGTTCCCTGTAACGGACGTTTTCCTACACTGGTGATCCTGCTAACCCTCTTTTTTGCGGGAAGTTCAGGAGCAAGTACGTGGCAGTCAGCATTATTATTAACAGTGGTCATTTTATTGGGCGTTTTGATGACTTTGTTAGTATCCCGTATCTTATCCAAAACGCTGTTAAAAGGAGTTCCTTCCTCCTTTACACTGGAGTTGCCTCCCTATCGAAAGCCACAGATCGGAAAGGTTCTGATTCGTTCCATATTTGATCGTACTATATTTGTATTGGGGCGTGCAGCAGCAGTTGCAGCACCGGCAGGATTGGTGATCTGGATTCTTGCAAATTGTACGATTGCCGGGGAACCATTATTGTTGATTGCTGCAGATTTTCTGGATCCATTTGCCCGTTTGATTGGATTGGACGGAATTTTGCTGCTGGCGTTTCTTTTAGGTTTTCCAGCCAATGAAATTGTGCTTCCGATTGCGGTTATGGCATATACAACAGCCGGAGTCCTCACTGATCCAGGGGAATCATCACAATTGCTAACCATTCTTTCCGAGAATGGGTGGACTGTCTGGACAGCTGTCTGTACGATTTTGTTTTCATTATTTCATTGGCCTTGCTCGACGACGCTCTGGACAATTTGGAAGGAAACTCATTCCATAAAATGGACAGTTTTTGCCTTTTTGATCCCCACTGCAGTTGGAATAGGGCTTTGTTTTACGGTATGCCAGGTAAGTCGACTTTTCTCGGCAATATGAAAGAAACCCCGGAAACAGTTTTCCGGGGTTTTCATTTATTTGCAAAATTCACAGGGAATAGGTCATGATTTTAAATGTTTTAGTACATGATTCTGAATTCAAAGATCTTTTACATTATGTTAGAATAATGGCAACAAATCATTCAGGAGGGAAAAACATGGTACAAGCGTCCAATAAAAACAGCTTGAAAGAATATCTCAAAAAGCATTATATCCTTTATATCATGCTGTTGCTTCCCATATTATATTACATCATTTTCTGCTATATTCCGATGGGCGGGTTGGTCATTGCGTTCAAAGACTATACCGTACGCGGAGGAATCTGGGGAAGCCCATGGGTCGGATTGGAAGTCTTTGAAAAAATCTTTAAAAGTGCAAAATTCTGGCGTGCAGTCAAGAATACGCTGGTGCTTAACATTCTGTCTCTGATTATCGGATTTCCGGCCCCCATTATTCTGGCTCTGATGCTCAATGAACTTCGGAACGGCCTTTTTAAAAAGGGAATCCAAACGATTCTGTATTTACCGCACTTTTTATCGTGGGTAATCATTGGCGGTATGGCCACGCAGCTTCTGGCGACCGAAACAGGAAGCATTAATATGGTGATCAAGGCCATGGGATTGGATCCGATACCATTTTTAAGCAACCCTACCACGTGGATAGGCACGTATGTTGGAATTGGAATCTGGCAGTCCATCGGCTGGGGCGCTATTATTTACATTTCAGCCATAGCCGGCATTGATCAGGAACAATACGAAGCTGCAAGGGTAGATGGATGCAGCCGTTTTAAGATGACATATAAAATTACGCTGCCTAACATTACCACAACCATTGCAATTATGCTGATCCTCCGCTTTGGCGGCCTAGTTAGTATTGGATTTGAGCAGCCATTGATGCTGACGAATGCCATGGTGACTTCTGTTTCCGATGTTTTAAGTACCTATGTCTACAATGTCGGCCTGCTGCAATCCAAATTCTCATTGGCAACAGGAATCGGTCTGTTCCAATCAATTATCAATTTTGGTATGGTGCTGCTCGCCAATAAGCTCAGCAACCGGATTTCCGGCGAGAGTATTTGGTAAGGGGGGAAAACAATATGATGAAAGACAGTATCGGAAATCGGATATATCAATATGTAGTGACAGTGCTGCTGATTCTGCTGGCTGCGGCATGTATTCTGCCTTTTGTAAATCTTTTGGCGATATCCCTTTCCGCATCAGGTCCAGTTATGAGTGGTCAGGTTCTGTTTTGGCCCAAAGAGTTTACAACGGAAGTTTACCGTATGATTATCAAGAATGGTACTCTGCTTGCTGCCATGCGGCGCACCATTATTCTGACAGTGGTGTATGTGCTGAGCGCTATGGTGATGACAATTCTCTGTGCATACCCTTTGTCGGAACCAACTTTAAAAGGAAAGAACATTTTCTGGCCTTTTATCTTGTTTACCATGTATTTTTCCGGCGGCATGATTCCCGGCTACTTGTTGGTGAATGCATTAGGGCTGATCGATACCTATGCAGCGCTCATTCTGCCCGGCATCTTGAGCACCTACAATATGATTGTCATGCGATCCTTTTTTACATCAATTCCTGCATCATTGAAAGAATCTGCATTCATTGACGGGGCTAACGATCTGGATATCCTTCTCAAGATTGTTCTTCCGTTAAGTAAACCGGTTCTGGCGACAATAGCTCTATTTTATGCAGTGGCAAGATGGAACGGCATTCAGGATGCACTTCTGTATATTAATTCTCCGGATATGGCAGTATTGCAGATGAAATTAAAGTCCATGATTGAAAGTGCAGAAGCTGTTAGTGATATCATGGAAGGTGCCTCGGCACAGAATGCACAGAATGTGGTGAGTCAGACTGTTCGTTCTGGTAGCTTAATTTTTAGTATTATTCCGGTTTTGATTGTATACCCGTTCTTACAGAAATATTTTGTGAAAGGTGTTATGATTGGCGCAGTTAAGGGTTGATTCTATCCGGAAAATCGGATAAAATAAAATTAGAATAAGGAGAGATTTTTGTGAAAACGAAACTATTGGCATTCATTTTGGCATGTATGGTACCAGTATCGTTGGTAGGATGTGGAAACGATGATTCATCTCAAACGGCTGATTCGCAGACAGATAGTAGCGCCGCTTCCCAGGATGGCGGGGAAACCGAATCGGAACCGATTCCGCTGACGGTAGAAGTTTTTGATCGCGGAAATATGACGGAAGAATATGGTACCGTTGTGGATAACCGCTGGACAAAATGGATCCAGGATACTGTTCTGGAAGAACTCAATATTGCAGTAGAATTTATGGCAATTCCCAGAAGTGAAGAAGTAACGAAGCTGAATACCTTGATGGCAGCTGGCCAAGAACCAGATGTTATGATGTCCTATGACTTAACCTTTTTCTATTCCAAAGCACAGGAAGAGGCATTCTATGATCTGGGTCCCTCTGTTGAAGCGTATGGCGATAACATTAAAACCGAGATTGGCGAGGATATTTTAAGCTATGGCCGAGTGGATGGGATTCAATATGCGATTCCAGGGCCTCGTATGAGTACGGCAATGTTGGCTTCCTATATCCGGAAAGATTGGTTGGATCAGGTCGGCATTGAAGTGCAGGAACGGAATGGTATGGCTTCCATGACTCCGACCGAAATAAAGGAAGCAGTTACCAAATTTAAAGAGGCAGGTCTTACGACATATCCGATGGGAATGTTAGCGGATTTTCAACGCCTGATTCCAATTGAAGGTGCATTTATCAATCCGGATGATGCAACAGAAGAACAGATTGCAATTACACAAAATTATTCGAATCTATTTATGTGGGATGGCGTAAAGGAAGCCTATCGCTATTTGAATGAATGCTTTAATGAAGGATTAATTAATCCGGACTTTCCTTTGTATAAAAAAGAAGATCTAGGCCAATGGATTGCTTCCGGACAAGTAGGTTTCTGGTGCTCGGATGCAGCGGGTTATATGGAGAAAGAGGGATCATTGCCCACGCTATATGAGCAAGATCCAAATGCTGAAGTCATTGCAATTGATATTTGTACGGAAGATGGAAAACCGGGATGCTATTTTACTTATGCACCAACGAATGCATATTATATGGTATCAAGCAATTGTGAAAGTGTTGATGCAGCTGTTCAGTATATCAACTGGCTGTGTTCGGAAGAATCTCATTTAATGTTGATCCACGGTGTAGAAGGCGAACATTGGGAATATGATGAGGAGGGCATTATTCGAGTCATCGATCAGGATTATAATGCGGAAACCAGAATCTCGGTAAATGATTTGTGTGTAATTTATAACGATGATCCATGCTCCAAAGATGAAAAAGCCGCTTATGCAATGACACAAAACGCATATCCGGAATCCATGTGGGATCTTGTTACGAAATCAAAACAAATTGGTGTGACAGGTAAATGGGCTCAGGTCAGTCTTGGTAGAATTATCGAAGCAGAAACGGAATATTCGACAGACCTGACCGAAAACAAAATGAATATTATTGTAAACTCCATTATGTGTGCGCCGGAAGATTTTGACGCAACCTATGACCAGTATTACCAGATCTATATGGAAAATGGCGGTCAACAGGTAATTGATGAGCGCCGGGAAGCATTTTTGGAACAACAGGGAGAATAACAATAAAAAGGTACAGATACAGGGGGAATACTCTCCCTGTATCTTGCCGATATCAGTGGAGATTATAACATGAGCGGTATCAGACGTTTTTTCAATAAGGTCCGGTTTGGCTTACAGTTTAAACTCAGCGTGATAGGGATTGCGGGAATCAGTATTATGATGGTAGCCAGTTTTTTGGGAAGCTGGCTAATGTCTGCGCGCTATAATCGGGAACTTTATGAAAAGAGCGCTATGAATACCTCTTATATCAGCAACACATTGATGCTGGATTTAAACGCCATCGCTTTCCTGGCGGAGAGTGTTTCGACAGATGCAACCTATATCGATAACCTGACGTTGATCGAACGGGGAGATGCCGCGATATTGGATGAGGTATTGGCACATTTGGAGATTATGAACCACGCTATGTCCTTTTTAAATTACAACAGCAATATCGAATCCATTACATTTGTGACTCAAAACCGCATAATAAATACAGGAACGCCTTTTGAATTGAGTACACAACAGCAGCAACAAGGCCGTTATGCTGCGACACAGGCATTGGAGGAACCAATTTTTATCAACTTTAAGACTGAAGAAATGGATCATGCCTCTATTTATATTGTACGGCAAATCCGTTCAATGCCGAGTAAGTATGACCAGCTTGCAATCCTGTTTATTAAGGTGAATTTGGAACAATTAATTGACCAGATTGTCAGCAGAAATTCTTCTGCTCTGGCAGGCGGACAGTTTATCCTTTTCGATGAACAGCAGAAGCTTCTCTATCCACTGGAGATACCGGAAATTTTTAGTGAAATTCAGTTTGGATTTGATGGAAATTATGACATTCAGAGAATGCAGGATGATCGCTATTTCATTACGGGTAATTCCTTAAAACCGCTGGAGTGGCAGTGTTTTTCGATTACTGACTATAACCTCATCTTTGGTGCAATCCGACAGATGCAAATCCAAAGCGTTTTAATTTTACTTGGATTCGTAGGTCTCTCATTTTTTGTGACAAGGCATCTGACTCAGGAATTGAATGGACATTTTCGGTTGCTAATTCAGAAAATGCGGGCGTTTGAACGGGGAAATTTTGTCCAGATCGGAAAAAGCTATGCCAACAGACGCGATGAAATTGGCGACATTCATCGAAGCTTTGATGAAATGGTGGCGCGTTTCTCGGAACTGATTACAGACAATTATGAAAAACAAATCATGTTAAAGGATATGCAGATCCAGATGCTGGAACAGCAGATCGATCCACATTTTCTTTATAATACGTTGGACTCCATCAATCTGTTGGCTCTTTGCAAAGGGGAGGCGCAGATTGCCTTGATGGCGCGCTCGCTCGGAATATGTTCCGGGAAACCGTCAAGGAAAGCGGCGAGATTATTCCCCTCCGAAGAGAATTAGAAATTCTACAGAATTATGTTACCATTCAGATGATGCGATTTGAGTCCCGGCTGCAGCTGATCAATCATATTCCGGAAGAGTATGAAGAAATGAAGGTCCCGAAATTCTGTTTGCAGCCTCTTGTGGAAAATGCTATCAAATGTGCTCTGGATCAGAATGATGAAGATTGCATCGTTACACTATCTCTTTCGGTACGGGAAGATATGATACAGCTTCAAGTAAAAAATACTGGTTCTACCTTTGACCTGCCTGAAATGGAGAAAATGTTTTCGCAAAGTCAAAACCGTAGTAAACGTGGTATTGGCCTAAAAAATATTCATACACGACTGGGTCTAATTTTTGGGAACAGGTATGGGCTTACTTTTATGAATCAGGATGGATGTGCAGTAGTCTGCATCAATATGCCAGCTTCAGCTTTGCAGAATCAAGAGCTGCTTTCATCGGAAGAAACGGAGGGATCCGGATGCTCAAAAGATTAATGATAGCGGATGATGAAAAGATTATACGGGATTCTCTTTCCAAAATGATCGATTGGGAGTCATATGGGTATCAGTTGATCGGCACTGCCCGCAACGGGATGGAAGCATATGATATGATTTGTAATCTGTATCCGGATGTCATCATATCGGATATTCGGATGCCTTTGTTGAGTGGCTTGGAAATGATCCGGCGGGCACTTTCGCTGGATCAGGATCTGACTTTTGTAATTCTGTCGGGTTATGGAGAATTTGAATATGCACGGGAGGCAATGGAACTGGGAGTCAAATATTTCCTGCTGAAACCGACTAATATTGACGAACTCAAGCGGGTATTACAGGAAATTTCAGAATCCTATGTCCAAAAAGAAGCGCGACGACAACAGCGGATGGCTCAACTGTATCGGGAAGTTTGTTTCCCTATTCAGAAAGCAATGCTGACAGATGCGTTGCTTGATACTGGGAATTTAGAGAAGGTGTTGACTAACTACCGGCAAATTTTTGAAATACATGAGTCCAATATTCAATTATGCGTCTGCCTTTATGTTGGAGAGGATGAAGCAGAACGATGTCTGGATTTGCTGCGGCGCACGTATCGTCGGATAGGAGTGGAAGAATATTTTCCGCCGATATATGTAGGACGAGCTCTTTTGTTGACTTTTCGTGTCTCAAATTTGACTGTTCCAGAAAAGTTTTTGGACATTGTACAAGGAATACATCTGCCGGGACAGGAAACAGAATATGAAGCAAAGTGCTATCCGGTGACGGAATTTGCTGACTGTTTTCAGCTTATGATTCGAAAAATAAGCCGCTTTAATCGGATTCTGATCTTAGATCAGAAAGGAATTTTCCATGAGGTATACAGCAACAACCGCCACATATCCATTGCCAACGATTTATATCGGGAATTACGTTCCAAGTCAAATCGGCAAGATATTGCAAGAATTTTGCTGGAATATTTTTCACCCGATATGGAGATGGAGGCTGCATATGCCCTATCGATTTGTTTGATGATACAGACACATCAGAGTGGAAGTGTATCCCTACAAATGAATATGAGCAGCTATCTAGGAAAAATTTATGAAGCAAAAACTGTATCCGAAATTCGGGAAATTACGGAATATTATATTGTGCTATTGCTCAGCGGGAACTGTTCCCAGCTCTCCGATCATAACGATCTTATCGGAATGCTAAAGGATTTTGTTGGCAGCCATTTAGATGCAGAATATTTGTCTTTGAAGTGGCTGGCAGAAAATTATCTGTTTGTCAGTATTAGTTATTTGAGTCGGCAGTTTACCAAAATAGAAGGAAAATCATTTTCGGAATATCTGAATCAGGTCCGAATGGAGAAGGCAAAAGAGATGATGCGTGGAATTCCGGGATGTACCGTACAAGATGTGGCAGCACATGTTGGCTTTGCCAGCAATCCGGGATATTTCAGTCAGGTTTTCCGCAAATATGAGGGGATTACGCCCTCTGCATTTTTGGAGAATTGTACGGTAAATTTGATATAGAGGTGTGTATCTATGAAAGTGTTCCGTTTTTTGAAGTTTGAAGACCGTGTACAGGAGGGATTTAAGCAGGATTTGGGAAAGCCGCTGAAAAAAGCGGAAATTTTGCCATGCTGTGAGCCAGGTCGGCCTGTTTTTGCCAGGGAGTATTCCTATTCGATTATCAATTACGCACTGCGGGTATTCTGGGAGAATGAACAGGATGCATTTACAGAAGCGAATGCCGCATTGGCGGATAACTGTCGGTTTTATCTAGCTCATCCGGAAGGAATGGATGATAGGGACAGTTTTTATTGGTCAATCGACCTGTTCTGCCGGATTATAGAGTTTTTTGGAAAAGAGGGGCAGGTTAACCCTGGACTTGTAGAATCACAGACAGAAGCTTTATTTTATGAAATGGCGTTCGACTGGTGTAGCCGCAATTCCGTGCTGGAACGTGCAGAATATCAGAAGACCGGGACTTGGCATGTGTGGGAGTCGGAAAACCATCATGTACAAGGTTTCACGACTGCATGGCAGCTGAGTGGGATGCTCGCCAGACAACAGGAATATACAAAGTGCCTCCTGCCGGACGGAAAAACATTAACGGAACATCATCACAAATGGGGTCAGTATATTCAGCGTTGGATTTGTGAGAGAGGTCGGAAAAGTCTCTTTATTGAGACGGCAAATGGCGGATATGCCGCTGAAACTCTGAAGGGCATCTATAACGTTTATGATTTTTCGGATGACCGGCGGTTGCACGAATTGGCAGGATCCTTGTTAGATTTGTATTGGGCATCTTGGGCAGAAGAGCAGATAAATGGCGTCCGAGGAGGGGGAAAAAGCCGAGTTTATCCCAAATGGATTCCTAACGGAACTGATGAGTTGCGAAAATGGAGTTGGTATTATTTCGGATTTGGGGAGATGCCGGAAAATCACGGCAATATTTTCACGATTATGACCAGCAATTATCGGATTCCCCAACGGATTCTTGATTATGCATTGAACCCAGAAAAGAGAGGATGTTATGAAATTTATCAGCGTCCGCTGGGATTGGCTGCGGACGGCTGTTACATCAATCCGGACTATCATCTCAAAACTGATTGGGGTGGGATTGAGCGTTATAGCTATGTAACGCCTGATTATATATTGGGTACATTGATCTGTGAAGACTGTCCTGCGCAGGATTGGACACTGATCAGTTCTCAGAATCGTTTTCAGGGAGTGATTTTTGCTTCCCACCCGGATGCGAGAATTGTACCGGTTCCGGAATGTATGGCAAGCGATCGGACACCGATCATGCGTAGTTATAATCAGTTTGTATCGGCACAGCGAATGGGATGCCTGATTACCCGGAAGGCAGCAGATGCGGTCGATACCGGGAAAATGCGGATTTGGTTTTCTTCGGCAGGCGGATTGGATCAAATTCAGGAAGAAAGCGGATGGCTTTTTTCTAACACAGAAGGGGCATTCGCAGCTGTCCGGATCGTGCAGGGAAGTTATCATATTCAGAAGGAAGAAAATGGGTGCTGGATTGTCTGTGAGGAGGAATATACTCCAGTAATTTTGGAAGTGCAGCGTGATGTGAAATCCCAAGAGGAGTTTATCCGGGAAATTTGCAGCCAGCCGTATTCGTTTGACGGTAAGGTTCTGCGCTATACCTCTACTTACGGCAATTCATTTGAATTTTGCGCAGGAGAAGGTATTTTATTTAAAATCGATGGGGAATCTGTACCGCGCCGGTTAGATCAGGCTTTTAAAAGTCCGTTTATTCATGAAGATTGGAATGAAGGGACGGTATCGATTGGGACAGATAAGGAGATTATGCGGCTGATCTTCTCAGAAGAAACGACGCATTAGAGAGAGGACATTTCGTCATGAATCAAAAAAAGTGGGATAATTGTTATAATATTCGCTGGAACACCCAGAGTCAAAATTCCGGTGAATCTATGCCGGTCGGCGGACATGATGTCGGCTGCAATGTCTGGGTTGAAAATCAGGATATGCTGCTATATATGGCACAGAGCGGGTGTTTTGATGAAGAGGGAAGAATGTGCAAAGCCGGAAGAATCCGACTGCACTTTGATCCGCCGGTTTTTTCGGAAGACTTTTTACAGGAATTGAAACTTCGGGAAGGATGGATCGAAGTTTGCGGTAGTTGGCAGGGGAAGAAAACAAGAGCAGAAATCTGGGTAGATACAGATTATTCCGCGGTTCGGATTCGGATGCAGTCAGAATTTGAATGCACGGTGTTTTGCTCATATGAAAGCTGGCGCAGCGAAAATAGTGCGCTGTCCAACCGGGATGTGATTATACCGGAGGAGGGGCGGATCTGCTTTTATCACCGGAATAATCGATCCGGAGAGATGGACCGCCGGATTGCCGAACAGGGACTTGAATTTATGCGGGAGGATTTCCCGGATGTAGAGAAGAACCGGACCTTCGGTGGGGTACTGCTCTTTCCGGAGTCGCAGTATTGCGGAACACAAACCGGAATTTATGGGGAATGCCCTTATACCGGCTATACTCTGAAATCCATTCATCCGACTCGCGAATTGGAGATTTGCGTCCTTTTGCAGCAGAATCAGGCCAATTCGGTGCAGGATTGGCTGGATGACCTGTACAATTTTGAAAAAAATTACTGCGCACTGCCAGACCGTAAAGAAGCCATCCGCAACTGGTGGGAGGCATTCTGGGATAGAAGCTATGTCTGCATTAAATCCGGCTGTACAGATGCCTATGATCGCGATTGGCAGACGGGTCGGAATTATCAGCTGTTCCGCTACATGCTAGGCTGTAATGCATACGGCGAATATCCCACAAAATTTAATGGGGCATTGTTTACTGTAGACCCAATTTACTGTTCCCGTCGGGAAGGATTCGGGTCAGTCTATCCGGACGACCGCGATTGGGGAGGCTTGATTTTTACCGCGCAGAATCAGAGGTTGGTCTATTGGCCGATGCTCAAAAACGGCGATTTTGACATGATGAAACCGCAGTTTGAATTTTACAACCGGACTCTGCCCGCCATGAAAAAGCGGACGCAGCATTTTTTTCATCTGGAAAACGCAGCTTGTTATCCCGAACAGCTGGATGCCAATGCTCTATCGGCATTTTATGGAAAATATGGCCTGGACTATCCGCTTCAGGTGCGGTACCATCACTCCACTGCGCTCGAATTTGTCCTGATGATTCTCAAATATCACGAATATTCGGGGACAGATATTTCCGAATACGCAGATCTTATCGCCAGTGTTATCGAATTTTACAATGCCTTTTATCCTCGCCTCGATTCGAATGGGAAACGGATTCTCTTTCCTTCCACAGCGCTAGAGACCTTCCATGCGGTTCCTTGTGTCAATAAGTGGGGGAAAGAAGGAGTGGAGGCTGCCGATTATAGCGATCGGGTAGCTGTAACCAATCCCAGTGACGTCATTGCCGCTCTCGATACAACCCTGCGCGCTGCAATTCGCTCTCATGTCGGAACGTCGGCTCAAAAACAGCGCTGGAAGGAATTTTTGGAGCAGCTCCCGCCAATTCCCACCTGTCAAAAAGACGGCTATACCGTGATCGCACCCTGTGAGACTCCGGAACATCCGATCATCGGCAACTGTGAGCTGCCGCAGCTTTATCCAGTTTACCCATATGAAAAATTCGGAGTCGGGCGTCCAAATCGGGAATTGGCAGTCCGCACCTATCAATATGGATGGGATATCTGGGATCAGCTTCTCCCGACCAGCTGGCATCAGAACGGAATTTTTGCTGCGCGGCTGGGCTTGACCGATGAGGCACGTAAATATATGTGGCTCAAACTGGCGGATTCCGGGCGGAAGTTCCCGGCATTCTGGGGTCCCGGTCATGATTATGTCCCCGATCATAACTGGGGCGGAAGCGGCATGATCGGTGTGCAGGAAATGCTGATGCAGGTGGTGGACGGTCAGATTTATCTGCTGCCGGCGTGGCCGGAGGATGTGGATGTTTCCTTTAAACTCTGGGCAGACCGTCAAACTTGGATCGAAGCAGAATATCGAAACGGAAAGCTCTCGTATCAAATCCATCCGGCGGAACGGGAATGCGACGTCCGATATGAGAAAAAAGGTCACCAGATCTGAGAAATCGTCACTTTACAGGGATGAAACTTTTCAGTATAATGCCAGAAGAGCAGTAAAAATCAATACGCTTTTCTGAAAGGAGATATATGATGATGACAGCCAATTGGATACAGAATCCCAAAGATCTGGGAACTGTTTGCCCTCTTTTTTGTAGAAATTTTTCCTTGAACCCGCAGCAGGTAGTCAAAGCAGTACTGCGGATCACTGCAATGGGGGTGTATGAAGCGAAGCTGAACGGACAACGTATCGGAGATTTCATTTTGGCGCCGGGTTTTACCAGCTATCACAAGCGTCACCTTTATCAAACATATGATATTACCGATATGCTGGCAGATGAAAATCATCTGGAAGTTACGGTCGGAAATGGCTGGTATTGTGGGTATCTGGCTTGGTCGGGAAACCGCCATTTTTATGGAGAAAAACCAGCTGTGATTGCAGAATTAGAAATTACCTATCCGGATCATGTCAATAAGATTGTCACCGATGCCGATTGGCTAACTGGTGAAAGTCCTGTGCGTATGGCGGAAATTTATAATGGTGAATCCTATGACGCTCGCTTTATTCCGCATTGCACCGATCATGCGGTCATTCTGGATGCGGATCGCAGCTGTCTTGTACCGGATGACGGCGAATTTGTGCGGGAACAGGAACGTTTATCTCCAATTATGATAAAGAAGACGCCAAATGGCGAAACGATTGTGGATTTCGGGCAGAATCTGACCGGTTATGTTGAATTCACTGTGGACGGTAAAGAAGGGGAAGTGATTTCCTACCGCCATGGCGAGATATTGGATCAGCAGGGGAATTTCTATAACACGAATCTTCGTACCGCCAAACAGGAAATTTCCTATATTTGCCGCAACGGACGCCAGACCTATAAACCGCACTTTACTTTTATGGGATTCCGCTACCTTTGCTTTGACAAGCTTCCTGAATCCATCCGCTTTACCGCCATCGCGGTCCACTCGGATATGAAGCGGACCGGATACATTTCCTGCGGCAGCGCCTTAGTAAATCGACTGTTCCAGAACATCATCTGGGGACAGAAGAGCAATTTCTTGGATATTCCGACTGACTGTCCGCAGCGTGATGAACGGCTCGGTTGGACTGGTGACGCCCAGGTATTTATTCGTACTGCTTCTTATAACTATGACGTTGAACGATTCTTTGAAAAATGGCTAGCCGATCTCCGGGCCGATCAGCTTGAAAACGGTGCTGTTCCCCATGTCATCCCGAATATTCTCGGCGAATGGGAAAGCAGCGTGGGCAGTGCTGCATGGGGAGATGCTGCCATCATCTGCCCGTGGCAGCTCTATCTTACCTACGGAAATCGCAATATTCTGGAAAAAAGCTATGATTCTATGAAAAAGTGGGTCGAATTCAGCCAGAATCCCAACCGTTATCATTTTGGAGATTGGCTTGCACTTGATGAGCCAGCTGATGCGCCGAAAAAAGACCGCAATAATATGGAGAACTTGAAAGGAAACAGCAGCCGAGAACTCATCAGTGATGCCATGAATCTCTATTCTACTCAGATTTTGATTAAGACTGCTAAAATTTTAGGCAAGATAGAGGAAGCAGAGGAATGGACCACGGTATATCAGAAACGCTTGGCAGATTTTCGGAAAACATATACACTTCATACGCAGACAGAGCATGTGCTTGCTCTTTACTTTCACCTGACAGAGGATCCCGCTAAAACTGCTGCCAATCTCGCACGTCTGGTGCGCGAAAACGGTAATCGACTTCAGACCGGTTTCGTAGGAACGCCATATTTGCTTCATGCGCTTAGCGAAAATGGTTACACAGAGCTCGCGTATTCTCTGCTGCTGCAAGAGGCATATCCATCCTGGCTTTTCTCGGTAAAAAATGGAGCAACAACGGTTTGGGAACATTGGGATGGCGTTCGGGAGGATGGCAGCTTTACTGAGTGTCGAATGAACTCCTATAATCATTACGCTTACGGTTCCGTTGCGGATTGGATGTATCAGACAGCTGCCGGCATTCGGGTTGACGAAGCAGAACCGGGATTTTCTCATATCATTATTGCACCGAATCCAGACAGACGATTGGGTCAAATGACAGCTAGCATCGATAGTCGATATGGCCTGATCTGTTCGGAGTGGAAATATGAGAATGGGAAAATTTATTATACGGTTACAGTCCCACGCAAAGCCGCCATCTGCATTGCAGGAAATGTAAAACATGTAGATGCAGGAACCTATCATTTTGAACAACTATGCTAACGATACTTTGAATCAGTGCGAACAGAACGCCGGACAAATAATGTTCCGGCGTTTATCTTGTTTCGAAATAATTCATACTTGCAAATTTTGAAATGATATGATAAAATAAAAACAGTTTTATAAATTTATTCTTATTGTAGGAGGGATAGAATGCCAAAAGTTGCTTATTCTGAAGAAGAGCGCGCTAGAATCCGTGAAACTCTGGTTGTCACAGGGCTTAATCTGATGGCAAAGCAGGGAATTCAGCATACAACAGTTGAGCAGATCTATAAAGCGGTTGGCATTTCCCGAACATTTTTCTATTCCTTTTTTCCTACAAAAGAGGATTTGATTGTGGAAATTCTATATTTTCAGCAGCCAAAACTTCTTGATTATGTACGGAAATTGATGGCAGATCCAGCTCTAAGCTGGCGCGATGGGGTTAAAAAATTTCTTTATTCGTGCTGTTATGGTCATAAGCATGGCATCGCCGTTTTGACCATTGAAGAACAACAAATGCTTTTCCGTCGCTTATCACCGGAAAGCTATCAAATATTTCGCGAAAAGCAAATCAGTCTTTTTGGTAACATTCTGGAGTGCTTTGGAATTCGCGCCAATAGGGAACGAATCAATCTTTTTACGAATTTAAGCTTGGCTACAATTATTATTTGTCGGGCAATCCCGCAAACATTGCCGCTGTTTGTTCCTGAAGCAAAAGATCAAACCGTGTTGCATCAGATTGAATCTATTGTAAATTATCTGGAAACCATTCGAGAATGAATAGGAATTCCCGAATGAGAGGAATCCGTTGGAATATTGCCGTTCTTGCGGTGTTCAGCGGATTTTTTTAGGTTGGAATAAAAACAAATATAAAAAATCATCTTTATTTGCGCAGTATTGAAACTGAGAATCAAGAAGAATTCGTGCTGGGATACTGCAGAACTCCCTAACTGTATTGCAGCGGAAATTGCCGCAGTGATAAACATAATTATTTCTTAGGAGGAAGTACAATGGGATTTTTTAGCAAATTATTTAAGGGACCAGAAGTGGATATGGAAAAGAGTAATGCTAACGCAAGAAAAATGCGTGCACTTTTCAATCAGGTAGTGGAGAATGGGGACAGTTATCGATTGATATTTGGTTATACAGAAGATGTAAGCCGGTTTAATTATGGCTTTGTCCATGGCAGCAAAACGAAAATCGGGAACCTGATTGTAGGATGGAATGAAGCAAGCCAGACGATTGTAGTTGTCCCGACTGTTCCGGATCTATCCGGCTGTGGGGATCCCGCCTGGTACCGTCGCTCAGAAATTCTCAAAGCTTATCGAAATAAATATCCAACCGATGCTTTCATTATATATCCCGATAAAAAGGGATATATCGGTATTAATGCATACGATTGGTTAGATGATGAAAGCTTATATGTTTATGTGTCACAAGAAGATGAATTGAAGGCATTTACCGACTTTTTCATGAATCAATTCGCCACCAAATGAGGAACATATGTTAAAGGAAATTGGAACAATCTTGCTCATTTTGACGGCAGTGATTTTATTTGGGAATATCTGGTTTCATTTTGTTGATTCGGCATTGGAACGGATCAAACAACTTTTTATAGGGCGGAAAGAATCGCAGACATGGCATCCGCTTCCACCTCAAGAGAAGAAAGATCCCAATGAGTGATATTAATGAAGCCATAGACATGCAGAAGATTTGATTTTTTATAATTCATACAGGTTAGAATAAAAGGATCCTGCCTTTAAATGGCGGATCCTTTTATTTTTGGCTTTTTGATCGAGATAAAAAACAAAGGACCCCGCAAACGGCGTGTTTACGGGGTTTGTTTGGAGCTGAAGATCGGACTTGAACCGACGACCTGCTGATTACGAATCAGCTGCTCTACCGACTGAGCCACTTCAGCATAATAAAATACCATTTTTCACAGTGTTCCTATTATAGCATATTTTTTATGACTTGTAAAGAGTTATTTTCCGCAGAATATTTGTTTTATTTAATGATATATTTCTGATGAATTTTATTCAATTACATTTTTACGTAATTTTGAAAAAACGTATTGACATTATTGGTTCTG
>JBMNPH010000013.1:0-57545 GCA_050943495.1 Candidatus Merdivicinus sp.
ACATTTTATATCGGCAATACAAAAAACTAAATGGAAATGTACCCACTTTAGAATCTAGAATAGAACGGAATAAGCCTTTAAAAAAATGGTCTAACGCGGTTCTTTCTGATGAAGAAATTGATTTATTAAATAAATTTACAAACCAATATGCTACTATTGCAAAACTTGCAGATAGTGCTCCTGGAATTGTTACTGGTGCAAATAATAAGTTCATACTAACAAAAGAAGAAGTTGAACAATTTGAATGTGCACAATTTGTAAAGCCCAGAAAATGAATTAAGAAAATTCTCTACCGACTATATCAGTGAAAACATTGATCAATGTATTTGAGGGAAACAAATGAAAAAACAGGAACTGCTGAAAATAATTGATGGAAATCTGTTGGAAAAGCTGTTCGGATTTTGCTATGCACGGACTAATGACAGCTATGAGGCGCAGAATTTGTGTTCTGATATCATTTTCGCTTTGGTAAAGGCTGCGCGCACAGAAGGAGAGATTGAAAATCTCTATCCGTTTGTTTGGAGAGTTGCGCGAAATGTATATGCCGATTATGTGCGGCAGCGCAGACAGCACGCCGAACAGTTTTATCAGGGAGATGCGGAAGAACTGCTTCCTTTGCTTACCGGTCAGCAGGAGGACGAGGACCAGGACGAGCTTCTTTCCTCTGTGTACCGTCAAATATCCTTTTTAACGAAAGCATATCGTGAAGTGATGATTCTGTTCTATCTAGATGGATTGTCTACCGCCGAGATTGCCAAAATTCAAAATATCAGTGAAACAGCAGTGCGTCAGCGGTTATTTTCAGCGAGACAAAAGGTCAGAAATGAGGTAGGGAATATGAACGAAATCGGAAAGAAACCTGTATCGTTGGATAAGAAAGAATTTGTGATTTGGGGCAATGGAAATCCTAACTTAGGAGATCCGCGCCAGGTCTGCACCAGACAGTTTTCCAAGCATATTGTATGGCTCTGTCATCAAAAACCTCAAAATGCTGTTGAGATTGCGGAGAAGCTGAATGTTCCCACTGTTTATGTGGAGGAAGAACTGGAGATCCTGAGAGCAGGGGAAAATGGCCAATACGGGCTTTTGCGCAAACTGGATCACGGGAAATATGCGCTAAATTTTATCTTGCTGGATCAAAAGGAAATTGAGGAGGTGCAGGCGCTTTATATCCAACAGATTCCCAATATCTGCCGCATCCTCACTGATTTTATCGCGAGACATAAAGAGCAATATCTGGCATTCCCGTACTGGAATCATCGGGTAGATTGGAATCTTGTTTTGTGGCAGCAAATTATTATAATGACCGGAACTTTTTCAAATAATGTAGGGAGGATCTTACAGGAAAAGTCTTTTTCGGATGTTGAAAAGATGGATCGCCCCTTCAGCGTTTATGGATATGTATATAACGGAAAAGAATACGGTGGTGGATGGGATGGTGTACACGCAGAGAACCTGTGCGGTTATTCTAATGTGCATGTGGAAAATATTTATTTTCATCGGATTCGCCCGCATTTTCACTGTGGACTGAATTTGGCCAACGATCCGCAGCTTCAGCTGGCTATCCGGGCGGTTCACGGTTTGGAGATTGGTTCCCTGTCCGATGCAGACAAGGAACACGCAGCCAAAGCGATGGAGTGCGGTTATCTGTATCGAGAAAGGGAGATGTTGTACACCAAAATTTTAGTCAGCGATACCAAGGATAGCGACCGACTGTTTGCAATTAGCAGAAAATTGCAGGATGGTTATTTCCAAAAAGAAGCAGAAATGCTGGCAGAAAAACTTTCTTGGATGATTCGCCGGATTGTGCCGGGATATCTTCTTCCGGAGTGGTCGTTTGTGAATACACTGGCGAATTTGCCAGTATTAGACGCCATAGTAGAAGATCTTATTACAAAAGGTATTCTGATTCCACCGGAAGATGGGATTGGCGCGGAAGGCTGCTGGATGTACCTATCGAAATAATTCTATACGCTATTTCGAACATTATCATATATGTTCCTTCGTGTTCAATTGGGTATTCAATGCTTTTATGGTGAACTTTAAATCGTATTTCTTTCAACGAGTGATTAATGGCCTGACTGATCAAACGCTTCTGTTCACCGAGTTGATTTTTTATGGAATTATTCTATTAACCGTATACAGCGCAAGCTATGTAGAGGAATATCCGGGCAGAAAATTAGAACATGGTATCTTTCTTGATTTCAAGCTGCTGGCTCTACAGAAAATCAGCAAAATTGATTATCAAGAATACCAAACAATTGGAACAGGCAAGCTGATTCAAAGAATTGAAAATGGGGCAAGTGCTGGAAAAGGTGTTGTATTTGATTTTTGGTTTCGAGTTATCCGGGAGTTGCTTCCCACGATGTTTTTCAGTGTCTACTTTATTTGCAGAATTGATCAGCAGATTACTCTGTTTCTATTGATTGGGTACATTGTTGTATTTATTGTAACAAACGTACTGTTAAAAGTCCTATATCAGATGAAAGAGAAAATATTGGATAATGAGGAAGCATTGAATCGCTTTTTAGTACGTGGTTTTATGGAAATGCTCGTGTTTCGCATGGCTCGTCAATTTCCACACGAAATGAAGAAAGCATCCGTTGCTAAGAAAGACATAGTCGATTCCAAAACCCAAATGACCATGATCCATGAAGCCTTTTTCACAATATTTGCACTGTTAGTGGCATGCTTGGATATTGGTATCCTGTTTTATGCGTGGCAAGTAAAAACTTTATCCATTGGATCTGTTGTCACCCTTATTACGCTTCTTGACAATGCATATACACCCATTGCAATTTTTAATGTGCTTTATGTGGAGTATAAGTTAAACAAGACAGCTTATAAAAGGTTTGAGCAGTTTTTAAGTCTTAAAAATGATGAGCAGCTTGAACAGGGAACGCATCCGGATAGTTTTACCGGAGAAATTTTAGTGAAAGATTTATCGTTTACCTATGGCGAAAGAAGGGTGTTGAACCATGTAAATCTCTTCATTCATAAGGGTGAAAAGATTGCTTTTGTGGGCGAATCTGGTTCTGGCAAATCAACCTTAATCAAACTGCTGGTCGGCTTGCTGAAATATGAAGAGGGACAGATTCTTTTAGACGGTCAGCCATTATCGCAAATTGCTCTGGATGCGCTTTATAGCAGAATCACATATTTATCACAGGATGCCCCTGTTTTTGATGGTACGGTAAAAGAAAACATGGTTTTTGACCGAGATGTATCAAGGGATAATTTGATGAATGCACTGGATAAAGCACAGTTAACTTCGTTGGTTCAATCTCTGCCTGATGGCGTAGATACACCGATTGGAGAAAAAGCATCTTCTCTTTCTGGAGGAGAAAAACAGCGGCTTGTATTGTCAAGAATATGGTTTCAAAATTCTGATATTGTTGTTTTGGATGAAGCAACCTCTGCATTGGATAATATAATAGAGGAAAAGGTAATGAAGGAAATCATAACATATCTGCAAGACACAACTGTTATCGCTATTGCACATCGCCTTGACTCCATCAAAGGATTTGACCGTATTGTTGTATTTAAAAATGGTGATATTGTGGGTGTAGGAACCTTTGATGAGTTGATGAATAGTAATTCGTACTTTGAAAAGCTCTATCGTAGCAGTTTAGAAGCGATTTGATTTTAGCCAATGAAGAATTAATATATTTCATTTTTCTGAAATGAATGTCCCGCGCTGATACAGACATCTATTTTGTCACACAAATCCAATGACTTAGAGTTATAATAAAACACACACTCACGCTGATAAGTGTGCGTTTTCATTTATCCGATAATTTGATAAAAATTCAGATTTTTGGAATTTCTGACATACTGATTGAATTCCCCGAATTATGGTATTCTGTTTTCTGTTCCCAAAATCACATTTCCGATTTCTTCTTTATACCCATACCTACCTGTATGAGATTATTTCCATATTTTTCGCAGACGTTTGAAAGCAGCCGGATACACTCTCCTTCTTTTTTCTGTGGGAAAATCATTAGCAGCAAATCCTGCATTTCCGTATAAACGGCGCAGCCATCCCACCGATTCCGGGCATATTCCTCCTCAAACGAAAAAGGAGGTTCCAAAATCCATCGGTGTATCCTAGCTGGGATTCTCTCTCTGCTTCCGGTAGGAAGTAGGAGAAAGCTTGTGATTTTTTGCGAAAACGGTAGAGAAATAATTGGCATCGTGGTATCCAACCCGCATAGCGATCTGTTTCACCGGCAATTCGGAATTTTTGAGAAGGAACCGCGCTTTCTCCATTCGGATCGACTCCAGATATGCGCTCACCGTTACGCCATAATATTGCTTAAACAGGTGCTGAAGAAACGATATGGAGCAATTGCAGAACTTCGCGAGGCTGTCCAGTGAAACATCTCGCCCATAACGAAGATGAAGATATTCCACTGCCTGTTGCATCAGAAGCTGATGTTGGCTTCGAGCGCTGGTCAGTTCGGAATTCCAAAGCTGCATATCGTCGGCTAAGGAAGAAAACAAAAGCGAAAGGGTTCCCATAGCCGCAATCAGTTCCGCTGGGATTTGTTGCTGATCCGGGATATTGTCCCGGTAAATCTGGGATAGTTCCCCAAGGTCAAAGCCATACCGGTCAGCAGTCTTCCTGAGTCGTTTGCGCAATACCTGTTCTTCAGGTCGGAAATATCCTGCGCTCAAGTAACCGGCTACTTTTCCTTTGCGGATTACCGGTACGATATACTCGGCGATGCCACAATGGCAGGTCCCGAAAATAGGACCGCCAGTCCGTTCCAAAGCCTTGATAATATCTCCTTTCAGACAGATGCATCGGTTCCATAAAGAAGCATTACCTTTGACAAACATACAGTACGGATTTTGATGGATGATATAATCCGAAAGAATTTGCAGCAGTTGGCTGTCACTTTCTGCATACTCCATGAGTCCGCCAATATGAATGGAAATCTGGTATTGATTGGAAAGATTCTTCAAAAATGACCTGAGAGCGGTATGATGAAATGCAGCGAGTTGCATACAGCAATCCTCCATGATTTAAGCAGAATATTCAAGATGATTAGCAGAAATTTCTATGTTGCTTTTGAAAAATCTATTATATTATTTTAATAATAGCATAAATATCGGGCGTTGAAAAGGTTTTTGGGTCATTCCATATCGTTTGTTTCGATGTTTTGGGGAAAGGGGTATCAAAATTGCAGACAGCAGAGAGCGCACTTTCCAGCAGTTTTGGCAATGATTTGGGAGTCACGGTTTTGAAAAGCAGCGGCGGCCCCAGTTCCCGTATCTTTGAACTTTATGCTTATGGTTCAGAAGGGAGAGTTGATTGATGAGCTTTTTTGAAACAATTCCCCACAAGGTGGAATTTTGTGTAGTCGGCGGTGGGCTTTCCGGCCTGGCTGCGGCTGTTTCCGCTGCTCGTCATGGACGGAAAGTGGCCTTGATCCAGGATCGTCCTATGCTGGGCGGTAACGCATCTTCGGAGATTCGGATGTGGATCTGCGGTGCCCATGGCGACAACAACCGGGAAACCGGTATCGTAGAGGAGTTGGAACTGAACAACTACTATCGAAATCCTTATAAAAATTACTCCATCTGGGATAGCATCATGCTGGAACTGGCGAAAAATGAGAAAAACCTTTCCGTTTACTTAAACTGCACCTGCATGGATGGGCAAATGGAAGGGAATCGACTGAAACAAATCACCTGCTGGCAATTGACTACCCAGAAATACCATACCTTTGAGGCTGAGATTTTCGCCGACTGCTCTGGCGACAGCGTTCTGGCTCCCATTACCGGCGCCCTTTACCGCATGGGACGGGAAAGCAGGGAGGAATATGGGGAGGATATTGCGCCTGAAACCGCCGATTCCCATACCATGGGCATGAGCTGCATGATTCAGGCCCGGGAATATCACGAGGAACGGGTTTTTATTCCTCCCGCCTGGGCGCGAAAATTTACAAAAGAAGATCTCCCGCACCGGCAGCCAGATCTGACCCGTGACAGTGAGAATTTCTGGTATATGGAACTGGGCGGTATGGTCAACGCCATAGATGATACCGAGGAATTGCGGGATGAATTGCTTCGGGTTGCCTACGGCATCTGGGATTATCTGAAAAACGATCCGGAAAACCGGGAAAAGAATAAAAACTTCGACATCGACTGGATTGGCATTTTACCCGGCAAGCGGGAATCCCGCCGTTACATCGGCGATTATGTCATGACCCAGCACGATGTTCGGGCGGAAGGGCGTTTTGAGGACTTGATTGCTTACGGCGGTTGGACTATGGACGACCATCATCCAGGCGGAATTTATACCAAAGAACAGCCCACGATTTTCCATCCGGCGCCTTCCCCCTATGGCATCCCTTACCGCTGCATTTATTCCAAAAATATAGAAAATCTGATGTTTGCAGGCCGCAATATCAGCGTAACCCATACCGCCATGAGCTCGACCCGGGTAATGGCAACCTGCGCACTGTTAGGACAGGCAGCGGGAACTGCGGCGGCGATCGCCTTGCGCGAAGGAATTTCTCCACGCGGTGTTTATGAAAAGGGCTTTGTGCCAGAGCTTCAGCAGACCTTGATGGAGGATGATTGCTATCTGCCTTTCCATAGCCGCGCTGTTGGAGAGGTGACTCTTCAGGCGGTACTTCAGTCGGATATGGACAATGCGGAAGCTGTACGCAACGGAAATGACCGGATTATTGGCGCCGACAGCAATATGGCAGTGGGGCGTGAGGGCTGTTACGCGGCCTATACGCTGGAAACGCCGAAAAATATCGACCACGTCCGCCTGGTTTTTGACAGCGACTTAAACCGGGAAACCCTTCCTGAGCGGGAATACAAGCTCAATCGACCCATGCGCCACAATATTACGCTAGACTGGGAAAAATCCTATGTTCCCAAAACCGTTATCCGGGATTTTGACGTGATTTATACCCTGGCAGACGGTTCCACCCATGTGGAAAATGTCCGGGACAATCATCAGCGGCTGGTTCGGGTATCCTGCGGTCAAGTGATTCAAAAGGCAGAGGTAAAACTGCTGAAAAGCTGGGGTTCTGATGAATACCATCTTTTTGCTTTTGACCTAATGGAATAACCCACCAGGTTAGACCTGGAGCAGAACGCGCTCCGGGTCTTTTTCTTTTTTCAGCGTGGGTGTCCCGCGTTGATACAGACATCTATTTTGCAACAATAACCCAATGGTTCAGAGCCATAGAAGAACGCGCACTCATGCTGGTGGGTGCGCGTTTTCGTTTGCCCTGCGGTGATATATGCCACAGATTGTTGGCATGGAATGAAGCATACTTCGGGCTCTTTGGGTATGAAGAAAAGCCCGATAAAATATTGCCTCTTACAGGCTCTTCGAGTCGTAGAATTCGGAAAGCTGGTATCCGCCTTTTCCGATTTTTTTGATTTTTCCTTCCTCACACAAGCTCCGCAATGCCCGCTGTAGTTGACGTCTGCTGCAGCGGAGCTGCAGGACTGCCGCTTCTATTCCCCGCAATTCATGAGCTGGATTCATGTATTTGAGATATAGAAGGACCCGTTCCTTGATGGTTTGCGCCGGAACATCCACAAAAGCAAATAGCTGCAATTTTTTCGCATAGGACTGAAGCAACACATGAAGAAACCGAATATCCTGATCCAGTTCTTGCTTGTATGGCCTTATTGGCAATGCAATGCAGGTGACATCCGTGACTGCCTCGGTAAAAAACGATGGGTTTCCCTGCTGGGCGAACTCGATATCTCCAATGATAATGGGGGCGTTTTCCTGATTTACCGGCGAGATGGTTCCATTGTCACGAAGGCCATATACCCGGATCGTCCCCTCCAAAATAAATAAAATTTCATCCAGCCTTTTATCAGGCGATGTAATTTGCTCTCCCTTTTCATACTGATAGAGCAGAAAGCTTAAATTGGGTGTGGAAAAGTAATTTTGAATCGTTCCTTTCTCAACCCACTCATTGATCTGATTGGGTTCGTAAATTTTTCGCATAATCATCCCCCTCTGCCAATATTGTGCCATATGGCACAGAAAAAATCAACTCCAATAAGTATAATAAAACAGAAAATGCATCAAAGTGAGGGGATAAGATGGAAAACGTAATTTTTGAGGAACCGAGAGTGTCAAAAGCATATTTGCGCTTGTCTATACCGCTTGTACTCAGTATGGTGGTAACACTGATATACAATTTGGCGGATACTTTCTTTGTCGCCCAGACAAATGACACCAATATTGTAGCCGGGGTATCCCTTGGCGCACCGCTGTTTACGCTGTTAATGGCAGTGGGAAATATTTTTGGTCAGGGCGGAAGCTCTCTGATTTCCCGGCTGTTAGGACAAAAGGATAAGGCGAGTGTAAGGCATGTGAGTTCCTTTTGTTTTTATGTGACAATTGTTTCAGGTGTTGTCATTGGAATATTCATGCTGCTTTTCCGTGTTCCGCTGTTATATTTGATCGGAGCGAATGATGAAACCTTTGCACATGCATCGGATTATTTCGTTTACCTAGCGGTTGGCGCCCCGATTATTATGCTTTCCTTTATTCATTCCAATTTACTCCGTTCGGAGGGAATGTCCAAAGAATCTATGGCTGGCACAATTTTGGGTGCGGTTGTCAACATTATATTGGATCCTATCTTCATTTCTGTTTTGAAATGGGGCGCCGGCGGAGCAGCGATAGCCACGGTGATCGGCTATCTGTTTTCTGATATTTTCTTTGCCATTATCGTTGTAAAGAGAAGCAATATCCTGTCCATTCGCCCAAAGGAAATAAAGGTATCCGGCAAAAATGTCGGCCAAATATTCGGTATTGGTATTCCCGCTGCCATTGTCAATCTTATGCAAAGCGCAAGTATTGTTCTGGTCAACCAATTCCTGCTTCCCTTTGGAAACGACAAAATTGCCGCAATGGGGATTGTCTTGAAAGTCAGTATGATTGCCCTTTTGCTTTTGACCGGATTTGCGTTTGGAGGACAACCGCTTTTCGGATATTATTATGGTGCAAAGGATAAAAAACGGCTCAAAGACTTATTCCGGTTTTGCGTCTGTTTTATCAGCGTTCTTGCACTGTTTCTAACAATTGTCATTATTCTGTCTGCGCCGGTTTTGATGCGGTGCTTTATGAACAACGACAGTATTGTTGCGGATGGAACATTGATGCTTCGATGGCAGGTTGTCACGATGGTATTTGTTGGCATCATTCTTCTGATGACTATTGTATTTCAGTCCCTTGGAAAAGTGATGGGATCCTTTATTCTCTCCATCAGCCGTCAGGGAATTGTATTTTTCGTTGTTCTGGCAGTTGCTTACTATATGGCAGGTTATATGGGAATTGTCGCAACTCAGGCGATTGCCGATATCATCACGGCAATTATTGCGGTGATACTGTTCCGCAAACAGCTTTATAAGGAATTTCAATAATACTTTCACCAAATGAAAACAATCGTAGAAAAGTCTCAATTCGCAAATCTGCTTTTATAATTTAAAAAAAGCCGTACACCAGTATTGGCAGGTGTGCGGCTTTCTCTCTATAATTTTTATTCATTCGCGTGGATTTTGTCTTCTGTACTTTTAGAAGCTGGAATAAACCGTTTTTACAGTTACCCCTTTCAGCCGGCCGATTTTTCCCGTCAATGCACTGATAATGTCATTCGGTGCATCCATGGCGATGCTGATAACTGCAATATTTTTTGGTTTATACGGGATTCCCATACGCCCAATAATGTAAGCGCTGTACTGATGCAGCAGGTCATTCAAAGATCCTACGGATGTCTGATCCTCTACAATAACAGCGGCAACAGCTACCCGGGTTTCCATAGCGATTAGCTCCTTTCCTTGGGCATCCACTCCAAACCCCGACGAGAATTTAAAAGCGGAAATCGCGGATGCCTTGCTCTATTTTTTCCAGCCGATCCTGACAGATTTCCCGGACCTTTTCTTTGGGAATATTCTGTAATTCCGCCTGAATAAGCGCCTCGCCGATGGCTTTTGTCTCCTCGCTGGCGTAATCCATCAGATATTCCTTTAAAGTCATCAAGGCGTTGGGGTGACAGCAATTTTGAATCTGTCCGGACTTGCACAGGGACATGAACCGATCTCCGGTCCGTCCTTCCCGGTAACAGGCAGTGCAGAAAGACGGGATATACCCAAGTTCCATCAGCCAGCGTACAACCTCATCCAGGGTGCGCTGATCTGAAACATCGAACTGTTCCGTATCGGTGGGACGTTCCTCATCCACATAGCCGCCCACCGAGGTGCGCGAGCCGCCGCTGATCTGCGATACACCCAGACGGATAACCTTTTCTCGGACTTCCTGGCTTTCTCTTGTGGAGATAATCATGCCGGTATATGGTACCGCAATCCGAATCAGGGCGCAGATTTTGGCAAAGGTATCATCACTGATTCCGTTGTCAAAGGCGTTGGGGTCAATATCATCGGCGTGTTTGACACGAGGAACACTGATGGTATGCGGTCCGACTCCATGAACTGCCTCCAGATGCTCTGCATGCATCAGCAGCCCAGCAAATTCATATCGGTAAAGCTCAAGTCCGAACAATACCCCCAATCCCACATCATCGATTCCTCCTTCCATGGCACGGTCCATGGCCTCGGTGTGGTAATTGTAATCATGCTTGGGTCCGGTTGGATGAAGCTTTAAGTAACTTTCTTTATGATAGGTTTCCTGAAACAGAATATAGGTGCCGATTCCGGCCTCTTTAAGTTTCCGGTAATTTTCCACCGTAGTAGCGGCGATATTGACATTCACGCGGCGAATTGCGCCATTTTTATGCTGAATCGAATAGATGGTGTGAATACAGTCGAGGATGTACTCGATAGGATTCATGACAGGATCTTCGCCCGACTCGATCGCCAGCCGCTTATGGCCCATATCCTGGAGCGCGATCACTTCTTTAGCAACCTCTTCCTGGGTCAGCTTCTTCCGGGGAATGTGTTTATTTTTCTGGTGATAGGGGCAGTATACGCAGCCATTGACGCAATAGTTGGAGAGGTATAGGGGCGCAAACATTACAATGCGGTTCCCGTAAAACGCCTTTTTGATCTCCTCAGCCAGCGCATACATTTCCTCAATCTTTTCCGGGATATCGCAGGCCAGCAGCACGGAGGCCTCCCGATGTGTCAATCCGGAACAGAAGGTCCCCTGATCGGTGACGCGGGGACGCGCTTTTTCCAGAATCTGGTCAATCAGTGCGACGTTGTTTTTGTTTTCGTCGGCATAGCGCAGAGTTTCCAGAATTTCCTCATGGTTGATAAATTCATCAGCGCACAAAGATTTGGGGTCATACGAATAATTGGTTGACATGGCAAAAGTCCTCTCTTTCATCTTTCGGGTAAGTGCGGCAGTTATCTGCTGCCTTCCCCGTTAGGTTTATCGATAATCGCCGCGATTTGCCACGGCGGTATATCCGATTCGATGGATGCGCACTTTGAGAGATGACAGGCTTTCCGTCGATTTCTCTCCTACACAGCGCATAACATCGTTTCACTTTGCTGTTCTTACGGCTCAGATAATCCCTTGACCGCCAGAAAACACTTTATTAGCTCATATTATTCAGTATACAGCGGCTAATGGCTGGTGTCAATATCAGGCGGCATCGTTTCCGATACTCTGTGATGGAAATCTTCAATCCATGAATTTCAAAAAATGAGAAAAAGGAATTTTGAAAACACTTTGAAATTCGTTGTTTTTTTGATATGCTATTATCAGGAGGTGCTGGTATGGAACTTCGTGTACTGAATTATTTTTTGGCTATCGCAAGAGAAGAAAATTTTACAAAGGCAGCTGAGCAGCTTCATGTTACACAGCCGACATTATCACGACAAATTGCTGATTTGGAACAAGAACTTGGTGTGAAATTGTTTGTTCGCAGCAATCATCATATTATTTTAACAGAGGATGGAATGATATTAAAACGCCGTGCACAGGAAATCTTATCTTTAGCGGATAAAACAAAACGGGATTTTCTTCAGAAAGATGAGGCACTCTCCGGCACAATTTCAATCGGCAGCGGTGAATTTCGATCCACAGAATATTTGGCAAAAATCATTGCAGAGTTTCGCCAAAAATATCCCAACGTAAAATATGAGATATACAGCGGAAATGCAAACAATATTCGGGATTATATTGAAAGAGGGCTTTTAGACATTGGATTAATGTCAGAACCGATTGATATGCGTAAATATAACTTTGTCAATATGCCGATTAAAGAACAATGGGGGTTATTTGCACCAAGCAATTCTCCACTTTTTGAAAAAGAAAGTATAACACCTGAAGATCTAAAAGGAATGTCCATTGTTACTGCAACCGGTGACTTCAACCAAAGCCGCATTGGAAAATGGCTTGGTGATTATCGAGAACAGGTGGAAATCACAGCAACCGCGAATTTACCTTATAACGAGGCGGTATTAGCAAAAGAAAATATTGGTGTGATGCTCAGCATAAACTTAAACTGTACCTATGAAAATCTTCGCTTTATCCCATTAAACCCTATTTTGGAGGTCTCTACAGTCTTAGGGTGGAAAAAAGAGCAGATCTTTTCTGCCACAACCTCTACCTTTATCGATTTTGCAATACAATACCTAAAAAGCATATCTTGTGATAAAATATAAGTATTAGACATTTCATGCAGCTGGATTTATAATAAAGGTGTTCCAAGACGGAACACCTTTATTGTTTTGAAACAACAAGGTTCTTATTTTTATCCCTATCGGAAAGGAAGTTTGAAATGACAATCAACGAAGCGAGTCAACGATATAAAATCCCCATAAAAATCTTGCAGGAATATGAAAGTTGGGGATTATGTGGCGAAGTCAAAAAAGTTATGGGTTCGTGGCACTATGATGAAAGCGATATCGAACGATTAAGTACGATTATGACACTTCACGATATTGGCTTTACGGGCGATGAAATCGAAAAATATATGCGATTGCTTCTGGAAGGAAAATCTACTGAAAAAGAGCGAATGAAAATGCTGAATGATAAAAGAAATGGAACGCTGGATGAAATTCACTTTAAGGAACGGCAGTTAGACCGTCTGGATTATCTGCGATATGAAATTCAAAAAGGAAATAAGGCATAATTAATCTATTTCAGGAGGAGTTCAAAATGAAAAAAGTATTTCCAATTCTTATGGTTCTCATCCTGCTGTTCTCTTTTACAGCTTGCAGCAACAACACACCGGATGAGGAATCCGTCTCTCCCATACAGCAATCAAATAATCAAAGTTCTATACCTGAGGAAGATTCGAATGTTCTAAGTGATTCTTCCACATCTACTGAAACAGGCTCTAAATCACTAGTCGTTTATTTCTCATGGTCGGGCAACACCGAAAATGTTGCGGAGTCTATCCAGAGTCAGACAGACTCCGACATTTTTGAAATCATCCCCGTTACACCTTACAGTGACGATTATGACACTGTTTTGGATTTGGCACAGGAGGAACAGAGCAGCAATGCTCGTCCTGAAATTTCCGACACCATCGAAAATATCGAGCAATACGATACAATCTATGTGGGATTCCCGAACTGGTGGGGCGATATGCCGATGATCCTCTATACATTTTTCGATACTTATGATCTGTCCGGCAAGACGGTTGCTCCGTTCTGTACAAGCGGCGGCAGCGGTCTTTCCAATACCGTGAATGAAATCAAAGAACTGGAACCAAATGCAACGGTAACAAACGGACTTCACATCGGAAGCGGATCTTCATCCAATCCCGATGATGCGGTCAGTGAATGGTTGAATGACATCGGGCCTGAAAGATAGGATAACGTTTCATAAAAAATTTGTATCTCTGCTTTGATCTTGATATTCTCTTGGTATTAAATGCAGAAGATTCAAGTGATACTGCCAAATTGGCGCCAAAAAAGGAGGAACTTTGCATGAAAGTATTGGATAAAAAGAAATTTGATGAAATGAATCTTTTCGGAATGGGGAAGCCAAATGAAGCATTTGCACAATATTTTATAGGCAAATCCTTTTTGAATCCGTTGACAAATCCGCAGGAAACAGTGGTATTTCTCGCCAATGTAACCTTTGAACCAGGCTGCCGTAATAACTGGCACATTCATCACGCCAAAAGTGGTGGTGGTCAGCTTCTCATTTGTACAGCGGGTGAGGGTTGGTATCAGGAAGAAAATAAACCACCTGTTTCTCTCACCGCAGGAATGGTAATCACTATTCCTGCAGAAGTGAAACATTGGCATGGTGCAAAAAAGGATAGCTGGTTCTCCCATATCGCCGTAGAAGTGCCGGGTGAGAACACCTCGAACGAATGGTGCGAGCCTGTAAACGATAGAGAATACAATAAGTTGGAGGAGTAATAAAATGAGCAAAAAGTTAGTTGCATATTTTTCAGCAAGCGGCATTACCAAAAACATTGCAGAGCATTTGGCAGAGATTGCTGGTGCCGATCTTTTTGAAATTAAGCCTGCCATTCCCTATACCAGTGCCGATCTTGACTGGACAAACAAAATGAGCCGAAGCTCGGTTGAAATGAATAATCCCGATTCTCGTCCCGAAATTGCACAACGGCTTTCCAATATAGAGGACTACGACACCATATTTATCGGTTTTCCGATTTGGTGGTATGTTGCGCCTGCTATTATAAACACATTTGTGGAAAGCTATAATTTTTCAGGCAAAACAATTATCCCATTTGCAACTTCCGGTGGCAGCGGAATGGGTAAGACCGTCGAAGTGCTGGAATCACTCTGCCCGACCGCAAACTGGAAGAAAGGTAAAATGCTGAATCACGTTTCAGACAAAGAACTGGAAAACTGGCTGATTAGTATTTTGTAGGATTTACGAATGGAACTTGATAAACATTTATAAAAGGAAGTTGTTATGAAATACACAAAATTAGGAAAATCTGATCTCAAAATATCCCGTATCTGCATGGGGTGTATGGGTTTTGGCGAGGCCGGAAACGGTCAGCACAGCTGGACAGTTGATGAAACGCATTCCCGTGAAATTATCAAAAAAGGCTTGGAACTTGGCGTCAATTTCTTTGATACGGCAATCTCCTATCAAAGCGGTACAAGTGAGCAGTATCTCGGCAGGGCAATTCGGGATTTTGCGAAGCGTGACGATGTTGTAATTGCAACAAAGTTTCTGCCCCGTACCAATGAGGAGATAGAAGCGGGAATCACGGGACAGCAGCATATTCAAAAAATGTTGGATAAGAGCCTTGAAAATTTGGGGATGGATTATGTGGATCTATACATTTACCATATGTGGGATTACAATACGCCCCTCTATGATATTATGGAGGGACTGAACAATGCCGTCAAATCGGGAAAGGCCCGTTATATCGGTATTTCCAACTGTTTTGCCTATCAGCTTGCAAAGGCGAATGCACTCGCTGAAAAAGAGGGCTTTACAAAATTTGTATCGGTGCAGGGACATTATAACCTAATCTTCCGAGAGGAAGAACGAGAAATGGCAAAATTATGCCATGAAGATAATATCGCCATGACGCCGTACAGCGCACTGGCAGGAGGACGGCTTGCGAAACACCCCGGTGAGACCTCAAAGCGTTTGCAGGAGGACCGCTATGCACATCTGAAATACGACGCTACCGCTGAGCAGGATGGTATCATTATTGATCGTGTGGAACAGCTTGCGGAAAAGTACGGCGTATCTATGACAGAGATCTCTCTTGCTTGGCTGCTGACAAAGGTTACAGCACCTGTTGTAGGTGCAACAAAACTTCACCACATGGAGGGCGCGGTAAAAGCTGTCGAGCTTGCTTTGAATGCCGATGATCTTGCATTTTTAGAAGAGCCCTATGTTTCCCATAATTTAGTCGGCGTAATGGCACAGAATACTCCTGCCGCCGCAAAAGATAAACATGTCTGGTCTACCGGCAGCCAAAAAATCTGAAAGGAGATATCAAAAATGGATTTGCATCAAACTGACCCTGAATTTGCAGAACGCTTTGAGCATTTTGCATTTGAAGAGGTTGTAAACGAAGAAAATCAGCAATTAGAACCTTCTACCCGCTATCTGGCAATTTTGGGGGTACTGATCGGCTGCGGAGGTGTGGAAGCGTATCAAGAAATGCTTCCAAAAGCATTAGAAAACGGTATTACGCCGATAATCGCAAAAGAGATTGTTTATCAGGCGACCGACTATTTAGGGTATGGCAGAATGCTGCCATTTCTGAATATTACCAACCAAATATTGACCGAGAGAGCCATAGAACTTCCACTTGACGGGCAGGCGACAACTACTCTTGATGACAGACTGGAGAAAGGAATTGAAGCGCAGGCTGAAATCTTTGGCGAACATATGAAAGAGGCTTGGAAAGCAGGACATATCAATCGCTGGCTGGCGGCAAACTGCTTCGGCGATTACTATACCCGAAAAGGTCTTCATTTGGCAGAGCGTGAACTCATTACCTTTTGTTTTCTTATGGCACAGGGCGGCTGTGAACCGCAGCTAATTGCTCACACAAAAGGAAATCTCAATATGGGAAACGATCAAGACTTTTTAACCCGTGTTGTTTCTCAGTGCCTGCCGTATATTGGTTATCCCCGCGCCCTAAACGCCATTGCCTGTATTCATAAGGCGGTGGAGGAATGAAGCCAAAAGCTGCCCTCAAATTCGCTGTTGATGGTTTCATGACGATTGCTCTGCTTTTCTTAATGGGATATCAGCTTTGGGGAGAAGCACCTCACGAATGGGTGGGCACTGGAATGTTCCTTCTTTTTATCATCCACCATATTCTGAATGGATATTGGCATAAAAGCCTGTCCACAGGTAAATATTCTGCTCTGCGTATTTTAACGCTCTGCATAGATTGCCTTTTGCTGATTTCCATGCTTGTTCAAATGTATAGCGGAATTGTCATGTCACGCTATGTGTTTCATTTTTTGCCGTTTAATGGTGGTATGGCATTGGCTCGTCGGCTTCATATTCTCGGATCATATTGGGGCTTTCTATTAATGAGCCTGCATTTAGGTCTACACTGGAATATGATTTTAGGAATCTTCCGAAATGCGGCAAAGATTAAAAGCAAATCAAAAGTTCGCAGTATTATCGCTTTCATTGTAGGATTGGTTGTCGCCGGATATGGCGTATGGGCATTTATCGGCAGAGATTTTCCGACCTATCTGTTTTTAAAAAGCGAGTTTGTATTTTGGGATTACAGCGAATCCAGGATTTTGTTTTACATGGATTATTTGGCCCTTATGGGACTTTGTATTTTTATCGCTCATTACAGCACGAAATTTAAATGAAACCGTATAAAATAACTTTGCGATATCTATTTGATCACATAACCAGAAACACAGCAGAACGCGCACTCATGCCAAATGAGTGCGCGTTTTCGTTGTAGAACAAAAAGCAAAAATTCGGGAACAAAAATCCTAATTTCCAAGAAACTCATTGAAAGGTAATATATTTCAAAGTAAACTGAAAGAAAATAGATTGTAATTACGATATGTCAGAGGTGAACCAAGGTGCCAGATAAAATCAGGATTTATCAGGGGGATCATATCAAAACGCTCCCATTGAAACCAACAGAAAGCATTTCCTTTGGTGAGGATAGTCCTGACAATCCATTTCCGAAAGGAAGCTGTAAAGGGAATTCGATCCGGTTTGCTTATCAGAAAGATGGCTGGACCGTTATTTGTAAGGGAATGGTGCGGAGAAGGGGAGAAGTGATTGGCATCGCAGAGGTGCAGGATGGAGATTTGTTTGTATTAAATGAGGAATCCCATTTTGCCGTGCAATTTCTTCGGGAAAAAAGCGGCGAAACCGTGACAGTTTCACTGGAGGCTGTACCGGAATTGTTGATTGGACGCGGTACAAATTGTTCGCTGCAGTTGTTGGACAAGCGGGTATCCGGGAACCATGCGAGGATTTATCTGGATCAGAAAAAATGGCATATCTGCGACTTGAATAGCACCAATGGGACCTATGTCAACGGCAAACGAATCCATGAAATGATTCTCAAAGACAACGATTCCATTACCATTGGGCCTTATGAATTGATGTTCACCTCGGGTAAGCTGGTTATTTCCGGAAGAGAGCCTAAAACCATTATTTCCAGATTTTCTTCCGAACAAAATAAACCAGCTCCAGTTCGGGTAGAATATCCCAACTTCAGCCGTTCTCCCCGGTTGCTCCGGGAACGTCCCACAGGAAGAATCGAGATTGAAGCAGCCCCCAGCATTGGAAATAAACCGGAAATAAACTGGCTTACCGTGTTGCTGCCGGTATTGGGGTCCCTGGGAGTTTCCCTTCTTATGACGGTGTTTACGGCAGGATTTGGCATGATTTTTTCCGTACCAATGATGCTGATTGGGGTACTGGTGACCGTTGTGAATTACCGGACACAATCCAAAAAATTCACGCAGACGGAAACGGCGCTGCGGCAAAAATATCAGCAGTACATTCATTCCTGTGAGAAACAGCTGGAGGAGGCTGCCTGTAAGCAACGAGACGCCTTGCTGGATTCCAATCCATCGCCGGAACAGTGCCTGCGAATGGCTCGGGAAATGGATCGCCGGCTTTGGGAACGGACAGCATCCGACGGAGATTTTCTTTCATTACGGGTTGGACTGGGAGAGGAACCTCTGAGTCTTGCGGTTCAAACGCCAAAAGTTGGATTCGTTCTTCAGGAGAATGATTTGCTTCGGATGCCGCAGCAGGTTGCCCAGCGCTACAGCCATGTGAATGACATTCCGATTTTATGCGATTTGAAGCACAGTCCCAGTCTTGGGGTAGTGGGGGAACGACGTGCTTGTTTGCAAATTGTATACGCGCTGCTGACCCAGGCGGCTGTCCATCACGGGTATGACGACCTTAGGATTGTGGCGATTTTTCCGCAGGAAGAACGGGAAAAGTGGGAATGGGTGCGGTGGCTTCCCCATACATACGATGAAACCCGTACTTACCGGAATATTGCCTGTACCAGATATGAAGCCGCTCAAGTATTTTCCAAGCTGGAAAAGGAATTTCAGCGCCGCAGTGCCAATCAGGCGGACGCATGGGGAAAAGCGGTTTCCTCCCTGCCGCATTACCTGTTTGTGGTTGGGGACCTCCGTTTGCTGCAAGGACTGCCGGCTGCGGATTATCTGCTGCGGAATGATACCGGTTTGGGCATCAGCAGTGTGCTTTTGGGAGAAAATCTTCAGGCTTTGCCCGGAAATGTGGTGCAGATTGCGGAAATTCAAGGCAATAATGGCAGTGTGTTGTATCACCGGGAACAGCCGGAAGCAAAACAGGCATTTCAGCCGGACGTGATTTCTGCGGCAGATTGTGAGGAATTGGCCCGGGCGTTGGCGCCGATTCGGCTGCCGGAGAAAAAAGAAGCCGGACATCTCCCGGACAGTATCACGTTTTTGGAAGGTTATCGCGTGCAGCGTCCGGAACAGCTGGATATTGGGGATTTTTGGAAAAATTCGTGCAGTTACAAGTCTTTGTCTGTCCCCATCGGGATCAAAGCCGGCGGCACCACCTTTTCGTTTGATATCCACGAAAAGCACAGTGGACCTCACGGCTTGGTAGCTGGTACCAATGGCAGCGGAAAATCGGAAATGGCCCAGAGCTGGATTGCCTCGATGGCCCTCCAATTTTCCCCTCGAGATGTGAATTTCGTGCTGGTGGATTTCAAAGGAACCAGCCTTTTGCAGCCTTTTCGGAAGCTGCCCCATTTGGCGGGCAGTATTTCCAATCTGGATAAAGATATTGAACGTTGTCTGCTGGCTTTGGACAATGAAATTGAGCGTCGGCAGATTTTGGTGGACCGGTATGGGGTACATGATATTCTGGGATACCAAGCCAAACGCCGCATCAATCCCGAAATGGAGGAAATGCCGTTTCTCATTCTGGTAATCGACGAATTCGCGGATTTTAAGGCGCAGTATCCGGATTTTACCGGACCTTTGAACCACATTTTCCGCGGAGGGCGCGCATTGGGAATTTACACGGTGATTATGACCCAGAAACCCGCCGGAGTCGTGACAGAACAGATGACCGCCAACGCCAATTTCCGTTGGTGCTTAAAAGTGATGTCGGAAAGTGACAGCCGGGAAATGCTGGGAATCAGCGATGCTGCTTACCTGACGAAACCTGGCCGGAGTTACGTGAAAATCGGAATGGGCGTTCCAGAACTGGTGCAGCCTTTTTATTCCGGCGCGCCGTATTATCCGGATGGAAAATCGCCCCAAACAGCGCCTTTGGTGGCACGGGTTACCTTGACCGGGGAACGTCAGCCTGTTGCAGGCGTCTCCGATCAAGGAGGCAGCCATGCCAAAGGGACTCAGCTGGAGGCGGTTGTGGGAACGATTGCGGATTATTGCCGCCGAAATAAAATTGCGCCGGCGAAGCAGATTTGGAATGCGCCGCTGCCTGAAAAGCTGGATTTGGCCCAGATACTGCCGGCCGGCAGGCTTTGGGAGAATCCTGCCGACTGGACAGAAGGTATGCAGGCTCCGGTTGGATACATCGGATTTGTGGATGACCCGGCCAATCAACAGCAAACAGTCCTTACCCATAATTTCTGGCAGGATGGACATTTGCTGGTGTATGGGATGCCTCTATCCGGTAAAACAACCTTTCTCCAAACCCTGCTTCTCAGCTTGTACAGCCAATATAGTCCGGCTCAAATCCAATGCTATCTGACAGAGTTCAGCGGATTTGGGCTGCGCAGCATGGAAAAATTCCCTCATACCGGCGGTGTGGCCGGGGATGATGAGCCAGCGCAAATTCAAAAGATCTTAAATTTGTTCTCCAAAGAACTGGAACAGCGGAAACAGATTTTCAGAAAAACTGGTGTCAGCACGATCTCTGCTTTTGCGGATACTGGTGAACAGGTTCTGCCAATATGGGTTCTGGTAATCGATAACCTGAATCTGGCTGGCGTTGTTTTGCCGGAATGTCTGGATACGATTGAACAGATTTCCCGGGAAGGGGAGGCTTTTGGCCTTTACATCGCCGCTTCTGTAACAGGTGCTTCGGGTTTGAGCTACCGTTTGACCCAGAATTTTAAGACCGTCATGACCTTACAGCTTACCGACCGGCTGGATTATGCACAGCTGGTTGGGCGGGTGACGGCCAATATTCCCAAGCCGGTTATGGGCCGAGGGCTTATCAGCGGACCACTGGAATTTCAGACCGGTATTGTATACGCGGCATCCAACGATGGAAAACGAGCGGCATATCTGCGCGAATTGGCCGAAGGAATGGCGGCCTGCTGGACAGGACCGCTTCCCAGAAAAATTCTGTCCATGCCCGAACGAATCCCTTATGGCTCTGTACAAGGAAAACCTCTCGTTTTGGGGCTTTCCCATCGGGATGTTTCCCCGGTATGCCTGCCTCTTGGAAAAATAACCAGTCTTCTTATCAGTGAAGGCAGCCATCCTGCCATTATGGAACATCTGCTTTCCTTGTTATTGAAACAGATGTCCGCTTTAGAAGATATAACCATTTTGATTTGCTCTCCGGTTCTGACCTGTCCAGGTGCGCAAATCGTGCGGGACCCGGCAGAATTGAGGAATTCGCTTGATTCCTTGGTGCCGGAATTAAAGGCGAGACAGACCGTTTATCGCCAGGATTCCAGCCATAGTTTCCCGCCTGTCGTGATTGTACTGGATCAGTTGGAATCTCTTATTGAGGCAGCCGGAATGGACACAGTGGCCAGGTTGGAAGCATTTATTCGGCTGGGAGAAGGTCTGGGTTTGACCGTCATCGGGGTGGATACCGCCCAGAATGTGGAACGCAGCTATTTTACTCAGAATATCCTGATGGAGACACTTCATGAGGGGCCGATTTTGCTGACAGGAGGATCGGCGGATGAGCATCGGATTGTGGATACAATCGCCCTGAGGCGGGAATTTCCTGGGACATTCCCGCCGGATTTGGTAGTGCTGGCGCAGGATGGCGAATTTTTGGGAATTAAGAAAATGAGCTGTGAGGAATAGCGCGGAAAGGAGATAAAATGGCTTATACATACGCGGAATACGACGCCCTGATCAAGAAAAAGGACGCAGTACAGCAGGATATTCGGAATATGAAGAAAGCCAAGCTGCAACTGATGGAATATCTGGACAGTTCCGGCCCCTGCGCCGCCCAATATCTGAGAAATGCCTGGACGAAAATTGCCGCTGGGGACAGTTGGACCGGCGCGCCTGCCAACAGCGCCATGAATTCCCTCAAGGGGCTGGAGGAGACGGCAATCGGGCTGGCCTCCTACATTGCCTCCACCTGCGACGCCATTCTCACGGAACTGGAACAGGAGGATCATGAACTGTCCCTGGAGGCGGGAAGGGCAGCGGCGGATCTGGACCTTTTGGGAAATATCGAAGCCCTGGGTCGATCCTTTACTGGGGACATGAGGAGGTAAGTGGTTATGCAGAGCGTATCCATCCAGCTTTCGGAACAAGCTCTGGGACAACTGCTGGCTACTATGCCCGTTGGAGGGCATTCGCTGCTGCCGGAATCGGAGTATTCTCCGAAAAAATTTTTGTCAGCCCGCCGGGAGTTGGAAGCTGCGGGATTGGTGGAACTGGATTTTGACGGTTCCCTGCATCCCCGACCATTATTGGCGAGGATGCTTTGGAATTTGCAGAAATTTGAAAGTGTAATGCGGATACAAGCCGCCGGACGTACCATCTATTTCATCAAAGGACCGGTGGATCTTTTGCAGATTCGCTGGGATTCGGAGGAAGTACCCTGGAAAATGGCACTGCGCCCCTTGTCGGAGGCGGAGTGGATGGCCAAGCACTGTTTGTATTCGGAAGAAGAATGGGAAATTGTAACCCAAGTTGGCGGGGAATATCCGCCGTTATTTACCCGGGTCAGCGCTCCCCGGGAGAATCTGGGGGAGTGGGAAAAAATCATCCGGGAACACCTGGGAAAATTTTACGGAAAGGCGGCGGGAAAGGATGCCGGATGAAGTGATCGTTACCGTGGTGGCGGGTTCAAAACAGCTTGACTACTCGCTGCCTGCCCGGATTCCCATAAAGGACTGGATCGAAATTCTGACGGGGGATTTGGGCGCCGGGGAAACAGGTGTTCTGCGCTGCCGGGGAGAACGCCTGGATTCGTCTCGTTCCTTAGCCTCCTACGGTGTCTGGGACGGTGCGGTCCTGATTTTTGAGAAGGAATAGGAGGCGGGAGCAGTGCAAGAAATGCTGGAACCCATCGGATACCGAAACATTCAGAAGGATGTGGAACAGGCGGTGGAATGCCTTCGGAAAACCTTCGACGCTTTCGGATTACAGCAAAACCTGATTGCCAAACTGGACAAAAGCGGCCAGCTTGCCGACTGCCGGAAAAGTGTGGCCAAATGCCTCTCGAAATCCCAGGAAATGTGGGATAATCTGGATATCTACCTGGCGGATTACCAGTGCGTCCAGAAGGAGGGTACCTCCGCCCTGACCCAGGAACAGCTGAATGAATACCGTTCCGGCAAGTTCTGGGAACTGACCGGCGTGGGCGCGGCGATTACCGGCTATATGAGCTATCAGTTCCGCTTTCAGGCCGGCAAGAGCTTTGCGGAGGATTATAACGACCTTTACCAGTTCAAAAATGGCAAAATTTTCTGGCAGGCCACCTTTTTTTCCGGGTTCGGGGAGCTTGCAAACTATGAACTGTGGTTCGGGGGACAGGATTACATCGACGAACGGATTCAGGATGCCTTGAAGTCCATGCTCCAAGGCATCCCGGATATCGCCGTGGAGGAACGGTTCAGCACGGGGTTCGTGAAAAAAATGGGAGAAGAGCTGGGCATTGAAAACGCCGACGACTGGTTCGATCAGGTTAACAACCTGGTGAGCCAATATGCCGCCAGTAAAAAGCCCATAGATGAGCTGTTGAAGGATGAGAAATTCCAGGAGCTTCTGGACACCATGACCGGGGAAGAGTCGGAAATCTATCTGAAAATGCTGGAAAAGGTCTACGACCGGGCGCAGACTCTTTCGGATATTGTGGGGAATACGGCCAAGGTCTACGGCTACATTGACAAAGGGCTGAAATTTATTGATTACTGCTTATGCGACTATTCGGAACAGGTGGTCTATCTGGACAGTATGCGGGACGCTTTGCTGAACGCAGGATTCCAGTCCGGGGGCGTACTGGAACAGATTGAAAAAGTCCGGGATGATTTCACCAAAGCCTACCTGACCGATACGGATAAGCTGATGGAAAAGCTGGAGGATTACGCCGCAGACAAGGGCATCGACAAGATAAAAGACCAGCTGATGACCTCTATCCCTGTACTAAAGAAAATCGACCTGGGGCTGACCATTCTGGATACCGGGGCGGATATCGCCTTTGCTGACCAGAAAAGCGCCTATGAAGCCCTTTCCGGATACGCTTTGATGGATTACTCCCTGACTCAGTCCTACGAGCGCTATGTGGAGCTCATGGAATACGGCGTCGCCACTCAGGCGGACATGGAGGAGGCGGACCGGATTTTCCAGATGCTTCACTCCCTGAAGATCCAGGAGTACGACGAAATGCGGAACCTCTGCAAAGGGAAAAACCAAGAGCTTTACGACCTGTACACCCAGAAATATGAGGAACTGAAAAGTTTTGAAAAGCAGTATATGGCCAGTTGACCAGCTGCTTTGGATGAGACCTTAATGAGCCGGTTTTACCGGTGTAAGGATAAATTGACAAAAGGAGAATGATGAATATGGCATCGACAAAAACCTCATTAGACAGCGCTGCTCTGCGCAGCTCCGCATCCCAGGTGAAGAATATCTCCAGCAATTTGGAGAATGAGCTGCATTCATTGGAGCAAGTCATCAACACCACCGCCGGTTCTTGGGAAGGCCCAGCCAAGGATTCCTTTGAGCGTTCCTTTCAGACGGTTCACAAAAAGCATTTGACCGAAATTAAGGCTGCGTTGGATCAGTACGCCAAAGCTATGGAGTCCTTTGCTAACGCCAACGATGAACTGAGCGAAAAAGGTACCCGTTTGTTTGACATTCAGTAATGGGCAATTTTCAAACCGGAGATTGCGGCCGTTCCGGTTGTATTCTCCGGATTATTTTATTTTCGGGGAGAGATTTCATGAACCTGAAAATCAAGGCTGCGGCTTTAACCCATGCGGGAAAGGTGCGCGCCAACAATGAGGACAATTTTTATCTGAATGGGCATATCCGGAAAAATCCTGCCCAAAAGGAAGCGGCAAGCGGCTTTTCAGGCAGAAGTCACAAATTCCTGGCAGCGGTTGCGGACGGTATGGGAGGACAGGAGTATGGAGAAGTGGCGTCTTTGCTGGCGGTGAAGGCGTTGCGTCCATGCGCTTTGCAGCAGGTGAAGCAATACGCGCAGGCCTGTATCGAACAGGCGAACAATCAAATCTGTATTGAAATCGAAAAGAATGGCGGCAGACGGATGGGCTCTACTCTGACCGCGCTGTACATAGACAAAGAAAGGGCAATCTGCTGTAATATTGGGGACAGCCGTTGCTATCTGTTCCGGGATGGGAAGCTGCACCAGCTTTCCACCGATCACAACAAAGCTGGACGGCTGGTGGAATTGGGAGTATTGACCCCGGAACAGGCTGCCCGTCATCCCAGCCGCCACGAGCTGACCCAGCATTTGGGGATATATCCGGCGGAGATGGTGATTCAGCCAGCCTTCAGCGAGCCTTTGGAATTGAAACCGGGGGACCGTTTGCTGCTTTGCAGCGATGGCCTTACGGATATGATTTCCCAGGAAGAAATCGCTATGGTTCTGAACCGGGACGATGCGCCGGAAGCCATTTCCAGGGAATTGGTGAACCGTGCCTTAGAAAATGGTGGCCGGGATAATGTGACGGTGCTGGTAATGAGGGTGCAGGAAGCGTCCGGCCTGGGATTTTGCCAACTTTGGAACAGAAAGGAAAAACAGGAATGAAAAAGGTGTTTTTGCGCATATTGGGCGGCCTGTTGGCGGCGGCCGGAGGATTTTGGACGTTCTGTACGGTCATCAGCTTTCTGGGAATGATCTGGCAAACAGGAGTGGCGGCCAGGGCGGTCGGATGGCTTTTCTGGCTGCTGGTGGGGATTGGCGTCTTTTTTCTGGGAATTTGGCTCTTCCGGAAGGCGGGGAAGCCAAAACCGGCTTCTCCGGCAAAAGATCCCCGACAGGCGAAAATCCCTTCCTCGTGGAAACAGCCCGTTCCTCCCCCAAAACCGACCGGGAAAGACCCTTGGGAGGTGATGGTTCTCGTATGGGAGGAAGTTTTGACGGGAGCCGTTTCCCGCCGCTTTATGCGGAAAGGCCGCGGGTATGAGAAAGTGGATAAAACCTTCGACAACACCCAAGCGGACTGGTTTATCATCGGGCGTGGGGGCGACTTACAAAAAATCCTGGAGATCTACGCCCAGATGGATTCCTACCTTCAGTCCTGTAAGGCAAAGGGTGTCCCGTCCGTCAGTGCGGAAAATTCCTATTGGTTGTATCTGCGCGGTGAGGAGCATTTTTTCATCCTGGCCGCCGAAGAACAGTTCCGGGCCCTGGGGGAGGACACGGAATCCTGCCTTGCCCTTTGCCGGGAACATCATTTCCACCTGGTACGGGACAATCTGGACCACACCTATTATGATTATGTCAGCGGGAATACCTATGAAACCTATCTGGAGAGGATGTTCAGCAAAGTCCACAACGACGAAGATGACCCGGACTACGGCACCATTTCTTCCGAAGGTGCAATTTCCCTGCGGGTCGTGAAAGGAGAACCCAATGAGTAACCATGATTTTTCCAATATGACAGCGGAACAATTGCAGGCAGTTGCCAATAAAATGTACCCCGGTATGGCGCTGTATGCCCGGGATGTAAACCTGCCGGAGGAGTTGGCGGAAAAATACACGCCGGGGCGGATACTCCGGGAAAAGGGCTTCACCGATGCCAGCGACCGGTTTATAGGAATGGTTACCACCCACCGCTATGTGATTCTTTCCAATCACATGGCGGATTTGTCCGGTTTTGAGCATGGGACAAACTGGGGACTACACACCGCTAACAAGGATTCCCATTTTAAAGTGCTGGGAAAAGTGACCGTTCAGGGGAAAACCGGGATTTTTCTGCTGCACCTGCCGGACGACGACAGCTGGAAGCTGTGGAAGACGGCGGAATTTTCCATGGATCAGGAACTTTATGAAAAAGCGGTCCAGCGGTTTACAATCAAATGTAAGGAACCTCCTGTGCTGGAGCTGACCACTCCTCAATGGCTGGGCCGCTGTGCATTTCCGGTGGGGATGCAGGACGATGGAATGTTCTTTCCCTTGGAGGATGCGAAAGCCCCGGCGGACCCCCGGGAAATCATGCGGAGCCGGTATCTGGGCTGCCTGCTGGGCGGTGCTGTGGGGGATGCTTTGGGGTATCCGGTGGAATTTACCAAGGAACCGGCAATCTGGGCGAAATATGGCCCCAAGGGAATCCAGAATCTTTCCCAGGCCGGGGATCCCGCCGTTATTTCCGACGACACCCAGATGACCCTTTTTGCCGCCAACGCCCTGATTTATGCCAAAGAGCATGGCACACCTCTTTCGGAAACACTGTGGCTGGCTTACCGGGAATGGCTGGGCACCCAGGGGGACCAAAGCCGCATGGACGGTCCGGCCAAAATGTGGATTTATGGCGACCAGCGGCTCCACGCCCGCCGCGCCCCGGGGTTAAGCTGCTTAAACGCCATCCGTCAAAGCAAAAACGGCGGCGATGCACATAACCCAGTGAACAACAGCAAGGGCTGCGGCTCGGTAATGCGGGCGGCGCCCTTTGGGCTGGCGCAGCATTACGACCCCGTATCTTCCCGGGGAGATGATTTCATCGGCATCCATAAACTGGGAGTCGGTGATGCGGTCCTGACCCATGGACATCCCCTTGCCTGGGCAAGTTCCAGTGCGCTGGCGCAAATCATCTTCCATATCGTCCAGTACCGCCCGAAACATGACTATCCTTTGCAGGACGCAGTCCTCCAGATTTGCTTGCCAAGGGGGATGGAGGAAGTTTACGCGCTGCTGAACCGGGCTGTCAAGCTGGCGCTGGACCGAAGCGTTTCCGACTTGGACGGCATCCACGCCTTGGGAGAAGGCTGGGTGGCGGAGGAAGCCCTGGCCATCGCGGTATTCTGCGCCGTGCGCTATCAAAATGACTTTGCCGCGGGAATCCGGGCTTCGGTGAACCACAAAGGCGACAGCGATTCCACCGGTGCCATCTGCGGAAACATTCTGGGCGCCTGGCTGGGAAAAGAGGCGGTGGAGGCTGCCTTTGACCTGAACCAGCTGGAACTGCGGGATGTGGTGGAAAAAATGGCGGATCAGTTGTTTCAGAGCGTCTGCGTACCCCGCCGTCAGGAGGGTTTTCCCTTTAATCTGACAGGAAAGGCGGCCGACGAATACGCTGTTCCCCGGTCCGGTTCCGGACACTTTGAGGATTTTCAACCCCAGCCCATCAGACAGCCGGATCCGCCCAAAGCGGAGCCGCTGAAGCCCCTGCGTCCCGTTGGACTGCTGTACACCCCCCTGACAAAGCAGGCCATGGCCATTTGCTTTGACGTTCACAAAAACCAGCGGGACAAAGGCGGACTGCCCTATGTGTTCCACCCCTTCCATCTGGCGGAACAAATGGAAACGGAGGAGGAAATCTGCACCGCTTTGCTCCATGATGTGGTGGAGGATTCCCCCTATACCCTGGAGGATTTGCGCCGGGCGGGATTTCCGGAACCAGTTCTAGAGGCGCTGCGGCTGCTGACCCGGAATCCCGGGGAGGATTACCTGGCTTATGTGGAAAGACTCCGGAGACACCCCATCGCCCGACGGGTGAAACTGGCGGATTTACGGCACAACAGCGACATAAACCGTCTGGACACGGTGGGGGAATGGGACAAAAAACGGCTGGACAAATACCGCATGGCTCTGCGGATTCTGGAATCCAGTCAGGAAGGAAGATGAGAAAACGGGATGGATATCAGCTACTATCAGCAATATGAGCCGATTTTCGGTTCCTGGAAAATTGTCCGCCTGATTGGGGAAGGCAGCTTCGGAAAGGTGTTCGAGATCCAGCGGGAGGACTTTGGAGTCACTTACAAAGCCGCCCTAAAAGCCATCACGATTCCCCAGAGCCAGAGCGAGGTGCGGGAAATTTTGTCGGAGGGAATGGACGATGAAAGTGCGCGAACCTATTTTAGCAGTCTGGTGAAGGATTTGGTGAATGAATTTGCCTTGATGAGCAAGCTGAAAGGCAACAGTAACATCGTCAGTTATGAAAACCACCAGGTGATCGAGCACAAAGACGGCATCGGTTGGGATATTTTGATCCAAATGGAACTGTTGACCCCGCTCAATTCCTATCTCCAGCAAAATCCCATTAGCCAGCAGGATGTCATCAAGCTGGGAATCGACCTGTGCAAGGCGCTGGAATTGTGCCAGAAATACAATATTATCCACCGGGATATCAAACCGGAAAATATTTTCATTTCCAATAACGGGGATTTTAAGCTGGGGGACTTTGGCGTGGCCAGGACTGCGGAAAAAACCACCAGCGGAATGTCCAAAAAGGGAACCTATACCTATATGGCGCCGGAGGTCTATAAAGGAGAAGCCTATGGCACTACGGTGGACATTTATTCTCTGGGAATTGTCCTTTACCGGCTGCTCAATGGCAACCGGATGCCGTTTCTGCCACCGGCTCCGGCCTTGATTACCTATGACGACCGGGAAAAAGCTCTGGTCAGACGGCTTTCTGGGGAACCGCTGCCGCCTCCTGTCAATGCCAAAGGGAGATTGGCGGACGTGGTTCGGAAAGCCTGCGCCTTCCGTGCGGCAGACCGATATTCCCGTCCGGAACAATTGCGGCAGGATCTGGAATCGCTCTTAGCCGGAAAAGATCCGCTATTCCTGGAACGCCCCCTTATGGAAGAAAGTTCCACATGGAGAAAGTTTGGGCGGGATAGTTCTCGGAATCAGGGCAGCCATACCAAGCGGGCATTTGAAGGTGCGGCAGGAGGATGGAACTCCTTTCAACAGGACGTCGATGGAAAAACGGTCAGCAATTTTGGAAATATAGCGGGCAGCGGTACGAAATCCAACAGCAATGTCAAAAATGGCGGGGAAAGCGGCGAGAAAACGGTCAGCAACTTTGGCAGTACAACGGGCGATCGTGCGAAAGCCGATAAAGACAATAAAATTAGCGGGGGAGCTGTTCCTGCCCAATTGATTGCACAGATGCTTCCCGCCTGCGGGATTGTGCCGCTGGGACCAAACCAGACAACTTATGCCATTTCTTCCAATTTTTCAGAAAAGGAAAAGAAATTTGTCCAACGGACATTGGCCAAATATGGACTGCAAAATTCCGGGGAAATCTTAGGCTATTGTGGGGTCATCACCAATATCAACATTCCGTATGCTTTTCTTTTCACGGAAACCGGGGTGATCTTCCCCTGTAAGACCAAGGTGAGTCGGTTCATGCTGGATATCAGCGTGCAACATCGATATGTGTATCTTCCGTATCAGGAAATTCAGGGGCTTTCCCTCTGTACCGAAAAGAAGCTGCTGGGAATTTCGTTTTCGCTGTCAGGTGGGAACAGCTGTCAGATGATTCTGCCCCAGGACATTTATGTGCACCGCACGAACGTTTGCAAGCTGATTCAGGCGCTGTGCGGATATTATGGGAACTCGGTCAGCTTTCTGAGCTGAGGGTCAATAAATTATTCATGAAAGAAGGAAAAAACAATGGATCAGAGATTGAGCAAAATGGACTATTATTACAAGGTGACTCCGAAAAAGAACAAGGTGGTTTTGGTGTTGTGGATTCTGTCGGTTGTCATCAATGTGATGGGGATTGTTATGGGTCCCGCGTCTGTTTTGGGGTTGATTGCCTGTGTTGTATGCGGGATCGGCGCTAAAATGACCTTCAGCAAATGGTGGGGGTTGGCGCTGGCGATTTGGGGCGTCATTCAACTTGGTTTGATTTATGTGATCGGCGGGGTAGTGCCTTGGGCGATGATTATTTTGGGAGTTTATCTGTTCCAGTTACTCAATAATCTGGATAAAGCCTACGCGAAATATCTGCAAACGGGCGAGCTGCCGGATACCGCCGGATATTAATCGGAGCGTTTTTCAAGGAATTTATGCGGGTAATGGGGAGAGTGTATGGAGATACAGGACTATCAGCGCTATGAGCCGATCTTCGGCTGCTGGAAAATTGTCAGGCAAATCGGCGAAGGCAGCTTCGGCAAAGTCTTCGAGATCGAGCGGGAGGATTTCGGCGTAACCTACAAAGCCGCGCTAAAGGCAATCACTGTACCAGCCAATCAGTCGGAATTGCTGGAAGTAAAGTCAGACGGGATGGATGAGGTGAGTGTGCGCACCTATTTCGGCAGTCTGGTGGAAGATCTGGTGAAAGAGTTTACCCTGATGAATAAGCTGAAGGGCAACAGCAATGTCGTCAGTTACGAAAATCATCAGGTGATCGAACACAAAGACGGAATCGGCTGGGATATTTTGATCCAAATGGAACTGCTCACACCCTTGAACAAATATATCAGCACACATGCCATAACTGAGCAGGATATCATACATCTGGGGATCGACCTGTGCAGAGCCCTGGAACTGTGCCAGAAATATCACATCATCCACCGGGATATCAAGCCGGAAAATATTTTTATTTCAGATGCCGGGAACTTCAAGCTGGGGGATTTCGGCATCGCCCGAACCGTGGAAAAGACGACCAGCGGCCTGTCCAAAAAGGGGACATATACCTATATGGCGCCGGAAGTCTACAAAGGGGAACCCTATGGCCCCACGGTGGATCTCTATTCTCTGGGGCTTGTACTCTACCGGCTTCTGAATGGCAATCGGACTCCCTTTTTGCCTGCCGCTCCGGCCCCCATTACCTATGCGGACCGGGAAAATGCGCTGGCAAAGCGGTTTTCCGGGGCATCGCTGCCGCCGCCTGCAAACGCCCAGGGATGGCTTTCCAAAATTGTCTTAAAAGCCTGCGCCTATGCCCCCGGGAAACGATATTCCCAACCCGAGCAGATGCGGCAGGATTTGGAAGCGGTCTTAGCTGGAAAAGAACCGCTGTTTCTGGAGGTGGAGAAACCACCGGTGCTTGAAAAAGTTTTGGATTGGGAGAAGCCGCCGGAATATTTCCAGCAGGAATCGCCGACGGATTCCGATCCGGACGGCCACTTTGGTTCTACGATCAGCATTTTTGGATCGTCCAGGAAACAGCAGGATTCCAAAGAGCCGGATACTCGAGAACCCGATAATCCGCCGAAACCCTGGAACTCCCCGGCAAAAGAAACGGCGGATTCTGCTATTCCGAAAAAATCCTCCAAACTCTGGATACTCCCGGCTGCTGTCGGAGGATTCGCTGTGATTTGTGTGGGAGTTGCAGGGCTTTTCCTGCTGGGGGATGATGCTTTGCCGGCAGCAAACACTGGCAGTTCTATGATGTCGTCTGCTTCGGAGGCATCTCAAACGATTGCGGTCAGCGATCAAACGGTTCCGGACGATTATCTGGAAACAGTTCGGGATTCCGAAGGACGGATCATCCGGGCACCTCAGTATGAATGGGACGGTTCCGTGACCTATATTGTCAATGAATATAATGCGCAAGGGAATAATGTGAAAAGCAGTACCTATAACCTCCTTGGAGAATTGGAAAGTACTATGCAGCGGGAATTTGACAGCGACGGCAACTGTATTCGAATCCACTATTATGATGGATCCGGAAATTTGGAAAGCTATCGCGAGCAGACTTATCAAAATGGTGAATGGGTCCGGTCGGATGATTATGACCCAAATGGACAGATGACCGACTATGCGCTGATGGAAGGGCCCAGAAGATCCTATTATACTCCGGATGGTACCCTGAAATATGCTTATGAATACGAGTACGATGCCCAGGAAAATCCTCTGAAAACTTCTTACTTCAATGAGGAAGGCGTCCTGTCGCAATATACCCTTTGCGAATATGGGGAAGACGGTCAATTGACCGCCGAGGAAACTTATTATGCGGATGGCGAGAAGATTCGGCGTGAGGAATACGACAGTTTCCGGCGGCGCATCCGGGAAATCGATTATTATAACAGTGGCGCGGTTTTTTCGACCACGGAATATGAATATGACGACGGAGGATTTCGCTCCCGGGAAAAACAGTTCGATCACGAGGGACAATTAACAAGAACGATTGATTATACCTACAACCAACGAGGGAAAAAGGAAGTTGAATCCCAATATGATGGGCAAGGGGTTTTGCAATTTACGTCCGAATATGGAGAAAATGGGAAGATCGCAAAAGAAAGTGATTTTGAAGAAGGAAAACTGGACCGTTATTTTCTCTATGAGTATGATGAACGGGAAAAGCTTACCCGGAAAAACCGCTTCGACCCGGACGGAACCTTGAGCGGATATGCAACCTATCAGTACGACCCGGAAGGGAATCAGATTGTAACAAGCAATTTTTCTGGAGAAGGCCGGCTGTCTGAGGTGACAGAATATGACAGCGAGGGGCGCACATCCAAAAGGACCAATTATGATACTGACGGCAACCTGGAAAGTTATTGGGAGTATGAGTATAACGAAACCGGCAAAAATATCAAAAGCAGCTGGTATCAGGCGGACGGTTCCCTGCAGCAATATACGGTATACGAATATGATGACCAGGGAAATGAAGTGAAATCAAGTGATTATAACGGGGACGGCACTTTGAAATCCTACCAAACGAAAGAGTATAACCAATGGGGAGCGTGCATCAAGCTTTCTTTTTATAACGGAGACGGTTCTCTTGACCAGTATGTGGTTTACGAGTATGATGCAGATGGCGTTCCTCTGGGGACAACCTGGTACAACCCGGATGGTACAAAACAGGAATAAAATATATTTTTTGGTGGAAATAGGGAACAAAAATGCAGAATTTAGGAACAAAATACCAAGATGTGAATGGATTGCTTGCAAAAAAGTAAAATTTTCGTTATGATAAATATAATAAGATAAATTAAAGAAAGGGATCGGAATGGAAAAGATTGTTTTATCGTTAAAAAATATCTATAAATTGTTAATGAAAAATGATTTTCCGATCTATTCCGTGAGTGTTATTGGGGAAAAGGAACGCAAAGGGCAGACTGTCATCCGATTTTGGCAAGACATTGTCATCAAAGAGTGGAAAAGTCTGCCCTGCGGAAAAATGATCTGGCGCTACAACGACAAACGCAACCGCTATACCTCGCAGTTATGTAACCGTAGTTTGAGTTCCAATCTGTATCCGAAATACGTTCGGGAATTGGCTTCTCAGATTTCCGAGATAACCTTCCTGAATCAGATAGATCGGTTTATGCAGTTTCTGTCCAGCCGGCTATATAATCATGAGGTATTGCTTCGGCGTATCCAGGAATTCATCCGATTATGTCAGGCGGAGGATCCTTATTTATCCGAGAAAATTGTAGGGCAAATTCACAAGCTGGCGGAAATGGAAAGCGAAAATTCGGAGTACCGGCTGTTCCAGATGGGTTATCTTCTCACATTGCTGACCGTTTGCGGGGCAGCAGGGGAAGCGATGGGGGATTCTTCCCTCAACATGCTTTTCGGAAAAGAGCTGAGCATGGAGTCCCTTTGGGAAAAACAAAACCAGAAGAAAACGGAGAATTCCGGCAAAGTGGTTTTGTGGACCGTACATGCGGGGACAATTCAGGATAATCCGCTGCCATATGATCATTTTTTCGGGCAGGAAGAAGCCATTTACGATTTGCAGGAAATGATCCGGAACCAGCAAAAATGCCTGATTTCGGGGATCGGCGGGATCGGGAAAACCGAATTGCTCCGGCAGCTGATCCAGCGCTGTATCCAGGATGATTTGGTCCACTATCTGGCCATCATCCCCTATCAAAACAGCCTGATCGACAGCTTTGCGCGCGCCTTCCCCGATTTCCATATGAAGGAGTCCGAGGAATGTTTTCACAAAATTCTGTACCAGTTTCATCAGCAGACGGAACAAGGCAAACGCCTCCTTCTGGCAATTGACGATTTGCAGGGGGATGTAGAAAATGACCCGGCTCTGGCGCAGATCCGGGATTTGCCTTGCAGCGTGGTGATTACCAGCCGAAAGGAAAGATTGGACGGCTTTGAGGTTTATAAACTGAGTGATCCATCGGTTACAGCCGGCACGCTGATTTTCCGGGATCATTACGGACAGCCGCTGCCGCCTCAGGACCGGACTCTTTTGAAAGAGCTGCTGCAAAAGGAGATTATCTGCCATCCGCTGACTTTGAAGATGATGGCTCGCGCAGCCCGCAGCCGTGCTTGGTCAGTTGGAGAACTTCAGGCAAAGCTGCTGGAGGCGGGATGTTCCCTGAGTTGGGTGGAGGGCGACCGGACGATCCATCTGAGTCAGGTTTACCATCAACTGTACTCCTTTAGCCAAATTCCGGACGAATGCCGGGAAATTGTAGAACTGTTTACTCTGCTTCCAATGGAGAACCTTTCCCCGGAATTTATCCGAAAGATTTTTCCGGAAGTGACCGACGAGATGGCTTCTTTGGAAAGTGTTCTTTCCAAATTGACTGCCGAAGGCTGGCTGGATCAATCCGAAAGCGGATACTTCATGCATCCACTGATCGCTCAGTGCCTGCGCCGGAAAACCATTTCGGAGGAATCCCTGCATCCGTATTTGCAGGGGCTTTATCGCCAGTTGCCAATCGAACTTATCAATGACGCCTGGAATTTACAATTTGACAGCGGCGAATACCGGACGATCCATCGAATCATGCGGGCGTTTGGTGAGAATATCCACGGGAAAATTAGTCCGGAATTTTTTAAAGCTTTCTGTGTTGCCATGTGCATCGTGATGACCACAAAGCTGGAACAGGATCAGATTTTGCCGCTGCTGGACGATCTGTACCAGCGGTGCGGCAGGACAGATGACAGGCTGACCATGCTGTATGCGCTGGTCTATGGTTTTTTTGACTGCCCGATGGAGCTTGCGCCTGCGATCTACCGGGATCAGCAGGCGCATCTTACGGTGCCGGAGGATTTATTTGCCAGTTTCTGCTGTTACGAAGGGTATGCCATTCGGAAAATGCAGCCAGATCTGGCGGAACCGATGCTTTTGGAGGCTCTGAAACGGGATTCGTCGGTGGCGGTTAAGGCGCTGGTATACTTCTATCTTTGTTCTCTGTACGCGGAGCAGGAGAAAACCGAACTGACATTGGAAATGGGGAATCAGGGACTGGCGTACGTGCGGGCTCATCCGGAATGCGGGGAAATTCTGACTTTGTACAATATGGTGGCGCCATGTGTTTCGTATCTGGTTTTGGACAAAATTAGGGAGGCGGAGGAACTGCTGGAGCAAATCGAAAAGCTCATGGACGAGCAGAGCCTTCCGTCTCAGAAGCTTGAGTACCTGCATCTGTCCGGAATTTACGCCATGCGCAAGGGAAACCTGGACCAAGCGCTGGAACGGTGCGAAAAAGCAGGGACTCTGTGTCTGGAATACTGGGGAAAAACACGGGATTATTATACGAATCGGATGCAGACCGCCATTATTTTATCTTACATGAAGCGTTATGAAGATTCCGTGGAACGGTATGAAGAAATCCGGGTCTATGCCAAAAAGGTTGGGCACGCTGCCCTGTATGCCAGAGCAAATCTGAATCTTTCGGTATGCCTGATGGATATGGGAAAACCGCAGGAAGCATTGGAACTGTTGACAGAGGTTATGGATCAGCTGCGCCAGATGGACCCGTTGTTTTTGGGCGAAGGTTTCCGAAACCAGGCTCGTGCTTACCGGATGCTGGGGGAACCGGAAAAGGAATCCCCCTGTTTGAAGGAGGCGCTGCCGCTGCTGGAAGCAAGCTATGGTCCGGAACATGAACGGACGGTCGGCGTAAGGGAACGGCTGGCGGAATTTGAAATCGAGAGATAATCCGTTACGAGAAAGATGCAGCCAGCCTGCAGAAAAAGACTGCTTTTAATGTATGGACCAATCTCAAAGCAATAATTATTATGGGATCTTTGCCGAGCCTGGAACAAAACGCGTTCCGGGCTCTTTGCTTTTCTCAGATTGGATAAAATATTCTCCAAAAGCTCTTCCCATTTATCTGGAAGTGTGATAGAATAAATGGGATATTAGGGAAAGTCGGGATTGGTTTATGAATCTGAAAGAAAAATTATGTACTCTCAAAATGCACCCTCTTCTTCAGGTGCTGGCAAATAACGGTGGGAATCCTCGAACGCTCATATTGATTGAACCGTTTTGGGGGATTCCCTACAATCTTATCTCGCCCTTCGCAACTCTTTATATGTATACGCAAGGCATCACAGATGTGCAGATTGGCCTGATCCTCTCTATCGCAATGGTATTTCAGGTGTTATTCTCCTTTTTTGGGGGCATTTTATCGGATAAGCTGGGTCGAAAATTTACCACGATGATGGGGGACTTTTTCGGTTGGGCGCTGGCTTGTCTGGTTTGGGCGATTTCTAACAATTTCTGGCTGTTTTTGGCCGCTGCGCTGCTCAACTGCTTTGAACAGATCAACCAGACGGCATGGTACTGCCTGCTGATCGAGGATGCTAATCCAAAAGATTTGGTTGGAATCTATACCTGGGTCAATATCGGCGGACTGGTGGCGATATTTTTTGCGCCGCTTTCCGGTCTCTTTATCAGCTCGTATTCGATTGTACCGGTGGTGCGGGTCTTATATTTCCTCTTTGCGCTGACGATGATGATGAAAACATTCATTACCTTCCGGTTTTGCCGCGAAACCAAACAGGGCAAAATCCGCCGCCAAGAGACAAAAGGAGTATCCATTCTCCATATGCTGGGGGAATATCGCCAGCTGATTCCCAAGCTGCTAAAGGATAGGAGTGTTCTCAAGGCGGTGGCAGTCTCGGTGATCCTGTATGTCACCAATATGGTGAGTACCAACTTTTTCGGACTGTATGTGACCCAGCGACTGGGACTTTCCGAAAATTTTCTGGCGCTGTTTCCCATTTTGAACGCTGCGGTCATGCTGATTTTTATGGTCGGGGTTCAGCATCGCATGAATGCCACAAAATTCCGTATCCCGCTCTGGATCGGGTTGGCACTCTACAGTACAGCTGCCCTGGTACTGATCTTCTCTCCGGCGAACAATCTGATTTTTGTGCTGCTCTATGTATTTGTTGCCGCCTTGGCTGCCGCACTGGTGAACCCACGTAAAGATGCGCTTCTCCAGCTCAACATCGCCCCAGAAGAACGTGCGCGGCTGAATGCCCTGATTATGGCTTCTACCATTGCGCTCTCCTCTCCCTTCGGATATCTGGCTGGATGGCTGTCCAGTCTGGACCGACGTCTGCCCTTTGTTTTTACGCTTTTATTGTTTGTCACGGCAATGCTGATCATCGGACGGATCCAGGAACCTCAGGTGGAGGAGAAGAATTTGTAACCATATAAAAACGCACACTCACATGGATGGGTGTGCGTTTTTTCGTCCAGGGTTTGGGAAAATCAATGTAGTTTATGACACAATTATTATATGAAAGATGTACTTCGAAAAATCATCAGGTTTTCGCAGTTTCTTCTCTGGCAAGAGTATGAACCCATCGGTAGCTGTTGGTATAAATCGCTGCGGGAATGCACTTGAACACCTGGTCGGCATTCAGGCACATCACCACAACAATGGGGGAAAAATTCCAGACAAATGCGGCTAGATAGGAGACAGGCAGTACAATAACCCAAATCGAAATGAAATCCAAAATCATTCCGTAGCGGGTTTCGCCGCCGCCGCGGATGATGCCGCAGTTTGCGGGCATTTGATAGGACATGGTACAGATGACAACGCTTTGGATGATGATAAATGCGTTTGCCAGATAATAGGTTTCGTCGGAAATCTTGTAAACCGAAAGCAATGGCGTCCGGATGGCAAGGAGAATTACCGCCAGTAGGATGCCGACTCCAATAAAGAGAAGCTGTAGGGTCACTACCGTTTCCTTGAGCTTGCTTCGGTCCCCGGTACCAATTTGCTTGCCGATGATGATGGATGCAGCCGTACAAGCGCCCACTGCCGCGACCTTCAGCAGCAGAAAAACAGTAGAGGAAATGGAATAAGCGGTTTCTGCACTGATGGTCATATGGCCGAGAATAGCGGTCTGAATCGCATTGGAGACACCCCACATAGCACCCTGAATAATAATGGGGATTGCAACATGCGTGTAATCTTTCAGCAAAAGCCCCTCCGGCTGTATCAAATTGCGCGGATGCAGCCGAAGTTTCCTGTCTTTTAAGAATACATAGCATATTACAATGCCGCATTCCAGTACCCGTGCGGTCAAAGTGCCGATTGCCGCACCGCGGACTCCCATTTCCGGCGCATGGAACCGCCCCTTAATCAGCAGAAAGTTGATACAGCAGTTTACCACCAGGGAAATAGCCGACACAATCAGCGCCAATCGCACCGTTTCCACACTGCGCATCGATCCCAGCAGTACCGTCGTCACAACAAAAAAGGGATAGGTGAACCGTATGATATTCAAATACTCTACTCCTTCTGCGATGGCCGCCGGGTCCTTTATGAACAAGCCGACGCATTGAGCGGGAAAAAGCGAGACAATTGTGAACATCAGAGCAGCCCAAAAGATCCCGTAGTACAGTGCAATACAGGTTAATTTTCGGATTGGCCCGGTATTTTTCTTCCCCCAATACTGACTGGCCAGGACAATCAGCCCATTGCTGATTGCGTATGCGACCTGTTGGATCACAAACTGAATTTGATTGACTGCTGCAACACCAGCCAGTGAAATTTCGGAATAGCTGCCGATCATCACATTGTCCGCTAGATTGACACTCAGGATGACCGCCTGTTCCAGAATCAGGGTTCCGGCCAGAATGCAAAACGTCCGATAAAAGGAACGTTCTTTTACAATTGGCAATTTCATATCCCTACCTCCCGCGCATATAGTCGAATCCGCCGCAGAAAATGCTGCGTTTTCGATCAGGATCTTTCCATATGATACCATAAACAGTACCCCAAAATCAAGGTGGATGAGACGATATTTTACTGTCAATGAAAGCTTTCCAATAACTGAAACAAACGGCATCTTTGCTCTGGCGTTTTGACTCGGAAAGAAATGCCCCGCTCCTCAGCAAAATAGCAAGCTGTTTTTGAGAGTCATTCGTAGATCTCCATTTTATTGGAAATTCGTTTTAATATTTTGACAATTTTGTGAATATTGCTTTTTCTTTGATATTTGCTATAATAGTCTTAAGAGTAATGTTGTTATGACTTTTAGGTGAGGTTATTTGCGCAATGAAAAATAATTTGTTCCAACTATTTATGAAACGCTTTTTTAAATATCTGATCCTTTTAGCCCTGCTAATCGGCATGCTGGTCCCCTTGATTGATGTCTCCAAATCCTATATCCGGGAAATCGTCGTACATAATTTGAATCAGAATTTGACGGAAAGTACCGAGATGCTCGAGCATGATATCAATAAGGCCCAGCAGATGATGAGCATCCTTACGACCGAGGAAGCCTTTCAAAAATTGATTAAAGTACAGGGGGAACTCCCCATCAATTCCTACGTCTATCTCACCAAACTTCAAACCAAGCTCGCTCAGCTTAGTGTGGTTTTTGATTTGGATACGATGTCCTATCTCGTCTTCCGGAATACCCCGATCTTTATCTCGAATCACGGTTGTACCAACGATTATACAACGCTGATGCCCGTGCCGGCCGAATCAACCCAGAAAGATGCGAGTGCTTGGCATAATTTTTTATTCGAAAGCCCATACAGCCATCAATTGCTGCCGAATATGGATTTTGTGAGCCCCGATTCGGCGCAGGTCAGCAGCGGAATCGTCTTTGTGCTTGATATCGTGCAGAACAGCCAATTGAATCCCAATTGCAAAATGGTTACATTGCTCAACTGTACGCAGACAATTAATAAGGTACTGGTCGATAATCTGAATCAGGATAATTTTCTTTACATTGCGGATGAAAACGGCCGTATTCTCTACCAATATAATTATGAGAATTCTAAGGCTCTCGATGAAACGGAAAATTATGAGACGGTTACAGTGAATGAGGAATCTTATCAGATTTTCCAGGCAAACAGCGAACTGTGGGGACTGCAGATCGTATGCGGAATGACGAATTCTGCCATGGAAACAAGAGTCCAGGAGACCATGATTAGCTGGCTTTCCTTTTATCTGGAAATTGGACTGGGCATCTGCCTGATTGTATCGCTGCTATTTTCCATCAAGGAAACTCGATCCATTCGCTCGCTCATCAATACCGCCACCAAATCCACCCATTCGGAATATACGCGGGATGAATATACCTTTTTGAATCATGCTTTTCAAACATTGGATCAAAGTAATTTGGAAAAACAGGAACAGATTGACCTCCTGAATCGCCAGATAGAAGCGGATATTTTGGAAAGCTTGATTATGCGCGGAAGCTATGCGTTAAAAGATCAACCGGATTTCCTCAAATATTTTGACGGGCATTTTGACTTTTTCTGCGTTGCCATATTTTCCTTTAAGACCACCGGGCAAACCCTCAGTCCGATGGAACAGCAGCAGATCTATGTCGCAACAGAGGAAATCCTATGCAGGGAAGGGCTTCAAGCTGATTACTATACTTGTTTTCTGGTGATGAATCCCAAAGAATTGGTGTGTGTCCTTTCGCTCAATCCGGACGAGTCTGTCAATTTGAATCAGGTCCGGAATCGGCTGCTTCAGTCAATCCAGATTCTCAACGATCAGCTCGAACAGGAAGAATGGAATGTTACCGTCTATGCTGGTATCAGTAAGCCCGCCCAAAATATCATCAATATTCGGACCGCCTATTTGCAGGCGAAAAATGCCCTTTCGTTAGAAAATGAAGTCCATTCCGGCGAGGTTTATCAATATTCTGCGCCGCGCACGGCTATCCTGAAAAATGCGTTTGACAGCATCAATTTCCAGTATTGCTATGATTTGCTGATTAAAGGCGATCGGGAAGAAATCAGCGCCTTTTTCCAAGATTTAAACAGCAGCCTCTCTCACAAAACATATGGCGATCAGGAAATTATGCAGCTGTTTTTTACCCTCCGGGATCCCATTTATAACGCCTATCTTCAGATCCTCTCCAACGAAAGTACCGAGGGATGGGATGAGATGCCTGCCTTCCCCGAATACACGCCGGGCTATACAATTGAGCAGGTGCAAAAAGATTTCTTTGCTTTCTGCCAGTTCCTCTGCGGCATGGTCGAGAAAAATCGCAAACATTATAACGATGTCCATACTCAAAAAATCCTCGATTATATCCAGACCCATTTTGCAGATCCCGAGCTGACCGCGGTTCAGATCACCACCGAACTCCTCATTTCCGAAAAATATCTCTATCGCGTCGTAAAAGAAGCTTCCGGCAAAACTTTCGGAAAATATCTCGAGAGTTTGCGCATGAAAAAGGCAGAGAATCTTTTGCTCACAACCGATCTGACAAATATTCAGATTTTCCAGCAATGTGGCTTCGGCAGCGAAAATACTTTCTATCGCAACTTTTTGAAAGTGCACGGAATGCCTCCGACTTCGTGGAAGGCTAAAATGCAAACGGAATCCGCTCAAAATCCCCTATTTGATAGCCCTGCCGAAATTGAGAGCCCCGATCATTCAGAAAATAGCAGTCCAAAAAATGATTGACAGTTGCAAAATAGAGAACGCCTTGCTACAATAGAGACAGATAGCAGGCCGGCTGCTGATTGAATTATTGAAAATCAGGAAAGGGGTTCTCTCTTATGAAGTTTTCCAAATGGAGCAAACGCAGCATCCTTTTTATTCTCTCTGCCATGTTAGTATGCGGTACTGCCAGCTGCGGCAGCGATCCTTCCAATAGTAGTGAAGATACTTCTTCTCAGTCTGCCAGCACTTCTTCGGAATCCGGTGCTTCTGCAGACAGCGGCACGAAAACACTTTCCATTGCAATCCCTCAGAACGTCAACGTCGAGGATTATGATACCAATGAGCTGACAAAGTGGCTGGAAGAAGATATGAATGTTGATTTGCAATTCACCCTGCTTCCCGCAACAGCAGACGATGCGAATACCAAAATTTCTCTGTGGGTGAGCTCCAATACCGAACTTCCGGATGTATTATGCGTGAGCCTTACGGAAACCGTTGCGCAGGACTATGCTTCCAAAGGCGTAATTATCGACGTTACCGATTACTATTCGGATCCCGAAATCGCCCCCAATATCAGTTCTTCCCGATTCGATGAGGAACGTGATATTATTATGAATTCCATCCGTTTTGCAGACGGCAGATATTACAGCCTCTTTTCGTATAACCCATTCCCCTGGAATGAAGCAACCTACCGCGGCTGGGTCAATCAGGAGTGGTTGGACGAACTCAATATGGAAGCGCCGACAACTACCGATGAATTCCGCACAATGTTGGAAACTTTTAAGAATACCGATTTGAATAACAACGGTAAATCCGATGAGATCCCCATGATGTCCGCAAAAGAAGGATATGGTATGGATCCCACTACCTTTTTGATGAATGCCTTTGTGCAGACAACACCGGGCGCGGATTATATGGTCGTGAAAGATGGCAAACTGTCTCCCGCATTTACGACCGAGGAATGGAAAAAAGGTCTGGAATACATCTATGGCTTAGTACAGGATGGCCTTCTTTCTCCGCTGAGCTTTACACAGGACAGCACCCAGTTAAAAACCCTTCTGTCTGATCCGGAAGCAACTGTTGGTGTAACTTGTGTCGGAAGCAGCAGTATGTTCGGTTCGGATCCGGTCGCAATCAACCGGATGACTTTGTTGGAACCTTTGACCGGTCCGGATGGCGTTTGTGGAGTATCCTATCAGCCAAGTACGGCAAGCCGCAGCTGGTACATTACCAAAGATGCGGATGATCCGGAACTCGCATTCAAATGCGGAGATTGGTTCTTTGGCGAAGAACAGTCTTGGACCGCCCGTTATGGCGCTAAGGATGTCCACTGGACCGATGATCCCGAAGTCACCAAAGATTACCTGCCGATGTTTGAGCAGTACTCACCTGTTCAATATGTAGGTACCATTTACGGTTCTACCGATATTTGGGGCCAGCCGCAAAACGAACACTGGCAGGGCGGTAATCCTTATTCCACGCCTTTGGGAGAGGCTCTTTATCAGTCGTTTGCGTATAAAGAGGATCCAGATCTCGACAGCAAAATCAATTATAACACCATCCACCTGGATATCTATTACGATAAGATCCCCGATGAATACGTTACGAAATTCTTACACACCGAGGAAGAACTGGATCAGCTTGCCGATTATGTGGATATGATGGATTATGTGACCTCTTCCATTGCAGAATTTGTAACCGGCAACCGTTCGCTCAATGATTGGGATAACTACCTCAAGACTCTCGATGATATGGGTCTGGATGAATATGTTGCCTTGCGTCAAAGCGGCTTTGATCGCGCGAACGCAGAATAACGAATCGGGGAGCGGCAATGCCGCTCCCTAATTTGTCAGAAAGGACGGTTGTTATGAAAAATCAATCCGCGATGGCAAGGTTTCGCAAAGATTATCTCTCCCGCTGGAGACTGTATCTATTTTTGCTGATCCCGCTCATCTATATCATTATTTTTGCCTACGTGCCGATGGTAGGTGCCCAGATTGCTTTCCGGGACTATGATTTCACATTGGGAATCTGGGGAAGTGAATGGGTCGGCTGGAAAAACTTTGAACGCTTTTTCCGTTACCATGATTTCTGGAAAATCTTATGGAATACCCTTTCGGTATCCCTTTATTCTCTGATCGCCGGTTTTCCGCTGCCCATCATCCTTGCGTTGATCCTCCACTCCTTCCCCGGTAAACGCTATACCAAAATCGTACAGACAGTCATGTATATGCCGCACTTTATTTCGGTGGTTGTCATGGTCGGTATGATTATGCAGATGTTTAACCCGCTGTCCGGCGTTTTCGGCCTTGCCTATCAGTCGATTACCGGCAATATGATGGCGGATATTTTTGCGAATCCCAATGCATTCAGCCATATCTACGTATGGTCCGGTATCTGGCAGGGACTTGGCTGGAACAGTATTATCTATATGGCGGCGCTCTCCGGAGTCGATATGCAATTGCATGAATCCGCCCAGATTGACGGCGCTACCCGGCTGCAGCGGGTCATTCATATCGACCTGCCCGCCATCCTTCCGACAGCATGCATCCTGCTGATTATGAATGCCGGCGGTATCATGAACGTCGGATTTGAAAAAGTCCTGCTGCTCCAGAACGACTTGAACCGCAGCCGCAGTGAGGTTATTTCCACCTATGTGTACAAAGTTGGTCTGATGAGCGGCGGAGATTTCTCCTATGCGACCGCAGTCGGCCTTTTCAATTCGGTTGTCAACTTTGCATTGCTGATTTTCGTCAACTTCGTCAGCAAAAAGCTCGGCGAAACCAGTCTTTGGTAATGGAGGGAAATTTATGAAACAAGCTGTTAAAAATCGGATTTCCAACTCCAGAAGCGATACGATTTACTATATCATCTCGGGGATTATCATGTCGATTTTGCTGATTATCATGCTCTACCCCATGATCTTTGTGCTGTCCGCTTCCTTTTCTTCCGGAGATGCGGTTTCTTCGGGCCGGGTCGTACTGTGGCCGGTGGAACTGAATCTGGAAGGGTACAAAACCGTCTTTAAAAATGATGATATCCTGCGCGCCTATTGGAATACGCTGCTGTATACGAGCGTGGGCACCCTCATCAATGTCGCAATGGCAATGATTACCGCCTATCCGCTCGCCTCCCGCGATCTGAAGGGTCGGAATTTCTTCATGCTGCTGTTTACCTTCACCATGTTTTTCTCGGGCGGCATGATCCCCGCTTACATCAATATCAACAACCTCCATCTAATGGATACCTTCTGGGTTATGGTCATTCCCGGTGCTCTTTCCGTCTACAATATGATCATCACCCGTACCTTTATCCAATCCAGCATCCCCTATGAGATGTATGAGGCGGCGAGCATTGACGGATGTAATGAAACCCGTTACTTTTTCTCCTTTGTCCTGCCGCTTTCCAAGGCCATTATCGCCGTAAATGCGCTCTTTTCGGCTGTCGGCCATTGGAACTCGTACTTTAACGCCATGATTTACCTCAATACCCGCGAAAAACTCCCGCTTCAGAACATCATGCGGGAACTCTTGGTTCTGAATGAGATGAATATGTCCGACTTAATGGACCCCGAACAGGCGCTCTTAATGCTCAACTCGGTTGCCGTTTTGAAATATGCGCTGATCGTTGTGGCGACTGCCCCGATTCTGTGCGCATACCCGTTCGCGCAGAAGTACTTTGTAAAAGGCGTCATGATCGGATCCATCAAGGGATAATATCGGAAGCAGGTGACAACTATGGAAAAGACAAATCGCGGCATCCTGACACAAATGAAGCAAGGAACCTTCAAACTCACCGTCCTGAATGAAAGAATCATGCGGGTTCAGAAACAGATGGCCGCCCAGCCAAGTTCGGAAGAGCTGTTTTTGAATGAGGAACTGCCCGCGTTTGATGGATGGACCGCCCGGGAAACAGAGGATTCGATTGTCGTCGAAACCAATCAGCTGCGTGCGGTGTATGAGAAAAATACAGAAACTGTAAAATTTTATGAGCAGCAGACCGGCGAAGAGATCCTTGCGGAAACGGAGTCGAATTTTGAGCCGGCCGAAGCGGCAGGGGATTGGCACGGAAGTGCGGAACAGATTTTCCGGGCCTCCGAAGAGGAAGTAATCGGCGGCCTCGGCCAGCAGGCGGATGGCGCCTGCAATTACAAAGGGCGTTTTGTTTACCTCAACCAGTATAATATCATCAGCGCGGTGCCAGTTCTGGTCTCCAGCAAAGGGTATGGGATTCTGTGGAATAACTGCTCGCTGACCGAGGTCAACCGCCGCAAGACCGCATTCCCGCTGGATTTCAACCTCTACACCAAAACCTGGAGTGGGGTCTTCCGCCCCGAGCAGACCGGGCAGTATGTCTGGATTATCGAAAAGCTGAACAAAAATCAGGGATATGAGGACATGGTCCTGAAGGTCGGCGACGAAGTGGTAATTGAGCGGGAAACCTCCTGGCATGCCAGCTATTATACCGGCGCGATCCATCTCGAGGCGGGAAAGGAGTATCCGATTTTCTCCAATTCGGCTGTCCGGGTCTATTATCAGACGCCCTCTCAACAGGATCAGACATCCATCTGGTCGGAGGTCAGCGACGGAATTGACTACTGCATGCTCTATGGCCCGGAAGCAGAGGAAATTGTCCGGGGATACCGCCAGCTTACCGGAGATGCGCCGCTGTTCCCGAAATGGGCGTACGGATACTGGCAGAGCAAGGAATGTTACCGCACCGGACAGGAAGTGCTGGACATCGTTGCCGAGCACAAACGCCGCGGCCATCCGCTGGACGCCATCGTTCAGGACTGGCAGTATTGGGGCGACTTTGGCTGGAATGCCCTGAAAGTTGCGCCCGAATATGCGGAAAATATCGAAAAAGTGATCGATACCCTTCACAAAGAGAATGTTCACTTTATGGTGAGCGTCTGGCCCAATATGGGCGAAAGTGAAAAGAGTGAAGCCTATCAGGAATTTCGCGAAAAAGGATATCTGATGGATGATGCGCCGCTTCAGAAGCTGGGGGATTATACTTCGGCTCTGCAGGGCTTCCGGAAGAATTACTACGATGTGTGGAATCCCGATGCCCGCGACGCACTGTGGCGCCGCATGGAAGAGGGCTTGTTCCGAAAAGGCGTCGATGCTTGGTGGCTGGATGCAACCGAGCCCAATCTCTGGAGTCTGCAGGGCGCGTATCATATGTATGACACCTGCCGCGGCCCGGCCGCCAATCTCCTCAATGCCTATACGCTGGAACATTCCAAAGGAATCTACGAGCATCAGCGGCAGACAACAGATCAAAAACGGGTGTTCATTCTCTCGCGGACCGGCTTCGCGGGAATCCAAAAATATGGCACCGCCGTTTGGTCGGGCGATACTTGGGGAACCTGGAAGACCTTCCGCCGTCAGGTTGCTGATGGACTTCAGTACTGCCTGAGCGGATTGCCCTATTGGACATCGGATATCGGCGGATTCATGGGCGACAGCTGCGATTCCCCGGAATATCGGGAATTGTATGTGCGTTGGTTCCAGTTTGTCGCATTCTGTCCCATTTTCCGGGCGCATGGAACCAAAATCCCGCGTGAGGTCTGGCGCTTTGGCGAGGAGGTCGAGAAAATCCTCCATCAGTATCTGACGCTGCGTTATCAGCTTCTCCCGTATATCTATTCCTCTGCCTGGCTGGTCACCCATTATCAGAAAACCATGATGCGTCCTCTCTGGATGGATTACCGCATGGATTCCCGCGCCAAGGAAATCAGCGATCAATATCTGTTTGGACCTTCGCTGATGGTCTGCCCGGTAACCGAGGCGGGTGCTTCGGAACGGAAGGTCTATCTTCCTGCCGGAAATCAGTGGTATGATTTCTGGAACAACCGCTGTTATGCGGGCGGGGAGGAGATTACAGCAGAGGCGCCGCTCGAGAAGATGCCGCTCTATGTAAAGGCAGGATCCATCCTCCTGATGGGTCCGGAATCAATGCATACCTGTGAGGAAAACCCGGTGGAAATCCTGATATACAGCGGTGATGATGCCGAATTCATCTGGTATCGCGACCGGGGAGATACCTACGCTTACGAAAAAGGCGAGTACGCAGAGGTGCGGATTCTCTGGAAGGAGGAGACTGGAGAAGTGGAACTTTCCGCTCAAAACGGATCCTATGAGGTTCAGGGGCAGAAGTTCTTTGTAACGGTCGTATATCCGGATGGAACCCAGAGCGTTTCTCCTGTCCGCCAACTGGATAAAGCAGAGGAACCGCTGCGGTTTACGATGAATGAGTAATCTCAATCTCATATGATGTCGCAAGGAGAAGAGCCATGATGGAATTTACATCCAAACGAAGATTGCTGGCGGCAATTCAGGGAAAAGAAACGGATTTTATCCCCTTTTCCCCCTTTCTGGCGTACTATTTCGATTTTCTTCCCAAAGAGATCCAGCAAAAAGGACAGCTGGAGTATTTAAAGGCTATGGGGGCGGATCCGCTGCTCCGCGGGCATGTGACGGCATTTCAAATCCATCCCAATGCATGCAGTACAGTGGAAAAAAAGGATGGCAATCATCGTTATCGAACCGTCTATACTCCCAAAGGGGAACTCCATTCCGTATATACCTATGTTGCCCAATCCAATACCTGGTTTTTGACCGAGCATCCGGTCAAAAGTATCGATGATTTCCCGGCTGCAATTGCCTACTTCCGCGATCTGGTCGTGGAGGACAACATTCAGAATCTGAATCAGCAGATCGAGTTGTTGGGCGAAGATGGCCTGTATATTGCCTTGGTCGGCGCCTTTTCCAAATCGAGCTATCAATATCTGCTGGAACATGTCATCGGTACCGAAAATCTCATCTACCTTACGATGGATTATCCCGATGCCATAAAAGAACTGGTCGACGCCCTGTCGGAAAAGAACCGCCAGACCATTCAGTTCACCGCAGAGAGCAAAATCGAAGCATGTCTGTCATGGGAGGATAGCTCAACTACCAATCTCAGCCCCTCGTTATATGAGGAATATATTGCGCCGGAAATCCAATCATGGTGTACGCTTCTCAAGCAATCCAACAAAATGTATATTCAACATGCGTGCGGCCACGTCAAGGACCTGCTGCTTCCCATGGCAAACCAGGGGATCACGGCAGTGGAGTCGCTCTCCCCGCCGCCCACCGGCAATGTGACCATCGAGCAGGCCGCAAAATTATTGCCGCCTCAGGTGGGAATCATTGGCGGTATTGAGCCGGTTCAGTTTTTAAACGATTCGGTCGAGCAATTGCTGGACTATGTGGAAATGCTGTGCCATATCATGAAGGGCAGGGGATTCGTCCTGGCAAACAGCGACAGCTGTCCTCCCGGCGTGAAGTACGAAAAATTCCAAGCAATCGCGCAGTATCTCAAGCACAACTAATGGCTGCTGATACGATTTCTTTTTGAGCCGCAGCCCCTTTTTCCTGATAAACCAATATGCCCGTTGCAGCAAACCATCTGTTCCGCAGATTGGCAAGCCTGTAACGGGCATATTTTTTGCATTCGGATCGGGCAGCAGGCAACAGATGCTGCTATTCTGCGGGCAAAATTCCGTGCTCGCGGAAATATTCGGCGATTCGGCACGCCTCAGCCTTAGTGGAAACCGTCAGATACTGCGCCAGATGGAGATTCTCAGCATCCGGCAAATCGCCGGGCTCACGAATCAGATGGCTTGGGTATTGCCCGCACACATTGCGGAAAACCTCCAGGGATGCCAGCGTTTCCTCCTTTTCCCGCACAAGGTTCAGGATTTTCAGATTGGGAATGCGCTTGAAATTCTCCCATTGGTGGCTGGAATCCGCACAGCAATGGACTCCGATCGCGCCGTATCGGTTGGAGATTTCGACGAGTTCTTTCTCAAAAAATTCCCGGTACATCGCCGCACTGACAGCGCCGACTTCATCCTCTGAGATCGTAATGCCGCAGGGCATATAGTAGTCCGGATAATGCGCTATAAACTCGCTGCCATATCGCCCAAACCAGGCGTCAAAAAATTCAAACAACAATTCTTTGACCATCTCTGCCAATTCATGCACCGCTTCCGGCATTTCATACATCGCCGCATAGAAATCACTTTTTTCCCAGATCAATGCGGCAATGTCCATCGGTGTTTGAACATCCGGCAGCTTTAATAACGCCTGTTTGCCGGCTTTCTCCCTCAGACGGTCCGCCATTTCAAACAACAGGGTGAGCTTGGTATCTTCCAGCCGCGGCTTTCGGATACTCCGCACCTCCTGCCAGCTGAAAATTTTCGGGAGTGCAAAGGGATTATTATTCTCTGGTTTATGGACTTTACAGCCAAATGCCTCGGCAAAGATTTCCGTCCCCGTGGCAATCGACAGAAACGGAATGGTATTGTCCGGGATGACTGCCACATCCTCCATCTGCTGCTGATAGCAGCAATATGCCCATTCCTCTCGTTCCTTCATCTTTTCCCACCAGAGCATCGGCCGTTCCGGCTTTCCTTCTGAATAATTTACCACCAGAATTCGATTTACCGGGCTGGCAGGGTCGGCAAAATCAATCCATTTCTGTTTGCGCGCCTGGATTTCCTGTTGCATAGGATTCCCTCCTTATCCGTTTGGATAGCTTTATCATAGCACATTTTTGCGCGGAAATCCTTTACAAAAAGGACATTTTTCTGTATAATTGAGCCATGAAACAGTATGACTTACAGAAAGTTTCCCGGCCGGATTTTGGGGATTTTCATATCGAATATGGCCGGGTGAATGGGAATTTTGAGGTCCATACCCACGACTTTTGTGAAATATTTTTGGTGTTGTCCGGAACCGGTCTTCATATCTCAGGAGACGCGGAATACCCGCTGCAGAAAGGGGAATTATTTGCGGTAAAAGGCAGTGAGCGTCATGGGTTCCGGGAATGTCAGCAGCTGCGCATTCTCAATATCATGTTTCGGGTATCCTCCCTGCCGGTCGCGCAATGCCGGGAATTGCCGGGATTCTGGGTGCTTTTTTTGCACGAACAGCAATTCGGCAGCATTTCCCACGTGGTTTTACAGGATGGGGCATTTGCAAAGGTTTTATGCTGGTGTGAGGATATGATTGCGGAATACCAGCAAGCTGGGGAGGGGAGTGCGGCCATGTGTCATGCGCTGCTGACTCAGCTGGTGATTTTCCTGTCGCGAGCCTGCGAGGGCGTTCCGGGGAACCTGGAACAGCCGGATTATCGGCTGGCAAAGGCGCTGGTCTATCTGGAAACCCATTATCGGGAAAATATTGGACTGAAACAGCTTGCGGGGATGGTTGGATTTTCGAGCCGGCATTTTACCCGGCTGTTTCGCCAGCTTTATCATAAAAGCCCTATGCAGTATCTGGCCGAGGTTCGTCTTGGACATGCCTGCCGGATGCTTGCGCAGTCAGATGCGTCGATTGCTGCCATTGCGGAACAATGCGGATTCCCGGACAGTAATTATTTTTCGCGGGTCTTTAAAAATTACACCGGCGTTTCCCCGCTGCATTGGAAGCGTCCTATAAAATAAGATGTTCCGGCAAGATTTCGGCCGGTGATAAAATTATGGCTGCCTCATTTCGGGGCAGCCACATTTCATTTATGCTGTAAAATTTCGTTTTGCTGAATTTTCACATTCCGGAGGATGAGGGTCACCTCTTCGCTGGCATGGAGGATTTGGTCCGGCCTCTGACCCTTCCAGCCCAAGGTAACGTCCTCCATCTTGACCTGCAGAGGGGCTTCCGGAATGGTGCAGAGCCGGGAAGCGCCGGTCATTCCGGTGACGGTAATCCGCTGGAAGGTGATGTCCTTTAATGGACGGGCGCTGTGCATCCAGTCGCCGCCATAATTGTAGTGAATCAGGCTGTCCAGTCCTTCCAGGGTGCAGTCCCGAATCACCCAATTTTCACTGTCGCGGTCACAGCGGTCATAGAGCATGGCATAATACTCAAAGGCGCATAACGTATTGTGCCGTCCGGATATCCGATGCGGATATTCTCCCGGTCCCCAGAATCGGCAGCGCTCCACCAGCAGGTTTTTCGCCCCGATTCGGAAACTGTTGCAGGAAGTATTCAAGCTGCAGTCCCGTACCGTGACGTTTTCCGCGTTATAGCCGGCAATGCAGTCGTCACCGGTCCGGAAGTCGCAGTGCTCAATCCAGACCCCCACACAATGATGGAGATTGATGCCATCATGTCCGGCCAGAACCGTCACATGATCCATCCGAACATTGGTGCAGCTGTCCAGCTGATGGCACCAGTTGGCGGAATTTCGATAGGTATATCCCCGCAGCGTGACATTGCGGCATTTGCAGAACACCATTCCCATCGGCCCGCGGAATTTTTCCTCTCCATTGGGATCCACGCAGTCTGCACCGTCAATCCAGCTGTCCGGTTCGCCGATTACGGCGACATTTTCGGCCTCAAAGGCTGTGATCGGGGCATTGACATAATGGTCGGGGATATTCCACAATTTCCGGATATAGGGGCTGTTTACATATCCCAACGTAGTGGGAACCTGCCAATTCCGGTAGTCCTGCCAATTGGGGCTGGCGTGAAGGTGGGCGCCGGAACTTAATAGCAGAGTCGTCCCGCTGTATAGCCGGATACTGGCAATTTTCCATTCGCCGGCCGCTAATACAACGGTTCCGCCTCCTGCGTCGCGGCATTTATCCAATGCGCACTGAATCTCGTCGGTATGCCAGGATTGGTCGGAAGGGGTTAAAGTAATGGGAGAGAAATCGTCCATTTGTCAATGCCTCCTAATAAGCGGTACGTCTTCGCTCATACTCAGATTATTTCTGCCAGATGCAGGCAGCAGCTTTCTCCTGCCGCCAGATGCAGGGCCTCCTCATGCTTGCCCCAAATCAGCTTGCCGCAGTAGGGGCTGGAGGCTCGGACGGACACCTTGGCGGGACGTCCGTTTTCCCAGGCCAAATCGACGGTCAGGCCGCCTTTTGCCCGCAGACCCTTTGCTTCCCCGGATTTCCAGCCGGAGGGCAGGGCGGGCAGCAGAATCAGTTCCTCCATAGAACTTTGCAGCAGCATATTGGCCATGCCGGCTATTCCGCCGAAATTCCCGTCGATCTGGAAGGGCGGATGATTGTCAAACAGATTCGGCAGCGTCGATTTGGTGAGCAGTGCCCGAAGATTTTCGCCGGCTTTCTCGCCGTTTCCGAGCGAAGCCCAGAAATTGATGATCCACGCGCGGCTCCAGCCGGTATGTCCGCCGCCGTGCGCCAGCCGGTATTCCAAAGTTTTGGCTGCAGCTTCGGCAAGCTCCGGCGTTTTCCGCGGGGAAATCTGGTGCCCGGGGAACAGGGCGTACAAATGAGAAATATGCCGGTGGCCGGGCTCAAATTCTTTGTAATCTTCCAGCCATTCGCAGATGGTTCCCCGTTCGGAAATCTGAGGCTTGGGGAGGTGTTCCATCATGCTTTCCAGCTTTTGCAGGAATGCTTCCTCTTCGCCCAGAAGCTTTCCGGCCTGCAGGCAGTCGGTAAAGAGCTCGGTCAGGATCTGACTGTCCATCGCGCAGCCTTCACACAGGCAGGAACGTTCCCCGCTGATCGGATGCAGATAGGTATTTTCCGGCGAAATGGTGGGGGAAACGACCCATTCTCCCTTGCGGTTGGGGATGCAGTAATTCAGGAAGAAACGGCTGGCTTCCTTCATCAGGTAGTAATACTTTTTCAGGAATTCCAAATCCATTGTATAGCTGTAATGTTCCCAGATATGGGTGGACAGCCACGCCGCGCCCATCACCCAGTAGGTAGAGGAAATGCAGGTATCCTGAGGGCCGCAGTCGCCCCAAAGATCGGTGTTGTGATGGGCCATAAAGCCTTCCGCGTGGTACATATCCCGGGCCATTTTTACCCCATGCGGATACATCCGTTCCAGCAGCTCAAATAAAGGCAGATGACATTCGGAAAGGGCACAGCTTTCCGCCGGCCAGTAATTCATTTCGGTATTGATGTTGATGGTGTATTTGCTGTCCCAGGCTGGGAAAATATCCTGGTTCCAGATTCCCTGCAAGTTGGCGGCCTGGGTTCCCGGGCGGCTGCATCCCATCAGCAGATACCGTCCGAAGGCAAAATAAAGGGCAAACAATCCGGGATCTTCCGCGCCGTCCCGCAGCTCGGCAAGCCGCTGATCGGTGGGAATATTTTCCCGCTCATCGACCCCCAGCGTCAGGCTGACCCGGTCAAAATAGGCGCGATGTTCCGCAATATGAGCCGTCCGCAGCTGGGATTCCGGCTGTAATTTGGCGGCACCCAGAGTTTTCCGACAGAATTCGGCCGGATCCTTTTCATAAAAAGTCGTTCCCGCGGTCAGATAAAGGGTCACTTCATCCGCGTTCTCCGCCACCAGATATTCCCCGATGGTGGTGAGGGTTCCCCCCTGATGAACGCCGGTGAGCATGGCCGTAAAGGAGAGATCAGGCGATCCTCCGGTAAAGCCAACGGTATCTCCCTGCTCGGCGAAACAGGTATCATACGAGCGATTTCGATGAATCCGGGCGCGGAAGCGGATGGAGGCCGGCTTGTCGGCAGAAAGCCGGATCACCATGACCTGAGCCGGTTCGCTGACATAGACTTCGCGGGTATAGCGAACTCCGCCGCAGGTGAATTCCACCCGACAAATTGCGGTTTCCAGATCCAACTCCCGCCGGTAATCGGTTACCTCCCCGTCAATCCCCATCGTCAGATACAGATCGCCCAGGGTCTGATAGACGCGCTCAAATTCCGGCATTCCGCTCATGGAGGTGATGGTCAGATCGGTTGCCTCCCGCACCCGGCCTTCTGCCAGCAGTTTTCGGATGGTATCCAGATTTTTCGGGCAGTCCGGATTCGCCCGATCCCGGAATCCTCCCGACCAGACGCTGTCCTCATTCAGCTGAATCCGCTCATCCCGCGCCCCGCCAAATACCATACCGCCCAAGCGGCCGTTGCCGATTGGAAGTGCTTCGTTCCAATTTTTTGCTTCTTGGCGATACCATAGTTTCTGTTTCATAAATGAACCTCCCGTTTGTTTGGAATAGGATTTCCAAAACATTCTCATGGTGTTTTTTGATATTCCCAAAACGCTTGACAAATTCGAACAGATGTTCTATAATAAAATTACATAAACGCACAAAAAGAATATAAAGAAAGGAGACGCAGAATCAGTTGAGGTGCAGCTCTTTTGAGACAAATGATACCATAGGAAGCGGGAATAGTCAATACGGAATTGGATGAAAAGAGAAAAAAACGGACGCGGTGCGGAAGCATCATGATTTGAGGTGAGACTTTGAGCAAAGAGGCCCAAGGGTGGGTATCCATCCATAGGGGAATCCAATCCCATTGGCTGTGGGAGGACAGACCCTTTTCCAAAGGGCAGGCATGGGTTGATTTGATCCTGCTTGCCAATCATCAGGATAAAACCATATTATTTGACGGAAAACCCGAATCGGTCAGGCGCGGCAGTTTTTTAACCTCGACCAGCCGGCTGATGAAGCGGTGGGGATGGGGGAATCGGAAGGTTTTGAACTTTCTTTCCCAGCTGGAAAAGGAGGGAATGCTGGTGCGTTCCCCGCGAAAGCGATGCACCGGCATCACGCTTGTCAACTACGAGCGGTATCAGTCCGGCGCGCATCCATCGCGCACCGATGGTATTCCGGAGTGCGATCCCAACCCGCATCAGGACTGCACCGGCACAAACTCGGAAAATACGGGGATTTCCGGCGATTGCGATTGTAAGTCCGCATCGATCGTGCACCAATCACGCACCAATTCCTGCACCCAAACAATAAATCCCAATAATGAGAATAATAGGGTTGTTCCGGCTCTGGGAACGCACAAAGAGAATGTTCCTGTTTCACAGGATCTCCTGGCATCCATCCAGAAGCTGAAGCCCGGGGAATCCGTGGAAAGTGAATTGCAATCCATGCGCAGCAAAGGTGTCAGCGATGCATTAATCCGGTGGGCAGTCGACAAGGCTGTTAAAAAGGGAAAGCAATGGAATTATGCCAGAGGCATCCTGATGAACTGTATGCAGCAGGGAAAATTGGATATTCCGCCGGATAAGAGGAGGGACATCCCATCCAAGGCAGAGAAAGGCTTTGCGCCTTCCTATGACATATCCGAGCTGGAAGAGAGGGGCCTTCATATTCCCAATTTTGAGGTAGAAATGGTGAAAGAAGCGCGCTCATTTAGCGGAGAGAAAAGAAATTGCGGTACAACTTGAACGAATCGAGAAATATCTCGAGACAGCAGAATAGGAGAACTAGTATGGTAAAGTATTGGAATGAAGTGATATGCGGGATTGCGGGAGCAGTCGGCGGGGCGATTGCGGCACTGCTGGGCGGCTGGACACATGATCTGGCAACACTGGTGACCTTTATGGGGGTAGATTTCGCAATGGGGTTGATCGTAGCCCTGTTTAATAAGTCCCATAAGACCAAAGACGGCGGGATTTCGTCCAGTATCGCCTTTGTGGGGCTGGTGAAAAAGGTCTTCATCCTGCTGATTGTGCTGGTGGCATACCGGCTGGATCTGGTGCTGGGCGTGGACTATGTGCGCACGGCCGTGATTATCGCCTTTATGGTCAACGAGGCCATCAGCATTCTGGAAAATGCCAGTTTGCTGGGGATTCCTCTGCCGAAAATCCTGATCTCGGCATTGGAAGTCCTCAAGGAAAAATGCGGGGAGAAGGAAGAACTGACGGAAGGAAGCGAAAAGGAATGAAAATCTGCATTTTGGTCGGGCATGGCAAGGGGGATTCGGGCGGATATGATCCGGGTGCTGTCAACGGGGATTATCACGAATTTAACATCGCAAAAGAAATCGCCCAAATAGCAGCGGAAGGTCTGCGAAGTACATACGGCGCGGACTGCGGATTGCTCAATTACGACGGGAAATACAATCTCAAAGAGCGAATTGCGCAGTTCCAGGATCGAACCTATGATTTACTCGCGGAAATCCACCTGAACGC
>JBMNPH010000014.1:0-53556 GCA_050943495.1 Candidatus Merdivicinus sp.
GGGAAATCAAAATCTCTTCCTTTCGAGGTAAACTATATATAGAAAGACTTTTTGCAATTCTTTCACTTAAAGGATGAGATATCGCTTCCATAAATTTTTTTCTTTTTTCTTTAACCCCAATCTCACTTGCCAATATTTGTATCAAGCAATAGCGCAGTCTTTTAATATATGAACGTTCTATGCGGTGATTAGTATATTGCATTATGCCTTGGCTTTCCAACATTTTTATGGCTCGGTCAGTCATTTTCTGAAGCAAATTAATCTTATTAGGTCTATATGCATTTGATAAGGATACGTTATTAAATCGATAATTATATAAACATTCTGGAATCCCTATGCAAGTAAATATTTTAAGATTTACGTAATAGGCACAATTGCAGTTCTGTGCGGAAGTGGAATGAATCAGTTTGTTCTTGCATTAGGTAAAGCAAAACGGGGCATGGTAGCAGTCATAATTGGGGCAATCATAAATACAATTCTCGATCCAGTATTTATTTATACCTTGGGCTTAGGAATACAAGGTGCGGCGATTGCTACAGTAATTGCACAATTTTGTGTTTTTATATTCGTGTTTTCTTTTTTGTGTTCCAATAAAGCGGATTATAAATTAAGTATCTCACGGATTCATTTTCATACAGCAAAAAAAATATTAACAATCGGCAGCTTGCCGTTTTTTATAATATTATTTGATAATCTGCTTGTAATCTCATTAAACTTCGTATTGAGAAAATACGGGGGAGCTATCATGGGTGATAAGTATATATCCTGTGCTGCTGTTGTTCAAAGTTTCATGGTGCTGGTATTTTATCCGGCACAGGGAATATCAACTGGATGCGGTACGTTATATAGTTATCATTATGGAGCAGGAAATTACAAGAAAATCATACAGGTTTTCCGAAATGTTTTCTTGCTTTGTGCAAGTTACATGATTGTACTTTGCATTGCTGCTCAAATAATTCCAGAAACATTTGCTCGGATTTTTGTACAAGATGCAGAGATAGTTATTTTATCAGCTTCCTGTATCCGTAAATACACATTAGGGCTATTGGGAGTTGCTGTGCAGTATGCTATTGTAGATGGGTTAACCGCAATGGGTCAAATTGCCTTTGCTATGCCAATATCATTTTTTAGAAAAATCCTTTACATAATATGCGTATTTCTTTTCCCGATATTTTCCGAACTGGAAAACGTATTTTATTCCGAAACGATCTCAGACATCATTGGGGCAAGTGTTACCATAAGCGTATTTATATTTTTAATCATGCCAAAACTTCGAAAAAAAATAGATAGTAAATCCAGTCCAGTCGGTCAACAGGCAAGATGAACGGGCTACGTCCGCCGTTGACGTCCTGTCTTTCTTGCTGGTGAGCGGAATTCTGCCATCTCCACCATCCGGTAGCTGCATCGTGCCTTGCAGCAGATCCATGAGGGCGACCCGGACGCAGTCAATGCCGTTTTACAAAACTACGCCGGATATATCCGATGCCTTTCCAAAGTAACTGGATGGGTTAACACTGATGTGGATTACGGAGAGTGGAAAAGGCTTTCTCCGATATCGGGTATTAAACTCTATGTCTGTCATCATTTTAGCGAAAACGGGCTGCTTATTTCCCGGCTGTACACACTGAACTGCGGGAACGAGGATTTTGCCGTGTCCTGCATACGGGCAAAATGATCCGGTATCCATGGCAAACAAAGCAGCCTCTTCTGCGTTTCTTGGACATGTTATTCCTTTTTTGATGTAGAAATACATTTGATACTCTGCTCAATATCTTAAATCTTTTGTAAATCGTCTGCAATTTCCCTTGCTGTTTCGGCCTGTTCATGATAAAATAAAGAAGATGTCTGATTATGTGAAGAGAAATTCACAACTCAGACGTCTTCTTTTTCGATAATACTCTTTTTGGAGGTTTTTATGATATTTCCCAGGAAAATTTTCGGTTTTCTCATCATTGGGATGATGATACTGCTGTTTTCCTCTTGTCAGTTTGGACGTGCAGAAAATGATTTCGTTTACGATCTGGATGCATCCGCTGTCAATTTGGATCCACAATCAGCGGGGGATACGGCCTCATGCCTTGTAATCGCCAATCTATTTGAAGGTCTCGTTTCCGTTGACGATTCCGGTGAACCTTCTCCCGCGGCTGCCAAAAGCTGGACGGTCAGCAGTGATGAACGATGCTATACATTTGAACTTTTGCCGGAAGCAAAGTGGGAAAACGGCGATCCTGTAACAGCAGCGGATTTTGTTTTTGCTTTTCAGCGCTTGTTAGATCCCGATACCAATGCGCCGTTTGCGAAGGACTTTTATGGAATTGAAAATGCTGCCGCTGTCCACAGCGGACAGATGGAACCTGAATTACTGGGCGTTCATGCGCTTTCCGAATATACCCTCGAAATTCGACTGTCCGAGCCAGATCCTTCTTTTTTTGAAAAACTGTCAACGGCCGCAGCGATGCCCTGTCACAAGGAATTTTTTCTGGAAACCAAAGGCCGGTATGGACTTGCTCGGGAAAATATTATGGGGAACGGGCCTTTCTATCTATCAAATTGGGCAGAAAATGGCAATCTATCTTTCCGCCCCAACAAGTACTATCATGATGCTGCCAATGTAACTGCTACATCCCTGCTCTATGTCGTACCAAAAGAGGAACGCGCCTCAAAGGTTGAACGTTTCCTGAATGGCACCCTTTCTGCTGCACATTTCAGCGGCAGCGAATACCTCTCCATCCGCCAAGCAGGCGATTTCGAAATGCAGCAGAATGACAGTGCCGTTTGGGGAATGGTTTTTAATTGTAACACAGAACCTTTTTCCAGCACCTTGATGCGGAAAGCATTATTTCTTGCAGCTGACTTCTCAACGATGAATGCGGCTTTACCAGATTATCTGGAGCCAATTTCGTTTATCATTCCATCCAGCATGGAGATTGATGGAAAATCCTATCGATCCATCGTGGGAAACCCTACTGTAACACAACATGATGTTGCTGCTGCTCAAACTGTATACCAACAAGCTCTGACTGAAGTCGATACAGATTCCATCCGAGGCATCCGAATGATTCTTCCCGCAGAAGAGGATCATGCAGAATACTTCGCTTATCTCGCTCAGATTTGGCAGCGTGATCTGGGAATTTATATTACAGTAGAAAGCTTAGAACAGGCAGAGTACGAACAGCGTCTTTCTTCCGGTGATTTTGATTGTGCCCTTCTGCGCTTATCCGGAACCAGCAATCCGACTGCCCTCTTATCAGCACTCGACAATTCTGTCTATGGGTGCATAGATCCTTCCTATTCCGACTTAATTCGGCAAGCACAGCAAAGTAAGGGAACTCAAATGGCTCAGCTCTGCTTTCAGGCTGAACAACTCCTTTTGGATACTTACAGCTTTCTCCCATTCTATCGTCAAAGCGAATACTTTGTATTAAACGAAGGAATTCACGGTATTACCTACCATTTTCAGACGGAGATTCCGGATTTTCGCTATGGATTTGTCAAATAAATAAGCTCATGAACCTTTCTTTTTCCATTTGATACAACTCTATCAATGGAAAAAACCCGTGCATTATAGCACGGGTTTTGCTTTTTATTGATTGTCAGCAGCCATCGCATTTTCAAGGGCAATCGCCAACTGATCCGGACAGGAGGTTGGCTTGAATCCGCAGCGAATTCCCCGAATCAGAGGAATTACTTCTTCCGGTTTCCGTCCAATACAAAGTGCAGCAACTCCTTGGGTATTCCCGCTGCATCCGCCGGTAAAGCGAACGTTTTTAATTACTCCGCCTTCAATAGTCAAATCAATTTTTCTCGAGCATACGCCTTTCGGCTGATAGGTATAGGTCATTTTTTTCTTCCTTTCTTTGGATCTCAGCGTACAACGCCTTCTGCAATTGCCTGGTCCGCAACTGCTGCTGCAACCTTTTCTACGACGCGTTTATCAAATGGATCGGGCAAAACATGTTCCGTATCCAATTCTGCATCTGTAAGGACCCCTGCAATTGCATAGGACGCTGCCCGCTTCATTCCATCCGTAATATCGGTTGCGCCTGCTGCCAATGCACCTTTGAAAATTCCCGGGAAACAAAGCACATTATTTACCTGATTCGGGAAATCGCTGCGTCCTGTTCCCACAATATAGGCGCCACCTGCCTTGGCTTCATCCGGCAGAATTTCCGGATTCGGATTTGCCATTGCAAAGACAATCGCTTTATCCGCCATGCTTCGAACCATTTCCCGCGTCACCATATCCGGCTTGGAAACCCCTACAAAAATATCCGCACCTACCATAGCATCTGCGAGTTTACCCGTAATCTTTCTCGGATTGGTAATCAACGCCAACTCCTGCTGCGCTGCTGTCAAATAAGGTGCCCCATCATAAACCGCACCTTCTTTATCGCACAACGTGATATCTGTCGCACCAAAGGAAAGCAAATGCCGGGCAATCGCAGAACCCGCTGCGCCTGCGCCATTAATGACAATTCGCGCTGTTTCCAATCGTTTTCCTGCCAATTTCAGGGAATTGAGCAATCCAGCAGTCACCACAATCGCCGTACCGTGCTGATCGTCATGAAAAACCGGAATGGACAGTCGTTCCCGCAGCCGATTTTCTACTTCAAAACATCTTGGAGCAGAAATATCTTCCAGATTAATTCCGCCAAAACTAGGGGCTAACAGTTCAACTGTACGAACTAATTCATCCACATCCTGGGTATCCAAACAGATAGGAACCGCGTCCACACCACCGAACTCTTTCAGCAGAACAGCTTTCCCTTCCATTACTGGCATTGCGGCCTCCGGTCCGATATTCCCTAGTCCCAGCACGGCACTGCCATCGGTTACAACTGCTACCAAATTACGGCGGCGAGTCAATTCAAAGGAAAGCGCACGATCTCGTGCTATTTCCAGACAGGGCTGTGCCACACCCGGCGTATAGGCTACAGCCAAATCTGCACGATCCCGTACAGGGCAGCGGGCAATTACTTCAATTTTCCCCTGCCATTCCCGATGTTTTTCCACTGCCAATTGCTTGATATCCGCCATATAATTCTTCCTTTCTTTCCGACCTTTTTCCATTTTACCGCATTTTGTGGCATCGGTCAACTATTTTTTCAAATCACAAAAATGCCCCGATGATCGGATCGGGGCAAACGGCTTTTCTCAATATAAATCTTTAATCAGAGGTCGTGCCTTATTCAGAAGCTGCTTGTCATTATCATAGGTCAAAAAAGAATGAGCCAGATTAATTTCCACCCACTTAATCTGTGCAACCTCTTCTTCCTGCGGAACATAATGAAAATTTTTCGCTTTCGCCAAAAAATATATCACATCTTTTGTCGTATCCCGTTTTGGCGAATACGATACCACTTCCCGGAATGCGGTTATCAGTTCCACATCAATTCCTGTTTCTTCCTTGATTTCGCGCACTGCTGTTTCCTCTTCGGTTTCCCCTGCTTCCACATGCCCCTTTGGAAAAGACCAATGTCCGCCCACCACATGCTTAATCAAAAGAAGTTCCGTGTTGCCGTGATATTTCCGAAACACCACCGCACCGCAGGATTTTTCATACTCCATGGCATAACATCCTTTCTTTTTTCGAATTCATTACTTCTATTTTACCACATCGGAGCATAAAAAGCAAAACATTCAAGGAAAATTCACAAAAAATCCCGCCGGTAAATCCGGCGGGATCTTCTTAAAGCTCACTCAATTCAGATTGTGTAACCAGATGAACTCCCGCTTTCGCCAGCACTTCTGCAGCTTTTTCGGGCTGATCGACCCGAATAATCATATAAGCGCTGTCTCGTTCCCGTCCGGTAAACGCATATGTATAATCCAAATTAACATGATTATCCGCAAGAATTTCCAAAATATCGCATAAACTACCCGCCTTATCCGGAATAGCCGCTGCCAATACCGGTGTGATCGAAAAGATCAGACCAGCATCCTTCAATACACATGCCGCCTTGTACGAATCATCTACGATTACGCGTACAATTCCAAAATCCGGTGCCTCCGCCAATGACAGAGCCTGCATATCAATCTCCTGTTCGTGCAGGAGTTTGGTAAACTCAAGCAATTTGCCCGGCTTATTTTCCAAAAATACAGAAATCTGTTTGACTGTCATGATAAGCCCTCCTTAATACAATTTCCGATTATCAATAATCCGAACAGCTTTTCCTTCGCTGCGCGCAATCGTCTTGGGTGCTACCAGTTTGACAATTACATAAATTCCAAGCATTGCTTTCATTGCCTCAACCAGCTCTTTTTCGCGCTTTGTAATCTCACTGACTGCATCCGAGAACATTTCCGGAGTCATTTCAACTTGAACTTCCAGCTTATCACTGTTATTCTCCCGGCTTACAAATATCTGATAATTTGCCGGATATCCTTTATTCAGCAATACGGTTTCAATCTGAGATGGGAAGACATTGACACCCTTTACAATCAGCATATCATCACTTCTGCCCATCGGCTTACTCATTTTCACATGAGTACGACCACACGAACACTTTTCTCTTGTCAAGACACAAATATCTCGTGTCCGATAACGCAAAAGTGGAAATGCTTCCTTGGTGATACTAGTAAAAACAAGTTCTCCCTTTTCGCCTTCAGGAAGGACCTCTCCTGTTGCGGGATCTATAATTTCTGCGATAAAATGATCCTCGTTGATGTGCATACCCGTCTGAGCGCTGCATTCAAATGCCACACCTGGACCTGAAATTTCGGTCAGTCCGTAAATATCATACGCTTTAATTCCCAGAGTGTTTTGGATATCCTGCCGCATTTCTTCACTCCATGCTTCCGCACCGAAGATGCCGGCTTTCAACTGAATTTTATCCTGTAGTCCACGTTCTCTAATTGATTCCCCAAGGTATGCGGCATAAGAAGGCGTACAGCACAGAATTGTTGCACCCAGATCGCACATAAACTGGATCTGCCGATCCGTATTTCCGGAGGACATGGGAAGTGTCATGCATCCCACTTTGTGAGAGCCGCCATTCAGACCGGGACCTCCCGTAAATAGACCGTATCCATAGGATACCTGAACCACATCAGATTTTGTTCCGCCTGCAGCCATAATAGCACGTGCACAGCATTCATCCCAAATATCAAGATCATGTTGGGTATAAAAAGCCACTACCCGACGGCCGGTTGTTCCGCTGGTAGACTGAATACGAACCACATCATCCCGGGATACCGCTAACAATCCGTATGGATAGGCGTCCCGCAAATCATCTTTTGTCAAAAATGGCAATTTGTGCAAATCTTCGACCGAACGGATATCATCCGGTGTAACTCCCTTTTTCTCCATCAGAGCACGGTAATAGGGTACATGGTCATATACATGCCGCACCTGTTTTACCAGGCGTTCATTTTGCCAAGCGAGGATTTGCTCTCGCGAAGCACATTCGATTTCCGGTTGATAATAATGTTCCATCTCGATCGGTTCCTTCTTTCTATGTATATGAAATTAATTTCAGTGGTATTATACCACTTTTTTCGAAAAATGTAAAGATAATTGCGCATATTTCTGCATTATTTTTCATTTTTCTTTCAAAACACAAATCAATCTGCATTTTCATTCATTTGCGCTAAAATATCCAAAAGTTCTTTCCAATGGGATATTGTAAGGCAAGGTACAGTTGGAGGATCGAATGGATGAAGTAAATTTCCGGTGTACCATACCGGAAAGATTCCACATGCCGCTGCACCTTCTATATCACAAGAAGGGTTATCGCCGCAATACCAGACATCGCTGGCAGATAAATGTGCTTTATGAAGGGCCAATTCAAAAATTCTAGGCGATGGCTTTCGAAAAACATATTCGCTGGAGGCTAAAATAAAGGAAAAGGAATGCTCTGGAAACGCCCGATGGATACGGCCTCTCAATGCTTCCCCACTGAACGAAATGTTGCTTATAACTCCTGTCTGAATTTTCATATGGCGCAACAATTCCAGCAATTCCATTATTCCCTCTGCGGGAACCGCGGGCGCAGCAGCATCCCAAAATAATTCCTCTGTTTTCAGCATACTCATCCCCAATGTTATCCCCAGATATTCGTATAAATATCGCTGAAGAGAATGAACATGGATCTCAAAGCAGTTCGTATGACCTAATTCTCGATATTCTGCGGTCAGTTCAGCAGAAAGGGCAGCAACTTCTTCCGCCATAATCCCATTTGTATCCGCTGCCCGTTCCAAGACGGCACGATTCCCATCCAAAGCATTAAAATTTCGTTCTACCATTAACGTTTGTCCGTAATCAAACAGGATCATTTTGGGCTTTCTCATAGATGTCACCTCATCTGCCTGCTTCCTTATTTTCATCATATCATATCCGATAGTATTCTGCAAGCAATTCACACTATTTACGCAATAATTCCCGCACACTCAGAATTGCTAAAAATGTGGCAAATAGACGGCTTAACCATTCGCCACCAATCCATTGCGCAAGAAGGACCCCGCCAATTGATCCACCTACTCCCCCAATCAAAGCCGGAAGCACCGCTTTCTTCTCGATTAGATGATTCTTCCAATGGAGAAAGAGCGAGACTCCGCCTACCGGCAGAAAAAACAACAAATTGATCCACTGAGCGGCAATTTGATCCATTCCTGCCACAGCTGTTAAATATACCAAAAGAATGAATCCGCCTCCAAACCCCATTGAGGCGGCAATTCCCGCCCCCAGTGAAACCACTCCTGCAATTACCCATTCTATCATCGCATCCACAGCCTCACAGCGGAAATCAATAAAATTCCGGCAAAAATTTTTTGCAGAACTCGATTTCCAATTTTCTTCAGGATGGCAGATCCAATCAGGGCACCAACAATTCCCAATGGGCAAAATCGCAGGGCTTCTTCCCAAGGCGGTGTCATTTTGTACATATATAAGCATATACTAATGATACTCAATGGCAATATAACGGCAATAGAAGTTGCATGCGCCTTTTTGGATTCCATCCCATCTTTTTCGAACAGCGGTACCACAACGGTTCCGCCTCCTGCACCGAATAGGCCGTTCAGCAATCCTGCAACTGCCCCTGTTATGGCATAATACCAGTTTTTGCGCATCCTTTCTAACCCCCAATTTTTATTCTCCGGAATAGTTTTTCCTGTTTTGCCAACAATATGTGACAGGATTGTAAATTCCAATTTAGCCTCTTGACATTTCTAGACGAAAGTTGTAATATATACTCAAGAGGTAAACATTAAATATAAAAACAAGGAGGATTTTCAAATGTCTGTTATTACTATCACAACTCAAAATTTCCAAAAAGAAGTTCTGGAATCTGATAAACCTGTTCTCGTTGATTTTTGGGCATCTTGGTGCGGACCGTGCCGTATGCTCTCTCCTGTAGTCGATCAGATCGCAGAGGAAACCGACAGCATCAAAGTTGGAAAAATCAATGTGGATGAGCAGCCGGATCTGGCCGCAGAATTCGGCGTATCCAGTATCCCAACTTTGATCGTCTTCAAGAATGGAAAAGCTGTTCAAAGTTCTGTTGGAGTACGTCCCAAAGCCGCTATTCTTGCAATGCTCGACTAATTGGATCAAAATAAATGAAAACGCCGTTTCCGGACAATAAGCCGGGACGGCGTTTTTTATAAAATTATGATTTACGCGCCTGTTACAACTCCATAAACGGAAATGAAACCGCCGATTGTAACAACAGCAATGAGAATTGGGGTAATCAAGCGGATGCACCAAATCCAAGCCTTCTTCAATTTAAAGGTAACACCCTCCTGTTCAATCTCTTCGACCAAAACATTGGGGCCCCAGATCCAGCCGATGAAAATACACATGAGCAATCCGCCAAGCGGCAGCAGCAGGTTATCCGTAATCATTCCGATGAAATCAAAGAAATTGTAACCGATAATTTTGAAATCACCGAGAATACCAAATGATAATGAGCTGGGGATTCCCAACAATGTAATAATGATTCCCAAAAGAATCGTCGCCTTTTTACGCGACCAATGGAGATTATCCATGGCAAAGGATACTACGCATTCCAATAATGCAATGGAGGAAGTCACAGCGGCAAACAGCATCAGAATAAAGAAGAGCAGTGCAAAAATTGAACCGCCAAACATTTTTCCAAAGACTTTCGGCAGTGTATCGAAAATCAAAACTGGACCTTGTGTTGGTTCCAACCCAAAGGAGAATACCGCCGGGAAGATGGCAATTCCAGCCATAATCGCTGCCATCGTATCCAAACCGGCTACTTTTGCACAGTTCACCGGAATATTTTCATCGCGCCGTAAATAACTTCCGTATGTCAGCGTGATTCCCATTGCCAAGCTAAGTGAATAGAAAACCTGTCCCAAAGCAGCAGTAATGGAACTAAAGGTGAATTCACCGCCCGCGCCTGGCACAAAAATAAAGGAAAGTCCGGTTCCAGAATCAGGCAATGTAAGCGAACGAACAATCAAGATCACTAAGAGGATAAAGAGGGTCGGCATCATAACTTTCGATACTTTTTCAATACCTTTTGTACCGATATAGCAGATGATAATAGTTGCCAGCATAAAGACCACATGCCACAGAATTGGTTCACCGACTTGCGCCGTATAAGCAGCAAAATCCGCAGGCGCTTGCAGCGTTGTAGCGTAGGAAACGATATATTTGATAATCCAACCGCCAATCACGCTATAATAAGAAAGTATCAACCCGGCAGTCAATACTCCCATGACACCGATCACAGCAGCCTTTTTTCCGCCAAGTTTCCGATAAGCAGCAACTGGGCTTTTTTGTGTTTTCCGGCCAATAGCCATCTCTGCAATCATGACCGGAAGTCCCAAGATCACAATAAATATCAAATAGGCAACGAGAAACATAAATCCCCCGTTTTCTCCCATCAGATAGGGAAATTTCCATAAATTTCCCAACCCGATTGCCGCTCCGGCAGTTGCAAGCAGGAATCCCACACTGCTTGCCCACTGGTTACGTTTACTCATGATTGAAGACCTCCCACAAACAATACTATGTTGTACAGTTTAGCACAGGAAAGGACAAAAATCAAGCGTTTCACAATTTTTTCGATATAATCCCCGAAATTTCTGCAGGATCCGGTTCCTCAAATTGCATCATCCACTGTTTCAAATCTGCTGGTGAAATCTGAAAAACATCGCCTTCATTATGGGCATTCCGCAGTTCCAATCGCCTCAGTAACTCCTCCTCGGATGCCTCCATATAATGAATCTGAAAATCAGCGCCGAGATTCTGAGCCCGCTGCCGAAAATCATCTCGTTCCTCTTTTGCCCAGAACCCGAAATCCAATACGACATTAACTCCCATTTGCAGCAAACGTTCCGCCTGCATCCAAATCAGCGCTTCCACGCGACTGTGAATCCGGTCATGTTCTTCACTGCATTCTGCACCATGAAAATCGTTTCCAAACAGGTAAATCTGCCACACATCCGGTGTAAAGACGATTGCATTCCATTCGTTCTGATGCGCTCTGGCATATGTTGTCTTTCCAGATCCGGGCAGTCCAACCATTAAATGTAAAACTGCCATTTTTTCCTCCTAAAAAAGGCGCTTGCCGCATCATTTGCGACAGCGCCTTCTTTTAATTGTCACTTAATTCCATCCACTCATCCATTGCGGCATTCAGATCATTTTTCCGGCTTTCCAACCGATTACATGCATCCTGCATCTGCTGGTAATCCCCTGCAAACGCATCCGGATTCTGTAAATCTGCTTCAATCCCCGCAATTTCCGCTTCCATTTCTTCAATCTGCTTTTCCAGTTCACGGATACGGTTCCGGCGTTTGGCATCTTCGGCCTTCTGCTGTTTGCTGCGGTAGTAAACGATTCCGCTTTCGGACAACGTTTTTTCTTCTTTCGGTGGCGGAGGCGCCTGCGCAGCCTTCTCCCGCTGCTTCTCTACATAATAGTCGTAGTTTCCTTTGAACACTTCCACGTGGTCGTCGAAAATTTCGATAATCCGATCCGGCACAGCCTTCAATAAATATCGGTCGTGCGAAACAAACAGAAGTGTTCCGCCGTAATCGCGCAGGGCATCTTCGAGGATTTCCTTACTGCGAAGATCCAGATGGTTCGTCGGTTCGTCGAGCATCAGAAAATTGCCGCGTTCCATCATCAAAATAGCAAACGCCAATTTTGCACGTTCTCCGCCGCTCAAAACGCCGACCTTTTTATAAACATCCTCCCCTTGCAGCAAAACCCGTCCCAACATATTGCGGATTTCCGTCTCATTTTTGCGGGGCCATCGACTCCATAATTCTTCAATAACGGTCATTTCCGGATGAAGCTGACGGTTTTCCTGATCGAAGTAACTGGCTTTCACTTCCTGCCCCCAGCGGATTTTACCGCTATCCGGCTGAAGTTCTCCGCGCAGAGCGTGCAGCAGCGAAGATTTTCCGATTCCATTTTCTCCGATTACCGCAATCTTCTCTCCGCGTTCAATATGGAAACTCAGATTATCAAAAAGGTGTTTGCGTTCAAGTCCCTCCCCTACGGACAGAGACAGATTATCTACAATCAAAACATCCTTAACCGGATCCCGATCAAAGGAAAATTGCAGCGATATTTTTTTATTATATTCCCGCGGACGCTCAATCCGTTCCATCGCCTCCAGGCGCTTAATTCGTCCTTTCGCCATTTTGGAGGTCGAGGCGCGCACCAAATTTCTAGCGACAAAATCCTCCAGATCCGCGATTTCTTCCTGCTGGGATTCATATTCTTTTTCCCAACGGGCCATCAATTCCGCCTTCAGGACTTTATATTTCGAATAATTTCCCGGAAATACCCGCATCCCGCCAAATTCGACTTCCCAGATCTCCTGTACCGTCTTATCCAGAAAATACCGGTCATGCGAAACCACAATCACAGCGCCTTTGTAATGTTCCAGATGATCCTCCAGCCAAAGCAGCGTCTTAAAATCCAAGTGGTTGGTCGGTTCGTCGAGAATCAGCAGTTCCGGTTCACTCAGCAGCAGCTTTGCCAGTGCCAAACGAGTCTTTTCACCGCCGGAAAGGGTTGAAATTTCAGTATCCGCATCTTTATCCTCAAATCCCATACCGTTCAGGATGGTCTTGATCTTTACCTCGATCAGATATCCGTCATTTCCCTCGAAAAATGCGAGATTTGAGTCATATTCCTTCGTCAGCCGGGTATATTCCGGCGAATCCGGTCTGCAATCCGCCATTTCCAGATGCAGCCGATCCATTTCCTCCTTTGCCTTAAGAACCGGCGCAAAAACCAAATGCATCTCCTGCGCAATTGTATTTCCGCTGGTCAAACCGCTGTTTTGGCGAAGATAGCCGATATTCAAGTTTGATTTTTTGTCGAGGGTACCAGTTTCGTAGTCCTGCAAACCACAGATCGTATTTAATAAAGTGGATTTTCCGGCACCATTGGCACCGATCAAACCGATCCGGGAATTTTCATTCACTTCCGCGCTCACGCCGGAAAAGATTACCGTACTTCCAAACGATACCCCGATATCCTGCATGGATACCAGCATAGGTTCCTCCTGTTATCACTTTCCTGCCGTAAGCAGGATTCCATAAAAACCAATCAACCGCCGCCCCCTTTGGAGGAAGCGGCGGCGTTTCACAACAATCAATTGTTCATTTTACTTCTGATTCCGGCGAGCCAGATCATTCATTGCATCTTTCCGGGACAGATTGATACGGCCCTGATCGTCGATTTCCGTAACTTTTACATACACTTCATCGCCGACATTGACCACATCTTCCACCTTTTCCACGCGATGATTTTCCAGCTTGGAAATATGGACAAGTCCTTCCTTACCGGGAGCAATTTCTACAAAGGCTCCGAAGTTCATCAAACGGGTTACCTTACCTTTGTAAATTGCACCGACTTCCGGATCGCGGGCAATAGTCTCTACAATATACATGGCACGATCCACATTATCCTGATCGATACCCAAAATAAAGACATTACCATCTTCATTGATATCAATTTTCACATCGCATTCCGCACAGATCTTCTGGATCACCTTACCGCCGGTACCAATGACATCACGAATCTTATCCACCGGAATTGTAGTAGATCTCTGCTTGGGAGCATACTTGGAAACATGATCGCGAGGCGCCGGAATTGCCTTCAGGATTACTTCATCAATGATATAATCACGCGCCTTTTTGGTCTTTTCAAAGGCATCTTTAATAATATCGAGGGTCAAGCCATCGATCTTAATATCCACCTGAATTGCCGTGATACCCTTATGCGTACCGCCGACCTTGAAATCCATATCACCGTAAAAGTCTTCGAGTCCCTGAATATCCACCATAGTCATCCAACGATCGCCTTCTGTAATCAGACCGCAGGAAATACCAGCAACCGGTGCTTTAATCGGAACACCTGCTGCCATCAGAGCCAACGTTGATCCACAGATGGAAGCCTGTGAAGTAGAACCATTGGAAGACAAAACCTCAGAAACCAGACGCATCGCATATGGGAATTCATTGACATCCGGCAGAACCGGAACGAGGGCACGCTCAGCCAAAGCACCATGACCGATTTCACGGCGTCCGGGACCTCTGGAAGGTTTGGTTTCACCGACCGAGTAGGACGGGAAATTATACTGATGCATATAGCGTTTTTCCTCTTCCTCGTCGATGCTGTCCAGAAGCTGTGCATCCGAAACCGGGCCGAGGGTAGCAACGGTCAGAACCTGAGTCTGGCCACGAGTAAACAGACCGGATCCATGAACACGAGGCAGCAGGTCAATCTCTGCGGAAAGAGGACGCATTTCATCCATACCACGGCCATCGACACGTTTCTGCTCGTCCAGCAGCCAGCGGCGAACGATGACTTTCTGCGCTTTATAAATTACCTCGTCCAGCAAGGTAGGCTGTGTTTCTGCATACTCCGGATCATATTTTTCATGAATGGCATCCTTGATCGGAAGCAAACGTTCTTCCCGGACATTCTTATCATCGGTGTCCAGCGCTGCTTTAAATGCATCACCGAACTCTTCCAGAACTGCATCCAGCAGATCATGGGGAACTTCCTTGGATTCAAATGCAAATTTCGGTTTGCCAATCTGTGCCTGAATATCCGCAATAAAGGCAACCATTTTCTTAATTTCTTCATGACCGACTGCAATTGCATTCAGCATGACATCGTTCGGAACCTCGTTCGCACCAGCTTCGATCATCACGATCTTTTCAGCGGAACCTGCCACCGTCAAATCCAAATCAGATTTTGCGCGGTCTGCGGTCATGGGGTTCAGGACGATATTTCCGTCCACCAAACCGACACTGACTGCGGCGATAGGCTCACGGAACGGAATATCCGAAATGCAGATTGCAATGGAAGCGGCAATAAATCCGGCAATTTCCGGAGAATTGTCAATATCTGTAGACAACACGGTTACAACGACCGATACATCATTGCGCATGTCTTTGGGGAACATGGGACGGATCGGGCGGTCAATCATACGGGAAGCAAGGGTAGCTTTCTCTGTAGGGCGGCCTTCTCTTTTCAGGAAAGAACCGGGAATTTTACCAACCGCATAGAGCTTCTCCTCATAATCCACCGAAAGGGGGAAGAAATCCACGCCTTCACGGGGTTTCGCAGAAGCGGTGACATTCGCCATCACAACGGTTTCGCCGTAACGAACCCAGCATGCACCATTTGCAAGTTCACTGGTGCGGCCTGTTTCAACAACCAACGGACGACCAGCAAAGGTCGTTTCAAAAGTTTTCACTTCGTGTGCCATTTGTACCTCCAGACTGTGCGGTACAAACAGGTTTAGCAATAATTCCTGCGCCCGGATAGCCAGACGTACGAGTTAATGCTAAACACCCGTTCCTTCCGCACGAAATAATAAAATTTTATTGTTTTCTGCCAGCAGAATAACTGCCGAAAGATACACCAAAAGGCAGATGGAACACCATCTGCCTCCCGATTGCCAAAATTACTTACGGATGCCCAGTTTCTCAATCAAAGCACGATAGCATTCGATATCGGTCTTCATGAGGTAGTTGAGCAGATTGCGGCGGCGGCCGACCATTTTCAACAGACCGCGGCGGCTGTGATGGTCATTTTTGTTAGCCTTCAAATGCTCGGTCAGGTCGTTGATTCTCTTGGTCAGGATTGCAACCTGAACTTCTGGAGAACCGGTATCGCCGTCATGACGCTTATTTGCCTCAATAATCTGGGTTTTCTCTTCTTTTCTCATCATAGTGAGTCACCTCTTTCAAAAATTTGCCGACAAAGAGAGCTAAGGGCAGGCAACGTCCCCGTTGGGGCTTACTCCACAAAGCTATCCATGCGGTAACAAAAGTATTATAGCACGTCTGATACCGTTTGTAAAGGACTTTTTTAGATTTTACCAAAACTTTTGAAATATTCTGCACAAGCCTGAACATAGGCAAGGATGTTTTCCCACGGGACCTCCGGCTCCAGCAAATGTGTAGGAGCCGGCAAAAGACCGCCATAGTTTTTCGCAATCTCCAGATGTTCCCATACCTTGGCGCGAACCTGTTCCGGCGTTCCGAACGGCATGGTAGTCTGCGTGCCGATCGTGCCGTGGAAGCTGACCTTTCCTCCAAAATCTCTGTAAATCTCCCGAAAATCCATGCTTTCCGGCTGAATCGGATTCAGAACATCCACTCCGACTTCAATCAAATGCGGAATAAACGGGATAACATAGCCGCAGCTGTGGTACAGGACCAGAATATTCGGATTTACAGCGCGCGCCGCATCAATCACCTGTTTCAGGCGCGGCTTGATCCAGCGGCAGTACAGGTCGACGCTCATCATCGGAGTTCTCTGCATGCCGATATCGTCCCCCAGATACAGCAGATCAACACCTGCTTCTGCAAAGGAACGTGCACGGATCACGGCACGTTCTGTGACAGCATCGAGCAGATATTCGGCAATCGGATCCTCGCTCATCATATCCATCATAAGATCTTCCATTCCCCGGATATACCAGGAGGTTTCCCAGATTGTGCACTGCATCCCGCCCATTACGGCGAGACCTTTTTCACGGATTGCGTCCGCCTGCTTTTTCTGATGGGAAGCATCGCCGCCGGCATAATCTGGAAGCGGATACGCCTTTACCTCTGCCAAACTGTCAATCCCCCTCAGCGGGCAGCGCATATAGGTCATATGTTTGGCTGCTTCGCTTCCCGGCTCATGGGCAACTCCCCAACGGTCAATTTCCGCCCCTGCCTTCAGATTCGGATGATATCCGAGATAGAGATTGTCATTCTTGGGAACAGCGATATCCCCAACACCTTGCCATGGAAAATGAAAATATTCGGAATACGGCATGGTTTCCCCGGTCCGACTGCGATATTCCTCTACAAGGGACGGGCAGAGACTGAACTCCACCGGCACCCACTCATATGGTTCCCTTCGAAGGAGTGCCAATACATTCTCACGCGCATTCATAAGATTCCTCCGTAATTTTTGATTGACTTTTCTCTATTATACCATGTATAATGAGGTTGTACATGGTAAACATGGTCCAAACCTGTCAATTTTGGGAGGAATCTTCAATGGAAATCCCAGCATCATTCCGTGCCAATGCTTCCATCCATCGCAGCTTAAACCAAGATCCTGTCAATGGGGTACTCAGCTGCGGTTTTCTGGTCAAATCCTCCAGCCGCAGCGACCGTAATCTCTGTTTTCCCCATTACGGTGCTCTTCTGCTGCTTGATGGGCGCGGCGAATATGTGTCCGAAGACGGGCATTCCATTCCGCTAGAACCTGGGATGTTTGTCCAGCGGATGCCCGGAATCCGTCATTCTACGATTGTCGAAGCCGGAAGCGGATGGCTGGAATTCTTCGTCTGTTTCGGGCGCGATTTCTATGAAACAATGGCATCTCTGGGATTCTTCAGCCGTCAGCCGGTTCTCTTTCCCGGATTAAGTGAAGGCTTAATCGCCCGCTGCGGTGCCCTCATGGAAAATTTCCGCAAATTTCCGGATGAAAAAAATCCTGCTCTTTTTCTGGAAGCACAGGAATTTGTATTGACGATTATGGAATTGCATCATCGTCATACGCTGGGATCCCTTCAGCAGCCCCTCCGGGATGCTGCCAAGATTCTCTGCACTCCGGATCCTGACTACCCAACACCTGCACAGGCAGCCGCTTTTGCTGGAATGGAATACGAAACCTTCCGCAAAAAATTCCGCAAGGCTTTTGGAATTGCACCCAACGCCTATCAGCTTCAACATCGCTTGGATCATTCCAAGGAATTGCTGCTTAACACTACACTCACAGTGGAACAAATCGCACTGCAATGCCACTTCTCCGATGCATTTGCATTTTCCAAAGCATTCCGCCTGCATTTTGGTCTTTCCCCACGCCAATTCCGCAACAGCCATCTGTAAGTTATCAAAAAAATGTAAAATTTTCACCAATTTTCATTTCTATACTTGCGGATATCAGAAAATATGTGTATAATAAATTCAGATCAACAGAAAGGATGTGGAGTCATGCGCTCTTTATCGATTTTGGATGAGTTTAAAAAAGAGGCGCCCAACGCCATCTTTACCAAAGAACAGGCTATGCAGATTTCCCTTAAACTGTTAAAAAAGGAACTGGATCGGACAACTTCGGAAGAGGATGCCGCTGTGATCCGTAAGGCAATTGAGTACTTCAGCTTCAGTTATCTCGATGCCACCGAAACGGAAACAGATGCCATGCTGGATGCTTTTAATGTCGCCCGTCTTACCACCAGCGATATCGTGGAAGCAATTCAGGTCGTTTTGTTCGAAGCTGAATAAAATTAATAGCGGAATACTTTACGGGTATTCCGCTATATTTTTTTAAATTACTCTTGACAAATCTTTCCGGCTTTGCTATAATAATATGCGTTGCATCAATAGATGCGCCTGTAGCTCAGTGGATAGAGCACCGGCCTCCGGAGCCGGGTGCGTTGGTTCGATTCCAATCAGGCGTACCACAAAAACCCGATGATCCGTTTGGTTCATCGGGTTTTTCTTTATCATCTTCCTGAAACTTCTGTCAAAATAATGGCTGATCGCCCTCTGTCTGAACGCCTAAGTATCCCAGTTCCATCAAAGATACAAAATCCTCCCCTGACACAATCATATGATCCAGCAGCTCTATTCCGACTGGATGCAGAATGGAGGCTAAAGTTTCGGTAATTCGAACGTCTTGAGAAGAAGGGCGTGCCAATCCATTCGGATGGTTATGGGCTAAAATTACATTCACTGCCTTACACTGATAAGCGATCTCCACGATTTTCCGCACATCAAATGCTGCCCGGCTGAGTCCGCCTTCTGAAATCAAGTCGCACCGCAGCAGGTGACAGGCATTATTGAAACAAAGCAAATATACCACTTCTTCTGATCGGCCCAGAAACTTTGGAATCAGAAATTCCCCGACTTTCTGACTCGTATTTAATTGATCTGTTGCCGGAGTGAGCTGCTCGATATACCGACGCGACACCTGCGGCATCATTTTAAGCAGGACTGCCGCATTCGGAGTCATCCCCTCTATCGAAACCAATTGCTCATAATCTGCCTGAAGCGCCTGTGAAAAAGATCCGAACTGATCGATCAGCCGATGAGCCACCTCGTTGGTATCTTGACAGCGAATGCCGAAAAATAAAAGCAACTCCAATATCGTATGGTCCGGAAAATAATCGAGCCCTTCCCGCAAGAACCGCTTTTTCAGACGATCCCGATGCCCTTCTTGGGAGGAATTCGTTTCTTCTGTTTCGTGTATTTCTTCAAAATTATTTGGCATGTCAGCAGGTATGCTTTCTGGCGGTGCGGTTTCACTTACTGGCGGGACGTTTTCTTCTGTTTTGACATGTTCCACTTTTGCGGTATAGGCCGGCACAGGAGACTGTTTTTGTTCAGTAGTTCCGGAAAGTTCTTCATCCAACAGATTTTGCATTAATAGACTGTCATCCAAATCAAACTCTTCCAATGCAAGCTCAAACACTGGTTTATATACAGTTGAGGTATTTTTCTTTTTTCCCGTTTTGGATTCTCGTTCTTTTTTCGCCATATTCCTGCCCCTTTTCCATTCTTTTATCAGTATACCATAAAATCCTCCAAATGAAAACCACAAGTTTTTCTGGGATAACGGTAGAAATTGTCATGAATTTGTTGTATAATAGGTAAGATAATCGTGGATCTTTCTCTGCTATCCACGCGACTCAGATGTTAGGAGGATTTTATTGGAGATCTATCTCGATAACTGTGCCACCACCCGCGTCTGCGAGGAAGCTGTTGATGCTTGTGTGCACGCTATGTCCGTTGATTACGGCAACCCCTCATCCCTACATAAAATGGGGGTACAGGCAGAACAAATTCTCTCGGATACCCGGCGTCTGATCGGCAAAATGCTCGGCTGTGATCCCGGCTGTATTCTATTTACCGGCAGTGCCACTGAAAGCAATAATCTTGCTATCCTTGGATCAGCAGCGGCTTATCCGCGGGCTGGAAAAAAAATTGTAACAACTTCGGTCGAACATGCTTCGGTCGAAAATTCCATCGCTTTTCTCGAAGAAGAAGGATATTCTGTCTGCCGCATCGCGCCGCACTCGGATGGAAATTTTGATCCCGCTGATTTTTTGAATGCCGTGGATTCCGATACCTTCCTGCTCTCCCTGATGATGGTCAACAATGAAACCGGCACCATTCTGCCGCTTAGACAGATCATTCCCCCGCTCAAAAAACGTTTCCCGAAACTGCTGATTCATGTGGATGCGGTGCAGGGATTTGCCAAATATCCGCTCAATCTCAAACAACTGGATCTGGATTTTGTGACCTTCAGCGGACATAAACTTTACGCTCCCAAGGGGATTGGCGTTCTTTATGTCAAAAAGGGAATTCGTCTCAAACCCCTGATTCACGGCGGCGGACAGGAAAAAGGGCTCCGTTCCGGCACGCAATCCGTCCCGCTGATCGCAGCGCTGAATGCTGCTCTGCAGCTTTGTGACACAAATCGGGATACCTTCCGCCAGCATTATCAGGATCTGAACGCGCATCTGCGGGAGGGACTTGCAAAACTGGATGGAATTGCAATCAATTCTCCGGAAAATGGCGCACCGCATCTTCTGAATATTTCGGTGATGGGAGTTCCATCCGAAATTATGCTGCATTTTCTGGAAACCAAGGAGATCTTCGTCTCCAGCGGATCCGCCTGCGCAAAAGGCGCTCAGAGTTCCGTGCTGGCAGCGTATGGCCTTCCGACAGAACGAATCCGTTCGGCTCTCCGGATCAGCTTCTCCAAGGACAATACAATTGCGGACATTGACGCCCTTCTCACAGCCATTGCAGAGGGGCAGCAGCGTTTCCTGAAGTTTACTACCTCATCTTCTCAAGGAAAGGATCATATATGAAAGAACTGATTTTGATTAAAAACGGCGAAATTGCCCTGAAGGGACTCAATAAAAGTTCCTTCGAAGATATATTAATGAAGAATATTCGCTGGCGTCTTCGTTCAATCGGCGAATTCCGTCTGCGCAAGGCGCAATCTACCATCTATTTAGAGCCCGCTGACTGTTCTTCATTTGATTTCGATGAAGCAATCGACCGTTTGACCAAAATTTTTGGCATTGCTTCCCTCTCTCGTGCCCTTGTCGTGGAAAAAAGTCTCGAGGCACTCTGTTCCAATGTCTGCGGCTACTTGGAGGAAATTCTCTCTGATGCCCGTACCTTCAAGGTCGAAACCCGTCGTTCCGATAAACAGTTTCCCCTCAAATCCCCCGAAATTTCGGCGGAAGTAGGCGGTGTTATTCTTTCACATTTCCCACATATCCGGGTGGATGTCCACAATCCGGAGGTCGTGGTCAATGTAGAAATCCGTGACTTCGGTGCTTATATTCATGCCGGCAGCATCCCCGGCGCTGGCGGCATGCCTGTTTCTTCCAGCGGCAAGGCCATGATTCTCATTTCGGGCGGACTGGACAGCCCCGTCGCTGCCTACATGATGGCAAAACGCGGCCTCGCTCTCGAAGCCATCCACTTCGTCAGTCCCCCCTATACCAGTGACCGCGCCCTTCAGAAAGTCGAAACTCTCTGTGAAAAACTCGTTCCCTATACCGGAAGCATCAAATTTCACTGCGTTCCTTTCACTGAGATTCAGGAAGCAATCAAGCTGCACTGCCCGGAAGAACTGTTTACGGTCATAATGCGGCGTCTGATGATGAAAATTGCCACTGCCATCGCCAAAAAAGAAGAAATTCGCGCCCTGGTAACCGGCGAAAGTCTCGCACAGGTTGCCAGCCAGACGCTCGATGCTCTTTACTGCACGGATAATTCCACGGACCTTGTCGTCCTCCGTCCTCTGATTGGTATGGATAAAACCGAAATTATTAAGATTGCTTACCAGATTGATACCTACGAAACTTCTATCCTCCCCTATGAGGACTGCTGTACTGTCTTCACTCCTCGCCATCCCCGCACCAGACCCAAACTCTATTTTGTGGAAAAAGCAGAATCCGGATTTGATTTCGGGCCTTTGCTGGAACGGGCCATTCAGGATACTGTTAGTAAAACTATCTCCTTTTAATCCCATAGAATAGGACGGTCTTTTTCATGAAAATCTTAATGCAGGTTGCAATTGTGTTCGGCGTTTGTTTGATTGGAGAAGGATTGGCACTGCTTATTCCCCTCCCTGCCAGCGTTATCAGCATGATTCTACTTTTTCTTCTCCTGCTTTGCAAGCTGCTCAAACCGGCACATATCGCAGAAAAATCGGATTTTCTGCTGAAGAATATGGCTTTTTTCTTCATTCCTGCCGGCGTTGCCATTATGGAGAGCGCCGGTATCCTGCTGGAAAATCTTTTCCCCTTCTTGGCAATCTGCCTGATTACTTTGATTCTTACCTTTGCCGCCACAGCTTGGACTGTCCGTCTGGTTATCTGGCTGCAAAATCGCATTGCCGTCAAAAAGGAGGATTCCCATCATGCTTGATTGGCTTTCTTCTCCGCTTTTCGGCATTACACTCAGCATCGCTGCCTATGCCGCAGGCTGCTGGATTCAAAAAAAGCTGCGCTCTCCGCTCGCGAATCCGTTGTTGATTGCAATTCTGCTTGTTATTGCATTTCTGAAACTGACCGGAATTCCCCTGGATGTTTACAGTAAGGGCGGCGATTTTATCTCGCTCTTTCTGGCACCCGCAACGGCCTGTTTGGCTATTTCGATCTACCGTCAGCTGCCGGTTTTGAAAAAAAATTTATTGCCGGTGCTAATCGGAAGTGCGGTCGGCTCTGCTGTTTCAATGGGAAGTGTAGCGCTGCTCTGTAAAGCATTTCAGCTTGACGCTAAAATGACTGCTTCTCTTCTCCCAAAATCTGTTACCACGCCAATCGCCATGGGAATTGCTGAGCAACATGGCGGAATTATCCCGATTACAGTGGCAGCTGTAATTATTACCGGCATTATGGGCGCCATTCTGGCACCGTCTTTAATCCGCTTATTTCATGTACAAAACCCCATCGCCGCCGGACTGGCAATCGGTACCTGCAGTCACGCTGTCGGCACTTCCAAGGCTCTGCAACTCGGGGAAATAGAGGGCGCAATGAGTGGAATTGCCATTGGCACAGCCGGTCTAATTACGGTTTTATTGGCGATGCTTTTTTAACTATGGATAAAGGAGGTTTGCTATGACTCTTTCGCATATGCAGGAAGAACAACTTCTTCGTTCCATCCGAATTCTGGCTTCCAAAAAGCGCCAACTTTCTGTTGCGGAAATCGGAACAGGCGGTCTATTCGCGCAGGTGTTTGCTTCTGTACCCGGCGGGGCGGAAAAAGTTCTCCGCAGCGGGCAAATCCTATTTGATTTGAATGGAATGACTCGACTGGCTGGTGTCCGTCCAGCACTTTGCCGTAAATTTGGTATGAACCGCAAAGAAACAGCGGTCGCACTGGCTGTTTCCGTCATGAACCGGGATAAAACAGCAATCGGGATCGGTGTTTCCGGTCCCGCTGATGGATCGGAACCCATATGGGCCGCTATTGCCATCCAAAATGGACGCACACGTTGGATTGCAGTCGAAGAGATTCGTCCCGCAGAAGGCGGAAATGTCTTGATTCAACGGGAACAGACGGTTGCTCTTCTCATCAATCTCCTGGATGGTTATTTATCCAATGATCAGCGTATTTTGGATACATTTCAGTCCGCCAAAAAATGGAAAAGCTGTTATCGGCAGCCTTTCCTTATCCGCCTGATTCAATTTTTCCTTCCATGGAAAGGCGATTCCGCCAGCGATGTTGTTGTAAAGGTTTTGCTCATTGCAGCTCTTGCAGTTGGCGGATGGGCTGCTTCTCAGCTATCCGGCGATCTGATTCAAACTTATGAGAGTACACAGGTCCTGGAACGAGCCGTGCAGACCATGGAACAGCCTCCTTCCTCAGAACAGATTACCAATCTGCCAGAAGGATATCTGGATAAATTTGCCTCTGCATATGCCATCAATTCCGAAATTGTTGGATGGCTCAATATCCCCAATACCAATATGAATCTTCCCGTCCTCCAGCATGAGGATAATGATTACTATCTCAATCATAATTTCGAAGGGGATTACGATCCGAATGGGGTTCCATTTATGGATTTCCGCAACAATGTACAGGAATTGGATAACAATACTTTGATCTATGGACATAATTGGGAGTCCGGACAGATGTTCCACAGTCTGCTGCTCTATAAGGATGTGGAATTCTACAAACAAAATCCGGTCATTACCTTTGATACCGTCTATGAAGAGAGTCAGTGGAAAGTGATTGCATGCTTCGAGGCAGTCACGGATGCGAATATCGGAGAAGTCTTTAATTATTTCAATTTTGTCCGCACCTCCGATCCGGAACGGGTTCAGTGGTATCTGGATGAGGTCATGGCACGCAGTTATTTCACTACCACTGTGGATGTCAATACAGATGACCGCCTTCTCACTTTACAGACCTGTGCGAATGATCGGTATAACCGCAAAATCTGTCTGGTCGCGCGAAAAGTTCGGCCGGGAGAAAGTGCCGAGGTCGACGTTTCGGGCGCTGCTGAAAATCCTAATCGTGTCAAACCTGTGATTTATTAATTCCGGAAAGGAGCCGCTTTCATGAATTTCCAAAAATTTCTCGATCGATTTACCCGTTCCATCTGGCTGCAAGTAATTGTACTCACAGCAGCTTTATGGGGTCTCACTTGTCTAACCGGTGCTTCGTTTGAAAAAGTTGAAAATTCCTCCCGTACCCATTTTGCTTCCAACGCCGATGCAGATGAGGAATCTATCGATACAGGGGATTCTTCCCCATTAGACGATCTTTTCAATGACGAAAGCGGCGCTTTTGGCGATTGGGACGAGTTCTCCGATCTTCCCAAAACCAGCAGTCAATCCGCTCGCCCCTCTTCAAAACCGCAGTCTTCTTCGCCTGCTTCCTCAGAGCAATCCGAAGATGCTGAATCTTCGATTCCGGAATCCTCGGAAGACAGCCTGCCAAATCAGCCTGAATCTTCCGAAGAAATTAGTTCATCAGAACCCACAGTGCCTTCCGAAGGCGGTAATTCTCCTGAAGACGCCGTTAGTATCGGCGGCCCAGGTCCTAATGAGCCGGATTCCTCCGTGCCCATTGAGCCATCTTCTCCTTCCGATTCTTCCGTTCCGGATTCTTCTCTTCCGGTAACTCCGGATACTTCTTCTGTGACCCCTCCTGTTGGCGGCGATTCTCCGGATACCGCCCCCTCAGAAAATACTCAGGGTTAATCGGATGGTGTCGATATGCGCAAAACCTATCTATTTGTAATCTCCGCGATTACAGCACTGTTTGCCCTCGTATCTACTGCAGCTCTCCTTTCCGGCTTTATTGCGCCAACGAATGAATTGGAGGTTCAGACCTTAGCAGATCATATTGGTGGTTCCCCTATCGATCCAGAAGATTGGGTTCCCCCTTCCGATTCTGTATCCTCCTCTGGCTCGCAAGCCTCTGAATCTTCGGAATCTATATCTGATCCTAGTTCCAATTCGGATTCAATCCCAATGGACTCTTCCCTTTCAGATTCCAATTCATCTTCTGTAGCTTCTTCCGAACTTTCTTCCGCTTCTGCCTCCGAAACGATTCCTTCCGGCCCTCCGCCCACAGACGAATCGTACTCTACTTCAGAATCCGTTTCGTCCAAACCGGAAAGCTCTTCCAAACCAGAGAGTTCCTCGAAGCCGGAAAGTTCTTCCAAGCCGGAGAGTTCCTCGAAGCCGGAAAGTTCTTCCAAACCAGAGAGTTCCTCAAAACCGGAAAGTTCAGCCGAATCATCGTCTCCTTCTCCCTCTGGTGATATCATCCGTGTCTCTATAAACGGCAAGGTTGAAGAGGGGGATGCATACGATTTGGTGTGCCAGATCGTCGAAGCGGAAATGGGCGGTTCTTTTCACATGGAAGCATTAAAAGCGCAGGCTGTTGCGGTTTATTCCTATATCCGATATGAAAACGCCTTAGGACGCACACCTTCTCTCCCTGCCCGTTCTCCTTCCCAGAACACCAAGGACGCAGTTCTCGCGGTCCAAGGACAAGCGTTATATTACGGCGGATCCATTGCCTTTACGCCATATCATGCCAGTTCCTCTGGCTATACCAATCCCTCTTCCCAAGTCTGGGGCGGCAGTTACCCCTATTTGTGCCGGGTTGAAAGTAAATATGATCCTTCCTCTGCCTATCGGAATCTGCAGGTAACTTATTCTGCTGCGACGCTCAAATCACTTCTGGAAACCTATCTGGGAGTTTCTATGTCTGACGATCCCAATACATGGTTTTCCAATATTACATGCAATGACAGCGGATATGTTTCCAGCCTTACCATCACGGATGCCGCTGGTTCTCAGCACTCCGTAACTGGCCGTCAGATGCGTGAAAATATTCTCTCATATGGAATCCGCAGTCATGCTTTTTCCATCGATATCTCGGGGGATCAAATTATCTTCACAACGAATGGATATGGGCATGGGGTTGGAATGAGTCAAACTGGCGCAAATGCTTATGCCAGAAACGATGGTTGGTCCTACAAACAAATTCTATCTCATTATTATCCTGGAACAACTCTCTCATAAGAAAATCAAAAACCCTCTCACCGGTATGATGAGAGGGTTTTCTTTTCCAAAAAATTCAATAAAAAAATCCGCAACCTTCAGGTTACGGATTTTGGAGCTGATAACCGGATTCGAACCGGTGACCTCGTCCTTACCAAGGACGTGCTCTGCCTACTGAGCCATATCAGCATTTTGTCTTTCATGAGACAGCTTCTATATTATAGCAAACATCTATCTAAATGTCAACCTTTTTTTTTCAAAAAATGCGTTTTTCCGTCTTTTTCCAAATTTCTCTTTTATTTATGTAAAAATATGTAGATTTCGCACGACAAAATACAGCGTTTTGACAAATTTCAAAAAAAGACGCATCAATACTGGAAATACAAGTAAAAATCATTTATAATGAAAAGAGAAAGATTTTAGAATACGGGAAAAGAGGGATTTCGTGAAACATTTTTATCTTGCATTAGTCGCTGCTATGTGTTCTTTGTTCATCCTATGGAGTATTCCCTTTCCCGTTTTGGCTGCATCCAGTGATACTGAAGAATCCAGTACCGTCTCACAGGAAACCATTTCCGTGTCCGTCCAATTTCTGGAAAAAACGTATGAAACCTCCATTATTCCCTCTCTGCAACTCAATTGCCCACAAGGTACTACTGTTGCAGATTTGCTCGAATTATTAAAAAGCTATGCTTATCTGACCGGTTATACAACGGATCAAGAACAACTGCACTCGATTTCCAAAGAAATGAAAGGGGAAATTCTCTCCTATACCGCAGAAGATAACTGGCAGCTGGATATCAATGGAACCGTCATTTCCTCACCACTATCCGTTACTTTGCAGAACGGAGATGTCTTAAAATGGAGTTTTACCTCCCAGCGTATCGACACGATGGCAGAGGATGAAATGGATCTTCCTGTTGATAATACCTACACATCTCCCACCTCCTGGACAGATGAACAAGAAGAATCATTATCCAGCGCCTCCACCTGGCTCAAAATCTATCAGGAAAATCCATTTTCCCTATTTTGCTTGGGGGCAGCCGGCGTTTCAGTCGAATACAAGAATATTGCACGTCTGATCCATAATATTCCCGATACCTCCTATGCTACTGCGGCAGATTTAGCAACTACAATTCTTGCTGTAACATTTTGTGGAATTCCCGCCACCAATGTTTCCAATCAAAACCTGATCCATCAATTGGCAGATTATCCCGATATTTCACGGGGAGGATCTCGTTCCGCTATGCTTTCACTGCTCGCTTTAGATTCCAATGATTATTCTTTGCCCGACGATGCTATCAATACCCGCTCGACCCTCTGCAGCGTCATCCTATCCAGTCAGAATTCGGATGGAGGATTTTCTTCCCAACTGGAAAGTGACAGCACTGCTTTCCATACTGCGCTGGCTCTCACTGCACTCTCTCCATATCGAAAGACACCGGAAGTGAATTCCGCAATAACTCAGGGGCTTGATTACCTCTCGAATCATCAAAATGAAGATGGGTCCTTCCCCGGCACTGAGGAATTCTCCACACAATTGACAACCTGTCTGGTAATTTGCGGCTTCTATTCGCTCGGGATTTCAGCGGATGACCCCACTTTTGCTCGATCCAATACCCCATTAGAAGCCCTGCTATCATTCCAAACACATAATGGCGGTTTCTGTCCGGAATATGGAACCGCTGCTGATGAAGATTCCACTGCAGCTGCAGTTCTGGCTCTCGCAGCTGCAAAATTCAATCGTGATATTTTTGTACTCCGTACCCTTCTGGATGCTTCCCAGGCTGCACTGCCGGAAGCACAATCCGAATCTTCGGTAGAATCCTCCGCCATCCAAGCTGCGGAACAACAAAATAATTCCCTCACTCAAGCATGGTATGTTCCGCTTGCTGCAGTGTTGCTGGCATTGCTGGCCTGCACCACTGTTATCCTCCTTTTTCGCAGACGTATGCAGAAAAATCTTCCTGGCGGAACACAACGTCATAAATAAAATAGGCGCTGGAATTTATTACCAGCGCCTTTCTTTATGCATTCGGACAAAGTTTCATCGCTTCTGTATATGCGGCTTCCGCATAGCGTTCCAATTCACCGCGGCGATAAAGATACTCCAATATCGTATAGCGATCCCGGAAGGTACGTCCCCGAAGAATTCCTTCAATAAACCGTTCCCGATTTTTTACTGTAAACGGCAGATGAATCTGACGCTGCAGCGTCTCCAATTGATCAAAGCAGGGCAGATATTTTCCAATCAATTCTTTCAGCTGGGAATCCTCTGTTTCCTGATAAAGCTTACGAAAGATCGCAATTGCTGCAAAGGTTCCTTCCCCTACTTCAATTCCATGCAGGTTGGGGACTTTCCCTTCCTCAATATCCATGACCTCCCAAGTCTGACCTATCATGTGTTCCGTACCGGAGGCCGGCCGTGACGTTCCCGTATAGGCAATACACAAACCGGATAAAATCAACCCTTCTGCGGTGCTTCGAATCGCGTCCATGCTCCGCTCTGCCAATGCACCAGCGCTGGCGGAACACTGATCCGCAGCCTTTCGCACCATTTCTGCAATTTGAGGGCAATAATATTCTCCAATATGTTCTCTTGCAATCTCCCAATCCAACAATGCAATATATTTTCCCAGCATATCCCCGACTCCTGCCTGCAGCATGAGGTAGGGTGCCTCTGCACAGATATTCAAATCAAGGATTATATGGCGGGCAATCGTACAGGTATACACAATTTTTTTCTGCTGAGTCAGCAGCGGCGACACAACGGAAGCATATCCATCCATAGAAGGAGCGGTTCCCACAACGCCGTATTCCAAGCCAAGACGATAACTGACCATCCGGCAGATATCGTTGATCGAACCGGATCCCACCGCCAGAATGTAATCCGGCAAACAAGACATCGCATTAATGTCGTAGGTTTCTGCATCTGTTCCCGCAGCGATCAAAACACGCCCGACATTGGTATCATCCGGAAGAGCAGGATCCGGAAGAATGCAAGTATGGGATAATATACCCGCTTGTTGCAGGATAGCTTCTACCCGTTTTCCTGCAATTCGATAGGTCGTTTCATCCGCAACCAGGAAAATACGGTGATACTCAGCCAGAATTTCAGCTGTTTTTTCGATTGCTCCCTCGGACACCTCCAGCCGTTTGACCGGCGCAGTATGTTGTCCCTGAGAACAGCTGCATTTCATTTCGAACATTTCACATCTCTCCTTCTGATATGTTGAAATCAATGGGACTTTCCTTCCATAATTTTGAACTTATCCTTTATATTATAATCGATTTGCCAGCTCTTGTCAAATTTTCTGCAGACTTTGAAGCGATTCGCATCTTGACAAACTTTTCAGACTATGGTATGCTAATAGCATGTCAAATACATTTGTATTTTGTACAAATACAACTTTTTCCATTCTGATCCGACATAAAAATACACGTGTCCTCCACAAAAATAATTTCATCTTTCGATTGATTTCTGTTGACGGACACTTTTTTCTTTGCTATAATGAAGAATGGATTTTCAATGAGGTGAATTCATGAAATATCTGGTAGTGCTCTGCGATGGTATGGCGGATACGCCTGTCGCGGCATTGAATGGCAAGACACCCATGGAGGCTGCTGTCAAACCCAATATGGACGCGCTGGCAGCCCAGGCATTGGTTGGCACAGCAAAAACCGTACCGGATGGCATGAAACCGGGCAGTGACGTAGCCAATCTTTCTGCGCTGGGATATCGGCCTGCTGAATGCTATACTGGACGCTCTCCTTTGGAAGCCGCAAGTATCGGGATTGACCTTTCGCCGGAACAATATGCCATTCGCTGTAATTTTGTCACCCTTTCGGATGAAGAAAATTATGCAGAAAAAAGAATGGTAGATTACTGCGGCGGTGATATCTCGACCGCAGAAGCCGCAGAACTGGTCAAATGTCTGAATGAGCATCTTCCGCCGGAAATGAAGCTTTATACGGGTGTAAGCTACCGCCATTGCCTGGTATGGGATAATCCATGTCCGGATCTGGGAAACCTCACACCACCCCACGATATTTCCGGAAAAGTGATCGGCGAATACCTTCCTCAAAGTCCCGAAGCAGCGCCTCTTCTGGAATGTATGAAAGCCAGTTTCGCAGTCCTTCAAAATCATCCGGTCAATCAGCGTCGGATCCGTGAAGGCAAAAAACCTGCGAATTCCGCATGGTTTTGGGGACAGGGCCGCAAAGCTGCGCTGGAATCTTTCTCAGAAAAGTTCGGCGTAAAAGGCGCTGTGATATCCGCTGTGGATCTTATTAAGGGAATCGGCGTTCTATCCGGTATGGAAGTAATCGAAGTAGACGGGGCAACCGGCTATATTGATACGAATTTTGAAGGGAAGGCTGCGGCTGCAATCGATGCCTTTCGTCGTGGTATAGATCTGGTGTATGTCCATGTGGAAGCACCGGATGAATGCGGTCATCGCGGGGAAGCTGAAAACAAGGTCCGCGCCATAGAATGGATTGACCAGAAAATAATCGGACCGGTTATCGATTACCTGCGTCAAACAGGGGATTTCCGCGCAATGGTACTGCCTGATCATCCTACTCCGCTCGCCATTATGACGCATACAGCTGACCCTGTACCCTACCTGCTTTATGACAGCCGTTTCCCCGAAGAAGGCACTCCTAGTTTCACCGAATCCACCGCCCGCGCCAATGGAAATTATTTTGCGGACGCCTCCGCTCTCATGAAAATCCTCATTAAAAAATAAGAAAAGAGGATCATATGTGTTCCAGAAACATGGCAAGGAGTTTGTACTCGATGCACTCCATGTAATTATCGGCTCGTTTCTTTATACGGCAGGAGTTTTTTGCTTTACAGCGCCCAATCAGATTGCACCTGGCGGCGTCAGCGGTCTTTCCACGATGATCAATGCGCTGACACATATTCCAATGGGTGTTTTGACCTTTGTTCTTAATGTCCCGCTGTTGCTGCTGGCTTTTTTCTTTGTAGGAAAACGTTTTGCATGCAAAACACTGATTACCATCTCGGTGATGACCTTTTTCCTGGATATTGTGCTGATTCACCTTCCTGTATATCAAGGAGATATGATTCTAGGTGCGGTATTTGGCGGCGGTTTGATGGGAACTGGTCTGGGAATCGTCTTCATGCGTGACTTTACAACCGGCGGAAGTGACATTATCGCGAAATTGGTGCAGGTCAAGCGGCCGGATTTTCAGATGGGTCAACTCATTATGATGGTGGATGTCTGTATCGTTGCCATTTCAGGATTTGTATACGGAAAAATTGAATCTGTTTTGTATGCCGGTATCACCATTTTTGTTTATACAAAGGTCGCTGATACGGTTCTGTACCGCAAGGGCAGCGGAAAAGTTGTGTTTCTGATCTCCAGAAAAGGGCAGGAAATTGCTCGCCGCATTATTTTGGAATGCCATCGCGGTGTTACTATCCTAAATGGACGCGGTGCATACAGCGGAATGCCCAATAATGTACTGGTAATTGCACTCCGGAGTCGAGACTATTTTAAACTGAAAACCATCGCATCGGAAGTAGATGAACGCGCTTTCATTATTGCATCTGACTGCGGAGAAATTCACGGCAATGGATTCCGCCCAGGAGATTTGCCCGAAGTTGCAGCTGCTGACTGGAACGGTGGCGCTACGATATCAGAAAATAGGTAATTATTCCCGATTGAAAGAATTGAACCAAGGATTCTGCAGTTTTTGCAGAATCTTTTTTTATTGCCTTTTCGGTGCCAATAATGTGTGAAAAAGAATGTGTAAGTGCACCCTTTTTTCATAGATCGCATAAAATGGAATACAAGGGAGGGGATCTGTTATGTGTTCAAGAGATGATCTTGTTACCGCAGCCGCCACTACATCATTGTTGGTTGCACGGGGAAAAACTAGCGCAGAATTAAATTTTCTTGGTTCCCTCCTGATGCTTGTCGGTCAGATTCTCAGTACTATGGCGGATGTCCGTGAATTTTCTTGTGACAATACGATGCTAAATGAAATCGAAAAAAGTTGATTTTTTTCGAAAAAGGCTTGCTTTTTTTAAAACCTTATGCTATAATATATTAGTCGTCTGGGTGTGGCGCAGATGGTAGCGCGCTACCTTGGGGTGGTAGAGGCCGCTGGTTCAAATCCAGTCACTCAGACCAGCAGCTTAGAGCTGCAGCAAAGACGCGCACTCACATTGGTGGGTGTGCGTTTTTAATTATCTCATGCTAATAAAATCATAATAACAAAAAACACATCTGTCTCATCAGGATAGATGTGTTTTTGACTTTCATTTTATCTTGATCTATTATCGATGGATTGAATCATCAATATGGAATAAGATCAATTCATTCAGTTATTGTTATCCTTGAATAAAAAGTATCTCACTGCTTCCAAGCAGTCCGGAAGGAGCCTCCCGGCGGTAGCGGGTGGGAATACTCTGGTAATGGTTTGCCAGAGTGTTGGATATTTCCAGCCGCAATTCGTTGTCACCGGGATGGATCAGACCGGTCAGGTCAAATTCCCAGGGAGCCATAACCCGTTCCCCGGCAGGTTTTCCGTTGACGTACACCCGGACGGAGGAAACTGCATCTTCCAGCCGCAAAACCGGTCGCCCTTCCGGCAGAACTTCCGACAGGGAAACCGTCTGCGTGTAGGCAGCGCAGCCGGAATAGCAGGAAAGTCCGTCAATTTTACCCCAGTCGCCGGAATGAATGCGGCCTTCCTCACAGCGGAATTTGACCGCTTCTTCAATGAGGGCGCCGCCGCACCGGCCGCAATCCAGGCTCATTCCCAGTACCGCTGGGACAGAAACCTTCGCCGGTTCCGGTAAAACAATCCGCCAGAGGGATTCAGATTCGTGGACAGCGGGAATTTCTTTTCCATCCACCCACAGGCGGAGAGATTTGGAGGTGCAGGGAATGGTCAGTTCCGCCAGACCGGGAGGACTCATAAAGCGGAAGAAACCAGTTTTTCCCTGAGCGTTTTCGCCCATGCAGTCAAAGTCCGCCATACCAGGATAATCATACCACCGCATCGCCATATCCTGAGAAACAGGCTCTGCATTTTCCAGCACGACTGCCAGATGGGTCCGGCCACAGGATTTATATCCGGCACAGATCCGGTGCAGTCCTTTTTCCAAACGGATCGTTCCATCAGGGAAAGGCTGCTCCACACCGTCCAGAGCGAAGAAATCGGGTTTCATACTGCCGGATTCCAGGCGGTAATTTCCGGTTTCCGGACAATTCACAAAGGTAGCGTATACCCGGCCGAATCCCTTTTCGTCCGGAATGTATTCGCTTCCCGTCATGGTTTCTTTTTTCTGTCCCACGGTCAGGAAATCATCAGTGACCCGAGCTTTCAGACCGTGATACCCTTCCAGGCCGGGATCGTTCCAGATGCCGTAACGCATGGAGATTTCGTAATCCCGGAAAGTTTCCCAGCTGCCATTCATGCCGGAAAGGCAAGCTTCCCGGAAGGTGGCTTCGTCTGCGAAAGGTCCGGAAACCTTCCAGTAAGGTCCGTAAGAGAAGCGTTCCACTCGGTCGAAGGCAGATTCCGGCGGAATTTCTCCGTCACTTTCCGCATAGGCTGCCATCCGGAGTTCCGGACCGATTTTTTCGGGAGAAGCCGGGAGAGCGTAATCTCCAAACCGATTGTCCAGATTGGGAAGAAGGTTGAATTTCCATTCATCCGACAAAGCAACTTTGGAAAGAAGGCGTCCTTCCTCCGGAAAAGCGGCGTCCGGCTGCTCTCCGGAGTGGTCAAAGACCAGAAACTGGAATTCTTTGGCGTCCAGAGGCAGAGAAAGGGTTGTGGTGCCATTCTGGGTGTCTGCTTTCAGACCATAACGTTTGCCGTCAAAAGGATTCCAGAGGGAAACGGTACCTTCCGCCCGGAAGGTACAGCGGGTACCTTTGGGCACGCCGTAAATCATGTACAGGTCCTTGGGACCGATGCGCCGGTGGTTTAAGTAGATTTCCCCGTCAAATCCTTCCGCGGATACATCCGCAGGGACAATCCGGCGGATGGCTTCTGCCGCTTCTTCAGCGCTGGAAAGGCAGCATCCCGGCACACTGGCCAGCTCTTCCACCATGGCGTTGAAAACCGGGTCATTCCGTCCGGCATGGTCGCTGGATTCCGGCAGTGCGCCAATAAAGAGCACTGTTCCGCCCTGGCGTTTCAGTTCCAGCAGTTTTTCCATCATGCCAAAACGCACGGCGCGCATAGCTGGGACAATTACTACCCGGTAACGCTCCCCGGAGATTTCCAACGCTTTGTCCCGGACCTCCGCGCGTTCAATGGATTCAAAGTCCAGGAAATCCAGGTCGATTCCCTGGGGATACAGGGATTTTGCCGCTGCGAAAGCAGTGTTTGCCGCTTCTTTGCCGCATCCGGCTTCTTCCGCTGCAACCGGGTAGACGATGCCTACATCGCAGACGTGGCGTCCCTGGCTCAAAAGGAAGCTCATCCGTTCTACCCCTTGGAAAAATCCGGCCATATCCTCCCAATAAGGCATGTGATAGCCGTTGCAGGGAGGAGCCCATTCCCACCATCCGCCGTGGGTGGAGTAATAAAGCCCGTGAAGGGAAAGCAGGTTGTGGCCCATGACAAAATTCCGTGCAACCGCGTCGGCGAAATCGGAGGAGGAAGTTCCCCAGCCACTGCCGTAGAAGCCTTCCAGCCAGACACGGGGACGTTCATACAAATGGGCGATGGAACTGGCTACTTTATTTTTGACAATGTCGGAGGCAAGACCTGGCTGGTCACAGCCGGGTCCCTGATTGAACCGCTGTGTCCGGAAATAATCCCCGAACTCCGTAATGTCGTATCCGCGTCCGCCGTGGTCGCATCCATAGACCATTCCCCGGGATTCATGCCAGTCATAAACTGTGCGGAAATAATTTTCTTCCAGCTGAACGATCACATCATAATAATCCAGCCGAACTTTCGGGGTGATATCGCCAATATCTGTGAAAATAGCAGGAAGCAGAGGAAGAAGGTCATAACCTTTCCGAGCTTTGAATTCTTCCGCAAAAAACCGGTTCCAGAGATTGCCACGGATATTGAAGTTCAGCTCGTCCGAGAAGAAATAGTTCAAGCCATTGCCGCCTTCTCCGGGGAAATGTTCCTCAAAGCGACCGAAGAATTTTTCGCACACCTTTTTTCCGGACAGGGGATGCATGGGGTCTAGGGTATAGTCCTGCACTTCCGACCAAACCCATAAAAGTTTGCCATCCTTGTCCGGTGTCCAGTGAAGTGCACCGTTTTGTACCAGACCGGTCAGATCGGTGCAGCCTTCTTGAGTGAGAAAGCTGGCGTTCAGCAGACCGGATGGCAGAGAGACTCCAATTTCCTTACCGGCAGTGCATTCCTCTGATCCAAAGCGAAGCAGCTGACCCCGCATTTCCGGATTTTCCGCCAGAATTTCATCCACATAATAGCCTTGTCCCGGAGTGCCCAAAGTATAATCCGACAGGCTGACGGCAAACTCCTCTTTTTTTCCCATTTCCATTAAATAGGCTACCAAATCCCACCAGTTTTCCGAAAAGATGGGGGGATCGCTGACATATGTCAGACCATAGGAACGTCCGCCTTCACAACTGTGCGCATAGTTGATCTGAAGCCCGGTGAGACAATGGTTTTTCATCCGGTCTACCTCATAAGTAAGACGTTCCCGGGTCAACGGATCACCCAGCCACCAGTAAAAAGGAACAATGCCATAGCCGTACGGGGGATTCTGGAATAATTGCGAAAGCCCAATATCACTGTCCCGAAGTAATTTATGCTTTTTCATGATCAGCCTCCCTAATATCAACCTCTTCCTATTCTCGCTTAATCAGATTGAAAAGTGATTTTATTATTCTAGGTTTGTTATGTGTCTTCATTATTATCTTAGCACAAATTTAAAATGTTCCTATCCACTATCTTGTATTAAAAACTTTAAAATCATGACCTGTTGCCAGCATATTTATCACCAACTTTTTTTAACTAAAACAGACGTCTGTGTGAGCCCTGGAGCATCTATCCAAATCTCAACAGTATCAATTATACGAAAGATCACCTGCAATTTCCCATTAAATGCACGATGATAATTCCGCTTACAGCTTTCATGATTACTTGGATCTCCATTGCCCATACCTAAAAGTTTCGCTTGATCTGAATAATGTAATGTTATTAAATTGTCTGCAATTTCTACTAAATTTCCATCACGGTCTTGTATATCGATATTTATAACAACAGTTTGACTTCCATCTTTTTCTAAAAAGCACCCATCCACTACAGCATGCAGTTTTGCCGCTGACCCATATTGGACCAAAGAATCTTGGACAACAATTTTACCATTTTTATATCCCACTACCCGAACTTCTGCCGGAAGATTTATGTGATTCCATCTCATTATAGTATCGGGTTCTATTTTGTACAATCCTGTTGATGATTTACCTATAAACAATTCTACCTCATCACAATTTGTTATGCAAAAAACGCCTCCATCGCCTGCGCACAGATGGACAACTGGCTTTTCATCCCAACATGCTTTATAATAATAAAACGAATCTTTTTTAAAACCGCAGGTATCTAAAATACCAAACTGAGAGGAAATTGCGGGCCAGCCAAAAGGTGTAGGTTCCCCGTAATAATCAAATCCGGTCCAAATAAAGACTCCCGCGATATAGTCTCGCTTTTTTACTTCTTTCCAGGTATCTTCTCCTGCTTTGGAACAGTCAATGATACTAAGATGACATTTTTCCCTATCTGTTTTTTTACACCCACGTGTACAGGATATCGATGTATGTTCGGTACTAATTAAAGAAACCTTTGGATAAAATGATCTGAAATTATCCCACAAATCTGTAAAATAGTTAAACCCAAAAACATCTACACTGTTTGTCAGGATTCCAGTAATTTCTGGATTATCGATCCCTTTGAAATGAGAATTTGCATCCCAAAAACATACAGCAGCTGTAACCGGACGTGTCCCATCCAAATCTTTCACATGATTGCGCATAGTATTGGTAATTTTTCTGCCGTTTTCAGTAAAGTGAATCTGTCCCTCTTCATTGCCCAGTGACCACATAAAAACGCTTGGATGATTTCGCGAGGATCGAATCATTTCGTCAAATTGATTCAAATCCTCTGACGAACTGGACATTAAGCGGTTTTCATTCATTACTAACATTCCTAACCGATCGCACACCTGCAAAAGTTCTTCTGTGGCCGGATTATGTGCTGATCGATATGCATTGCATCCCATTTCCTTCAATTTTTGAATGCGATATTCCTGTATACCATCCGGTAAGGCTACACCTAAGCCTCCATGATCTTGATGACAGCATACTCCTTTAATTTTAATATTTCTTCCATTCAAATAAAAGCCCGTATCCGGTTCGAATTTAATATCACGAATTCCCCAAACGGTTTCCGCACTGTCTCCGCTACTGGTTTCTGTTTTCAAATGATATAAATTAGGAGAATCGATATCCCAAAGAATCGGATTATTTATAACCACTTCCTGTTGAATTGTTAATTCCCTGTTTGTTGGTATTGTTGCTGATCGTTCCGGAAGGGATATTGTTTCGCCATTTGGGGATAGGATCGTTTGGGAAATCGATATTTGATCCGAATTATTACCGTAGTTATGAAGTGTTGTTTGAATTGTTATTTTAGCTTGAAAATTCTCCCAATCCATATCACTTTTTACAAAAACGCCATGGTGAGCAATGGCCGTAAGAGGAGTTACGATCAACCATGCATGTCGGTATATCCCACCACCTTCATAAAACCACCCTTCTGATTTCCTTGGATCAACCCGTACTGCTATCGTATTTTCTTCATTTTCATATATAAAATCCGTAATATCAAAAGTTACACCTGTGTATCCGCTCATATGTCTTCCTACAAAAAAATTATTGAGATAGATTTCGCTATCTCGATAGATGCCATCAAAGCGAATAAATACACGTTTTCCGACTGTATCCATTTTTTCAAATGTCTTTCGATACCATGCGATATGTCTTGGTAGAGAACCACGATTTGTGTAAGAATCACCGCCTAACCACATTTCCGGAATGCTGGTTTCAGTTGAAGGTGCTTTGTCAGTAGGGATAAATGTTTCCTCAATGACGTAATCATGAGGCAAGTCAATAACCTTCCAAGCAGAGTCATCCAGCAATCTCCGCGCCCCTGTTTGATTATGGATACCGGCTTTTTCAAATCCTCGAATCGGATTTTGGGAATAAATATCTCCCAAATGAAACTTCCAGTTTTTATCAAAACAGATAATCTTTCTCATATAGGTATCTCCTTAAATTGATTTATTGCATTCCTTCTACTGGAAAAGAGGATGCTTTGTATCCGTTTTTTCAGATTTCAAAGCATCCCCCAAATTCATTCAGTTACTTGGTCAAAGCATCGTACGCATTCTGGTACATCTCAATGTATTCTGAATAGTTCAGATTTTCCAATCCATCCACATATGCCTGCCAGTCATTTTCAATATTCTTTTTGCCTGTGATAAATTCTACAAACGATGACCTTACATAATCAACCAGTGGAGTCGAAAGCTGGCTTAAACGCGCTGATTGGTCTTCATCCAAATAGAAAGCAGGTATCTGCTGAACATCCGCCGCATAAGGACGAAGTTTTTCCGTCTCCTGATACAGGAATGCTTCATAGTTGGAAGGATCCCGGATATCTCCTACAACCTGGAAGGTGCCTTTCCAGTTGGTTTCCAGCAATCTCTGGGAACCGAATTTGTAGTTCTGACCGCCTTCACCGCTGGTGCTAAACTGCAGGTATTTGCGTGTTGCAGGCGTTTTCCCGTCCATTCCAACAGTATTGGGATCCGCATCATCCCACGTCTGTCCCTTTTCGCCCACCTGCATCCGGACTGTGATATCCTCTCTACAAAATGCATCCGCCCATTTAATGGCAATTTCCGGATCTTTGCAGGCGTCGGTAATTACCCATTTGGCACCGGAAAGCTGCAGCTCGGTGCGGAAGGGAATTCCCCGGTAACCATTGGGGCCTTCCAAAGGCGCCAGGCAGCTATACATCTTGGACCGTTCGATATCATTGGGTGAAATTGCCATTCCAAGATGTCCGCAGGTAACAGCGCCCATGATAGCATTCCCGGCATTATTGCCAATTGCCGACATTTGCTGTTCATTTTGGGTAAATGCCGCTGGATCCAATAATCCTTCATTATATAACCCGTTTATATAGATGAGTCCTTCTTTTATGTAATCCTGATTTGCAGTGCCGGTGAAAACATTGTCCTTGAGCATGAGTAACGTTTCATCATAATAACCAAAGGCATTCATCAAATATAAATAAGGAAGGCCAGCCCATGTCCCAGTTGCACCGGTTAAGGAAATTTCATCCGCTTCTCCATTTCCATTCGGATCGTTATTCTTAAAGGCTAACAGAACTTCTCGAAATTCTTCCGTTGTTTCTGGAATATCCAGATTCAAAACTTCCAGCCAGTCAGTATTGATCCAGCACTTAAATGGAACAGCACTATGACCCACAATTCCGCTGTCTGTTGAAGGGATCCCGTAAATATTGCCATCCGGTGTGATCATATCGGTTTTCCACGAAGGATGCTCTTCCCAACGTTCCTTGATCGTCACACCATGCGTTTCGATTAAGTCGTTAAGTGGTATAAATATTTTTTCCTTTGTTCCATATTTGACGAGATCCGCATTGGAAAAACCGGCGGACATAATAACACTTGGATATTCACCGCTGTTCAGCAGCAAATTCAGTTTTTCAGAGAAGGAATCATCTGGTGCGACTGTCATGTCCAGATGAACATTTGTTAATTCTTCCATTGCTAATACTGCCGTATTGGTAGAGAAATCAATGATGTCTCCAGGGCGAATAAATACATCCAAATTGTAAGTGTCTTCTACAATAGGGAGCTCGCCCGGTGCTGAAATGGGAATTCCAGTAGCAGATGTGTAGCCGCTACCATTCTGATCTTCAGTCGAAGCAGTGCTGGAAGCTCCAGTGTCACTGTTTGTAACAGAAGAATCCACTGCTTCCTCGCCGCAACCGACAAGAGATGCAGCAACTAATATTGCTGCGAATAGAGTCGAAAGCATTTTTTTGTTTTTCATGTAAAATCCTCCTTGTATCAATATCGGGCTTACCCCTTAATAGAACCAACCATAATGCCTTTGATAAAGTATTTCTGAATAAACGGGTATACGATCAACAATGGGATACTGGATACGATAATCAGGGAATATTTCAACAATTCGGCAAGGTATTGTTTTTCTATCAAACTTGTGACATCTACAGAATTGATGGAAGTAAAATCTACTGTATTTTGAATTAGAATATTTCTCAGGATAATTTGAAGAGGAAATTTATCCGGATCATTCAAATAAAGCATTGCGCTAAAATAAGAATTCCAATGACCAGTGGCAAAATTCAGCGCTAACACTGCTAATATTGGTTTTGATAGTGGAAGTACTATGCGGAGAAAATGTTGGAAATAGTCTCCGCCATCCAAACAAGTGGATTCATATAATTCCTCTGGTATGTTGGATTGAATAAAGGTACGTGCAACAATCCCCAACCAAACGCTAAAAGCTCCTGGTAAAACAATTGCCCAAATTGTATCCAGCATCTTCATATTTTTGATTAACAGGTACATAGGCATTGTACCGCCGCCAAAAAACATGGTGAAGGTAAATAACCCAGTTAGTGCACCTCTCATTCTGAATTCTCGACGTGACAAGACATATCCTCCAATGATCGTGACAACGGTGGAAATCGTGGTACCAAAAATTGTATAAATAATGGAATTATAGTATCCTGACCAGACCTGTTTGTTTTGAAAAACAGCACGATATCCCTGCAGTCCAGGTTCTACCGGGAGGAAAAATACTTGTCCGGCAACCAGTGCTTCTGGCGAAGAAAATGAACAGCTTATAACATAGAGTAACGGATAAAGTATTAGCAAAACAAAAGATGTCAGAAACAAATAAACAATGCCTAAGTAAATTTTGTCTCCTCTTGATAAGCGGATGCGATGACGAATTCTGATAGATGCTCTGGATATATTTTTGGTGTTTTCCATTTAAGTTCCTCCTAAAATAGTGATGTCTCACTAACTCGTCTCGCAACCCAGTTAACCAGTAACAGTATGATACAATTAATTACAGAATTGAATACACCTACTGCAGTGGCGAAACTAAACTGTGCCTGTCCAATCCCAACTTTATATACATAAGTAGAAATAATCTCTGAAACTCCATAGTTAAGTGGATTTTGCATTAAGTAAGCTTTTTCAAACCCGACACTCAAAATGTTTCCAGTATTCAGAATTAAGGTGATGATAATAGTTGGTCGGATTCCAGGCAAATCAATGTGCCATAATTTTTGAAGTTTACTCGCGCCGTCTATAGATGCTGCCTCATAAAGTGAAACATCAATCCCTGATAAAGCTGCTATATATAAAATGGATCCATAACCAGCACCTTGCCAAATACCAGACCAGACATAAGCTGGACGAAAGAAAGTGGAAGAACCGAGAAAATCTATGGATTCTCCTCCTAATAAATTAATCACAGCATTAACTACCCCATAGCGGTATGAAAATACCTGTCCTAATATACTAACAACAATTACAGTTGAAATAAAATGCGGAGCAAAAGTGATTGTCTGAGCAATTTTTTTGATTCGGCCATTATTCAGTTCATTGAACGCTAAGGCAAGAATTATGGGGAAAGGAAACCCGACAATCAAAGAGTATAAACTTAATAAAATGGTATTTTTTAAAATATCTGGGAAAATTGGGGTGCTGAATAACTGATCAAAGTATTTGAGCCCTGCCCAATTGCTTCCGAAAATTCCCTTTCGAATACTGTAATCTTTAAATGCGATTAATATACCACCCATGGGAAGATAGTGAAAAACAATAATAAATATAACAGGAATCAATGCCAATAAATAAAGTTGCCACATAGATCGATTGATAAACCATTTTTGAAATAAGTTCGGCTTTGAAGATGGTCCGGGAATCATATAAAATCAACCGCCTTTCTTTTTTTCAGAATTGCTTGTGTTGGTGTTATTATATGATAAAAAAAGACAAAAAAAAAGAGCTATTTCTTTGGAATTTATGCAAAAAAGGTTCTAAGGAACTTTTTTTGCAGTCAAATGTTAAGAATTGATTGATAAATTCCATGAAAATATGTCGCAAAATATTTTTTTATATGATATAATAATCAAAAATAACAGCGCGATATCTTAAAATTCACAAAATTAATGGGAGGGATTTTTTTGGATAGCAAACACAGATTAAATGGAAAGATTTTATATCAATATCTTTTGTACTTTCTTCTGGTTTTGTCCATCCCTGTGCTTGCAATGGGGATCAGCTATACAAAGGTAGTGGATCTATTGCGTCAAAACACCTCCCAACAGAATTTAACCGCTTTGCAAACAAGTGCAGTTACAATCGAACAGGTTGTAGATGATGTGAATAACGTCATTTACTACATCTCGAATAATACAGATATTACCCGCTTTCTGCAGTTGAAACCGTTAGAGATTGATAAAACGATTGTTAGCGACATCCTTAAAGCCCAGAAACATTTGAAAAGCTACATCATTGCCAACAGCTATATCAAAGAAATTCAACTTTACGGATTCCAGAGCAGAGTATTGGTAGACTCCGCTACCAACGTGCTGGATTTGGAACGTTATTATCAAGCTTTTTTTGAAATCGACGGAGTCTCATATTCTCAATGGAAGGAAAATTATCTTACTGCACCGCATGCAGCACAGATTTATCCTGCAGAACAAATGTATTTCCGCAATGATCGTAGCGAGTGCCTGCTTTACGCACAAACAATTCCGGTTGTGAAATCCACAATTTTTGGTGGAAATGTATTCTGTTTTCTGGATGAAAAACAATTGCTCTCTCAATTCCAATCAGTACAGTATAGCCAAGGTGGAATGGTTTGCGTTTTGGATGAAACAGGAAATATCATTTTTTCCGATAACCCTGGTCAACTGGATCTTAGTGAACTGGATCGTCAGCAGTTATCACAGACACAAGGCACTTTCCAGCAGACAATGGGAGGCGAAAAAATGCTCGTATCCTATCTTCAAAGCAGTCATTATAACTGGACATATCTTTCGATTCTTCCTCAACAAACGATTTTGGCGCCTAGTCAAGATATTCGCGATTTCTTAATTGGGGTTATTCTGATATCCTTACTCGTTAGTGGTATATTAGCCTTCTATTCTGCAGTGAAAACTGCAAAACCTGTTATTTCGATTTCCAATCTGCTAATAAAAAATAATCCTACCTTGTCTCCTAAACAATTATCCGGAGAAATTGCGCATTTAATGCAGAACAATGAAAATATGCAGACAGTAATTCAACAACAGATGAACGATCAGAGAGCAGCTCTTTTCTATAGTCTGCTTTCTGGTGGCTTTCGAGATGAATCAGAAATCCGGCAAAGTTTTTCTAAGTTCCATATTACTTTAAAGTTGCCTCATTATTGTATCCTGCTAGTAACTCTCACAGATTGGGAAATTAATAGCCCATTGCCTGAAATCAGTGCCTATAAAAAATTGTTAAAAGAAGTCTTAAATGAACGGATTCCCGGTACGATCGGAATTTGTGATTTGGACTTAAAACGCAGTTTGCTTCTAACTGGAATTCCAGAAAACCAATTGGAATCCTTCAAGAGAGATTTAGAAAAATGTGCTCGTGATATCTATATTCAATTTTCTCAGGCAATGCAAAGTAGTATATCGTTTGCTGCCTGTACCACCGATAATCTTATGAAAATTCCAGCCGCTTTTTTCTTATTACAGACTTCTGATATAATATTAGACGGGGATGAAGTATTTCACTGGTTTTCTCAGTTGGAAGAAGTTAGACATAATGCCTTTTATTATCCTCTAAATTTGGAAATTCGCTTAATATCTGCAGTTCAGGAAGGCCGTTTTACCATGGTCGAGGAAATCTTCGAATTAATTGCCAGACAGAATTCCCAATTTCTCTCCTCCCATAGATCCAGCAATACTGGTTCCCAACTCATTCAAGCTCTATATGGCACATTGATGCGGCTTATCAATGAATGCCATAAAAACAAGGAGGATTTAATTTCCAGAAGCCAAATGATTTTTGAAGGTGAAAAAGATATTCTTGCAAAAGAACTATTTCAACGGATTCGAGAATGTTATCTTATGGTCACAGATACCTATGATGAAAAAGAAAGTACGCGCGGAGAGCTTTTACGACAAAATATTCAAGAGTATGTCAACACTCATTTTGCTGATCCTCAAATTTCTTTGTCATCTGTAGCAGATGCTTTTCATATTACAGAATCATATTTGTCACGCATATTCAAACAGGAAACTGGTGAGAATTTTTCCAAATATGTGGAGAAACTTCGGGTAGAAAAAGCGCAAGAATTGATTGAAACCAAACAACTAACCTTTAGCGAGGTGGCTGAAAAAGTCGGTTATAATTCACCACAGGTTTTCCGACGTGCTTACAAACGTGTTTGCGGCATGTCCCCGTCTGAAAATACTTTGAAACATATTGATAATACATAAAATAATTAATAGTTCTTTTTTCGTTATCTACCATTCCAATAACTCGGTAATCGGATTGATAAAACAGCTATACCGCTATGTTTGTATATTACTAGTTAGTGATTTTTCATCTTCCTTATGGGGACTCATATCAGGCAGGTTAAAGCCACACAGAAAAAACACGCACTCACAACAATGAGCGCGTGTTTTTTATACTGACTGGCCGATTGCTCAAAAGGGGTTCTGTCTCAGGCACATTATTCTTTTCGAGTGGGATATACAATCACTTTGATACAGGAATCCAGGTGGTTATGACAGAGATCTAATGCCCACGGGAGTTCATCCAATGTTACATGATGGGTAATCAGTTTTTCCATCGGAATTTTTCCGGCTGCAACCAGATCGTATCCCTCCTGAAAATCTTCAATTGTGCCTTCCCGTTCCAGATTATGCCGATATTTGATATTCTTCCGGTTCATATGGAAGGGATTCATTTGGTGATTATGATATTCCAGCTTCACTTCTACATTCAGAGAGGTCATACGCCCATTCGGACGTACCAGCTCAACGGGCATATAAAAGGCATCCAGATCTTTGGAACGATCCAATGCAATACAGATACAGGCCAGATCAATTTCTCCTACATCTTTTCGTACTGCCTCAATAATTTCATCCGCAGACAGCTGGGAATGATTATAGACATATTTTGCCCCCATCTCAAGGGCCTTATCCAACCGGTTCTGATAAAAATCCACCACGCATACCACAGCACCCTTAGCGGCAGCGGCACCTGCGGCAGTGAGTCCCATCGGTCCTGCGCCGATAATCAGTACTCGTTCCCCCGGCTGCAATTCTGCACAGGCAATTGTACTCCGGTAAGCGCCATCAAACATTTCACAGATGGATGCAACTTCATTCGACATATTTTCCGGCACCTTTGCAAAACCGTTCCGTATTTCATCCACCAGCACATATTCTGCAAACGCCCCATTGGGGGTGTATAATGCAATCCGTTCCCCAATTTTTACCTTGCGAACCTCAGGCCCCAATTCTACAACTTCGCCGCAAACTTCATGGCCGAGTGTCTGCGGATAATGATCGTGATATCCGTCAAAAATTCCCTCGACGATATGATTATCCGTAGCATTGCAGATAGACGCTGCCAGCGTCTTCATAACAAACTGATGCGGCCCCGGAATTGGTTTCGGTATCTCCTTGATTACCAGCTGATTCGGTTTTTCAACAACTGCTGCATACATCGCAGTTTCCCCCTTTATAAGAAATATCCCAGCTGACGAAGCCAGCCTGTTTCGCGTTCATAAAACATCTCGACACGTTCCGGAACTGTGTGCGGTTCCAAGGTGCAGACGCCATGATATTGATCGTCTTCTTTCAGGCGCTGTACCAATCCCGCAATATTCACCGCCCCATCCGGAAGCGGCGCATACTGAATCGGACTCGGCGCATAATGCCCTGACATTGGTCCGCCTCGATCCTTGCTTTCCTGTCCGGCCTCCGGCCGATAAAGACATCCGTTCTTTAAATGCACATATCCGATATACGGCTTCAAGATCTCATAGGCAGCCGGAAAGGCCTCACAGCTTGCATGCAGGTAATTGGTGGCATCAAAGGTGGTCTTGAAATGGTCGTCTTCAAAATGAGAAAGAATGGAACGCATTCCTTCTGGAGTCCGCGTTGCATCATGTGCCTCATTTTCCAGACAGAGGACAACTCCGGATTTTTTGGCCATTTCCAACGGTTTCAGCCACGCACGTTCCAGCACCGAAAAATCCACTTCTTCCGACCGATTTAATGCATAGCAATAATGATTCACTGTATGACAATCCAGTTCCTTTGCCGCCTCAATCGCGCTCATCAGCAGATCCGCATACTCTTCCGGAGAATTCCATGCATCCGCCTGGAAAGCAGCCCCCAACGTGACACAGGCAATGGTGATATCCAATTCCTGTGCAATTTTGCGAATTTCGGATACATCCCGTTTTTCATAACCAGCCCCTTCTCCGGAAACATTACTGGGCCAAATTTCGAAATGGGTTACGCCGTACCGTTTTCCGATGGCTGCAATTTCTGAAAAAGTATGGACATTTTCCAGCGCCTGTCCTGAAATTCCGAGTTTCATAATCTTCCTCCTCTACCGCTGAAAAATCACTTTGATCTGATCCTCCGGACAATCCAGCACATGCTGGAATGCCTCTCCCAGTTCCTCAAACTTCCGGCAATGCGTAATCAAAGGCTTTATCTGAATTTTCCCCTCTGCAAGAGCCTGCATGATTCGCTGTCCTTTTTCCCGAATCTGATCCAGATTATTTTCCGGTGTCACCATTGTCAAATTTCTAGACTGGAAAACAAATGGATTGAAACGGCAGCCATGTTCCGGATGCCCATAGGAAACCAGCAATCCGCTGTCCCGAAGGCAGCGCATTACCATTGTGGCAGTCGGTTCACCAGGCAGCAAATCATCCCCCATCATCAGGACGCCGATATCAGCAGGTGAAATCTCTGCAATGGCTTCTCGCGTTAATTCAGCGGGATTGTAAACCTCATCCACGCCCAAAGACAATGCTAATTTCCGACGGCTTTCATACAAATCCCATCCAATGATCCGCTGGTACCCTAGCATTCTGGCATATTGCGCGAGCACCAACCCGCTCGGCCCCATCCCACAAATCAACAGACTCTTTCGATCCTCCTGGGCTGGATATTTCATGAGAGCGCGGCAGGAAGCAATCACCAATTCAATGACCGGACTTTCCTCTACCGGCAGATTCGGCGGAACCCGGAACATCGCAACGGATCGCGGATCCACGGCCTGATATTCCGCAAATGCACCCATTGCACACCAATAGCTGACCCGCTCTCCTTCCTGATATCCGGAATTTTTTCCTGCCTGCACAATGACTCCACTCGCCTCATGACCAAAAATCATGGGAGTGGAATATGCCTCATGTCCATGAAAAATTCCCGGATCAGAACCATTGCAGATACAGGAGGCATCGATTCGAATCAATACTTCCCAATCGTTGGGAATCGGTACCGGAACCTGCTGAAGTGCCAGCTTTCCCGGTTCCAGCAAAACCCATGCTTTCATTTCTGATGGAAAATCCATTCAATCACCTTCTCTATGATATTTGAAATTCTACCTGATTCTCATTTCCCCTTCATTATAGGAGATCGCGAGCGGGATCACAATGGCTCTTTCTACTTAATTTTTATACAATCCTGTTTTTTCTTGACAAATGTAATCCATCTGTTCCATAATAAAAGAAGAACGAAATCTCCAGAAAAATATCAAAAAATCGAGGATTTTTATGCTGACCATTACAAGTATTGATATTCAAACGCCGCATGAACATGATTATGTAATTCAACGGAATTACTCTGCCGACTCCAATATTTGGATTATCATGTGTTTTCTCAATGAATGTATGATTCAAACCAAAAGCGGCCTTCAAAAAGCTGTAAGCGGAGACTGCTTTATCAAATCTCCCGATTTTATCGAATATACCTATACGCCCGAAGAACAGCAAGAAGGCTTTGTTAATGACTGGCTTCATATTGAATCAGCTGATATGGCAGATCTCGCCGCCAAAATGGATCTTCCGGTCAATGAAATCTTTTCAACAGGTCAGCCGCTTTTTCTGAGAGCCTATCTCCGGGAAATATTAAGTGAAAAAAGCAGACGATTGGATTTTTATGAAGAAAAAATCGATCATATTGTTCGCAATATGTTGATTGGAATTGCACGAGAAATTCGCAGACAAAATAGCGGAGATCTGGGGAAATATCGCGCCGATTTGGAAAAACTGCGTGCAGCCATGCAAAATGATCTGCAGGAGAATTGGAATATTGCCAAAATGGCTGATTGGCTCAACCTCAGCCCCAGTTACTTTTCTCATATTTACCGCAAACAATTCGGCATAAGTCCAATTGGTGATTTGATTCAGATGCGTCTGGAAGCCGCTAAAATTTTACTGTTAAATACTGATATGGGGCTGCGGGATATTGCAGAAGCATGCGGATTCGAGAATGAATTTTATTTTTCCAAGCTCTTTCGAAGACGTCTGAATATCTCTCCCGGTATCTATCGAAAACATGTGCGTTGAGAAATTCTTTGCTCACTTTCCTTTGGTTTAATAAATCTTATTTGCGACATGCACCAATATCTTTCTCGCGGAATATTTTAGTAGAGATGAATAGAAAGGCGGGAAATATAATGGCGAACTGGAATTATAATCCATGTGGGATCTCATGCCACTGCACCTACTGCTGCCATACTTCTCCAACTTCCCAGATTGGTCCAACTGGTCCAACGGGATCAACAGGACCCACTGGCCCTACAGGTCCAACTGGTCCTACCGGTGCAACAGGACCTCAGGGAGTTCAAGGCCCGCAAGGTGCACAAGGTGTTCAAGGTCCGACCGGCCCAGCTGGCGCGCAAGGATCCCAGGGGGTTCAAGGATTTGCAGGCTCGACTGGTCCTACAGGTCCAACCGGTGCCACAGGTGCAACTGGTCCGCAGGGAATTCCAGGACCAACAGGCCCTACGGGTGAAGCCGGCATTCAGGGGATCACCGGGCCTACGGGACCTACAGGTCCTACCGGTATCGTTCCAGATGATATTTTTGCTTCCTATGCGGATTTCGCGGATTCCTTTGATCCAAATGAAGAATTACCGCTTTTCCCAAGCGTTTTGGATACAACCGGAAATATTATCAATCAGAGTTTGACTCGTTTAACCCTTTCCCCCGGATACTATCTAGTGGCATATAGTGTATCTGTGATTCTTCGTACACCTTCTTATATACAGATTACGCCTTCTTATAATGGAACTACTCATCTGGAAACTGGCATTTATTTCGCTACGAGTGCCAATGGTTCTTCCGCATGCGGCTCTGCTCATTTTATTCTTTATGCACCTACCTCCACTACCTTTTTCCTAACCTATTCCAGCCCAATTACCGCAATTGATGGCACATTAAATCTTACCATCCTTAAACTTCGCAGAACTACCTAATACTTTGCCCCAAAAAAATAGTAGAGCATGTTATTTAAAACATACTCTACTAAAATTCATATAAAACCCATCCTACCCAAAAATCCCGTTATCATAATCGATAACGGGATTTTATGCTTGGTGCCGCTAACCGGACTTGAACCGGTACGAATGTTACTTCGAGGGATTTTAAGTCCCTTGTGTCTGCCTATTCCACCACAGCGGCAAATTTCAAATTCTTATATATTATAATATATGTTTGATTAATTGTCAAGAAGCTTCTCAGATTTTCTGTAAAAACTTGCGCTTTTTAATTTTCTGTAGTAAAATAGGAATGGAATGTTTTAATGAAGAAGGTTTGTTCATGGATCCCAATCAAAAAAGTCGTATGTTTACCGGGCCAGCTTTAAAAAAATTGATCGTTCCGTTGGTGATCGAACAAATATTGGCGGTATTAGTGGGGATGGCGGATGTTGTCATGGTCTCCTCGGCGGGAGAAGCGGCTGTATCCGGCGTTTCTCTGGTGGATATGATTAATGTGCTGCTGATCAATATTTTTTCTGCTCTTGCGACAGGCGGTGCTGTCGTATCCGCTCAATTTTTGGGAGCCGGCAGGCAGGATAAAGCTTGCGATGCTGCTAATCAGCTGATGAGTATTACCATTCTGATTTCCGCGGGCATTATGGGCATTGTCCTTCTTCTGCAGAAGCCCATTCTGCGATTATTTTTTGGCTCAATCAGTGACGATGTTATGAGCAGTGCTTTAACTTACCTGCAAATTTCTGCTTTATCCTACCCATTTCTGGCATGCTATAATTCCGGCGCTGCGTTATTCCGTTCCATGAACAACTCGAAGGTAACGATGATCGTTTCAGCCGGAATGAATGTTATCAATATCGTAGGAAACGCTATTTGTATTTATGGATTGGATATGAAGGTTGCCGGCGTTGCGATCCCCTCACTGATTTCACGGGCAGTTGCAGCAATTGTGATATTCTGGCTGCTGAGCAGTCCAACTCATGTTATCCATGTCCGTTTGCGTCAAACCCTGCGGCTCAACTGGGAGATAACCAAACGAATCCTATATATCGGAATTCCCAGCGCACTGGAAAACAGTATGTTTCAGTTAGGACGAGTTCTCGTCGTTTCCATAATTTCCGGATTCGGAACTGTTCAGATAGCTGCAAATGCCGTGGCAAATAACTTGGATTCCTTAGGCTGTATCCCTGGGCAGGCCCTCAATCTCGCCATTATTACGGTAGTCGGACAATGTGTGGGAGCACATGATTATGAACAGGCCACCTATTATACCAAGAAATTACTCAAGATCACGTATTTGGTGATGGGAATTGTATGCGCAGGGGTCATTGCCACGATGCCGCTTCTCTTTAAACTGTATAATCTTTCCGAGGAAACAATGCAGCTGGCGGCAATTTTGGTTGTTATCCATGATGGATGCGCCATCTTGTTTTGGCCTGCATCTTTTACGATGCCAAATGCGCTGCGTGCCGCCAACGATGTCCGCTTTACTATGGTGAACTCCATCTTTTCTATGTGGTTTTTCCGCATTTTGGGAAGCTGTATCTTGGGAAGTATGTTGGGAATGGGCGCAATCGGCGTCTGGATTGCGATGGTTTTGGACTGGATTTATCGTTCCATTGTATTTTTCCTGCGATTCCGAAATGGAAAATGGAAAAATTTCGCCCGAATTTAATTTCGTAAAAAACTGTATTTGATTTTAAATTGCTGAAGGGCATTAAAGGTAATGCTATTTAAAATATTAACATTTCGCACGTTGTGGCATTCAAAACAACAATAATTTTAACGATTTGGTTTCCAAATGATACATGAATTTCCTATGAAGATATAAAACGGTACCAGATATAATAAAATATTATACTGTACTAAAACAATCATTAAAAACCTCTGTAATTTATTATTCAGTGAGGTAGATCATGAACATTAACAGTAATTTTAGAGGGAATATATATGTTGTGCAAAACGGTAAGATACTAATAGAACATATATCCGGACTGGCTGACTTGGCAAATGAAATACCAAATACAATTGAAACAAAATTTGCTAGTGCATCAGCAGGAAAGGTGTTTGTTGCGGTAGCTATCTTACAATTAATCGAGCAAGGAAAACTGAACTTTGAGGATACATTAGGAAAACTCCTTGATATTGATTTATATAATATAGATGTTGATGTGACAGTAGAACAATTATTAAATCATACTTCAGGGGTACCAGATTATTTTGATGAAAGTATTATGGACGAATATGAGGATTTATGGGTTGAGTATCCTAATTACAAGATTAGACATAATAATGATCTGTTACCTTTATTCATAGATAAGCCTATGATGTATCCGAAAGGTGAAAAATTCCAATACAACAATTCAGGTTATGTGTTACTGGCAACGATAATTGAAAAGGTAACGGGAATGTATTTTGATAAGTATCTGCAAACAAATATTTTTGATGTATGCAATATGAATGGAACGGGTTACTATGAGCTGGATAGATTACCTCCAAAATGTGCAAATAATTATATTTATTGTTCTGATACAAATGACTTCCGTACAAATATCTTTTCTGTTGATGCAAAAGGAACGGGAGCAGGAGGAGCTTTTATAACAGTAAAAGATATCGTCAATTTTTGGACGAACTTATTAACTGAAAAACTTATTTCAAAAGATCTTTTATTAAGAATGTTTACTAAGCAAAGTGGAGATGGAATGGACGCTGAAGAAGGCTACTATGGCTATGGCGTATGGATTATTGACAATCCATGTGGTAAAGATTTAGTATATTTTCAGGGATGTGACCCGGGTGTAAGTTTCATTTCTGAATATAATCCTAATAATAACATGATTTCTGTTTTAGTGAGTAATTATGGAGATAATGTATGGAAAGAAATGCGAAGAATTAGAGAAAATCTTTATAAGTAGTTTTATGATATCTAGT
>JBMNPH010000015.1:0-52886 GCA_050943495.1 Candidatus Merdivicinus sp.
AAACACGATTCATTTTAATATCCGTCAAAATCACATCTACATCATTGGAACGGATATAATCAATTACTTGGTCACCATCAGAAAAGACTTTGATCACGGAAAATCCAAGTTCCTGCCATGGAATGAGATCTTTTAGCCCATTTCCGACGATTTCTTCATCATCCGCAATAATAATTTTGTATAACAAAATTGTCCCCTCCCACTAAAAATCTTATTTTATCCATCAAAATTATTTAGATGTATCAAATTATGTTACTATTATAACATGATTATTGTAAAAAGCAACAATAAGATTTATGGGAAATAATGGTAAATCATAAATAAAAGTTTATTGTGCTTCCCATGCAACCTTAAGGATTGCTTTTTTGATTGTACGTGCTTGATCCATACAAGCAGGCATATGAGCTTCATTTGGAAAAACAATATAGAACCAGCCTGCAGGCACTTTCATATACGAGGCATTGCGGTTTGTATACAATGTCGTATCATTCGTTTCGTTATATGTGGATTTGATTTCACAGTCATCCGCTGCCGCGAATCCTGCGATCTCGCCACCTGTTAAGATAACATGAAGATCCATGAATCGTTGATGACTTTCCATATAAGATTCGGATACTGGTTTTGTCTGTACTTCGGAAATGGTGCAGGAGAGGTTCTCTGATATCTTATTTTTTCCTATAGGGGATAGTGGGTTCAAAGACGCAGCCATATTCAAGGCTTGATCTAATAACGAAGAGATTCCATAATAGTGATGGATGTTTTCGATCTTATCAAGAATCATAATAATATCCCCTTTCTATAGCGCAGGACGATACACTCTAATTTCATATATAGTTGCTGCTTTGGACCCATTGGTTGCTTGGATGGTCAAAATAAGACGATCTGCCGTTATATTAGGAATGGGATGTCTGCAAAATCTGAGATAATTATTCAAGAAGGATTGAGAGAATACAAGCTTATCTGCCTGATATAACGTAATGGTATAATCTCTTACTATACTTTTTATCGGTGAATCAAACGGAATGTTTTGGATTGCTTGGTCTAAAGAAATCTGCAGCTGACGTTCATCCGAAAGATTGGAATCAAATTTAATGTGGATTTCTGAAATAACAGATTCTTGTGCAAAATCCATTTGAATTTTAGCTGGATTTTGTGGGGTAATATCGTGTGTTAAATAGCCATTCAAGTTATTTGCCGTATCACGTGCAATGCCATTGATCAAATTGGATGCGGGGAAATTGCTGTGTTCAAAATCTGCAGTCAATGTCGCAGTGAGAGCTAAGTCTGCACAATCGTGATTTCGGACACCGGGAATATAGCAGTCGTCTCGGAGTAGCATTTGCTGGAGTAGGTCCATTTTCTGCTCGATTTCCATTGGCGTGCAGCTATCTTTTGCGGCTAAGGCCGCCGCTGTTCCGATTGCCTGTCCGCCAATGGAACAGGTTCCCATGACCCGTGTGGAACCAAATGCCAGGTGTGAGGTGCTAATAATTCTTCCAACTGCAAATGTATTGGCACTGTTTTGCGGTATATAACAACGGTAGGGAATAGTATAGCAATCATCAAATTGTATAAAGTTTGTAGGAGGTTGATCTTTGTTCCATATGCCTCCTTCTGCATGAATATCCATAGGCCATCCTCCATATGCGACTGCATCGGAAAATGGAGTTTTCCGCAGGATATCATTTTCTGTCAGGACATATTCACCGATGATACGGCGGCTTTCTCTTTTCCCTGGGAGAAATTGTACCCAGTCTAATGCATAATTTTCTGCACCATGATCTCCTTGATTCTTAATATGATCCCAAACTCCATATACAATTTTTAAGAGTTCATCCCGAATTTTTTCAGCATCTGAAATTGTATTCCAATCATGATTTCCTGCTAATTCTATCCACCAGAAACCAGAATCTATATTATAAATCTCCATATCTGACTCATATGGATTGTGCTGTCTGAATTTCAGGTCTTCTTCGGAAAATGTATACGCCCAGAAAGGCTTTTCAAATGGAATCGGTTTTTGCATATTGATTGCTTTAAACATTAATGAAGTACCAAGAGTCACCGGATCACTTTGATTGGGCGCATGCGGTTCTTGATAGATGGATTGCCCCTCCCGTCCGGTAATGGTCGGAAATCCGGCCTTTTCTACTAAAAAGGCATCTCCGGTAGCATCAATAAAATATCTGCCATAGAATCGAAATTTGATTTGTGAAGAAAGTTGTACGGCGTCAATACTATGAATTCTACGCAAATTTTCGTGAAAATCTGCACAGCAATCAACCATACATGTGTTCAAATAGATGGTTAAATTTTCTTGAAATCTTGCTTTTTCCCATAAAAGGGTATCAAATTGATAAAACGATTTTGCGGGATTTCTGTGCCGATTTTCCAGCAACAGCTCTTCAATAATTCCAGTTTCCCGGAGGTTCTTTTTCTTTTTTCCACAATTTGCACCACAAACATGCATTTTGATCTCGCTGCTTGCATTTCCACCGAATACAGGCCGCTCTTGGATGAGAGCGGTCTGTGCGCCGTGGCGGGCGGAGGCTATGGCAGCACATAAGCCGGATAATCCTCCGCCTACCACTATAACATCATAGTAAACTTCTTGATATTCTTTCATAATGAAGCCATCACCTCATTTGATTTCTGTTCATTCCATGCGATTTACAACGATAAGGAATCCGCAGCAGAACGACAATCTCCTATAAATGAAGCAAATCCTCCGGCTACTGCCCCAAAATCACCCCGCATATTAATGAACCTGCACCCAATGGAAAGCAGATGTGCGACACTATCTTTTGTTCCCGCAACTGTTCCCCAATACATTCCCTGATGTGACTTTACGACTTGATCTACTTTCTGATAAACTTCTTCCATGAAATTTTGATTGAATCGGTTATGGCGTAAGGCACTTTGTTTGAGGTCGGCTGGCCCGATGAAAAGAATATCAACGCCTTTTATTGCTGCAATTTCATCCAGATGATCCAGTGCTTCTATATCCTCAATTTGCAGCATCGTAAATGTATTTGCTAAACTATGTTTGATACAGTCTTCTACTGGTGCCATCATATAATCGCTGCAAAATCCAGTAAAATCCATGCCGCGCATGCCAACTGGATGAAATTTTGAATGATTTACAGCAAACTGTGCCTCTTCTGCAGATTTGCAATGTGGAACCATGATGCCTGCTGCACCATCCTCCAATGGCTTGAAATAATCTAGATAGCCTCGCTTCTTGATCCGTACAAGGGTATCACAATTATAGACTGCACTGGCAAGAATACACTCCCGTATCTGCCAATCTTCAACCGCTTTATGCTCCATGTCCAGCCAGATACAGTCAAATCCACTCTGTGCGGCAATCGCTGCAAAGGGCGCATAGGCAGAGCCAATTTGGGTAGAAAAGACGGCCTTTCCATTTTTTAGTTTTTCCAGAACTCTACTTTCTCTCATTTAATTTCTTCCTTTCTTACCGATAAGCTTAAATGGTATCTACAATTTGAATGTCCCTGCAAACGATGCCTTTTCGATTTCGTCCCTGTTCGTCTATCAGATTAAATTTGGAATAGACAATAATTGCCTGGTTGGGACCGGTCTGCTCTAGGGCACAGTATGAGCAGGTTTGAAAGGGAACCTCTGGCGGAAGAATTTGCACTTTTTCTGTAAATTCACCATCACACAACAGTCGGATATAAAGTCCGGGGCGTCCATATCCAATTAAAGAAATGTGTGAATTTAATTGCAGAGATTGGGGATATACACCAAATTCATCAAAATATGTTGGCTCTGTCCATGTTTTACAGCCGTCATATGACCAAGCAATATAAAGTGGGCTAATTCCTTTTACGCAAGTCGTTCGGAGAAGTGTAAAAGCAGTTTTTTCATTGATAAAACATAATGATGGTTCCAGAAATCCCTGGCAATGTTCGCTGTGTTCAATATCCGGATAGGGAGGTTTAAATGGGATGATACTTAATAACTCAAAACTCTTCCCATTATCTTTGCTCTGAAAATATAAGGCATGGTAATATGGGGATTGATATTGTGCGGTTCGGATGGGGTGATAGGAAACAGCAAAAATGGTATCGGCATCCCGTCGGAAAAAATTCATATTATAGAAAAACGGTGTAATGAGAATCCCACTGCTGGCTCGCATCAAATATCCATCCGCTGTCACAGATATTTCTTCGATAGATTCTAAAAGTTCGCCGTTAAGGGAATCTTTTTGCGTTCTGGCGATGTACCATTTGGTATATCGTGGATCAATTTGTTTCATATCGTAAAGATCAATCGACTTTACATAACCGTATGTCGGTTGGTAAATGGGTTTCGGCAACGTCAATTCATCGAGTGGAATGGGATACATCTGTTTTGGACGGATCATTGTACCATCAGGCAGAGGAAATCCTCCGATAATATTTGCTTCCTGCCATGTTTTCCCATGATCCAATGATTGATATTGCCCGCCTTTTTTTCCGTACGATTGACATGAGTCAGGCTGAATACTGAAATTCAGGTATAAAACCTTCTCATTCGATTGATAAAGTGTTGGGAATTGCCAATATCCCCATTCTTGCACTTCGGGCGGTGCAAGAGAAATAATACGTTCATCGGACAGTATAATTTGTTTGCTCATGTTGCTTCCTCCCTTGTTCATTTATCATTTTTCAGCTTGATCTCTCGCGCAACCACAGTCGAGTAATTTCGATGAGCCATCAATTCATCCTTTTTTATTGCATATTCTGTGAGAGGAAGATGATCGTAGGTTTCAACAAAATGTCGCATGAAATTTTCTGCAAAGTTGACACCAGCAGCCCGGCCTCTTTCTCCATCATGAGATTCGATGAATTTTTTGGCGAAGTCACCATTATATCCCTGTGATTCGAATTCATCCATAGCGCGCATTTTTCGTTCTATGACACTTGTAGTATCCACATACATGTCACTTTTCATATTTCCAAACCCGACAATCGAGCGATTGGTTACCGGAATTTTGGTATAAAAAATTTGCTTTACATAATGCGGGGCAATTTTATCTAAATTGTGATTGAATTCCGAAGCACGTGTAATAGCCGCAAATATCATCGAAGAACAAAGCTCATGTGATCCATAGAAAGCACCGCCTGCAGGATAATCCATAATTACAATATCGGGACATTCATAGGCAATTTCATGGGCGATTCGATCGATTACTGTTGGTTCGGGAACCATAAAATCATCATCATAGTCTAAAGTGATGAGTTTTGAGATGCCAATAATTTTGGAAGCTTTGATAAGTTCTTGTTTTTTTCCATCAATAAATTCTGCGAGACCGGCCTGAATGATAGCAGGATCCGGATTTTTTTTTCGCCATTCTTCCTCGTATTTATTGGGATATTTCCTACCCCCATGTGTAACAATAAGCGCTATCACATCATCTCCTCGATCTGCGTGCAATGCTAAAGTTCCACCACAATCGGTAATTACATCAGCTGGATGAGTGTAGATTGCCATGATTTTCATACTCGCTTCCTCCTGCTATTTTAAAAGTTTGCATTGAAGTTTATTTCATAATAATTTATAAATGTTCATCTGTCAATAATACTTTTTGTTCTATTACACAAATTAATTGCACTTTTTAATACTTTTTTATATTTTTAGTCAATTCAGGTAGAAAAAGTACAGTAATTTTTAATTTTTTGTAGCGATAATATTTGTGGATAAAATGTATAATTGACATCAAATAAAAAAAATAATATTATGAAAATACGATAAAAATTAAAAGCTTAATGAAACCAGCGAATAAAAGGATGTGGTATCAGTATGAAAAAAGCAAAAACGACTGCTGCTCATACAGTGGTTGGTCAAAAAAGTTTCTGGCAATATGTTCGTTCCAATAAAGGGATATATTTATTTTTATTACCAGGCTTCATTTATCTTATTATTTTTAACTATATTCCGATGTATGGAATTGTAATTGCCTTTCAAGATTTTTCTCCCGTAAAAGGAATTTGGAACAGTCCCTGGATCGGATGGAAAAATTTTGAGGATCTATTCACATCGAGTCAATTCCCAACGGTTTTAAGAAATTCCATTACCTTTTCTTTGATGAGGTTGGCAGCTGGATTTCCGGCCCCTTTAATTTTTGCTTTGCTTTTAAATGAAGTGAGAAATATGAAATTGAAACGTGCCGCACAAACAATCTCCTATATTCCTCATTTCATATCGTGGGTCGTAGTTTGTGGGATGGTTAAAATTATCTTATCTCCAACAGGAGATGGGCTTTTTAATTCCATTATAGGATTGTTTGGTATAGAGCCGATGAATTTGCTGATCTCTCCGAAATACTTCCGTTTGGTCATTATCGTAGCTGAAATATGGAAGGAAGTTGGATGGGGGGCCATTGTTTATCTGGCAGCATTATCCGGTATTGATCCTACCTATTACGAAGCAGCGGTGATCGATGGCGCCACAAGATTACAAAGAATTTGGTATATTACTTTACCCGCAATTTCCAATACAATTGTGGTCCTTTTAGTGCTTCGTACAGGAAGGATACTGAACAATGGATTTGAACAAATATTTCTATTATATTCGCCAATGGTCTATGAAGTAGCGGATGTATTTGAAACTTATACATATCGGGTAGGGCTTTTAGATGGAAGATTTTCTTATTCCACTGCAATCGACTTATTTAAATCTTTGGTTGGGATTGTGATGATTTATACGACAAACTATATTTCCAGATTATTGGGGGAGAGAGCATTATGGTAAATGTAAGAAAACGTTCCAGATACAAACTGAACCCATTTACTGTAGGAGATTTGGGAATATATGTTGTGATCCTATTGTTGATGGCTGTGACAATTTATCCCATCTTAAATGTCTTTGCAATATCACTCAGTTCGCAATCAGCTGCCTTAATGAATCCATTTATGATTATCCCGAAAGATCTGGATTTGGCAAACTATAAATGGGTATTGAAGCATCCTCTGATTTGGAGTTCCTATCGGAATACCTTGGTTATTACAGTAGCCGGTGTCTTCTTTTCCATGGCTTTGACAACAACTTTTGCGTATCCATTATCCATAGAAGGGTTGCGAGGAAAGAAATTTTTTACCAGTGTTTTGATATTTACAATGTTCTTTAATGGAGGTTTGATTCCTAACTTTTATTTGATTCAGTCACTGGGAATGTATGATACATTGTTTGCACTTTTTATTCCGGGCGCATTGAGCGCGTACAATACCGTACTGATGTGCAATTTTTTGAAAGGGATCCCCAGCAGTCTGAAAGAAGCGGCGAGAATTGACGGTGCAAATGAAACTTGTTTATTTTTTCGCATCATACTTCCTTTATCAAAACCAATTCTTGCGACACTATCACTTTTTTATGCGGTCGGAAAATGGAACAGTTTTTTTGAAGCCGTCGTTTATATTCGAGAACAGGAAAAATGGACTTTACAATTGCTGCTGCGTGAAATTTTATTTGCAGCAGAAAGTATACTGGATGATGGAACTTCTACGGAAATAACAGTAGAAGGAATGAAATATGCAGTGATTATGGTTTCCATTATTCCGATGATGTGTATCTACCCGTTTATTCAAAAATATTTTACGAAAGGAATTATGCTTGGAGCTGTTAAAGGATAGCGTTGAAACATATTGAAAGCGGTTATAAAGGTACTTAAAATTAAAGGAGGATTTTCAAATGAAAAAGACACATCGTATGTTGAGCGTATTTCTGGCTGCAATACTTCTGAGTACCGGAATGCTTGGGTGCAGCAAGAATGAAGAGGATCAAAATCAGAATGTCACATCCTCTCCATCCTCACAGAGTACGGAGAATCAACAGAATCAAAGCAGTGAGGAAGTTGTGGAAGTATCGGCTCTATTTCAGGCGCCAAGTGAGACAAATATGGATAACGAGGCACTCCTGAAAATTGCAGAAATGTCTAATATCAAAGTGAATTGGGAATTACTGCCCGCTACAAGCTATAAAGAAAGATTCACAGTAATTATGGCTTCGAATGAATTGCCGGATTTGATGCATCTTTCCGATATGACGTTATTTACAGATTGTATGGACAATGGAATTATTGCACCGATTCAGGACGCTTTGGAGGGAAAGGAGAATATCGCAAAATATACGGATCCTTCCTCCATGTTAATGGTGACATCCGAAGATGGAAGTATTTATGGCGTACCCCGAAACTCTGTTCCAAGAGCGGATGGACTAATTGTCCGCAAGGACTGGATGGATAAAGTAGGATTTGATTTCCCGGAAGATGGGATTCTGACAATTGATGAATTTACAGAATTGAATCGGGCCTTTGCAGAGGATGATCCGGACGGAAATGGGAAAAAGGATACCTATGGATTGACAATGCGCTCCACAGGAGGAGTATTGATGCCGCCTCCAAGAGTTTTGACAGCGTTTGGATCCTGGGATGGATTTGAAATCGCCCCGGAAGGATCCGAATATAAATATATGATCCCGAAATATTCCAAAACGGATCCCTCTTTTGTGGAATCTCTCAAATATATGAATATGCTTTGGACAAAAGGATATATTGATCCCAATTGGCCTGCGAATGATGGCAATTCCTATATGGATCGTTTCCAATCGGGTGCATGCGGAATTTCTGCCTGCTTTGGCGGCTGGATCGGGCAATGGCGCGAAATCATGCTTCCCAATTTCCCGGATGTGGAGTTTGCATATATTTATTCTATTGAAGGCCCAGATGGAAATGTAAAATCTCGTTCTACCTTTGGATCCAACATTTATGGCGTCTGGTGTGTCAGTGTCAACGCGGAGGATAAGGCGGAAGCGGTTATGCGGTATTTCGACACACTTTTATCGGATGAAGGTTGGGATTATTTGATGAATGGTGTAGAAGGCATTCATTACAATGTGGAAAATGGGAAAAAGGTATATACGGAAGCATATCAAAAGCTGAATACTGATCGAAGTAATTTGGCTTTGCTGCGGCGTTATACAGATCCTAGCCTCTGGCTTGCGCCCCATCTTCCGGAAGAAGAATTAAATGAAATGCAGACCGTTATTGATAAATGCATTGAGCTTGTAGAACCGAATCTGGATTTAGGATATGTTCCGCCCGCTGCCCTTGAAACAAAATATATTGATTACCAAACAACCGTAGATACTACCATGAGTAAGATTATTACCGGCGATTTGGAACCGGATGCATGGTATGATATGTTGGATGGCTGGTATGAAGCCGGTGGAAAAGACTATATGGATCAAATGAATGAATTTATTATTTCCAAAGAATAATTTATCCGTAATCATGAGAATCCCCTGTATAAACAGGGGATTTTCGTAAAATGTAAGGGGAAAGGATCGGCTGTATATGGAAATCAGATCAATATATCGAACATATTTTATGAAAGGTTCCCATTCTGCGTTCAGCGATATCACATCTTTTCAAGGAAATTACTATCTTGGTTTTATGTCTGGAAAAAAGCATATGGTTGACCCTGAAAATAAAAGTGTGATTTTAAAATCGGAAGATGGGGTTCAATGGACTCCTGCTTTACAGCTGCATATGGGAATCGACACCAGAGAACCAAAATTTATGGTATTGGATGGAAAATTATTCGCTTATTTCTTTACCATAACGCCTCATGAAACGGAAGATCGGATGGTTACAAATTCCTGGTATACTTATACGGAAGATGGAATTACTTGGAAAGATCCATGCCAGTTTGCACAAGAGGAGAAATTTTGGCGTCCAGTTGCTTTTCAAGGCAGCGCATATTGTGTTACTCATCCGAAAGATCCCGCACCCAATCGCTACTGCCGGCTTATGAAATCCAAAGATGGTATCCATTGGGATTTTATCCAAAATATTCCGATTGATCCAATGGAAAAACCCAATGAGGCGTCCATTACATTTGATGAGCAGGGTCGTCTTCTGGTATTTATTCGGACGGATCGCGGAAGGTGCAGCGCTTATATTCTTCGGGCAGAAGCACCTTATACACATTTTGAGGTATTTGATTTGAATCAGCGAATGGGAGGCCCATTAATTTGGACGCATAATGGTATCATTTATATTTCTTGTCGATTCTATACTGAGACTGGAACGCCGCATACCGGGATTTTTCAGCTAAAAGAGGATATGAAACCGATATTAGATATTGTCTTGCCTTCCTATGGGGATTCTTCTTATGCCGGGATCGTAAATAAATTAGATGGCGACGGAGTATGGATTTCTTACTATTCTAGTCATGATTGTTTAGTCAGTGATAGCAAGTATTCCAAAGCAAATGCTAGTATCTATTTAGCAGATGCCATTTATTGAAGCCGGGGAGATAGAATGAAAGAATATATTTTTTATACAGAGGACCAGCATGAAGCATATATCTGTCTGCCGGATTCTAGCAGCAAACAAAATGCGGCAATTCTTGTACTGCATGGCAGCGGTAGGGGATCGGAAAGTTATCGGAATGAACCATTTTATCGGTACCAGCGGGACATTATTCTGAAAAGCGGATGTATATTTGCGGTCGTTTCAAATGGATTGGATACTTTTGGGACTGAGATCGGCATGAAAAGAATAGAGTGGCTATATGACTTGCTGTTGAACAAATTTCACATTCATCCAACAGTTGGTTTATTCTGTACTTCTGCCGGCGGAATGATGATGCATCGGTATTTTCGAATGCATCCGGATCAAGTTGCTTTAATGATCAGTGTTTTCGCTATTTTTGATCCGGAAACGCAGCCAGCCTTGGAGAGTTTTCGGAAAGCTTACCAAGCGTCAAATGAGGAAGAATTGAGACGTAAAATTCAATTTCCCTCGCCAGTGAAACAACCTCTTGGATTCTATCGGAATATCCGGGCGGTAATTCTTCACGGACGGGAGGATCATGTGGTTCCTGTTTCCCAATCGCTTGAGTTTTGCAAGAAAGTGCTGGAGGATGGCGGAACAATAAAATGCATCATAACGGACGGGGGGCATAGTACCACCAATTTCGCATTATATGAAACAGATGAGATTTTATACGAATTAGTGCGATTCCATAAGAATATTACAGAAACTGAATGTAATATTTTTCAAAATCCGATATAAAGCAATAAAACCGTCTTCCTGTGGAAAAGAACCATCGGAAGGCGGTTTTGATATTGAGAAGTCAGAACTGTGAAGGTTTTACCGGAAATCTATATACTGGAATCAATGGGAATATCCGGGAAAGGGAATCAGTCGTTCAGCGATAGCGTCCCAGATCATGTGCGGCTTGGTACATGGCAACGACGTTTTCGGTAGGACTGTTATCTTGTATGGAATGAGTCGGCGCAAAGTGATAGCCGCGGCATTTCATCATAATCTCGAGCGTTTCTCGGCAATTCTCCCGCACCTCCTCCGGCGTGCCATAGGCAAGCGGCCCGGCAGTGGAGATACAGCCGCGGAAATTCAAGCGACCGCCGAAATGTTCGGCAAGATAAGCCGGCGACATATTGGCAGCTTCCGGCTGAAGAGTATCAACCCCTTTGATCCCGATTTCGATGAAGTCCTCGTATGCCCAACTCGAACTGCCGCAGGTATGGATAATGGACGGTATGTGATACGAGGCTGCAAGATCTGCAAATAATTTGTGAATGGGCCGAAAAATTTTGCGGTATAGATCCAGGCTGATCATCGGTCCAATTTGTGTCCCAAGGTCTTCGCCAAGCCATAGAAAATCAATATATCCGCGGCATTTGTCCAGCGTGCGTTCAAGCATACCGAGCTGGAATTCTGCACGACGATGGATAAAGTTCAGTGCTGCTTCATCCTCCGAAATAAGATGACAGAGCACATCTTCCATCCCCATTAGGCGACCGTTGGAATTGATGATGTCCGGGATTCCTGCCCCGCCTACATACAATCCGTACTGTCCGCCATAGGATTTGGCCTGTTCCAAGGCCGCATCGTAATCAAAGTGATCTGGATTGGGAATCGGAAATGTTTCAAATGCTTCTGCATCCGCATCCTGCAGCGGAAAATCACAGAAATCCCAGTAATATCCCGTCGCATGTTCCACCTTGCGCATAATGCAGCCCTCCAGCTGGTTCACCTCACGGCCTTCTGGAACCTGGAAGAGCTGAGGCCCGATATACGGCGCATGAATGCCCCGATAATCAACTCCCAGTGCCTGAAAAAGTTCTTCCGAAGTGGAAACGCCAAGTTCTGTCATCAAGCGCTTTTGTATTCCCGGATTCGCACCATATCCAATGGTAACGCGATCCGTTTTTTCGTATTGGAATGTCCGGATCACACGTTCCCGGGCACTCATTGTTTCCGGTGCTTTTTGAATTTTCATCCGATACTCCCCTTTCTTTTTTGCAGCAGATGGTTTATACTGATTATATAGGATTTTCAGACCATTGAAAAGATAGAAAAGCCCCGTTTTTTGAAAGGAATGAACTATTTGTGATGAAAACTCAGATGTCTTTCATCAATCTCTATCCCTGTGATCCGGGCTTTAGTACTGCGGAACGATTTTTTAAGTACGATTACCTATTGTATGTCCATGAAGGGAGGGGAATTTTTAAAATCGATGGAATTCCTTATTCTGCTGCGATGGGGGATTTGTTCTATTGTCCACCGGGTATGGGGAATCTTATCCGGGCAGATGAGCAGGATCCATTTTTGCTGTCGGGCATTGAATGCATCGTTCCAGAATTTCGAGATCTGATTCCACGGAAGGCCTCTTTGCTACAGCACCGCTATTTAATTGATACAGTTCGGGAGATGGTGCGTGAATACCGTTTGGGTAAGACTGGATGTGGAGAGATTTGCAATGCACTTCTGTATGCTCTGCTGCAGAATCTGGCAAGGATGCGGGATTGCCCAAGTCCGGGACGGGATCCAGCAGAGGAAATTTTGGAATATCTGACAGAAAATTTTTCTCGTATGGTGACGCATGAGGAATTGTCTGATATATTTCGGTATCACAAAAATACTATCAATCGCATGCTCATCCGTAAAACGGGTCTTTCCCTGAAGAATTACCTTATTGTGCTGCGTCTGCGTAAAGCGAAGGAACTGCTTCAATACAGTAACAAATCAGTGGGGGAGATTGCTGAATACTGTGGCTATGGCAGTGCGGTCTTCTTTGCCCGGCAATTCCGGGAAAAAACCGGGCAGACTCCCTCGGAATTCCGCAGGTCTGCAGTTGGAAAAAGAGAATTGTTTGTGGAAAATACTATAACAAGCGAATATTGAAGAATGAGGCGAATGCTATGTGGCTGATTGCTGCCATTTTTTCTGCTGTGTTTGCGGGCCTTACCGCAATTCTTGCAAAATGCGGGATCCGGAAAACGGATTCGGATGTCGCTACGGCAATTCGTACGGTTGTCGTATTGATTTTTTCCTGGCTAATGGTCTTGCTGGCAGGTTCAGCGGAAACCATCGTCCAAATCCAACCCCAATCCCTCCTATTTCTCCTATTGTCAGGCGCTGCAACCGGCGCATCCTGGATCTGCTATTTTAAGGCACTTTCTATCGGGGATATCAATAAAGTCGTTCCCATTGATAAATCCAGCACCATTTTATCCATCTTACTTGCAATAATCTGCTTTGGAGAAACAAATCATCTGGCTTTCAAACTCTTCAGCACTGCGCTGGTCGGGATTGGGATGATACTGATGATTGAGAAGAAAAAACAAGTTCAGGAAAAAGCAGCACATCATTCCTATTTGTTTTATGCCATTGCTTCCGCCTGCTTTGCAGCGCTGACTTCAATCCTTGCCAAGATCGGCATTTCCGGAGTGGAATCGAATTTGGGAACCGCAATCCGTACGGCGGTTGTTCTTGTGATGGCATGGCTGATTGTTCTGCTGAAAGGTAAGCTGCCGCAATTGAAAAATTTGGATCGGAAAGAGCTGCTTTTTCTATTTTTATCCGGCATTGCCACTGGTGCATCTTGGCTTTGCTACTACTATGCAATTCAAAGCGGAGTCGTCAGTATTGTTGTGCCGATTGACAAGCTGAGCCTCCTGCTGACCGTTGCGTTCTCCTGCATCGTACTGAAGGAGAAGCTGAGCCGGAAATCGTGCATAGGCCTTTGTATGATGACAGTCGGAACGATTGCCATTGCAATTTGTGGGTGACAATTATTACTGGAATCAAGGAATGGATTTCCATTAAAATATTTCGTTATAATTGAAAGGGGTATCGGAATGAGTACAAACGGAATTCGTGATTTTCGTCCTCGGCTGCATTTTACACCGGAACGACATTGGATTAACGATCCCAATGGCTTAGTATTTGAAAATGGCCGGTATCATTTGTTTTACCAGTATTACCCGGAGGATACGGTATGGGGCCCCATGCATTGGGGGCATGCAGTGAGTACCGATCTGATCCGATGGGAACATCTGCCGATCGCGCTGTATCCGGATGAATTGGGATATATTTTTTCTGGAAGCGCTGTCTATGATTCGGAGAATACATCCGGCTTTGGAAAGAATGGACAGCCGCCGATTGTGGCAATGTTTACCCATCATGGAAAATCAGAACAGCAAAGTATCGCATTCAGTCTGGATGGGATCACCTTTGAAAAATATGCGGGCAATCCAGTAATTCCTAATACAGAGCTGCAGGATTTTCGCGATCCGAAAATTTTCCGAAATCCGATCAAAAATTGCTGGGGTGTTGTACTCGCTGCCGGAGACCGCGTCCATTTTTATGCGTCCGAAGATCTCAAACATTGGCAGAAGACAGGGGAATTCGGTCCGGAAGGAAATTATTCGTTAGGAGTCTGGGAATGTCCGGATCTTTTTCCATTGGAAATCGGCGGGGAAACGATGTGGGTTTTACTGGTAAGCATGGGAACCAATGAAGCAAATCATGGATCCCGCACGCAGTATTTCCTGGGAAATTTTGATGGGAATACCTTCCGTTGTGACGGGCGTTTTTCAGAGCCGGAATTTCTCGACTGTGGGTTTGACAATTACGCCGGCGTCACTTACGATCATGCAGCCGTCCGCACATTGATCGGGTGGGGACTGAACTGGAAATATGCGGATAAAACGCCGACCGGAGATTTTCGCGGTCTGATGACAATTCCCCGCCATCTCTCGCTTCGGAATACGCCTGGAGGGGGAGTCCGTTTGGCACAGGATCCTGTTGTTCGCAGTATTTTTGATAAACCGTCAGCTTGGAACGGTGAGCCTCTTTCCAGTGAGGTATTTCTGCTGACTGTGAGCGGGAAGGGTCCCTGTACCGTCTGCCTCCAAAATGACCGGAATCAAAAATTTCTCTTTGGTGTAGATTCGCATAATCATATATGGATGGATCGGACACAGGCGGGTCAGCGTAATTTCAGTGAAGCCTTCTCTTCGGAATGGTATTCCAAGATTTCCGCGCCCCGTTTTTATGAGGGAGAATGGAAAATGGAATTGCTTTTTGACCGTTCTGTCTGTGAACTCTTTGTGGATTATGGTACCCGCTGCTTTTCACAGGTTCTCTATCCCGATATACCTTACACCCTTCTGTCGCTGACCGGCGATGCCAAAGCCTTCATTCAGACAATTCGATAGAGTTTGCAACTTTCCAAACAGGACTTTACGATCTGCAAGTCGTCGAAGTCCTGTTTAGTTTTCTGCGTTTTTGTGGGAAAAAGTTGGATGTAACAGAACATGATTTCCTCCCTTCCGGCATAGAATGGAAGGAAAAGGGGGAATGATTATGGAACAGCAGGAACTTATCATCCAATGCGAATTTTCGGAATCTGGGGAAAATATGCAGGAAATTTTGACGCAGTCATTTGAACTTTACCTGGCACGAGTCCTGGCCGAAGAGTCACAGCATACTGGATAAGGGCGGCTATGAAGAATCTTTCTGTCTCAGGAGGTCTTGGATATATTATGTATTTTGAAATCCTCAACCCGATGGACTATTGTGCCGCATTGTACATTCGGCTATCCAAGGAAGATGAAAGCGAGGGGCCATCCCAAAGCGTTCAGAACCAGGAATCCCTTTTGCGGGAGTTCGTGAATCGATATCATCTCTCCGTTTTTGATACCTACGTGGATGATGGCTGGAGTGGTACCAATTTTGACCGTCCCGCATTTCAGCGTATGATCGCCGATATTGAAGCACAAAAAGTGAATATGGTGCTCACCAAAGATCTCTCCCGTCTCGGACGAGATTACATCCTCACCGGCCACTATATGGAACGATACTTCCCGGAACATCGGGTGCGCTATATCTCTCTGCTGGATGGCATTGATACTGGCGTCGACTCTACGGCTAATGACATCACTCCCTTCCGTGCCATCATGAATGACATGTACGCCAAGGATATCTCGAAGAAGATCAAATCTGTTAAGCGCGACAAGCAGCGGAAAGGTCAGTTTATCGGCGGAAAACCGGTCTATGGCTATAAAATGCATCCCACAGAAAAAAATCAGATCGTTGTGGACGAGCCAGCTGCTGTCAATGTCCGCCGCATTTTTGCCATGGCACTTGGCGGCGTGAGCTGCCATCAGATTGCTGCCCGACTGAATGAGGAGGGAATCCCTACTCCCGCTGTTTATGCCGGGCTTCCTGTCACATGTCGGGGCCCCTATTCGGGGCGCTGGAGTAGTGAACGAATTTCCGAAATGCTGCGAAATGAAACCTATATCGGCAATATGGTGCAGGGGCGAAGCGTTAAAATCAGCTATAAATCCAGCAAATGCCTCAAGCAGCAGCCCCAAAACTGGATCGTTGTGCGGGGAACCCATGAACCGTTAGTGGATGCGGAAACTTTTCGAAAGGTAGGTATGCTGATCAGCAGCCGCAAACATACCCGCAGCCGAACTTATGATTTTTTGCTGAAGGGACTCATCTTTTGCCGGGAATGCGGATATCCGCTTGCCGTTCTGAATCGCAGAAACGCAGCAGGGGAGGATGTGCTCTATTTTGTCTGCCGTACGTATCAGCGTTTTACCAAATCGGGCATCTGCACCAGTCACTGTATCAAGGAGAAAACCGTGACGGATGCTGTCCTCGCCAAAGTCCGAGAGATATGCTTTGAAAATTGGAAGCCTTCCGCATTGCTTCCCGCTGCGCAGCGTGCATTTGAACACGCCCAAAAAGAACAAACGCTGGATACCGCCATTGAAGCGATCCAAAATAGAATGAAAAACTTAACCGCCAATCTGGATAAAATGTATTTAGACCGGCTGGAAGGATTGCTCTCGGAAGCGGACTTTAAGCGCCTCTATCCAAAGGTCAAAGCGGATCGGACCCTGTTGGAGGAAAAATTGCATCAATTGGAATTGCGCAAGCAAAATTCTCCCGAAACCGCAGAGCAGGCAGAACAACTCGTGCAGCAATTCCTTAAAACGGCAGACACCAATCGGGAACTTTTGGTCAGCTTGATCCAACGAATTGAACTGACAGGGGAGAAAACTTTAATGGTTCGTTTTCGCTTCCCCAAGCCCGACAATATCCCATAATGCTTGGCATCAATCGGACCGCCCCCTAAATGCTTCCACTCAGTTTTTTGAAAAGTATGCGCGGGGCGGATTTGTTATTATTTTCCTGAATTTTCCATTGACATTGCAGAACAAAAGTTCTATAATCAAAATAGAACAAAAGTTTGGAGTTGGTAGCATGGAACGAGTGATCCTGCATTCGGATTTAAATAGTTTTTATGCTTCGGTGGAATGCCTCAAAGAGCCGTCACTACGCGAAAAGCCTGTGGCAGTTGGTGGGGACGTGGAGAGTCGCCATGGTATCATTCTCACCCGGAATCAGCTGGCAAAACCTTTTGGCGTCCGGGTAGGACAGACCATCTGGGAGGCAAAACAATGCTGTCCGGATTTAGTGGTCGTTCCGCCTCATTTTGCGGAATATCAGCGCTATTCCAGGTTGGTGCGGAATATTTACGAGGAATATACCGATCAGGTGGAACCCTTCGGTATCGATGAAGCCTGGCTGGATGTTACCCAAAGTCGGGCATTGTTTGGGTCGGGAAGGAAAATTGCCGATAGAATCCGCGAACGTGTCCATCGTGAACTGGGGCTGACCGTCTCAGTGGGGGTGAGTTTCAATAAAGTCTTTGCAAAACTAGCCAGTGATTTGAAAAAACCGGACGCTACCACTGAAATTCCACGCCAAAATTTTCGGGAAATTGTCTTTCCTTTACCGGTTTGCGACCTTTTGTTTGTCGGCTGGAGTACCGCCAAAAAATTCCGGGATTATGGGGTCTATACGATTGGCGATCTGGCCAATACCGACGTCAAAATGTTGAAGAGCTGGTTGGGAAAATCAGGAGAGGTACTTCATGCCTATGCAAATGGCTGGGACAATTCCCCAGTGGCAAAGGTCGGCACCCCTGAGGTGGTTAAATCCGTAGGAAACAGCACGACCTGTCCGCGGGATCTGCGAACCAATGAGGATGCTCGACTGGTGATTACCATGATGGCAGAGGAGGTTTCCCGGCGATTGCGGGAACAGAATTTGCAGGGGAAAACCGTGGTGCTTTTCCTGCGGGATAATATGCTGAAAAGCTGGGAACGACAGACGCCTATGAAACGTTATACCAACGTCTGTGCAGAAATTGCACAGGAAGCATATGCTCTTTTTCAGAGGGTGTACCATTGGCCGCTTCCGCTGCGTGGATTGGGCGTGCGCGTGACAGATCTTATTCCGGCCGGAAGTGCGGAACAGTGTTTCCTGTTTGGAGAGGAGACGCATCAGCGGAGGGGATCGCTGGATCAAGCCGTTGATGCCGTGCGGCGAAGGTTTGGAGAAAATAGTGTTCGGCGGGCACTGCTGCTCACTGATCCGCAGCTTTCTCACCTGGATCCCAATATTCAAAGTTCGTTACAGAATTTTTCGCAATCCGCGACGAATCTTTGACAAAAGCGGGTAATCTATAGAAAAAAGGAGGAAGGATTATGTGCGGACGGTATGGTTTTTCTGTTGACGAAAAGGAGATCCGCCGAATTGTGCGGGAGATGGAACAGAGAGGAATAGAAGTACAAACCGGAGAAATCTTTCCGGGAGATACAGTTCCAATCCTGATTTCAACCGGAAGATCTCCAAGGTTTATTCCAGCTGTATGGGGGCTGCAGAATCCTTGGAGAAAGGGGCTGATTATCAACGCCCGATCTGAAACTGCATCTCAAAAGCCTATGTTTCGGGGACTTCTTTGTGGACAGCGGTGTTTGGTGCCATCCAGCGGCTTTTTTGAATGGACCCATGATGAGGCTCACATTCGTTGCCACTGTCGTCAACCGAAGGAACCTTTGACTTGGATGGCGGGATTGTATGATCTTGGGGATGAGTTGCCCCGCTTTACCATCCTCACCACAGCTGCCAATTTTTCAGTGGCACCCATCCATGACCGGATGCCGCTGGTCATTCCAGCTCAAGAGGGATTGGGATGGCTTAACGATCCGATGGAGGCTGCTTCTCTGCTGGGACGTAAACCGGCGGCATTGTCGGTACGGGTAATGTAGTATCTACCGACATCTATAGGATAGATTTGTTTTGGTAAAAAATCGGCGCCGGTAATAAGAGCAGCTTCTTTACAATGATAGATCTTTTGATTATAATATAATAAAATGGAATTGTCCTAAAGCGCAGCTAACCATCGCGTGTAAAATAGGGCGATATTTGCAAGTATTGGGGCATGTAAAATTCAGGATTTTATATCATTGATAAAGGAGAATTTTTATGGCAGATGTCTTAACCGCAGGGGAGTTGCTTATTGATTTTACACCAGTTTCCATTCCAGGATACCCGGCTCTGTTAAGTCCGAATCCAGGTGGTGCACCGGCGAATGTTGCGGTGCAATTGGCGCGTCTCGGAATATCCGCAGGATTTATTGGGAAAGTGGGTCAGGATGATTTTGGGAGGACTTTGCGTCGGTGTTTGGAGGAAAATGGCGTGTCCATCAGAAATCTGATTCTGGATGAGCAATTTCATACAACACTGGCCTTTGTTCAGTTGGATGAACATGGCGATCGCAGCTTTACATTTTATCGCAATCCCGGCGCGGATACGCAATTGAGACAGGATGAGGTGGATTTTGAGGAAGTGCGTCAATGCCGCATTTTCCATTTCGGATCGTTGTCTTTTACAACAGAGCCCAGTCGATCCACAATTTTGGAACTTATCAAGGCAGTCAAATCAATGGGGAAATTGATTTCCTATGACCCAAACTGGCGCCCGCTTTTATGGCCGTCACATCAAGAAGGTGTGGAAGCAATGAAAATGGGATTGGAGTATTGTGACTTGCTTAAAATTTCCCAGGAAGAATTGGAACTGTTAACTGGCTGTTCGAATATTTGGGATGGTATCCGGAAAGTCCAGGAAAAAGGCGTCATTCTGGTCGTGGTGACGCTTGGACCGGATGGATGTGTCTTTTCCTGCGGAGGCAAAACAGGTCATGTCCCAACTTATGATACATGTGTGGTGGATACTACGGGATCCGGGGACAGTTTTTGGGGCGCATTTCTCAGTCAGCTTAAACAATCGGAATGCTTTGACCGGAATTCACTGCAAGGACTTTCCGCCGCTCAATTAAGGCAGTTCTGTCAGTTTGCAAATGCGGCAGGTTCAGTGTGTGCATCACATGCCGGCGGAATTCCCGCACTCCCAGATGAGGATCATATTCGGAAATGCATGGAGGAAACAGCGGTATTGCCTCCAAAACAACAGTTTTTATCCGGCTGCGAAAAAATTTGAGCTGTTACGCAGCTGAACTTTCTCTATATAATATTAAAACATGGGGCTTATTTTAGCATAACCCCATGTTTTTTCTTGTATTGAATTTCTTAGGGTATATGACTTTCCGGGATGGGAAAATTTTGATTGATTTTATTATCTCGATATTCTTTTGGAGTAATCCCTTTTGCGCGCTGAAACGCCCGTTTAAAGGTGATATAGTTTGCATAGCCAATTTTTTCGGAAATTGCCGTAATGGGAAGATCCGATGCTTTCATTAAGCGGATGGATTCTTGTATACGTAATTCCAGCAAGTAATCTGAAAAATTTTTGCCGGTGAAATTTTTGATCATTTTAGAAATGATTGTGCGATGAATGGAAAAAATATCCGCCAGTTTTTTCACACACATATCCTCTTCACAAAAATGTTGTTGGATATATTCGCAAATTAACTGACCGGAAATATCCCGATTCCTTTTTTGTGCAGTTATATTTTCCTGTTCCAATTGTTGAATCTGTTTGCAAAAATAATCCCAATTTTGTAAGGTAGCAGGAATATCGGAGTCGCTTTTTCCGGAAATTTCGCGCGTCAGTTTTGATAAGAATACAAAATATGCGCTCTGATTGCTTTCCCAATCCATCTGAGCAATTTCAAATAATTTGGTAAGATTTCCATGATAAAAAAGCTGGATCAATTTCAATTGTAACGTTAAGGGGAGTTCATCAGACGTCTCCCATAATTTTTCAAACTCTTCTTGAACGATATGATAATTGTCATAGATCATCTCGGGGTCAAACATGATATCAGAACAGATAAACCGAACCATCTCTGTGTTTGTTTGTGCGTAGTCATTGGTCAACTCTTGCAGACTTTTTTGTGCTTCTTCAATTTTTTCGAACCACAAAAATAGGCAGCACTGATTTTGCCAAATGGGGAAAAAGAGAGCATATTTCGCTGCCTGTTCCGCTTTTTTCAAACGGTGAGGTAAATTTTCGGAATTGCTTTCGAGTAGAATAAAAAAGAAAAAATATCCTTCATGAATCCATGGAATATATAAGCTTGCCAATTCATCCCGAAAATCAAACTCTTTATCGGTCAGCATATTTAAAAATACCTCTTTTTGTGTATAGGATACGATTTTTTGTATGCACAAACGAAGTTCATCCGTTTTTTGATTTAATTCATGATTGGATAAAGAGGATGTTTTGATAAACACTTCCAATTGATCGTAGGGATCTTCGGTGGAGTTTCCTCCGATTTGATGAATCAGCTTTGTGAGTGGTTTAATTGTAATATGGGATAAGAGCAAAGAGACTGCCGCACAAGCAATGATATCTATGATGGAATAGAGCAAGAGATTTCGTAAAATTCGCGAAATATTTTGCAGGAGATAACTGGGTTTGCCAATCTCCAATGTAACAGACGGGGACGCGAGATATTGGGATGCTATGACAAGATCCTGCTTTTTTTCTCCTTTTTCATAGATAATATTGTCTCCAAATTTTACCATACAATAAGCAGTATTGTCCGGTAAAATACGATCAAGCAAATTGGTGAATTGTGTGCGATCTAATAGCATGCAAATTACGCCCGGATTTATCCGTGAATATGGTTCTTTTATAATACATGTAAAAAAGTCGCTGCGATTACTTTCAACTTGGATATCCCCATTTTGATAATTCAACTTGGTATTATAATAGAATTCGTATTGTTCATGATCAAACCATCCATCTTTTGTAATTACATAATCTGGTGTGATTACCAATATATTGGATACAAATTTCATGCTGATTGTTTTGCTTTTTAACTCCTGCGAAATTTCACTTTTACGGATTGCATGGAATTCTTCCTGATAAATATTGGCAGGGGTGCGTAAGTGACGATACCAGAGACTTTGATAAATGGTATTCGCGCTATTTATCATATTGGTAAAGTCCGAAGAAAAATAAAGAAAGGTTTTGGATGTATCATAAGCCGCTTGTTCTTGATAGCGAAGCTGTTCTTTACGAATGACCTGTCCCTGAAAAAAGAGCAGCACTACAAAAGAGATGCTGAATAAAATGGAAAAAAGCAGCATCCGCATATTTCTTTTGCTTTGGAGAAAAAGCTTTTTCATGATCGTAACCATCCTATTATTGACGTTATATTCAGTATATACGCCTAGAAAAAAATTATCAATATACAAACTATACAAAATGTGCTGCACTTTGATTTTCACGATATGTATAGACAACTTTGCCTGAAATCACGGATTGTCTAGTATTTTGGATGAATTTTTATATAACGATTTGTACACTTGTACATTGATGAAAAATAAGTTATGATAAAGCCATCAAGCCGTAAGGTATCGTTAAAGGAGGTAACTTTATGAATCGGAAATCTAAAAAAATAGTTTGTCTGTTACTTTGCAGTGCACTTCTCACTTCCGGATTGACTAGTTGTTCCGGAAATAACAATTCGTCAGAATCCTCCCCTAATGTTGCTGCCAATATCACCTATGACGGAACCGGTCCTATCGCGGAAGAAACAGTGGAACTCTCTGTGTTGACGACCAACGGTGCTTCCAGGATTATTGATTATGAAAATATGGGATGGCAGCAGGAAATCCTAAAGCGTGCGAATGTGAAATTGAATATGGAGATGATAGATCCAGGTTCTTATGCAGATGTAATCAAACCTCGTCTCGCTGCAGCCGTAGATCTTCCCGATATTGTCAGTGTTGGCAGCAACGACCAGGATATGGCTTACATCAATTCCGGAATTTTTCAGGATTTGACCGACTATTATGATCAATATGGATTTAATTTGAAGAAACGATTTGAAGAGACACCGGGACTGCAAGCAGAAATTACTACGCCGGATGGAAAAATTTACTATGTTCCATTTATTTTATTAACCGTAGACTGGTGTCGTTCTATTATGGTAAATCAGCCCTGGCTGGATGAACTGGGAATGGATTCTCCTAAAACAACAGAGGAACTGTATGATCTTTTGAAGGCGATTAAAGAGACGGATTTGAATCACAACGGTGAAAATGATGAGGTCCCCCTGTTTATGCGGGCAGGATATACGGAATTGCTGGGAACACTTTGGGGACTGGATCTGCCTTTTGGCTATAAATTGGAAGAGGATGGAACGGTCACCTGTTCTTATCTTCAGCCTGAGTACCGGGATTTCCTGACCTATGTCAACAAGCTTTATTCGGAAGGATTACTTTACAGCGAATTTTCTACGGCAGATCTGGATACGCAGACAGCGCTCTTCTCCAATAATCAAATTGGTGTAATCGAACACTTTATGTCCAATTGTACCGGTTACTCTCAAACGATTGATCCCAATTGGCAGTTCAATGTGGATGAACCGATTATGCAGCCGATATTGCCTCCAACTGGCCCGTATGGCGATGCGTATTATTATGGTCGAGATCCTTTGGGAACAATTTTTGCGATCAGTAAGGACTGTAAAAATCCGGAACTTGCCTTCTGCTTTATGGATTTTATGTACAACGAAGAAATTGCAGAATTGGCATGGTATGGATTTGAAGGAACTGATTACAATTTAGTAGATGGTAAAATTCAGTTTACCGATGTTTATCTAAAAAATCAAGACGATTATCGCGGAAAGATGGGATATAATTTTGAAGGCCTTCCGGGCATTCAGATCCCCGGTTCCTATGGCGCCACTCAGTGTGAGCAAATTATGGAAGCGAATGAAGTGATACGAGAACATGCCAAGAATCCAATTGGATTTTCTTATGCCATGGCAGATGAATTGGAGATCATTCAATCTTATAAAACAGATCTTCATACTTACTTCAGTGAAATGTTTGTCGCATTTATTACGGGGACAACCCCGCTCAATGATACAGAATGGGATAATTATATCGCAAATGCGAAGGCCCTTCACGCGGAAGATGTCACAGCTGTTTATCAGGCGATGACGGAACGGCAGAGCCAATAGCGATACAAAGGAGATGCCGCGATGAACACACAGAGCAAACGGAAAAGATTGTTTTTCCTTCTGAAACGAGATCGTTATCTTCTCGCCATGATCCTGCCGATTCTCCTCTATTATATTGTTTTTCATTATCTCCCAATGAGCGGCGCAGTTATCGCATTTAAAAACTTTCGTCCCGGTGGCGGTATCTATAATGGGGAATGGGTAGGGCTCAAATGGTTTTTGCAATTTTTTGAATCTCCTTATGCGTATCGGCTGATTCGGAATACGATTCTCATTTCGTTATATTCCTTGATATTTGGGTTTCCGATACCGATTCTGTTCGCTATCTGCATTACGGAGATACGAAACTCGAAAATCCGCCGCGTCGTGCAAACTGTGAGTTATCTGCCGCATTTCATCTCTACCGTCGTTATTGTGGGTATGATTACGAACATGTTTACGATGAATCATGGATTGATTAACAATGTGATTCAGCTTATGGGCGGTGAGCCAATCAATTTCCTGCAAAATCCCAGCTGGTTTCGTCCACTTTATGTTGGCTCTGGGGTCTGGCAAAATTTTGGATTCAATTCTATTATCTACATTGCCGCAATCAATGGAATTGATCCGTCCTTGTACGAAGCAGCGAAAATTGATGGGATCCGGAAATTTCAGCAGGTGTATTATATAACAATTCCGATGATTGCCCCCACCATTATTATCCTCTTTATTTTACAGTTGGGGAATCTTATGAGTGTTGGTTTTGAGAAGGTATTTTTGTTGTATAGCCCTGCCGTCTATGATACGGCCGATGTTATTTCCACATATGTGTACCGTAAGGGAATCGATTCTTCCAATTACAGTTTTGCATCTGCGGTCGGACTTTTCAACTCCATGATTAATTTCTTTATGGTCTATATTTCCAATACAATCTGTCGGCGCGTGACCCATACAAGCTTATGGTAAGGAGGGGCGGTATGAAATCATCCATGTATTCGGATCGGTTCTTTTATGCGTTGGTTTATGCGATTGCATTATTGGCCTTCCTTATTACACTCTATCCGTTTTTGTACATTTTGAGTGTGTCCGTCAGCGATCCCGCGGCAGTTTATGCCGGTGAGGTTTACCTTTGGCCCAAAGGATTGACGTTGTCCGGATATCAGCATGTTATGAAGGAGAGCGGACTCTGGCTTGCATATGGCAACACCATTTTCTATACGGTTGTTGGCACATTCTGCAATATTGTGGCGACCTGTATCGCGGCATATCCGCTTTCCCGTCGGAATATGGTAGGAAGGAAATTTTTCAACTTTGTAATTGTGTTTACGATGTATTTTTCCGGTGGTCTGATCCCAAGCTATTTGCTGATTACTAGTCTGGGCTTCTACAATTCCCGTTGGGTTATGATTATTCCGGCGCTTCTGTCCACATATAATGTGATGGTTTGCCGAAGTGCATTTGCAGCGATTCCGGATGAGATTATTGAAAGCGCACAGATTGACGGGGCAAATGACTGGCAGATTTTTCGGACGATTGCAATCCGATTGATTACCCCTACCATGGCAGTATTGGTGCTCTATTACGCGATTGGACACTGGAACAACTTTTTTACGGCTCTTTTGTACATCAGCGATCAAAAATTGATGCCTTTGCAGGTTTTGCTGCGAAGGGTATTGATTCAAGCTTCTGACGAACTGATGGGAGGGAATAATGCCGGAATGGAAGGACAGGCAGCAGCTTCTCTCCAAATTCGTTACGTTACAATTATTGTAACCACTTTGCCAATCCTCGCCATCTATCCGTTCCTGCAGAAATATTTTGTGAAAGGCGTTATGCTGGGTGCTGTAAAAGGATAACCAATGTCAAAAAGGAGAATTTGTATGAGACTTCCATATTTGTATAATCAACAGATCCTTCAGAAAATGAAACCATCTATGCGGTATCAGGAAGGAGAAAATTTTGAAGATTGGCAGCGGCGATCCCGCCAAAAGCTGATCGAATTATTAGGCCTTCCATTGGAACCCTGCGAGGCAAATTATCAGGTGATCTCTGAAAAAGATAGTTCCGATCATCGGCGCATTTATTTTCAATTTCAGTCCGAGCCGGGCTATGAGGTTCCATGCTGTCTGTGCATCCCCAAAAATTTAAAATCGGCTGTTCCTGTTGTGATTTGTTTACAGGGGCATTCTACCGGGATGCACATTTCGTTAGGGGAGGTCAAATATCCGCAGGATCGGGAAAGTATTGAAAGCGGGGACCGTGATTTTGCATTGCAGGCAATTAAAATGGGGTACTGTGCGATTACAGTCGAACAGCGCTGCTTTGGGGAATGTGGTGGAACGGAAAATGGTCCTGCCTGTCGGGATTCTTCGCTGATTGCTTTGTTGGCCGGTCGGACGACAATTGGGGAACGGGTTTGGGATGTCGAAAAACTGATTGACCTGATTGAAACTGGAATTTTTCCGGAGATTGATCCACAGCGGATTTGTTGTATGGGAAATTCGGGTGGCGGAACAACAGCATTTTTTGCATCATGCGTTGATACCAGAATCGGATTCTCTATGCCAAGCTGCTATGTATGCACCTTTTATGATTCCATTGTCCTAAGGCGGCATTGTGAATGTAATTATATCCCTCAGATTTGCCGTTATTTTGATATGGGAGATCTGGGCGGGCTGATTGCGCCTCGACCATTGGTTGTTGTTGCGGGGGAAAAGGATCCTATTTTTCCAAAAAATGGTGTGGAAATTACATTCCGGCAGATACAATCGTTGTATAACGCTGCAAATGCATCGGCTTGCTGCCATCTCGTCATTGGTCCTGAGGGACATCGCTTCTACGCGGATCTCGCATGGCCGGTTATGAATCCTTATCTCCAATCTTAAAAATAGGAAAGGGCAGCGTTGAAACCTGCCCTTTTGGACTTCTGTTGCAGGAAGGAGAATTTTCATGGATCCTAAGCTAGAGCTGATTATCGGCGCGGATTTGGTACCAACAGAATCCAATTACCGCGAATTTTGTGAGGGAAGAGCAGAAGATCTCTGTGGACAGGAAATAATGCAACGATTACTTGAGGCGGATTTTCGCATTTTCAATTTGGAAACGCCCCTGGTTCATACTCTCTGCCCGATTCCTAAATGCGGGCCAAATCTTTCTGCGCCGGTTTGCACAATCAGAGGAATCCGTAGTTTGAACCCCTCTCTTCTGACATTAGCCAATAATCATATCTTAGATCAAGGGCAAGAGGGGATACTCTCTACGATGGAGACTCTTCAAAAGTATGCGATCCCATTTGTAGGTGCTGGAAATTCTTTGCAAGAAGCGTCTTCTCCCTATATTCTGCAAAAAGAGGGAATTTCCGTTGGAATTTACGCTTGTGCGGAACATGAGTTCAGTATCGCATCAGAAACTTCTGCTGGAGCCAATCCGTTTGATCCTTTGGAAAGTTATGATCATGTGTCATCGTTGAAGAAAAAATGTGATTATGTAATTGTGTTATACCATGGCGGGAAGGAATATTACCGGTACCCATCTCCCAATCTGCAGAAATATTGCCGGAAATTTGTTGAAAAAGGCGCGGATTTGGTGATATGCCAGCACAGTCACTGCATTGGATGTATGGAGAACTATCAGCAGGGTATTCTCGTTTATGGACAGGGGAACTTCCTTTTTGATCATTCCGAGCACGAATGCTGGCAGACCAGCATATTGTTGGAAGTGACCTTCCAGGGGAAAGGCGGTAAGCCGCAGATTCAAGCAATCCCCATCCGCAAACATCAAAATACGGTTCGTCTTGCACAAGGAGAAGATCGGCTTCGTATCCTGCACGATTTCGATCAGCGAAGCGATGAAATCAAAAATCCAGAGGTGGTCCAACAAAAATATCTGGAATTTTCAAGAAATTCATTGTATCAAACTCTTGGACGATTTCAATCCGTACCTGGTAAATGGGTGTTGCGATTTTTGCGGATGTTTGGCAGAGATGGAGCAGAAAAGTGGTATTGGAATCATTTTTTATTGCGCGGTCAATATTTGCAGATGCGGAATGCAATGGAATGTGAAGCCTGGCGTGAAATGTTAATTTGCGCCCTTTCTAATTGGAAAAAATAGATAGATTGGATTTCGTTTTTCAAATCCTGCTGGGCTGCCATCCAATGGCAGCTCATTTTCTTATCAATCGTTTCCATTAGCGGCGGCGCTATGTATCGCGGATTGAAAAGCGAGCCTTGACCTGCCTGCGCGAAAATCTGAATTGCAGCCGGGTAATCGATGAGTAATTTCTTCTAATAAAACGAAAATACCAGCAGGGCTATTTTAACCTTGCTGGTATTCCATATTTTGGGAAAGATATTGCGCCAGCCGCTCTTTGGCCCGCTGAAGCGTTTTTGCAACGTGATTCGGGGTCATCGACAGCAGATGCCCAATCTCGATGTTGGACAGCCCATTGTCATAGCGAAGCAATACTACCTCACGATAACGCGGAGGCAGTGCTGCAATTGCCTCTGCCAGATTCATGCGATCCGGTAATTTCTCTAAATCCGATTCACAAGGAATTTCCAAGTCAGCTTGATCCAACGAAATACAGTGTTTTCGCTTTTTGGCGCGATATAGGTCGATTGCTTTGCGTTCGGTTATAATTGCCATCAGCGACTTTGTTCGAGGAGATAGGGGATCTTCGATTTCCGAAAGTATTTCAATAACTTTGAGAAACGCCTGGTGAACGACATCTTCTGCATCGTCCCAATTTTCCAGAATGCGGTTTGCTGTATATAACATAAAGGTTCTGTATTCCTGATAAAGGCATTCAAACTTCGATTGCTGCTGTACATCATCAATCAGGGAGAAGTAAATAATCAAACGGGTCCCTCCATGTTGATTCGAAATAATATTTTTATTATAGCATTATTGCAGCAAAATAACAAGTTTGAAATGCAAAATATGAAATTGTTGTCATAAAAAAACGGCAAAACAGCCGTGATTTTTTTGTCATAAATATCAAAAACGAAAAGTTTATTCGTATAATAAACTGCATTTTAAAAAATATCAACATAAAATTTGGCTTTTTTAATGTCAACTAAACTATATGATGATTTACAGCTATATGTCACTTTTTCATTTCTGGAGCGTATTAGATTTAGGAGAAAATGTCGAAGAAGGCGATTTTATGTGTAAAATTTGTATTTTAGCAGAAGATCATCCGGCTTCTGAGCGTTTGGTAGAATCCTTTACCAATCAGATGGCAACCTTATCGGGGCATTGCTATCAAATTTGTTCTATCAGTCGCAAGGAACTGCGCGATCTTTCCGAAATGGATCTGCTGCTGATCGATATAAAAGCGATTCCCAATACCCCGCAATTGCAGATGCTATCCGGTAGAGTTATGATGGTGCTGCTGCACCGCAATGAGCATATTCTGCCCATTTCTCAGCTGGAGTGGTTTGATTGCTTTTTTGATTTGACCAACAGTTTCCCGGATGAATTTCAGCGCATGCTGCTGCGCTATGGCAAGAAATATGGCCGCTATCGGATGGAATCCCGCGGACAGATTGTCGCAATTCCCATTCTGGAAATTTGTTATCTGGATATTTATAATCATAAAATCAGCGTTCATACGCTGCGCGGCGACTATGCGCACTATGGAACCATGGATCAAGCGGAATCGCGTCTGCAGCCCTTTGGTTTTCTGCGCTGCCATCGGAGTTATCTGGTCAACATGATGCATATTCGTTGCTTCAATCGTGCCGAAATCACTCTTGACTCCGGCGAGACGATCGGAATTGGCAGCGAATACCGCAAAATTGTTGCCGATCAGTATCGCGCCTATTTGAGGAGAACCAGTATTGGTTTGGAACATAATGAAACCCCCCACAATGTGGAGGGCTTCCAATAAATTTGAGGAGTACAAACGATTCGAGGAATGCTTCTATTATTCAGCGGTGGTACTTGCATCGGAAGAAGTTTCGGTAAGTTCCGCCTCAGAACCTTCTTCTGCATCCTCAGCAGAGGATTCGGTAGAGGATTCCGTGTCTTCCGGCGAATCAATTGCAGAAGCATCATCCGCTTCTTCCGAAATCTCTTCTGTGTCAGAAGTTTCGGTTTCGGAAACTTCACTCGTTTCCGCTTCACTGGACTCCTCCAGTTCGCTGGATTCCTCAACTGACGAGGAAACAGAAGATTCGCTTGCTTCAGAAGATGTACTGGAACTATCTCCACAGGAAGCCAATGTAAATACCATCATTGCGGACAGGATAAAAGGTAAGATTTTTTTCATCATCTTGTCCTCCTTTCAAGTATGATTATACTGGCTAAATGTGAAGGTGTTGTTTAAAATAGCTGAAAAAACTATGAAAACTTGTGATAAATTACAAATGTTATTTAATTCAAAAAGAACCTGCTGCTTGTTTATATCCAGGCAACAGGTTTCATACTTTTATAAAATTTTCGAAACAAATTCGGTAATCCGCGGGTCTTTCGGGTGATGGAAAATATCATCGGGCGTGCCCTCTTCTAGAATTTTATGGTCGCCCATGAAGAGAATTTTGTCTGAAACTTCCCGTGCAAACCCCATTTCATGCGTAACCACAATCATTGTCATATGCTCGTCCGCCAGCTCTTTGATGACGGCGAGCACTTCGCCGGTCAGCTGCGGATCCAGAGCCGAAGTCGGTTCGTCAAACAGCAGGACATCCGGATTCATCATCAGTGCGCGGGCAATCGCGACCCGCTGCTTCTGTCCGCCCGAAAGTTCGGATGGCATTGCGTTTTGTTTTCCGTCCAGACCGACTTTTTTCAGCAGGGCATTGGATTTTTCCAGCGCCTGATCCGGCGTCAGGAATTTGGAATTCAGGGGGGCAATCATCAGGTTTTTCTGCACATTCAGATGCGGAAACAGATGAAAATTTTGAAAGACCATTCCCATCTTGGAACAGATTACGCGGCGTTTTTTCTCGGGGGAGTAGGTGCCATTTTCGAACAGCGGCTGCCCTTCAATTAGGATCGTACCGTCATCGGCTGTCTCAAGGTTGATCAGGCAGCGCAGCATGGTACTTTTTCCGGCACCAGAGGGCCCGATTACCGAAACCGTTTCGCCTTTTTCCACGCAGAAGGACACCCCGTCCAGGATGACATCTTTTCCGAATGATTTTTTTAAATTGCGTACTTCAATCATCGACATTGGCTGTCCCTCCTTAATAATGGAATTTGCGTTCCAGCCAGTTGAAGAGCCGGGTAAGTCCATAGGTCATGATGAGATAGAAGACCGCCGCCACCACATAGGCCGTTGCATCGGTATCACGGTTGACCGCTGCCTTCGCAAAGTAGAGAATTTCGGTCACGCTGATTGCCGTAATCAGTGCCGTATCCTTGACCAATGTGATGCATTCATTGCTGATGGATGGAAGGCAAACTTTGAGCATCTGCGGAAAAACAATTTTCAAGTTCGTCTGCCATTTGCTGAACCCCAACACCTGTGCTGCTTCATATTGGCCGGCATCCACCGAGAGAATGCCTCCGCGGAAAATTTCGCAGAAATATGCCGCATAATTCAGCACAAAGGTCAGGCATGCTGCCTGAAACCGTCCCAGAATCAGATAATCTCCGATCAGCGGAAGATTGGGCAGCCCAAAATAGAAAAAGAACAGCTGCAAAAGCAGGGGAGTGCCGCGCATCAGCCAGACATAAAATCCGGTAATCCCTTTCAGAACATGGATTTTACTGTTGCGCAGAAGGGTCAGAAATAGACCCAGCGGTATGGAAAAAAGAATGGTGATGAAAAATAGTCCGACTGTATATTTGACGCCGTCCAGCATCCCCACACTGAGCGATCCCATATAAGCGAGGGTGTCTCCGATTGACCTGAAAAAATTCATCATAATTAATGTACATCCTCCAAATGACTAAAGCAATCGGGATTCCGCAGAACCCCGATTGAACTCATCTGTTATTTCTGTTCTTCCTGATTGGCAAGCAGGTAATTTCCAACAACCTCGTCTACCAAAAACGCATCTGCGCGTCCGGCCTGCAAATCCATGAATGCCGTGACGTTTTCATCGTATGTCTGTACCGTTACTTTGTCAGCTATCGAACTCGATGCAAGAGCCTGTTCTGCGGAGGAACCTTTTTGCAGCGCTACAATCTTGCCTTCCAGATCCGCCAGCGTTTCGATTCCGCTCGATTCCTTTACGATTACAACCTGCCGGTTATTCAGATAAGGTTTGGAAAGGAACATGGCTTCTTTCCGTTCATCTGTTACCGTCATACCGTTCCAGATACAGTCGATGTTGCCGTTTTCCAGTTCCATCTCCTTGGTATCCCAGTTGATCGGCTGTGCTTCAAATTCCACACCCAAACGTTCTGCTACTTCTGCAGCCAGCTCAATATCTACGCCCACGATGTTGTTTTCTTCATCCCGGAATCCCATTGGCGGGAAGCTGTCGTCCAAGCCGATGATGAATTTGCCGCGTTCTTTCAGATCTTCCAGCGAGGTGTCATCCGATGCAATTTCCTTATCAGCCGGATAATCCTGATCGTTGATGATTAAATTCGTTCCAAACCATTTTTCCGAAATTTCTGCAGCGGTTCCGTCTTCAACCATTTCGTCGAGGATTTTCTGCACCTCTTTTGCCAGCGCGACATCGTCCGGCCGGAAGCCGATTGCATATACCTCGGAACCGAGATCTTCTTCTAATACTTTATATGTATCCTCGTTTTTTTCTCCGCAGGAAGCAAGGGCGGCTGTCGAAATAGCTGCTGCCAGAATAGCAGCGATGAATCTTTTCCATTTTTTCATGATACACGCATCCTTTTTTGGTAATTGCAGCGCAGGCTGCTGAACACTGCTCTATTATAGCATTAACACGCTAAAGTGTCAACGGATTTTGAACAATTTTTGACTATACCGGAAAAATTAGAGAATTTGGACAAGAAATCGCCGCGGAATTTGTGAGAAAGATTCCTTGTCGAAAGGGGGGATCTATGCTATAATGAATACCATTACATATTTGCTTTAAAGCAATGAAATTATTTGAAAAATCCGCAGAATATTCCATCAAATCATTCAAAACCCTTGCAAAATGTGGCGAATGATAGTAAAATAATAATATCGCGATGGAAATTGCGTCGGAAAGGATGAAAGTTCATGTTTTTTCAGAAGGATCTGGAAACAATGCCGCGGGAGAAAATCCGCGAAATTCAACTGGAACGTTTGAAGTGGGTCGTGAATTACTGCTATGAAAACGTTCCGTTTTATCACAAACGTCTGGATGAAGCGGGCGTACAGCCGGATAAAATTAAGCAATTGTCGGATGTACAGTATATTCCCTTTACAACAAAAGAGGATATCCGCGATACCTATCCCTATGGTTTGTTTGCCCAGCCTCTGAAAAAAATTGTCCGCATTCATGCTTCCAGCGGTACAACCGGCAAGCCAACTGTCGTCGGTTACACCCGCAAGGACCTCGATACCTGGTCCGATTTGGTGGCCCGCCTTTGTGTGGCGGTCGGCACTACCGATGAAGATATTGTACAGATTGCGTTTGGCTACGGCCTCTTTACCGGCGCTCTGGGCCTGCATTACGGCCTCGAGAAAATCGGCGCTTCGGTCATTCCGATTTCCAGCGGCAATACCGAAAAACAGGTCATGATCCTCAAGGACTTCGGAACAACTGCTCTGGTCAGCACTCCTTCCTATGCTCTCTACATGAGCGAGGTCGCGAGAGAAAAGGGCGTTCTGGATGATCTGAAGCTGCGGCTCGGCCTCTTCGGTTCGGAGGGATGCACCCCCGAAATGCGCGATCAGGTGGAGAAAGGATTCCACCTCTTTGCAACCGACAACTACGGCATGAGCGAGCTGATGGGCCCCGGCGTTTCCGGCGAATGCATTTACCGCGAAGGAATGCACATTGCAGAGGACCATTTCCTGCCGGAACTGATTAACTCGGAAACTGGCGAAGTCCTCGGCGAAGGTGAGACCGGTGAATTGGTTATGACAACCTTGACCAAGGAAGGATTCCCGCTGCTGCGTTACCGCACCAAGGATCTGACTCGGATCAATTATGAGCCCTGCAAATGCGGCCGTACCTTCGCCCGTATGGATAAGATCAAAGGCAGAAGCGACGATATGATGAAGATCCGCGGCGTCAATGTCTTCCCGACCCAGATCGAAAGCGTTTTGGTCGGCCTTCCTTATATTGGGCCCCACTACCAGCTGGTTCTCCGCCGGGAAGGATTCATGGATACCCTTGAGGTGAAGGTCGAGCTGATCGACGGAAGCATTCTGGATGAATACAAGAAACTGTCCGAAATCCAGAAGAACGTCAAATTCCAGCTGAAAACAGTTCTGGGAATCGAAACGATTGTCACTCTCTGCGAACCCAAATCCATTGAGCGGTTCCAGGGGAAGGCAAAGCGGATTATCGATCTGCGCACTCAGGACAGCAATAAATAAGATGTCATTGTAGAAAGGATGAAACCTTTGAAAGAATTACTGCTTGGCAACGAAGCGGTTGCCAGAGGACTTTATGAAGCAGGTGTGGGCATTGTTTCCAGCTACCCCGGAACCCCCAGCACCGAGATTACCGAGGCAGCCGCCAAATATCCCGAGATTTACGCCGAATGGGCACCCAATGAAAAGGTGGCAACAGAGGTCGCCATCGGCAGCGCAATCGGCGGAAAACGCGCCTTCTGTGGTATGAAGCACGTGGGCCTCAATGTGGCCGCCGACCCGCTGTTTACGGTTTCCTATGCTGGCGTCAATGCGGGACTGGTCATCGGCGTCGCTGATGACCCCGGTATGCATTCTTCCCAGAATGAACAGGATTCCCGCCATTATGCCATCGCGGCTAAAGTTCCCATGCTGGAACCTGCGGATTCTGCGGATGCATGTGCATTTACCAAGGCAGCCTATGAGCTTTCGGAACAGTTCGATACCCCCGTCCTTCTGCGCATGTCCACCCGCATTTCCCATTCGCAGAGCCTTGTTGAGCTTTCTGAACCGATCGTTCCGGAAAAGAAAGAATATGTCAAAAATCCTGCTAAATATGTAATGATGCCGGCTTTTGCCAAGGCAAAACACGTTGTAGTAGAGGAACGTACCGCAAAACTGGTTGAATTTGCGGAAACCACCTCTCTGAATCAGATTTTCTGGAATGATACCAAAATCGGTGTCATTGCTGCGGGAAGTACTTATCAATATGCGCGGGAAGTCCTGGGCGATCGGGCCAGCTATCTGAAATTGGGGATGGTGAACCCACTGCCGGTACAGCTGATCCGTGATTTTGCTGCGAAAGTAGAAACACTTTATGTCATCGAGGAACTGGATGACATCATCGAGACCCACTGCCGTAAAATCGGCGTCAAAGTAATCGGCAAGGAACTGTTCCCGTGGATCGGGGAGTTCTCGCAGAAGCTGATTGCTGAAAAACTTTTTGGTGAAAAGGAAAATACCTTTACATTCCCGGAATCCGTTCCGATGCGTCCGCCCGTCCTCTGCGCAGGATGCCCTCACCGCGGCCTGTTTTTTGTCCTGAATCAGCTCAAGGTCACGGTTTCCGGCGACATCGGCTGCTATACCCTGGGCGCCAGTGCGCCGCTGTCCGCTATGGACACCACGATCTGCATGGGCGCTTCTGTTTCCGGCCTGCATGGCTTTAATATGGCCAGAGGCGGCGACTCTGCTGCCAAATCCGTAGCTGTGATCGGCGATTCTACCTTCATTCATTCCGGCATCACCGGCCTGATCAACATCGCTTACAACCAGGGACATTCGACTGTCATCATCTTGGATAACTCCATCACCGGCATGACCGGCCATCAGCAGAATCCCACCACCGGTTATACCCTTAAGGGCGATCCCACCGCAAAAGTCAGCCTTGAAAAACTGTGCGACGCCGTCGGAATTAACCGCGTCCGCGTGGTTGACCCCTATAACCTCGCCGAAACCCGCAGAGTCATTGAAGAGGAACTTGCTTCGGAGGAACCTTCCGTTGTCATTTCCCGCCGTCCCTGCGCTCTGCTTAAGTATGTCAAACATAAAAAACCGCTCAAGATCGTCACCGAGAATTGCCGCGGCTGTAAGGCCTGCCTGCGCCTGGGCTGCCCGGCGATCAGCGTCGTCAACGGGAAGGCTGTCATTGATGATACTCAATGTGTTGGCTGCGGTCTGTGCGCGGACCTGTGCAAATTCCATGCCATTGCTTCAGAGGAGGAATAAACCATGAATCAGAATATTATGATTGTCGGCGTCGGCGGGCAGGGAAGCCTGCTGGCCAGCAAACTCCTCGGTCATGTGGTGATGCAGGCGGGTTACGACGTTAAAGTCTCCGAAGTGCACGGCATGTCCCAGCGCGGCGGTTCGGTCGTCACCTATGTCAAGTATTCGGATGAGAAAGTCTGGTCTCCGGTCATCAATGAGGGGGAAGCAGATATCATCATTTCTTTTGAATTGCTGGAGGCAGCACGCTGGGTCTCCTTCCTGAAAAAGGACGGTACCCTCGTCGTTAATAATCAGGAAATCGCCCCCATGCCCGTTATCACCGGCGCGGCTGTCTATCCCGAACAAATCGCCGAGAAACTCCGTACCATCGGCGTGAATCTGAAGCTGGTGGATGCTCTTTCCCTCGCGGAAGAGGCCGGTTCCGCCAAAGCAACCAACGTGGTTTTGATGGGCGCTGTCGCCAATGCAATGGATTTCCCGGAGGAAATGTGGCAGAAAGCGATTGAAGAATGCGTTCCGCCCAAATTCCTCGAGCTGAACCGGAAAGCCTTTGCCCTTGGCAGAAGCCATCAGGCATAATCAGAAGGGATGGATCGTCATGATTACCAGGCAATTGTCTGTATTCGTCGAAAATAAACCGGGCCGCCTTGCGGAAATTACTGCAATCCTTGCCCGGGAAGGCGTTGATATCCGCGCGGTTACCGTATCCGATACCACCGACTTCGGAATCCTTCGCCTTATTCTCAATGATCCCGACCGCGGCTGTGAGGTTCTTCGCGCCCATGGCTGCACCGTTTCGCTGACCTCCGTGATTATTATCAAGATCAGCGACCAGCCGGGCGGCTTGGCACAGCCTATGAAGCTTCTCTATGAAAATGGCATCAGCGTTGAGTATATGTATGCCTTCCTGTCCAAAATCCAGGACAGCGCCAGCGTGATCCTCCGCGTCGATGACTGCGATAAGGCGATCCGCCTGCTTTCGGAGAAGGGAATTACTCTCATCGGTGAGGATGAAATTCGTAATATGTAAAATTTTGCCGGCAGAATCTTTCTGCCGGTCATTATTTTTTCCATTTGTTGAGGATATTTTTCACAAAATACTTGATTTTATTTTCTTGAAATGGTATAATAGAAACATAAATTAACTGCCGAAAGGGAGGATGTATTTTGGAAAAGAGAGCTATTCGGATTAAGGCGAAACGGAATGGGAAAATGACGATTTCGATTATTCCCGGGCATTTCGCCACCAATCACTCCCACGTCAACTACTATATCGATTTGACCGCAATTAAGCATCGCTGCAAAATGGCGGAAGAAGCTGCCCGTACTTTGGCGGATTGCTATCATCATACCGATATTGATACCATTATTTGCATGGATGGTTGCGAAGTGATCGGCGGATTTCTGGCCTCTCTCCTCTCTCAGGATGGATCTCGTTCCATCAACAGTCAGAAGGATATCTGCGTCATTACGCCCGAGTTTAATTCCAACAGCCAGCTGATTTTCCGGGACAATATCCAGGGAATGGTCTGGAATAAAAATGTTTTGCTGCTCATCGCCTCGGCTACCACCGGAAAAACCATCAATCGTTCGCTTGAGTGCATCAAATACTATGGCGGCAAGGTTGTGGGAATTTCTGCGATCTTCAGCGCCATTTCCGAGATGAATGGCATCCAGGTGGATTCCATTTTTACAACCGACGATATTCCGAACTATCATACTTACGATTTTAAAGATTGCCCGGAATGCAAAGAACAGCATAAGATCGATGCAATTGTAAACAGCTTCGGCTACTCTAAGATTTAGAATCAAAAAAGTGACGCCCGCCAGATAAGGCGGGCGTTTTTGTCTTAGTAGGATTATGGTCGTTTTGCTTGTTTGAAACTGGCTCTATCCCTCAACATGTACTACAAATTATACTTATGATCTGTAAATATTATACGCTTGTTCAACTGCCCAGATTTGATGAGGCAAAAATAATTTCTCTTTGATCTCATCAAAAGTTAACCACACGAGATAGTGATCCGGTTCAGTTGGTTCTGAAATAATATCTCCAATCTCCATGTAATAGAAATAGCCAATACCGTGGAAATTTGTTTTCGTTTGTTCTATAAATTGATAGTAATCACTTTTGCATACAAATTCTTTTGGAACTACAGAAAGACCTGCCTCTTCTAATGTTTCTCTAATGATGCAGTCAGCATGCGTTTCATTATCTTCAATGCCACCGCCAAGCAAAAAATAACCTTTTTCGCCATTATGCAAATGAGTCATTGCAACAGGTATTTTGCCCTCAGCAGAAAATCCTATCCCATATGCGCCAGTTCGTTCTTTGTATACGATATTGGCCTTTTTTATACCAAATGTTTTTTCTAGCATGCAGCGACCTCCTCTCTATAAAGAATGGAAACTCTATTTTTTAGAAAGTCGCAATTTGATATTCTGCAAGGGCATGCTGGTATTGCTTGGGAATGCTCGCGCAGACTCGAATTCCGTCGTCCTGATACTGGATATCCTGTACCTGCCCGTGTTCCCGGATCAGGTGCAGGGCGCTGCCATCGGAATAGGGGATTAGAAGATTCAGCGTGCAGATTCGCCCCGACAGCACGTGCTCTATGGCTTCGAACAGCGGAGGAAAGGTCGCTGGATCCAATGCGGATAAAAAAACAGCCCGGTTATTGGATTGCGGAACAGGATCTGTCGCACGGTCAATTTTGTTGTAAACTGTTATGATCGGCGTATCGCCGCATCCCAGTTCTGCAAGCAGGTTGCGGGTAACATCCAGCTGCTTATCCGCATCAATACTGGTATAATCGCAGACGTTGAGGATAATATCGGCATCTGCGGCAGCCTCCAGCGTGGAATGAAACGCTTCAATCAACTGATGCGGCAGCCGCTGAATCAACCCAACCGTGTCAATCAGGATGATATGCTGTCCATTTGGGAGGATCAGTTCCCGTGCCGTGGGATCCAGTGTCGCAAATAGCTGATTCTGGACATAAACATCCGAAGCGGTCAGCTGATTGAGCAGCGTTGATTTTCCCACGTTCGTATATCCGACCAATGCCACAGTGATGGCATTGTTTTTTTTGCGGCGTTCCCGGGTGCGTGCGCGCTGGGCACTTAATTCCTCCAGTGCCTCTTCCAGCGCATGGATTCGGCGCCGAATATGCCGCCGGTCGCTTTCCAGCTTGGTTTCACCGGGACCTCTTGTTCCGATTCCTCCGCCCAATCGCGATAGCTGCTGTCCCATTCCGATCAGCCTGGGAAGCCGGTATTTCTGCTGCGCCAGCTCAACCTGAAGCCGCCCCTCGTGGGAACGGGCCCGCTGCGCAAAAATGTCGAGGATTAAGGTGGTGCGGTCGATCACTTTGAGCCCCGTAATCGTTTCAATATTGCGGATCTGAGAACCTGTTAATTCTTCGTCAAAAATCAGAAGATCGATTTGATTTTCTTCGCAGAAAATCTGAATTTCCTGCAATTTTCCTTCCCCGACAAAGGTTGCCGTATCCGGGGAGGGACGGCTTTGTACAAAGGAATCAATCACTTCTGCGCCGGCAGTATCCGCAAGTTCGGCTAATTCCGCTAAGGAACGAATCGGGTCATACTCCCCGCTGTCAACTGCTACCAGAACGGCGCGTTCCAGATGAGAATGGACTGGCTGCATGAGACTCTCCTTTTCAACAAATAATCGTATTAAAATTATTATACCGGATTTCGAGAATATTCGCAACAGTTTGCGGAAAAAAGTCTTTTTTTCCTTAGATAAATATGCTATAATAAGAACAATTTGGCTAGACTCGAGGCGATAATATGAATGCAATATATATGTCAGGTTATGGTTCTGACAGAATGACAATCCAAGGGTATTCAGAAGGACAAAGCATTCCTTTCTGGCAGGATAGCCCGCTTTCTCCATCTTATTTCATATTTGGAGACGGGTTCCTCTTTACGGCTGAGGAACGCAGCGATGGCGGTGCCGTCTGCCTCTATCAAAAAGAGACAGACCGCTGGCGTCAGTCCGATCGCCGCGTTATTACAGGAAGCGAATTGTGCCATATTACGTATTCTGACCGACATCATTGTCTGCTGGGAGCCTGTTATGGAACCGGCGAAGTTTTTTCCCTCTCGGTTGACTTGGATCATGCCCGTTTCGGATCCATGAAGAGTTATCTCCGGCAGGGCAAATCCGGCGGAAATGGAATGCCGATCAGCCGTGCGCATTGTGTGGTGCTCAATCAGGAACAGAATTTCGTTTGCTCTGCCAACATCGCGCAGGACAAAATTTATCTGTACCGTATGGAATCAGATGGCAGATTGTCAGAACACAATGTTTTTTCCCTCCCGGCCAAATGCGGTCCCCGACATATCGCGCTTCGGGAGGATTTAAACCGCGCCTATGTGGTGACCGAATACAGCAGTGAAATTCTCGTCGTTTCCTATGAATCCTCTCCCTCCGTCCTGCAGCGAGTCGCTATGGTCGAAAAGGGATTCTCCGGGGAAAGCTTCGGTTCCACTCTCGTATTTTCGCCGGATGGAAAATTTCTCTATGCCGCCAATCGCGGGGAAAATACCATTGTGGCCTTTTCCGTCAGCCGGACAGGACGGCTGGTGCTGAGCGGACGCTACAGCTGCTGGGGAAATTGGCCCCGTGATTTTTCTCTGATCGGGGAGGATCAAATTGCAATTGCCAATCAACGTTCCGGTGAAGTTGTGATTTGTCCGCGCAATCCCCATACCGGTGCAGTGGGGGAACCCGCCTATCGTTTTTCCATCCCGGAGGCGTCCTGTGTCAAGGAATATCAGGGCGTGTAGACAGCCCCCAGCGCTTCTGCAAACAAAATGGACTGTTCCAGATCAATTTTTGCCTTGAACAGATCCATTTCCAGCAAATTGACCCGCTCAAAATTGCTGCCCCGCAAATCTGCATGCCGGAAACTGGCACCATTCAGATTCGCCCCGGAAAAATTACAGTTCTGCAGCCTTGCTTTGCTGAAATTGCAGTGGCTCAGATCTGCTTCGGTGAAATTGATGTCCGCCAGTTCCCGCCGTTCAAAATCCAGATCCGCCAGATAGGTGAACGACCAGTCTCCTCCAAGTATCTGCATTGCGGTGCAGTTGGCATCCTCAAAGGCGGATCCCGTCATTTTGCAGCCGTCAAAGGCCGCCGCAAAGCAATTGGTGAACCGAAACCGGCAATTGACAAAGGCGGTCCGTTTGGCTGTGATTCCGTTCATTTCCGCCCCCGAAAAATCGCAGGTTTCAAACCGGCAGTTTTCCAGCACAATTCCCGAGAAATCCGCACCGTGAAACCGACAGTTTTCAAATCGTAAGCCAGTCAGCTTTTCCTCTAAAATTTCCGCTTCTGAAAAATCAACGCCGCGGTATTCCTTTTCTTCAAACATGGCACTCCTCCTGCTTTTTCCGGCATTCCGGGCATAGCCCGTAAATTTCAAAGGAATGCCCCGTTACAGTAAAATCATATTCCGCCTCTACCGTCTGCAGAAATTGCATGGCAGGGCATTTTTGCAGCAGTATGATCTTGCCGCATCCCACGCACAGCAGCTGGTGTCGATGCCCATCCGCTGCATAATAGTAGGACTGACGGCCGTGGATTGCAGTTTTGGCCAATATGCCGCTTTCTGTCAGCGCAGTCAGCGTGCGGTAGACCGTCGCCAGCCCGAAATCTTCTCCCTTTGCCTTCAGCGCAAAATGGATCTGTTCGGCTGTCAGGTGAATGTCGCCTTCCAGCAGCAGCGCCAGAATATTCTGCCGCTGACGGGTACATTTTAACCCGGATTTTTTCAGCAATTCATTGATGGCGGTTTGATTCATCATTTCCTCCCGGCAGCCGATCCTGCCTAATTTCCAATGTGTTTACGCGCCGGTCAGCACGGTGAGAAGAATCCCAGCCGCCGCCGCGCAGCAATAGGTCCATCCGACAATCCGAAGCCCTTTGCGCAGGCTGCCGCATTCCCGGAACAATACCAGATATCCCACTCCTGCACCGGTGGCAAGTCCTGCAACTGCCGCCCCGAATCCGATGTGTCCGCCGATAAATAGCTGCGTCAGCAGAACCGATACCGCGCATCCCGGAATCAATCCGATGAGCGCCGTCAGCAGAGGCTGCAGCGGACTTCCATTCAGCAGCAGGGCATGCAGCCGGTCTTCTCCGATCAGGTGAAAGGCCAATTCGATCACAAAGGTTGTTACAATCAGAAACAATGTGACCTGCAGGGTTCGGAGTAGGGCGTGCCAGATAAGATTTCCCAACGGCGACCGGAAGGGATCTTTTTCGGTGTGGCAGCAGTCCGTTTTGGTATGGGTATGAGTGTGGGCAGCCGGAACTGCGGTAACCGTTTCCTTCCGAAAAACCGTCGCATCCAGCAGATAACCCGCTGCCACAGCCAGCACCAGCTTGATCCCGATCAGCGCCGCGATCTGCTGCCATCCGCTCAAGTTCGCCAGCATCACCGGAATCGCTTCATCCGATGTCGACAGAAATACCGCGATGAGGGTGCCGCCTGTCAGAAATCCGCGGCTGTAAAGCGATGCGGCTGCCGCCGAAAATCCGCACTGCGGAATACATCCCGCTGCAGCACCGGCTGCGGGACCGATTCCCCGAAGCCGTGCAATGGTATGCTGCCACCGTTCCATCCGGCTTTCCAGAAATTCCATCAGCAGGTATACCAGAAACAAGATTGGGATGGTCAGCAGGATATGTTCCAGACTATGTGAGAGGGCATGAAGTACCGCGTGCGAAAGCTGTTCCATAAAAACTCCTTAAATGAGAATGATTTTCATTTACGATTATAAACGCATTTTTCTTTCTTGTCAAGCGCAAAATTCACAAATCAGTCACAACATTATGCTATACTGATTCCAGAGAAAAGGGGAGTGAGACGGATGTATCACATTTTGGTTGTCGACGATGAAGAACAGATCCGCATGATTATCAAAAAGTATGCGGCTTTTGAAGGGTATCAGGTCTCGGAGGCCGTGGATGGAATGGCCGCCGTGGAAATCTGTAGAAAACAGCAGTTTGATCTCGTCATTATGGACGTTATGATGCCGGAACTCGATGGCTTTTCGGCCTGCCGTGAGATTCGGAAATTTTCCAATGTTCCGGTTTTAATGCTTTCGGCGCGCGGAGAAGAGTATGACCGCATTCATGGCTTCGAAATTGGAATCGATGATTATGTCGTGAAACCTTTTTCGCCCAAGGAACTGATGATGCGCATTCAGGCAATTCTGAAACGCAGCAGCACCGTTCCCAAGGAAAACGGTAAGGAAATCTACCAATTTGAGGGACTGACGGTCGACTTTACCGGACGGATTGTCACCATTGATGGGGAGAAAGCCGATCTTTCTCCAAAGGAATATGATTTGTTGTTCTATCTTGTCCGCAACCGCAATATTGCCCTTTCCCGCGAAAATTTGATTACCAATGTCTGGGGATATGATTTTTATGGGGATGACCGAACCCTGGATACTCATATCAAACTCCTGCGCAAGAGCCTGGGCCCGTACAGCAAATGTATCGTCACCTTGAGAGGGGTGGGCTATCGTTTTGAAGCTTAAATTCCGTGATACTCCCATCAAATGGAAGCTGCTTGCCGCTTTTGCGGGTTTTACGCTGGGAATGCTCGCGCTTCTATGGACATTCCAGGTCCTCTTCCTCGACCAGTTCTACAAGGGAATCAAGACCCGTGAACTGAATTCTACCGCCGATACTCTCGTCAAAAATGTGAACAGCTCGAATCTGGAGGATTTGGCGGATTCCCTGGCTGCCAGTAATGAGATGTGCATTCTGCTGCTTGACACCAGCCGAAATGTTCTGGTATCCGTGGATATTCTGCCGGATTGCCGCATTCATCCCATTGATTCGCTGGAATTGTTGCGGCTTTATTCGCTGGCACTGGAAAACGGCGGCCGTTATATGGAAAAGAATGTGAATCAGCATCAAATGATTATCGCTGGTCCATCGTTTCAGGTTTTCCGGCCTCGTACCGATGAAAAGGAGAGCCTCATTCTGGTACGCATTATTCAGACTCCAGGCCAGTCAGATAAAATTCTTCTGCTCAATTCGATGATTTCTCCAGTTGACGCTACCGTGCGCACCCTGGAAATTCAATTGATTTTTGTGACGCTTATCATGATCGGGGTTTCTTTCGTACTGTCGATTATTCTGTCCCGCCGCCTTTCTCAGCCGATCATCCGCGTCAATGAATCCGCCAAGGAGTTTGCCAAAGGAAATTATGATGTCAATTTTGACGGGAAGGGCTATCGTGAAATTTCCGAATTGAACGATACCCTCAATTATACCGCGCACGAACTTTCCAAGGCAGAGGGCCTGCGGAAGGAATTGTTGGCGAATATTTCCCATGATCTGCGTACGCCTCTCACCATGATTACCGGATACAGCGAAATGATGCGCGACATCCCCGGTGAAAATACCCCGGAAAATGTTCAGATTATCATTGATGAAGCATCCAGGCTCACACGCCTTGTGAACGATCTGCTTGATTTATCCAAACTTCAGGCGGGGGTGCAGGAGTTGACCGTTATCCGGCTGAATCTCAGCGATTTGATGGAGGGCATTCTGCTGCGCTATACCAAACTCACCGAGCAGGACGGCTATCAGATCGAACCCGATATTGCGCCTGATATTTGGGTTGATGCGGATGAGAGCAAGCTTTCTCAGGTTATTTATAATTTAATCAACAATGCGATCAACTACACAGGCAGCGATAAACGTATTTTCGTGAAGTTGATGCATCGCGATGATGGCTGGGTCCGCGTCGAAATCACGGATACCGGTATCGGAATCCCGCCTGAACAGCTCGATGCGGTCTGGCAACGGTATTATAAAATTGATCGCAGTCACAAACGAGCTGCGGTCGGATCCGGTTTAGGGTTATCCATTGTCAAGAATGTCCTCGAATTGCATCAAGCCAAATTCGGCGTTGACAGCATCGTAGGAAAGGGCAGCACATTTTGGTTTGAGCTTCCTGAATCCACGAACGATCTGAAAGAGTAGAAAGGATCCGCTGTTTTCAAAAAACAGCGGATTTTTTTTCATAAATTGGAAATTAGGGGTTGACAAAAGGCTTTGTCTATGATAAAATATAAATCGTTCCGTGTGACACGGTTGCACGGAGAGATGTCCGAGCGGTTTAAGGAGCTGGTCTTGAAAACCAGTGATCCCTCACGGGACCGTGGGTTCGAATCCCACTCTCTCCGCCACAATTTTATATACCTTGACAGGTCGTTTCCATGGAGTTGTACTCAAGTTGGTGACGAGGCGCCCCTGCTAAGGGCGTAGGTCGGCTAATCCCCGGCGCGAGGGTTCGAGTCCCTCCAACTCCGCCAAAACTGCACATCTATTTTGATACCACGGTGTATCGAAAGGGTGTGCAGTTTTTTTGCGTTTGATATGCTGCATGAAAAACCACCTCCCCAGGCCCTTGCGGATTTCCTGAAAAAGGTGGTTTAAAGTTTGTTTCCCGCTTTGGTGCGCCAACACCAGAGTGGGAGTTTTTATTGAAATTTTTTACAGTACATAGTCGCTGATCAGTTTGCAGAGAATAGAGATATCAACACCACCGGCGAATTCAAAGCGAACTTTTCCAGCACCGCTGAACCATAAATCAAGTTCAGCGTCCATATCCAGAACCCCCGCAGTTTCGACTGAAAAAACTTGCACTTTACTGTATGGAAGCGATGTAAAATCTTTCTTTTTTCCGGTCATTCCCTGAATATTGATGGCAATAATACGTTTCTGGGTGAATACAACACCGTCACGAATGGATTGAAAAGCATAAAGAATCGATTCGCCATCCTTCAGAAATGGGCTCACCATATTCGAAAAATTCGAGACAGGAACACTTTTCATTTTCAGAAACGCTGCATTGTTAAAATCAATCATACTACACACTCCTATAAAATATATGTATTTCGCTCTCCGGCGGTATTAACAGTTTTATTCTTCTCCCAATTCGCTGGAATGGGATTCGTCAATTACATTTCCATCGGCATCCACAAATTTTACCACAATATCGTCTGGCTGTGTACCGTTAAAAGCGTGATAAACTCCGCTTATCATATAGAATCCCAGAACAGACATACCTTCTGCAAATCCGATTTCAGAAGAAGATATTTGAACCGTAAATTCTGTATAGTCATCATTGGAAGTAATGTTCTGGAATGTTGGAAATGTTTCGGGATCAATCATTTCACTCAAGGATTGATCCAAACTGGACTTCATTTCCTCCATCATTTTTTGATGTTGGTCTTTCGTCATCACATAAGTGACGGAACCATCTTCATTCAGCACCGCCGATTGGAAACCGGCTTCTTCAACTTCCTGATCCAGATCAGCCTGTGTCATTCCTTCCTCAACAAAATCAGCGGGAATTGTAATCTCTACATCAAATAACTTTTGGTCTACGTTCAATCCGCTCAACTCATCCAATGAATGAGTTTCTTCAGAGGAAGTGTCTGTTTCCGATGAATCTTCTGATGTGGAAACAGTGGATGAAACTGAATTTGAAACCTCAGAAGTTTCAACACTAGAATTGTTTTTTTCTCCACAGGAAGTAAAACAAGATACGATTAGTATGCTCAGAATGATCGATAACATTTTTTTCATGTCGTTTACCTCAATTGTATTTATTCAGCTATCCAGCGGTAGAGGACAAAATTTTTGCATCATAGCACAAGAAACTTATTTGGCGCAAAATGTAATAAAAGATTATTTGCCATATCGAGATAGCCATTGCTTTTGTTGACTCCTGACAACTAAAAAATAAATTAGATTTCCAACTCCACAGGTAAAGAAAAAAAGAACCAAATGAAGTAAAACACTGTTTCTGGGATATGGCGGGATGTAAGCACGTCCATTATTCCAGCCGGAAGAACTGGACGAACTAGAAGAACTAGAGGAACTGGATGCGCCGCCACCAGCATTCATAAATACCATAGGAGTTGCTTGTGTCTGTGATTGCTGATTTTTTATTTGATCGATTTCTTTGTCCTTGGAAGCAAACAGTTCATTAACACAACTTTTGCAGTACATTTTATTTTGGATAGTCGTTGCGCATTCAGAACAAATAAATTTTCCGCAGCCTACGCAAGCACCAACGGCATTGTGATCTGGATGAACATAGCAATTTATTGACGCAACAGGTTGTGGCGTTGGATTCTCTGCTGTATTATACCCGCACTCTGGGCAAAATTTGCTTTCAAATTCAGTTCCGCATTTTGGACATTTCATGATTGACAACTCCTGTAATCTATGTATTCCGCCCTCCGGCGGTTGGGGACAAAATTCCAAAAGCGTTCCAAAAACATTCCAAAAACATTCCAAAAACGCTTGACAATACAGAACAGATGTTCTATAATAGGATTAAGCCAAATCAGAGCAAGGAGGATAGTTTATGGACAGTGAAGAATTGAAACGACAGATTATAGAATTGCTCTCGAACATTACCAATCCCCGCGCACTTAACAAGATTTATTACTATGTCAAGCAGATACTGGAACATCAAAGCGAATGTTAAATCGAATATTCAGAAGTGGCTTTCGGGTCGCTTCTTTTTTATTTTCCGGCAATTTTGCGGATCAGGTTGCGGACGATTTCTTTATGTTCTTCCGGCAGTTCCCAGTAGGCTTTCAGTGCCGAAATGATAAAGTCGTCATTCGAAACCTGAATTTCGACCATCATTTTGGCAAACTCTTCGTCCGGATCAACCGCCGCAAACATTTCGCCTTCGCCGGTGCGCAGCCACGATTCATTTATGTTAAATTCACGACAAATCAACTGAATCGCTTGATTAGAAGGAATTCTTCGACCAGTTTCATATCCGGTAATTGTATTCTGAACCGATCCTATTCTTTCAGCAAATTGTTGCTGTGTTAAATTCAAGGATTTTCTGATTTCTTTAATACGGTCTTTCACAATCTTTCCCCCTTTTGTTAATTATTATATCTCAAAAATACCGCGTTGTCAATATTGATTTTAAAAAAGATATTGACAAACATCTCTTTGCGGTATATAATAATCGCATAGACAACAAACAGAGGAGGTGAAAGTCATGGTAAAAGCAGTATGCAAAGAAAAGCTGAAGCAGTAATTCTCAGAAGGAATGATAATATGAAAAAATACTTTGCAAAGCTGATGGATCTGCTGTTGATCCTGGCATTCGCGGCGATGGGAACAGCCCTGGGAATGAAAATTTGGGAGATGATGCTAACATGACCCCGGACGAAATCAAGGCGCTAGACAAGCCGTTTTTGTGGGCGGCTTTATTCGCTGCCCCTTTCATCCCGAGAAAACGCCTTCGTTTTCTACATACGATCACGGCCAAAAATGGAAGTGCTTCGGATGCGGGGAATCCGGCGATGTCATTTCCTTAGTGATGAAGCTTTATAACCTGAATTTTGGGCAGGCGATCATGCGGCTGGATTCTGATTTTGGGCTGGGGCTTTCGTCTCCAAGCAGGGGAAGGCGAGAGCGAGCGCAAATTTTCAAGGCAATTTTGGAATATTCAAAAAAGAATTCCAACAGAAAATAGCCTTGAACGACCTGACCGAGTATCGGAGAACTCTATGGCAGATTTATCAGACAAAACATCCGGCGTCACCGAACAGGCCGCAGCAGGCGGATTTTGTATTAGCCTTGCGGGAATTGGATTATCTCGATTATTTGATTGGGGAAATGAGAAAGGAAATGAGGTGAGATATGGCGCAGAATCTGAAGATTCGGAATTTTAAGAAGCTGTTTCACGACTATGTGGAGGCTCAGAAGAAGGCCGCCGGCATCATCATCGCCGACAGCACCACCCAATTTGAGGGGCAGGAGTTGGAACTCAACTGCGGCCAGTGGCAGGCAGAAAAAGAATGCAAAAGGAGGATAGCAGAATGAATAAGCAAACTGAAATCGGCCGCGGCGTCAAATTCGAGCGAATCCGCCGGATTACCGGGTACTTAGTCGGTACGCTGGATCGGTTCAACAACGCCAAGCGAACCGAAGTCAATGACCGGGTGAAACATTCCATGAAAAGTTCAGAAAAGCGTTGACTTTTTGATCATTTAACTGCCGATAGAAGTCATTGACGCAATTATGGAGAAAAATGGGTGCGACATTGAGAACGCGAAAAAGCCGGATGGATTGCCGTACAACGAAACGGAAATACCGGAAGGATATGATCCGGAATCTGTAAATGTGGAAATCAAACAAGTGGTTTTGAAGAAATTTCCCAAATCGGAGACGGACAGATGGCTGGAAGAATTAGAAGCACAAATGGCAATTTTAACCGAAATGGAGTGATTTTATGTCAGAAAATGGCGCATTGAAACCAATATTGACTTTGCAAATGGCCGCGGGATACTCATCCTATATCCCACGCCTATCCTGTACTCAAACCGACAATGAGAGTATCTGTGTGATGCTCAAACTGATGGATCAGTCTAAGCCGTATATCGTGCCGGAGGGTTATGAAATTAATGTTCGCGCTGAAAAGCCGGATGGAAAGCATGTGTACAAGCCTGCCGTATTGCGAGACGGTATGTACACCTTTATACTGGGCGGACAGCTTACTACCGCAGTTGGCGTCTCCAAATGTGCGATCGAGGTTGTCAAAGACGGGTTTGTGCTTAACTCTGCACCGTTTGACGTTGTAGTCAAGCCACAGACCGCACCGGATGCCGAAATTGTCAGCGAGGATGATTTGGAAACACTGAATAGATATGTGTTTCGCGCAGAATCTGCAGCAGAAAAAGCACAAGCGGCAACGATACATCCTCCAAAAGTAGGTGCGAATGGCAACTGGGAAATCTGGAATCCGGACACCGAGACTTATGAAGATAGCGGAAAACCATCAAAAGGTGAAAAAGGAGAATCTGGTAAAGATGGATATACTCCGCAAAGAGGTGTTGACTACTGGACGGAAGATGATGTTGCAGCAATCAATAATCATATTGATGATGCATTGTTTAAAACTGCCATTAAACTGGAAAAGAGCGGGGAGTTGGTAAACATTACTGACAGCATTGAGTACCCGTTTCTGTCTTTGGGGATTTATGGCAAGACAACGCAAGATGGAATTCCAACACCAGAAATAGCAATTCAGTTGGTGAGTGTTGGTGATTCTGGCAGTATAGATTTGACAATTAACAATGGTGAAGAACAATCCCAATTTATTTCCATCCCCACGCCGGACGGTCTGCCGGGAATCCCAGTAGACACCGGAGGGAATTACACAGATCGCACAGGTCAGCAGTGGATTTGCGATTCGATCGAAAAGACTGATAATGGTTGGGAATATGTAAAAAAGATAGCTGTTGAAAAATCTCCAAAAGCCAGAACCTTAAATTCGTATGGTAGTGCAGGGTATTATAAGTATATATGTTCTGTTGGATCAGACGTAACTACGCCAGGGCTTTCAAAGTGTAACTATTTTAAAACAAGATATGAGTACCAACAAGATGATGTATATTTTTATTGGGAAAATACCAATGCGTACTTTTATTCCAATCAGTGGACAACCCTTGAAGAGTTTAACGCCTGGGTATCGGAAAAAGAAAACGAGGGAAATCCGCTAATGATAATCGGGGTGCTTAAAACTCCAATCCGAACCCCGATCACCGATCCGGAGTTAATCGAAAAGTTGGATGCTTTGCACCTGTATTACCCAGTAACCAACATTTTCGCAACTGACAACGCTGGAATATCTGCAAAATATGTTGCGGATACGCAGAACTTTATCAAGAACCTACTGGGAGAGATTGCAGGTCTTAAGGCAGCGCAAGCCGGATTGCAGTCTGTACAAGATGCTATGATAGGCATAGAATAAGGAGGCATGTTCATGACACTGGAAGAAAAACTCAAATCAGCAAGGCAGATTCATAACGCAATCCGGAATACCTATCTGGAAACCGAGAAAACGCCGACCGAAATTGTGGCAGCGGAACCGCTGTTTGACAAGTGGGAACCGGGGAAATATGAGGCGGGAGATATTCGCCGGCATGGGGATCAGATTTGGAACTGTGTGCAGCCACATGACAATGCAAATAATCCCGATATCGAACCCGGCAAAAGTCCGGCACAGTGGGCGCCATTCCATACCACGGATTCCGAGTATGCAAAGCCGTACATCCAGCCGCAGGGGGCGCATGATGTCTATATGACCGGCGAGGTCTGCATCTGGGAGGAGAAAATATATCGCTGTAAGGCAGACAATACAGTATGGAGTCCGGCCGATTATCCGAATAATTGGGAAGAGGTTGTATGACAGAAGGAATGGCCTATCCTCTATTGGGCAAACTGTCGCCGGGCAATATTTGAGAGAAACATTGCAGTCAGCTGGCGGTTGATCGATGGTGAATAGTATTATTTCAATTCCTTCAGCGTCATGCTAGACGGCCTGCACACCGTTTCGATATACTGTGGCATCAAATAGGTGTGCAGTTTCTTTTTGCACAAAACTTCATTTTATGGGCTCTAGTGAATACCATTAAGCGATAACAGGCTCTGAGATGACTGGAAATTGGTCGCCTCAGAGCCTGTTTGCATTTTTCGCCGAGAACCTTTTCACGAAAGGCCGGGGGTGTGCATCTTTGAACGATACTCTGAATCATTTTGTATTTGCAAATTTGAGTAAAATATAATAAAACTTATAAATTTATATTATGCATTTTATAGAAAATGCTTTTGGGAACTTGAAGCGCGGTTGCTCATATGTTAAACTATATGTAATTAGTTTATGGAAAGAAAATGCGAACGGGCAAATAACATATTTGTGTTTGTCTTTTTTTAGCAGCGTAAACTTACCGATTGTTAAGTAATCTTATGAAGAGGGAGTGAAAATAATCAATCCGAAGAGAAATGAGGAACGCGCAAAAGAATTGTTGGAGATATGCTTCAATGTCTTTTGCGAAAATGGCCTGGAAAATACCGGAATGCAGAAACTGGCGGATGCGTGTAAGGTCACCAAAGCAGGTTTGATCTATTATTTCGGCAGTAAGGATAATCTTGTGGTGGAAGCGACCGCGTACTGTATGGCGAAGGTCGA
>JBMNPH010000016.1:0-40783 GCA_050943495.1 Candidatus Merdivicinus sp.
AAATTTTTATTTTAAATGGACAATTTTTATTTTATTATAGAGCGACGTTTTCGCTTTGTCAATAGTTTTTTTTTAGAAAATAATAAAAAAACTGTAGAATATTTCATGTAAACTAATCTATACCATTCAATACAGCTTTTGTTTGAGAAGTTTGGATGAATCAAAAGAGTTCGGTTTGCTCTAAAACTTAAAGGTTTAACCCTCCTTGATTTCCCTCTTTCCAAATATAATTCGAGAATATTTTCGGAATATATTTTTTGAAATGATTGATGAAAAGAAAATTCTTTGCATATATTGTGTTAAAATAAGGCGGACATAACGGAATCGGCATTGGAAATCCCCTTATATGAAAATATGAGGGACAGATCTTTCTGATAAAACAAAATCAGTTTGTGACGGAAGGGAAGGATTACGAGTGGAAGCACAAAAAAAATCTCAACGGAAACGCTTGACGGAAAGTCCGTATTGGAAGAAGTTCGGGAAACAATATCAAAAACAGTTAATGGTACTTCCGGCAATTCTGTTTCTCTTGATCTTCAGTTATTACCCTATGTACGGAGTAATTCTGGCTTTTAAAAATTTTAAACCTTCTCTCGGGATTACTGGAAGTCCCTGGGTTGGTTTGGAACATTTCAAACTTTTTTTAGAGAGTTCCTATCTTCCGCTTGTCATGTGGAATACCATCAAAATAGGTATCTGCAATGTTCTGATCGTATTTCCTGCTCCCATTATTTTTTCTCTTTTCCTAAATGAGGTGCGTTCCCGCAAATTCTCGCGGGTTGTACAGACGGTATCCTATTTGCCTCACTTTGTTTCGTGGGTTATTGTTGCAGGAATGGTTTATAATATGCTCGCAACCGGTGGATTATTTAACCAGATCGCAATAGCTTTAGGTATTACAAATGAGCCAATCCTTTTTTTGGCAAAGGACGGTCTTTTCCTGCCGATTGTCGTCATTACAGCAATCTGGAAGGAAATTGGCTGGGAATCCATCCTTTATCTGGCGGCGCTGGCTTCGGTCGATCCGCAGCTCGAGGAGTCGGCCATCATTGATGGCGCAAACCGCTTCCATCGAATGTGGTATATTTATATCCCTACGATTTCCCCTACAATTGTAATTCTTTTCATTTTCGCCCTCAGCAACCTGCTGAACACCAATTTTGACCAGGTTTATCTCTTACAGAATGACGCTATTATTGAGGCTTCAGAAACAATTGATACTTATGTATTTAAAGTAGGGTTGTCGCAGGGGCAATTTGATTATGGGCAGGCAGTCGCATTATTTAAATCGGTCATCAGTCTGGCGCTGCTTTGCATTGCCAATTTGGCAAGCAATAAGGTCACCAGTTATGGCTTGTGGTGACAGGCGAAGGGAGGAGGATGGCGGATGAGTTATCTGAAACGAAAAAAACTTGGCGTATTTGATGTCATTAATTATATTCTGCTGACAGTTTTTGCTATCATTGTTTTTTATCCGTTCTACTACATGCTGATCTATTCCTTCAATGTGGGAGAATCCGCCGGCGCCGGTATTTATCTGTGGCCGAATGATTTTACTTTGGATAACTATAAGACCTTACTGGATTCCCCCTCGATTCTCACCTCCTATGGTATCACAATCGCCAGAACTGTTGTGGGAACCTTTGTGACCGTATTTCTAACCGGTCTATGGGCATACGGGATGGCTGACAAAAAATTGCTGAATCGTAAATTCTATACCATTTTGTCGACAATTCCAATGTTTTTCAGTGGCGGTATTATTCCAACCTATTTGCTCATCAAAGATTTAGGCTTGATTGATTCATTTTGGGTCTATATTATCCCCGGCGCATACTCTATCTGGAACATGATTTTAATGCGAACATTCTTTATGGGTCTACCAGACGGACTGGAGGAAGCAGCCAAGATTGATGGCGCTAATGATTTCTACATCTATTTTCGAATAATGCTTCCTCTTTCGCTTCCGATGTTGGCGACAATTATCCTGCTCACCGCCGTCGCACAGTGGAACGCATGGTATGATGCCTTCATCTATGTTAACGACCAGTCCCTTCATCCCATTCAGATGTTTTTGAAACAAACAATTCAGCAGAATATCGGCGTCAAAAATCTGTTGAATTCCCTATCTGCCCAGGGGTTGGATGCAGATGCTCTCAAACAGCTTGAATCGATTCAAGTGACCAGCGAATCCTTGAAGGCAGCTGCCACCATGATTACAATCGGACCGATTATTGTTGTTTATCCATTCCTTCAAAAATATTTTGTAAAAGGGTTGACGTTGGGATCTTTGAAGGGATAATTCATTGTATGAGCTTTTGCAGATTGTTCCTGCAAAAATGTCGTTTATAAACCAAAATTTATTTCGGGAGGGATATCTATGAAAAAACACCTGAAAAAAGCAGCGTTCATCCTGAGTGCCGTTTTATTGCTGAGCACATTGGGAAGCTGCCAGTCTGCACAGGAAACTTCGTCCGGCAATGAGACAGCCGACGGACAGACGTCGTCATCCAGCGAAAGCACAGGCACATCAACGGACCCCATTACCCTAACAATTTGGCTCCATGAAGGGTATGTCAACAATCTGAAACGCTGGGGCGTGGATCCGGTGAGCAAATGGATTCAGGAACAGACTGGTGTAACACTCGATGTTTCGACCGGTGACGGTTCCAATGATGCGCAGAAACTGACCTTGCTGATGGCTTCGGATTCCTTGCCGGATATTGTCAATGTTCCGAAAATGGATCCTTGCTCGATTCAGCTGCAGGATGAGGAATTGGTAGAGGATTTGGATGCTCTGGCACACGAATATAATTGTGAAACCATGATCCGGTTGATTGATGAATGCAATGATATTTCGCTGCAGTACAGTCGGTTTAAGGACGGAAACTACTGGGGAGGCAAAGACGCACCGCTTTATGTCTGGCCAGACTATTTTGTGGATAAATTTACCTACGAAAATGCCCGACTGAATAAAATTCAGGAGCGGAAGGCTTGGCTGGTTCGCTGGGATATTTATGAAGCAGAAGGACAGCCGGATCTGAGCAATATTGATGATTTTGTCGCATTCTTAGAAAAATGTGCGACTTATACAGACACTAATGGCAATGCAGTCACTCCCTTGGGCCTTTCGGACAGCGCCAATGCTGGCGAGCCAATGCAGATGATTTACAGCCTATTTTCCGGAAGAGCAGAAGAAGTTACCTTTGATACTGGTGAAGTAGTTCCTTTCTATGCCCGGCCTGAGTTTGAAGATACTATGTTATTCCTCAATGATCTTTACCGGAATAAACTGCTGGATCAGGAACTGTATACCGAAACATACGATCAGTGGAAATCAAAAATGCAGGCAGGCAGCGTCGGTGTAATTCCTAATTATTACTGGCACGCCGATGGTGCGAATGATGTTTTGAAGGGCAAAAACGAGGAGATGTTCTATCAGGCGATTCCTGCGGATAAAGTCCCCAAGCCGGATGATGTGGAAAAACCAATTTTGAATCATGGCTGGGCAATTGGTGTTGGATTTGGCTGGCGGTGCAACTTTATTTCCAAGAGCAGTGAAAATAAAGAACGTGCCATTCAATTTCTTGATTTTATGTCGACCCATGAGGCACAAATGACCGCCTGGTATGGTCTGCCCGGTGAATATTATGAACCAGCTGAGGCTTGGGATGAGGCAAACCTACCGAAACTTCAAGACGGTAGTATGGTTTTGACGAAGACGGAAAAATATGCAGCAGATCAGGAAACCTATGCGGAAGATTTTTCCAAGGAAACCGGTGCGGATAATTTCTGGGGCTTCTGGTGTAACCAAGGATATTCAGAATTTACTGGCGGCGGAGATGCTGGCGTACGTGCCGGTGATCCGATTGCGGAATGGGATCGCGAACAGGTACTGGCTCTTTCGGATTACGATTTTGAACTTTGTCTGAAGGGGGATGTCGGCACACTTGCTACCGTAGATCCTGACAATAAAGCAATTGTCGATAATATTAAACGCTTGCAGGAAAAATGGTATCCGAATATTGTGATGGCAACTTCTCAAGAGGAAGCAAAATCAGCATATGACAGTATGATGGCAGAACTGGAGACTGCTGGATTAAGCAAATTGCTGGCTTCCTATGATACAATTTACGAACAAAGAATGCTCCCCATCATTGAAGAAATGAATCTGGAGGATGCAGCAAAATAAGTTTGAATTAGCAGGCAGGTGGGATTCCCTCCTGCCTGCTTCAAAAGGGGGCATTTTATGGAGATCAGCATTCTGCGGGACGGCAGGAATGGACAGTGGACGTCCTTCTGCCCCCAAACCGGCGATAAAACGGTGCGCATTCCGCCCGGAGAAACCATCACATTGCTGGATGAAACGGGGCCGGGAAAAATTACCCGGATCTGGTTTACTTTTAACGGCTGGTTTTATGAACATTGGGTTACCCGCGAACAGACAATTGACTCCTCTATTCTCAAGCTGCTGATTCTGCGGATTTACTGGGATGGCAGCGAAATTCCGTCAGTGGAGGTTCCGGTTGGGGATTTCTTTGGGATCGGGCATGCCGAATACCGGCATTTTCTGTCCCGATACATCGGCATGTCCAGCGGCGGTTTCTATTGTTATTTCCCCATGCCGTTCCAATCGGTTCGCATAACACTCGAAAACCGGCACGATCGGATCAATCCGCATTTTTTCTTTAACATCGATTATACCCGGCTGGAACAGTTGCCCGAGGGCAGCGGACGGTTTCATTGCCAGTTCCATACCGGTCTCAATCCCGGCGCAGATCCTACAGTCATTTTGCATACCAGCGGACGCGGGCAGTATGTCGGCTGCACTCTTTCGATGCAGGGAAAAAATCCGAATTATCTTTCTTTTTTGGAAGCGCCGGAATATTTTTATATCGACGGCGAAGAGCAGGCTTCGATTATCGGTACCGGATTGGAAGATTTTTTCAACGGCGGCTGGTATTTCCGGGAAGGAGAATTTGCAGGCCCGCTTCATGGAGTCCCGCTCAAGGATCCTCTCCGCTCTATGGTCAGCATGTATCGGTTTCAGGAGGAGGACGCCGTCCTGTTCCGGAATGAACTTCGTGCGGAATTCCGCAGTCCTTGGCGTGCGGAGGATCTGATGCCGTTCTGGTACTCGTCTGCCGCTTACTATTATCTGGACGGTATCGAAAAACAGCGGGAACCTTTCCCCGATCGGGAGGCTCTGCTGGGATATTATCGCTGCCGGGATATGGATCATCAGTCCATTCCGTAAAAGGGTTTCATCGAGAGGAGAATGATATATGACACAGGTGTTATTCAGCTTTGATACAGAAGATTATACCAATCCGGGCGCGGACGAAGCCATTCTTCGGCTGGCGCGGACCTTGACCGCGGAAGGCGTGCGCGGATGTTTCAATATTGTGGGAGAACTCGGCATTGCATTGGAGGAACGCAATCGTCCGGATATTATCCGAGCATTAGAGGCGCATGAAATTGATTTCCATTCCTGGCGGCATACCTGGCATCCCACCGTCGTAGAGTACGGCGACTGCGCGGATTGGAATGTGGGATATGAGCGGTTTCTGAATGAGGAGCGGCGCGCTTCTCAGGCGGTCAAACGGATTTTCAAGCGCGACAAGCTTTTTGCCGCTATTCCGCCCGGAAACTGCATCACATCGCAGGCCCCCTATGTCTACCATGACTTGGACATCCCGCTTTATAGCGGTTCCCTGTTCAAGCAGACCCGCGGAAAAACGATCTGGTACTGCAACCAGATCAACCTCGAAAATAACCTGTATCTGGACGATGTCCTCTGGAATGAGGGAAAGGAAGCCTTTCTGAAGCGTGCGGATGCCTACCAGGATTATGAGCGGGTCATTGTCTGCATGCATCCCAATATGTCGATGTACAAAAAATTCTGGGATGCGCTCAACTGTCAGGGCGAAAATCAGGTGGAATTCGGCCATTGGCGGCTGCCGGAACGCCATTCCGAGGAGGACATCAACCGGTTTTATGAGGGATTCGCAGAGATTGTTCGGTATTTCAAGACAACGCCCGGATATGAGTTGGTCACTTATGAGGATATTTGGAAGGAAGAACGGGACAGACGACATCCCCTTTCCCGGAACCGTCTGATTTCTGCCCTCCGCAAGGCGAAAGAGCGCTTTTTCTTTGTGGAAGAGGGCGGCGAGACCTTTTCGTTGGCAGAATTGTATGAAGCCTGCATCCATTTTGCGAGCGGCGGGCAGGGAGACTTTACTCCGCGCGGTAAACGTGGTCCGTTGGAGCAGCCTTTTGCCATTTCGTATCCGGTGACGCTTCGGGCGGAAGATATTCGGCGAGAAGCGGAAAATTGCCGGGTATTCGATGGAGTGCCTTCGTCACTGAATATCGGCGGAACCCAGATTGGGCCGGCAGATTTCATGTGGGCGGTCCTGCAGATGCTGGAAGGCAGGGAACAAATTTCCCTTTCTCCGTTTGACTGCACCATTCCCACTCAAAATTACTATAATTTTGAAAAATTTGCTCTGAAACATACCTGGATGCATTCGGAAACGTTCGAGGACAATTTTACAACAGAACGGATCCGCTTGCAGGCCTGGACCATCCGGGAATGACGGAGGTGGAGTTAGCATGATACAGGATCTGATTCAGCAGTATGGGGTTTCCGGAGAGACAGCTCTGGATCTCATGCGTCGGATGGATTATATCCGCGTGGTGGGCACTGCCGGAGAAGAACGGGCCGCCGCCCAGCTGCTTGCAGAATTGGAGGCAATGGGAGTATCTGCGCACACGGAATCATTTGACTTTCCCCGCTGTGTTGCAGAGACTGCCCGCTTAATGGTTCTCGAACCTTATCAGAAGGAATACATTGTGACCGCTTACGGCTTCACCGGGAATGCGGATCTCGAAGCGGAACTGTTTTATGCGGAAAACGGCGATGAAATCAGCCTTTCGATGGCAAAAGGAAAGCTGGTACTGCTGAATACGCCGGTTTCGGTCGCCCTTTATCGGAAATTGGCAGCCTCCGGCGCAGCGGGATTCCTAACCATTTCGGGTACGCCGCTTGATGATCCGGAAAAGACCGATCTTGAAATGCGGGCGCTCAAGCCCAGCTATCATCTGCGGGACGGTCTGCCCAAAATTCCCGGCGCGACATTGCGATATCTCGATGCGGAGGAACTTCTGGAACGGGAAGCCCGCCGCATCCGCCTCCTGCTGGATCAAAAGGAGGAAATTGCGAAAGCAAACAATATTGTCGCGGAGATTCCCGGGACGGATGGCGGAGATGGCATGATCGTTTTCACCGCCCACTATGATTCGGTTCCGTTCAGTCCCGGCGCCTACGACAACAGCGCCGGATGCGCCATTATCATGGAACTGTGCCGGTATTTTACCCGCGTCCCTCCCAAGCGCAGGGTGCGGTTCCTCTGGTTCAGCGGCGAAGAGATCGGTTTGATCGGAAGCCATGCCTATTGTGCGGCGCACAGAGCCGAATTGAATGAGGTGCTGTTCGGCGTGAATGTCGATTTGGCGGGACATATCGTCGGCTCTCACCTGATTTCGGTGACGGGAGAGCATTCCGTCCGGGAAGATCTCGAAAAGCTCATGCGCGAAAACGGCGTTGGAATGGAATTTCTCGAGGAAGTCTGTTCGAGCGATTCCAGCAGTCTTGCCGACTGCGGAGTGCCGACGCTGGGCTTCCGCCGGGGCGGATTCGGCGGCCACAACCGCAATGACCGGCTTTCCCTGATTTCTGCAAAAGCGCTGCAGCAGTCGTCCGCCGTCCTCTGCCTGCTGGCGGATTATCTGGTCAATCAGCCGGAATTTCCCTTCCCCCGCAGCATCCCACCCAAGCTTCAGGAAGATTTGGACCGTTATTTTGCCCGTGTATAGAAAAGGAGAGGGTTTTCAATGTCATCTGCACTGAAAAGTTTGATTTATGCCAGAGCGGGAGAGTCCTTCCGTTGCTCGAGTTGGGACCGCACAGGCGGCAATGGGGACGCGATTTCGATTCCCGCCGGACAGGAGGCTGTGATTTTCGATCAGGACGGCCCCGCCCAGATCAACCATATCTGGTTTACGATTTCCTGCGGGCAGGAATTTTATCTGCGCCGCCTCATCCTACGGATGTACTGGGACGGGGAGGAAAATCCTTCGGTCGAGTGCCCGGTCGGAGACTTCTTTGGGGTCGGCCACGGCGTTGCCAATCACTATGTCTCGCTTCCGCTGAATATGATTACCCGGCAGGGAGAACCGCAGAGTTTTGCCGCCATGAACTGCTTCTTCACTATGCCCTTCCAGAAGCACGGCAAAATTACCATTGTCAATGAATGCGATGTGGAGGTCGACGCATTTTACTTTTATGTCGACTATGAGAGCGTCCCGAATTTCGCCGAACCGCCCCTTTACTTTCACGCCACATGGCACCGCCAGAATCCGACCGACGGCATTTACGATATGGAGGAACTGAAATCACAGCTGACCGAATTTACCTCGGCGCTACGCACTGTCTCCCGCACCAAAAATCTCGACGGCAAAGGGAATTACGTCATCCTCGAAGCCGAGGGGATGGGGCATTTTGTCGGCTGCAACCTGAGCATCGACCACATCAATCCGGTTCCGAATGTCACCTGGTTCGGCGAGGGCGATGACATGGTCTTTATTGACGGCGAACCTTGGCCGCCCCGCCTGCATGGTACCGGTACCGAGGATTATTTCTGCGCGGCCTGGGATTACCCTTCCCTTAAATATGACGGCCCCTACCACGGGATTTCGCTTGCGCAGCCGTATCTCACCCCAAAAATCTGGGAGACTCCCGGCGCATGGGGCGGCGGATCCTTCGGCTATTCCGGGAAATGGACGACCTACCGCTTCCATATCGAGGATCCGATTATCTTCAAGAAATCCATCCGATTTACCATCGAGCATGGGCATGCCAATTCCCTCAGCAACGACTATGCCTCTACCGCGTACTGGTATCAGACCGAACCTCATAAGAATTTCGAACCCATGCTGCCGGTGGAAAAGAGACTTCCCCTCACCAACAAGGAAAGCCTTTCCCGTTACTGCAAATCAATTTAAACGGCTTAATAAATTACCGCATCCGCATTTTGTGGGTGCGGTTTCTTGTATTGCGGAAAAATTTTTGCTATACTGAAAAAAGAATGCAAGGATTCCCCAGCTTCAATCGTATTAGAAGTGAAAATGCAATAGAGAAAGGGAGTCTTTGGAATGAAGAAATTGTTGGCCAGTATTTTGATGATGGGGATTTTAACCGCCGGCGGCACAACCGCTTTAGCGGCAGGCGGGCCGCAGAATGGGATGTCGTCTGCAAAGACAGCGCAGGACAGCTGGGTCTGTCAAAATCCGGACTGCCCAAATTATGGGGAAACGGTTCTCCGCGATGGGACTTGTTCCTTCCGGCTTTCTGAGGATGGGAAGCAAATATTCTGTCGGAATTCGGAATGCCTGGGCATCTGCCCGCAGGATGGAACCGGAATGCAATACCGCAGCGGGCGGAATGCCGGTTGGGGCGGCTGCGGCAGGAGAAATTAACTTCGGAATCGGGGATGGGAATGCGATCAGAAGAAGAGGTCAACCGGGCAATTGACCGGTATGCCGATATGATCCGGCGGATTTGTCTGCTGCATCTGAAAAATGAATCGGATTCGGAGGACATCTTTCAAACGGTTTTTTTAAAATATGTGCTGCATCCTGCTGCATTTGAGTCGGAGGAACATGAGAAAGCATGGCTCATTCGGGTGGCAGTCAATGCCTGCAAGGATCATCTGCGGGACTTTTTCCGAAGCCGGACAGTGCCGCTCGAGGAATTGACTGGGCAGGCGTCAGAGCTTCATCCGGAACAGAGAGAAGTCTGGAATGCGGTACTGGCTTTGCCGAAAAAGTATCGGGATGCGGTCTACCTGCATTATTATGAGGGATACTCCGCGCCCGAAATTTCCAAAATCCTGGGCAAAAACAGCAATACCGTCTATTCGCTGCTGTCCCGTGCCCGGGAGATGCTGCGTCAATCGCTGGGAGGGATATAAAATGTTGGAAGATCGTTTGAAACAATCGCTGGGGGCACTTCAAGCAGAGGACTCCCTGCGCAATGCCGCCCGTTTGATTCTTTCCAAGCAGACTCCTTCCCGTTCCCGTCAAAAGAAAATCTTCCTGCGGTATGCAGTCGCTATGCTCTGTTGTCTTTTTATCGGAGGTACGGCCCTATCCTACTTTACCCCGGTTTCTGCCGTCAGTATGGACGGCGAAGCTTCCCTAACCCTTCGGATTAACTGTTTCGACCGGGTTATCGGCGTTGAGGAGTGGGATGAGGAAGCGCAGTCTGTAACGCAGAATCTCAATCTGCATAATCTTTTCTATTTGGATGCCGTGGAGAAAATTTTGGCAAACGGCGGGCAGGATTTTTCTCCGGAATTGACCGTTTCTGGGTCATCCGGTGAGAAATCAGATGAAATGGTGCAGGAACTTGCCCAGTGTCGGCAGATAAACGGGGATGCCGTTTCCTGTGCGGCAGTCAATTCGAATCTCGCCGGTGAGGCCGAGGAGGCAGGCCTTTCGATGGGAAAATACCGCCTGTATTTGGAGTGGAAGACTCTCGATTCCACACTGGAACCGGATACTCTCCGCGAAATGAGCATGCCGGAAATCCGTGCCGCCATCCAGCAGGAACAATCTGCGGATGAGTCCGATCCAGAGGAGGTTTCCTCGGATCCGCCGTCGGGCAATCACAATTCTTTCGGAAACGGCAATGGTTCTGGAAGTGGAACCGGTTCCGGGAACAAGGGAATGCAAAAACAATATGGGAAATCGTCTCATTCTTCGGATCCTTCCTAATTTTTGAACAGATTTTGAAAATACTCTTGACATTTTGCGAAAAATCCCGTATCATTAAAGGTACAACAAAAGGGAGTAGCTGGCAGCGTATCGCTGTGATCGAATGCGTCAACTCGATATTTTTCTATCCGCGTTTGATTTAAGGACATTCCGACGGCAAGACTTTTATTGTGGCGATCGCCATAATAAAAGTCTTTTTTGTTGTACAGCATCTCCTATAATCTGAAAGGAATGAACAAAATGCAGCAAATTCTGGCACTCTTTGAGAATGTCATCCAGGTCACCTGGCAGCAGGCTGTTATGTGGGTTATCGGCGGTATCCTCATGTACCTCGGTATCCGCAAAAAAATGGAACCTACCCTGCTGATCCCCATGGGATTCGGTGCAATTCTCGTCAACCTCCCCAACTCCGGTGCAGTTACCCAGGGATCCGAAGTCGGCCCGATTGACGTCCTGTTCAATGCCGGTATCGCCAACGAGTTGTTCCCGCTTCTCCTCTTTATCGGAATCGGTGCGATGATCGACTTTGCTCCCCTTCTCTCCAATCCCAAGATGATGCTCTTCGGCGGTGCCGCTCAGTTTGGTATTTTCTTTACCCTCAGTATGGCATGCCTGTTTGGATTTGATATCAAAGATGCAGCCTCGATCGGTATTATCGGTGCGGCAGACGGCCCGACTTCCATTTTCGTGGCGAACTTCTTCCAGTCCAAATACGTCGGTGCAATCGTTGTGGCTGCTTACTCCTATATGGCGCTGGTACCCATTGTTCAGCCGCCTGTTATTAAGCTGATTACCACCAAGAAAGAACGCATGATCCGCATGCCGTACCGTCAGAAACCCGTCAGCAAGACCGCTAAGATCCTCTTCCCGATCATCATTACCATGATCGCCGGTCTGGTTGCTCCTAAGTCCGTTGCGCTGGTTGGCTTCCTGATGTTCGGTAACCTCATCCGTGAGTGCGGTGCACTCGATTCTCTCTCCGAAACCGCGCAGAATACTCTCGCAAATCTCATTACTATCTTGCTCGGCTTTACCATCGCAACTAAGATGCAGGCAGAATACTTCCTCGCTTGGGAGACTATCCTCATCATGTGCCTCGGCCTGGTTGCATTTGTTTTCGACACTGTTGGTGGCGTTCTGTTTGCAAAACTCTTGAACATCTTCACTCCTCACAACAAGGTCAACCCTATGATCGGCGCAGCTGGTATTTCGGCGTTCCCGATGTCTGCCCGTGTCATTAACCGCATTGGCCTCGAGGAAGACCCTGAAAACTTCCTGCTGATGCATGCGGTCGGCGCCAACGTTTCCGGTCAGATTGCTTCGGTTATCGCCGGCGGCTTGATCCTCACCCTCGTTGCTTAATCCAGAAAGGCGGTTTTACAGAATGAATTTTGATGTAGCAGCTTTTGTCGATTCTCTGAGCGTGATGGGACTGGGAATGCTCGGCATTTTCATCGTCGTTGCCGTTTTGATCGGCGCGATGTCCTTGCTCACGAAAATTTTCCACGACTAATTTTAGTTTTTTACTCCTTTTATGGCATTCCGTCCGTAAAAGGAGTTTTTTTAAAAGTAAAATGAGGTGATTGGATGAAATTCAGTTTTAGCACTTTGGGTTGCCCTGATTACACATTTGAGCAAATTATTGCTCTTGCCTGTTCTTCCGGATATACCGGAATTGAATTCCGGGTGTACCGAGGAGAAGAAAACCTCCAGAATCTGGAAGAATTTCAGCGTCCGAATCTCCTACATACCCGCCGCCTTTTTCAGAATGCCGGATTATCGATCTGCTGCTTGTCCAGCGGTGTCCGCTTTTCTTTCCCGGATCCGCAGGATGCTGCCCTTCAGCTTCAAAATGCACAAGCTTTCCTGCAGCTGGCATCTGATCTGGAATGTCCTTATATTCGAGTTTTCGGCGGCCCATATCCGGTTAATTTTACAAATCGCTCACAGGTTGAACCCTTTATTCAAGCATATTGGGATTCCTTGCCCGCTGAAAAGGTTGCAGGTCTTACCCAGCAGCAATGCGATCAGTTTTTGATGGAATGCCTGGGTAAAGTCGGTGAAATGGGGCGTAAATATGGCGTAATGCCGCTTATGGAAACACATGATGATTTCTGTAACGGCGCCGTTGTCAAAAAACTGATTGATGGCTGCGGAAGCGATAATGTGGGTATCCTTTGGGACTGTCTGCATCCCTATCGTTATGGCATGGATCTCGAAGAAACTTATCGTGAAGTCCGGGATAAAATTCATCACGTCCATATGAAGGATGCTGCCAACCTCACCCCATGGGGATTTAAGCCTGTTTTAGTTGGACAGGGCCAGATGGATGTGCAAAAAGCTGTTCAAATCCTCGAGCAAAATCATTATGCAGATTTTGTTAGTTTTGAATGGGAAAAACAATGGTATCCGGATATTCCAGATGCTAGTGTTGCATGCCCTCAATTTTTAGAGGCTGTATCTGCAATGCTTCCGTAATTACCTTAACGCGAAGAATTTTTCTTCGCGTTTTTTTATTTGGGATTGACAGATTGGTCTAATTGTGTTAGACTGAAGATGCAGTCGAATGATATTAGACCAAATGGAGGGAATCCCATGGAAAATTGGAAACTGGGCGAGATGGAAGAAAAATTTGCGGAATTGATCTGGCAGAAAGAACCAGTCAGTTCGGGTGAATTGGTGAGGCTGTGTGAAGACGCCTTTGACTGGAAAAAATCGACAACCTATACGATGCTCAAACGATTGTGCGAGCGGGGAATTTTTGAAAATAAAGGCGGGACGGTTTCCGCAAAAATTAAGCGGGAGGAATTTCACGCCATGCAGGGAGAGGAACTGATTGATAAAAGTTTTGGCGGTTCGTTGCCGCGGTTTCTAGCGGCTTTTACCCGGCGGAATAAACTCAAAACGGAGGAAGTAGAGGCACTGCAAAAGTTGATTGATGAATACAAGGAGGAATAATTATGCCAATTTATACGATTTTTGATACAATTTTGCAAATGACCGTAACGGCAAGCCTCTGTATTCCGGTGATTTTGCTGATCCGGCTGTTTCTGAAAAAGGCGCCGCGAGTCTTTTCCTATGCACTATGGAGTGTCGTGCTGTTCCGTCTGCTCTGCCCAATTTCCTTTGAAAGTGTACTGAGCTTGATTCCTAGCACGAAGGTAGTGGAACCAACCGGGCAGACTGGACTTCCGTTTCAGGTAAGCACCAATGTTCCCGCCATTGATACGCCAGTTAACCAATATCTGGGAAGTCACTATTATGAGGGTGTGACTGTTCCGGAAGGCTTTTCGCTGGATCTTTCGCGAATAGCGGCTGTTATTTGGCTGATGGGATGCATTCTTTTGCTGGGAATCAGCCTGATTTCGCTGTTCCGTCTCCGGAAAAAGCTGCGGGGCGCAGTCTGGGAGGAAGCAAATATTTATCAGGCAAGAGGTTTGGAAACTGCTTTTGTGTTGGGATTTTTCCGCCCTAAGATCTACCTGCCGGAAGGGCTGTCCGAAAAAGAGCGGCAGTACATCCTTCTGCATGAACAGACCCACATCCGCCGCAAAGATTACCTCATCCGGCTGGCGGCTTTCGCGGCACTCTGCCTGCATTGGTTCAATCCGCTCGTTTGGCTGGCCTTTTTTGTCAGCAGCCGCGATATGGAGATGTCCTGCGATGAGGCGGTGCTCAAAAAGCTAGGCAATGAGGTCAAAAAGGATTACTCCACTTCCCTGCTGTCGCTCGCTTCCGGCCGGAGATGGGTAGGCGGCACCCCGCTAGCATTCGGCGAAGGCGACACCAAAAGCCGCATTAAAAATGTCCTTTCCTACCGCAAGCCAGCGTTCTGGGTGCTGATTGCAGCGGTGATCGCGGTAGCTGTGACCGTCTTCCTGCTGGCGGCGAACCCCAAAGAATCGAAGAAAACTGTATTGGAATCTCCATTTGGACAGGAGTATGCGGTTCGTGAACTCGTATATGAGGGGCCGCAGTATTCCTTTACGGTTTCGGTGGAATCGGCTCCCCATTACCGGCTGGAAGAGGATGGAACCTTGTTGGAATCAAACGACTGGTCGCTGCGTGCTTCGGAAGAAGAGGAATGGACGGACTGCGGGAATTTGGAGGAATTTTCTCTGACTGCCGAGAATTTCGACAGCCTGTTTTTCCCATTCCTCGACGGACAGGAGGAAATGATTGAAAATCTGCGTCAAAACAATGACAAAGCGTGGGAAACTGTCCGGAAGAATGGGACCACCGCTATTCGGTATCAGTTTCTCCTGCAAAAAGACGGCGGGATATATCTGTCATACGGATATGAGGGCGATACCGCTTCGAATATTCGCTGGCTGTTTGCGCTGACAACCGATTCGCAGATGGCGGCGGACGCGGAATGGCTTTTCAATCTCCGGACGGCGTATATCGGTAATAATTCCGCCGTGGGGGCTCTGCTGGATGCGCTCAATTTTCCGCAGCCGCGGAACGGCTTCTCCCTGCAAACCAATGCCCAGCCGTATGGATTGACGGTGAATTTTAACGAGGATGCGTCGGATCTTCTCCCTTATGAAAAAAATGCCGTGCTGCTGTTTGCACTAATTGACAATCTGGATGAAATTACCTATCAGTTCGCTTCGCAGGCGCCAGTCTATACCCGAGATTGGGCGGAAAAATGGATCGAACTTTCGGATGTTCGGGTCAAATCTGAGGAAGAACTGTTCTCTCTGCTCAACCTCCTGAACGGGATTGTCGACGGTGAAACAATCGATCAAACTTCACCGGATGGGGATTATACCTACACCGGCGAGACCAGCCTGCATGTCGACGACCGTACCTTTGAGTTGGAGGACATTCCGGAAAATCTCGCCGAAGAAGCGGTTGCCAACTATTACGCCTGGGAGATTGCCTGGGATTGGGACGCACTGACCGAACTTTGCAGCGAAAGCAGCAGCCTTTCCAATTCGATTAACAATGAGCGGGAATCCGTCAAAGAGGACCGCTATATGAAAAGCTATATCGTTCATTCCCTGCAAACGCTGACCGGCGATGCGATCCCCTCTCAGATCAACACCGATGCGAAAAACGCCGGACTTGCGGATTACACCGTCGTGCTGGCGGATATTGATATGACCTATTCCGACGCTCTGCTCGCGGCAGATCCGCAGCTTGGCGAAGGCCGCTACTCCCGGATTTTCCTCTGCGCCGAGAAAGACGGCAGCTGGAAACTCTATGAACTTTACTGGGCGGAATATTTCAATCAATATTCCATTGAGGCGAAAGAACTTGAAACATTACAAAATGTATTGAGCAGTGTTGCCTTTTCCAGCGGAAATCTCTCCTTTACCCTGCCGGAAAACATGCCGGCGGAACATCCGCTGGAAGTTCTGGCTAATATCCGGATTGCGGATGGCGCAGACGGCTTCATCAGTTATGATGATCTGTTTGCGGAGCAGAATAAAGCCGGCTGGCAAGGAGGAGAATCCTATTCTGCCAAAGTGCCGGGCAGCTGGACAGAGGGCAGTACCGTTTCGATGCATCTTCGATTTTATAAAGAACCGGAAGAAAACGGTACGCAGTCAATCATGCGCTGGTATGCAAGCTGGGTCTATCAGGACGGCAAAATGGTGCGGCAGCCCTGGCAGATGGAAACTCAGCTGCGCTCTTGGACCCAGGAGGAAAACGGAGAAACCGTCCTGCATTTTCGGGAACCCTACGGCATCGACTTTACCCTCTCCCTGACGCTGCCGCAGCACTGGGCGGCGGCGCCTGCGGACGGACTTCTGACCGGAGGGCAGGTGAACCTTTTCGATGAGTTCGGCCAGCCGATGGCTTCCATCATCCCCAGTCCCTTCACCTATTATCCGGAGGCAGCCGGGGAGAATTTCCCGGTTTCGGTTTACAGCGATCAGATGCTTAGTTCGTCTGCCAACTGGAGCAGCGAATATACGCCAATTCAGCAGGGGCAAAAGAATGCGGACGGCGTGCCGGTGACCGAAACAGCGACTGTCGTGATTCATCATACCGACAACGGCGCGGCTGGCCCGGTTATTGAAAAGCCGGGAATCCTTTCCTACAATCTGGATATTCTGCGGTATATCGCCATAGAATTTGAGGAGACTGTCCCGCAGGAAACTGCTGTTAAAATTGCAGAAAGTATAATTTTATCACAATAATACAAAAAGGATGCTGTTATGCCGATCCAATATCACGGTAACTATTTGAAAAAAGACCGCCAACCTATTCAAAATCAGACTTGGTTGGAAAAGCTTGCGGAAAGTGTCACGACCCATTCGATTTGGAATGTTGCACCAATACTGGTTATGGAACTGGGTGGATTGATCCTCTATTTGATTTTTCAGATATGGGAAGAAAACGTACCAGAATCTCCGAGTCTAATTGTGTATTTATCTCTTGTTGTGTTATCGTTCGGATTCCCAATTTTTACGCTGATCATTGAGATTTTGGGTCCCCATATGGTTCGAAGTAAAAAAGAACCGGTGTACCAGTACATCCGTCAGCATCCGAACTGTACCTTCAGCAATATTTTGAATGCCTGCTTTTCCTTTAAGATCACCAAGCTATTAACCGATACGATCCATCGTTTGGATGCAGAGGGAAAAATTGTCGCGGAAATAGAGAGCAGCCGCATTACATTTCGGCTGCCCACCCAAGAGGATTTTGCCCGCTGGGAGGAAGAAGCGGAAGCCGAGGCGGCAGAATGGAGCGAAACCTGGGAATAACCGACGTCACCAAAACAGAAGAATCCCCCTTCCTGAAACGGAAGGGGGATTCTTGCGTAAAAATCAGAACAGTTCCAGCATGTGGCAGGGTTTGGAATAGAAGACCGATTCAAATGGCGCCTCCGGATGATGTATCGTAAGTTCCGGCATCATGGAAAATTCGTCCGGCGTACGGATTCCGCAGATTAGCGGCGCAAATGCACTCACTGGCATCGAGATGTCCGGTTCTTCCTCCGTCCGGGAAACGCGGTTCGGCTGCCCTTGGTCAAAGTCAATCCGCCATGTCCCCGTATTCTGTGGGATCTGCGGATCGGTTACGGCAATTTTCAGGCTGCCAGTTCCGCGGCATTTGCAGAGTTCCAGCGCCTTTTCCAGATGTACAATCCGGACCATGCCGTTATAATCCAAATGAATCCCCAATTTGTTCCCCTCGGCAACCAGAGAATCAATCCGCACATTGTCCGGTACCAGCAGTTTGACCGCATCGTAGTTCGCCGGGAAGGTGGTCCGGATGAAATGGAAAAGCGCCTGATATGCCTCCGAATCCAGCGCGAGAAATGCATTTTTCATACGGAACTGGGTCTCACAGTTGAAAATGCGATCTCCCGTTTTTTGGGCAATCACGAAACCACGCGGCTCTCCGGTGTCATTCCGCCAGAGATAAATATAGCGTTTCTGTTCAAGCAGGTTTTCTTTGGACAGAGAAGGATCAAACTCTCTGCGATATACGGACAAATTATACTTTTTGTAAAACTTTTGATAGATCTCAGTCAACGGAGACAGATCATCTCCGGGCAGAAGCTGCTCGATTCTGCCGCCTACTGGCTTGGTCTGGAAGGCACTGAGCGAAATTGTCAGTTCGCGGACATAGGCGCCATTTTCGTATCCGAATTGGCGGTAGTAGGCACGGCTGAAGGGGTACAGGCAGGAAAAGATGAATCCTTTTTCGTAGAGGTCGGGCAGCGCATGAGCAAAGGTATGACGGATGACACCGCCCCGGCGGTAAGGAGGCAGCGTGCAGACCCCGCCGATTCCGCCCATGAGGACCAGATTTCCATCAAAGTTTACAGTATAATGGTTGACACTGAATCCGCCCATTAGTGTGGATGCATCATCTGAAAAGGTCCCCCAGAAGGTGCTGGGAACAAAATCGTCCGAAGGAATGGTTTCTCCGGTATGCTGCGGCGGTTTTTTCGCTTCTGCGATTTCTTCCGGCGTCATGGCTAATGCTTTTTGCTGTTCCTCTTCCGTGTTGAAGGGAAATTCAAAGCAAACAGAAGCGATTTGCCGGCCGCGCCAGATTTCATTCGGCTCCAGAATACGGGTAATCATGGGAATGCCTCCTTTATTGCATTGTTGAAATCAGCATAGCACAGATTCTGCGGAAAAACAAGCAATTTTTTTAAATTTTGCAGGATAAAAGGGCAGCCCCCTATTCCGTAAAAAATGAATATCGGACTATTAGAACAGATTAACAGTCATTATTTTCTAATCAGCACGGCATACTAGTACAAATCTTTAATTCTTTGTGCAATTTCTTCTATGACCTGCAGAAAGCATTCATCGCTTTTGCCTGTTGGATCGGCAAGCCCCCAATTATCATCGAATGCTCTTCCAATATAAGGACACCCAACATCACATCCCATGGAGATTACTATATCAGGTGTAGGAATTTTATCAATCGTTTTGCTATACTGATCTTGTTCCATATCAATTCCGTAAAGTTGTTTCATAAGGCGAACAGCGTCTTGATTGATTTGCGGCTTTGTTTCTGTTCCTGCAGAATAGAAATCAAACTGATCTCCCGCCAAGTACTTACCGAGTGCTTCTGCAATTTGGCTGCGGCAGGAATTATGAATACAAATAAAGGCGATTCTTTTTTTATTCATTTTGAAACTCCCAATTTGTAGAGCAGAGACATAATGCCATCAGTTTTCAATACTTTGCCCATAGAGACAACCTTTTCATTAACAACCAGGGCAGGCATACTCATAACGCCGTATTCCATTATTTTTTGCATATCGGTAATGTATTCCACTTCTACGGACAGGCCCATATCCTTTACCGCTTGCTTCGCGTTCTCATAGAGCTCATGACAGGACTTACAGCCTGCACCCAACACCTTGATGCAGCAAATTTTATCCTCTTTGATATTGAGGTCGTGTTCGTTTGTAGTGTGATTTGCTGCATTTGTAGAACAACTACAGCAACAAGTGTGAGCAGGGACTTTTTGTTCTTTTTTCTTTCCAAAATTAAATAATGTCATCGTAATACCCTCCTGAATTTACACGATTATATATTGTACTGCGTTGAAGAAATAACCGACAACGATAATACCAACAGTACATATTACAATGAAAATGCCGAGTAGTTTTGGTTTCACCGCCTTACGGAGCATAATCATGGAGGGCAGAGAAAGCGTTGTGACACCCATCATAAAAGATAGGACAACACCAAGCAAAGCGCCCTTTGCAAGTAAAGCTTCAGCAATCGGAATTGTACCAAAAATATCTGCATATATCGGGACACCAGCAATCGTAGCCAGTACAACACCAAACGGATTGTTATCTCCAAGCACCTTCACAATAAAATCTTCGGGTATCCAGTTATGAATGATGGCACCGATCCCCACGCCGATTAGAATATAAGGCGTAACCTTTTTCGCTGTTGAAAGCACCCGTTCCCATGCATATTTCATTCGATCTTTGAAGTGCAGTTCTTCCTGCGGAACAGAGATAGCATGAGCGTTTCGGATATATGCTTCAACTTGATTTTCAAGGTGCAATTTTTCAATTAGTGTTCCCCCGACAACGGCAATTACTAATCCAAGAATTACATATAAGATGGCAATTTTCCAACCAAAAATGCTCATCAGCAAAACCAGACTGCCCAAATCAACCATTGGAGAAGAAATTAAAAAGGAAAATGTAACACCAAGCGGCAATCCTGCACTTGTAAATCCCATAAACAGCGGGATAGAGGAACACGAACAGAATGGTGTTACTGTGCCAAGTAATGCGGCGATGATATTTGCCCATATTCCGTGAAATCTGCCAAGAATTTTTTTTGTCCGTTCAGGCGGAAAATAGCTTTGAATATATGAGATAATCAATATTAACACACCAAGCAACACCATAATCTTTATGGTATCGTAAATGAAAAATTGAACGCTGCCTCCTATTCTACTGGTAGTATCGAAGCCACAGGCATTCAAAATTGTCGATATCAGCCGATTCAGCCAGCCCATACCAAGAACTTCATTTTGAAAAAAGTCCCAAACAGTTTTTATTGTTTCCATAAACAATTCCTTTCATATCGTGATAATTATCATGTAAAAAGCTTAGGTTTTTCAATTCGTAGTTACCTATTTTACAATTAATTTTTAATAGATAAACATCTATGTGTTATTATATGTTTTATATAGATATTTGTCAATATGTTTTAAGACATTTTTTAAAAAATAATTTCCTGACTTCAAAACTAGCAAGAACCAAATAAATAAGATCTATGTAAAAAAAGAGAGCGATCAGACTTTGTAAAATCTGATCGCTCTTTTCTTTTACAAATATTCAAATCATGTTGCCATAAAGATTTAGAAAATCCAGTGGTTACAACCTTTTATGAGAAATATTATTCCCATTCGATGGTGGCAGTGGGTTTGGGCGAGAGGTCAAAGCAGACACGGTTGACGCCTTTCACTTCCTTCAGGATGCGGTCGGTGATCTTCTGGAGGATAGGCCAGTCAATCAGCGCAATCGAAGCAGTCATGGCATCGACGGTGTTGACGGCGCGGATAATGACCGGATACTCAAAGCAGCGCGCATTATCCCGCACACCGACTGATTTGAAGTCCGGGATCGCAGTGAAATACTGCCAGACTTTGCCTTCCAGTCCCGCATTCTTGAACTCTTCCCGCAGGATGGCATCTGATTCGCGGACTGCTTCCAGACGGTCGCGGGTGATGGCGCCCAAGCAGCGGACACCCAGTCCGGGACCCGGGAACGGCTGACGATAAACCATGGATTCGGGCAGGCCGAGTTCCAATCCGCAGGCGCGTACCTCATCTTTGAACAGCTGGCGGAGAGGCTCTACCAACTCAAATTTCAAATCTTCGGGAAGACCGCCGACATTGTGATGCGCTTTGACCGCTTTGGCGGTTTTGGTGCCGCTTTCGATGATGTCCGGATAAATAGTACCCTGTGCCAGGAAATCAATCCCTTCCAGTTTACGGGCTTCTTCCTCAAATACTCGGATGAATTCCGCGCCGATGATTTTGCGCTTCTGTTCCGGATCCGCGACACCTGCTAGCTTGTTCAGAAAGCGATCGGTGGCGTCCACATATACCAAGTTCGCACCCAGCTGATTGCGGAATACCTCGACTACTTGTTCCGGTTCGCCTTTGCGCAGCAGACCATGGTTGACATGCACACACACCAACTGATCGCCGATCGCTTTAAGCAACAATGCCGCGACAACCGAGCTGTCTACACCGCCCGACAATGCCAGTAATACTTTGCGATCCCCTACCTGACGCCGCACCAGCTCAATCTGGTCAGCCAGGAAGTTTTTGGTGTTCCAGTTCGGTTCCGCATTACAGCCTTTAAATACAAATCCACGCAGAATCGTCTCTGCTTCTAAATCACTTTCCGGCCAAGCCGCAATCTGATTCTCTGTTTTAGCAGGCGCATGATCCACAGCCAGCATCGGCAGTCCCAATGAATACAATTCCTCTCGTACGTCCACAGCAACTCCGTCTACAATCCGATTTTCACCGCCATTCAGAATTACTCCCTTGACGTTGCCTAAATTTTTTAGCTGTTCCGCTGTGATATCGTGCGGATGAATTTCACTATAAACACCTAGTTTGCGAATCAACCGAGCGATCCGAGCGCTTTCGTGGCTGCCCAAATCCAGAATGACAATGGTATCCTGTTTCATATTCCCTCTCCTTTTTCAGAATAAATTTTTCAATTACTTATATTATGACATAAACCGGGAAAAACTACAAGTGCAATTTATCGGAAAGGCGGCGATTTTTATCAGAAACTTTCGCAGACAGCCAAGGACTCCCAATGAACGGGCCTTTTGTCGGGAATCCCGCATGCAGCAGCGTGTCATCGCATTTTTCGTCTCTATTGTTATATTATTTACTCTTCTGTATCTTAAAATCGGTTTTTTGAGCCATTCCGACAGCCTTTTACAAGCTGCCCAACAGCAGAAAACCTATACACTTACTGTGTATGAAAGTAGGAACGCAATTTACGACTGTAACTTTCTTCCGCTGGCGGACACTTTTTCTGAGGATTGTTATGTCGTCATTCCTGATACAGAAAATATCCTTCCAGTACTGCAGGCGGTTACTCCAGAGCGCCGCCAGCAGATCAGTGATCTGATGAGCGCAGGAAAGCCATTTGTGCTGCGAAACGCTGGAACAATTGAAGCGACTGGGGTTGAAAAATTTTCCCTCCCTGTCCGGACGGCTTCCCCTCAGCTTGCTGCCCACATTATCGGCTATTTGGACGATGCAGGAAACGGAGTCTGCGGCATCGAACAAAGCTGCAACGAGTTTCTTTCCGAGCAGCCTTCTGTCACGCAGGTGAGCTGTCAGCTGGATGCTTTGGGGCATACCATCCCGGGCCTGCAGCCGGAAATCCGACAAGATCCCATTTCTTCAGCGGGCGTTGTCCTGACGATTGACTCCAATATTCAGAAGATCGTCGAGAATGCCGGCAACCGTCTTTTGAAAAAAGGCGCCATCGTGGTGATGGATCCCTATACCGGCGAAATTAAGGCTTCCGCCAGTTTTCCTTCCTATTCCCTTGAAAATCTGGCGCAGGCAATCCGCGATGAGGAAAATACTCCCATGATTAACCGTGCTCTCCTCCCCTTCAGCGTGGGATCGACCTTTAAAGTCGTTACCGCCGCGGCGGCACTGGAAGCTGGCCTTCCCCTTGATGCCGTTTATGAATGCACCGGACAAATTGACGTCAGCGGTCAGATTATCCGCTGCCACAATCGCTATGGTCATGGCGAAATGGATATGACTGACGCGATGATGAAATCCTGCAACCCATATTTCATCACTCTTGGTTTGCAGGTCGGCGGGCAGCCCCTGCTGGAGATGGCAAAGCGCTTCGGGTTCGGGCAGGAACTTCCCCTTTCCGGCAATGTCGCCGGCGCCGCCGGAAGCCTCCCCGCCGAACGCGATCTCATCAATCCCGCGGCTGTCGCCAACCTCAGCTTTGGACAGGGTGATCTGATGGCATCGCCGTTACAGGTCACCCGCATGATGGCGGTCGCCTGCAACGGCGGTTTGCTAGTCACTCCCCGGCTTGTGCAGGGAAAGACAATGGATGGCAAAGTTATCCAGCAAGAGGCGACCGTTCCGGCCCAGCAGATCATTTCTCCTGAAATTGCCGAACAGCTGCGCAGTATCCTCGTCCAATGCGTGATGGTCGAACCGGAACAGAATGCTCTGCCCTCCAATGTGTCAGCTGGTGGTAAGACGGCCACTGCTCAGACCGGCCGTTTTGATGAGGATGGTGAAGAATTTGAGCACGGATGGTTTTCCGGATTTTTTCCGGCGGATGCTCCCCGTTACGTTGTGACCGTACTGTCGGAAGACAGCGGTTTTGGAAACGGAACGGCTGCTCCTGTTTTTGCAGAAATTGCCGAGCAGATTACCGCACATGGATGGTAATCTACAGCCGACAGGAATTTACAAAATTTTAATACCTGTTTGGTATAATCGTGCTACAATAAATAAGATAGAATTTCGCCCGTTGAGACGGGCGGTTTTCTTTTTTGGAACATTAAAGGAGCGCGATGACATGTCGGATACTGCTGCACAGAAAGACAATATTTTGGGTACCGCACCAATCGGAAAACTGATTCTGCGGATGTCTGTCCCTACGATTGTCGCACAATTGATTAATGCTTTGTACAACATTGTCGACCGAATTTATATCGGTCGTCTTCCCGGCGATGAAGGAAAACTTGCTCTGGCGGGACTGGGAATTGCCTTCCCTATTATTATGGTAATTTCCGCCTTCGCTGCCCTGATTGGAATGGGCGGTGCCCCACTTGCCGCCATCCGTATGGGAGAAGGAAACCGTCAAAAAGCTGAACAGATTCTTGGAAACTGCATGGTTTCCCTGGTGATCCTTTCGATCGTTCTGACGGCCATTCTTTTGCCCAGCCGCGATCAGCTTTTGATCTGGTTTGGCGCTTCTTCCAGCACTCTCGGGTACGGCAGCGATTATTTGGCAATTTATTTGATTGGTACGATCTTTGTTCAGATTGCACTGGGTATGAATAATTTTATTACCGCCCAAGGCTTCTCGACAACCTCCATGCTGACCGTTCTGATCGGTGCGGTCACCAATATTGTTCTCGACCCGATCCTGATTTTTGGGTTGGATATGGGCGTACGCGGCGCTGCTTTGGCTACCATTATTGCACAGGCGGTTTCGGCAGTCTGGGTTATGATCTTTTTCTTTGGCAAAAAGAGTCATCTGCGTATTTCCAGAGAAAATCTCCGTCTTCGCAAGGCTGTGATGTTCCCGGTTCTCTCCCTCGGTGTTTCTCCGTTTATTATGCAGTCGACTGAGAGCCTCGTTCAGATCACCTTCACCTCCGGTATGCAGAAATACGGCAATGACGACTATGTCGGCGCGATTGCATTGATTATCACCTGCATGCAGGTTGTTATGATGCCGCTTATGGGATTTTCGCAGGGCGCTCAGCCGATTGTCAGCTATAACTACGGCGCACAGAACTTTGACCGCGTCAAAAAGTGTTTCCGTTATATGCTGATCGGATGCACAAGCATCGGTGTTTTCTGCTGGCTATTTGTTATGCTCTTCCCCTCGACCCTGATCTACCTGTTCAACGATGACCCCACCTTGGTGGAAATCGGCGTTTATGGTATTCGCATCTTTATGTTCGGTATTTTTGTAACCGGCGTCCAGAATGCCTGCCAGAGCACCTTTGTCGCATTGGGTCAGGCGAAAACTTCGATGTTTCTCGCTCTGCTGCGCAAAATTATCCTCCTCATCCCGCTGGCGCTGATTCTGCCGGTTATCATCACCAAGACCGGTCTGCTTGGTCTTTCCGGCACTGATGGACTTTTCCTTGCGGAACCGATTGCGGATATTTGTGCGGCTTTGACAACTTTAACCGTTTTTCTCGTCCGCAGCAAAAAGCTTCTCCGGCCAGCCGAGGAAAAATCTCTGCAGAACGCGTAATTTTCCCTTGCTTTTTTCAGGCAAAGGGTGTATCATGAAGAAAATGAGTATTTTCTGCAAAAAAGAATGATTCCTTTTTAAAAAATTCATAGATGATTTACAGATTAGAAGGGAATACCATTCCGGTTTGTGAGATAATATAGAAAGGGAATACACAGGATGCCCCGCTTTTTTACAGATCCGATTATCGGCACCGAAGCCCGGATTTCCGGGGAGGATGCCGCTCATATTACCCGCTCTCTCCGACTGCGCCCCGGCGAGGAGATTACCCTTTGCGACGGTACCGGATGGGATTATGCGGGACGGATTTCCGCCGTTGGCGATCCGGTCGTGGTGGAGATCCTCAGCAAATCCCCCAGTATTTCGGAACCGCATGTGAAAATCACTTTATTTCAGGCACTCCCGAAAGGCGATAAAATGGAGTTTATTATCCAAAAAAGCGTGGAACTGGGTGTCACCCGAATTGTCCCGTTGCTGACTTCCCGCTGTGTGTCCCGCCCCGATGCCAAAAGTATGGCCAAAAAGCTGGAACGCTACCGCAAAATCGCCGCCGAAGCAGCCAAACAGAGTGGGCGTGGAATTTTGCCCGAAGTCTGCCCGCTGGTTACATTGGAGGAAGCTGCCCGGATGCTGCCCGAAAAATCGCTGATCTTTTATGAGGGAGGCGGACAACGTCTCTGTGAGATGGTTTCCCCTGCCGATACCGAATGGGCGGTGTTTGTCGGCAGTGAGGGAGGATTCTCCCGTGAGGAAGTCAATTTTCTAACAGAAAAAGGCGTACATGCCGCTACGCTTGGAACGCGTATCCTGCGATGCGAAACAGCCCCCATTTGTGGAATCTCGGTTCTGCTTAGTTTAACAGGCGATATTTAAGTGTCCTGCGGAAGTTTTTCCGTGTTGGAAACCCATTCCGTAATGATAGAAAGGATTGGTTTTATGAAGAAAAATGTATGGATTGCCATTGCAGCGGGCGCTGCCGCTGTTGTAGCCGGTGCCATTGCCGTCGCAGCTTATCTGCGCAAAAAGAGCAAGGCCCTTTCCGAACATCTGGATTATGATCCGGATGAATATTTCGAAGATGAATGCGAATGTGACGAATGCCAATGTGGCGACGATTGCGACTGCTGTAAGGCGGAAGAGGAACCGGAAGAAGAGGAAGAAACCATTCCCCTGTACCCCGATGAGACTGCTGCCGAGGAATCCGAAGCAATGCCTAAGGACGCGGATGAGGACGAAGTAAAATTCTAAATGAAAGAAAAGCAGCCGTTTTGCGGCTGCTTTTTTCGAATTCTGAAAATTTTGGGGAACATGGACATTTAAATCGGAATTTTGAGGAGGTTCGTTGTGTGAAACGGGTCCTGATTATTGGCGGAAATGGTGCAGGTAAAACAACTTTTGCCCGCAAACTGGCTGAACAAACTAGACTGCCTCTTGTTCATCTCGATCGTCTTTACTGGCGGGACGATTGGCAGAGTGCTTCACCAGAAGAATTTAATCATCTACTGGCTACAGAACTTTCCAAGGATGTATGGATTCTCGACGGAAATATTCTGCGGACACTTCCCCTCCGTCTGCAATTCTGCGACACTGTTTTGTATTTTGACTTCCCCCGGCTGCTCTGCCTGTGGGGGGCGATTAAACGAATTCTATCCTATTACGGCAAAAGCCGGCCCGATATGGGCGGATTTTGTCCAGAGACATTCAATCGGTCAGAACGAGCCTTTTTAACCGGCATCTGGAGAAATCACACCGCTGTCCGCGAACGAATGCAGGAAATCCTCTCGCATGCGCCGGATGTTCGGATTATCCGCTTTCGGAACCGTCGACAGGCACAACGTTTTTTGCGTCAGCTAAAAGAAAGGAATTGTCAGAATTCGGGTTGACAAACCAGCGGGGACGCGTTATACTGAATATATATGTGAATTTCCGAAAACAGCGCAGAAGGGTTTCACCGAACCATTCGCTTCTCCTCAGAGAGGACGTCATTTGCTGCAAGACGCCCGGGAAGCCGGATCGGAAGCCAGCCCAGAGCTCCGCATAATCTGCGGCGGGCGTCCCCCGTTACCGGGACAGCAAGCGGCATGGGATTTCCCGTGCAATTTGGGTGGTACCACGGAGAGATCTTCGTCCCATATTCTGGGGCGGAGTTTTTTGTTTTTTGGCCGCCGTTTTCGGATACCGATATGAAAGGATGATTTTACGTGAAATGGACCGGCTTAAATGAGCTGCGGGAAAAATACCTTTCCTTCTTTGAGAGCAAAGGCCACACCCGTATGCCCAGCGCCAACCTCATTCCCCAGGGAGATAAGAGCCTTCTCCTCATCAACTCCGGTATGGCTCCCCTCAAAAAATACTTTTTAGGACAGGCTACTCCCCCCAATACCCGCGTGACCACCTGCCAGAAGTGCATCCGCACCCCTGACATTGAGCAGGTCGGCAAGACTGCCCGCCACGGCACCTACTTTGAGATGCTGGGCAACTTCTCCTTTGGCGATTACTTCAAACACGAAGCAATCCGGTGGGCATGGGAATTCATTACCGAAGTATTGGAACTGCCTGTTGACCGTCTGTGGGTCACCATTTATCTGGATGACGATGAAGCCTTTGACATCTGGACCAAGGAAATCGGCGTTTCTCCCGACCGCATTGTCCGTCTGGGCAAGGAGGACAACTTCTGGGAACACGGTTCCGGTCCCTGCGGCCCCTGTTCCGAAATCCACTTCGACCGCGGTCCTGAATACGGCTGCGGCAAACCGGACTGCAAGCCCGGCTGTGACTGCGACCGCTATATGGAATTCTGGAACCTCGTATTCTCCCAGTTTGATTCCGACGGCAACGGCCACTATGAGCGGATGCCCAAGCCGAACATCGATACCGGTATGGGTCTGGAACGTCTGGCCTGCCTCATGCAGGGCGTCGACAACCTCTTTGAGGTCGACACAGTCCAGAATATCATGAAGAAGATTTCCGAAATCGCTCATGTCACCTACAAGCAGAACCCCCGCACCGATGTTTCCCTCCGGGTTATCACCGACCATATCCGCTCAACCACCTTTATGATCGGCGACGGCGTTTCTCCTTCCAACTCCGGACGCGGCTATGTCCTTCGCCGTCTGCTCCGCCGCGCTGCCCGTCACGGCAGACTGCTGGGCATCACCGAACCTTTCCTGTATCAGGTTGTGGATACCGTTGCACATGAAAACCTCTCCGCTTATCCGGAACTGACCGAAAAAGCGGAATATATCAAGAAAGTCGTCAAAAACGAGGAAGAAGCTTTCCACGCTACCATCGGCAAGGGCATGGATATGCTGGCAGACCTGATTGATAAGGCTTCCACCAATGAAATCCGCTCCATTTCCGGCGAGGATGCTTTCCGTCTGTATGATACCTACGGCTTCCCCATCGATCTGACTCGCGAAATCGTGGAGGAAAAAGGCATTGAGGTCGACCTCGAAGGATTTGAGGCTTTCATGAAAGAGCAAAAAAAGCGCGCTCGTGACAATTATCTGAGCAAGGGCGGTTCCTCTTGGGTTGAGGAAGAACTGGAACTCCCCGACTGCAAGAGCGAATTTGTAGGTTATGAGACCATGTCCTGCGACGCTGAAGTCAAGGGTCTGATTATCGACGGTAAGGCGGTGGATTCTGCTTCCGAAGGTCAGGAAGTTGTTCTGGTTCTGGACAAGACCCCCTTCTACACCGAGAGCGGCGGACAGGTTTCCGATGAGGGTACCATTTCCACTGCTGGCGGCGTGGTTCGGGTTACCCGCATGAAGAAGGCTCCTGGCGGACAGATTCTCCACATTGGCTATGTCGAGGAGGGCAACATGGAAAACGGCGCGAAAGTCACCGCTTCCGTTGACGCAGACCGCCGGAAATCCATCATGCGCAGCCATACGGCAGCTCACCTGCTGCAAGCAGCTCTCCGCGAGGTGCTGGGCGATCATGTGCATCAGGCCGGCCAGCTGGTCGATGACCATATGACCCGGTTTGACTTCACCCACTTTGAGGCAGTCACTCCCGCGGAACTTCGCCGCATTGAGGAGATTATCAACGAAAAGATTTTGGCCTGCATTCCGGTGCAGAACTATGAATGCGGCATTGACGAAGCCCGCGCCAAAGGTGCGATGGCACTCTTCTCCGAGAAATACGGCGATGTCGTCCGGGTTGTCGAAATCCCCGGCTTCTCGATGGAACTCTGCGGCGGTACTCATGTGAAGAATACCGGCGAACTGGGTCTCTTTAAAATTATTTCTGAAAGCTCTGTTGCGGCAGGCGTCCGCCGTATTGAAGCAGTTACCGGCACGAGCTTCCTCGGCATGGTGGACAATCTCAACAAAACCATTTTGGAGGCAGCTGCAGCCCTCAAGCTTCAGAGTGTCGGCGAACTCGTCAAACGCTGCGAAACCGTTGTGGCGGAACTCAAGGACAAAGAGCGGGAAATTGCGATGCTCAACAGCAAGCTGGCTGCCAACCGCACCGGCGAACTTCTCCAGAATGCACAGCGCGTCAACGGCGTGGTTCTGCTGTCTGCTTTGATGATCGGCATGACTCCTGAAATGCTTCGCACCATGGGCGACCAGCTCCGTGATAAAGAACCGTCCATCTGTGCCCTGCTCTGCGGCGGTACCGAGGAAAAACAAAACTTCTACTGCGTGGCAGGCCCCGATGCTGTGAAGGCCGGCGTTCATGCGGGTAAAATTATCAAGGAAGTCTGCGCTCTCACCGGCGGTAAGGGCGGCGGACGTCCCGATTCCGCAATGGGCGGCGTCGGCGATACCTTCAAGGTTGACGAAGCGCTCGCAATGCTGGATGACCTCGTCAAAGGCATGACCGATAAATAATTTTTGTGAAAGTTTGCGGGGCGTCGGATGTCTGTTCTGTACACCCCGCAAGTGAACATTTGGAAGGAGGATTGAAAAATGGATTGTCTGTTCTGCAGAATCATTGCCGGGGAAATCCCCAGCAAAAAGATTTATGAAGATGACGATGTGTATGCGTTTTACGACATTGACCCGAAAGCGCCGACTCACTTCCTCGTCATCCCCAAAAAGCACATCACCGGCCCCGATGCCATTACCGAGGAAAATTGTGCCGTTGTCGGCCATATTTACGCGGTAATTGCCAAACTCGCCAAGGAACTCGGCCTCGAACACGGTTATCGTGTCGTGTCCAACTGCGGTGAGGATGGCGGTCAAACCGTCGGCCATCTGCACTTCCATGTGCTGGCAGGACGTTTGCTTGCATGGCCTCCCGGCTAAGCGGCGTATCGCCTCTTATCACATAAAAATTTCCTGTAACACTCTTTCCTCTGCATAAAGGAGGTTTCATTATGGAGTATTATACCCTGAAAGTTGCCGGCCTGACCCGGCAGCTGCCCCTCTGCGCAGTCAGCGATAAGCTGGATATTGCCGCCTTTGTCATGTTTTCCGATGTGGAAATGACAGTGGCCTGCGCGAAGGAACTCGCGAAAAAAATTCCGGCCTGTGATGTCATTATCACCGCCGAAACCAAGGGCATCCCGCTGGCATACGAAATGTCCCGCCAGACCGGCATCCCCTACATCGTTGCGCGTAAGAGTGTCAAAGTCTATACCCGCAACCCCATCGAAGTCACCGTCAACTCCATCACGACCCAGCATACCCAGAAGCTTTACCTCGGGCAGGATGAAGTCGATATGATGAAGGGCAAGCGGATTGTCGTAGTCGATGACGTCATCAGTACCGGCGAATCCCTGCTTGCGCTGGATGAGCTGGTCAAAAAGGCGGGAGGCCAGATTGTCGGACAGGCAGCTGTCCTCGCAGAAGGCGATGCCGCTGACCGCAAGGATATCATTTTCCTCGAAAAACTGCCCCTTTTCCCGCACGATTAACCAAAATGTCCCGGATACCGCGAAGGTACCCGGGATTTTTCATGGTAAAAAATAAAAGCTTTACGCGCTTTTTTGTTTATGGAGATTTCGCTCACTGAGGTGAGCGACCGCCGTGAATTTATTCACGGAATGGACACCCACCACCTTCTAAAAAAGGTGGACCAAAATTTTAATTCTTTGGGAACGAAATTCATCCTTTGTTTGTCTGAGCAAAATCAAACGCCCCGGATTTTACAGCAGGTTCCGAGGCGCTGAGTTCCTAAAAATGAAATTTTTCGTAAATATGGAAAATCACTTGCAAAATTGCACGGAATCGTTTATAATAAAATTCGTAGGCGGACCTCCTTACTTTGCCGCCTGCAAATGGAAATGGCAAATACGGTGTCCGAAAGGATGGATGAGATCCCTCAGGACTACATAAGGTGACCCACGCACCATATGCAACAGCAAGCTGCACCGCCTTTTCATTGTACAACATTTTCAAATGTTTGGCAAGAGGCAAAACGTGTGGTTGCAAACCGAGTCGAAAGATTGCGGCGGCGTATGGAGCGATCCTTGCGCCGTCGTTTGCTATTTCCGGTCGGCGCGGGGGAGCCGGACATAGATTTCCACCCTTTCCCCAGGGCGAAGGCTCCCTTCACCCGGCGCTTACCGGAATAACTGAACGCCCTTCATCTTTGAATGAGGGGCGTTTTCCGTTCGAAAGTAAGAATATCCTCGGCTTCCTTTCCAAAACAAAAAGTGCGTGATGAAATTCCTTTTTACGCCGGCAAAACCAAACGCCCCAAATCCTGCATGAGGATCCGGGGCGCTATGTTCGCAGCAATCAAATTTTGCGTAAAATTGGAAAATCACTTGCAAAATTTCGCGGAATCGTTTATAATAAAACATGTAGGCGGCCTCCTTACTTTTCCGCCTGCAATGGAAATAGCAAATGCGGTGTCCGAAAGGATGGAACAGATCCCATCGGACTACATAGGGTGAACAAGGCACCATATGCAACAGCAAGCTGCACCGCCTTTTCATTGTACAACATTTTTAAATGTTTGGCAAGAGGGCAAAATCGTGTAGTTTGCAGCCTGAATCGAAAGATTGCGGCGGCGTATGGAGCAATCCCTGCGTCGTCGTTTGCTGTTTCCGGTCGGCGCGGGGGAGCCGGAGACAGATTTCCACCCTTTCCCCAGGGCGAAGGCTCCCTTCACCCGGCGCTTACCGGAACAATGAAACGCCCTTCATCTTCGGATGGAGGGCGTTTTCCGTTGGAGGGAAATGCGTAAAATTTCATATTCTGTCCAAATTAAGGAATAATTAATCCGAAAACGGATGAATTTTGCAGCGGAGTGTGATATAATAACGGTAATTGCCCATATTTTTTAAAAATTCCCGCTTATGCGGTTACGATAGAATTTCAACCGAAAGGATTTGTGCTTATGGAAACCTGTCCCGAAATTAAGGTTGCGCTGCTTGGTTATGGAACTGTGGGCAGCGGCGTTTATAAACTGTTTCAGCGTCAGAAAAATGAATTTCCCCAGAAAACCGGCCTTTGCCCGGTTATTGCCAAAATTTTGGTGCGGGATCTTTCCCGGCCCCGGCGTGGAGCGGATCCGTCACTGTTCACCGATTGCTGGGACGACATCCGCAATGATCCCGAAATCCGCATTGTGATCGAAGTGACTGGTGGAATGGAACCGGCCCACACCCGGATTTTAGAGGCGCTGGAAGCCGGCAAAACCGTTATCACTGCCAACAAGGATCTGATGGCCGAGCATGGCGCGGAACTTTTTGCCGCAGCCGAACAGCATGGCTGCGATCTCCTCTTTGAAGCTGCTGTTGCCGGAGGAATCCCCATCATTCGGCCCCTCAAGCAGTGCCTGGCCGGGAACTATATCAGCGAAATCATGGGCATTGTCAACGGCACCACCAACTACATTCTGACCCGTATGAGCCGGGATGGGATGGATTTTGAGGAGGCGCTTCGCAAGGCGCAGGAACTGGGTTATGCCGAGGCGGATCCTACCGCCGACATCGAAGGCTATGACGCCGCCCGCAAACTGGCGATTATGGCCTCCATTGGTTTTAACTCGAGAGTTGTATTTTCAGATGTTTATACGCAAGGTATATCTGATATTTCAGCCAAGGACATCGCTTACGCCGAGGAAATGGGTCGCTGCATCAAGTTAGTCGCCCTCGCTCGCAACACTCCTGCCGGCATTGAAGTACGGGTACATCCCATGCTGTTGCCGCTGGATCATCCGCTGGCAACGGTCAACGATTCTTTCAATGCCGTTTTTGTTCACGGTGATGCTGTCGACGATGTCATGTTCCGCGGCCGCGGTGCGGGTGAACTTCCGACAGCCAGCGCGATTTTGGGTGATGTTGTCGAGGCGGTCCGCAATATCCGCTGCGGCTGTACGGGCAGAATCGGCTGCACCTGCTATAAGCAGATTCCCATTAAGAAAATCGAGGACACCGAAAGTCGGTTTTTCCTGCGGATGCAGGTCGAGGATCGTCCTGGTGTTCTGGCGAATGTCGCGAGCGTCCTTGGCAACAACGGCGTGAGTATTGCGCAGGTCATCCAGAAGGCCCGCACGGTTGATACCGCCGAAATTGTCGTCATTACCGATTTGGTGCAGGAACGCAACTTCCGCGATTCCCTTGCTGTTTTTTCGGGAATGTCGGTTATCCGCAAGATTTCTGCGGTCATCCGCGTCTATCAGGATTGACGTTTCGTAATAATAAGAAGAATTATTACGAAGTGTAATCCTCCAACAGCCGTGCCAGTTCCTGTTCGTCCGCGGCCTCGATGCCTGCTCGCAGCAGCCCCTGGTCATAGGGCGGGAGCATCTCCACATTCAGTTCGATTACCTGCCGGGGAGTCTCCTCCCCCCACGCGAAGACAGCTAACTGACCGTTATATTCCCGCAGAATATAACCGTCTGGATTGGAGGATGGGGGTGCCGATTCTGCCGGTACCCGCAGGGCGCTGAAGTAGAAAATGCCGGCAACCAGGAGGATTCCGGCGGCTGCCGCGGAAATGCTGAGGATGATTTTGCGGTTCATAAAAAAGCTCCTTTCCCGGATGATCCATCGGTTTTGCTGTTAGTTTGCGCTATCCGGCAAAAAATATACCGATCTTTTGGCTGGGGCTTAACATTTTGCGGAAAATGTGGTATACTAAAATGAATGACGTGTTTGAGTCGGACTCAAAAGGAGGCGGAATACTTGCCTGAAAAAAAAGCAACCAGAAAACGCAGACGTGCAGCTCCCTTCTGGACCGCGGTGCAGAATGTGATGGGGCATATTGCTCGACTGCTTGTAACATTGTTTCTGATCGGTGTTATCACCGGCTGTGTTGTCGTGACCGCAATTACGATTTATGTCATGAACTTTATGGAAACCGATGCCGGGATCAATCTCGACAACGTTTCCCTTGCTCAGTCGACCATCTTCTATGCTCCCAATTCCGAGGGCAACATGGAGGAAGTCTACCGCATGAGCGCCAACGAGAATCACATTGAGGTATCCCTTGATCAGATTCCCCAGCATGTTCAGGACGCCTTTGTCTATACGGAGGACAAGCGTTTTTATGAGCATGACGGCGTGGACTGGATCCGAACCATCAAGGTCACGGCAGAATATCTTTTGAAACAGGGAACACAGGGTGGATCCACGATAACCCAGCAGGTTGTCAAAAACGTTTCACTTGATGACGACTTTACCCCGGTGCGGAAAATCCGCGAAATTTTTCGGGCGATTCAGCTGGAACGTGATTACACCAAGGATGAGATTCTGGAAGTTTACCTGAATGTTATTTTTATGGGCGGCAACAATCGCGGTGTCGAAGCAGCGGCGCAGTCCTATTTTGGCTGTCACGTCTGGGATTTGACCGTCCCACAGGCGGCATCTCTTGCTGCTATGACCCAGGCCCCCAACTATTTTCGGCCCGATCTTTATCCGGAACGGTTGATGGATCGACGGGTTTATACTTTTGATGCCCTTTTAGAAGCTGGAAAAATTACACAGGAAGAATACGACCAGTATGTTGATGAACCAATTGTTACTGTCAGTAAGGAAGATTCCCAGCTGGATGATCAGCCCACCGGACAGACCGCGCAAGGCATTACCTCTTATTATACGGACGCTTGCATTGAGGAGGTTATTTCCGATCTGATGGAGGAAAACAATTGGTCTCGTGAACATGCGACCGATATGATTCGGCGCGGCGGATACCGAGTCTATATGAATGTTGACCCCAACCTTCAGCAGATCGTGGAACAGAAATTCCTCGATCCTGGCACCTTCTCGCCCAACACTCTCAGCCCCAATGCAAACGGAGAACTTCCCGAAGCAGCCTTTGTTCTGATGGATTATGAGGGCAATGTGAAAGCGCTCGTTGGTGGCAAGGGAGAAAAAACCGGCAGCCGCACTTTCAACCGCGCGACTCAGGCGGGACGATCCCCTGGTTCAGCAATCAAACCGATCGCAGTCTATGCACCAGCTCTTGAATATGACCTCATCAACTGGTCGACTGTCCTCGTCGACGGTCCTGTTATGGAGAACAACGGCAAACCGTATCCCTCCAATTTCAGCGGCAAATATGAGGGAGACGTTACTGTCGTTTATGCGCTGCGTAAATCGCTGAATACTATTCCCATGAAGATTATTCAGCAGCTTACGACTCAGCGTTCTGTTGACTTTATGCAGAAAAAATTGGGAATTACCTCTCTGCTCACCGATGGCAGTGACTATGGTCCTTCTTTGTCTCTGGGATCTAATACAAACGGCTTCTATTTGGATGAGCTTACGGCGGCATATGCCCCCTTCGGTAATGGTGGCTACTACTATGAGCCGGCTACCTATTCAGTTATTGAGGATTCTAATGGTAATATCGTATATGATAACCGTTCCAACAAAAACCGCGCCATTTCCGAGGATACTGCTTCCATTATGAATCGTCTGCTGCGGCAGGTCGTCATCGGCGAGTCCGGTACCGGCCACAAAGCCGCAATGGGTGATATGGAAGTCATTGGTAAGACTGGTACGGCACAAAATTATACGGACCGTCTCTTTGTCGGCATGACCCCCTATTATATCGGTGGTTTCTGGACTGGATATGATACTCCTTCTGAATTGCCGGAAAGTCAGCTTTATGCTCCTGACCAGGTTTGGAAGAATATTATGGTCGATGTTCATGCTGGACTGGAACCCAGAAAATTTGAGATTAGTGATCAGATCGTTGCCATTGAATTCTGTACGGAATCCGGTATGGCAGTCGGTCCGAACTGTACTAAGACCGAGACGGGATACTACAAAGAAAATGCTAAGCCTGATGTCTGCGATTACCCACATGAATCGGAATCGACAGAGGAGGGAGACGGTACTGGAGGCGGTGGATCGCCCCAGAACGCAAAACCGATCGACTGATACAACAACAAAGAAAAGAGCTGCCCTGCGGGGAACGCCCTCTTTTGCAGGACGTCCGCAGGGCGCTTTTTTGGAGAGGATTTTTCATGATACGAAAAAATGAGTTTTATGAAGCGGAGATCGAAGGCATCACCCTCGAGGGAAGTGGTATTGCACGTATCGAGGGCTTTGCAGTTTTTATCCCGTTGACCGTGCCCGGGGACCGCGTACGCTTTAAGGCTGTCAAGGTGCTTAAGCATTATGGATTCGGGATTTTGGACAAGGTGATCCGTCCTTCCTCCGATCGACTTCCTGAACAGGAACAGGGCTGCGGTTGCTTTCGGCAATGCGGCGGCTGCGCTTTCCGGCATATTTCCTATCAGGCAGAGGCACGGATTAAGGAACAGTCGGTTCGGGATGCATTTCAGCGGCTGGGCGGATTTTCTCTGGATCCGCTTCCAATTTTGAGTGCTCCTCATACTGACCATTACCGCAACAAGGCACAGTATCCGCTCGGCCTGGACCGCAATGGAAACATTATCGCCGGTTTCTATGCCCGTAACAGTCATCGTATCGTGCCGGCAGAGAATTGTCCGTTACAACCCGTTGTATTTTCAAAAATTGTACGATTTGTTGTAAATTTTCTCTCCCGAAACCACTTGTCCGTCTATCAGGAGGAAACGCATCGGGGGCATTACCGCCACATTTATCTGCGGCAGGCACCAGGTACCGGCGAGATCATGCTTTGCATGGTGGCAGCCGTAAAAAATCCGCCTAAGATTCGAGAACTGGCTGCTGCTGCTCAGCAGGCATTTCCGGAGATTGTCAGCGTCTGGCTGAACGTCAACCCCGATCAGACCAACGTGATTCTGGGGAAGGAATATCGTCTGCTCGCCGGCAAGGAACAGATTACGGACGAATTTCTGGGAAAAATTCTTGCCATTTCGCCGGCGTCCTTCTATCAGGTTAATCGCGGGCAGGCACAGCGCCTTTATACTCTCGCCTTTGATTTTGCGGAATTTTCCGGCACCGAGCATCTGCTCGATTTGTACTGCGGCATCGGCTCAATCGGGTTGTCAGCCTCTGACCGCATTGCCCGGCTGACTGGCGTTGAAATCGTACCGCAGGCCGTTGAGAATGCGCGGCACAATGCAGAGGCAAACGGCGTTTCAGCGGAATTTTTCTGCGCAGATGCTTCGGGTGCCGCTAAAAAGCTGGCTGCGGACGGTGCAAAACCCGATATCATTCTGGTTGATCCTCCTCGGAAAGGCTGCGGCACGGAAGTTTTGGAAGCCATTTTTGCGATGGCCCCCAAAAAAGTTGTTATGATTTCCTGTAACCCCTCTACCGCCGCCCGCGACTGTAAAATCCTTGCTAGCGGTGGATATCGCCTACTCAAATATCAGCCTGTTGACCTCTTCCCCCGAACCGGTCACTGTGAATGCGTGGCTTTGCTGGAGAAAGTGCAATGAAACGATTTGGAATTCTGAACCCTGTTACTCTGGCAGTCGGCGGCCTTTTACTGGGCGGGATCAGCCGGCTTCTGGATATTTACACGCAAAATCTGGGAAATATTTTCTCACAGATGGCTGTCTGGATTCTGCTCGGAACGCTGATCTCCCGTTACAGCCGCACGGCATGGCAGGCAATGGCGAATATCCTGACTTTTTGTTTGGGAATGCTCCTCTCCTATTATGCCGCCGCAGTGCTTACCTCTGGTGTTTACAGTAAGGTAATGATTGTCGGCTGGACGGCTTTTGCCCTTTGTTCACCGATCTTAGCCGTTTTCGCATGGATGTCCGCCAGACCCGGCATTTTCCCGAAACTGATTTCGGTCGGAATTGTGGCCGTTTCGGTCGCCTCCAGTTTCCTGCTTTTCGATGGATTCCGCTTTTACGACTGGATTTTGAACGGCCTATTGGTCTATTTTCTGTTTTTTCACAAGAGAAAATATTCGTATTGTTCCAATTCGAAACCGAAGGAATGAGAATTTATGAAGAAATGGATTTATTGGATCGGTCTTGTGGTTTCCTGGACTCTTGGTGCCCTGATCCCCCTACTCCGTCTGCTTCCGATCCGGAATGCCGCCGTGTTTTTTCTGGGGATGTTCTGGCTCTGGAACGGCATTTCCCTTTTGCCTGCACTCAATCACTTGCCGATGCCGGGATGCAGCCGCAGGGTTCAGCGGATTTATGCCGCCCTGATTTCTGGAATGGCTATAGTATGGATCATTCTGTCGACAACATCTCTTTCTCTTGAGGCATGGCCAATGGTGGCGTTTTCCTTTCCTTTTCTCATTGCTTTGATTATTCTGCGCTGTTACATCCGAAAAAAATAGTGATTCCGTGCCAAAATCCGCTGATTCGTTTATTGAGATGTTAAATGAGGTGCTCTATGAAACAAAATAAAAACTCCAAATGTTCCCTTTCCTCCGAAATTCTCGCGGAGGCTATGGAAACGCTCGAAAAATGGGAACAGGAGGATTCGAAGCAATCTGCTGCTCTCCGCCCTAAAAAACAGGTTCCTGCGGCATCAACCCGCCCGCAGTCTTCCTCTCGCCGGACAAAGGATAATCCTCCCGCTGAACAGCCTCCCCGCAAAAAATTTCCCTGTCCTGTCGCCCATAAATGCGGGGGATGTCAGCTTCAAAATCTTTCCTATCCCGAACAGCTTCGCTGGAAACAAGGCAAAGCGGAACGCCTCCTGAAAGAATTCGGACGGGTTTCCCCCATTATCGGCATGGAAAATCCCCGCCATTACCGTAACAAGGTGCAGGCAGCCTTTGGCATGGCACGCGATAAGAAAATTATTTCCGGCGTCTGGCAGTCCAGCACTCATCGCATCGTTCAGATAGACAGCTGCATGATCGAGGATCAAAAAGCAGATGAAATTATTGTCTCTATCCGCAAACTCATGAAGGATTTCAAGATGACCTCCTATAATGAGGTCACCCAAGAGGGGTTTCTGCGGCATGTATTGGTGCGCCGCGCCTTCGCTACTGGCGAAATTATGGTCGTCATGGTTACCGCTACCCCGATCTTCCCCGCAAAACGGAACTTTGTTCGCGCCCTCCTCAAACTCCATCCCGAAATTACTACCATTATCCACAATATCTGCAAATTGCAGGTGAATCTCGTCCTCGGTGATCGGGAGGAAAGCCTCTATGGCAAAGGAACTATTGAGGATATCCTCTGCGGCAAACGGTTCCGCATCTCCTCTCGTTCCTTCTATCAGGTCAATCCTGTACAGACCGAGGTTCTCTACCGGAAGGCAATCGAATTTGCCGGTCTTACCGGTAAGGAAACCATTCTCGATGCTTACTGCGGAATCGGTACGATCGGCATTGCCGCCTCTGATCAGGCAGAGCGGGTGATCGGCGTGGAACTGAATCCCAGCGCTGTCCGGGATGCTGCCGCCAATGCTGCGCTCAATCAGATTTCCAACATTGATTTTGCTGCCGGGGACGCCGGAGAATTTATGGAAGAGTTGGCGGATGCCGGCGAAAATGTGGATGTCGTCTTTCTGGATCCTCCCCGCGCGGGCAGCGATGAGAAATTTTTGCGGTCGCTTGTTCGCCTCGGCCCGCCCAAAGTGGTTTACATTTCCTGTAATCCCGAAACATTGGCGCGGGATTTGAAATTCCTCGTCCGAAACGGCTACTCCGTCCGAGCCATCCAACCCGTCGATATGTTTCCTTTTACATCCCA
>JBMNPH010000017.1:0-38889 GCA_050943495.1 Candidatus Merdivicinus sp.
CGGTACTAAATACAAGAAACCCGATCAACGGGTTTCTTGTCATATTTATTGCTCCTTAGCTCAGTCGGTAGAGCACGCGGCTGTTAACCGCGGTGTCGTCAGTTCGAGCCTGACAGGAGCAGCCATAGGAGAAGCACTACACATTTGTGTAGTGCTTTTGTTATACAGTTTTTTGCTACCTATGCAATTTTATTTCCGCTCTTCCTTCGCAAAATAAATCGGGAAAATATTTTTGTCTATGATAAAATATAAATGGGTAGGAAAGGAGGCCGTTATGAATTGGATTACAGGCATACAAAATGCAGTGGATTATATTGAGGATCATCTGACCGAAACAATTTCATATGACGAAATTGCTGCAAAAAGTTTTTCTTCATCGTATCATTTTCAGCGTATTTTTAGTATTTTATGTGGTTTTACATTGGGCGAATATATTCGCAATCGGAGATTATCGTTAGCTGGAATCGAGCTGGCATCCAGTAATATAAAAGTAATTGATGTTGCACTGAAATATTGCTATGAAAGCCCGGATAGCTTTACGAAAGCATTTTTTCATTTTCATGGGATTTTGCCTTCACAGGTGAAAAATAATGGTAGTCGCTTAAAATCTTTTTCTCGTCTTGTACTGAAAATTTCTTTAGAAGGTGGTAACATTATGAATTATAGAATAGAACAGAAACCGGAAATGATTTTTACAGGATATAAAAGAAAATTTACTGGAACGCCGTCTGATCGGATGGAACAGGAAGGAGACTTTTATATCTCCACTCGTACGAATCAATATATTTTGAAGGGTTTGTCCCATGACATGGAAACGGCCTATAATATTATGGATGATTTTGATGATGAAGGATACAGTTTTTATATCGCGGCTTTGCTTAATAATTGGCTAACCGATCATCTTAAAGAAGAACTAGGTGCAGACGATGCAGCGCGTTTTGAAAAAATTACAGTACCTGCTGGCCTTTATCTGGTATGCGAAACAGAGCGCACGAAATTTCCTACCATGATATTTGAGGATTTGCGCCGGAAAGCTGTTTGTGAATGGCTTCCGTCTTCTGGCTATCTGTTAGCCAAAAGGCCCGAAATTTCTGTTCATCATTGGCCATTCAAATATGATGAGGAAAATCCGAATCGTTTTATCGAACTTTGGATCCCCATTGAAAAAGTCAAGTGATTGATTTGGATTTTTTATCAAGTTGATCCCTTCGATATTATGAAATCAACCGAATGATTCCCAGTGGTGTTTGTTCTGTGGATTGTCCCAGGGGATTCTGCTTTAATATTTCTAAATAAATTTGTTCCTTTTCTTTGGTATCGGAATACCCCAGAATTTTCCCACCAATATCGTTGCAGTCGATAATTAGTACGGTATGTCCGGTAAGCTGCTTCAATTCTCCGGCAACTCGTTCCGGATGGTCCGGAGCCGGAACAACATAATGATTGTATGGCGGAATGGTAAAGGAACAAGGTCCGTCTACTGCGGCGGCTTTGAATCCTGCAATCCGATAAAACCAACCTTTTTGATGAAACAATCTTCCGAGCGCCCCTCCCGCCGCTGCCAGAAGAATGCGGCAAATTCCACACTCTCGGATTGCACATTCCATAGTCTCCGGTATTGCCAGTCCAATGCCATACGGAGTTTTCTGTACATGCCGAGAAAGTGTTTTGGCCCAGAATCCTGGATGAATTTCTTCCAACGCTTTGGCTTTTCCCTGCGCACAGGCCAGCATCTTTTCACTGACCAGCAAAATATCTCCTTCTTTTAGATGTGGCATAGCATACCGGACGACGATTTCCTGAATATCTGTCCCTGCTGTAATTAAAGGTGTACGGATTGCATAACAGGCGTAGGTTTTGCCTGCAACTGTGACAAACTCTTCCTTTTCGGGGTTAACTCTTAAAAGATTTTGAAATTCCATCTGGATTCCTCTTTTCCTGCTTATTTTCTTTTTTATTATCGCAGAAAACGAGAATGGATTTTGCCCTTTTCTCTTTTGATTTCCTTATAAAATCTATACTTTTTTATAAATATTTTCGAAATGAGGTTGTCTATGAAAGACGAACGGCTATTTTATCAGGCTTATGAAAGTTTTTATCAAATGGCAGAGGACAGCGTCGCTTTCTCCCAATATTGCACCGCTGCTTTTGGAGAGGACTTTTCGCAGGACGGGTTCGGAGATTGCAGCCAGCTGCGGTTCTTTTTTGAGAAAGCCCCCGTTTTCCCGGGTGCGAAGGTTCTGGATATCGGATGCGGTAACGGGAAACTTCTCGCGTTTTTGCAGCGCGAATTTGGTGCGGAAGGATATGGTTTTGATTATTCGCGGAACGCGATTCACTCCGCGCGTCAGCGTCTTTCCCAGCCGGAAAATTTTCAGGTTTTTACCATGGAAGAAGCTGACTATCCTTCCGCTTCCTTTGACCGGATTACTTCTTTGGACAGCATTTATTTTGCGCAAGATATGGAAGCTCTGGTCCGCAGAATTTATGGATGGCTCAAACCGGGCGGATTTTTTCTCTGTGCCTATCAGGAAGGGGACGTGATGCCGAAAACGCTTGATTTTTCCACCACAGCGCTCGCGCAGGCTTTCCGGAATATCCGACTGCCCTATTCGGTCTGGGATATTACCGATCTATCCTATCAGACCCTAATCCGCAAACGGCAGGTCATCCTCGCGATGCGGGAGAATTTTGCCCGAGAAGGCCGGCAGGATTGGTTTGATCTGATCCTCCATCAGACTGACCCGGCCTTGCTGCCGTATGAGGAATATCAGAAACAAAATGCCCGCTATTTTTATTTGCTGGAAAAGGCCAAAGCGGATTGACTTTCGACGGATCCTCCCGTATAATGAAGATACTTTCATCTGGTATTACAAGGAGGATTTGCTATGCGGTTTTGTGTTCCTATTCCCTGCTTTTTTGGAACTATGGATTTTTGCGATGCCCTTAGAAAGGTACAGACTCTCGGCTTTGATGCTGCGGAAACGTATAACTGGAAGTCTTTAGATCTTGACCGTGTCCGCGAAACCTGTGAAGAGACCGGCGTGGAACTGTTGAGTATGTGTACGACCGAATTCTGCATGACGGATCCGGCCAAACGAACGGACTGGCTTTCAGGCCTTCGGGAAAGCTGTGAAGCCGCCCGCAAAGTCGGTGTCCGCCGTCTGATTACCCAAGTAGGCTCTGATACGGGAGAAGATCGGGCAAAACAGCATGCGAGCATTGTCGCTGCTCTGCGCGAAGCACGCCCGATTCTTGAGGATTCCGGTGTCACCATCATGATCGAACCGCTTAATACCTATGTCAATCATCCCGGCTATTATCTCTGGTCCTCGCGTGAGGCATTTGACATCATTCATGAGGTGTCGCATCCGCTGGTGAAAATCGTCTACGATATCTACCACCAGCAAGTGATGGAGGGCAATATTATCCCCAGCATTACCCAGAATCTCGACTGTATTGCCCACCTTCATGCTGCCGCGCATCCTGGCCGGATTGACCTCCAGTTCGGCGAGAATGATTATCGTGTTATTTTCCGCGCCGTTGATGAGGCTGGCTATACCGGAGCCTGCGGCCTCGAATACCGTCCGACCCTCGGCTCCGAAGAGAGTCTGCGCGAGTTCCGACGGATTTATCTCGCTCATTCAGAATAATGGATAAAAAGAACCTCCTGTTGCAGGGCATTGCAACAGGAGGTTTCCAGTTGATGAAATATTATTTTTGATGGGACAAATTTTTGGGGGAATCGGCCGGGCAAAATCCACGACTGCGAAGCCGATCTTCCACTTTTTCCCGCAGGATACTGTACAGGACAGCAGTGACCGGAATGCCGATGAGGATGCCTGCGATTCCAAACAGGCTCCCGCCCGCTGTGACCGCTAGAAGTACCCAAATTCCGGGGAGACCGATCGATTCTCCGACAATCCGCGGATATAGAAAGCTGTTCTCAAGCTGCTGGAGGACGAGAATGAAAATCAGAAACCACAGCGCTAGCAGCGGCCGTTCCATTAGGAGGATCAAAGCACCGGCTGCTGCCCCAAAAAAGGCGCCGAAAATCGGAATCAGCGCGGTGACGCCGATGATTGCCGAGATGAGCGGGGCATAGGGCATCTGGAATATGCTCATTCCCAGAAAACACATTGCGCCCAGCAGAAACGCTTCGGTCAGCTGACCCGTCACAAAGTTTCGGAAGGTTCGTGCCGCCAGTTCGCCGATTCGGATGAAATTGTCGGCCTTTTCTCGGGGCAGATATGCGTACAGCACCTTTTTGCAGCAGGCGCACAGGTGTTCCTTTTTTGCCAGAAGGTAGACCGAAAAGACTGCACCGGCTGCGAAATTGATGACCCCCTCCATGAAATGAGAAGCCGCATCCACTGTGGATTGTACCATGTCCGGCCCGTTTTTGGGGAGGCTGTCCAGCCACTGCGGGAAGGCCTCTGTCATTCGTTCCGCAATGCCCGAAAGAGGCCCCATGCGCTGTGCATATCGGGCGGCAAATGCCCCGGATTGATCCAGATAGCGGGGCAGCTGATCCCACAGCTTCTGCCCGCTTTTCTGAAGCTGCGGCAGAAGGAGGAAGAGCAGCACCGCAATGACACCTGCTGTCAATAGCCATGCCGCCGCCAGTGTAATTCCCCGTCCAATCCGGCGGTGCGGGAACAGCCGTTCTTCCAGAAAACTAAGTGGTACGTTGAGAATAAAGGCAATTCCCAGTCCCAGGCCGAACGGCAGCAAGGCACTCCCTACCCGGCACAGGATTTCCCATCCCAACGCGGGATGCTGCACCAGAAGCAAGGCAATTCCGCCCACCAGAATCCACTTCCAGGGCCATCGTTTTGGCTGATTCATCGTCCATCCTTTCCAGAGAGGTTATCCGCCGAAATGACAGGTCAAATCCAGTTCCGGTATGGATAAGCTGAGCATCGACCGGCTGCGCGGATCCAAGGTGAGTACAAATTCTCCCGACTCCGTTTCGCCGCTGACCGTGATGGCGGTACCCTCCACTCCGACTGTAATGCCTTCCGGTTCTGCCGCCTTGTTGATGGAGGCGACAATCGCTTTGGTGACACTGCTGCTGAGTACTTCTTCGCTGTCCGCTTCTACATGCAGTCCCAGATAGGATAGGCCGATATTTTCCTTGTCCATGGTGACCGTCATTCCAGAGAGCGTTTTGGGGGCGGTAAAGGTGAAGGTGAATACATCTTCTTCGCTCTTATTCAAGTCCGCAGTGGCTTCAATGCCGCCCATCTTGATTTCCGCTACCGCGTCAAACGGCTGCTGTACAGCCTGCGAGACCGTTTCTGCATCTGGAACCGAGGATACTCCTCCATTGACCCCGCATCCGCCCAGAATCCCGCACAGGCAGACAGACAGGATGATCTGTGCTAATCTTTTCATGCTGCAATCCTCCCTTGTCAAAAAACCGGAGCCTTTTGGAAAAAGCTCCGGTTGTCTGTTCTAGTATATGCGAAGAATAAAATTTTATGCGTTCCCCCATTTCCGGAAAACTTCCGGAAAATGCCGGATCAGGTCGGTCGCCGTCATACAGTAGGGGGTGAGGTCTTTCGCTGTCGTATCTCCGGCTTCTCCATGCAGGAAAACCGCTGCCAGTGCTGCTTCTTCGGGTTTTATGCCCTGAGCCAGAAAAGCACCCACCATTCCCGCCAGAACGTCCCCGCTGCCGGCCTTTGCCATACCCGAATTGCCGTTGCGGTTCACCCAGAGCCTTCCGTCCGGCGCGGCAATCACCGTATTGGAGTCCTTGAGTATCAGTACTACCTGATATTCTGCCGCAAATTCTGCTGCCAATGCAAACCGGTTTTCCCGGATTTCCGCGATGGATTTCCCTGTTAGGCGGGAAAATTCTTTCAGGTGCGGGGTCAGAATGAGTGGCCCATGCGCGGTTTTCAGCATGGCTGGGTCTGAAGCCGCACAGTTTAGTCCGTCTGCATCGAGAACCAGTGGCTTTCCTGCCGCCAGCAATTTTCGGGTCAGCAAAACGGTGTCCTCACAGACCGACATCCCGCATCCGAGCAGTACCGCCGTTGCCCAGCCGGCCTGTTCGATCAGCGCATCCGCTGCCTCAGCAGGCAGATTTCCTGCCGGAGAGGGCAGAATCGGGTAATAAATCGCTTCGGGAATCTGGCTGCCAAACAGCGGCACAATTGGTTCGGGAACGGCCGCTTTTAGCAGGCCGACCCCACAGTGCATTGCCGCCATAGAGGCCATCAGAATTGCCCCAGTCATATGTGAACAGCCACCGATTGTGAGTAGCCGTCCATAGTCACCCTTATTGGAATCCGGACGCCGTTTCGGGAGGCATTCTGCCGCAAGATTTCCTTCCAACAAGGTGACGCCGCCCGGCGCTTCCGCTAGAATTTTTTCGGAAATGCCGATTTCCGCACAGAAAACTTTTCCGCAGAGGGGCGCAGATCCCTTCAGGATGTGAGCGGGTTTGTGAGCTGCAAAGGTGATGGTGCAGTCCGCCTCAAAGGTGTCCCCGCTGCAAAATCCGTTGTCACAGTTCATGCCGGACGGCACATCCAGCGCAATCCGGACCGCGGGAGAAGTATTGGCCGCCGCCATCCATTCTCGGCAGACGCCGCGTAGTTCGCCCGAAAATCCCGTCCCGAAGCACCCGTCCACAATCGCACCGGCCTCCCGGCAGAGGATATCTCGTTCCTCAGCCTCAATTTCCGCCGCGTCTCCAATCCAAACCGGCAGTCCCACCAGCCGTTCTCGGTTTTTCTGCGCCAGCGGACTGATGGCCTGTCCGAGTAGGAAGACTACCTGTACAGTCCATCCCGTTTCCGCCAGCTTACGAGCGATAACCAGACCGTCTCCGCCGTTGTTTCCCTTTCCGCAGAGAATCAGCACCGGCTTTCTGGAGGGCACTTCTCCGGCTATGATGTCCGCCGCCGAACATCCGGCATTTTCCATCAGCCCTTCGAAGCTTCCGCCCTCTTCGACCGCACGTTGTTCTGCCCATTTCATCGCGTTGGCAGTTAATATTTTCATCGGTAATCCCCTCCGTATGTTTGGTCCAGGCGGTGACAAATGCCGCCGCATATTCTTCCGTATGGGTCAGGGAGATCGAAAATTGCAGGCCTTTTTCCGCCGCAATCTCCGCAGCCCTACCGCTCAGTGACAGATACGGCGCCCCCTGTTCATCCCGCAGCACGGAAACTTCACATAGGGAAAATCCCCGTATACCACTTCCCAGCGCCTTGGAAAACGCCTCCTTACCCGCAAAATTTGCCGCACAGGATGCCACCGGATTCTTCTTCTGCTCCAGAAAAATCCGTTCAGAGTCCGAAAAAACCCTCGTATAAAAACGAGGGTTTTCAAGACTTCTGGCAATCCGGTCAATTCTGATCAGGTCGATTCCCGTATACAGCATTGCCGCCGGCCTTTCTGGGAACAAAGGTTCGCAGACCTTCCAAAACGCGGTCATTGGGAGTGAAGACGAGCAGAGTCTGTCCCAGTGTCGCATGATTGAACACCGCATAATAGTTGCCCGGATCCTCCGGAGCGGTGCAGGCATAAACTCGATTATTAAAAGTTTTCTGCGCCATTGCCTGATGATTGTAGGCGCCAAATTCCTCAAATTTCCGCGCGTTAGCAGTTAGGAGGCGTTTGCGGCGGCGGCGGGCAATAATTTTGTCCACATCCATTTCGCCGTTGGTCAGAATGTATTCGTATTCCACGCTCATCGAGGTGATCAGATAATACGCACCGTATACTGCGCCGAATCCGATCAGAGTAGCGATCATCGAGAACATTCCGAGAAAAGGTGCCACAAAGAAGGATCCTATCAGCAGTACCGCAGCCGCCAGTACATACAGAATCTTCAACAATAGTTCAGTACTGGTTGACTGTTTTTTCACCATATATTCAATAAATACATCCATCGCGATAAACTCTCCTGTCTTTCGATTTTCCAATAGAATGGTATCGTCTCTGTCTTTTAGGATAGCATATTTATCTCAAAATTTCAAGGCACGAAATTGGTTTTCATAGTAAATTTACAGCTTTGTGAAAAATTTTCCAACGTCTTTGCATAAAAATCCGCAGGATTCCCACACTCATGGCAAGGAGGAATGAATATGAACATCACTGATATCAAAATCCGAAGACTCTTGCAGGAAGGACGGCTTCGCGCCGTTGTTTCGGTCACCGTCGACAATGAACTGGCCATCCACGACATCAAGGTCATCGAAGGGCCGGAACGCCTCTTTGTCGCCATGCCCAGCCGCAAAGAATTGAATGGAGTTTTTCGGGACATCGTCCATCCGATTTCACCCGCCGCCCGCTGGCAGTTTGAGCAATCGATTCTCAACGCCTATCAGCGCGAGCTTGCCGCCCGTCACCCGCAGGAGACGATGCATCCATCCCTGTCGGCCGGCATCCTTCCGTAAAAAAATCAGACGTCTTTCGGTATATTCCTTTTGATTCCGGGCATATTAAAACTGCCGGAAGGGAAACAAAAGGCGTTTGCATCCCGCCCGGCATTGAGTTCCCAAACGGCTTTTGCCGGGCGGGCACTCCTCACCCGTTTCCGCTCATCCGGAAACGGGATTATTTTTTGCAAGTATTTTGCGCAGAGCCTCCACAAAGGCTTGATTGTCGGCGGCTGTCCGCTTGCGGGGATTGGGCGTCCGCTTTCCGGCGCGCCGCAGCTTCTGTCCCAGATGCCGTTCCAGCAGAAGCTGATCAATATTCCCCTCTGTATAAACCAGACCGCTGGGATGCAGAGCCAAAGCCCCTTTTCCCAGAACCATCGCCGCCACGCCGTAATCCTGTGTGACGACCACATCTCCCGGATTCGTAAGGGAGAGCAGCTTGAAATCCGCACTGTCTTTGGCGGTATCCACCGTTACAACGGTGCTGTACCCGTCCGCAAGCAGGTGGCTGGTGTCAGTTATTAAAACGACCGGTATTCCTGCTTCTTTTGCCGCCGTCCGGATTTCCTGTTTGACCGGGCAGGAATCAGCGTCCACCAGAATCTGCATCGGACGCCTCCTCTCCGAATACGCACAGCCAGATACAGGGCGGCTCGGTGCTGGTATACGAAACGCGGTGACGGGCATGCGCCGGAATCAGCAGGGTATCTCCTTTATAAAGGCGATGGAGTTCTCCCGTTTCCATTTCGACCTCGCCGCAGCCGTCCAGTACCGTCAGCCATTCCGTTTCCGGCTGATCGTACCAGAATCCGGACGGGGAGGTCTGACCCGCCGAAAGAATCCGTTCCACCCGGACATTCCGGCCCTGCCACAAGATTTCGCAGATTTCTTCATCCGCTGGACTGTTTGAAACCGTCAGGAGATTCATTCCCGACCCTCCTCAAACAGACTGCTCAAATCCCGCACTTCCACTACTTTTCCATGGCGCAGATAGACTCGCGGCACCCGTTTTCCGACTAGGCACAGCAGCTCATAGTGGATCGTTCCCGCAAGATCCGCCAGTTCCGAGAAGGTGATTTCTTCTTTTCCATCCCGGCCGGCCAGCGTCACTAAATCTTCCACCTGAACCTCCGGAATGTGCGAGACATCCACCATCAGCTGGTCCATGCAGACGTTGCCGATGACCGGTGCCCGTTTTCCACGAATCAGGACATCGGCGCGGTTGGAGAAGGCGCGCAGATAGCCGTCCGCATATCCCACCGGGATGGTGGCAATCCGCATCTCCCGGTCGGCTACAAAGGTGCGCGAATAACTAATGCAGTCGCCCGGCTGCACCGTTTTTACCATGGCAACGGTAGAGCGCAGACTCATCACCGGGCGCAGATCGATCGCGTGCCCCGGCAGATAATCGAGCGGGTGCCCATACAGAATAATGCCGGCCCGCACCGCTTCATACCGGCAGCCGGAGTAGCTGACAATTCCTGCTGAATTTTGCAGATGACGGAAGGGAATTTCGATCCCGTTCCGGCGAAGTCCCTCCACGACTGCATCAAACCGCTGCTGCTGCATCCGGGTGTAGGCAATGCCCTCTTCCGAGGGATCGTCCGATGAGGAAAAGTGTGAGAAAATCCCCGTGATTTGTAGCGCTGGATAGCGGCAGCTCCGGATGATTTCGTCCAGACGATCGGCCGGATGTCCGCAGGCAAATCCGATCCGCCCCATTCCGGTGTCAATTTTCAGGTGTCCCAGCACCGATACCCCCGCTTTTTTGGCAGCTGCGTCCAGCTGCGCCGCATAATCGGCATTGAAAACAGCCTGTGTGATACGGTGCTCCGCCAATACGCCTGCCAGACTCGGCGGCGTATATCCGAAAATCAGAATTTCTCCTCGGATCCCAGCATCCCGCAGCGAGATGGCTTCCTCCAGGTTGGATACTCCGAACCATTGAATCCCCATGTTTTCCAATTCGGTCGAGATCATGCGGTCCCCATGTCCGTAGGCATCCGCTTTGACTACCGCCAGCATCGAGGTTCCCTCCGGCAAAAGCTGCCGGATCTGTTCGGTATTCCAGTTTAGAGCATCCAGATCGATCTCCGCCCAGGTTCGTTTAAAAAAATCCATCCGTATCGTCCTTTCCAATTGATGGTTATTAAATGGGAAATTTCATAGTTTCTTCATAAAATTACGGTATACTGAAACAAACCAATCCGCAGCGGAAGGAGGCATTCTATGCCACGCGCGAATACTGCTTGTTTTACCGGGCACCGGCCCCAAAAGCTTGATCTTGCCTGTGGTTCGGATCCCCAAAAACTTTCCGAACTCCGACATCGGCTGCAAAATAAGATTCTTACCGCCATTGAAGACGGTTATACGACCTTTTTGTGCGGGATGGCACAGGGTGTCGATATCTGGGCTGGAGAAATCGTTCTGTCTCTCCGCGAAGTCTTTCATGACATCCGATTAATAGCGGTCCTTCCGTATCCCGGTATGGGAAAAGGGTGGAAACCCGACTGGAATCAGCGGCTCAATAAAATTTTGCGTCTCAGCGATGAAATTATTGTGCTCTATCCCGGTTACCATCGCGGTTGTTTTGTCCAGCGTGACCGCTTTCTTGTCGACCAGTCCAGCCGCGTTATTGGCATTTTGATAGAAGGAAGTTCCGGTGGAACTGCTTATACCGTTCAATATGCGGAACAAAAAAACAGGGAATTGGATTTAATCCTGCTTCCGCCCATTTTAGATTCTGGAGCGGTGTCTTTATCATGATACACTTTTTTTTTCGGTATTTCAAGTCGAATTTCATACTATATTTTGCGGTGGGAAAAGGGCGGTCTTTTTCCCACCTTTTTTTCACACATTTTGCCTGTTTTTCCGATATTGTGGAAAAATAGTGAATGTAGTACGGTGATAGGGTATTTTACTTAAACTCCCATAATATGGGCTTTTTTGTAAAATGGTTTTTACAAATTGTAAAAATTCCGCAAAAATTACAGCCTTTCCACACATTCCACATGGTTATCAACATGGCAAAAGGGGGAAACGCGAAGTTATCCACATTTATTTATGAACATATTGCAAAAACCGCAGAAAACCGCAAATTTCGACCGGAGTTTTCCACATTTTGATTGTGGAAAGTGTGGAAACCATATTTCTCCACGAAAACACAAGATATTGTGGAAGGTGGTCGTTTTTTCCTATTTTGGGACAAAGTCCGGTATTTTTTGCGAGAGGAATATTTTTTTGTGCAGAGCAGGGAAAGTCGAAAAAAAACGAAAAAATTTCTTGCAATTTGTCCGTTCCGGTTGTAAAATAAAAATAGTGTAATTTTGCGTAAATTCAGAGCCAAACCGTGCCGGAATACTCCGTCATGGTTTATCTGTATGCAGCCTGTCCTGTTTTTATGCCGGATGGGTATTTTGATAAAAGAAAGGTGATTGCCAATGCCAAAGAGGGACGACATTCAAAAAATTCTGATTATCGGATCAGGCCCCATTATTATCGGGCAGGCCTGTGAGTTTGACTATTCCGGTACACAGGCATGCAAGGCGCTCCGTCAACTGGGATATGAGATCGTGCTGGTCAACTCCAACCCCGCCACCATTATGACCGACCCCGAAACCGCAGACATCACCTATATTGAACCGCTGAATGTTGAGCGGGTCAGTGAAATTATCCGCAAGGAACGTCCCGATGCTGTTCTTCCCAATTTAGGTGGACAGTCCGGTTTGAATCTCTGCCTCGAACTCTGGAAGGCAGGCGTCCTGGATGAATATAAAGTCAAAGTGATCGGCGTCAAGGTTGATGCTATTGAACGTGGTGAGGACCGCATTGAATTTAAAAATGCAATGCGAGAACTGGGTATCGATATGCCCCGCAGCGCACCTGCTTACTCGGTCAAAGAAGCAAAACAGATTGTCGAAGAACTCGGCTATCCGGTTGTAATCCGTCCCGCTTTCACAATGGGCGGCGCAGGCGGCGGTTTTGCTCACAATGAGGAAGAGTTGGAAGTCATCGTCAGTCGCGGCATTCAGGCGTCCATCGTCGGACAGGTTCTGATTGAGGAATCCATTCTCGGCTGGGAAGAGCTGGAACTCGAAATTGTCCGCGATAGCAAGGGCCAGATGATTACCGTCTGCTTTATCGAAAACATCGACCCGCTGGGCGTTCACACCGGCGACAGCTTCTGTGCAGCTCCCATGCTCACCATCTCCAAGGAAGTACAGGCACGGCTCGAAGATCAGGCCAGAAGAATCGTGGAATCGGTCGGCGTTATCGGCGGCACCAACGTGCAGTTTGCCCATGATCCCGTTTCCGACCGTATCGTTGTTATCGAAATCAATCCCCGTACTTCTCGTTCGTCGGCTCTCGCATCCAAGGCGACCGGCTTCCCGATCGCGTTGGTATCTGCTATGCTGGCAGCGGGTCTCACCCTTGATGAGATTCCGTGCAGCAAATACGGCAATTTGGCAAACTATGTCCCCGACGGCGATTATGTTGTCATCAAGTTCGCAAAATGGGCGTTTGAGAAGTTCAAAGGCGCACAGGACAAGCTGACCACCCAGATGAAGGCTGTCGGCGAGGTTATGAGCATTGGCCGCACCTTTAAGGAAGCCTATCAGAAGGCCATCCGTTCCCTTGAAATTGGCCGCTATGGACTGGGACATGTCTCGAAATTCGAGAAGTTGCCCGCTAGTGAGCTGATTTCCCTGTTGAAAGAACCCTCCAGTGAACGCCAGTTTATTATCTATGAGGCACTCAAAAAAGGCATTTCAGTCGATGTCATTTATGGCATGACCAAGATCAAGAAGGAATTTTTGAATGCTATTCTGGAGTTGGTCGAGGAGGAAAAGGCAATTTCTGCCCACACTCTCGCTGACCTCCCCGATGAGATGCTCAAAGCTGCCAAACTGGACGGCTTCTCCGACCGCTATCTGGGCACCCTGCTCGGCTGCGCCGAAACCGAAGTGGCAGCCCGCCGCGAATCGCTCGGCATTGTCGAGGAGTGGGATAAGGTTCATGTCAGTGGTACCCAGAATGCATCTTATTATTACTCCACCTATCACGGCGCGAACAATCCCGTGCCTGCTACCACCAATCCCAAGAAGGTCATGATTCTCGGCGGCGGCCCCAACCGGATTGGACAGGGTATCGAGTTTGACTACTGCTGCGTGCACTGCGCGCTCGCTCTCCGCAAGCTCGGCTATGAGACCATCATGGTCAACTGCAACCCCGAAACCGTTTCTACCGACTACGACACCTCCGATAAGCTGTATTTTGAACCGCTGACATTTGAGGATGTTATGTCGATTTACAAGGCCGAAAAACCGGTCGGTATTATTGCTCAGTTCGGTGGTCAGACCCCGCTGAATCTCGCCCGCGCCCTTCAGGCGGCAGGCGCCCGGATTCTCGGCACCTCTCCCGATTCCATCGACCTCGCCGAAGACCGTGATCTCTTCCGCGAGATGATGGACAAGCTCGAAATTCCTATGCCGAAGGCTGGTATGGCTTCCGATGTGGACGGCGCGCTTCAGGTTGCCGCCGAAATCGGATATCCCGTCATGGTGCGCCCCTCCTACGTTCTGGGTGGCCGCGGTATGGAAGTCGTTCACAGCGATGACGAGATGAGGGTTTATATGGCGGGCGCCATCGGCGTTACCCCCGACCGTCCGATCCTCATCGACCGCTTCCTGAACCATGCGATTGAAACCGAGGCGGATGCAATCTGCGACGGTGTCAACTGCTTCGTTCCCGGCGTCATGCAGCACGTGGAACTGGCAGGCGTTCATTCCGGCGATTCGGCCTGCGTCCTGCCGCCGATCTCTCTGACCCCCGTTCAGATCGCTACGATTGAGGATTACACCCGCAAGATTGCCACCTCGCTGCACGTCTGCGGCCTCATGAATATGCAGTATGCCATCGAAAACGGCGTCGTCTATGTGCTGGAGGCAAATCCCCGCGCAAGCCGCACCGTTCCGCTGGTTTCCAAGGTGTACGGCCTGAACATGGTGCGGACAGCCACCGATGTCATCATTGCGCAGCTGGAAGGCCGCGAATCTCCCGTTCCGGCTCTGCGCCACGGCAATATTCACCATTACGGCGTCAAGGAAGCCGTTCTGCCCTTCAATATGTTCCAGGAAGTCGACCCGGTGCTCGGACCGGAAATGCGTTCTACCGGCGAGGTACTCGGCCTTTCCGAAGACTTCGGTGAAGCTTTCTACAAGGCAGAAGAGGCTACCGGCATCCGTCTGCCGCTTGAGGGAACCGTCCTCATCAGCGTCAACGACCGCGATAAGGCCGAAGCCGTTCAGATTGCGAAAGACTTCCAGCAGCTCGGATTCCGGATTTTGGCAACCGAGAACACTTGCAAGCTGTTCCGGGAGAACGGAATCGAGGCTATTCGGGTCAATAAGGTCTGCGAGGCTTCTCCCCATATCGGCGACCTGATCGCCGAGGGCAAAATTGACCTTATCATCAACACGCCGGTCGGCAAGCAGTCCACTACCGATGACAGCTATATCCGTAAGGCTGCTATCAAGGGCAGAATCTGCTATATGACCACCATCGCCGCTGCACAGGCTTCGGTACAGGGCATCCGCTCAGTCCGCGAGCAGGGCATGGAAGGTGTCAAATCCCTGCAGGAGTATATGAAATAACAAAATACCGAAAGCCGGGTCATTGTGCCCGGCTTTTGATTTGTTTCCAAATCTTTCATCATTCTGCGGTTGAAAAAATGCGGATTTCGGTATATGATAAAAATAGAATCTTTGGCTTTTGGAAAGGATGATATTGGGATGAAACGCGGACTTGTTCTGGAAGGCGGCGGAATGCGCGGCCTTTATACCGCCGGAGTATTGGATTATTTTATGGATGCAGGCATCACCTTCGATTACTGCATCGGCGTTTCGGCGGGCGCCTGCCATGCGACCTCGTACCTTTCCTGCCAGCGGGGCAGAAGCTTTCGCGTGAACACCGCCTACCTGCAGGATGAACGGTATCTCGGATTGAAAAACTTCCTCAAAACCGGTTCCATGTTTGGGATGGACTTTATTTTCGACAAAATCCCCAATGAACTGGATCCGTTTGACTACGAAACATTTTTGAAGACGAAATGCGAATTTTATGCGGGCGTCACCGATGTCGCAACCGGCAAACCCGCCTATTTCGGCGTGGAGGCCATGAATCATGACGCAACGGTGCTGCGCGCTTCCTCGGCGATTCCGGTCTTTTCTCCGATCGTTGAATTCCGCGGCCGGAAATTCCTCGACGGCGGTACCTCCGATCCTATTCCCGTGAAAAAAGCGCTGGCGGATGGCTGTGATTCGTTGGTCATTGTCCTGACCCAGCATCGCGGCTATGTTAAATCTCCCGAGAAATTCCGGCAGGTCTACAAGCATCTTTACGGCAAATACCCCGAAATGGTGGCAACTCTCGATCGGCGGCATCAAGTCTACAATGACGCCAAAAAACTCGCCTTTGAGCTGGAGAAGGAGGGAAAAGCCATCGTGATTGCACCGGAAGAGCCGGTGGGACTCGACCGCTTTGAAAAGGATCTCCGCAAGCTCCGCGCCCTCTATGAAAAAGGCTACAATCAGGCAAAGCGTATCGCTGAAAATGCGGCAGACGGATTTTTCCGCCCTTAGGAAACCAAAATATAAACAAGCGCTAAAATCAGCGTGCGGTCAGCCCCCTCGTTGAGCAGCAGCAAAAGCAAAATCAGAATCAATCCCGTTTCCCCGTCCACGCCTAGTTTTTCGAGAATCCCCTGAAAGGGAAGAGCCGGAACAGCTGGTTCCGCAGCAGGCGGGGAGACGGCTGTTTTTTGAGCAGAAGCAGACGGTTTGGGCATCTGGGGCCTGTTTGCCGGCATTCCCGCCGCCAGACGATTGCTTTCTTCCAGCCGCTGCTGCGCCCGCCGCTGCATTTCCCGCACCCGCTGAATCGCATCCTGCTGCATCGACGAAAATTCCGACGCACTGTACCCGCTGTTTTGGATGACTGCCATCTCATACGCCTCCTTTCCGGCTTGTCCCTTAATCGGAATTCCCGTCTCCTAAAAGCCCTTTGAGCAGTCCGCTCTGCTGCAATACCGGGAGAAGAGCCAGCAGCTGCATAATTCGTACGGCTTCTTCTACTTTTTTGCGGCGTTCCGGCCGCAGCAGCGGCTTCAATGCTCGCAGCAGCGCAGTGGACGGCGTTTCATGCTGCACATTTTGCAGGAGATTGCCGATTTTCAGCAAATCTCCTGCCGAAATGGGAAGATCCGACTGCGCCGAATCTTCCGCATTGCCCGTCAGTCCTGCCAACATGGAACTCAGATCCCCGGCGCCGGACGGCGCAGGAGCGGAGTCCCCGGATTCCGGCGACAGGCCCAGCGCCTTCGCCATTTCCTGAAGCTGGCGCATCCCGTCCTCACTGCCCAGTATCTCCTGTACTTTTGAGGTGAGATCGTCCATAATCCGCTCCTTTCCGGCGAATCCGCCTTATTTTTTCTGGTTGGCCTGCCCCATAATATTTTTCAGCATCTGCTGAGCCTGCGGCGTATTCAGCAATTGCTGCGCCAATGCCGGATTGTTTAGAATTTGCTGCAGTCGCGCCGCTTCATTCGGCTTCATTTTGGACAGAACTGAATCATATTTGCCTGCCTTCAGATCCCGCTGCAGAGTCTGCGGGTCTGCACCAAGCTTCTGTCCGACCATTCCCAGAACTTTGGAAAGATTCGGATTCTGAAAATCCATAAAATCACCACCCTTTCTCTGCTATACAACTTAAACTTATGACTGCCCTCTTCATTTTATGCAAAGGAGATGCTTTATGCGCATCATTGTTATTTCTGATACTCACCGTGATTTCCACACCCTCTGGGAGATTGTCCAAAAGCACCGCAAGGAGGCTGATCTGTTTCTCCACCTCGGGGATGGGGAACGCGAACTGGATGATCTTCTCGCCGTTGATCCCGATCTCCCACTCCAGGGAGTACGCGGCAACTGCGACTTCGCCAGCCTTCGTCCCGCCACCGAAGTGGCTTTTGCCGGAGATGTTAAAATTTTTCTCTGCCATGGGCACACCCTCTATGTCAATGCAGGGTTGGATCATCTGGTCTCTCAGGCCCGGGCGAATGGATGCCGGATTGCCCTCTATGGCCACACCCACCGCGGCGATGTCCATTATGAGGACGGCATCTATGTGATGAACCCTGGCAGTCCGTCCCAGCCGCGCGACGGCAAAGCCTCCTATGGCATTATCGATATTACTGACGGCGGCATTCTGCCGTTCCTCGTGGAAATCTGAAAATTTGCAATCTCCTCTTTCTTTTTGTGCGGTTTTTGTGCTATAATAAAAAGAAACCATTGATTTTACGTTGATTTTTACAGAAACTGAGGTGTCATTCATTGGCCTACCAACAAGACCATATCCGAAATTTTTGTATCATTGCCCATATTGACCACGGAAAATCCACCCTCGCCGACCGCATCCTCGAGCAGACCAGCGCGGTCGCCCTTCGAGACATGGAGGAACAGCTCCTCGATAATATGGACATCGAGCGCGAACGCGGCATTACCATCAAGGCGCGAGCCGTCAAGGTGACCTATCAGGCTGACGATGGCGAAACTTATGAGTTTAACCTGATTGATACTCCCGGTCATGTCGACTTTAACTATGAGGTTTCCCGTTCTCTCGCCGCCTGCGAGGGCGCCATCCTCGTTGTAGATGCTTCTCAGGGAATCGAAGCCCAGACCCTTGGCAATACCTATCTTGCCGTCGATCACGGTCTGGAGGTCGTTCCGGTGGTCAACAAAATTGATCTCCCCGCTGCCGACCCTGAACGGGTCTGCCACGAAATCGAAGATATTATCGGCATTCCTGCCATGGATGCTCCCCGTATTTCCGCTAAGCAGGGTCTCAATATCCATGAGGTGCTCGAACGCATTGTTACGGATATTCCCGCACCCAAGGGCGATCCTTCCGCTCCGCTGCAGGCGTTGATATTTGACTCCTATTATGACAGCTACCGCGGTGTTATCGTTTATATCCGCGTCAAGGAGGGGACAGTCCGCAAGGATTCTCGTATCCGCATGATGGCAACCGGTGCCGAATTTGATGTTGTGGAAGTCGGTTGTCTCGGTGCTACCAATTTGATCCCCTGTGAGGAACTGCGTGCCGGTGAGGTTGGTTATATTGCTGCATCCATCAAGAATATCGGCGATACCCGCGTCGGCGACACCGTCACCGATGCAATGTCACCCGCTGCGGAACCTCTGCCCGGCTACCGCAAGGTCAATCCTATGGTTTTCTGCGGCATTTATCCCGCCGATGGCGCGAAATATGCCGATCTGCGTGAAGCTCTCGAAAAACTTCAGCTCAATGATGCGTCTCTTTCCTTTGAGCCGGAAACGTCCATTGCGCTCGGCTTTGGTTTCCGCTGTGGATTCCTTGGCCTCCTCCATATGGAGATCATCCAGGAACGCCTCGAGCGGGAATTTAACCTCGATCTTATTACGACGGCTCCCTCGGTTATCTACCGCATTACCATGACCGACGGCACCGTCACCTATATCGATAACCCCACCAACTATCCGGATCCCTCCCAGATTCAGCTGGCAGAGGAACCCATTGTCCGCGCCGATATCATTTCGCCGGTAGATTTTGTGGGCAATATCATGGATCTCTGTACCGGCCGGCGCGGGGAATTCAAGAATATGCAGTACCTCGATGCCACCCGCGTTGAACTGCATTATGAGATGCCCCTCAATGAAATTATTTATGATTTCTTTGATGCCCTCAAATCCCGCACCAAAGGATATGCTTCCTTCGATTATTCGATGCTCGGCTATCGTCCCTCCAAACTGGTCAAGCTAGACGTCCTCCTCAACGGCGAAATCGTCGACGCCCTTTCCTTTATCGTCTTTGAGGAACGCGCGTATGCCCGCGGCCGCCGGATTTGTGAGAAACTCAAGGAAAATATTCCGCGTCAGCTTTTTGAGGTTCCTGTACAGGCTGCCATCGGCGGCAAGGTCATCGCCCGTGAAACCGTCAAGGCCGTCCGGAAGGATGTCCTCGCCAAGTGCTACGGCGGCGACATCACCCGGAAAAAGAAGCTTCTGGAAAAACAGAAGGAAGGTAAAAAACGTATGCGTCAGCTCGGCTCGGTCGAGGTTCCGCAGCAGGCCTTTATGGCGGTCCTCAAACTCGATGATGATTGATTTCCTGCACCCTTTCCTTACAAACTGGAAAGGGTGCTTCTTTTTTATTGACATCTTTTGATTTATTTGTAAAAAAAACAATAAGAATTTCAATTTTTCTTGTAAATTGACAAATTTTTCGGTATAATGATAAAAGGGAGAAAGGTGGCTTTTTATGGAACAACCAAATAGTAAACAACCAAAAAGAAAAAATGGACTTCTGGGTTTCCTGACGGTCTCTAATGTTTTGCTCGCATTGGCTTTAGTGGGTGTCATCGCAACTGTCTGGTTCCTGGAAGATCATAAAGCCGAACAAGCCATGGCACAGGCGCAGTCCCTCCAACAGCAGCTCGAGGATACGCAGGCTGAACTGGAGAATTTGCGTCAGTCAACTATCCCCATCGAAACTTTTCAGGGATATGCCGCTCAATATGGCGTCAGCTCAGAATTTATTCAACAGTTCTTTCCGGATAAAATGATTTATAAAGACGCGACCGGCATTGTTTATGCCGATATTGATGATACATTGCCTAAAAATTCCTATGATTGGCAATACCTTTCCCGCAGCAATGGCCGATTCTCCTATGAGCCGGAAAATGGTCAGGCTGCTCTGCTGGGGGTCGATGTCTCCCGCCATCAGGGTGAGATTGACTGGCAGAAGGTGAAAGCCGACGGCATTCAGTTTGCGATGCTGCGCGGCGTCTACCGCGGATACGGCGAAAGCGGGAACCTTTTGGTCGACGAAATGTTGGAACAAAATTTGGAGGGCGCCCTCGCAGCCGGCTTGGATGTGGGGATTTATGTCTTTTCGCAGGCTGTCAATGAGCAGGAGGCGATCGAGGAAGCAGAACTTGTCCTTGAACAAATTCAAGGGCATGAAATCACCTATCCGATTGTATTTGATATGGAGGAAATTGCTGGCGGAGTTGCCCGCACAAGCAGCCTCACTCCGGAAGAAGTGACGGATATCGCTATCGCATTCTGCGATACCATCGAAGAGGCCGGTTATCATCCCATGATTTACGGCAACCTCAAATGGCTTGTTTCCAACATGCAGCCGGAACGTTTGACGGAATATGACAAATGGCTTGCACAATACTATCGCACCCCTGCATTTCCTTATGAATTTCAGATGTGGCAATATACCAATTCAGGTACGGTAGATGGCATTTCGGGTAATGTTGATCTAAATCTGTGTTTTACTGCCTATCCTTAAGAATAAATTTTGAAGGAACCGAACTCAAAAAAATTCATAGATTCGAAACATATTTGGCTTAAACATTTGTTATACTAATATATTATGTAGAATGGATAAATTTAGAATATCATGAAAGGCAGGGAATCCAATGATCTCAAACGGAATCAGTAAACTTGACTTGAAGCGCCGCAACCGTATGCAGATTTTGCGGCTTTTGCGCCGCAACGGCCCCACTTCCAGAATCGACATTGCACGGGAAATTGGCATTACCAAAGCTGCCGTTACCATCATTACCAATGAGATGATCCAGGACGGCATCCTCTACGAAAAGGGGGAACAGCGAAATCCGGATGTCCGCGCCACTCGCGGCAGGAAGAAAATTTTACTGGATATTTGTGCCACCTATAAGGTCGATCTCGGAATAGTGCTGGAAGGCCACTCACTCTATATTGGTGTCTCTACGTTGTGGGGAGAGGTCATTGAAAAACAGACCGTATCGGTTGCTCCAGGAGCTTCTCGTGAGGAAATTTTGATCCAGATGGAAGAAGTTTACCGTCAGCTTCTATACAAAAATGATCTGAAGGCGGATCAGATTACAGGTGTAGGGGTCTGCATTGACCCGCATTATTTCCCGTTGCTTAAAATTACGGGGGATACGACTCTGAATTACAGTGAATTTCTGGAATATTTACAGCGATTTATTCAGGTGCCGATTACTTTCGGTACCCTGGTTGAAGGTGCTGCGATGGCTGAGATGGACTATTGGCAGCATTTGACTGTTCCTTCGGACGAAATGCTGCTCGTTCGCTGCTGTGAGTGTATTGAGGGTGCTGTCGTGATTGGGCAGGAACTCTATCGTGGATCCTCCGGACAGGCAATGAAAATTTCAGAAAAGGACCGTAATGCAGCTATTGAAGATTTTTGGCAAAAAGTTCAGAAGATTTTTTCTCCAGAGAAAACTCCCATGCTTTGGAAGGTTACGGAGGGAAATCCTAATCGTCTGAAAACTTTGCTTCGAGAGGGACGTTTACAGGAATGCGATGAGCCAGTTCAGAAGTTAATGGGGGAACTCATTCAGCGCCGTACAGAAAATCTTGAATTGGTGGTGCATTTCTTTGATCCCGGAAAGATTGTACTATTAGCTGTCTATCCTTCTGAAAAATGGTTTGCAGATACTCTGCATGCGCAACTTCAGAAGGCACTTCCAAACTATACAGTACTGGACAGCAAGCTTGATGAACGCAATCTCTTTCTGGCTGGTGCGGCACTGGCTACCCGAGCCTTTTTCGGAGATCGCGGCGGATATTGATTTTGGTTGATTTTCATGCGGCGGGCAGGTTTCCAATCTGTCCGCCGTTTTTATGTGCTAAGGGGGAATTCGTGAGATGAGAGCGGGAATTTATATTCATATTCCGTTTTGTGCTTCAAAATGCCGATACTGTGACTTTTTTTCCGTGACAGATCCCAGCACTAAGCAGCAATATGTCGATACGGCGCTTCGGGAAATCAGCCGATATGAAGGGCAAGATATTTTGGCAGATACCCTATTTTTTGGAGGTGGCACTCCCTCTTTGATGGATACCAGACAAATCGGGCAGTTGGTGCGGGCTTGTCGGAATACATTTGGTTTGAAAAATGCAGAAATTACCATGGAGGCAAATCCGGATTCTGTTTCGGATCGATATTTATCAGAACTCCGGGAAATTGGCGTGAATCGGATTTCTTTCGGCGCACAGTCGGCAGTAGATTGTGAACTATCTTTTTTAGGACGACGTCACAATGCCGCCCAAATTGGTGAGGCAGTTCGTCAAGCTAAAAATGCTGGCTTTTCTCGAATCAGCCTGGATATAATGTTGGCAATTCCTTTTCAAACATCCGATAGTCTTCGTTATACCTTAGAAACTTTCTGTGGCTGGCAACCGGAACATCTTTCCGCGTATTTGCTCAAAATTGAGGAAGGAACGCCCTTTTTTCGCGAGAATGTGGTCGATTTGTGTCCGGATGAGGATGCAGCTGCGGATTTCTATTTACAGACGGTTACAACCCTAGAAGAATATGGCTTTTCTCAATATGAGATTTCGAATTTTGCCAAACCGGGAGGGATATGCCGCCATAATCTCAAATACTGGCAAGTCGAGGATTATATTGGAATCGGTCCGGCTGCACATTCCTGTTTGAAAGGACAACGCTTTTACCATCCACGCGGAATTCGTGAATATTTGGAAACCCAGGGAAACAACTTACTTTCAGATGGACCGGGAAATACTATCGAAGAACGTCTGATGCTCGGTCTGCGATTAACGGATGGCGTGGAACTCGAGAAGTTGGGCCTTTCAAAATCCGAGTGCGAACAGTTTCGAAACCGGTCACAACGATATATTCATGCCGGTTATATGAAAATGATAGGGAACAGAATCGCGTTAACACCCTCAGGATTTCTCATTTCCAATACGATTTTCGCAGATTTATTGCAGGATTTTTTGGATTGAAAAAGAAACAATTACAAAATGGTTACAATAGTTTGAGAATTCCATAGAAATTGTTAGAAATTTCATTTTTCTTTTTCTTTCAATTGTCATATATGTAATTTTTTGTGGAATGAAACTGTAAAAAACGACAAAACATTCTGCGGAAATAAAAAAGTGGTAACAAAACGGTTGCAATTTTTCGGAAATGTGGTATAATAAATATCGTTGTAACCAATTTGTAACTGGAAGGGAGAGAACAGCAATGGAATGGCAGGTTCGAGAAAAAATTTCGAACTTGAAAGAACGTGTCGATGTTGCTTGGCAAGATTGGATTAGTAAAATCCAGGAGAGCAGTTTTCGTCAAAAGTTAAATACATTTTGTAATGCAGCCTGCAAAAAAGTTGCTGGACAAGCTTCTTCCCTTTGTATCTATACTTCCCGCGCTGCTGTTGAAAGCACTCGAGATTTGAGAGCAGCTATTTCGTCTGTTTCAGAAAAAACCATTGTGTTTTCAAAAGAGCTTCTGCATAAGACTTCCGCTTTCTTGGCTCAGAAGTGTTCTGCTTTTGCAGCAGATGTTGCGGTTCCTTTTATAAAATTATATCATCTCCCTGCTCAAACAATGCAGCACTACCGTGAGGGCGGATGGAATGGAACCATTTCATATCTCTATTGCGGTATTCGTAATAACAGCCGTTTCTTTTCCACCATTCTTAATTATACGGCACCGGTATTCGGTATTTTGATTTTATGTAATGTTGTTTCTTCTGCTATGCAGGTTAATTATGCTTTGCAGGTAACAAATAATGGCGAATATGTAGGGTATGTTACCGATGAGGCAGTTCTTACCAACGCACAGGACATGCTTCGGCAGCGGATTATCCACACGGATGGTACACAGGCTAATATTGAGCTGAATCCGGAACTTACCGTGGTTGCCGTTAATGAATCCTTGATTTCCGATGCCGATGAGATGACAGATAATTTGATTCGGATGTCGAATGAGGATATTTCTGAGGCACAGGGTCTCTACATAGATGGAGATTTTTATGGCGCCGTTACGGATACAACTATGATTGAGGAGATCTTGAATCAGACTCTCGATCAATATCGTACTGGTGCAGAAGGCGAAGTTGTTTCCTTTGTGAAGGATATTGAGCTTCGTGAAGGACTGTATCTGACGGAAAGTTTGGTTTCTTCCGAAGAAATGGAGAATCTGTTGCTTTCAAATCAGCAGTCTGAACGCGTTTACATCGTCGAAGAAGGCGATAGTCCAATTCAGATCGCCAATAAAAATGGCTTGACTTATGCGGAATTCAAGGCGCTCAATCCCGATATTGAGGAGTCTTGCATGATTGGACAGGAAACGCTTATCTCAACCGAAAAACCGTTCCTTTCCGTTCGGGTTGTCCGTCAGGAAACTACGACGGAAGAGATTGCTTATGAAACGGAAACCACAAAGGACAATAGTCAGTATGTGGGATATACGAAAACCGTTCAGGAAGGAAAAAATGGTACGCAGCAGGTTACTGCTTCGGTTGAATATGTCGACGGATATGAAACATCGCGCGAAATTCTTTCCACTGAAGTGATCGAGGAACCTGTTACCAAAAAGGTGGTTGAAGGAACCAAACAAAAGGAAACTTACAGCAGCGGCAAGATTTTATCCGCTTCTTCTGGCAGCGGCAATTATGGCGGAAACTTCCTTTGGCCGGTAAGCAGTGGTGGATATATTAGCTGTTACTATAGTTCCGGTCATCGTGCAATTGATATTGCTTGTCCCTATGGAACCGCCATTTTAGCATCCGCTTCTGGGCGAGTTATTCTGGCTGGTTGGTACGATTCCTACGGAAAAGCGGTTATTATCGATCATGGAAATGGTGTACAGACTTTATATGCGCATAATTCATCTTTGAATGTTTCAGTGGGTGATTATGTTTCACAGGGTCAGGTGATTGCCGGTGCCGGTAGTACCGGATATTCTTTCGGAAATCACTGCCACTTTGAGGTTCGGATTAATGGCGGCCGTTATAACCCCCTGAATTATCTGAATTGAATTTGAAATAAAAAATTAACAAACCGTCCATTTTCAGAATGGACGGTTTTTTTGTGCGAATCGCCCGGTTTTTTGCGCTTAAAAAGCTGATCCATACGTATTTTTTGGTTGGATTGACGAACCTTTGAAAAGAATGCAGGAAATAGCCGGAAAACATGGGAAAGTTTGTTTGAAATAACGAAGAATTCTCATTGACGAGCGGCCGCTTTCTGGGATAAAATGAAAGAAAAGACGGCATAAGTCCGTGGATGATGGAGGAACAGAGCAATGAAGGGGCGGCTGATTGCGGAAATCGCTTGGCGCGGCATTGTGTGTGAGGCAATGCGGCAAAATCATATTCCGCTAGTACGGAAACTGATTTTGAAAAATATGGGGGAACAGCCTATCTGTAATGTGTTGGTATCCTTGTTCTGTTCGCCGGAATTTGCCACGGGACAAAGCTGGGAAATTCCTTTGATTCCCGCTGGAGAATCCATTCAGATTGATGCAGTGGATATGCCGCTTTCAGAAGAATTTCTATCTTCCGTTGTGCAGCAGGAAAATGGAATTCTTCGTCTGGAGGTAGTTGGAGAGGACGGCTTGCTTCTGCAGGAGGAATATACAGTAAAAATTCTCGCGCCTCACGATTGGTGCAGTGCGGATTTTGTACCAGAATTGTCTGCTGCCTATGTAACACCATGCCATCCTGCAATTTTGAAGCTCATAGAAGAAGCCAGAAAACTTTTGAAGAACAACGGCACGGTAATGAATTTTACTGGTTATCAATGCCAAAAGTCAGATGCTGTTCGACAGCAAATGACGGCCGTTTATGAGACACTCCGACTTCAGCAGATTGTTCTAGAGGAAGATTCCAGTCTTTCTTTTCCACCGGTACGTTTTGCCGACTCGATCCTGCAGGAAAAAGCAGCCTCTGCTTTGGACTGGTGTTTTCTTTACGCTGCTTGTCTTGAGGCAGTAGGTCTTCATCCACTGCTAATTTTTGGACATAAACAGATTTTTGTGGGATGTTGGCTTGAGCCACGTTGTTTTCCAGAAGCGATTCAAGATGATATTTCTGTGCTTTCTAATCGCATGGATGATACTTTACAGGAAATCCTCGTAATTGCCCCAGCGTTGAAACAGGATGTTTCCTTTGAACAAGCGGCAGACATCGCTTCCCGCCATATTCTGGGTGGAAGTTTTCAATTCTTGCTGGATATTTATCGTGCTCGTGCCGGCGGAATTCAGCCGCTCTGTTTGGGGTGGGAGGAGATTCCTTGTCTTCATCAGACAGAAACGACTGGAAATACATTTTTGATAAACGGAGAAAATGCTGCTGATGTAGAGGAACCCATGGCGACCCGTCAGCAGATATGGGAACGCAAGCTTTTGGATTTGAGCCTGCGAAATATGCTGGTGAATTTTCGTGCAACCAAGCGCACACTTCAAATTCTCGGCACGGATTATGTTAAATTGGAGGATGCCCTTTCTGCCGGCAATGAATTTCAGGTTTTAGGTCGTCCGGCCGATTATCGCGTTTCCGGGAAGGATACCCGCATTTTCCATCCTCAGGATTCCACACCAGCACTGGAAATGCTGCTCTCTGCAGAAATGGAGAATGGCAGACTTCGTGCTTTTCTTTCCGAAGAGGAAACCATTGCGGCTATGACCGCAATTTATCGCCAGGCTAAAATTAGTTTGGAAGAAAATGGATCCAACACTCTCTTTTTAGCTATTGGTTTTCTGAAATGGTACGAGTCCGATCTTAGCGAGAAACCACGGTATGCACCACTGGTTTTGCTGCCGGTTGATATTATCCGCAAATCCTCTCAACGCGGCTTTTTAATTCGCTTGCGGGATGAAGATCCCCAAATGAACATTACTTTGCTGGAAATGCTTCGCCAAGATTTTGGTATGACAATTTCCGGTCTTGATCCCTTGCCCCGTGATCAAATGGGGATTAATCTTTCGGAGGTTTTCCGTATCATCCGACGGGAAATCCTTCTTCATCCTCGTTGGGATGTGGAAAAGATGGCCTTCCTGGGTTTATTTTCCTTCAGTCAGTTTATAATGTGGAGCGATATCCGTAATCGCGCGGAGGATCTGAAGCGCAGCAAAATTGTCCGCAGCTTGATGTCCGGCAAATTGGAATGGCAACCGGCTACAGATTTCCCGCAGCCGGAAAATCTCGATGAACAATTCCGGCCTGAGGATCTCGCCCTCCCCATTACGGCGGATGCTTCCCAAATTTCAGCTGTTTGCGCCGCCGGCCAGGGAAAAAGTTTTGTTTTGCATGGGCCACCCGGTACCGGTAAATCCCAAACAATTACCAACATTATTGCCAACGCGCTTTACCATGGAAAGACAGTGCTCTTTTTGGCCGAGAAAATGGCCGCTCTTTCAGTAGTACAGAAGCGCTTAGAAAAAATCGGACTGGGACCTTTTGCCCTCGAACTCCATTCCAACAAAGCCAAAAAACGCGACGTCCTTTCCCAATTGGAACAGACTCTTCAGATCGGCCATATCCGCCCTGCCGAGGATTACAACGAACAGGCTGCCCGTCTGTATGAACTTCGGAAGGAACTGAATGCGTATGTGCAGGCGCTCCATACTCGCCATATGTGCGGTTTCTCAGCGTGGGAGGCTATTACCCGTTATGAGTCTTGCCAAGACGCTCCGGCAGACATTTGTTTCCTTCCAGAGGATATTGATACACTCAATCCGCGCAAGCTTCAGGTTTGGGAAGATATTGCCGAGGAAATGCAGACCGCTGCTACTGCCTGCGGAAATCCATCGGAACACCCGCTGCGGGAATGGAATCTCACCGCTTATAGTTCTTCAGTGCGCAGTGAACTCGGGAATCGTCTCGATGCGCTTGGGGAGGATCTGAAACACCTTCAAAAGCTGCTGGCAGAATTCTGCGGTGAATTGAATGTTCCTGCGGATGGACCATACCCTTATTTGAAGGATTTGGTTCAGCTTGCAGATTTCCTGCGCAAAGATAGTGAGCTTCCCGCCTGTTTGCTCACAAGCGGCGATTTGGCTCCCTTGCAGGATGCACTCGATGCGCTTTGCGATGGAGGACGTCGCCGTGATGCGGCACGCGATGCTCTCTTTATTACTTATCGTCGCGAAATCCTTCTGTTTAATGAGCCTACTGCGCGTCGAGAATGGGAGAAGGCTTCGGATTCTTGGATTTTGCCACGCTTTCTTGGACAGAATCGCATTTGGAAAGCTTTGCGAGAATTGGCGAAAGATCCTCACGCGCTGATGAAGGAACAGGTGGAATCTTGCCTCAATCTGTTGGCAGAATACGATCAGGGAACTCGTGAAATTGCAGCCAAAGAGCATATTTTTGCATCGCGCTTTGGTCCTCTCTGGAATGCACGTGAGCCGGACTGGCGAAAATTGGAACTTGTTTTTGAAAAGGCACTTGCTGTTCAGGAGGTCACCGCCCGTATCGTGCCTGATGAAGAAAAACGTCGAGATGTTCTGCTGAATGCAGCGCGTCGCTATCTTTCTAGCCGTGAAGGGGAAAATGATCGGATTTATCGGGAACTTTCCGAATTGATTGATGCATTTGATGAAGTTGAGCGCGAGGTCGAACGAATCTGGGATCTTGCCAGCGTTCGGAATGATCGAGAGAGCGGCAGACAATTGGAACGCCTCTCTGAATATCAAAAGCGTTGGTCAGAAAATTTGTCCCTTCTCCGTGACTGGTGCAACTGGACCGCTGTTCAGCAGCGTGCCAATCAGGAGGGGCTAGGCATTTTGACCGGTGCCTGCTGGAACGGTGCGATTGAACCTGAACAAATCCTCGCCGCTTATCATCGGGGACTATATGCTGCCTGCGCCGATCGCATGATCGAGCAGGAACCTGCTCTTTCTTCTTTTCATAGCACGATGTTCGAGGCCAAAATCCAGAAATTCCGCCGCATCAGCAATGACTATGAGCAACTTACCCGCAGCGAACTGGTCGCGCGCCTTTCGGCAAAAATTCCCGCCCACTCTGCTGACATTGCTGCATCCTCCGAGATCGGGATCCTACAGAAGGCCATCCGCAGCGGCGGTCGTACCCTCTCCATTCGCCGCCTATTTGACAGCATCCCCAATCTTCTGCGGATGCTCTGTCCTTGCATGCTGATGAGCCCGATTTCGGTTGCCCAGTATATCGATCCGCAATATCCGCCTTTTGATTTGGTGGTTTTTGACGAGGCTTCCCAGCTTCCGACCTGTGAGGCGGTGGGTGCAATTGCACGCGGAGAAAATGTTATTATCGTCGGAGACCCCAAGCAGCTGCCGCCAACCAGCTTTTTTGTCGGCACCCATGTGGATGAGGACAACCTCGAACAGGAGGATTTGGAAAGTATTCTGGATGACTGTCTCGCCATTTCCATGCCTGAGGAACATCTTCGCTGGCATTACCGTAGCCGTCATGAAAGCCTCATTGCCTTCAGCAATCGGCAGTACTACGACAACCGTCTATATACTTTTCCCTCTCCCAATGATCTGGAATCCCGTGTTACCCTCATTCCCGTACAGGGAAGTTATGACCGAGGACGTTCCAAACAGAACCGAGCAGAAGCTGAGGCCGTTGTTGCGGAAATTCTGCGTCGCCTGGGGGATCCCGTCCTCGCCAAGGATAGTATCGGAGTTGTTACTTTTAGCGCCGTTCAGCAGAATCTGATTGAGGATTTGCTGCTCGAGGCCTTTTGCCTCCATCCCGAACTCGAGGAACGGAGTGCCGCCGCCGAAGAGCCGGTTTTTGTTAAAAATTTAGAGAATGTTCAGGGTGATGAACGAGATGTCATTCTCTTTTCTATTGGATACGGTCCGGATGAAAGTGGAAAAGTTGCCTTGAATTTTGGCCCTCTAAATCGTGAGGGAGGCTGGCGTCGACTCAATGTTGCCGTTTCTCGCGCTCGCAAGGAAATGCGCATTTATTCCACCCTTCGAGCCGATCAGATCGACCTTTCCAAAACAAGGTCCGAAGGTGTGGCAGGGCTGAAAGCCTTTTTGGAATTTGCGGAAAAGGGTTATGCCGCACTGCCGACTCCTATCGAGCAGATTACGGTCGATCAGCAGCCTTTTGCAGAAATGCTGGCCGCGCATATCCGTCGAATGGGATTCGAGGTCCGCACGAATGTTGGATGTTCTGGGTTCCGTATCGATCTGGCAGTCGTCGATCCACGTTATCCGACTGAATATCTACTGGGAATCCTCTGCGACGGCGAATATTATCTGGCCGGGCAGACGGCACGCGACCGCAATATGAATCAGGAAAGTGTTCTGCGCAGCCTTGGATGGCATTTATATCATTGTTGGGTGCTCGAATGGCGGGAGGATCCTACCAAGGAACTATTCCGAATTCGTGAAGCGATTGAGGAAGCACTTCGGCAGGAACATCTTGCCCCTGTCCCCACGCCGCCCGAGGAAAAACGCAGCTATCATTTCGACCAGACCAAGTTAGAACGTGCCCCTGAACCAGAGGATGAACGACAACCATATTTGGTTTGCCATCTTCCGCAGAAATCGGTCACTCCGGAAGATTTCTGCAATCCGGTCTATGATGCTGAAATTCTGATGCAGATGAAAAAAGTCCTCGAAATGGAAGCACCGATTAGCGGAGATCTCCTTTGCCGCCGTATCATGAATGCCTGGGGAATTGCGCGAATGGCCCCCAGGATTGAACGCCGTCTCGCCCCGCTTTTGGAAAAGTTGCCGGGTACCCAGACCCACTGTAATGAAAAGACGTTTTACTGGACCCGGAAACGCGGTCCGCGTAAATATGCGGATTTCCGTGTTCCCGATGCGGATCAGTTCCGTCGCGATGCCGAGGATATTCCCCCCGAGGAGTTTGCAAATGCGATCCGCTATGTGCTGGAACGACAGATTGGTCTCCCCAGAGAAGATTTGATCCGCGCCGTTTATCGTCTATTTGGATTCCAGCGGGTGGGCTCGTCCATTCTGGAGACGGCTGAGGCTGGTATTCAAATGGCAATTCGCCGCGGTTATGCTGTCGCGGATGAGGACCGTTTCGTCCTTCCGCCGGAATATATGTAATACGATATAGGAGATGATCCCATGAAAGAAATCATTGAAACTTCCCACGCGCCCGCCGCCATCGGTCCCTACTCGCAGGCAGTCCGGGCCGGAAATCTGATTTTTGTGTCCGGCCAGCTGCCCATTCATCCGGAAACGGGAACCATGCCGGATGGAATCCGCGAACAGGCCCGCCAGTCACTGGAGAACCTGAAAGCCATTCTGGAGGCGGCAGGCTGTTCGATGAAGGACGTCGTCAAAACAACTGTTCTGCTCGAGGATATCGGGGATTTTGCGGCGGTCAATGAGGTTTATGCCGAATACTTCCCGGAAAACTGTCCGGCGCGCGCCTGTTATGCGGTAGACAAGCTGCCGAAGGGTGCAAAAGTCGAAATTGAGCTGATTGCTTATCAAGAATAAATAAAATACCGGCCATCCTTTTTGGATGACCGGTATTTTTTTGAAAATTAATTGCTGCTGTTAGATTTTGGTAATATCTACCAGTTCGATGTCGTCAATCGTTTTGTCCATCGCCAGACAATCCGCCATCGCATTCGCCGTATCCAGCGAGGTCAGGCACACAATCGAACGTTCCACTGCCTTCCGCCGGATCCGAACGCTGTCCTTGGCGGGCAGGCGGCCTTTTTCCGAGGTGGAGATAACGTAGTCAATCTTGCCCGAATCCAACAGTGTCAGCACGTTGTTCTCCGGATCTTCGTGGATCTTCTTGACGGTGTTCGCCGCAATCATGTTGCGGTTCAGATTGGAAGCGGTGCCGCTGGTTGCATAGATATCAAATCCCATGGAAGCGAATTTGTCTGCAACTTCCAGCACTTCTTGCTTGTCACCGTCCCGTACCGAGATGAACACCCCGCCGGATTTCTTCATTTGGTTACCCGCTGCGACCAGTCCTTTGAGCAGCGCATCATTAAAGCTGCGCGCAATGCCCAAAACTTCGCCAGTCGACTTCATTTCCGGCCCCAGATGGGTATCTACATCGCTCAGTTTTGCAAAGCTGAATACCGGAACCTTTACCGCCACATAATCGCGTGCCGGATACAGGCCGGTGCCATATCCCAGATCTTTCAGCTTCGCACCCAGTGCAATCTGAGTTGCCAGCGGCACCATCGGCACGCCGGTTACCTTGGAAATATAGGGGACCGTCCGCGAGGAACGGGGATTTACTTCGATCACATATACCGAATGATTGTACACAACATACTGCACATTGATGAGACCTTTGACCTTCAAGGCCAGCGCCAGCCGCGCTGTATAGGTGATAAGCGTCTTCTGAATGTGCGGAGGCAGGGTCTGTGCCGGATAGACCGAGATGGAGTCACCGGAATGAACGCCTGCGCGTTCAATATGCTGCATGATGCCGGGAATCAGGTAATCTTCGCCGTCACAGATGGCGTCAACTTCCACCTCGGTGCCCATCATATATTTATCGATCAGAACCGGATTTTCGATATGGTGGGAGGTGATGATCTGCATATATTCTTCGACATCCTTGTCGGAGTGAGCGATAATCATATTCTGGCCGCCCAGAACATAAGACGGACGGAGCAGAACCGGATAGGTCAGCTCGTTAGCGGCTTTGATGGCTTCCTCGGTCGTGAACACGGTATGTCCCTGCGGCCGCGGAATTTCACAGCGTTCCAGCAGCTCGTCAAACCGTTCCCGGTCCTCTGCCTCGTCAATTGCGTCCGCCGAGGTGCCCAAAATCCGAACACCCAGCTCATCCAGGAATTTTGTCAGCTTGATCGCGGTCTGCCCACCAAACTGCACCACAACTCCATAAGGTTTCTCGGTTTCGATCAGGTTGCGGACATCCTCTTTGGTCAGCGGGTCAAAATACAGCCTGTCGCCGGTATCAAAGTCAGTCGAAACCGTTTCCGGATTGTTGTTGGCAATAATGGCTTCATATCCCTGCCGCTTCAATTCCCAGACACAATGCACGCAGCAGTAGTCAAATTCGATACCCTGACCGATGCGGATCGGGCCGGATCCGAATACGATGACCTTTTTCTTGCCCGAATTTTGACGCTCAATAAATTCCGCCGCTTCATTCTCCTCGTCGTAGGTCGAATAGAAGTACGGGGTTTTGGCGGCAAATTCGGCTGCGCAGGTGTCTACCATCTTATAGGAGGCATATCGCGGATGCTCGACTTTCTGCCCGGAAATCCGCTCGATGGTCGAATCCAGATAGCCGTAATTTTTCGCTTGCAGATATAGCTCATCGGTCAGCGGCGAGGATGCCAGTTTCTTTTCCAGCTTGACCAGATTATGGAGCTTTCCTAAGAACCACTCGTCAATCATGGTGATTTCGTGGATCTTTTCGTAGGAAACGCCGCGTTTCAGCGCCTCAAAGACTACAAACAGCCGGCAGTCATCGATATTTGACAGCTTTTCAACGATTTCTTCATCCGAACATTCCGACAGGGAAGGCATGGTTAGCGAATCCAGTCCCAATTCGATGGAGCGCACGGCCTTCATGATGCCTTGTTCAAAGGAGGTGCCGATTGCCATGACCTCACCGGTTGCCTTCATCTGGGTGCCGAGGGTGCGTTTAGCGTAGACGAACTTGTCAAACGGCCATTTCGGGAATTTAACAACCAAATAGTCGATTGCAGGCTCAAAGCAGGCGTAGGTGGTGCCGGTAACGGCGTTAATAATTTCATCCATCGAATATCCGATGGCAATTTTGGTCGCAACCTTCGCAATCGGATAGCCCGTCGCCTTGGATGCCAGTGCCGAAGAACGCGATACACGAGGATTTACCTCGATCACCGCATAGTCCATCGATTCCGGATGCAGGGCGAACTGGCAGTTGCATCCGCCCTCGACACCCAGTTCCGATACGATTTTCAGCGCAGCAGTCCGCAGCATCTGATATTCCTTATCCGAAAGGGTGACAGCGGGCGCCACGACGATCGAGTCCCCGGTATGAACGCCAACCGGATCGAGGTTTTCCATCGAGCAGACGGTAATCACATTGTCTTTGGCATCCCGGATGACCTCAAATTCGATTTCCTTCCAGCCGGAGATGCACTTCTCGACCAGAATCTGGGTGATGGGGGAAAGACGGAGACCGTTCCGTGCAATGTCCCGCAGTTGTGCTTCATCATCGGCAATTCCGCCGCCGGTACCGCCCAGTGTGAAGGCCGGACGGACAATAACCGGATAGCTGATTTCCTCCGCAAATGAAACCGCATCTTCTACGGTGGTGACTACCTTGGAAGGAATGCAGGGCTGGTCGATTTTTTCCATCGTATCCTTAAAGGACTGGCGGTCCTCCGCCTTGTCAATGGTTTCCGGCCGCGCACCCAGCAGCTTCACTCCATTTTCCGCCAGAAATCCCTCTTTCGCCAGCTGCATCGACAGCGTCAGACCTGTCTGGCCGCCGAGAGTGGACAGAATACTGTCCGGCTTTTCCATTTGAATAATTCGTTTGACCACGTCCAGCGTCAGCGGCTCGATATAAATTTTATCTGCCATCGCTTTGTCGGTCATAATCGTGGCCGGATTGGAGTTGATCAGCACAACTTCCAATCCTTCTTCTTTCAGGGCGCGGCAGGCCTGCGTTCCCGCATAGTCAAATTCGGCGGCCTGTCCGATGACGATCGGACCCGAGCCGATTACCAGCACCTTTTTAATATCACTTCTCAGCGGCATTCCAGTTCATTCCTTTCCATTCAGGCGGAGAAAATTTTACAGATTGATGTGTGCGCAGATATCATCCCGCATGCGGATCGCTTCAGCGCGGGCGGCTTCCGCAAACTGCTCTTCGGTCCAGTCGCCCTTCTTGTACGCGCAGATGATGCCGCGGGAAGAGTTGACAATGGCGCCCAGTCCGTTTTCGTCAAATGCACCGGCAACATCCTTGGCGCCGCCGCCCTGTGCACCGTATCCCGGTACCAGGAAGAAGGTGTGCGGCATTTTTTCCCGCAGTTCGGTCAGCTGTTCCGGATAGGTTGCCCCGACAACGGCACCGACTGCCGAATAGCCGCTCTCGCCCCGCAGCTCCTTGCCCCAAGTCTCGCACATCTTGCCCATCACTTCATACACCGCGCGGCGGCCAATCTTTTTGTCCTGCAATTCGCCCGACGAGGGATTGGAGGTCTTAACCAGCACAAAAATTCCTTTGTCCTCTTCCTTGCAGACCTTGAGCAGCGGGCTGATGCCGTCGGTGCCGAGATAGCCGTTGACGGTCAGCGCGTCTCCGCCGAACGGAACCGCCATTTTGCCGTCCAGATTGACCTGACCCAGATGAGCCGCAGCATAGGCTTCCATGGTGGAACCGATGTCATTGCGCTTGCCGTCGATGATGACGTACATGCCTTTCTGCTGTGCGTAGGTGATGGTTTCCGCAAAGGTTTTCATGCCGTACCAGCCATACATTTCATAGTAGGCAGCCTGAGGCTTGATCGCCGGAACAATGTCACAGAGAGCGTCAATCAGTCCTTTGTTGTACTCGAGTACTGCACAAGCAGCGCCTTCGAGCGGGTCGGCAAATTTATCCGCATATTTCGCGCGGATATAGGACGGAATATAGTTGTAGCTCGGATCCAATCCGGCAACAGTGGGGTTTTTGGTTTCTTTGATTTTAGCAATCAGACGTTCGAATGACATAGCAGTTCCTCCTTAATGTTTCGATTCATATACAATTTGACCATTGTGGAAAGTACAGACAATTTTTCCGGTAAATTCCATACCCTTAAATACGGTATTTTTGGACTTGGAATGCAGTTTTTCGGGATCTACTGTCCAGACCGCATTCAGATCTGCGATCGCAAGGTCGGCATCGGCGCCCACTTGGATCTGTCCGCCGGGAATGCCGAGAATTCGGGCAGGATTGACGCTCATCAGTTCGATAAGCCGGGAGAGCGGAATCAGGCCGCTCTTAACAAGTCCCGTATAACTGGCGGCGAAGCTTGTCTCCAGTCCGACAACCCCGTTCGGCGCTTTGCGGAAGTCCGCCTTTTCTTCGGCGGCGTGCGGCGCATGGTCGGTGACAATGCAGTCAATGGTGCCATCCGCAACTGCTTTCCGCATGGCTTCCACATCCGATTCTTCCCGAAGGGGCGGGTTCATCCGGTAGTCGGCGTCCTGCGTCCGCAGGAGTTCGTGGGTCAACAGAAAGTAATGCGGCGCCGTTTCGCAGGTGACCTTCACGCCGCGCTTTTTGGCGGAACGGATGAAATCCGCAGCGCCCGCCGTGCTGACATGCGCAATGTGAATACGGGTATCCGCCGAATTCGCCAGTGCAATTTCCCGCGCTGTAATCGCGTCTTCGCTGGCACGATCCATACCCGGCACGCCCAATTCCTCCGAAACGCTGCCTTTGTGCATGATGCCGCCGTGGATGATCTCCAGATCCTCGCAGTGGGAGATGGTGAGCAGACCGTTTTGTTCTGCCTTTTTCATTCCTTCCATCATCAGCCGCCCATTTGGCACGGGTTTCCCGTCATCCGATACTGCAACGGCGCCCGCCGCTTTGAGAGCCGCCATATCGGTCAAGGTTCCTCCCTGCATTCCCTGCGTAATGGCGGCAACCGGATAAACGCTTGCCTTGGCAGTTTTCGCTTTCTCTAAAATATATTGCAGTACTTCGGGCGAATCGGTGACCGGCTTGGTGTTGGGCATGCAGGCAACCGCCGTGACGCCGCCTGCCGCTGCCGCTTCGCATCCGGTCAGAACATCTTCCTTATAAGTGAACCCCGGATCCCGCAGATGAACATGCATGTCGATCAGCCCCGGAAATGCGGTTTTGCCGGTGAAATCCAGCACAGTATCGCCCGGCTGTTCCGGTAGATCTTTTCCGATCCCGGCGAATTTTCCGTCCGCAATCCGGATGTTCCCGATCAGATCCAGCGCATCCGCCGGACTGATAATCCGAAGGTTCTTCAGCAGATAGGATGGCATAATCATTCTCCTTCCTGATACATTTTCTGTATTTTACCCTAAAATGACAACCTGATCCTGACCGTCCAGTTCTTTGACGGACACTCGTACCCGTTCTTCCCGGGAAGTTGGCAGGTTTTTGCCGATGTAGTCGGCGCGGATTGGAAGTTCCCGATGTCCGCGGTCAATGAGAACGGCTAAATTGATGAGCTGCGGCCGTCCCAGCGCGAAAATCGCATCAATTGCAGCCCGCACTGTGCGCCCGGTATAAATGACATCATCGACCAGCACAACCTTTTTTCCGGTCACCGAAAAGGGAATTTCACTCCGATCGCCTTCTCCCGCCCGGTCGTCCCGGTACTGCGAAATGTCCAGCGATCCTACCGGAACCGGTGTGTTTTCAATAGATGATATCTTTTCCGCAATCCGGGCAGCCAGTTCACGGCCGCGGCTCAGAATTCCGATGATGCAGAGGTCTTTTGCGCCCTTGTTCCGCTCGATAATTTCAAAGGAGATACGGGTAATCGCACGCGACATTGCCTTTTCATCTAATATTAACGCTTTTTCTTCCATGCAGCGCCTCCTTGATACAAAAAAACCAGACTGTCGCTGCCGGCAGTCTGGTTTGCTTTTGGGGGATGAATAGACCTTCCCCATCAAAGAGGAAGAAGCAGACCGCCTTGCCAGCCTCACAGGACTGAGTTAAAGGTGTCAGAGTTTTTACTTTTTTATTGTACCCGTTTTTTGTGCATTTGTAAAGAGTTTGCCGAAAATTTTTTAGCAGTTTTACAACTCCTACAATTTTAAGAAACGCCCTTTCCTTCTTTTGGCGTTTATGGTACAATAAAGAAAGAAGCAATGGTACTTCAATTTGTGCTGCTTTTTGATCCTATATTATATAGAAAGGGTGACGGTTCATGCCCAAACCGATTTTAGCCGGCATTCCAGCTGGCGGCATGAAAGAAACCTATGAAGTGAAAATTTTGATCTGCTATCTGCTCAAGGCGGTGGGAAAGCCCCTGACGCGGGAAAATATTTGCGAGGTTTGCTGCGCGGATGGAATTGTGGATTATTTTACTCTCTGCACCGCACTCCAGGAATTGGAACAGAACGGAAATATCTGTCCGCTCGGCATGGAGGAAGATGCGGCTTTTTCGTTGACTCCGCTTGGGGAAGAGACGGTTGAAAATTTGAAAAAGGCGCTTCCGTCTTCTCTACGGGATATAATCGTGCGGAGAGGGATGAATCTTCTTGCGAAAATTCGGAGGGAAAATGAGGTTTCCACTCAAATTACTATGGATGGAAGCGGCTTTCAGGTATCGGCTTCGCTGCATCAGGGCGGCGTGACATTTTTTTCCATGTCGTTTTATGCGCCGGATGCGGAACAAGCGCAGATTATTGCGCGGAATTTCCAAAAACAGGCTGGCGCAATCTATGAAACGCTGATTTTTCGTCTGACCGAGTAGAAAACTGTTAAAAAATCCCAGAACATGAAGAAAATACTTGAAAAAAGAGTGGAAAACATAGGAAACGAAAAAACCGCTTGACAAAAGGAAGGAATCGAGGTATAATAATCAAGCTGTCTCGCGAGGGACGCCGAGAGCTAGAAGATCACAAAAAAATTCCAAAAACTTTTGAAAAAAGGTTGACAAACGGAATG
>JBMNPH010000018.1:0-38431 GCA_050943495.1 Candidatus Merdivicinus sp.
TTATTTTTTCTGTTATATAATCATAAAAGAAGTTTTTGATAAAAAATAATAAGACATGCAGTAAGCACCACATGTCTTATTATTCTGAATCTAATTTAGTCATACAGCCGGACGTCATTTTCCTCCATTACTTTCTGATATTCCGGAGGTGGATCCTGATCGGTAATCAAACTGTCAACTTCTTTCCAATAAGCCAAGACAATCAATCCATCAAAATCAAACTTTGTATGATCTGCTACGATCAATACCTGATCTGCATTTTGCATACAAATCTTCTCAAAAGAAATGTTCGCATTCGGAAAATCCATCGGCCCGCTCTGAACAGAGAATCCTTTCGGTGAAAAAAAAGCTTTATTGATGTGATAGAGTTTCAAAAACTCCTTCGTTGTTTCACCTACAAAAGAATTCAGCTCTTGATCATATTCTCCTCCGATCAGAATACATCGCTTGGTATTTTTCAGAATGGAAATGATGGAAAGACTATTTGTAATAACATAGCATTTGACCGTACATTCTGCAATCTGGTTGGCAATATACTGACAGGTTGTCGTATGATCCAAATAAATCACATCATTTTCCCTAATCAGAGATACTGCAATTTCTGCGATTTTCCGTTTCTCTTCCGAAAGTAACTTTCGATGATACATCATCTGCTGAGGGTATCCCCAATCGACTTCATTCTCCTGACTCTGTGTCACAGCCACTACACCGCCGTGCACTTTGCGAATCAGATTTTCCTGTTCCAAATCCGCCAAATTCGCTCGAATTGTAACATTCGAAACCTGAAATATCTGGCTCAGCTCATGGATACTGATATAATCCCGTTCTTTCAGCAATTTCAAAATTTCCTTTTTTCGCTCATTTGCACTCATGATATCTCATCCTTTCTGCTTTCCGCCTTTCAATTACAACTATATCATAGCGAATATCTTTCGATTTGTCAAGAAACACTTTCTTTTTGAAAGTATTTTGAATAAAATTTATCCAAGAAAGGAAATGATTATGCTGACCAACAACTATTTTGATGAAATTACCCGGTTATTATCTGTCGTAAAAGATGCAGAAAAAGATTCGATAGATTTGCTTGCGAAAAAAATTTATCAAGCTGTTTCCAATCAAAAATGTATTTATATTTTCGGATGTACACATGCCGGAATTCTGGCTCAGGAAGCCTTTTACCGAAGCAGCGGACTGGCTATTTTCAATCCAATTTTGCCTCCCGGATTGACCTGTGATGTTCGACCTATTACCATGACTTCCGAAATCGAACGTATTCCGCATTATGGCACCATTATTGCCCAACAAAACAAGATTCAGAAAGGAGATATTGTCGTCATTCATTCCGTCTCAGGGCGAAACCCAATCAACATTGACTTTGCACTAGAGGCACATCAACTCGGCGCCTATATTGCCTGCATCACCAGTCTTGAATACTCCAAAAGTGTCACATCCCGGCATGAGAGCGGAAAAAGACTGTTTGAAATCTGTGATCTGACCATTGACAATCACTGTCCAACTGGAGATGGTGTCCTGTACATCGATACTCTGGGCCAGTCCATCGCACCGGCTTCCACGGTAATCGGCTGCTCGATCATCAACGCTTTGGCTGCACAAGTAACGGAAATCTTTCTGGAAAATCACCAAACTCCGCCGGTATTTCTCAGCGCCAACCTAGACGGCGGCGATCAGCACAATCAATCTGTTTTGGCTACTTATCAAAATCAAATCAAGTACTTATAGTTCATAAAAGGAGGATTTTTTATGTATACAAAAGAAATTGCTGGTCAGTTCAGCCAGATCTTTGCACAGATTTCCCAAACACAGGCAGCCAATATCGAAGCAGCTGCCCAGATTGTGGCAGAAAGCATCCGAAACCAAGGATACTTTTTCCTATATGATCGAGGGCATTTAATGGGAAGCGAACTTATCGCCCGTTCAGGAGGCGCTGCTTTTGTCCGAACCATTGATTTTCATCTGCCGAATGTAGTAGCACAAGGCATGGCAGGCAGCACGGAGAAAATGCGCAGCCGAATTTCTAAGGAAGAAATGCAGAAGGTTACCACTGATTTTGAGCATTCCTTTTACCGCTATAACTTCTATCAAAATGGTCTCACCAAGGGGGATACTCTACTAATCAATTCGGTTTCTGGCAAAAACAAACTGGTCAATTCTGTCGCAGAGACAGCAAAGGAGCTAGGGCTGCATCTGATTGCCATTACCTCGCTGAATACACAACAGCATATCCGAACCCCTGAATGTCCCATGTTCTCTGATTACGCGGATGTTGTCATTGATAACTGTGTCCGATACGGCGACGCTGTACTAGAATTGGAAGGCCTCGACGAAAAAATTGTATCAGCTTCCGGAATGGCCGCCTCCTATATAGGATGGAATATTGTTTACCGATGTTCACAGCTTCTCTTAGAGAATCACATTATGCCCACTATCTATCGTAGTGTAAACATTGACGGCGGTCAGGAACAGAACCGGCTGGCAATTGAACGTTTCAACTCACTGGGATTTTAGGAGGAATCAAATGCAGGGATACTACTTTTCTTTAGATTCTGGTGGAAGTAAGATTCAGATTGAATTATATGACAGCAAAATGTATCGGATGGACACTGTCACTCTTTCGGATGGAAATCCAACTTATCGTGACAAAACGGAAATCTTACAGAATATTTTATTGGCATTTGAGCAGCTAATCCAACAACATAACATTACCAATCAGCAGATTCTCGCGGTTGTGGGCGTCGTAATGATATGGAAATGCACGGACATTGAGACTGAATTACAAAAACGGTATCCAAAGGCGAAAATTGCCTTTTATTCCGAAAAGGAGGTGAATCATTTCTGTGCATTCGGTGACCGGGATGGATACATTCTGCATAGCGGGACCGGATCTTATGTGTATGGCCAATTCTCCGGAAAATTCTATGAATATGGCGGATTAGGAAGCTTTCTGGGCGATGAGGGAAGCGGATTTTGGATTGGCGTACAGGGAATTCAAGCCGTGATTGCGGCAATTGACGGACGCGGATCACCCACACAAATGACAGATCTGCTTTTTTCCCATTGGCAAATTTCCCAATCTGAGCGTTGCTTTGATACGGTATGGAAGGTCATACACGGCTTAACTGTCTACTCGATTGAGGCAAAAAGAAAGTGTGCAGATTTTTGCAAAATTGTCTGCTTTGCTGCGGAAAACGGAGATTTTGTGGCGCTTCATATTGTGCATAGCGCGGCAGAAGAACTTTTTCGCTACTTTAAAGCTCTGATTATCCAGGAACATCTTCCTGAACATGCCGAATATAGCATATCCGGAGGTGTCCTTACTCACTGCTCTATTTTGCGGGATCAACTCATTTACCAAATTCATACAACATTCCCACATCTACAATATATTCCAACAAAATATGAACCTTGTTATGCAGCTATATATCGCTATTTAAAGTTATAACATCTACTAACAAGTAACTTCCTAATACGAATAGAAGTTTGCTATTGTACAAGATATAAAAACAGACGCACCGTAAAAACGGTGCGTCTTTCTCGTTTGAGCAATTAGACTTTAGTGAAACGCGTCATCTGGTTAAGAGTTATGCTCTCGGATTCTTAATCGCAGCCTGTGCAGCAGCCAGACGAGCGATCGGAACACGGAAGGGAGAGCAGGAAACATAGGTCAGGCCAACATTGTGGCAGAACTCAACAGAGGACGGGTCGCCGCCGTGCTCGCCGCAGATGCCCAGTTTGATGTCGGGACGGGTCTGACGGCCCAGATCAGCAGCCATCTTCACCAGCTTGCCAACGCCATTCTGGTCGAGTTTTGCAAAGGGATCGTTCTCGTAGATCTTCTTGTCATAGTAAGCATCCAGGAACTTGCCAGCGTCATCACGGCTGAAGCCGAAGGTCATCTGGGTCAGGTCGTTGGTGCCGAAGGAGAAGAACTCAGCCTCTTTTGCGATTTCGTCAGCGGTGAGCGCAGCTCTCGGAATCTCGATCATGGTACCGACTTTGTAGTGCATATCGGAGCCAGCTTCTTTGATGATAGCATCAGCAGTAGAGGTAACAACGCTCTTAACGTAAGCAAGCTCTTTGACTTCGCCGACCAGCGGGATCATGATTTCAGGAACGATTTCCCAATCCGGATGTTTCGCTTTTACATTCAGAGCAGCCTTGATGACAGCTTCGGTCTGCATTTCAGCAATTTCAGGATAGGTGACAGCCAAACGGCATCCACGATGGCCCATCATGGGGTTAAACTCGTGCAGGCCAGCGATGATAGCCTTGATGTCTGCAACGGATTTGCCCATGGTGTTAGCCAGAGCTTCGATGTCTTTTTCCTCGGTGGGAACAAATTCATGCAGAGGGGGATCCAGGAAACGGATGGTTACCGGGCAGCCTTCCAGAGCTTCGTACAGTTTTTCAAAGTCGCCTTGCTGCATGGGTTCCAATTTAGCCAGAGCAGCTTTGCGCTGTTCAACAGTGTCGGAACAGATCATCTCGCGGATAGCCGGGATACGGTCCTCATCAAAGAACATGTGCTCGGTACGGCACAGGCCAATACCTTCAGCGCCCAGGCTGCGAGCTTTCTTCGCATCGGTGGGGGTGTCAGCATTGGTGCGAACTTGCAGCTGACGATATTTGTCAGCCCACTCCATAACACGGCCGAATTCGCCGCCGATGGAAGCATCCACAGTGGGGATGATGCCGTCGTAAATATTACCGGTAGAACCATCAATGGAGATATAATCGCCTTCGTGGTAGGTCTTGCCAGCCAGTTCAAATTTCTTGTTTTCTTCGTCCATGTTGATTGCAGAGCAGCCAGATACACAACAGGTACCCATACCACGAGCAACAACAGCAGCATGAGAGGTCATACCGCCGCGAACGGTCAGGATACCCTGAGAAGCTTTCATGCCTTCGATATCTTCAGGAGAGGTTTCCAGACGAACCAGAACAACCTTCTCACCTTTTGCAGCCCATTCTTTTGCATCTTCAGCAGTGAAAACAACACGGCCACAAGCAGCTCCGGGAGAAGCAGCCAGTGCTTTGGCAACCGGAGTAGCTTTCTTCAAAGCAGCAGCATCGAACTGGGGATGCAGCAGAGCGTCCAGAGTTCTGGGGTCGATCATAGCAACAGCCTCTTTGTCAGAGATCATGCCTTCGTCAACCAGGTCGCAAGCGATCTTCAGAGCAGCAGCAGCGGTACGTTTGCCGTTACGGGTCTGGAGCATGTAGAGTTTGCGATCCTCAATGGTGAACTCCATATCCTGCATATCGCGGTAATGGTTTTCCAGAGTATGGCAGATGTTTACGAACTGCTCGTAAACTTCGGGCATAACTTCCTTCAGCTGTGCGATGGGCTGAGGAGTACGAACACCAGCAACAACGTCTTCGCCCTGAGCGTTCATCAGGAACTCACCGAACAGAGCTTTTTCACCGGTAGCAGGGTTACGGGTGAACGCAACGCCGGTACCAGAGGTGTCGCCCATGTTACCGAATGCCATCATCTGAACGTTAACAGCGGTACCCCAAGAGTAAGGAATATCGTTGTCGCGACGATACACGTTTGCACGAGGGTTGTCCCAAGAACGGAATACAGCTTTGATAGCGCCCATGAGCTGTTCCTTGGGATCGGTGGGGAAGTCCTCGCCGATTTTTTCTTTGTACTCAGCCTTGAACTGGTTAGCCAGCTCTTTGAGGTCTTCAGCGGTCAGTTCAACGTCCTGAGTCACGCCTTTTTCCTCTTTCATCTTGTCGATGAGCTGCTCAAAGTATTTCTTACCGACTTCCATAACAACGTCGGAATACATCTGGATAAATCTTCTGTAGCAGTCCCAAGCCCAACGGGGATTGCCGGATTTCGCAGCCATAACCTCTACAACATCTTCATTCAGACCGAGGTTCAGGATGGTATCCATCATGCCGGGCATGGAAGCGCGGGCACCAGAACGAACGGAAACCAACAGAGGATTCTCATGGTCACCAAATTTCTTGCCAGTGATTTCTTCCATTTTACCAACATATTCCATGATTTCAGCCTGAATATCATCATTGATCTTGCGGCCGTCTTCATAGTACTGGGTGCAGGCTTCGGTGGAAATGGTGAAGCCCTGCGGAACGGGGAGACCGAGATTGGTCATTTCAGCGAGGTTTGCGCCTTTACCGCCAAGCAGTTCGCGCATTTTGCCGTTACCTTCGGTGAAAAGGTACACATACTTCTTCTGCATTGTAATCTACCTCCATATTTTTATGAATAACGGAAAATCTTGTTTGGTTAAGTGTTACGAAGTCTTGTCAAAATTTTCCGACATTCCACCAATTTTTTTGCAGCTCTGTCTTTCGATGGACACAAGAAAACATATCTGCAGGAATTTTTGAAAAAAATCCTGCAAATATTCTCAGACAGTCTACTGTTATCCCTATTATAGCAAATTTTGCGTATCTTTACCATAGGATTTTGAAAAAAAAATTGCTTTCATCAAAATTGACCAGATTTTCATGAAAATCCATTCCTCTGTTCCACAAAGCAGGCAAAAACTTCCGCTTTTTTCCAGTTATTTTTTTCTTTTTTTGCATAAAATTCATTTTCATACAGTTATTATCGGATTTTACTTTACAAAATCGGCAAAAACGTGTATCATTAAGAATATACTGAATCATCATGATGCGGTCACATCCGCAGAACAGGAGGCTCTATCATGCTGGAAGCATTTGCACAATTGGAACAGAAACGGCTGGCTGTTCTGGAAAAGCATTTTCAGAACGGCGTTATTTTTGAAGGAATTGATGGTGTGATCATTGAAGATTCCGTCCAAATTGGGGCAGGCACCAAAATTTCTCCCAATGTCACTCTTCGCGGCAACACGGTTATCGGACAAAACTGCACTCTGACATCAGGAACGATCATCGCAGACTGCGAAATCGGAGACGGCAGCACCATCAATGCCTCACAGTGCTATCAATCTCGGGTCGGCAAGGAAGTTAGTGTCGGACCGTTTTCCCATCTGCGTCCCAACTCGGTCCTCGAGGACCACGTCCATGTCGGCGATTTTGTAGAGATAAAAAATTCGACCATCGGAGTCGGCACAGCAGTCGCGCATCTGACCTATGTGGGAGACAGTGATGTCGGCCGCAATGTAAACTTCGGTTGCGGCTGCGTAACCGTCAATTATGACGGCGTTCACAAATTCCGCTGCAAAATCGGCAACAACGCCTTCATCGGCTGCAATACCAACATGATAGCACCGGTCGAAATCGGCGATAACACCTTTATCGCAGCCGGTTCGACCATTACAGACGGGGTTCCGGACGGCGATTTTGCCATTGCCCGCGCCCGTCAGGTCAATAAGCCGGGACTCGGCGCCGTAAAGCTCAAAGACCGCAAACTCAAATGGTAATAAAATCCCACATACACTTTTGTACAAATCAAAACAGCGTGACGGACTTTTCCACCACGCTGTTTTTTCATATCCAATTGGATCTTATTTGCCGATTTTGCTCACCAGTTCTACGGTGTCACGCGCAATGGTCATTTCCTCGTCGGTCGGGATCACCCAAACCTCGGTTTTACCCTTGGAAATCTTATGATCCTTGCCGGTACGGTTCTTGTTCTCGGTCTCATCCAGTTCGATGCCAAGGAATTCCAGACCTTCGCAAATCTCTGCACGAGCCTCATCAGAATTCTCACCGATACCGCCGGTAAACAGAACGGCATCCAGACCGCCCATAGCTGCTGCATAAGCGCCGATATAGCGTTTGATCTGATAACGGAACATATCGCAAGCAAGTTTTGCACGCTTGTTGCCTTCCTTCGCCGCGCTCACGAGGTCACGCGCATCAGAGGACAGGCCGGAAATGCCCAAAAAGCCGGATTTCTTGTTCAGCAGAGAGTTGATCGAATCGGGAGTAAAGCCTTCTTTGTTCATCATGAAGGTGACAACAGAAGGATCGACTGCACCGGAACGGGTACCCATAATCAAGCCGTCCAGAGGGGTGAAGCCCATGCTGGTATCCACGCACTTGCCATCTTTTACAGCGGAAATGGAGGAACCGTTGCCGAGATGGCAAACGACGACTTTGCTCGGCTGGCCCTTACGGCCGGTGATCTCGAGATAATGACCGCTAACGTAACGGTGGCTGGTGCCGTGGAAGCCGTATTTCCGGATGGAGTATTTCTCATAATACTCATAGGGGATGCCGTACATGTATGCCTTGTCGGGCATGGTCTGATGGAAGGATGTATCGAATACTGCCACCATGGGAACATTCTCGCCCAGTGCCTTGCGGCAAGCGCGCATGGTTGCAGCCTGGGGCGGGTTATGAAGCGGCCCGAGTTCCCAGAACGAGTCAATATCTTCGATTACTTTATCAGTAATCAGAGTGGATTCCTTATATACTTCACTGCCGTGGAGGACACGATGGCCAACTGCAGCGATTTCGGATACGCTCTCGATGACCTTTCCTTCTCCGGAAGTCAGGACTTCGACCAGCTTCTCAAACGCTTCGGTATGAGAGGGGAAATCACAGTTGATTTCCAGCTTAACACCGGAATCGGTCTTATGGGTAATCAGACCGCCTTCAATGCCGATCCGTTCGCAGTTACCTTTTGCAATAACGTGTTCTTTTTCCATGTCGATGAGCTGGTATTTGAGGGAAGAGCTTCCCGCATTGATAACCAGTACTTTCATGCCTATCACCAATCCTTTTTCATTATTGTTGGTCCGGGGAAAAAAGCAAAAAATAAAAAGGAGGGTCTTTTTATCGAAATCCATCCCCGGTCTTGACTTTCATTCCTCTACATTATATATTAGTATAATGGAAGAAAAATTGCAAGCATTTCTGCGTAATTTTTCAAATTGAACAAAAATTTATTCGAAAGGTGTGGGAGAATGCGCTTCGCTGGAATTGTTGCCGAATACAATCCCTTTCACAATGGTCATGCCTATCAAATTGAGCAGACCCGCAAGGCCGGTGCAACCCATATTGCAGTCGTGATGAGCGGACACATTGTCCAGCGCGGCGATATCCCCTGCTTCTCCAAATGGACCCGTGCCGAAGCCGCCATTCATGGGGGTGCAGATCTGGTAATCGAGCTGCCGGCCATCTATGCCTGTTCCTCGGCAGAGCGCTTTGCATACGGGGCGGTTTCCCTCCTGAATGCATTCGGACTTCCGGGTATTCTCTCTTTCGGAAGCGAATGTGGAGATCTAGAGGCGCTGAATCGCTGTGTTGCGGCACTGGATGGCATTGACAATACGCCGGAACTGCGCGATTATCTGGATCGGGGGTTCTCCTTCCCCAATGCCCGTGCCCGCGCCATCGCAGATAAATTCGGGGAACCGACTGCCGCCATTCTCAATGAACCCAACAATATTTTGGCCGCTGAATATCTCCGGTCTTTACAATCGCTCTCCTCCCATCTAATCCCCTTTACTGTCCGCCGGGAAGGCGCCATGCATGACAGCCGTCAGACCGCCGGTCGTTTCGCAAGCGCTTCCCGTCTCCGCGAAGTCTGCCAGCTCGCCTCGGTGCGTCAGATTGAACCGTTTGTTCCGCCCGATGCCTATCGCCTCTACCGGCAGGATTATGCGCTCGGCCGTGCCGGCGCCTCTCTTTATCAGGCCGCGGCGGTCGTGCTCTATCATCTGCGTTCCATGTCCGCCGAACAATTCGCTGCGCTGCCGGATGTAGGAGAAGGACTCGAAAATAAACTGGTCAAAGCCTCCCGTCAGGCTTGCACACTCGATGAACTCCTTCTTTCCGTGAAGAGCAAACGCTATCCGCTCAGCAGGGTCAAACGGGTCATTGCATATGCCATGCTCGGCATTACCCGCGAAATTGTCTCCCTGCCGCCCGCCTATCTCCGCGTGTTGGCCTTCAATGAGCGCGGTCAGGAGATTCTCCGGCAATCGAAAAAGACAGCTATTCTGCCCATTTACCACTCTTTTGCCAAACTGGAACGTGACTTTCCCCTTTATACGGAACCGGAGTCTTTGGCGACCGAACTTTTCCGACTCTCCCTGCCCCGAAACTGTCCCGCCCTTTCCGAATATCGCGACCAGCGCCCCAACTTTATCCGTCGGGATTCCTCTGTTCGCTGATAGATCCCTCTTTTGCGAAAAATTGGAATTTCTCTTGTGAATCCGGCCGAAATCGGGTATAATGAATATAGAAATGACGCATTTTAAGATGTGGCTGATTTGGAGGAATTTCATCATGATTTCAGTTGCCATTGACGGACCGGCCGGAGCCGGAAAAAGCACAATCGCCCGGGCAGTTGCACAAAAACTGGGCTTTTTATATGTAGATACCGGAGCGCTTTACCGTACCATCGGTCTTGCCGTCCGCCGTGCCGGAAAAGATCCTTCCCGCCCGGAGGATGCGGCAGAATGCCTGCCTGCCATCCGCCTTGAGCTGGGGTATGAGGAGGGCGTTCAGCAGGTTTATCTGAACGGCGAAAATGTTTCGACTGCCATCCGCACTCCGCAGGCTTCGATGGATGCCTCGGCAGTATCTGCAATCCCGGCTGTCCGCGAATTCTTACTGGAACAGCAGCGGGAAATTGCCCGCAAAAATAACGTCATCATGGATGGGCGTGATATCGGAACGGTCATTCTCCCCCATGCCGAAGTAAAAATTTTCCTGACCGCTTCCCCTGAAGAACGCGCACGCCGCCGCTTCGAAGAACTGATTGCAAAGGGCGAATCAGTTTCTTATGAAAATGTCCTCGAGGACGTCAAACAGCGCGATTATCAGGATTCCCACCGCGCCGCTGCCCCCCTTAAACAGGCAGAAGATGCTGTTCTTGCCGACACAACCGGATTGGAACTCGCCCAATCCATTGCACTTCTGGAACAGATCATTCGGGACGGAATCCGTAGAAAGGAGGCGCAGCCGTGAGCTTTTACAACTTTGCACGTGCGGTCGTGCATGTAGTGGCAAAAATTCGTTACCGCTTGCATTTTGAAGGGTTGGAAAATATCCCAACAGAAGGCGGATTCATTCTCTGTTCCAACCACATCTCCATGTTCGATCCAATTCTGATTGCCATTCGTGTCAAGCCGCAATGCTTTTTTATGGCAAAAGAAGAGTTGTTCCGCAACAAATTCGTGAGTGCACTGATTCGGGCGTTGGGTGCTTTCCCCGTATCCCGCGGCAAAGGGGATACTGCCGCCATTGACCGCGCCATCGAAATTGTCCGGAACCGGCAGGTTCTCGCCATCTTTCCGGAGGGTCACCGTTCCAAAGACGGAAAACTTCTGAAACTCAAATCCGGCGCTGTCGTTGTCGCTTCCCAGACCAATGCGGACATTCTTCCCTGTATCATTAAAAAAGGAGAGAAAAAGGGTCTGCGCTACTCCCTAACCGTTCGCTACGGCAAAATGATTCGCTGCGAAGATCTCGGCATTACTGCTGCCCATGCACCTTCCGAAATCCGCACCGGAAATCGCATCCTGACCGAATGCCTGACGAATCTTCTGGAGGATACTCATGCCTGAAATTACTCTTGCCAAATCCGCCGGCTTCTGTTTCGGCGTCCGGCGCGCTGTGGAAAAGGCGTTCTCTCTGGCGGAATCCGGCGCGAATGCCGTAACGCTCGGCCCCATTATCCACAATCCTCAAGTTACACAAAAATTAGCCGTTCTGGGAATTCATGCTGTCGACTCCCCTGCTGATATTCAGCCTGAACAGACCGTTTTGATCCGATCGCACGGAGTTTCAAAAAAAGTTTACAATTTACTGGAAAATCATCCGATTGTGGACTGCACCTGCCCCTTCGTAGCGAAAATTCATCAGATTGTGGAGGAGCAATCTGCGCTCGGACTCCCCATATTAATCGCTGGGGACCGCAATCATCCCGAAGTTCAGGGAATTATTGGCTTTTGCAGCACACCGGTTTTTGTCTTCTCCACCGAAGATGAATTACTGGAAATCATAAATAACCTGAAGATTGACCCTCAAAAACCTGTATGTGTGGTTGCACAAACAACTTTTCATGAGGTTTTATGGGGAAAACTTCAACAATTTATTACAAAGTACTATACAAATGCGAAAATATTTGATACAATATGTAGTGCGACTACTGCTCGCCAAAATGAAGCAATGGATCTGGCCGCCAAGTCGGATTACATGGTTGTCATTGGCGGAAAAAACAGTTCCAATACGTTAAAATTGTATGAAATTTGTTCCCGATTCTGCGAAACAGACCTCATCGAAACAAAATCGGAACTTGACAAAATGAAGATTTTCCTGCATAATAGAATAGGCGTTACTGCCGGTGCTTCTACCCCGGCTGATATAATCAAGGAGGTTCTAAACACAATGACTGAAATTTTGGAAAACCATGACGAGGAGCTCAACTTTGCAGAGCTTCTGGAGCAATCTCTCAATGAGAAATTATATACAGGCAAGAGGGTAAAAGGCATCGTCACCAATGTTGCTCCGAATGAAATTCACGTCGATGTCGGCGCAAAACAGGCTGGTATCGTTCCGGCTTCCGAGCTGACCGATGATTCCAGCGCAAACATTATGGAAATGTTCCATAAAGACGACGAAATCGATCTGATCGTCCTCAAAGTCAACGATCAGGAAGGTATCGTTACCCTTTCGAAAAAACGCTGCGATGCAGAGGCTGGCTATGACGCTATCCGCCAGGCTCACGAAGACGGCACCGTTCTGGAAGGTGTTGTTACTGAAGTTGTGAAAGGCGGCGTTCTCGTCACCACTAACGGCATCAAGGTCTTTATCCCCGCTTCCATGACCTCTGACCGCAAAGTCGAGGATCTCAATACCCTTCTTAAGAAAGAAGTTCGCTTCAAAGTTATCGAAATCAACGACCGTCGTCGTCGTGCTGTCGGCTCTATCCGTGCGGTTCTGGCTGACGAGAAGAAGGCAAAACAGGATGAATTCTGGGCAAATGTCGAAATCGGCAAGGTTTACCACGGCGAAGTCAAATCCCTCACCTCTTATGGTGCTTTCGTTGACCTCGGCGGCGTGGACGGTATGATCCACATTACTGAACTCTCTTGGACTCGCATCAAGAGCCCCGAAGAAGTTGTTAAAGTCGGCGATATGGTTGAAGTTTATATCAAGGATATCGATACCGAGAAGAAGAAAATCTCCCTCGGCTACAAAAAGAGCGAAGACAATCCTTGGGAAATCTTCAAACGCGATTTTGAAATCGGCTCTGTTGCAGAAGTCAAGATCGTTTCCATCACCTCTTTCGGTGCTTTCGCACAGATTATTCCCGGTGTGGATGGTCTGATTCATATTTCCCAGATCGCCAATGAGCGGATCGCAAAGGTTTCGGACAAACTGGCTGTCGGCGATGTAGTAACTGCCAAAATTATCGACATCGATTTCGACAAGAAGAAAGTCAGCCTGTCGATTCGTGCGGTTTTGGACGAGGCTCCCGCAGCTGAGGAAGCTGAAGAAGAGGCTCCCGATTATTCCGCTGACCTCGAAGGTGTAGAAGGCGTTACGGTCGAGTAATTTTTTTCATGAAAAAAGGCTGCTTTATAGCAGCCTTTTTATGTTTTTATGAAGTATTTTGCCTGATTATCTCGTTTCCTTTTTGAACGGAGGAGATTTTGATGCCTATTCATATCCTAATTGTTGAAGATGATCCGGATATTAACCGCCTGCTCGAGCGGATCTTGCAAAAAGAAGGCTATCAAACTACCGCTGCGTTTTCCGGTAGTGAGGCACGCCTTTTGATGAAAAGTACTGCGTTTGACCTTCTGGTGCTGGATCTCATGCTTCCAGGCGCCACCGGCGAAGAACTGATCGAAGAAGTCCGGCGGAATCACACGACCCCTATTCTGGTCATTTCCGCCAAGGGGCAGGAGGAAAAACTACATGCCCTTAAAATCGGAGCGGACGACTTTATTTCCAAACCTTTCGATGTCAACGAAGTAGCGGTGCGTGTCTATTCCCTGCTCCGCAGAAGTCGAGACTTTACGGAACATCCCGAATCTGCAGCGCGTCTCTTTCTAAAAAACCTCGAAATACTCCCTGAAAGTCGGGAAGTCCTAGTTGCAGGGCAACCACTCTCACTAACTGCTCGTGAATACGATATTCTTGCCCTCCTGATCCGCTACCCCAATAAGGTCTTTACTCGACAGAATTTGTTCGAAACCATCTGGGGCGGTGCTTATCTCGGTGATGACAATACCATCAATGTTCATATCAGCAATCTACGTTCCAAAATTCAAAAGCTCGATCCCGATGAGGAATATATTTCTACAGTATGGGGAGTTGGTTTCAAGGCAGCCAAACCGCGTCCCTGACATCACCGCTTATTTTTCCGCTGAATCCATTTCAGCGGAATTTTTTTCTTGACATACTATGCAATATGTGGTATACTGCAAATACAGCGTATTACATGGTATTATGCAAAAGGAGGTATTTATGGATACTCAACGAAAAAAGGGATTGCTCGATATCTGCGTATTGGCAGTGCTAAAGCGAGGACCTTCCTACGGCTATGAGCTGATAAAGAATGTTTCGCAGTGCATTCCCATCTCAGAATCTACCCTCTATCCAATCCTCAAACGATTGGAAAACGGAGGAAGTTTGACCACCTATCAACAGGAACATAATGGCAGAATTCGCAAGTATTATCTTATAACCCCGATTGGAACGGAAAAAATCCGCGCATTTTTGGATGAATGGCAAGAAATGCAGCAAATTTATACATTTGTACAAACAATGAATGGGGAGGAATCAAAATGAACCGTCAGGAATTTTTAGAGCAATTTATCGCCGCACTGGAACCATTGACCAATGCGGAACGGGAACAAATTTCCGCTTATTACGAAGAATTGATCGATGATGCCGTAGAGCAAGGATGTACGGAGGAAGAATGTCTTGCACGATTCGGAACTCCCCAGCAGGCAGCAGAACGTTTCCGGGCAGAATATGTGGAAGAAGGAAGTGCTCCGACAAGCGGAATGGCGATCCCCACTGCAATGACTTCTACCACATCCCCAGAGTCAGAATTTCATACCTTAGATCTACAGGCAGAAGATATTCCTATTCGGATCCAACCGGCAGAAAGCGGACAATTTCAGATTCATTTTGAGGCAAATCCTCAACGTGATCTGATTCGCAGTGAACTGCGTGACGGTACTTGGTACTATCACCACCGGCTTCAGAAAAGAAATCTACGGAACTTCTTCGGATTTTGGGGCAAAGAACTTCCAGAACTGACGGTGCTGGTTCCAACATCCTTTCGTGGAGAATTGCGAATTCGGACCTCCAATGCAGCAATCGTGCTGAATGGAATTCGAGAAACCGCAGTCGTCATTCTGACTACCTCCAACGATAGAATTCAGGCAGCTGATGCCAGTAGTGGAGAATGGAAAATCCACACCAGTAATGCGCATATTCAACTGGACAACATCGGTGCTCTTCGTTTGGAAGCAGTTACCAGCAACTCCAAACTTACCGCTGCTTCCATTCATGCCGATACCCAACAGTTTAAATCCAGCAACGGAAATATTCAGCTGGATGACTTAGTAGGAAAAGAATTGACCGCGACCACCTCCAATGCGCGTATTACCGCAAAAAATTGCCAATTTTCTGAAAAAATCGCCCTCACGACCAGCAATGGAAGCATTTCCACGGAACGTTTATCCAGCCATAATCTCTGTTTCCGAAGTAGCAATGCTTCCATTAAAGGAACCCTCTGCGGCAGTCTCGCTGATTATGCTACTGAATGCCGCACCTCAAATGGCAGCTGTAACATTCCCTGCCTGCCCGCAAACGGTCAGAGTAAATTTCTGTCCGCAACTACCTCAAACGGTAGTATTCGGCTGGATTTTCTGGCGGAATAAAACGATCCTCAAACCAATCCATAAAAATGAAAACGCTCCCGAATCCGGGAGCGTTTTCATTTGGAATCATTGTAGATTTTCATAGAGCGCAGGATCCAGTGGCTCATGTCCTACCCCGATTTCGCCGTCTGCGCGCTGCCAGATCTGACGCAGAATATCCGCACATCGACGGGCACTGCAAATTTCAGTCCGCGCACTTCCCAACTGCCCAATTGTGACAGCGCCATACTTTTCAAAGGATGGAAGATATTTTGGATAAAACTGCGAAATATCCTTTGTCAGCGAACAGCAATGCGAATGCATCGGCTGTTCCCAGCAAAAGCCTTTTCCATCGGTCCCGTGCACCAGATAAGCCTGTTCATCCAGCCGGTCGGGAATGTTCAGCATTTCTTCGACGGAATGCAGATAAGTGTTGCGATTTTGGCTGACTCCTACCAACAAAATTTTAGCATTTTCCTCATACAGACGTCCCCAGCATCCATTTGGAGGCGCCGGTGTTGCTGCTTTTTCTTCTCCCCGCACATATTCAGCCGCACGTCGCCCAAATGCTGTGATCGAATGGGTAGGATGCAGCGAACGGACTCCATCCGGATGAAAAGCGGCAACCTGTGGCAATACCCCGATGCAGGGGATGGATGCGGATGCATCAAAATATGGATTCTCGGCATTGACGTCCGCCCAAGTATGAGTCGGGATCAGCAGCAACCCATCCCGCAAATAATCCCGCAGCGCTTCGATTAAGCCATTGGCACCATCCTCCACCGGTCCCACAGTACGGAGAGATGAATGGATCATCACCGTATCAGAGGGCAGAATTCCCATCCGTTTTAGCTGTTCCTGAAGTTCCTTCTTCTGCCAGCTTAGAGAAGCTGCCGTCTCCGGATGACATTTTAGCCACTTTGCCGCATACTCGCAGCTTGCTTTTGCCTTATATCCTTCAGCTGCGATTTCCAGTGCGGCTGTCGCAACAAGTTGGCTCGCAATTCCCTGCCCACGCATAGATTCCGCCACATAGGTATGCTGAATCTCTCGGATTCCCGGGAACGTTTCTGGGAACGTAATTTCTGCCAAAACCGTCCGGCCTTCTTTATAGAAAATCCGACCATCCTCCTTTTGAAATTCCATAAAAATCCGCCTCCTTTGTTTCAGAATAGCAGATTTTTCGGCAGTTTGCAAGCTAATTGTTTAATTTTTTCATCTGTTCCAACAAAACTTCCCGATATGCTTCCGGCCCGTCCCACGAAAAGCACGAAATCACGCCTCTTCCATCTCGGAGGACAATCTGGCAATCTCCCAACAGAAGTGCCTCCTCTACTGGCCAGTTCAATTGCTTTGTTGAACCATGGAAAATAGTGAGATTTGTATCCACTTCTTCCTTCAGAAGCCGCGCAGCCAATTCAGGCGTAGCGGCACGATATGCAGTATAACTGACACTTGTTCCATCCCATTCATTCTCTGAAATTGGGACGCCGCCCGATTGATAAACCTCCCACCGCTCATACAGGGGCGTATGGCCGTATTCTCGGCGGTCATTATGGATTTCCGCTTCCGGCATGAAATCACGTACCGTAATGACGGGCGCATCTGGTTTAAATTCAACCGGTTCCATCCGATAAAGCGGATAGGATAAAATCATTCCCAATACCAGGAAAATCCCGCCAGTAATCCAGGCAAAGTACCTCGCCATTCGTTCCAACCACTCTCGTTTCAGGAAAAATCCGGAAATCACAGCGGCAAAACCGATTCCCATCGCCGCCCACTGCTCACCGGCAGGACGAAAGTTTCCAGCCCAAATGTCATATCCTACCGAAAGGGCGACTGAAATTCCAGCTAGCCATAAAAACAACTTTCGCCAAAAAATTCTCCAGTGGATAATCTGTTCCGACAAATCGAATTCCATGGTGCCGGTTCGGATCGCTTTTTTGGCAATAAAGTATCGCTTCAGATTTCCTGCCGCATTGCATGCAATATAAATCGCCAATAGGATTGCCAGAAAGACACAACATAGTTCCAGCATGGTATTCCACCCGGATAGGATACGAGTCACTTGCCCTCGATTAACGCCCAAATCCAAAAGATTCCAGAAAATCCAAAAGAGAGTCAGACCGCTTCCGCCCCAGAAGGCGTTCCAGAAATGTTTTTTGAAATTTTTCAGTGCCAGTATCGGATCGGTTTGAAGAGGCTCTGCTTCCTGATCGCGGGAGTAAAAAAGCAGCCAGCCATCACTTGCCTGTAACCGAAACCGCCAGCCCGCATCCGCACAGAGGGTTGTATATTGCCGAAGTTTCTCCTCATCCTTTTTCCCCACATTGGTGAAATCAATACAGAAACGCAGAGTCCGGGGTTTGCTTTTCCGGAATTTGGCCGTATAGCTTCCCACTGAAACCGGCATCCACCCCTGTGCCGCCATCTCCTCCAAATATTTTTCCAGCTGCTTCGGCTCGGTTATATGATAAGGCAGCCAAACACGTTTTTCATAATGTCTCATGGGATCTTGCCTCCTTCTGCATGATTTCGGTATCGGCCAACAGTTGGCACAACCGTCGGGTTTCCTCATTCAACAGTTCCCGGCCTTTTGGGGTCAACTGATAAATTTTTCGCCGACCTTCCTCAGCCGTCTGCACCAAAATCTTTTCTTTTTCAAATCTCGAAAGCAGCGCATACATAGTTCCGGCCCCGATTTTCACTCGTCCTTTAGTAACGGTTTGAATATATTGCATGGCATCGTATCCGTGGCGCGGTGTCAGCATGGCAAGCAAAAGATAATACATGGGTTCGGTTAGATTCTGTAATTGTTCGCGCGACATTTCACATCCCTCATTATATCGAGTTTCAATATATCTATACTCAGTATAGCAAATATTTTTATTTTGTCAAGAGTTAATTGAGGTGATGCACAGTGTCATTTAGGCTAAATTCATTGAAAAAATGGCATACATATGATACGATGAAATCAAAAATAGAGGGGAGATGATACGATGCAAAAATTATGGAAAGTCATGCTAGCCGGCATTCTACTGAGCTTGGCAGTCTGTTTTTCATGTGGTGCGGAGGTATCTGCGGAAATAGTGTCTGGCGAAGGACTGGAATATTCCTGGGAGTTTGATACCGACACAGGAACACTGACAGTAAATGATAGCGGCTGGGGAATTAATGCGGACTATCCGGTCGGGGATGAAGATCGAAATGTACTATGGCTGCCCTATGCAGAGCAAATCCGAGAACTCATCTATACCGTAGAGGATGATTGGACTCTTTCTTATGGGCTTCCATATCAAATCTGGGAAGATCTGATAAATCTGGAGAAATCCACGGCCATCCGCGGTGATATTCAGTGTCAGATTAACTACCAAACGCAGACAATGACAATTGACAGCGCAGAACCTGGCAAAATTATTTCCTACCATAGTGATTTTCCAGTTTTGCTGTCCGACTGGCATTACATGCACAACCCACAGGATGAAAATATTTACGGTACCCCAACCAAACCTATGGAAAAGCTGAAAAAACTGATTATCGGAGACGGAATCAAAGGGCCGTTGACTGGACTTAACCAGCAGCACTGGGAATTTTATGATCTGGAAACCCTATATCTGGGAAAAAACGTCACCTACGACGAAAGCTTGTATGGAACAGCCTCCACATCCTATGAGGTAGATCCCGCCAACCCAAATTTTGCCGTCTATAACGGCGCCCTGTACAGCAAAGATTACCGTATCCTATATGCCGTTCCCTACCGGAATCCGGGTGTAGCACTGCATGCAAGTCTTCAGCAATATGCCAACGGCTCGCTGGAAGGTACAATTGCAGACGGAGTGAAATGGAAACTGGATACGACGGCAAAAACGCTCAACTTTTCTGGAGAAGGAAAATCGCTAAAATTTGAAGGATCACAGGTGCCTTGGGAGAATTACTGGCGTTCTATTGAAACTATAACTATATCTGGGGGAATCAAAGAAGTATCCTGCAACTTTCGGCTCTGGAAGGTACAAAAGTGGAAATTTGGTTCCAGTATACAGAATATCATAATCGGCAACGAGCAGCCTCTGCAAGGGTATGAGGTAGACGCGCAGAATCCATGGTATTCTTCCTTCAACGGCGCACTCTACAGCAAAGACGGGAGTATTCTATATTCATTGCCCTACCATTTCACTTCTTATGAATTCCCTACAAAACTAAAAACTATAGCAACAGGTGCCATTAGCGGATCTCATATACCGACAATTGTCATTCCTTGGGGAGTGGAAACACTGGAAGAGAAGGCATTCCAACAAATTGATGAGCAAACCACAGTCATTTTGCCGGATACCCTCCGATCCGTCCGAAATCAGGAAGATCCATGGTATAATACCGCACGTTACATCTGTTCAGATAAAAATCCGATTCGATCTCAGAGCACCCTAAATTTTTTGGGGCCTAATGATAAGTATCACGGAAAAACAACCGCTCAGATTCTACAGGAAACATATCCTCAAACTATGACATTGCCTGCAGAGAATAAACCATCTTCTCAGCCAGAGGAATCTTACCCCCTGTCATCAGAATCTTACAAAATTGCGGTAACTTCCTCAAATCCAATTGCAGAGTCTTCCAAACCGGCAGAGGCTTCGACTTCCTCTACCTCAAAGTCGGATTCCCATTCATCCTCAGCCGCAGAAAAATCTTCTCTTCCTGTTTCAGAACAATCCGCTGAAAATTCTCCCGCCCAAAGCGAATCAAAATGGGAATCTTCTAATGAATCCTCAGATGAACTTCCGAAAAGTTCGGAAACCATCCGAAACTCTTCAACTGATTCCGTCGGTTTTTCATGGATTTGGGTGCCGGTTTTGCTGCTAGCAACTGCGATTTCCATACTCATTATTGTGCTAATCCGCATCCGTCGCGGCAAAGATTCGTCATCCAATTTCTAATTGCTATTCTCTCCTTTCAACCATATAAAATACTCATGTCTAAAATGACATAACCTCCTGTACGCGGAAGATCATGGCAGGAAACCCATTCTTCCTTGGTACAGGAGGCATTTTTATAGAATGATTGCTCTATTCAAATAAATCTTTCCGACGGATCCTGCGATATAGGATCAGACCAGTTAAATCGGCTAGGAACCATCCGATCGGGATTGCCCACCAGATGCCAAGCAACCCAATTGCCGGGATTGGTGCCAACAAATAAGCCAGAGCCACCCGAACTCCCAGCGAAATCACGGTGAGAACCACCGATATTTCGGGTTTTCCCAAGCCACGGTAGAGACCATATAGGAGGAAAAGGCATCCGATTCCGCAGTAACAGCTGCCCTCAATGCGCAGATATTGCACGCCAACGGATATAATTTCCAACTGATCGGCGTCAACAAAAATGCACATCAGCTGAGGCGCAAAGAGAAACACTGGCACTGAAATGGCAATACAGAAGAGCAAGGCCGTCCAAATTGCAGAGCGTAGTCCCTGCCGAATGCGCTGCATATCACGGGCTCCGTAATTCTGCGCAATAAAAGTGGAAAAGGCATTTCCGAAATCCTGCACGGGCATGTAAGCAAAGGAATCGATTTTGACAGCAGCGGCAAAGGCGGCGATTACCGTCACGCCAAAGCTATTCACCAGCCCCTGGATCATGAGGATGCCGAAATTCATGACAGATTGCTGGACACAGGTAAGAAGGGACAAGCTGAAAATTCTGCGGGACATTCCGGCGTCGAATCGGATATGGCGGCGTTCAAAGCGGAACTGCGGGACACGCAAAAAAGTATAAAGGGTCATCCCGACAGCCGAAACCGCCTGTGCGATCACAGTTGCCCAAGCGGCACCGGCAACGCCCCGCCCGGCCTTTAGGATCAAGAAAAGGTCCAGCAGAATATTGAGAATAGTTGAAATTCCAAGAAAAACAAGCGGAACAGCCGAATTTCCAATGGCCCGTAAGTAGGCTGCAAAATAGTTATAAAGGAAGGTAAAAAGTAGCCCCCAGAAAATAACATGGAGATATTCGCGTGTCATCTGATAAATATCGGCTGGGATCTGCATCCATCGAAGAATCGGATCGAGAAGAAGCAGCGCAGCCGTCTGAATCGCAACTGTCAACAGACCGATCATCGCAAAGGAAAGGATCGAACTGGTTTTCAGACCATCTTCATCTCCAGATCCAAATAGCATCGAAAATAGAATCCCGCTTCCCATACAAAGGCCAAGCAGAACCGAAGTAATAAAAACCATCAAAGTATAGGAAGCACCGACAGCGGCGAGGGCATCCGGACCGATCGTACGTCCGACAATTAATGTATCCGCAATATTATAAAATTGTTGGAGAAGGTTTCCCGCAATCATTGGGAGGGCAAATAAGAGCATCGAGCGGGTCACAGGCCCACTTGTCAGGGATCGGGACAAAACAATCTTCCTTTCCGAAAAATATCCGTCCCTCTATTATAACAGATTGCAGAAAAAAAGCAAAGCTTATTCTTGCTTATTGGTTCGGCAGAATCCATTGGTCCTCATTTTGAGGTTGATCCCGCATGGTTAGTTCCAGGCGGCCTCCCTGCATAAACTCCCGGACTGTCAACCATTTCCTAGATAGCGGCACTCCGTTCCAGACAATATCAGTAACATAAATGGATTTTTCAGAATCACGAGAAACTGTGATGAAAAAGACGTTTCCGCTAGACAAACGAATCGATGACTGATTTACGGTCGGAGAACCAATCAGCATCAGATTCTGACCAGTCACCGGAAAAATCCCGATCGCATTCCAGATATACCAAGCCGACAGTCCACCAGAATCATTGTTGCCGGGAAGTCCCCCATTTCCCTCGCCGAACATAAACTGCATCGCATCATGAAGAATTTGAACAGTTTTGTCATGCTGTCCCATATATGTATAAAAGTAGGGAACCTCCATATCCGGCTCGTTGTTCAGTCCCTCAAAACGCTGGTACATCTGTGCACGTTGTTCATTCTCTTTGCCTGATACCCCATCAAAATTCTGTGGTGCGGGATCTCCAGAAAATCCAAAAAAGCTGTCCAGATCTGCCATCAGTTTTTCTCGGCTGGGATATCGCGCAATTCTGGACTTCATATCATGCATGAGACGGAAGCTGTACGTTTTTTTGTGTCCTTCATAAAAGTTCCCGTCCCGAATCAAGCCAGTCTGCGGATCAAACGCGAGATTCCAGACCTGCGCCCATTGCTGGAATTTTTGCTGCAAATTCATTTTTCCAAGGTCTTCTGCTACCTTTGCAGCAGAAGTACAGGCCTCCGCAAAATCCCAGATATGGGTAATATGATCCGTATTTTGAATCGAACGATACTGCCAGCTCAAATCAGATTCTACAATCCGCAAGGCGCGATCCCAGTCAATTCCCGGCAAGGAACGCCAGTATGCATCCGCGATCACATAAACTGCGAGAGAAACTGCCTGCTGAGAATCAAATCCATTTTCAGAGGAAAGGAGAATTTTATTTGGAAAATGCCCCAAACGCTCGCCCATATTGAGTAAAGCCTGCACAATTCCTGTTCCGATATCCGAGTATAGGCTCAAAACCAAAGGCAATTGCGTCTTATATTGATCCCAGAGGGTTGCAAAATCCACGAAATAATCCGGTTTTATCTTCCAGAAAGGACTCTCGCCTTTAAAATTGGAGGGCTTTACCAAAGTATGGTAAAGGGCGGAATAAAATATCCGAGTGTTGGAAGGACAATCAAAGGAAACCTGACAATGAGAAAGCGCCACTCTCCAGGCATCCGCCGCTATAGCCGCTATCTGCTCAAACGTATGGTGCAAATCCAGATTGTGAAAAGCCTGTTCCGGACTGCGGAGAGAAAATGCAGCCTGAAGTTCCGCAGCAACTGTTCCTTTTCCCTGCCAGAGAATCAGAAGCTGATGCCCTGCTGTATCCCCAAGTTCCGCCGAATCTTGTACAGGTTCTCCGTCCAGAAGAACAGTGATCTGCCCATTCGAAAATTTCAAGCATGCAAAAATCGGGATTTCACAGCCCAGATAGACATCCAAGCAACTATTGGAACGTTTCGTCACCGATACTTCCAGAATCCGGTTTTTATCATACTCCTTCATGGCAAGCCCGCTCTGGAGCAGATCAACGGCAAGTGCAGGCGAATTGTTTGGAAATGAGTAGCGATGCAGTATGCTTTTCTCAGATGCGGTCAGTTCCGCCAGAATGCCGGTATCGCCTAACATTGTTCGGTAAAATCCTGGAACTGCCTTTTCTTCTCGAAGCGGATGCATCGTATCAAGTGTATCCAATCCCCCACTCAATGGCACTACGCGGATATAATTATAATAACGCTGAATCGCACCAGTGCCGCTGACTTGAAAATGGGTGAATCCGCAACAGGCTTTCTGTGAAAGAAATTCAGCGGGACGTCCGAAAGAATTGGGCAAATATGTGCCATAACCGGTTGGATAACCGCCCGAATACGCAACGGCGGAAACCATGCCAAATGGCAAACATACTCCGGGATGACAGTTTCCTACCTGTGCTTTGACTTGATACCAATATTGCGCAAGTCCCTGGGGGTCGGGAAGCTGACTTTTCTCACTTCCCCAAAAAACATTGACATCAGAAAAATGATCGGCGTTCATAAAATATCTCCTGTCTGATATAGGAATCTCCTCCCACCCAAAGGCGGGAGGAGAAACAGTTGAATTGATTATTGATTATAACGGTCATACGCCGCATTCTGAACTTCCAGAAGCTGATCCATACCCATTTCGTTAATTTGTGCAACGAAATTATCCCAATTATCCAGACTTTCGACTCCCATTACAAACTTATCAAAGTTCTCATCAATGAAAGTCTGCATATCGGTATAGATACTGGTATTAATTTCTTTTTCTTCCTCAGTAAAAGGAAGATTGGGATAAATCGGACGAAGAATCTTTTCATATTCTTCGCGTGCAGCCGTTACGACAACGCCCTGATTCCGTTCTTTACGAATATCCTTAATAAACGGGAGATGGCAAGAAAGTCCAATCTGATTGCCTTCATCACCTTCCAGCAAAGTTGTTACCTCTTCCCCATCAATGGTATATGTTTCCCCTTCAATACCAAAGTTCAAAAGCATGCCGCCTTCTTCGCTGTAGATATAATTGAACAATTTTTCTATTTCGGCGAGATGCTCTGTATTCTTACTGACAGCGCAGCCGGTGCTGCTCACATATGTTTTCTGATTAAAAGTTCCTGGCGTTACGCCTTCTGCAGCCGGGGGCAACATTCCAACAAATGGTCCTGTCTCAACGTTTCCACTAATGATTTCGTTAAAGGATTCCAGACGGGATCCAAGATCCCAGAAAGTACCAACCAAATTGGTAGAAATCTTGGTTGTCCAAATATCCTGTGTATTAGTAAGGTAGTCCGGATCAATTAATCCTTCAGAATAGAGTTTGTTGAGATAGGTAACCGCATCTTTCATTCTGGGATCCACCATACCATGTTTTACTTCATCATCTTCGACAAACCATTCCCGGCTAATTCCAAAGAATTCGATGATGCCAGTCAATCCATGTGTTTTATGACGGGTGGTATAAGGGATTTCATCTGCCTCGCCATTGCCATTTGGATCCTGCTCTTTAAAGGCCTTCAGCATTTCATAATATTCATCGGTAGTTGTTGGATAATCCAGATTCAGTTTATCCAACCAATCTTGACGAACAAGCTGCATATTGTTGGCACGAATTGCATCCAATTGCGGGAAGAAATACATATGCCCTTCTGCATTCCGCATTTCTTTCATTACTTCCGGTTTATCCTGGATGACACTGGACAGATTATCCATATTATTAATCACATCATCCAATACCATAAAAGGACCATTTTCAGTGGTATTCTTAATAGGTGTGATATCATAATAAATTAAATCCGGAAGATCTCCACCAGCAATCATCAAATTAAAACGTTCCTCGCTGGAATCCGATGGAGCCTGTTCATAAATTAAGCGGACGCCCGTGCGTTCCGCAAGCGTTTTAATTACCAATGCATCGGTATCTACTCTCATATCCGGATGTTCTACTGTAAAGATACTGACATCGACAACCTCCTGCGGCACTTCCGCTGATGAAGAAGTGGTTTGAGAAGAAGCGGACGACTCGGAAGCAGTTGATGCCTGACTATTGCCGGAATCCGATCCGCAACCGGTCAATCCTGCGAGAAGCATACTGGCAACTAATGTACAAACGATCGCTCTTTTCATGTTATTTCCTCCATATCTATAATATTGATTGAATACCGCTATTTCAGCGGAGGCTATCCTTTAATCGATCCAACCATCACTCCTGTCACAAAGTATTTTTGGATAAACGGGTACACGCAAAGAATGGGCAAGGTGGAGACCATAATTGTCGCGTGTTTTACAGACTCTGCAATAATCGCACGGTTATCATCATTTCCGACATCCCGCAGCATATCTGCTGTCTGATTCTGGATGACAACATTCCGAAGTAAAATCTGAAGAGGATATAATTTGCTAGAACGAAGATAAATCAGGGCATCAAAGAATTCATTCCAGTGGCCGACAGCATAGAAGAGCATAATAGTCGCGATAGCGGCGGTCGAAAGTGGGAGAATGATCATGGTCAAAGTCTGATAATCATTGCTGCCGTCAATGATAGCAGCCTCCTCCAATTCTTTGGGAATTTGAGCAAAAAAGTTTCGCATAATCAGCATATTCCAGGTATTAATAGCACTGGGAATTAGCATTGCCCATACAGTATCCACCATTCCCAATTCCTTTACCACAAGAAAGCTCGGTATGAGACCGCCGCTGAAAAGCATGGTAAAGGTTATCATCATCAGGAAAAAGCGTCTTCCGAGAAAACGTTTGCGTGAAAGTGGATATGCACCACAGATGGTAAAAATAATATTAATAATCGTACCGACAACAGTATAAAAAATTGTATTCAAATACGATCGGCCAATCAGTGGATATTTCATAACTTTTTTATAGGCTTCCAGATTAAATCCCTGCGGGATAATGCCGACTTTTCCTTGGGCAATAAATGTTTCATTACTGAAGGAGGATGCGGCGACATACAAGAATGGATATAGCATGATAGCGGCAAGAATAATCAAAAATATTGCATTGAAAAACAAAAATACTTTTCTGGGTCTGCTGATAATCACGGAAAGCACCTCCTACCGCTCAAAATTACCAGATACTCGAATCTTCGTCAATTTTACGAGCGATCTGATTGGTTAAAACCACCATAACCAATCCCACAACGGATTGAAAAAGGTCGACTGCGGAGGCAAAGCTATAATCCGCTTCTACAAGGCCGCGCCGGTAAACATAGGTGGAAAGAACATCTGCTGTTTCATAAATTTGCGAATTATAAATCAAAATGATTTTAGAAGAAGATACACTTAAAATACTCCCCATGCGAAGAATGAACATAATGCTAATGGTAGGCGCAATACTCGGCAAAGTCACCGAACAGATCTGCCGAAAACGGGAAGCACCATCAATCATTGCGGCCTCATAAAGAGAAGTATCCACTCCAGAAAGGGCTGCCGAATAAATGATAGCGCCCCATCCTACTCCCTGCCAAACATTCATGGAGGTAAAGATCGTCCAAAAATATTTTGGATCCAGCAGGAAATTGGTACGCGTTCCACCCAAAGCAGCAATAATATTGTTAATCAAACCCGTTTGAGGATCCAAAAAATTGACAACCATACTGACAATAATTACCGAAGAAATGAAATGCGGAAGATAGCTGATCGTTTGGATTGCCTTTTTAAAGCGCAGATGCTGTACTTCATTAAGCAAGAGTGCTAATAGAATAGGCGTTGTGAATCCAAATGCAATATCATATAAGCTGATGACAATTGTATTCCGAAGCAGGCGACCAAAGTACATGGACGAAAAGAAAGAATAAAAATGTTTCAGCCCGACCCATTCGCTCTCCGCTATGGTACTGTAAATTGAATAATCCTTAAAAGCTATTTGAACACCATACATGGGCAGATATTTAAAAATAACATAATACAGAAAAACAGGGGCAAACATAATATATAGCCACATGCTCTTCCGAACTTCATTAACAATCCATTTGCATCTTCGTTTTAGACTGAATGGTTTGGAACCCACCATAATATCCATCGCCCCTTCTTTGTGTATCTTTCATAATTTCATAACTTATTACAAATTTATTATATCACTATTTCCAAATCGTGACCGATGACATTTGGCCGAATAAAAGTAGGACAAATGGCCGTTTTTAGGATAAAAAAAACCATTTGTCCTACCTAAGAAGAATATTTTTTACGGGCGATGCAAATTTGCCTTTCGATATTCGCTAGGGAGAAGGCCTATTGTTTTTTTAAAAAGTTTGCTGAAATACTTTTCATCCATCCACCCAAGTTGATTGGAAATATAGGATAAATTATACGCGGTATTTTGAAGAAACCAGCAAGCTTTCTGAATTCTTCTTTCCTGCAAATAGGTATTGAATGAAAGGCCCATAATGTCTTTAAAACATTTGTTAAAATAACTTCTGCTCAGATTTACTCTCTTAGCGACCTCTCCTGCTGTAAGAGATGTTCCAAGATTCTCACTAATCCATTCAATTGCCTGTTGAATAGAGCTTTGAACTTCTGGAGAGTATTTAGCTAAGGCATCTTTTTTACATGTCAGATTCCGGAGATGCCCAATCCATTCTTTAAATTCGGAATAACAAGAAAACTCATGAGGATCCAACGTCTCCTCTGAAAGAAGATAATAACTGGATATTTTTTGACGAATCTCTTTCGCAAAGGCGATCAAAGACCTGCGATCCGGCTTGAGTTCACCTAATTTGAAAAGGAATTGGTCCAATGCTGCAGTATCAAAAATCCAAGAAAAATCGGAAGAAAATGGCGATAAATCAGGATGAAATTGAACGGGATCTTCTTCAAAAATAGAATGCATACTTTCCGCGGTACCGGATCCATATTCATAGAAATACAAGCCCCTACAATAGTCGTCCAAAAATTCATCCAGCTTTATTCGGGAAAGTCCGCAGGTATCGATTAGCCTTAGGAAAAACCATCCGTGATTTTGCAAAACCCATGTATGAATCCAATGAGAATCCAATCCGCATTCGGATGGATAAAGCAAATATATCCGATCCAAACGCTTCTGAACTCCGGATATATCACGAAGAGATTCTGGAATCATCCTAGACTGTGATGGTGGAATCAGGCAATATATCTCAGAATCCCGAATAGCATCCAAATTTCTCTTGATGGTATTCTTCTGAAGCTGACTGCTGATTCGGCTAAGCACATTATCAAAATCCGAAAGATCCAATTCTGATTTCTGTACAAAATCAATCGCACCAGCACGAATAGCTTGCTGTGCCAGCTTAATATCTTCATGAAGGGTGACAACTACACAGGCAATCGTTGGAAAATGTTCGGAAACATAACTAACCAGTTCAATCCCATTGACGATTGGCATCATAATGTCAGTCAAAATCAAGTCTACTCCGCCATTATTGCTTTCCAGATACTCCATGGCTGTTTTCCCGTTTGCAGCTTCTGCCACAACCTCCATTTTGTAAGCCTTCCAAGGCAAAAGGCGAATTAGCCCATTTCTAGCAATTTTATCATCTTCCACAACCAGAACCCGAATCATTTGGATCCTCCTTTCTCATCCGGATTTTGATGCCAAGGAACATAAATCCAAAAACAAGTTCCTCCATTTTTTGGTTCCACATCCAATTTGCCTTTTTCTCCATACATCTGAAACAGCGAGTGCTTTACATAGGACAGGCCGATTCCCAATAAATCATGTTGTACGGAATCATCTACAGAAGCCCGAATTTCTTCCGCAACAGAGGGATCCATGGCATTTCCGGTATTGAAAAGCATAATTCGAACAAAATCTTGCTGCAAATCCACTTGAATCCGAATGATACCCTGTTCCTCGACACCGTGAAAAAGCGCATTTTCGGCAAGCGGCTGCAAAATAAACTTTGGAACGACAATATCTGCAGGACAGATATTATCTGCGACCTCCACAGAAAAAGAAAATTCATACCGATATTGTTGGATCTTCAAATAGAATTGCACAATATCCAGTTCATCCTGCAAACTGGCCTTTTTCCGTTCATTTCCAAGATTATATTGGAGCATACGATTTAAAGCCTGTGCAATTTGATCAATTTCCAGTTGATTCTGGTCCAATGCCATCCAATGAAGAGTATTGAGAGTATTCATAATAAAATGGGGGTTAATCTGATAAATCAGCGTTTTATATTTGAGTTTATAATAATCTTTTTCCTTTCTGCGCACCTGTTCAATTAGGTCCTGAATTCGCGCCTTCATAAGGTACGATTGATCCAGTAACGTATCAAATTCCAGTACACCAATTTTCTGAATCTCACGGACACTCTCCCGATTCAACAGAGTATCGAAGGCTCGCGAAAATAATTTCAGAGGAGAATAGAAATAGTGATAAAGTACATAGGAAAAAATTAGTCCCAGTATCAAGAAAAATCCGCTCATACAAAAAAGAATAACCAACCAGCGATTCCGTTCCAAATGATATGCCTGTTCTTCCATAAAAATAGCAATGGAATACGTTTGACCAGTCTGACTTCGGAACCAATAGTAATCTCCCGCTCTCCCCTGCAGTTGACTAAGCGGCAACTTGATCGCATCGGTCACTTCCGGCTTTTCTGAATAAAGTGGCGTTCCATCCGGCTTTTCGAGATAAAAGAAATAATCATTTCGACCGACACTGCTGTTTAGCGCACCTTTTTCAGGATTCATATTGTATTCGATGTACACACAGATATCTTGTCCATCCTCACTTTGAATATATCGATTGACTGAAATAACATAGTCTCGCATGGTTTTGCTGATACTCAAATGAGGACCATAAAAAATCATATCATTTTTTCGCAGAAGGACAGGAAAATTTTCGAAATTCAATCCCGGGATAACTTCAAAATTATTATATAATGGAACAGATGAACCCACCTCATAAAAAACAACTAATTTGACTGACATATTAGAGAGGGAAAGGAGATTCAATATACTTTTAATCTGTTGGTGTGCCTGCGCCTTATAGTAAGGCTGTGTTGCCTCCTTATATTTATTGATCCAATGCAGCACATTTTCATTATAGGCGAGCTGCTGAGAAGTATAATCCAGATTTGCAACAACTGTTTCGATTTCAAGTTGAGCCTGTGAAAGTTTATTCTGAACGGATGCAAAAATATTTTCACGGGTCAGTTTGGAGATCATAATAAATGAAACCGCCATAGTAGTAAGAAAGACGATGCACCAGAATTCCAAAAAAATCCGAAATACTTTCGTTTGAAGAGAGTAATTCTTTTGCATTTTCATCCATCCTCATCTTTCATGTCAGTTCGATCAGATCCGATTTACTGTTGTTGTATTTTATATAATTTTATCATATATTTTGTAAAACGTCCATCAATTTCATTTAAAAAGTGACAAAACAGGTTTCAGAAAAATACTGAAACCTGTTATTCCTTATTTTCTAACAAATTCCCTTATCCAAAAGACGATTCCGTTGTATGCAAGCCTCCACTGGAATGCGGGTTGTAATATTTTGCAACGGATATTGAAGATACTGCTGCAACAAATTGGAATCATTAATTGTCCAAATCGAAATGTCAATCTTCTCTGCACACAAATCATGCAAAAGGGCACTATCAAGCAATCGGTAATTCAAATTGACAGACTGAACACCAAAATGACGAATTTTATCCAACAATTTTTCCCTTTCTGAGAAAGATAAAGAAGGATTTCCTTTGATCCTTTCTCCGCAAATTTCCGGAAGAAGGCACTCCAAATTCAATGAAACCATTGCCCAGTCCGGCAAATCCGCTAAAAATTCGGGTCGAACTGTACCTGTCAGGATAATTCGGTTCCGCATCCCGCATTGATCGGCAAGCCGCAGCACCCATTCTTCCAAATTTGATTCCTTCAAATCACAGTTGATTTTCATTCCAGATGCTGAAACTTCCCGGAAACATTGTTCCAAGGTTAAACATTTTTCCACAGTCTCGGGCAAATTATGCGACAAATAAAGTGTCTGTCTATTTAGACGGACATCGATCTCAATAACATCGGCTCCACTGCTTTTGGCGGCGTGAATGTGTTCCCATGAGTTTTCATCCGTTCCTTCACATCCTGAATGTGCGGTGATCCATTGACAGATTGACATTATAATTCCTCCCGTACTGCTAAACCTTCTTTCATTATAGCACAAAATTATTTTTCAGCAAGAAGAATTATACAAATTAAAGAAATTCTAAATATTTGTATTTGAAATATAGGTTAAAATACTAAAAACCACAATTTGTATGCAAATTTTCATGTTTTTGAATGGTAAAAATGATATGACTTCGCTTACACCATACCCAGATTGTTGATGAAGGCTCTGAATACAGCCGAATTCCCACTACCTATTATGATGAATTCTACACGAACTTCATCACGGGCGAAGTTCCAAAAGAAACTTATGAAAATGAGTTTCATCTGACTATTCAAAGTCTGGATATTGCCCGTGCATTGGAATTGCATCAGGCAGCTCTTGACAGAACTAACGCACGTTAGTATGATAAGAATAGGGACTACCCCGACAATCCCTGTTTTGCAAACAATCAAAAAATATCAGGCAGAAGGGAAGCGTGAAGGAAATGACTCCAAAAGAACAAGTTACCAAAGGCCCCGGCAATAATCAGCTGCTTTACTTTACCAGTACAAGTCTGCTGCGGGACAACAAAGGCTTAGTCTTTATCAGTGACCGCACCGGATCCCCCAATCTTTACTGGCTGAATTTCGCAACCGGCGAAGAGCATGCGCTGACAGCACAATCAGATGGTTATTTATATTCTTATGTTTATTTTGATGGCAATCCCTATCGCGGCTTGGGAAAAGCAAGTGTCAGCCTGGATTCCGAACGCGGCATTGTCTATTATCTGCAGGGACGCAGCGTAATGAAGGTTAATCTGAAAGGTGAGGCAACAGAACTTTGTCAGCTTCCCGGCGATCAGCTGACTGGATTTACCCATGTCAGCGCAGATGGTACACGCCTTTGTGTTCCTACAGTCGATGAGGATGCTTTCCGAGTTGATGAAGGCAACCGGAGTCCAGGCATTGATCTTCGCATTCAGGAAAAAGGATTATCTTCCTATCTGCGGGTATTTGATACTACAACCGGTGAAGAAGTCCTGTGCGAACAGGTTCCGGGCGGCTGGATTACCCATGTGCAATTCTGTCCGACCGATAACCAAAAAATACTTTACAACTATGAATGGTGTGTCGACTGTGGTATCCGTCGGATGTGGCTGTTTGATGGTGAAAAACATATTCGCCTCCGCACGGAAGACGCCCGCCGTTCGAGAAAGGACTGGACCTGTCACGAAATGTGGGAGAAAAACGGAGACTATGTCATCTATCATGGCGGTTATCATAATGGCCTTAGTTATATCGGCCGGGTGAACATCCATGATCTGAGCTATCATGAAATTGCCATTGATCCCGCCTTCCGCGCTTATGGTCATTTCACGGTTATGGATACCGGTGCGCTGGTATCTGACGGCTACTACACAGAGGCCGGTGACAATCCTGAAATTTCGCAGGGACAGTGGATCAGCATTCAAAAGATCGATTGGGACAAAGAAGCCATCGAATGGATTCCTCTCTGCAAACATGGAAGCAACTGGGATTGCCAGTGCAGCCATCCACATCCTATTTTCGATCATGGTGATCAGTACGTCTACTTCACCTCTAACGAGGGAGGAAAACGAGAAGTCTATCGTGTTGCCAGCACGATCCGATAACAGAAAAAAATTAAGCCGCCTTCGGAAACCGGAGGCGGCTTTTATATTACCGTACGGGAAAATACTGTGCGATCTCATCCGCGACCAACTCGTGGCCCAGCCGGGAGGGATGATTGCCATGAGAGAGCAGGGACACCAGCCGTTCCGGAGAGGTAACCACTTCTTCAAAACGTCCAAAACTGTCTGCCAGTCCCACCTGATATTCGCGAGCCAGATCGAGGATCTGATTCCGATGAGCCACCAGATTCTTCCAGTCCTCATTCTGACTGAAATAGGACATATCCCATGTGGGAGTGAGCAAAATAACCTTCCGACTTTGTGCCAGCGCACGTTCGATCATGCTTTTCCAGGCATCTGCAGCGGCCTGAAGCCCGATACGTCGGTCATTGAGACCATAATCAATGGTAATAACATCGGGATTATGATTCAGAACTTCCCTCTCAAAGCGACGACTGCCTGCATCGGAGGTTTCGCCGCCGATTCCTGTTACAATGACATTCACAACTGCAAAGGGAAACCGTTCCTTAATAATCCGATGCAGAAGATGCGGATAAGCATCAAAGGTATTCACAAATGGCGTGGCAAAATAACCAGATGGAACACTGTGTCCATGACAAACGATCTGAATCGTGCGATTGTTGGGCCAATGCTTTGCCATTTCATCTAATACATCATTCAAATAGGCAAGATTCTTTTCCATGGCAGATCTCCTCCTGCACCTTTCATTTTCTCAAGCGAATCAGTCTGCCAGATGAGCCAGGAAAACATTTCTTGCCCAGGTAGCCCATTCCTCATCGACTTCAATGTCCTGATACGTGGGATAGTCCTTCAAAATGAGAGATCCTTTTCCGCGGAAAGCAGAGATCATCCGGAAAGCTTCGCGTTCAATGAGTTCACGGTCTCCGGTAGGAAGCGTCATCTGGATATCGAGAGGAGACCAGAATGTCACTTTGCCGGCAAATTCATCTGCCATTCTCTCGTAACCGTAGGCACCCAGCTGATCAAACTGGAGGACATCAATACCAGCCTCCAGAAAATCCTGCATGAAGGCATAATTATAGCCGCAAGAATGAACGAGCAGATGCATGTTATAGGAATGAAGTTTTTCGGCGAGTTTGGTATAAATCGGCTTGAACAGCTGACGGAACGAGGAAGGACTGATAAAAGTGCGGTCCTGGGTACCCCAGTCATCGCCAATCATCAGAGCATCGACACCGAAATCCTTCAGATGTTCAATCAATTCCAGATTACGTGCCAAAATCTTTTGCAGGAACTGTTCCACATAATCGGGTTCCAGAACCGTATCCATGAGGGCATTGGTCATCAGACGAGTATCACGGAGAACCGAAAAAACGGCAAATGGAGAGCCTACTACCAAATATTTATCGGATTCACGGTTTTTAGCAGCTTGTTCCGGGGTATAGATGGAGGTATCAATTTCTGGAAGTTCAAATTGTTCCAGCATTTCCCAGTCGGTCAGAGCGCCTTTCACGCATTCCCCCTTGGTAATGCCGTTAAGCCGGCCAAGAATATTGCCGAAATAATCATACCGGACTTCCCCATTAAAATCTCCGACCTGAGCGAGCAGTTCCGGAAATTCTCCCCATTCAAAATAACGGTCGTCAATACCGGCGGGCTTTTTCAATGCACAGCCATGTGCCCAGATAATATCGGACGGATGCGGGTCATTAAAGCTGACTCCTACCTGGTCTGCCGGACGATGTTCAATAATATTGCGGATACGTTCTCTGGATGTCATGCTTGAAACCTCCTATTTGGACAAATCAAAGATTTTTGCACAAAATAAAGATGTGACTTTTTTATCTGCTTGTATCATATCACATTTTTTATTTAGATACTAGTCACCTAGTAAAAAATCTCTCTTTTACCAAGAAAAAGAAACGTCGTCTATGCAAAGTGACAAAACAGGTACCTGCACAAATTACAGATTCCATCCCATAAAATCAAAGAACTGATTCCAATCATAACGGCTCAGATAATGTGCGCCGGGCCGCAGATGATACCCAATATCCCCCTTATGGAAAACATCGCCGGGAACGGGCGGACGTTCCGCCGAAGCAAAACCGGTCAGACCCAATGCCTCCCAAGCGCAGGAAGCCGCCGCACAGCCGAGATATTCGGAGAGAGGATCTGCCCATTGATCTTCCTGGGCACTGGCAACATACAGTTTTCGAGGTGCCAGCAAGGCCAAAAGCGTATGCTGATCGAAAGGCAGCTGATCTTCATGGCCGGAAAACTGCTGAAAATTCTCACAGAACCAGTATGGAAACCGGCCGCAGATCCGATCAATGGTTTCTCCGACCTTTCCTCGGTTGAGAGCAGCACCGCCGCACCCTGAATTGTTGGAGTAAGCGGCACAGAATCGAGACTCCATAGCGCCAGCAAATAAGGCAGTTTTGCCGAGACGTGAATGTCCTGCCACTGCAATCTGATCCGGAAGAATTTCAGATCGGGTCAGCAGATAGTCCAATACCAGAACAGCCGCCCATGCCCAAAAAGCGATTTTACCGGGATCGGTTGCGGCACGTGGACGACCCTGATAGTAACATCCTGCCAAACCATTGGAAAAATCCCCATCATCTGATGTGACATCATGATACCAGAAGGATGCAACTGCAACGCCGCGATCGGAAATTTCCTCAGACGGAAGGTATTCATCGGGCACATTGGGACGGAAGTTGACAAATACGACAGCAGGAACCGGCTGTTCCCGTTTGGGAAGGACAAAGGTAAAGGGAAATGAGAACGATTGGCCACAGAATGCAGCCGTCAACTTTATTTTTTGGAGCAATGCTTTTCCGGCACAAAAATTTGTATTTTCTTCCAGGATTTCCGCCTTGATAGAATCGGGTTTATCCGGAAAAATTCCGTATTCCCACTGGCATATCAAGTCCTGCATCTCTTTCCGACAAATTTCCCATTCTTTCGGGGAGAGAATCGCATCGGGTTTCCAGGCTGCCGGAAACGGAAGCGAACGGGATTCCCACAAGGAGTTCCACATAACATGTCACCGCTTTCTACAAAATTTTACCCTTATTATGGCATATTTCTATTAATATTTCAAGAGGTTTCCAAAAGAAAAAGATGCGCCTTTTGGGTGGCACGCATAAAACAGCAAAAGATTGTTTTCGAGAAACGGCATAGCTTCGGCTATGCCGTTTCTCCGTTTTGCAGGCCATTGAGCAAAGACGCGGGGAGTATTCCCACAAGGTCATAGGAAATGTCAATCTGCTGTTCCCGATAACCTTTTGACTTGTCCGGCGCGTGAACATATACCGCCTTTACCATATCGTTTAGGATAGCGGGCGTTAGCTCGTCCAGGTCGAGATACTTCCTTACTTTGCCGATAAACCTGTCGATGTTCTCTGCCTGTTCTTCCTGTTTTGTAATTTCTTCATTCAGACGCAACAGCGTTTCCCTCAGTTCTTCCTGCTCCTGTTCGTAGTCGTCAGAAAGCATTTGAAATCTGCTGTCAGATAATTTCCCGCTTATGTTGTCCTCGTAAATACGCTTGAAAAGACGGTCAAGTTCTTCTATCCGCCGTTCCGCTTGTGTCAGTTGCCGCCGTTTCGCTGCGAGTTCCTTTTTCGTTTCGGCTTTCTGCTTCGCGCCCATAGCCTTGCGAAATTGTTCTTCGTGGTTCGCGACACAGGCAATCGTCATTCTCATGTGAGCGAGTACGCCCTGTTCCAATACCACTGCGCGGATAAAATGAGTAGGGCAAACCTCTTTCCCTTTCAGCCTTGAAGTGGAGCAGACAAAATGGTCTTGCCTTGCTTCAAAGTTCCTGCTTGTGCAGTAATACAGCTTTTCGCCGCAATCGGCACAGCGTACAATGCCGGAGAACATATTGGTCTTGCCTGTCCTCGTCGGGCGGCGTTTGTTCTTCCGTAATTCCTGTACCCGCGCCCATGTGTCAACGTCAATGATTGCTTCATGGGTATTCTCAAACACAAGCCATTTTTCCTCTGGATTGTAGCAAGTTTTCTTGCTCTTGTAGGACTGCTTATAGGTCTTGAAGTTTACCGTATGCCCTTGATATTCCGGACGCTCCAAAATGTCGGCTATGGTATCGCTCGTCCAGCTATAGGGATTATCCGGCGGCGCGTTCCTCGTCGCCCTGCCTGTCTGCTGAAAATAGATAGTCGGCGTTATGACTTTATTCTCTTTCAGAATACGGGCGATCTGCGACGGCCCGTATCCGTCCAAACAGAGGGCAAATATCCGTTTGACTACTTCGGCGGCTTCCTCGTCCACAATCCACCGCTTTTTGTTTTCCGGGTCTTTCATGTAGCCGTATGGCGGGTTGGTGCAGAGGTGTTCGCCCGCTTCGCCTTTGGACTTCATCACCGCGCGTATCTTCTTGCTTGTGTCTTTCGCATACCACTCGTTGATGATATTGAGAAATGGGGTAAAGTCGCTGTCCTGTTGGTTTGCGCTGTCTATGCCGTTGTTGATAGCGATAAACCGTACGCCCTTTTCCACGAACAGGACTTCGGTATAAAAGCCCACTTTCAGATAATCACGCCCAAGCCGCGACATATCCTTGACAATCAAGGCGGACACTTCGCCGTTTTCGATTTTTTCCAAAAGCTCGCTCCAACTCGGACGGTTGAAGTTCGTTCCAGAATACCCGTCGTCTATGTAATAGCCGTCTTTGATACAATTTGAATTTGCACCATACTTTTTGATTTTTCCCTACACTTTTTGAGGATTACACAAGGATGGGTGCATTTTCCGCAGACAGAGAAACACCCCGCATCAGC
>JBMNPH010000019.1:0-32729 GCA_050943495.1 Candidatus Merdivicinus sp.
ACTGTTCCGCCAGGCTGACAAAGCCGGCGATCGAAATGCTGACACCTGATACTGCATCTGTTTTGCCGCTTTCGTCCATCGTAAAGACGCTCAGACTCTGATTTGCAATCAGCGCATCAGCCAATGCCTTGGACTGTTCCGCCCAAGTCGGACCGTCCTCGGTCATGGTATACTCCCCATTTTCGCTCATGACGCTCTTTGATTGGCCTTCGGCGTTTACCTCATCCCAACTTACTGCTGTGATCTTGCCGCCGGATACCGTCATCTTTACAGTGGGCACAAAGCCGTTGGAATCTGCTTCTCCACTTGCCTCATATTCGCCGTCTTGCAAAGAAAGTACCTCTCCGGATGCCTGACGCATGCACTGTTCCGCCAGGCTGACAAAGCCGGCGATCGAAATGCTGACACCTGATACTGCATCTGTTTTGCCGCTTTCGTCCATCGTAAAGACGCTCAGACTCTGATTTGCAATCAGCGCATCAGCCAATGCTTTGGACTGTTCCGCCCAAGTCGGACCGTCCTCGGTCATGGTATACTCCCCATTTTCGCTCATGACGCTCTTTGATTGGCCTTCGGCGTTTACCTCATCCCAGCTTACTGCCGTGATCTTGCCGCCGGATACCGTCATCTTGACAGTAGGCACAAAGTCGTTGGAATCTGCTTCTCCGCTTGCCTCGTATTCGCCGTCTTGCAGTTCACCGAATTCTTCAGCTGGTTCAGAAGTTTCTTCAGAAGAAGTCGTTCCGACCATCATTCCTGGAAGATAGACAGGTAAGGAAACATTCTGGAACTGGTTCAGGAAGTCCGCTTCGGTCACTTTTGTACCGACCTGATCGGTTTCCTGCTGTTCTACAACCTTCACGCCCAAAACGGTCTGTCCGTCTGCGCTGAAAGACACCTCGCACACGACATCTCCCGCATATCCTTTGGCAAAGGAAGTCACAGTATATCCGGCAACTTTTCCATCATTATCCAAATACCGCACAGCACTGCGGATTCCGTCAAAACCGGTAACATCCAGTTCTTCCGATGATTGCGCCGGAACGCTCTGACTTGTGCCGTTGTTCCCGTCATCCGGCTGAATCGTGAGAGCACGTGTTCCGACAATGACACCGAAAGATAAGGCCGTTACCAGTGCCAAAGCCAAAATCCCTTTTACATTCTGATTCATTTATAATTCCTCCGTTATTTCAAAGCTTTCGCTGATTTTCCGTAAACATGACGGCTTTCCAGCATGGAAATCAAGCCGGCTAGACAGTTGGCAGTCAGGATACCGAAGCAGACTCCCTCCGGATAGATCCCGAAAATTCGGATTCCGGCCGTCATGATTCCTGCCGCCAATGCGCAGAGAATTTTTCCTCGCCGCGAAACAAAAGCGTAATCGGTCAGCATATAGCAGCCGCCCAGAATCAATCCGCCGCCCAGCAGATTCATCAGGATATCGCCGGTGAACAGGCCATCCGGCCCGAATATAAAAGTCAGTGCCAGTACACTGGCGATATATACTGCCGCAGCCTCTATGTTGACAACTTTGCGGAAGCAGAGATATCCAAATCCCAGCAGAAGAAGCAGTTTGCTGGTTTCTCCCAGCGCGCCGGGAATCTCACCAATGAACATCTGCCAGAACGTATATCCACCTTCAGTACCAGCCTTTGCCGCACTTAAAACGGTTGCAGAACTGACTGCATCCGCCGGCAAGGTACGGGGAAGGGGATTCTGCATGACGCTGGCAGGCCAGACGACCATCAGAAACAGACGTCCCATCAATGCCGGATTCGCAAAATTGCTGCCGATTCCTCCGAACAGCTGCTTTACTACCACAATAGAAAAGATACCCGCCACTGCTGCTGCCCAGAACGGTGTCGTCGCAGGCAAATTGAAAGCCAGCAGCATTCCGGTCAAAACTGCGCTGAAATCGCCCACTGTCACCGGACGTCCGGTCAGCTTCTGCCAGCCGAATTCCGAAAGCACGCAGACAACCACAGTCAATGCGGTCAGCCAGAGGGATCGAATTCCGAAAAAATAAACAGCGCCCAGCAGTGCCGGAAGCAGCGCAATACAAACATCCGCCATCACCTGACGGGTCGTGCGGGGCGTTCGAAGATACGGTGCCAAACCTTTCATTTCCGCACCATCCTTTCCCGAATTCTCTGTTTCACCTGATCGCGTGCCTGTCTGGTATGGAAGGACAGTTCGCGTTTGGCAGGACAAATATAAGAACAGCAGCCGCATGCAATGCATTCTGCTGCATCCAGTTTCTCACAAAGGGCAGGATTCCCTTGCCGTTCCGCAAAATCAATCTGCCACGGTATCAGACCAGCCGGGCAAACACTTGCACAGCCACCGCAGCGAATACACGGACTTTCTTCGGGCTGATAAGGGGGAAGAACCACCACACCGGAAGTTGTTTTGGTCACGAAACCGAGTTCATTTTTTCCGTCATAATCGACTGCAATACAGTTTCCGGTCATCGGTCCTCCCAAAATGACACGATTCTGCGTAGACTTCACGCCGCCTGCCGCCTCAATCAACTCCTGAATGGAAGTTCCGATCGGAACGAGGAAATTAGCAGGTTCCTTCACCTCGCCGGTGATGGTTACAATGCGACTGGTAAGCGGCTCATCATTCAGCAGAATATCTGCCGCAGCCTTAGCGGTTCCCACATTGGAAACAATGACTCCCACATCTGCTGGTAATCCGCCGCTGGGCACCTCCCGTCCTGTTACCGCCTGAATCAGCTGGCGTTCGCCGCCCTGCGGATATCGCGTCGGAAGGGTTTTCACCTGAATCGGTTCCGATATAGTTTCCGTTAGTTCTCCCAAAATTTTGGCAGCTTCCGGCTTATTATCCTCCAAGCACAGGAATACCTTTTCTGCACCGGATGCTTTCCAAAGCAGCCGCACTCCATTCAAAACTGCAATCGGCTGTTCAATCATCAGCCGGTCATCGCAGCTTAAATATGGTTCACATTCCGCAGCATTAATCAACAAGACATCAACGGGAGACTTCGGCGAATATTTCACAGCTGCCGGAAATCCAGCACCTCCCATTCCAACTAGTCCGCCTTCTCGAATTGCTGACACAATTTTCTCCCGATCAAATCCGGATAAATCGGCGAGTGCAATTCCGGCCTGTCCCATCCGGGAAGGTTGTTCTCCCTCTGCCTGAATCGCACAGTAAATTGCATTCTTGCCTTCCTTGATATCGGTCACAATACCATTGATACTCGCATGCACTGCCGAAGCTGTAAAAGTCCGGGGATCCCCGATTTTCTGCCCCCGCACAACCCGATCTCCCTTTTTCACAAGAGGTTCGCATTTTCCGCCCGGATTCTGTTCCATCGAAATCCAAACCCGATCCGGAAGATAGGTCCGAATTTTCTTTCCAGCCGTCAATGCCTTATCAGAGCCATCCGTTGGATGGATTCCACCGGGAAAGCCCTGTCTCAGATCATTGCGCATATTGATCCTCCAACAAAATAAATTCCGCCCAAATGGACGGTTTACTTGAACAAATTGATAATAATCAATTTATCTTTATTATAACATACTCAATTTAGACTTGTCTACCATAATTTTGGACATTCCGTTTCATTTATGCAAAAACGCTCCGCAAAAGTGCGGAGCGCTAAAAAATAACTCAACTATCCATAGAGACGTATACATCCAATGGTACACCACTGGAAAGATCATACTGATTGTCGGAGGCACTGGTACCCACGACATATCCCGCAGGATAATCGCTATCTGTTTTATATACAACCCGGTACGGAACACCCAATGCATCCAATTTCGTCAAATATGCCTGTTCTGTCTGTTTTTCATAGGCAGGAAGCTGTATTTTCTGGCTTCCTTTGCTGACAGTCAGTGTAACCCTCGTCCCTTTAGAAATCTCCAGTCCGGCAGTTACATCTTGGTCAATAATATATCCTTCCGGCTGCTCATCGCTGTAACGATATTCCGGATCTGCAAACAGGTAAATTTCACGGTTCTTGGCATCCGCCACCACATCGGCATACTTTTGGCCAACAAAATTTTCCATCTGATAAGTTTCTGACTTACTTTCCTCCGAGGATTCTTTCCGGGAAGACTCAGGGCGAGAATTATCATCTTGTGACGATTCCGAATTGGGACGAGTTTCCGTATTATTGGAAGAATGGGAACTTTCTGCATAAGAGGAAACCAACCACTCATCTGAAGCCACTATTGTATCAGACGATTCACTAGGATTTTTCTCCGTTTCCTGATTTCTTCCGCCAAACAACAGCCAAAAAGTCAGAATCAGTGCCAGCAACAAAATTGGCAGAGCAATCAGCATACTATTCATCACCAATTTCCGAGTTCTGCGGCGTTCGGCAGCTCTCCCTTCCTCCTGCGGATCGATTTTTTCCTCTTCTTTCAGATGCGTCTTACTGTGGGAAGGAGCCGGATGATAGTAAGCCGTTTTCTCTTCGTTCTTCCGATAGCTGGGTCGACGAATCGGCTCTACCCGAACTGGTTCCGGATCCTCCTTTTTAACCGCTGCATCCTGTTCCTGCGCGACCGGTATCCCCGTCAGCACAGCCAACAATGCATCCATATCCTGGATCCGCTGCTGAATATTAAGTGACAGGCCTTTCAGAAGAGCCTCTGAAACATAGGGAGGCACCGTTTCATTTCGTTCCCGCGGAGACATCAGCTGCTTATCCTCGGAACGGATCAGGGCCTCCGGAGGTCGCTGTCCGGTCAAAGCCGTATAAAACAATGCACAGATTCCGTAAACATCTGTCCATGGCCCATGCGGACTTACCGGCGAATACTGTTCCGGCGCCGAATATCCCGGAAATAATTCTGCTGCTAATTCTGTTCGGGCAGCACGTACGGCACTGATGGAAAATCCGCCGATTTTAATAGTTCCCTGCGGTGTAACAAACAACGTATCCGCACTTAGTCCCCGGTGAAGAATCCCATCCTGATGCAGAAGACGCAAGGTTTTAACAGCAGGCATTAACAAATCGGCAGCTTCCTGCCAGCTTAGCATAGTACCTTTCCGCACCAGATATTCCCGGAGAGAAATTGCTTCCAGATGTTCCCGTATTGCATAGACCGTCTGATTTTCTTCCAACAGCCCATAAACCTGTACCAAACAGGAAATGGTACGTAAACGGGTAAGCTTCTGCATCATTTCGATGTAATCGCCCATATTCGCTTTAAAGGCAATTTGACGCCCTTCTGTAACCCGAACCGTCTTTCCATCCGAATCGCGGGAAACCAATGTATCCGGAAAATACTCCCGAATATCCACCCGCCGTTGATTCATGGTATCAAATCCAATATACAGGACGCCTTCGCCATTATAATTCAGCACTCTGCCGACCAGATAACGATTGCCGATCATGGTGCGGGGCGGGAGATAAGACGCATATTGCGGCGTTCCCTCCTCATACCCGCAATGCGGGCAAATAGTTGCTTCGCCCCGATCCTTCATGCAGCCCATGCATAAGGTCTCGTTCAAAGTGTCATCCTCCTTCGAAGCGGCGATTAATCCCGCAGGTTATTCTGTAATTTTGCTGCCGCAAGGGTATTGCGCATCAAAGTTGCAATCGTCATGGGACCAACACCACCTGGAACCGGTGTCAGATATCCAGCCTTCTGACTGACCGCCTCAAAATCAACATCTCCGCACAGCTTTCCATTTTCCAGCCGATTCATACCAACATCTATTACAACAGCGCCTTCCTTCACCATATCCGCTGTCACAAAGTTGGCGCGTCCTACGGCAGCGACCAGAATATCCGCCTCTCGACAGATTTCTTTCAGGTTGCGGGTCTTGGAATGGCAGATGGTAACAGTTCCGTTGCGATGCAGCAGCAGCATAGCCATAGGTTTGCCAACAATATTACTCCGCCCAATAACGACACAGTGTTTTCCTTCAATGGAGACGCCTGTGGAATCGATCAGATCAATACATCCAGCTGGAGTACAGGGAAGAAAATCAAAGTCTCCAATCATAATTTTCCCGACATTGATTGCATGAAAGGCATCAACATCTTTGCGAGAATCGATAGCGGCAATTACATGTTCCTCGCAAATCTGTTTCGGAAGCGGGAGCTGCACTAGAATGCCGTTCACAGCCGGATCTTCATTCAGTTGCTTTACAAGTGCGAGCAATTCTTCTTCTGTTGTTTCCTCGGGGAGGGCATACTCAAAAGAATGGATTCCGCAGAGTTCACAGGCTTTTTTCTTATTATTGACATAAACGCGGGATGCCGGATCATTTCCGACAATCACAACGGCCAGACCAACGGAAATTCCCTTTGCAGACAGTTCCGCAACTTCCGCTGCCACACGTTCTTTCACCTGCGCTGAAATCTTTTTTCCATCAATCAGATTACACATGATTACTTCTCCTCTGTATTATGATCGGATTCCGATTCGGCTTCCTTAGGGGTATTTTCTTCGGTCTCTGGTTGCTTCTCGGCCGGATAGTCCTCAATTTCCACAACCTCAGTAGCAGATTCTGGATTAACTGGTTTTACTCCTTTACGAGCAGCACGTTTTTCCTGATACAGACGCAGCTTTTCCGCCTCTTCCTCACATTCCTGTTTCCAAGCGGGGGTATTGACATACAACATTAGATATTCCGGATCATGACGGGCACGGATACGTCCCCGCACTACAATCCACACAATTACCGATGCCACGACCAAAATGCCCGCCAACAACTGGGAAACGCGAATATTGCCGATCAAAAGGCTGTCGGTGCGCAGTCCCTCAATCACAAAACGGCCGGCACCATACCAGGCACTGTACATGAGGAAGATTTCCCCGTCAAATTTCCGATGCTTCATATACAGAAAGAGCAGCACAAATCCCAGAATACACCAAAGAGATTCATATAAAAAGCAGGGATGAACTGGTGACTGTGGGTTAATATCCATACCTAATGCGTTCAGTTCGGAATAATGTTCCTGCAAATAAGATGTAATGGAGGGACCTGTCATTCCCCATGGAAGTTCAGTATTTCCGCCAAATGCTTCGACATTGACAAAATTTCCCCATCGGCCAATGGATTGGCCAATTAAAAATCCCATGCAAGCAAGATCGATTGCTGGAAAAATTTTGATTTTTCGAATTTTGGCAATTAATAGACCGACCAGCAGACCACCAATCAACCCGCCGTAAATTGCCATACCTCCATTCCAAGTCTTAAAGATGGAAAGCAGGTCATCCTTATAATTTTCCCAAGAAAAAATAACGAAATAAGCGCGCGCGCCGATGATGCCGCCGATGATGCCGCCGATTCCTGCGTCCATCAACTTGTCGCGGTTTACGCCGAATGAAGGTGCTTTCCAGTATGCAAACGCCATTGCCAACAGCATACCAATCGCAATCAGAAATCCATACCATGTAATACGGACGGATCCAATTTGAAACATCGTAGGGTTTAAGTCAAAATCAAGACCCAGTCCCGGGAAAGAAACACTTTTCAAAAGAATTGTATTCACTGATCTTTACACCACCTGTAAATTATTTTTGTATTGGCATCACGATGGAAATGGCACCGGATTCCGGAGAAAATCCATCCTGCAAAGCCTGCTGCAATTCTTCCAACTTAATGGAGGCGATCATTTCCGGTACATCAAAGACCGACATCCCCATCATTTCATAGGAGAACAATGCATTTGCTGTTGTCTCAACATCATTGATATCCCGGAGTGCACGGCCATACAGGGCATTGCGGCATTCCAAAAATTCTTCTTCCGAAAGTCCACTTTGCTTTTTTCGTTCCAGCATCTGACAGAATGCATCCCAGACTTGATGCGGATCTCGAGATTCTCCTCCAAAAAAGAGGGCACGATAACTGCGGCCGGCAAAGACTTCTGAGCCAAATGTCTGATTCAACAAACCAGCTCGATTCATATCCTCATAAAAGTCACTCGTTGTACCTGCCAGCAGATCCAAAAGAATATTATAAACAACCTGCGCCCGCAATTCCGCAGCAGGATCGGTGAGGGGCTGATGTTTCCATCCAAAGTAGAAAAGTGGTTCCGACACATCCAGTTTCCGCACAACCTCATGACGGAATACCGCAGCTGGTTCCTCTATTACGGGCCGTTCCACTCGTCTAGGCGGAATATTTTGGATTTCTTCATTCAGAATTTTCTCAGCAGCTTCTGGATCAAAATTTCCCGCAACTGTCACCACCATATTGGCTGGATTGTAGAAAGCATGGTAGCAGCGGTACAGCAAATCCGCATCAATTTGTGCGATGCTCTCAACCGTTCCAGCAATATCATTTCGAATGGGATGATTTTGATAGAGGGCAGTCAGCAGTCCAAACAGAACCTGCCATCCTGGATTGTCGTCATACATCCGGATTTCCTGCCCAATAATTCCCTGCTCTTTCTGCACGGTTTCCGGAGTAAAGTAAGGCGACTGCACAAACTGTAAAAGAGCACGGAAGGATTCTTCAAATTGTTCGGTACAGGAAAACAAATAGCAGGTGCGGTCAAAGGCTGTAAAGGCATTCGCGTCTGCACCGGTGCGGGCAAATAGGGTAAATGCATCCCCATCCTCGCTCTCAAAAAGCTTATGTTCCAGATAATGCGCAATCCCATCCGGGACTTTGGAGAAGTCTGTTTCCCCTTCCAGCCGGAACTGATTGTCAATCGAGCCGTAGTCGGTCCCGAACATGGCGTAAGCTGTGCGAAATCCCTTCATGGGATACAGAAGAATGCACAGTCCGGATTCATGTTCCAGTCGAATATACTCCTCTCCCAGCCGATCACTGCGAATTATTGTTTTTCGCATGAAACCTCTCCTTTCCCGGGTCCTTCCAGCAGATAGACCGTATCCAGTTGAAGCTTCTGCGCAGCTTCACAAATCTGTTCCCGAGTCACCGCCTCCAGATGCTGCCCTTGCTCTTCGGGAGTCTCCGATATTCCCAGCAGTGTCTGCGTAAGATAAAATGCATCAAGACCGTGAACAGAATCGCCGACAGACTGATAGGTATTCTGAAGGCTCAGCCGGGCAAATTCCACTTCCTCGTCAGTAAAATCGCCACGACGGATTGCCTCGATCTCTTTCAGAACAGCTTCCTGAACCTTGGATGCATTTTCGCGTTCGATTCCCGAATCCACCAGAAGAGTTCCCAAAAATCGATCGGAACGGGCGGCGCAATAGTAACAAAGGCTCTGCTCTTCCCGCACATGTACAAACAGTCGGGAGGTCGGAGTTCCACCAAGCAACGCTGTCATCAGGCGCATAGCGCTCAAATCTGAACTATACGCGTTGACACCGGTCTGGAATCCCATGCAGAGTTTTGCCTGTGCGACGGGTTTCATCTCGGTGATTTCCCGCGGGATATCCGGTGCTTTTCGAGAGGGAAGTGCCGGCATATCGAGGGGATGGCGGACAAGAGAAGCAAATGCATCGGCAAAAAGCTGTTTTGCTGCCGACGGATCGCCCATTCCGACATGCAGAATTTCAATGCGGGATTGATCCAGAATCCGTTTCCATGCATTGGTCGCAATTTGAGGAGTAATCTTGGCGACTTCCTCATAAAAACCGTTGCGAGGCAGACCGCAGACTTCCCCTTCAAACATCCGTTTTACGGTTTGACCAATGGCATAGGAACGCTTTTCATTGATATCTGCCTGAATAGTGTCCATTAAAAACTGCTTTTGCAAAGCGAGATTTTCAGGTTCCAGCAAACCGTCCCGCAAGACCGGCTGCAGCAGCAGTCCCAGCAGAATCCGTGCCCCCTCTTTCAGCAAATCCTCCTGATGCAGGGCATACAGGCGGTCAATAGCTGAGAAAGATAGGGTCAGCACTTCCGCACTTCCGATTTTTACCGTCGAACTGTTGACTGAAGCGCCATAGAGTCGATTCAAGCAGCGGGAAAACTGGCGGTTGGTCGGAGCCTCCGCCCAGCATTTTTCCAGAACAAGCGGGATCAGCGCATTTTCCGTAACGGTTTCTTTTGCCAGCGGCAGAACCAGATTGACAGTCAGCAAATTGCTTTTGAAACGGCTGTCCGCGATACTGCCGAACCAGACGCCTTCTGCAATTTTCTCCCGCCGGAGAGGGTATTGTGAATTCAAGGCTTTCATCCTTTCCGGAGATAACTTCCGATCTACACATTCTTATCTTATTGATTATAGCACAATTCCGGCAAAAAGGTAAGAAAAAATTCTGAATAATTTGATTCTTTTTGCCCAATTTTAAGAATTGCCTCCAAAAGTTTCGCTTTTATATGGATTATTCCTGCAAATCATTGACGAGAAAATCTTTTCGGGATATACTGAAGATGAAACGAAAAACATTCCTGCAACCATGAAACGGAGGTATTTTTATGGCAGTATTGGTCACCGGCGGTGCCGGATATATCGGTTCCCATACCTGTGTGGAACTTCTCGAGAGCGGCGAAGAAATTATCATTGTGGACAACTTTGTCAATTCCAAACCCGAAGCATTGGACCGGATCCGCGAGATTACAGGCAAGGATTTTAAGTTCTATGAAGTAGATCTGTTGGACCGCGCTGCTTTGGAAAAAGTATTTGCGCAGAATCCCATCGATTCCGTCATTCATTTTGCCGGCCTGAAGGCAGTCGGCGAGAGTGTGGCACAGCCTCTCCGGTATTATCACAATAATATCACCGGTACCTTGATTCTCTGCGAGCTAATGGAAAAATACGGTGTCAAAAAAATGGTATTCAGTTCCTCCGCAACCGTTTACGGCGCACCCAAATCCGTTCCGATCCGGGAAGATTTCCCTCTCTCAACTACCAATCCCTATGGCTCCACGAAATTGATGATTGAAGACATTCTCCGTGATCTGTGGGTTGCGGACAAGGAATGGAGTATCGCTCTGCTGCGTTATTTCAATCCGATCGGCGCACATAAGAGCGGACTGATTGGCGAAGACCCCAACGGTATTCCGAACAATCTTTTGCCCTATATTGCAAAGGTTGCAGCAGGGCAGCTGGAATGTCTGTCTGTTTACGGCGATGACTACCCCACCCCTGACGGAACTGGTGTCCGCGACTATATCCATGTAGTCGATCTGGCAAAAGGCCACCTCAAAGCACTGGCACGTGTCCGCAATACAGGCGGTGTTGACGCCTACAATCTGGGAACCGGTCACGGATACTCGGTTCTGCAGATGGTTGCAGCCTTTGAAAAGGCTTCTGGCCGCAAAGTCAACTATAAAATTGCTGCCCGCCGTCCCGGCGACATTGCAGAATGTTATGCCGATCCCACCAAGGCAAAGGAATTGCTCGGCTGGGAAGCGGAAATGGGAATCGAAGAAATGTGTGCAGATTCCTGGCGCTTCACCGAAAAGTCTTCCGCTAAATAAATCTATTCCCTCTGAAAATAGTAAGGGCGTTGGAATCATTCGGTTTCAACGCCCTTTTTTTATTCCCATGCCTTTACAGAACTTTCCGCAAAAATAATTCCATCGGCTGATCCATGGGGGTTCCCTGAAAAATCAGTCCGCCGCAATCCACATACCCAAGCCGGCGGTATAAAAACTGGGCCCACTCATCCGCTTGTGTCGAAACTAACGTCATCCGGTATCCCTGAGCCTTCATCTCGTCTTCCCACTGCCTCATGGCTGCACTTCCAAACCCTTTGTTGCGATACGCTTCCTTTATAAACAACAAATTGAGGAATGGCAAGGTATCCCATAGCAGGCAATAATGCAAAATCCCAATCCGTTCTCCTTTTTCCCACAAGACATATCCGGTACCGGTATATACTCGATTTTGATAACCGGTTTGAGTGGCATGCCGGTCAATTTCCATTACAAATGTACGGTCTTCTTCTGTCATCCGTCTGATTTCCATGTCTGCCTCCTGAATATGAAGCAAAAACGGCAGACTGGATGCCTGCCGTTCCAATTTTAAAGAATTTTCTTATTCCTGTCCAAACCATTTGGGCGTTTCACTCTCACCTAAGATCAGGAAGCCGTCAAATCCCTGCTCTTCCAACCTTCCCAAAAACTTGCCAAGCTTTTTCGGACGCAGGTAAACGCCAGACGAGATTCCTTCTGCCTGAAGTTTTTCAGCGCAGCGAATTGCCTCCACACTTTCTGCCTCTCCGCAAAGCACGGCAACCCGTTTCCGCGTGCCGGGAATGACAAAGCCCTGCTCCTCCAAAATCTGAAAAATCCGCTCAAATCCGATGGAGAATCCGACTGCCGGAACTTCTTCTCCGGTAAATTTGCCGATCAATCCGTCATAACGGCCGCCGCCCGCGATAGATCCCCGGAATTTGTTGCTTTGGATCTCAAATACGGTACCGGTATAATATCCCTGACCACGGATGAGCAGCAAGTCAAATACCACATCATATTTTCCATCAGCCAGCGCATTGGCGCCTTCGAGAATTCCCTTCAGCCGTGCCATGCTGTCCGGATCGCCGCAAAGTGCCTCCGCCTGTGCAAGAGTACAGCCACCGTTAAGCAACTCCCCAATTTTCGCGCAGGCATCTGCCGGAATTCCCTTCTCCGACAGTTCCGCCATAACGCCGTCCGTTCCAATTTTGTCCCATTTATCCAGGCTTACACAGACAGTATCCATCTGCTCGTCCGAAACTCCGGCATTGCGCAGCACGCCTTTCAGCACCCGCCGATCATTGACCTTAATGGTAAAGGAACCGATCTCTAATTTGAGGAGAGCCGCTGCCGTCGTATGAATCAATTCCAATTCGCACAGGGGCGAATCGCTGCCCAGAATGTCAATATCACATTGGACAAATTCACGCATCCGACCTTTCTGCGGACGTTCTGCCCGATAGGATTTGTCAATCTGAATACACTTGAACGGAGAACCCAATTTGGAACGATTGGCCGCATAGAAACGGCTGAGCGGCAAAGTCAAATCATACCGCAGACCTAGATCCGCCAAATTTTGATATTCGCCGGCAGCAAGTGCTGCATCGAGCTTCTCGCCGCGCTTAAGTATCTTGAACATCAGGTTCAGATTGTCGCCGCCATCGCTCTTCTCCAGATTCTCCATATCCTCAATCGCCGGAGTCAGGATCCGTTCAAATCCTGCCAGTCGATAGGTCTCCAAGATCACATTCTGCAAATAATCCCGCAGCAATGTCTGACGGGGCAAATAATCTGCCGTACCTTTTACAGGAGTCGATTTCATAATCATTCCTCACTTTTTGCATTCACTTTATTCCTATGATACTCGAAAATAGAAAGCTTTGTCAAGTTGATATGGAAAAATCCCCTCCAAGATTGGAAGGGATTTTTCTTTTAATTTTCCGCCATTTTATCCGGATAAGTTTCCCGCAACAGATTGTCTATAAAATCCAATCCTGCCTGATATGCCTGCTGCACTTCTTTTTTATCGGGATCTGCAGTTCCGCCGAACCCCCGCAGGCAAATAAATACGTCCTCGCCGATCTTATCCAAAAACATATCCTTTCCCAATTCTGTATCATTGATAATAAATTTATCACCCTGAATCTCTTCGATTCCCAGATCGCCGTAAATTTCCTCCAAATTCACAAATAATCCGTCGCCGCTATTCTGGATGATCGTATCATAGGCCTCCTGATCCATAATAAACAAAAGATCGGAACCGGAAGCAAAAACTGCCATAAATTTCTGCATATTGATTGCATTCATTTGCGGATCAACAGTGGAATCCTCCCGAAAATCAACCGATATTTCACTATAGGATACGTTCTGTTCTCCATCTCCATTATAATCCTGCTGGACATAACGACCCATATCTTCCTGCAGATCATTATTCAATGCAGAAAACGTATATTTTGTGGCGGTTGTGACGGTAAGGTCATATTCTGGTCCAAAGAAAATATCTTTAATCATCCATCCAGCCGCAATTACCACGCAGACGGTAATCCAAGTTGCTGCCTTATAGTGATACCAATAATTTTTCCATTTATCTCGGAATGTCTTGGGAACAATTTTTTCCTCTTCCGGAAACAATGGTTCAACATCCTGATGTTCTGCTGCTGCCTGCTTCATTTTCTTCAGCTCAATCAATTCCTGAAGTTCCCGCTGCCGCGGATCCATAGAATTCTGCTTTTTCTGTTTGGCCATCCGTGACCCTCCACTCTGTTTCCATAATGCTCTAGTTATATGATCTTATTTTATTAAACCATAAAGATATGTCGTTTTTTTGACCAATCCGTCAATTTCCCCTAAACACCTCTTTATTACTTCATTAAGTATAATGCAAATATCTTTTCTTGTCTACAGGAAATCAATCAATTCGCAAAATAATTCATCCGTTTTTTTGCAAATGTTCAGGTAATGTTCACCTTTTCGTTGTATAATCGGAATGAAAATTAAGATTCGAAGGCATGTGCCGGAAAGGAAGAACTTACATGATTTTCAAAAAGCGTTCGGAGGATGCGCAGACTATGCCATTACCCGGCAATTCACGCAAGCGTAAATGGCTCAAAATTTTGCTAATCCTGCTTGCTATCATCATAGCTGCTGCCCTCCTGCTAAGGGGCTGCCTCCCAAATCAAGCAGCGAAACAGGCAATGTCCACCTCTACTTATCAATATGAGACAGTATCCCGACGAGATATCACTATGCAGCTCAGTTACAGCGGGACACTGGAACCGGCTGATTCTTATGAGGTCACCAGTCTAGTTAGCGGGGAAATTCTGGACGCTCCTTTTGAAGAAGGCGATATTCTACAAGAAGGGGATCTGCTATACAGCGTGGATACCTCAGATGCGCAAAACAATATTGATCGGGCAGAACTGAGCCTAGAACAAGCTCAGATGAACTATGATAAGGCGCTGGATAGCCTGGAAAAGCTCACAATCAAAGCACAGGAATCTGGAACGATTATTTCTTTGGATGTTGAAGTTGGGGATGAGGTGCAGGCCGGACAACAATTGGGAACCCTGCGCAACAGCAGTACGATGGAATTAAGAATTCCATTCAATTCCGCAGATATCGCCAATATAAACGTCGGAGATTCTGCCACAGTAACCGTAGATGGCAGTATCGAAACTCTCACTGGAATTGTCAGCAAAATTGACGCGGCTGATGAGATCCTTACAGGCGGAATGCTGGTGCGCTATGTCACCATTGATGTTCAAAATCCGGGAGCCATTTCCTCCGGTTCTTCCGCTTCGGCCATGATTGGTTCCATTGCCTGCAACAGTTCCGGCACCTTTGCTTATAAAACGGAACTCCCGATTACAGCCGAAGTATCGGGCAAAGTTTCCTCCATTTCAGCGAAAGAAGGCAGTTGGCTGAATAAAAATGCAGTTATTCTGACTCTCTCCAGCACAGAACTGGAAAATTCTCTGCGTAACAGCGAAATCTCTCTGGAAGACAGCCAGCTCTCCCTAAAAAATGTACAGGAACAATTGGAAGATTATCAAATCACCTCCCCGATTGCGGGAACTGTCATCAAAAAGAACTATAAAGCGGGTGATAATCTTACAACTGGTACCGGTAATCTCTCACTCTGTACCATCTACGATCTTTCTTACTTAACCATGACACTGAATGTCGATGAACTGGATATCAGTGATATCGAGCTAGGGCAAAAAGTTTCCATTACCGCAGACGCGGTGGAGGGAAAAGTCTATGAAGGAGAAGTTACTTCTATCAGCGTGCAGGGAACTACATCCGGGGGTGTTACAACATACCCCGTTACTATTCAAATTCAGGAAACAGACGGACTTCTTCCCGGAATGAATGTAGATGCCGAAATTATTGTAGATTCTGCTGAACAGGTTCTGGCTATCCCAACCAGTGCGGTTCAACGCGGAAATAAGGTTTTGGTCAGCGTCGAAAGTGAAACCGGAAAAGCTGCTCTGGAAGCGCAGCAATCTGAATCTTCAGGCGAAGAAGCCTCCGATTCCAGTATTCCGGAAGGATATATCTATGTAGATGTCGAATTAGGACTCAGCAACGACGATTATATTGAAATAACTAGTGGCCTTGCGGAAGGCGATGAAATTGCATATGCGGGTGGATCTCATTCTTCTCTTACCGATATGATGATGCCAATGGGCGGCGGCGAAATGGTCGTAATGCCTTCGGATGGCGGCAATATGTCTCCGCCGAGCGGCGGTCAGGGAGGCGGCCCCGGCGGAATGGGAGGCAGAGGCTAATGCAGCAGCAGGATCTTACAAGTTCTTCCACACCGTTAATTGAATTCCGCGATATCAAAAAACTCTATCAAATGGGAGACGAAACCGTTCATGCGGTTGATGGGGTTTCCTTTACCATTATGCAAGGAGAATTTGTCGCGATTGTAGGTCAATCCGGTTCCGGAAAATCCACCTGTATGAATATCATTGGATGTCTGGATACTCCTACCAGTGGACAATATTTATTAGCTGGAACCGATGTCAGTCATATGAATGATGACCAACTTGCTGCGATACGAAATCGTACCCTCGGATTTATCTTTCAGCAATATAATCTAATTCCCAAACTGAATGTACTGGAAAATGTAGAACTTCCGCTTCTATATGCCGGATTGTCTGCCGGACAGCGTTCCCAGCGCGCAAAAGCAGCACTGGAACGGGTTGGATTATCCGCCAAATTCCGCAATTATCCTAACCAGCTTTCCGGCGGCCAACAGCAGCGCGTCTCCATTGCACGCGCATTGGCTGGTAATCCATCGGTGATTCTAGCAGATGAACCTACCGGTGCCTTGGACTCCAAAACGGGTCGGGAGGTTCTTGCCTTTCTGGAAGAACTGCATCAAAGCGGAAATACTATTGTTTTGATTACCCATGATAACAGCATTGCTGCTCACGCTCAACGCATTATCCGTCTGGAAGATGGTCTTGTTGTTTATGATGGCCCGATTGACGGAAAAGGCGCCTTTGTTCTGCCAGATGAATTGATTCATGGACGAAAGGGGGAGACTGCATGAGTTTTTTGCAATGTTTCCGCCTCGCTCTTAAGGCAATCTGGAGTAGTAAAATTCGTTCCTTGCTCACCATGCTGGGTATTATAATCGGAGTTTCCGCTGTCATTACCATCGTTGGCTTGGGAAATGGTATGGAAATTTACATGACCGACAGCTTTGCCAGCATGGGTACGACTACTCTAAATGTCAGCATTATGGGACGGGGAAGCAGCCGTTCCATTTCCGATGAACAGATTTATCAAATTGTTGAAGAAAATCCTTCTATTCTTGATGCTGTAACACCGACTGTTTCCGTCAATGGAAATGTAAAAATTGATCGCGAAACTCTGAGCTATACTACTGTAACCGGTGTGGGAGAAGATTATCTCCGTATCAAAGATTACACAGTGGCACAGGGACGCGGCATTGAATATGTCGATATTCTGCGCAGGCAAAAAGTTTGTGTTATCGGAAGTTATCTGGCCCGTACTTACTTTAATGGGGATGCGCTCGGGCAAACTATCAAAATTTCCGGAAACCCCTACACAGTTGTCGGTGTGCTCGATGAAATTGCCGACAGTACGGATGAATATAGTACAGATAACCTTATTCTTATACCATACAGCAACGCTGCAAAAATGTCTTTTATGGGAACCATTTCCTCTTACACATTCAATGCAGTGGATGAAGAAAGCGTTACCGCCGCAAAGTATGCAATTGAAGACGCTCTCTATGATGTCTATCAGGATGAAGATGCCTATACAGTCATTGCCATGTCTGAATTGCTCGATATGATGACCAGTATGCTCAATATCATGATTACCATTCTCGCCTCTATCGCAGCGATTTCTCTAGTAGTCGGTGGTATTGGGATTATGAATATTATGCTGGTATCGGTTTCCGAACGAACTCGTGAAATTGGTATCCGCAAGTCATTAGGAGCGCGGAAATGGGATATTCTGATGCAGTTTATCATTGAAGCCGGAACAACCAGCGCAATTGGCGGCGTACTCGGAATCGGAATGGGATACCTGTTTTCCTCAGCAGCCACTGCTCTGATCGTTGCATTATTGGGTGAAAATTTAAGTGTCGTTCCCACTATTGGCTCAGTGGCAATGGCTTTTGGAATCTCAGTAGCAATCGGCGTACTGTTCGGATTCCTTCCTGCCCGTAAAGCTGCAAAGCTCAATCCCATTGATGCCCTTCATTACGATTGATCCTCAGGAGGAATAGATATGAGTAAATCAAAAAAAATAATTTGTCTGGCGCTCGCTGCCGCAGCAGCCATCAGCTGTGCTGCACCGGTTTCCGCGTTGGATAGCGCAGGAATGTCTGCCCTGCAATCTATGGGCGTCATTCAGGGCAGCAATTACAGTACGACTACCGCAACCCGCGGCGAATTTGCCCGCATGCTCATCTGCATTTCCGGAAGAGGTGACAGTATTTCCGCTTCTTCCTCCACTTCTCCTTTTTCAGATGTTCCATACGACAACGAATATGCCGGATATATTCGAACCGTAGCGGAAGAAGGTACCATGAGCGGTTATCTGGATGGGACATTTCGTCCTTATGAAGGAATTCGTTTGGAAGAAGCCTGTATTGCTTCCCTGCATCTGCTGGGATATACATCTGGATCTGCGGATGCACAGCTGCAAAAAGCACAGTCACTGGGACTGCTTGCTGGCATCTCCAAATCCAAAGGGCAGGTCTTAACAGTTCAGGACTGTGCTGTCCTCTTTGACAATCTCCTACATACAACAACATCTGAAGGTAAAACCTATGCTGCCTCTATTGGAATGGCGGATACTTCCGGCGCGCCGGATTACACGACCGTTGTTGCCAGCGGTCTGCAAGGACCTTACCTCTGCACGCAGAATGTGGCGGAAGTACTGCCATTTGGACTGGATCGGGTTACGGTCTATCTTAATGGCAGCAAAGCTTCTGTCTCCGATCTGGATCCCTATGACGTTATCTACTACAATTCCAATATGCAGACTGTATGGGCCTATCGGAATCGTGTGGCCGGTGTTTACACTGCCGCGGAACCGAGTACTTCCTCTCCTACTTCCGTTACAGTAGCTGGTCAGAAGTATACCGTATCCGGCAGTGCAGCTTATTCTCTCTCTGATCTGGGCGGAATTACAACCGGCAGCCAAGTCACATTGCTGCTCGATCGAAATGGAACGGCAGTTTTTGCACTATCCGGTAGCCATACGGCTGCATCTCCCTCTCGTCAAGAAATGGCAGGCATTGTTACAGGTGTTACCGTTTCCAGCTATGTAGATGCCAGCGGCCGAGAAATTTTTGACTATACGGCCAATGTCATTTGTGCAGATGGTGTTCTGCGTTCCTACCCTGTTTCCAGCAAGGATGCATTCCGGGAAGGCGATTTAGTTCGGATCAATGGCAATGTCCTGACCGAAACGGACAAATCCTCTCTACGAGGCACATTTAATAGTGATGGTTCCGCAGTTGCTGGTTATTCTCTCGCATCGGATGTACAGATTCTGGATTATGTCGACAGCGGCAGTTACAGTGTAGTGTACCCCTCTTCTCTCGGTGGAATCACTCTGAATGCCCGGAATCTACTTTATTACCATCTCAATTCGAGCGGCCAAATCGATACCCTGATACTCAAAAATGCAACCGGCGATGTGGGCAGCTACGGTCTCGTAACCAATGTTACCGAAATTACACAGCTCAATACCGACACGCCCGAAGGTCAGGAACCGGAATTGATAGTCGTCGGTTATACAGTAACTTACCTCCTGAATGGTCAAACATCTACCGTTACATTAGATGCGGATGCCTCTGTTAGCCGCGGCGGCGTTTCCTTCACCTTTAAAAATGGACAGCTGACCGGTACCAAAGCACTCAGAAGAACCAGTGCATCCCAGATCAGTGGTCTGTATGCCTCCACTCCGGACGGTAAGGCGGAAATCGCGGACAATGCCGTTGTTTATGTCAAAATCGGTTCGGAATACTACCAGACCACTCTTGCAACTGTATCGGATACTTCCTCCTATACGCTTACATGCTACTATGATAGCTCTCTTTCTACCGGAAAAATTCGAGTAATTGTTGCGGAAGAATCTTAATTTCTATGCAGGCGGAAATCAGGCATTTCCGCCTGCATTTTTGCATAAAATATAGTAACTTCCATAATTTACCGGTGAAATTACGCTTTTTTTACAAAATCACACTAGATTTCCCGATTTTATCCTGCTATAATAGAATTACAAAAAGTAATCTGTGCTACAAAGTTTGAAAGGATGGTTTCTCATGCTGCCCTGCCAAAACACTTGTCCTCATTACATAAGTGGATGTCACAAAACCTGTTCCAAATGGAAGCAATTCCTCGGGGAGCAGCAAGAATTATACCACAAAAAAAAGGATTACTTAAAAATGCATAATGAAATTTGCTCTGCCGTGATCCGGCAATGTTCCGAATCTACGCTTTACAAATACCGTTTTTAATTTCTCTGAAAATGTGCGATCACACTGAAAAGATGCATCTTTTTCCGCATCTTTTCAGTGTTTTTTTATTTGAATGCCATTATTTTCAAAATTTTGTAAAGAAAATATCAGATTTCGGATATTTATTTCACATAGATTTTGCATTGAAATTACCTGTAGTTGCTTTCGGATGCGGTTATTTACGGTATAATAAAATTGTAAACAGCAAAAGAAAGAAGAAAAACGCATTCCATGCAAAATGAGGTATGACAAATGGAAAATCATCAGGTAGAACTCGTTGTATTTGACTGGGCTGGAACAACCGTCGACTATGGTTCCTCTGCCCCCGCTGTCGTCTTTGAACGCACCTTTGCTCAGGAAGGAATTCATTTTACCCGCCAGGAAATCAATGCTTTTATGGGAATGGAGAAAAAAGACCATATCCGTTCGCTGCTTTCCACGGAAAAAGGCACTTCTCAATGGAACGAAAAGTTCGGCCGCAGCTGGACCGAAGAGGATGTTGAAAAATTATATGAGGCTTTTGAAGCCAATCTTTTTGATGTAGTAGCGGAGTACAGCACCCCCATCGCCGGTACGGTGGAAGCAGTTGCCAAGCTTCGCGAAATGGGAATCAAGATCGGATCCACAACCGGTTATACCAGCCAGATGATGGAACGGGTCATTCCGGCAGCGAAAGAAGGCGGTTATTCTGCGGATTGTGTTGTAACTCCGGATGTAACCGGCGCCGCACGTCCTACCCCCTTCATGCTGTTTGAATGCATGCGTCAGCTGAACGTATATCCTCCAAAACATGTCGTAAAAGTCGGCGATACCGTCATCGATATGAAAGAAGGCGTCAATGCAGGCGCATGGAGTATCGGAATTCTGACCGGTTCCAATCTAATGGGATTGACGGAAGAAGAATACCGCGCTATGTCCGCGCAGGAATTGATGGAACGCAAACAGGCTGTGACTGCAAAATATCTGGAAGCCGGCGCGAATTTGGTCATCGATAGTATTGCAGAACTTCCGGCAGCAGTTAAGGAAATCAACCGCCTGATGGTAGAGGGGGCTTCCAAATAATGGATCAATTCTGGAATCCGGTTCATACCGTAGTCGGAGATGGTGCAGCTTCCAAAATAACGGAAACTCTGCATGAAATGGGGGTTTATGGAAAAAATGTCCTGCTGCTCATCTGGAATCAGTCGCTGCTCAATCGGAAAGAATTTGCGGATCTTCTCCAGCAAAAAGACTTTTCGGTAACTCCTTACTGTTTTGAAGCTTCCAATCCTACCGTCGATCAGCTTTTTGATACCTATCAAAAAACCCGCGATTTAAGGCCTGCTGTTGTCGCAGCAGTTGGCGGCGGCAGCATTCTGGATGTGGGAAAATCGCTTTGCTGTCTTTACGGCTCAGAGATTCATTCCGAGGATGAACTGCGGAATGCCATTCGGGAAAAAACTCTCCCTGCTCCCGCCGCACGTTGGATCGGAATCCCGACCACTGCCGGCACCGGAAGTGAAGTAACCTGCTGGGCTACCATCTGGGATCCGGATAAAAACGCCAAGCTTTCAGTGGAATCCAAAGCCAATTACGCATATGCCGCTCTGGTAGATCCTTCTCTTGCAGCAGGCATGCCGATTTCCTTAGCAGTCTCCTCCGGACTGGATGCAGCTGCACATGCCATTGAAAGTTACTGGGCAAAAGCTTCCAATACCGTCTCCAAGGGACTGGCTCTCCGAGCAATTGATACAATTATGAAAGATATGGATCGACTGATTGCGGGTGAAACGAGCGCCCATCTGAGCATGGCACAGGGAAGTATGATAGCAGGACTTGCCTTCAGCAACACCAAAACTACGGCTTGCCACTCTATTTCCTATCCGTTGACCATGCGTTATCACATTCCACACGGCGCGGCAGTCAGCATGCTCATTGCGCCGGTCATGAAGCTCAATTCCGCTATGATTTCGGATCTCCCTGCGCTGCTGCATGCTCTCCATCTGAACAGCATCGAGGAGGTCAGCCCCCGTATTCAGGATCTGCTGAAAAAAGCCGGAATTCCCTCCACACTGCGGGAATGGGGCGCCAAAGAAGAAGATCTCCCCGAACTGGCAAAGCTTGGCATGACCAAGGGTCGTGCAGACAACAACCCCCACGATCTCAACGAACAAATTATTCTGGACATCTTACGTTCCATCTATTAAGACAGGAGTTATCGATATGAAAACAATTGGAAAATTTATTTCCCTTGCAGTTGCCGCGATGCTCTCCGCTTCTGCCCTCGCTTCCTGCGGCACTGCAAATGCAGAAGATGTTTTTACGATTGCATATGCCCCCAACGAGTCGACCGAACAGAGTGCGGATGCCCGCAACGGCCTCGCAAAAGATCTGAGCGCAGAACTTGGCTGCGAAGTCGAAGAAATTCAGGCCAGCGACTACAATGCCATTATTGAGGCACTGCGTACCGGAAAAGCGGATATGGCATATATGGGCGGTCTGGTTCTGGCACTGGGCGTGGAACGTGCCGGCATTGAACCCATCGTGATGAAAGCAGATGACGGTGATCCGGAAAAAGCAATTTATCATTCCCTGCTGATTACCAGCAGCAAAAATGAGGACATCAACTCGATCACCGACATCAAGGGAAAAACCATTGCATTTGTCGATCCGAACTCCACTTCCGGCAACCTCTTCCCGACCGCTGAAATTATCAAGGCTTTCCCGGATGAAAACCTCAACTCCGATATGCTGCACACGAACGGGGAGTTTTTTGAAGCCGTCAGCTTTTCCGGCAAGCATCAGGCCGGCCTGCAGGCTGTGATCAAAGGCGATGTAGATGTTGCCCCCATCTCCGATCAGATCCTTGAGTCGGAAATCGCAAATGGAAACGCTTCCGCTGACGACGTTAAAATTATTCATGAATCCGATGCTATTCCAGCAGAAGCCATGGTGGTCGGCAAGCATGTAGACGACGAAACCAAACAGAAACTTCAGGATTTCCTGGTCTCCTATGACAACGAAACCTACTTCACCGAAGTTATCAAAAATGAAGGTGCACGTTTTGTCGCTTGCGACATCAGCGACTACGAACCGATTATTGAGCTGAATCAGATCATCAATGCCGAAGAATAAGAGAACAGCGGAGGAAGATTTGTCTATGGAACCTATTTTAAGATTTCGAAATGTTACGAAAAACTATCCGAATGGCGTCCATGCCCTGAAAAATGTCTCCCTGGATGTGCAGGAAGGAGAATTTATTTCGGTAATCGGTCCCTCCGGTTCCGGCAAATCGACCTTACTGCGCGCCATTAACCGCCTGATTCCCATTACAAACGGAGAAGTTTTCCTGGACGGAGAATCCGTCGGTTACCTGCGCGGCAAAGAGCTGCGCAATGTCCGGCATAAAGTCGGCATGATTTTCCAGAACTACAATCTGGTTTACAGCCTTTCCGTTTTGCAGAATGTCTTGCATGGACGGCTGGGGTATATGTCCGGAGTAAAAGGAATCTTTGGTTTATACAGCGAAGAAGACAAACAAGCTGCTCTCGATCTACTGGATGAGATGGGCATGAAACAGTACTGTTATCACCGAGCATCCGATCTCTCCGGCGGACAGAAACAGCGGGTAGGTATTGCACGCGCGATTAATCAAAATCCCAGACTGCTGCTCTGTGACGAACCCATTGCATCACTGGACCCCTCCAGCGCCAAAACGATTATGGATCTGCTGCATGATATGACCCGCAAACGCAATATCGCCTGTATCGTCAATCTACATCAACTGGATGTGGCCTTAAAATATTCTACCCGTATTATCGGCCTTTCCAAAGGCGAGATCGTATTTGACGGAAAACCCGAAGAATTAACCCGCCATAAAATCGAATTGATTTATGGTGCAAGCAGTGAAAATCTGATGATTGGAGGTGCGGTCAATGAAGCAAAACAGCATTCCCTTGATTGCGCGTGAGCAAAAACGTCTGTATACATGGTTTTTTGCTGCAATTGTACTGTTGTTTGCCGCCGCCACCTTTTTTACCGGATTCAATCCGGTCAGTCTGCTGGCAAACGGCGAAGCATTCTGGAGTTTTCTCACCCAGGATTTTCTTCCTCCCGCTCTGCCAGCCAATGAAAAGATCCCCGGTATCCTGTCCAGCGTATTGGTAACATTGGCACTTGCCATGTCCTCTACGGCAGTTGCAGCGGTTCTTGCGTTTTTTGTTTCGTTGTTCGGCAGCGAAAAAATCTCTCCTTTTCCAAAATTCGCAAAAGTAGTCCGCGGTTTTGCAACATTTCTCCGCAATATTCCGGCGCTGGTATGGGCTTTTATCCTTTTCTCATCGCTGGGGATTGGTACCGGTGTTGGGTTTGTTGCATTGTGTATTACCAGCTTTGCCTTTATGGTGCGCGCCTTTGTCGAAACGATGGAAGACGTTTCGGAAGACTGTATCGAAAGCCTCAGCGCGGTTGGTGCAACATTCCCTCAGCGGGTATCCCAGGCGGTACTTCCCTCCTGTTTAAGCGGATTCCTTTCCTGGTTCCTTTACTGTATCGAAGTCAATATTCGTGCCTCGACTATCGTCGGAATGGTTGGAGGCGGCGGCGTTGGATTAACCCTCTTCTCCTATATCAAGAGTTTCCGTTATGATATTGCACTGAGTATTATCCTGTTGATAGCCGCTATGGTTATTGTGGTAGACTTTATTACCGCCAAACTGAGAAAGGAGATTGGCAAATGAAAGAACTCTGCGTCGAAGAGCCAAAAATGAAAGCATTGTGGAAAATTACTGGCAAGAGCAATCGAATCCCGGTCGGCTGTAAGGACAAAAACCCTATCATCTCCTGGTTTCTGATTGGTACGGTAATCCTCACAGTTCTCAGCCTTCTCTACTTGCAAATTGATTGGGGAAAACTTTTACTCCGCGTTCCGGATATCGGAATTATCTTCTGGAAACTGGGACATTTGGACTTTTCTAAAATGGATTTGATCGGAAGTTCTCTTCTGGAGACAGTTTCTATTGCGGTTCTCTCCTTGTTATATAGCTTAGTGCTCGGAATTATTTTCGGGATGCTGGCTGCCAAAAATGTCTTTCGTCTGCCGGTTCTGGCCACGATTGTGCAATCTATTTTTACCTTTTTGCGGGCAGTTCCCACACCTGTCTGGGTATTGCTGATGCTGGTTTGTCTGGGAATGGGTCCAGAAGCAGGCGTTGCAGGTCTCTGTGTTCATACAACTGCATTCTTCACTCGCTCTTTTGCGCAAAGTTTTGAAAGCATTCCCGATGAAACCATCGAAGCACTTGAAGCTACCGGCACGACCCGTTTGAGCATCTTCTGCAATGCCATCTTTCCCGCTGCATTTTCCCAAATTGTCGCTTGGATCGGAATGCGCCTCGAAACCAACTTCTCGGAATGCGCCATCCTTGGTATGGTAGGTGCCGGCGGAATCGGTTTTGTGATCTCCACCAGCCTGCAAGGATATGACTATGGTACTGCCGGTACTGCAATCCTGCTTGTTTTTGCCATCGCCTACCTGATTGAACGCCTCTTTGTTCAGATCAAAAAGAAATTTAATTGATCCCCGCTTATTAATCAAAAATCTCCGCTGCAAATCCAATTGGTTTGAGCGGAGATTTTTTTATTATCTTCTTCAATCTATTATTCGATCACAACGCCGCAATCACGATATATAGTTCTCATTTCTTCCGGTACCTGTTCATCCATAATCAGACGATCCACCTGTTCCAGGGATAACACGTTTTTCTTGGAACGTTTTCCAAGCTTGCTCGAATCCATTACGGCAATCACCTGACCGGAACAGGATGCCAGCGTCTGAATTACGCCAATCTCATTCAGCCGAAAATCGGTGTATCCGTTTTCTTCATTTACCGCATTGATGGACAAAAAACAAATATCCGGATAATAGGATCCGAACTCTTTTTCACACTGGGCGCCATAGGTGGACCGTTCTGTATGGTCAACTTCTCCCCCAACCAAAATCAGCTGGATCAGAGGATTTTTCATCAATTCCTCAGCCGCCGCCAGATTATTGGTCACGACGGTAATTCCTTCGCAATTCCGGGCAATTTCACGTGCCAATACCGTATTGGTTGTCCCGGAATTGAGTGCAATAATATCTCCTCGCTGAATATAACGGACTGCTTTGGCAGCTGCCTGCTGCTTTTGATCCTCATGTACAACCTTTCGAGCTGTAAAGCTTGCTATGGACAGAAGCGGATCCGGCAAACAGGCACCACCATGTACACATTTAATCTGACCATTTTGTTCCATCAGTTTCAAATCTCGGCGTACAGTATCCACCGAAACCTGTAAATATTCGCTGATTTCTCCTACTTTTAGGGTCCCCCGCAACTGCAGTTGCCTGAGTATCCATTCAATCCGTTCATTTTGCAGCATATTTTGGCGCGTCTCCTTTTCCATTCTATCTGAGAATAAGTATAAGAATTTCCGCGAATTTTTGCAAGCAAAATTTTGTCAAATTCCTCTATAGTTCTTTTGAATACCAACCCAACACGAAAATCCCCCGAAAGGCAGAAATGCCAATCGGGGGATTCTCTTCATCGAAACAGGGTACAGCCCATTTCCTTAAATTCCTGAATTTTCTTCCGGATCAGTTCCTCCTTCACCGAAAACTGTTTCGCCAAGCACGGGATACATAATGCCTCTGTTGCCCCGCGATTCACAAGTTTCCGATATACGGCAATCTCATCCGGCAGTAATTCCTTCCCGCATTGATAACAATGCGCACTCATTTTACCTTCACCAGCTTTGCATGATACAGTCTGCAGTCATGCACATCGGGGCGCGGAATAAAATAATCCCGTTTTACACCCAGCTTTTCACCGGTAAACATATCGGTCAATTCCAGTCCATATCCGCTATCATAGGGGATTCCCAAGCTGTCAAAAGCACCGGAAACCGTATTCCGGCTGCGCACCTCTTCATCTGCAAAGTTGAAATAAGCCAGCGCAAATTCATTGTTAGAAAGGTGACGCACAAAGAAATATTGATCCTTCTGTGTCTGTACCAGCATAGGAGGACGGCATTCCTCATCCTGATCTAATGCGATCAGATAGGGATTCTGCAGAAGTTTTTTGCTTTCCTCATCCAGATTCCGGATGTCACCACCCATCATCAGAGGTGCGCCAAACAGACACCAGATCGCAAAATGAGTCCGGTACTCCGTAGCTGTACAGCCGCCCAGCGCAGCATTGCCCTTGCCAAACATTCCTACAATCAGCATATCCGGGTCATTGAAACATCCCGAACCGGACATGCAGAGATTATCAATCTGGCTCAATGCAATGTTGCGGAATGAAACGTAGTTATCCTGAATGTCTCCGGTTGAACGGTACATATGCGCACCAATAGATGCCATCCATTTCCAAGGTTCCTCATGTCCCCAGTTGCATGCAGAGAACAGAATGTCGCGGCCGCTTGCTTTCAGAGCCATGCTCATTCGCAGATACCGCATTTTGCAGTCTGCTTCATCCGGGAAATTGCAGTAATCGTATTTCAGGAAATCGACGCCCCAGTCCGCAAAGGTCTGCGCGTCTGTATATTCGTGATCATAGCTGGAAGGATATCCGGCACAGGTCATCATACCGGCACAGGAATACATACCAAATTTGAGGCCCTTGCTGTGAACATAATCCGAGATGTATTTCATTCCATGGGGAAATTTTTCCGGATCCGGTACCAAACGGCCATTTTCATCCCGTTCCATGGTCGACCAGCAGTCGTCAATGACCAGATATTCATATCCGGCATCGCGATACCCCAAATCAACCATCGCGTCAGCCATTTCCAGAATCAATTTCTCATGGATATTGCGTCCAAAAGTATTCCAGGAATTCCATCCCATTGGCGGTTTTTTTGCAAGCATATTCAGCACTCCTTTAATCATCTATTTGTATGGAAGGTTATCCGGATATCCATTTTTAGTTCTATCCTTCAACCATTTTCCCTGTATTACTGGGAATTTTACCGTTCCCGATAACGCTGCAACGCTTCTTCCTTGGCGGCAATTACCCGTTCAATTCCCATATTTTTTACTGTATCGACGTAATCATCAAATTGTTCTACCGGAATATCCCCAAACATGAATTTTAAATACATCTCATTGGTATATTCCTGGATCTTGCTGCTGATGGCTTCGAGTTCCCCACTTTCATGCGTCTCAAAGCTGAGCGATGGCAACAGATACAGCTGATAATCCGTATACGAAAAACTAGCCAATGCCTCTTCTTGCTGAGGGAACTGTCCATATTCGGAAATTCCCTCCCAATAGTGACTTTTCACGCCCGGAAATTGCCAATTAACGCGCATATCATATGGATCACTTAAAATATCCGGTCGAAATATAAATTCCGCCTTTCCATCTTGAATCCGATAATCTTCCCCTTCTTTTCCGTAGGTATTAATCAAGGATCCTTGTTCCGTATAAGCAAAATCCATATAACGGGCTGCTTCTTCTACATGACGACAGCTTGCACTGATCGCTACTGAACTCTCGTCATCATATCCGAGACCGCCTTGTCCAAATTTTGGTTTTTGACCCTCTTCCAACACCGGATAGGTCACTCCCACCAAATCAAAGGAGGAAGAATTTCGATTTTCCATTAAATAAGGAATATCCTGCAGCGCTGTTCCAAGAATTGCACCGGATTCTCCAGAAAGCATCTGATACCGTACCGCATCTCGATCCATCGAAGCAATATTAGGATCAATCAGTCCTTCAGCGTACCAACTGCGCAGCGTGTAAAGAAAATCTTTAAATCCTGGCTCAATAAATCCATATTTAATCTCGCCATCTTCCTGATAATAATCGGTTGTTACACCATAAGCGCCAGATAAAAATCCATATTCCATAATTCCTGGCGGATATCCATAAAATGTAAGCGGAGCTGCCGCCCCCTTTTCCTCTTTAAACGCACGCAGCATTTCTGTCCAGTCATCCACTGTCACCGGGATCGGAAGGGAAAGTTCCTCCAACCAATCCCGACGAATAATTGGTCCCCAATTAATGGCGGTTTCCTGATTGGTATAGACCAACGGATATTCGAAATACTGATTGGTATCACTGGTATAATGCTTATTCCATTCCGGATTTTCCTGAAAAATTTCCCAAACATTTGGAGAGTACATTGGCAAGATCGAATTCAAGCGCAAAATCACCTGATCACTAATCGCTTTATCTGGTCCACCTGGATAATTAATCCAGTCATACCGGATCAAATCTGGCAGATCTTTCGATGCCATTAATTTTCTCAGATGCTGATCTTCTTCCCCTTCAGCCGGATGGATATACTCCACATGAATTCCTGTTGCTTTCTCAACATTTTGATACCATGTTGTGTCCATATATGAATCATACATACCCTGTACAGGCGCTGTAAAAAAGGTCAGGGTAACATCCGTATCCATTGGATATGAAAAGGGGGTATTTTCGTTTTGATCCTTTTGATCGTTTTCCGGAACCTCTGCGGTACAGCCTGACAGCAACAATGCTGCTGCAAAAAATCCCAACAACTTTTTTCTACTTGCTCTCATTTGGTTGGTTCAGCTCCTTGTAACGGCCGGGGGTGATACCAAACTGCTTTTTAAATGCACGAATTAATGCATGGCTGTCTGTATATCCGCATTGTTCCGCTACGGATGCCAATGGCAGACTCGTCAGCAACAATTCCTGTGCTTTTTCCAATCGCTGCATATCAATACAGCGTAATATGGTCTGTCCTGTAACCTCTTTAAATATTTTCGACAAATAATAGGGCGACAAATCAAACTCTACGCCAATGCCCGATACATTTAAATCCTGATTGGAATAATTTTCCCGAATATATTTCTGAACACGCAAGGCAATTTGTTCCTGACGATTTTCCTTACGTTCCGGTATAGCCTCCTCTGTATGATTCCCATATTTTTCCAGAAGCTGCAGGCACATTTCCATTTTTCTTTTGGTTGTCCCTGTATAATTGATATTTTGAAATTCCTGAAGCTGCAGCGGGGATAAGAGTCCACTATTTTCTGCTACTTCTGACATCATATAATTCAGGATACTTTCCAACATCTGCAATTGCGCAAAAGTAGAATTTCGATACATTTCATATAAAATTTCCCGCAACTCATTAACTTTGCCGGATAATGCTAATTCCATAATTCGCTGCTTCAATTCGGCTGGGTATGGAGATAGGGTAGCTGGAAGTTCTCCACCGCAAAAGAGAAAACTTCGCTGATGATCTTCCGCAAATCCCATTCCATTGAGTACTTCCCGATATGACACCGGGATTTTATTGGGCCATTCCCGGAGATTACTCACCACTGCGTATACCTTACAGTTTCCTTCCCCACTCGGGGGGGGGTGTTTTGGAATCTATCTCGAAACAAATTCAATAATGCATCGAGATGTTCTTTTTCCAAATTGAATAACAAAAATACTTGATCATCTAATTCAGAGATATGATAGACGAACTCTTTCTGCTGCAAGTCGGACAAAAACATGTCCATCATTCTAGTTCCAACGCCCTTAATGCAAGCCAGAACATAGCCAGATCGCTCAAAATCCAATGAAACGGCAGGCAACTCACCTTCAAGAAAAAGCTCAAAGAACTGTCGATTAAAAATTTTATCTACTGCTGTTTCCATACATTCCCACTCATTTTGGGGACAATCAACTTGATTGTATTCCGGTTCCAATTTCTTAAGCAACTTTGCAACTGGTTTATGTTCTCGGAACGCAAAAAATAGAATTGCAGCAGTGCCTAAAATCAGTAAAACCAAAATCTCGATTACTGCATAAAAAATCTGCTTCCATATTTTAGCATTAATTTCTGTTTCCGAAAATACCGCCACATATTGCAAAGAAGATACATGAGATTCTTCCATATAGGTGGACAATCCCCGTGTTAAAACGGGAGAATCAAATCCATAAAGAAATCGTTTTGGATTGGAAGACATTAATGTTTTTCCATTCTTATCAACCAAAGAAATTTCATCACCGTCTGCATAATTTAATTGTTCCAAACTAGAAAAAATTTCTTCTTCATCCAAAATAATAATTAAATTTGCGCTGGTTGCATTATATGTCGGAATAGACTGGATGAAGTATGTCATCATACCGTCTGTTCCTTTTTCGCGAACAGCAAAAGTTCCCATCTCGCCAAAAAAGGAATCACCGATTATAGCTTCCCAACCAGATTGATCCATATACAAAGGCTGCAAATATAGTTGAAAATAGGTATCTTTTGGCACATGATTTTTTTCACTCAAAACCGTATCCGTTTTTGGAAAATAGATATACATATCCTCAATAAATGAATGGTCCATCCGATAACGGCGCAATTCGTTCTGGAGCATTCGGATATCATACATATTATTTTCCTCAAATCCATTCTGAACATACATAACGCTATTCAAATTTTCGCTCAACGAAATTTGATAGGATATATCCATCAAAATCCGCAATGATTCATCCAAATGGATTCGAACCTGTTGTAAAATACTAGAATTATATTGTTGATTATCTCTTTTTAAAATATGAATATTATTGGCAAAAAGGTATCCAATTAATACTATTGGTATAAAAAACACCACTAGATATGAAAAAATTAGTGTTTGAAAATGCCCACGGCTTCGAAGCAGCCTATTCATATCTACAATACCTCCTTACCAAACGTTTTAAGATATACACAAGCAGGACGAATGTTCCATCCGTCCTGCTTGTTGTCAAAATGCCTTAACGAAAGCTCTGCGGATATTCAGGTGGAACGGATTTAAATTTATGAGGAAGAGCGGGAGAGAAAGCGTGATGACAATACTGGGAATCACGAGAGAATTCCAGTCCGGGCATGGGATCGTAATTCTCCAGAGTATCCGGATCATCATCTCTTTCAAACGGCGAGCAGTAGCCTTCCCCATTGGCATTGCTTGCAGAAACTGCAAACTGATGAATTTCAGCGGTTCTGGCAATCGAGGTATGACAGTCGCTTCCCTCATAGACACAGGAGACGCTTCCATCCGCTGCTTTTGCATACAGACGGTAGCTGCATGCACCCAATACTTCACCCCAGCTGATTTCCACCGTATCTTTTCCGACCAATACCGCCACTCCTTCCGGATATGCCGGGCATTCTGCTGTCGGATAAACAGGATATTCATGTGATTCAAGTCCGGATTTGCCTTCCGCATTTACAGCTTTGACTCGAACAAAATACTTCTGTCCGTTCGTCAAACCGTTCCATTCCATTACCGGTTCACTGGAACGTGTTCCTTCCTGCCAGCTCTCGCAGTAATCTGCACTGTATTCCAGCACATACTCCGCCGCACCAGCACACACACTGCTTTCCACACGGCATTTGCCGTCACCGAATACCACACCAACGATCCGGCTGCT
>JBMNPH010000020.1:0-29842 GCA_050943495.1 Candidatus Merdivicinus sp.
AGACTACAAGGTTGATAGGTTCAAAGTGGAAGCGCCGTGAGGCGTGTAGCTTGCGAATACTAATCGGTCGAGGGCTTGATCTAACGTGTGTTTGCTCTGAATGTTCTTTGTTCAATTTTGAGGGTCTATCCTCAATTCGCACCTTTAGCTCAGTTGGTAGAGCAACTGACTCTTAATCAGTGGGTCCAGGGTTCGAGTCCCTGAAGGTGCACCATCTGGCCTGTTGGTCAAGCGGTTAAGACGCCGCCCTCTCACGGCGGAATCAGGGGTTCGATTCCCCTACGGGTCACCACCTTTTCATAAAAGGAATTGCATATTGCTGGTGTTGATGACGATGAGGATCCACCTGTTCCCATCCCGAACACAGAAGTTAAGCTCATCCGTGTCGAAAATACTTGGCTGGAGACGGCCTGGGAAGATAGAACGATGCCAGCACTCTTTTATGGGCCATTAGCTCAGTTGGTTAGAGCAACCGGCTCATAACCGGTTGGTCCCGGGTTCGAGTCCCTGATGGCCCACCATGCAATTAGGGGTATAGTTCAGCTGGTAGAGCAGCAGTCTCCAAAACTGCGTGTCGGGAGTTCGAATCTCTCTGCCCCTGCCAAAACCTTGTCTTGTATGACAAGGTTTTTTATTTTATGTTAATAGAAACCCGCAACGTTGATAGGTACGTTGCGGGTTATTTTATTTTGCAGTACGAATGGCAATTTTCATTGTGCCATCTTCATGTTTTTCAAAACGTTCATAAGCTGCTTCAATTTCTGCAAGAGAATATGTTTCTGTTATCAAATGAGCTGTCTGAATTTTACCTTTTGCAATCTGTTCCAAAATTTCTGGACATTTGCACCCATCGACACCACCCGTCTTAAAAGTTAAATTTTTTCCATACATATCCGGCAGAGGAAGAATCTGTGCTTGATTATAGAGCGCAACAATTGTCACAATCGCATTGGGGCGGGCACATTGCCAAGCTAACATAAAACTTTCTTCCGATCCTGCAACCTCCAGGACAACGTCTGCGCCGCCATGACTACTTTGTTGTTTTACAAAATCAACTGCTTCTTCCGGTTGTACAATTGAAACTTGAGGATAATGTTCTCGTACAAATTGGATACGATCCATCTGTTTTTCGCAGACAATAATTTTTTGAGGAACTTTTTGCAGTACGCATTCCAGAGTGCAAATACCGGTGGGTCCGGCGCCGATGATTAGAACTGTATCTTCCGGCTGAATTTCCGAAATATCTGCCGCCCAGTATCCGGTTGCCAGAATATCTCCGACAAATAACGCTTCTTCATCCGTGACGGAATCCGGAATTTTGGTTAGACCCTGATTAGCCAGCGGAACCCGGACATATTCAGCTTGTCCACCATCAATCCGGCATCCCAGTGCCCAGCCGCCTTGCGGATTTGTGCAGTTATTGACCCAGCCGTGCTGGCAGAAAAAGCAGTTTCCGCAAAATGTTTCAACATTTACGACAACACGATCGCCGACTTTTACGTTGGAAACCTTTTTCCCTGTTTTTTTGACAATGCCAACCATTTCATGTCCGACCGTTATGCCGGGAACTGCCCGTGGAACGGATCCGTGTTTGATGTGCAGATCACTGGTACAGATGCTGCTCAGCGTAACCTTGACAATGGCATCCTCTTCTTCCAACAGTTCGGGAATCGGCTTATCGCGCAGCTCAAATTTTCCCCGTTCTATGTAAGTATAGGCAAGCATGCAGAATCCTCCGATCTAACTTCTCAGTAAATTCCAAATTCTCGAGCATAACGCATGTAAGTTCGATAGTTAGCGGGATCCTGTTCGTCTATATCAAAGAAACGTGCGCCGCGCATGAAGTGACGCTGCTGGTCATTTTCTGCATTTTTCATGCCATATGTTGTGAATCCCAATCCGGCATCAAAGCCAAGCTGAATACCGTAAAGTTCTCCGACAAAATCATTGATGTGATCGTGTCCAACAAAGACGCCTCGAATATCTCCGCGCTGGAGAATAGCGGCAAACATTCCACTGTTAATGGGAGAGTTGCAAATAGGTTCATTGCATTCGCCGACCATGCCGGTTCCCTTCGGATGGGCAGGAATCAAGCGATGTTCCGGCAGAGCCATGTGGAAGAACATTAGGCCAGGGATTTTGCGCCCACACTCCTGTTCCAGATCCATGGAACGATGATAGTACCATTCGACCTGCTCAAATTTCATAAAGTCATAATTGGTGTCGCCGAACGGATTGTTAGGATAATGGAATGCAAGTTTATCATCTTTGCGAAATTGTTCGTGATTGGTGAGGTACATAAGAGAATCCAGCGCCCAGATACGGAAAACTGGCTGACTTTGATCAGAAGATAGGATATTCAGTACATAATTTCCGACACCGGGTACATTTTCGGGACCGCGTTCACTGAGACAATGCGGGAAACTCTGCCAGACCTTCTGCTGATATTCTTTGTTCAAAGAAGGATCGGTGATGTACTGTTCATCATGATTTCCATAGGTATGGCACCAATAAATTCCGCGCTCTTCAATCGGCTTGATAAATGCAGCCGCAAAATTTTCGAACGCCTCTGCGGAATCAATGGTTCCTTTGCTGAGATCGCCATTGATGACAATAAAGTCAGGTTTTTCGGCATCGAGTAAAGCCTCCAGTGCTGCCATTGTGCGGGGATCAATTCCGGTAAGGGCGGCATGTGCATCTGAAAAGACCATTAGTTTGAATTTTCCATTGTGAAAAGCGAGAGGAGATTTCATTTATTAACATCCTTTCTCGTAAAATGTGGATAAGTTCAGCATAGCACTTTCCGTAATAGGTGTCAACCGCAAAAAATAAAAATTATGAGTTTGTATTGCAAAGAAAAAGTGAAACGTTTATAATAAAGGAAGACAGTTCAAAAAAGGAAGGCGAAAATATGAAACATCAGATTTTATTGAAAACTCCGGGCAAATCATGGGATGATGGTTTATTTTTGGGCAACGGAAGGATCGGCGCCTCGGTTCAGGGGCAGATTGTGGATGAAGTGCTGACATTAAACGAAGAGACAATGTGGTATGGGACAGCCATTGATCGGGAAAGTCCGGATGCAAAGAAAAATATTGCAGAGATCCGCCGTCTGCTGATGGCAGGAGAAGTAGAGAAAGCCACTTTTTTGGCAAAAGCATCCATTACATCCTGTCCCAAATATTTAGCCCCATATGTGCCTGGAGGATATTTGCGGCTAAGTTTTTTTGGACAGGACGGAGAAGTGCAGGACTATGCCCGACGGTTAGATATTGACCGCGCATTGGCGGAGGTCTGCTATGTAGTAGATGGAGCGCGTATGAAGCGTGAATATTTTGTCAGCCAGAAAAAGAATGTGCTGGCAATCCGTTTGAGCGGAGAAAAGAAAATTACCGCGCTCATCAACCTGAACCGTCGTCCTTATGAGGAGGAAACAGGCAGAACGACGGATGGGATGGTATATCTGAAGGGACAGTGCGGCGCTGGTGGAGTACGGTATTATGCGGCAAGCTGTGCAGCGGCAGAAGGCGGAAAAGCTGAGGTAATCGGCGATTATCTGGCGCTGACAGAGGTGGAAAGTGCGGTTATTTATACGTCAATGGCAACCGACTATAACGGCCGGGAAAATTATGAGCAGGAAGTACAGGACACCTTGCTTCAGGCAATGGAATGCGGATTTGACGCGCTTCTGGAAGAGCATGAAGAAACGTTCGGCAGGCTTTATAATCGGTGTTCGCTTTCGCTCGGGGAGGAAATGTCCGATCTGCCAACCGACCAGCTAATTGAAGAATGCCGGACAAGTGGAACACACATACAGGAAATAGGAGAGACTCTATTTGCGTTGGGGCGGTATCTGCTGATTTCAAGTTCCTATCAATGCCAGCTTCCTGCTACTTTACAGGGAATTTGGAATGGAAGTTTTACACCGGCATGGGAAAGTAAATATACGATCAATATCAATACGCAAATGAATTATTGGCCAGCCGAGGTTACCAACCTGTCTGAATGTCATTTGCCGCTTTTTGATCTCATTGAGCGGATGGAAGTGCGAGGTCGAAAAACTGCGCGGGAAGTGTACGGTTGTGATGGGTTTGTAGCACACCATAATACAAATATTTGGGCAGATACAGCGCCGGAAGGAATATTTAATAGTTCTCCGATATGGCCGATGGGTGGGGCATGGCTGTCCTTGCATTTGTATGAGCATTTCCTGTATACAGAGGATGAGGATTTTCTGCGCAGCCGTGCCTTACCAGTGCTGGAATCCGCAGTGCGATTCTTTCTTGATTATCTGATGCAGGATAAGGACGGAACCTTGCTGACAGGACCTTCTTTGTCTCCGGAAAACAGTTATTGTTCCAGAACGGGGCAAATTGGGGCATTGTGTATGGCGCCAACCATGGATTCACAGATTTTACGGGAATTATTCCGTGATTATCTGGATTCTTGTCGACATTTAGGGGAAAATCGCCCATGGATTTCGGCAGCAGAAAATGTGCTGGAACATTTACCAAAAACCGAAATATCTGCAGATGGAAGGATTCGGGAATGGCATGAGGAATATCAGGAAGTGGAACCGGGACATCGACATGTATCGCATTTGTTTGGCTTGCATCCTGGCAATCAAATGAACGATAATGAGCCAGAATTGCGGGAAGCAGCACGGAAAACGCTGGCATATCGGCTGCAGAATGGCGGTGGACATACCGGCTGGAGTTGCGCATGGATTCTTTGTTTTTATGCGCGGCTGAAAGAGGGGGAGAATGTACAGCGATATCTGCATAAATTGATCAGTAATTCGATGCAGGAAAACCTCCTGGATTCCCATCCGCCTTTTCAGATCGACGGGAATTTCGGCGTAACGGCAGCAATTGCAGAGGCATTGGTGCAGTCACACAATCCATATGTGGAGTTACTGCCAGCATTGCCGAATGATTGGAAAGAAGGGCATTTGATTGGAGCAAAGCTGCGCGGAAATATTTCATTAGATTTATATTGGAAAGAAGGAAAATTTGAGCGGGCAATTCTTACTGCGGCAAAAGATCGGAATTTACGTGTTCGATATGGAGAAACAGAAACAACCCTTGTTTTGAAGGCGGGAGAACCACTAATTTTAACGGCAGATTGTTTTTGATTCATAAAGAAACAATCATGTGGCAATGCTTTAAAAATGTCTAAAATTTTCCATATACTGCGAGTCTTATATTTAACGATATAGTGATGATTAAGAATATAGAAATGGTATTTACTAAAGCAATAAACTAGCAAAATAAATTATCTTAAAATGATTATGTATTATTTTCAAAGTGTTTATTATGCATAGAGAAATCCCCTTGAAAGCCTTATAAAATCAGCTTTCAAGGGGACTATACGTTACTCCCACTCTATAGTAGCCGGAGGTTTGGAAGTGATATCATAAACAATGCGGTTGATACCTTTTACTTCATTGACAATGCGGACAGAGACTTTGTCCAGCACTTCATAAGGAATCCGTGCCCAGTCGGCAGTCATAAAATCAGTTGTTGTGACGCCGCGGAGAGCCAGAGTATAATCGTAAGTACGGCCATCACCCATTACGCCAACAGACCGGGTATTAGTCAGTACCGCAAAGTATTGATTGATGGATCGATCCAATCCAGCATTGGCAATTTCCTCACGGAAAATCGCATCAGCATCCCGAAGAATGTCTGCTTTTTCTTTTGTAATATCCCCAATAATCCGGATTGCCAGGCCAGGACCCGGGAAAGGTTGACGCATAACCAGATATTCCGGCAGACCTAATTCCCGGCCAAGTTCCCGAACCTCATCTTTAAAGAGCAGACGCAGCGGCTCAATAATTTCTTTGAAATCCACATAATCAGGCAGGCCACCGACATTGTGGTGACTTTTAATTACTTCCGCATCACCAGCACCGGATTCAATAACATCAGGATAGATAGTTCCCTGAACCAGAAAATCTACCCGTCCGATCTTTTTAGCTTCTTCCTCAAAAACGCGGATAAATTCCTCACCGATAATCTTACGTTTGGATTCCGGTTCCGATACGCCAGCTAATTTCTCCAGGAAGCGTTTTTCTGCATCGACCCGCACAAAATGGAAATTCCATTTGGAAAAAGCTGCTTCGACTTCATCGCCTTCATTCTTCCGCATGAGGCCGTGATCTACAAACACACAGGTCAATTGATCGCCGATTGCTTCGGCCAGCAAGGCAGCTGCCACAGAACTGTCAACTCCGCCGGAAAGTGCCAACAGAACTTTTCCATTTCCAACTTTTTCCCGGATTTCCGAAATCGCGCGCTTGCAGTAATCACCCATCGTCCAGTCGCCTTTGGCGCCGCAAACTTCATAAAGGAAATTTCGGATCATTTGGATGCCATTTTCCGTATGATTGACTTCGGGATGGTATTGAACGCCATAGAATCCTCTTGCTTCATCTGCAATGGCCACATTCGGACATGCATCGGTGTGAGCAGTTAAGGCAAAGCCCTCCGGGACTTTTGCCATATAGTCGCCATGACTCATCCAGGAAATTCCTTGTGCCGGAAGTCCTTTGAAAATTTTACAGGAAGTATCATAAAAAGTTTGGGTTTTGCCGTATTCGCGGGCAGAATCTTGCTGTGCAGCAGTTACTTGTCCACCTAGAGAATGGGCCATCAGCTGGCAGCCGTAACAAATGCCCAGAATCGGTACACCCCAGGTGAAAATTTCCGGATCGACTTTTGGCGCTTCTTCCATATAAACGCTGTTTGGACCACCGGTAAAGATGATTCCGATCGGATTCAGAGCTTTCAATTCGGAGAGGGGAGTGGTATAAGGTTTGACTTCACAGTAAACATGACACTCCCGGACGCGACGGGCAATCAGTTGGTTATATTGACCACCGAAATCCAAAACAATCACAAGTTGATTTTCCACTGACAAAATCCTTTCTATTATTTGGAATGAAATTGAGTCATTTCATGCAGGAATCGATCAAACAAGAAACTGGTATCCTGGGGACCGGAACAGGCTTCCGGATGAAATTGAACGGTAAACAACGGTTTTCCCTCATAGTCGACTCCTTCGCAGGTACCGTCATTGGCATTGACAAAGCGGACGGAAGCTCCCTCGGGAAGATGATCCAGATCCACCGCATAACCGTGATTTTGGCTGGTGATGTAGACCCGTCCGGTCTGCAGATCGGTGACCGGTTGATTGCCGCCCCGATGACCATATTTCAGTTTGACAGTTTTGCCGCCCATGGCAAGAGCAGTGAGCTGATGACCGAGACAGATTCCGAAAGTGGGGATACCGTTATCAATCACTTTGCGAATTTCAGCGATAATTTCTGTATTTTCAGCAGGATCTCCGGGACCATTGGAGAGCATTACTCCGTCAGCATTCTGACTTAAAATTTCTTCTGCCTTAGAGAACGCAGGCATGCAAATGACTTCACAGCCGCGGCGAAGCAATTCCCGGCGAATGTTTTCTTTTTCGCCAAAATCCCAGAGAACAACACGAGAGATCGGATGTTCCGGAGAATTCACTTCTTTTTTGGTGGTTGTTACGGCAGCAACGGCGTTTTGGATACGGAAAGCCTTTGCTTCTGCAATAGCGGCTTCTTTTTGATCCAACGAGCGGACGATTTTACCATTCATAACTCCGTGTTCCCGGATAATGCGGGTGAGGGCACGGGTATCAATACCATATAAGCCGATGACTCCGGATTTTTTCAGAAAACTATTTAGATCTCCTTCTGAACGGAAATTGGACGGCTCTTCACACCATTCACGTACGATATAAGCGGAGAGTTTGGGTGAGTCGCTTTCAAAGTCGGCAGGAATCACGCCGTAGTTTCCGATGAGCGGGAAGGTCTGTACGACGATCTGTCCGTAATAGCTGGGATCGGTCAGCGTTTCAAGATAGCCGACCATACCGGTAGTAAAGACCACTTCGCCGGTAACTTCGCCTTCTGCACCGAATGATTTACCGGTAAAAATGGTTCCATCCTCCAAAATTAGGTAGATGTTTTGTTCCATCAAAATCCTCCTCAGTATGCCGGAGACCGGCTGTAAACATCATCAAATCTTACCTTATATTATACACGATTTTTAATTGTCAGAAAAGCTTTTTCCGCAGATTTCATAGAGAGATTGCACGGCAATCTCTCAAAAAAACTGTGAAATATTCCAAGTTAAGGCAAAACGCCTTCCTGCTGCACCTGTTTTCGGAAACGAGAGGGTGTGAGTCCAGTGTGACGCTTGAAGTTATCGATGAGACCTTTTGTTTCCGGATAGCCGACAGAAGCAGCGACTTCCGCAATGCTGGCGTTGGTAAAGGCGAGAAGCTGTTTTGCGCGGTTAATACGCAGCAGGGTCAAGTATTCATAAGGCGGCTGGCCGATAATGCTTTTGAAGACACGAAGAAAATGATATTCACTGAGACCAGATCGGCGTGCCAGATCTGCAATACGGAGAGGGCGTTCTAGGTTTTCACGAATATAGGCGGCAGCGTCGAGCATTTCCTGTTGGTAGCGGGCTGAGGAACGTCCGTCAGAGGACTGTGCAAGCCCGCTTAAAAGCTGATGGATCCACAAGGAAACGACAAAATCGGTCTGACGTCCCGGCTTTTGACAGAAGTTTTCCATCTGCTCAAAAAAATCCTCCGCACGCCAAATTTCCCATTCCATTACCCGCAAAGAACTGCCGTTCATCATCTGAACAAAGGCACCAGCAGCGGTTCCGTTAAAATGCATCCAGACGAAATGCCACGGTTCTTGTCCGCAGGTAGCATAATACTGATAGTGCATACAGTCAATAACCGCAGCTTTTCCTGGAGTGAGAAGTGCCTCGGCACCTTCATACCGCAGAACGCCGCATCCGGAAATTGTTGCCAGAAACAGACAGTTTGCCTGACCTTCCCGTTCGGTGAAATAATGGCTGTCGCTGATGAATTCGCCATAACGCAACAGACGAAAGGGCAGAAGTTCGGCAGATTCAAGGCTTGTATAAAGTCCGGTTTTGTGAAGATGTTCGTCACCCATATCAAATTTCAGCATCAAAGGGGAATGCCTCCTTGAAAAAGCAGGAATCCGGAATTTTTTCGCAGGATTCGCGCTGGAATGATTGAAAAATATCTGATATAATTGTACCATCAAAGCAAAATTTTAGCAAGTTTTTCGGAAGGGAAGGTTGTAAAATGACATTTCGGGAAAACGTCTCAGCGATTCTCCACTATCAGCCATTTGAAAAAATGCCGGTAGTTTCGTTCGGATATTGGAGGGAAACGGCGGATAAATGGGCGGCAGAAGGGCATATCACCCAGGAAGAAGCCGATAATTATCGGAAACACGGAGATAATGGTGATGGCGACCGTGCTATCATGAAAAAGCTAGGGTTTGATTTTAACTGGAGTTCCTGTATTGGAGCAAGTTCCGACCTCTTCCCTCATTTTGAGAGCAAAATTCTGGAAACAAACCAGACGGCAGCCAGATTATCCGAGATGGAAACGGACTAATTACGCTGGTAAAACCCGGAATTGTCTCCATCCCGGCTGAAATCGGAACCTCTTTGACCGACCGGAAAGTCTGGGAGGAGGAATACCTTCCGAAATTGAAATTCAGCATGGATCGGCTGAATATGGCAGCACTGGAGAAAACAAAGGATGACAGCAATCGGGAAATTCCGATTGGAATTCATTGCGGTTCGCTGATAGGACGGATGCGGGATCTGCTCGGAGTGGAACAGCTGAGCTATCTGCTGGCGGATGACTTTGAATTGTATGTGGAGATTATTGATACAATGGCGGGCCTGTGCTATGACTGTGTGAAAGCTATGCTGGAGACCGGCGCAAAATTTGATTACGGCCATTTCTGGGAGGACATTTGTTTTAAAAACGGTCCGTTAGTCATTCCGTCTATTTTCGATGAATATGTCGGTCCACACTACAAAAAGATCACCTCGTTGCTGAAGGAGTACGGAATCGATATCGTATCGCTTGACTGCGACGGTTGGATTGACAAACTGATTCCGACTTGGATTGAAAATGGCGTGAATACCATGTTCCCGATTGAGGTTGGCACTTGGAATGCCAGTATTGCGCCGTGGCGTGAGCAGTATGGCAAGGAACTGCGCGGTGTAGGCGGCATGAATAAGACTGTTTTTGCTCGGGACTATAAGGCCATAGATGAGGAAATTGAGCGGCTGCGTCCATTGATGGAACTGGGCGGATATATTCCGTGTCCGGATCACCGCATTGCCCCGGATGCCAAATTTGAAAACGTGCAGTATTACTGCGATAAGATGCAGAATTTAAAACTGTAAAAAATGCCCGCTTCGGATTCAAACCGAAGCGGGTTTTGTATGCTGGAAAATCAGAATTCGGAGACGGTATCCGTCAGACTGCGTTTGGGAACGTGGTAATTTCGGTCACTGTCAAGATAGTATTCGACGGAACCAGAAAATTCCTCGCATACCGAAGTGTGGGTAGGATAGCCGAATGCCACCAGATTTTGGAGATAATACTGTTCGGAAAGTCCGAGATATTCGCTTACTTTCGGACGATTGAAGGCTCCGATAATGCAGCTTCCCACCCCATGATTCCAGGCAGTAAGGGTCATATTGGAGATGGCAAGACCTGCATCCAGTGCAGCGCCAGGTGCTTTGGCGATGTTTTCGTCGATGAGCACTGCGATAAACAGAACCGGACGTTCGCCCTCCTTGGGCATGCCGTCTTCCGGCGGGAGGTAGGCCGCCCATTTGGTGAAGGAAAAGACCTCTGCGACTTTTTGGGGATCCCGGATAACGATATAGCGAAGGGGCTGACGATTTCCGCCGCTGGAGGCGAGGCGGGTAGATTCGAGAATTTCATCCAGAGTCTGCTGGGGAATGGGGCGCTGTTCAAAGCGGCGGTAGGTACGGCGTGTCTGAAGAAGCTGCATAAGATCCATAAAAATTACTCCTTTTTTTGAAAATGAAAACGGGAAAGCCATTTACGTTTTGGCTTTTTTTCAAGAATGGGATGATCCGGCGGTGCATAACACCGGGTATCGACCGGCAGCTGTTTTTGTTCAAGCTTTCCGGAGGTGAATTCCGAGATCAGATGGTAGATGACAGCGAACAATGGGACGCCGATAAACATGCCGACCGGGCCCAGAAGGCTGCCAAAAACCGTGATGGAAAAGATTACCCAGAAGGGGGAAAGACCGGTGGAATCGCCTAAGATTTTCGGGCCGATGACATTGCCATCCAGCTGCTGCAGGGCGAGAATGAAAAGCGAAAACCAGAGGGCAGTAATAGGGTCAACAATCAAGAGAATCAGGATAGAAGGAATAGCGCCGAAAAATGGCCCGAAGTAGGGGATGACATTGGTAACCCCGACAATGACGCTGATGAGCATGGCATACGGCCAGCGAAAAACGGTCATAAAAAATAGGCAAAGGAGAAAAATGATGAAAGAATCAAGTAGTTTTCCAATGATAAAGCCGCTGAATACCTGATGACTCTTGCGGGTAATGGCAGTGAGACGATCCACTTTATTTTTGGAGAAAAAAGCGCAGAAAAGCTTGCGGATGTGTGCAAAAAAGCGTTCCTTATCCAGTAGAAGATAAATGGCGATAATGGCTCCCAAAATGATATTGACCACGCCGGTTGTAAAGCTCATGGTGACATGGAAAATCTGTGGGACGAGGGTGGTGAGATTGGCGGTAAAAGTTTGCAGCCATCCTTCAGCGGCCGAGATAATACGATCTACAGTATCTTCGGGAAGCCGCTGCAGATGATATTCTTCCGCCAGGTCGGTTGCCCAGACCTGCAGCTGTTCCAGCCAGATCTTGGATTGTGCGGCCAGCGAGGTAATACTCTGGACAATCTGCGGGATAATGATGCTGAAAAAAAGTACCAGCGCTAGCACTGCAGTCAAGTATGCAAGCAGAAGAGCAAGACCTCGCGCCCCTTTTCCGTTGATTTTTCCACGGGAAAATCGATGCAGTCCTTCTTCAAAGGTATTCATCAGCGGGCAAAGTATGTAGGCAATGCTGAATCCCCAGATGAAGGGGCTGAGGATTCCCAGAATCCGACTGAAAAAAGCAGAGACGGCATCAATTTTGACGATGGCGACAACAATTGCTGCAGCAATGGCGATGACGATGACTGTATAAACGGCGATGGTATTATAGCGGCGATTAAATTCAATTTTCATAAGCCGCCTCCTTGCAGGTGATGCCGCCGAGTACCTCACCGATTCTGCCGGAGATGAGCAGGTCTGCTTCCGTGTCATAGGGGGTGGGGGACTGGTTGATGAGGACAAGTCGATTGCCGCGGTAGTAGCGGAGTAACCCGGCAGCCGGATAGACCGCCAGCGAAGTTCCACCTACAATCAGAAGATCAGTATGACGAATGGCAGAAATCGCAGCATTTAGGGTATCTTCACAAAGCTGTTCTTCATAAAGCACGACATCCGGCTTAATCATACCGCCGCATTCGGTACAGTACGGGATGCCTTCCGAATGAAGGATGTCCTCCATGGAATAAAATTTCCCACATTTTACGCAGTAATTCCGAAGAACTGAACCGTGCAGTTCCAGAACATTCCGGCTGCCAGCAGCCTGATGCAGTCCATCGATATTCTGGGTAATGACGGCGGAAAGCTTTCCGGCCTGTTCCAGTTCCGCAAGTTTTCGGTGTGCGGCATTGGGCTTAGCTTCCGGGCAGAGCATTTTAGCCCGATAGAAGCGATAAAATTCGGCAGGATTCTGCTGAAAAAAGGTATGGCTCAGGATAATTTCCGGCGGATATGACCATTCCTGATGATAAAGGCCTCCGGTACTGCGGAAATCTGGGATTCCGCTTTCGGTGGAAACACCGGCGCCTCCGAAAAATACGATGGAATGGCTCTCGTTGATCCATTGCTGTAAGGTATCAGTCAGCATACGTCCTCCTCCTTCAGCAGTAGTTCTACCGGACAGTGGTCACTGCCGGTCACATTGGTGAGAATCCGGCTGTCGGAAATTCGGTTTTTCCACCGTTCCGACACAAGAAAATAATCAATGCGCCAGCCTGCATTCTTTTCACGGGCCTTGAAGCGGTAGGACCACCAGCTGTATATGCCGGTTTGATCTGGGTATAGAAACCGGAAACTGTCAATGAAGCCGCTTTGCAGAAGCTGGGTCATTTTTTCGCGTTCTTCATCTGTGAAGCCAGCATTTCCCCGGTTTGGCTTGGGATTTTTTAGGTCAATTTCCTGATGGGCGACATTAAGGTCGCCGCAGATAATCACCGGCTTTTTGGAATCCAGTTCCATCAGGTAGGCACGAAAAGCATCTTCCCATTCCATACGGTAATCGAGGCGTGCTAGTTCTTGCTGCGAGTTGGGAGTATACACATTAACCAGAAAAAACTCTGGAAATTCCGCAGTGATAACTCGTCCTTCGGTATCATGCTGCGGGATTCCGATTCCATAACGCACCGAAAGAGGCTCGGTTTTGGAAAAGAGCGCGGTACCAGAATAGCCTTTTCTTTCGGCGCTGTTCCAATATTCGTGATATCCTTCAAAAACAAAATCCGCCTGTTCGCGCTGCATTTTTGTCTCCTGAAGACAGATGACATCCGGCTGTGTATCCCCCAGAAATTGAGCAAAGCCCTTTCCCATGCAGGCGCGGAGTCCGTTAACATTCCATGAAATCAGTTTCATCTTTGCAATCCTTTCTCCCGAATAAATGATAATCTCTTTTTATCAGTATATCATAAAAAACAGAACAAATCATGAATTTCTCTCACCAAATTCATATTTAGCAATATGCTGAATTTTTATTTTGTTTTTTGTATAAGGAAAGGAAGTGTGCGAATTTTGCTGAATTTATAAAATTCGATGAGAGAACCGTTGAGATTTTCCGCCGGAATATGGTACAATAAGACTATTGAGAAAAGAAAGGAAGATTCACCCATGTGGAAACTCAGACGGTTTTTAGGCCAGTTTAAGAAACACATCATACTAGGCCCTTTGTTTAAATGGACGGAGGCTGTTTTGGAATTACTGGTTCCGTTGGTAATGGCAAGGATTATCGACCAGGGGGTCTCCAACCGGGATGGCAGTTATGTGCTGTGGATGGGCGGACTTTTGGTACTCATCGCAGCAGTGAGTCTCGGATGTGCATTGGTCTGTCAGTACTATGCATCGATTGCCTCACAGGGTGTGGGAACGAATCTGCGGCGGGAGATGTTTGAAAAGATCAATTCGCTTTCCCATGCGGAACTGGATCGTTTCGGCACGCATTCCCTCATTACCCACATTACCAATGATGTTAATCAGCTGCAGTTGGCGGTTGCCATGCTGATTCGATTGGTTGTGCGTGCGCCATTTCTGGCGATCGGTGCTGTGGTGATGGCGTTTACCATTGATGTACAGCTGTCGCTGATTTTTGTAGTGGCATTTCCACTGATTGTGCTGGTACTGTATCTGGTAATGAGCCGATCGGTGCCGTTTTTTCAGGTCATGCAGAAAAAACTGGACCGGATTTCCCTGCTGACCCGGGAGAATTTGGAGGGAGCACGGGTAATCCGTGCATTTTCCAAGCAAAAGACTGAGATGGACCGGTTTTCGGAAGCAAGCGATGATGTAGCAGATACGGCAGTACGGGTCGGACGGCTTTCGGCCTTGCTGAACCCGCTGACTATGGCCATTATGAACCTTGCGATTATTGCGATTTTGTGGTTCGGAGGATTCCAGGTCAATACCGGACGATTGACTCAGGGAGAAGTTGTAGCACTGGTCAATTATATGAATCAGATTCTGTTAGCCCTGACAGTTGTGGCCAATCTAGTAGTTATTTTTACCAAAGCATCAGCATCTGCGGTACGCGTTAACCAGGTTTTAGAGGCAGAATCCTCTGTCCGGGAGACCCAGCGGCAGCCAGTGCAGGCAGATTTGCAGGCGCCGTTTCTGGAATTTTCGGATGTGTCGTTTACTTATGCCGGATCCGGAGAACCGGCTCTCTCCCATATTTCGCTGGCTCTGAATCGCGGGGAAACCCTTGGTGTTATCGGCGGTACTGGTTCTGGAAAATCAACCTTTGCCAATCTAATCCCGCGCTTTTATGATACAACGGAAGGTTCCGTCCGGATTTGCGGGCATGATGTCCGGGAATATCCGTTTGCACAGCTTCGGAAAATGGTGTCAGCTGTTCCGCAAAAGGCGGCTGTGGTATCAGGAACTATTGCGCAAAATTTGCGGTGGCGAGATGAGAACGCTTCCGAAGCCGAATTGTGGACTGCGCTTGGGATCGCACAAGCGGCTGATTTTGTAGAGAAACTGCCGCGGAAGCTGGACTCGCATGTCGAACAGGGCGGCAAGAATTTTTCGGGCGGCCAGAAACAACGGCTGACGATCGCGCGTGCGCTGGTTGGAAAGCCGGAACTGCTCATTTTGGATGACTCCTCGAGTGCGTTGGATTTTGCGACAGATGCGGCGCTTCGGAAAGCACTCCGGCAAAATACTGAGGATATGACAGTTGTGTTGATTTCACAGCGGGCTAGTGCTGTTCGGCGGGCAGATCGGATTCTTGTGTTGGATAATGGCGAGATGGCCGGACTGGGGACACATGAGGAGTTGTTGGAAAATTGCCCGGTATATCGAGAAATTTGTTTGTCGCAGTTGAGTGCTGAGGAGGTATCCAAATGAGTAAGAAAAAATTTGACAAGGACGTCCTCCGCCGTCTGCTGGCATATACCCGACCCTATACGCTTTATTTGATTTTGGCGATGGTGTCCGCTCTGATCAGTGTGACTTTGAGCCTTCTGATTCCGGTTTTGATTGGAGATGCGGTAGACTGTATTGTCACAGTGGGACAGGTTAATTTTGCAGCATTAGGGGGAATTCTTCTCCAAATTGGACTGACGGTGGCTGGAGCAGCACTGTTCCAGTGGCTGTTGTCATATTTCACGAATCTCATTACCTATCGCACCGTCAAAGATCTGCGTATTCAGTTGTTCCGCAAGTTGCATTCGGTTCCGCTGAAATATATTGACCAGACGGCGCACGGTGATTTTATCAGCCGGGTTGTCAACGACATCGATCAGGTTTCGGATGGACTGCTTCAAGGATTTACACAGCTGTTTACCGGCATTGTAACGATTGTCGGGACATTGGTTTTTATGCTTCTGGAAAATATCTGGGTAGCATTGTTGGTTTTTGTTCTTACGCCACTCTCGCTGTTCGTCGCTTCGTTTATTGCCAAAAATACCTACCGGCATTTCCGCGGTCAGACTGCTATTCAGGGCGAATTATCCGGTTATGTGGAGGAAATGGTTTCCAATCAGAAGCTGGTAAAAAGCTTTGGCTTTGAGAAGCGCGCCGAAGAACATTTTGATGAAATTAATCGTCGGCTTTATACAGAGGGGCAAAAAGCACAATTTTTCTCCTCGCTGTCGAATCCCTGTACCCGATTTGTCAATGCAATTGTCTACGCTGCGGTTGGAGTTGCGGGCGCATTGAGTGCCATTGCGGGTGCGATGACCGTCGGTCAGATTTCGATGTTTTTGAGTTATGCCAACCAGTATACCAAGCCCTTCAATGAAGTTACGGGCATTATCACTCAGCTGCAGACTGCCTTTGCATCGGCGCAGCGGGTGTTCGCTGTGATGGACGAACCGGCAGAGGAACCGGATGCACCGGATGCGATTCAGAAAAAGGAATGCAGCGGAGAAGTTTCGATTTCGCATGTGGACTTTGCTTATGATCCTGCTCGTCCGCTGATTACCGACATGAATTTGAATGTGAAACCGGGCAGCCGGATTGCGATTGTCGGTCCGACCGGATGCGGCAAAACAACTTTAATCAATTTGCTCATGCGGTTTTATGACGTGGATTCCGGCACGATATCGGTCGACGGCACCGAAATTCGTCAGATCGCGCGGGGAAGCCTGCGATCCTTGTACGGAATGGTGTTGCAGGAATCCTGGCTGTATTCGGGAACAGTGCGAGATAATATCGCTTATGGCAAACCGGACGCCTCGATGGAGGAAGTCATTGCAGCCGCGAAGGCCGCGCATGCGGATTCCTTTATCCGTCGCCTGCCGGAAGGATATCAGACCGTCATTGCAGAAGACGGCGGAAATCTGTCGCAGGGACAACGGCAGCTGCTTTGTATTGCGCGGGTGATGCTGGCGAATCCGCCGATGCTGATTCTTGATGAAGCAACGTCGAATATCGATACCCGAACCGAAATTCTAGTACAGCGTGCCTTTGAAAAGATGATGGAAGGCCGGACTAGCTTTGTGGTTGCACACCGGCTGTCAACAATTCGGGAGGCTGATGTCATTCTGGTGATGAATCAGGGGCATATTATCGAGCAGGGCAAACATGAGGAATTGTTGGAAAAAGGAGGCTTTTACAGTCACTTGTACAACAGCCAGTTTGCCCGGGCAGAAGAATGAACGGGAAAAACAGGCAGAATACTTGCTATTCCATTCAAGATGCAGTATAATGTAAGGTATTACACATACGGAGGGAAATCTTATGCGAGCAGTGATTTCAGTAATCGGAAAAGATACCGTTGGGATTCTTGCGAAAGTCAGTGAAAAATGCGCATCCGTCAATGCTAATATTCTAGACGTCACCCAGACGATTCTGCAGGATATGTTCGTTATGATCATGATGGTGGATATCAGTAAAATAAATTGTGAGTTTGCGGAGATGGCGTCATTATTTGAGAAATTAGGCGGAGAGATGGGACTTTCCATCCACGCTATGCACGAGGACATTTTCAATTCGATGCATCGGATTTAAAGAGGGAAAGGACTGGAACGCGTGATCAATTTAAACGACATCATGGAAACGATAACCATGATTCAGGACGAGAATCTGGACATTCGTACAACGACAATGGGTATTTCCCTGCTCGATTGTGCCGACAGCGACATTTCCCGATCCTGTCAGAAAGTTTATGAGAAAATCTGCCGGAAGGCGGAGAATCTCGTCAAAACAGGAGAAGATATTGAGCGGATGTATGGGATTCCGATCGTCAATAAGCGGGTATCGGTTACGCCGATTGCCCTTTTGCTGGCAGCGAGCGGCGGCAATCCGGTAGAATATGCGAAAACATTGGAACGTGCTTCTCAAACGGTAGGGGTCAACTTTATCGGAGGATATTCCGCACTGGTACAGAAGGGATTTGCGGCCGGAGATGAGGCGCTGATCCGCTCGATTCCGGAGGCCCTTTCCGTTACGGAACACATGTGTTCCTCGGTGAATATTGGTTCGACTAAGACCGGAATCAATATGGACGCAGTGCGGATGATGGGCGAGATTGTAAAGCAGTCGGCGGAATATACGGCTGACCGCAACTGCATTGGCAGCGCTAAATTGGTGGTATTCTGCAATGCGCCGGAAGATAACCCCTTTATGGCGGGTGCATTTCATGGACCGGGTGAACCGGACTGCGTGATCAATGTCGGCGTATCGGGACCGGGTGTGGTACGTGCGGCGCTGGCAAAGCTCGACAAATCCGCAAATCTCACCGAAGTAGCGGATCTGATTAAGAAAACTGCATTCAAGATTACCCGAATGGGACAGCTGGTCGGAACCGAAGCTTCCAAAAGACTGGGAGTACCGTTCGGAATTGTGGATCTGTCTCTTGCGCCGACGCCTGCGGTCGGTGATTCCGTTGCGCATATCCTTGAGGAAATGGGCTTGGAAACCTGCGGATGTGCTGGCACCACGGCGGCGCTTGCCCTGCTGAATGATGCGGTGAAGAAGGGCGGCGTCATGGCATCTTCTCATGTCGGCGGTCTTTCCGGCGCGTTTATTCCGGTTTCGGAAGATGCCGGAATGATAGCGGCGGCAGAAGCAGGGGTCCTGAAGATCGAAAAATTGGAAGCGATGACAGCGGTATGTTCAGTCGGCTTGGATATGATCGTCATTCCCGGCGATACCACAGCCGAGGTTATTTCTGCGATTATCGCGGACGAAGCGGCGATCGGTATGGTCAACTCCAAAACAACTGCCGTGCGCGTCATTCCTGCAATTGGCAAAAAGGTGGGTGAGACGCTCGAATTCGGCGGTCTGCTGGGCAGCGGTCCGGTAATGGCAGTGAATCCGGTCAGTCCCACAACCTTTATCCATCGTGGCGGACGGATTCCGGCACCGCTCCAGAGCCTGAAAAACTAAGGCGGTCAACAACCCGCAGAAAGTTTGCTGTTGAGAGCAATTCTTTCCCAAGGAGGAATTTGGTGTGACAGAGAAGGAAAAATCCCATGCGGGGATGCTGTATCAGCCGGGAGATCCCGAACTGGTAGCGGACCGCGATATTACCATAAAAAAATTATACGAGTATAATCAAATGAATCCGCTGGATCGGGAGGCCAGGCAGGCTGCAATCCGTGGAATTTTGGGAAGTGCGGGCAAAAACTGTGTTGTAGAACAGCCGTTGTTCTGTACCTATGGTTATAATACCTCGGTAGGGGATAATTTTTTTCTGAATGTCAATTGCAAATTGATGGATAGCGGCAAGATTACGATTGGAGATAACGTTTTCATTGCCCCCAACGTTTGTCTGGTGACAGAAGAACACGCCAAAGATGTGAAACAGCGTCTGGCCGGATTGGAATATGCGTATCCCATTCATATTGGGAATAATGTGTGGATCTGTACCGGCGCGATTGTTCTTCCCGGCGTAACCATCGGGGATAACAGCATTATCGGTGCCGGAAGCGTCGTCACAAAAGACATCCCCCCCAACAGCCTTGCGGTTGGAAACCCGTGTAAGGTGATTCGTTCGCTTGAGGAAGGGGATCTATCCAAATAGCAGAAAAGAGGGCGGAAGTTCCGTCCTCTTTTTGCTAATATGATTTTTTACGGGGGTAAGGCTTTTTCTCGTCCGTGAGTCCAACCAGATAATCGATACTGGTATGAAATAATTCTGCCAAACGGACTATCGCTTCCAAAGGAAAGCGAAGGGTTCCGATTTCATATTGAGAGTAGGTATTTTGGCTGATATGGAGATATTCCGCTATCTGTTTTTGGCTCAGATCTGCATCAATGCGCAGATTGCGGATGCGTTCGTACGGCAGTTTTTCCATTCACATCACTTATTTATCCCTCTTTCGCGGATAAGGTCTGGGATCGTCGGTCAGTTCCAATAAATAGTCGATGCTTGTTTGAAAAAATTGCGCAAGCTGGATGAGAATCGGAATGGGGATATTCAGCTTCCCCAATTCATAGTCAGAATAGGTGGTCTGCGCCACCGAAAGTAGTTCCGCCATCTGTTTCTGGTTCAAATCCTTGTCTTCCCGCAAGTTCCGAATACGTTTATACATTTCCATCACCTATCATTATTATGTCATAACGTTATATCCGGTATTGATTTGTAACGGATATTCCGGTATAATAATTGAAGAGGTAATGCCCAATAAAATTATATGAAAAAGTGTGGTATGAACCTTATATTGGTTGGAAATCGCCACGATGATTGATTTTTAAGAGGTAAAAATGATGGCACGTCGATTGTTTTGTGAACTGGGTCCCGTGGCCTATCGAATTTCCACGGCTAAGGAAATTTTACTGCGGAATCTGCAGGATTTGACGGCGCGGATTCCGTTTGCCCGCCAGAAATCGGAATCGCTGCTGCCGGCTGTCATCAAGCGGCATAGCTCGCTGGTGCGGCGGACGCTTGGAGAGGTGGATTCCGTGCTTCAAGAGAATAAGGCACAGAATTTGAAGCTTGCAGTTCCGCATGTAGATAAAATCCTGATCCGGCCAGGCGAGACGTTTTCGTTTTGGAAGCTGGTTGGAAATTGTACCGCCGCAAAAGGATACCGTGAAGGACTGGTGATTAAGCAAGGAATGCCGGATCGCGGAATCGGCGGGGGAATGTGCCAGTTTACCAATCTGATTCATTGGATGGTGCTGCATTCCCCGTTGGAAATTGTCGAGCATCATCATCACAATGCGGTGGATCTTTTTCCGGATTTTGGACGAAAGGTGCCGTTTGGATGTGGGACATCGATCCTGTATAATTATCGAGATTACCGGTTCCGCAATCCTACGGATCAGACCTTTCAGCTGGTTATTTGGCTGGATGAGACGAATTTGAACGGAGAACTGCGCGCAGAACACACTCTGGATACCAGTTATCATCTGCGGGAAGAGGAGGCGTGGTTTGAAAAAGGGGAAGACGGGCATTATTATCGGCACAACAAGATCTTCCGACGGATTGCAGATAAACGGACTGGAAAGATTCTTCTGGATGAATGCCTGCTGGAAAATTACTCGCGGGTGATGTATGAGGAAAAATTAATACCAGAGGATAAGATTCAAACAAAATCCTAAATTTTTGTGAAAATATCGATGAAATTTGCGTTTCACTTGCTTTTGATACAAAATTCAGGTATAATTTGATTGAAAGTTGCAGCTTTATGCGGAAAGGAATGTTGGTATGACAGAACAGATCCGGAAAATTGTTATGGAAGAAATTCGTCCGCGTACCCGTGTGGACGGCGGAGATATTGTCTTTGATTCGTATGAAAATGGTGTAATTCACGTGACTGCTTACGGGGATTGCGCAAAATGTCCCTGCTGTACACCGGAATTGAGCACATGGATTGCCGAACGGGTGTCCAAACAGCTCGGCATTGAAGTGAAGGTAGAAGTCCGGAAAAAAGTCCCCTATTATGCACGATAAGAAAGGCAGGTTACCAGAATGGCACATATTGCAGTAGAACGCCGCAGCGTAAGCATGGATAAATGGTCCCGGCTGGTTTTCAGCCAGGTAGAGGAAGAAGTCATTACAGGTCGTTTCCCGATTGATGGCTGGGAAATCCGCAACGGACAGTATTTTGCCGCAGGCTATCAGTGGGAAGATGATTTCCATCCGATTCAGGAAGGGGACGCATGGGGCGGCCCGGATGTGACTTGTGAAATGCGGGCGACCTTTACCGTACCGAAGGAACTGGACGGCAAGAAAGTTTATCTTTATATGTTTACTTCTTCGGAAGTTATGGTGAGTGAAAATGGCCATTATATTGATGGATTGGATCCCAACCGCTGCTGGTTCCCTTATCTGGAGAATGCCCGTGCGGGAGAAACCCATACTCTGCACCTTGAGGCTTACACTCGTTCAAAACCGGACGATGACCGCGGTATGACCCGGAAACTGAAAGGCTGTATCCAGCGGTTTGTCCGGCCGGCGCTGATCCTGATTGATGAGGAAATGCTGGCGCTAAAATATGATCTGGATATGCTCTATCAGTGTGCCTATGCTCCTCATATGGACGATGGCGCAAAGGAGTTCTATCAGAAAAAGATCGAAGAAATCCTGCCGTTGTTCCCACTGTTTGAGAGCGGTGAACCCGGCGTGATGAAAGAAGCACTGCCTGCAATCCGGCAGTTTATGCAGGACAAAGTTTATGGTTCAGACAAGATATTCGGACATAAGGGCAAGCTTGCCTGTGTTGCACACTCCCATCTGGATATTGCCTATCACTGGAAGGTGGAACAGACCATTCAGAAAAATGCCCGTACCGCATTGATTCAGCTCCGCCTGATGGACCGGTGGCCAGAATTTGGCTATGCACATACCCAGGCGTGGACCTATGAGCAGCTGGAAAAGCATTATCCCGAGATTTTCGAGCAAGTTCGTCAGCGGATTCAGGAAGGCCGCTGGGAAGTAGTCGGCGGCATGTACGTAGAGCCGGACTGCAATGTCATTTCGGCAGAAAGTATGATCCGTCAGATCCTGTACGGAAAGGGATATTTCAAGGAGAAATTCGGCGTGGATGCAGACAATGCGTGGCTGCCGGACGTCTTCGGTAACAGCGCCATCATGCCGCAGATTCTCAAAAAATGCGGAATTCCTTATTTCGTTTCCAATAAAATGTCCACATGGAACGACACCAATACCTTCCCGCACAACCACTTTATCTGGCGCGGATTGGACGGTTCGGAAGTTTACGCCTGCGTACCGCCGGTGCACTTCATCACCTGGATGGATCCGGCACAGGCGATTGACCACTGGGAAATGTTCCAGGATAAGGACATTTCGCCCGAATCCTTGCAGATGTTCGGATACGGTGACGGCGGAAGCGGCGCCACCGATGAAATGATGGAATATTATTACCGCCAGCAGAAATTGGGCGGTATTCCGGCAATGCGCCTGACCACAGGTAAGGAATTCCTGCATTCTGCCTTTGAAAATGCAGAAGACTTCCCCCGCTGGGACGGCGACCTGTATCTGGAAATGCATCGCGGTACCTTCACGACCAAGGGCGCTCTGAAGCGTGAAAACCGCCGCGGCGAATTCCAGGCGCAGCGCACCGAAACAATGGCAGCTGTTGCAGCTCTGAGCGGAAAAGAAGCGCCGACTCCTGCGGATCTGCGCACCCCGTGGAAGAAACTGCTGCTGAACCAGTTCCATGACATCCTTCCTGGCAGCCATACCGCACCGGTTGCAGTGGATGCACTGGAAACCTATCGTCAGATGCGGGAGGAATTCACTGCCCTCGAATCCTCTGCACGGAATGTGCTGGCAACTTCTGCAGCGGACCGGTATTTTACTGCCAACCTCATGATCGATTCCCGCCGGCTGGCATATGCGCCGGCAGAAAGCGGCTTCCGAGCACTGCGGGATGAAAATGGCGGTTTGCATCCAGTGCAGAAGATTCTGCATGCGGACGGTACCGAGGAACTCTGTGCGGATCTGGGCTGCGTTCCCGGCATGACTTTCCAGAACTATACCGCAGCAGATTCGGCAGAGCAGTCCGAAGGTATGATGACTGCGAGCACCAGCTGCCTGGAAAACGACTTTTTCCGGGTGGAAATTGCGGAAGACGGCGAAATCCGTACCATTTTTGATAAGAAACGCGGTCTGCCCGTCAATGCTGAAGGCAAGACCTTCAATGAGTGGCAGCTGTTTGAGGACTGCCCCGGCGTTTATAATGCATGGGATATTGTACGCACTTTTGAAAACAAGCGGATTGAACTTCCCGGCTGGGAGAATCTGATGGTATGCGAAAACGGCCCGATTTCGGCGGCTGTTCGGATGGAACGTCGTTTCGGCAGCAGTATTGCCGTGCAGATTGTCCGTATCTGGCGGAATATTCCGCGTGTTGACTTTGATACATGGGTTGACTGGCATGAGGATCAGAAGCTGCTGAAAGCGGCATTCCCGGTCAATGTGCATGCCCGCACCTATTCGGCGGATACTTCTGCTGGTATCATCGAGCGGATGAACAACCGCAATACGACTTGGGAACAGGCTCGTTTTGAAGTTCCCTGCCACAAGTGGGTAGACCTGTCGGAAGGCATGTTCGGCGTTTCAATCCTGAATGACTGCAAATACGGCTGTGATGTGAAGGATGATACCGTTCGTCTGAGCTTGCTGCGTGCGACTATTCGCCCCGACCGGGAAAGCGACCGCGGCCAGCATCGTTTCACCTATTCGGTTTGCCCGCACGGCGCATCCTGGCAGCAGGACGGCGTAGCGGAACTCGCTTATGATCTGAATGCACCGCTCGCACTTTGCGCAGGGGAAGCGGAATCCGCCGGCAAGTGCTGGATGGAGGTTTCAGCGCCGGCTCTGAAGATGCAGGCAATGAAGCAGGCAGAGGATAATAGCGGCGATATCGTTGTTCGTCTGACAGAGGTTTACAGTTCCCGCGGAACTGCTGCTCTTCGTCCCGGCTTTGCATTCCGTAAGGCATACCTCTGCAATATGCTGGAGGAGAAGGAGACAGAACTGTCTGTAAAAGACGGAATTGTTTCGCTGCCGTATGCATCGCATGAAATACTGACCGTTCGCTTTGAACGCTGATCATACAATTGAAATCAGATGGCACCCTGTTCTTCGGAACGGGGTGTCTTTATATGGAGGAATCGGCATGAAATTCTGGATTTTAGCAGAGAATACCAGCTTGAATCCGAGGCTGGAAAGTGAACATGGACTCAGTATACTGGCAGAATGGCGAGGAAAGCGCATCCTGTTCGATATGGGAAAGACCGGTTTATTTGCAGAAAATGCAGAAAAGCTTGGATTGCCTTTGGATCAGGTAGAGACAGCAATCCTTTCGCACGGGCATTACGACCATGCAGGAGGTTTGCCGATTTTTCTGGAAAAAAACAGTCATGCCGAACTCTGGATGCAGCAGTCTGCACTGGAACCGCACTTTTCCCACCGCCCCAGCGGGGAAGATGCCTCGATTGGTGTGCCTCCACTTGTAATAAGCCGTTGGCGTCTTCACCTGTTGGAGGGGGATGCGGTGATTGAGGATGGAATGCAGCTGTTTTCACGGGTGCAGGGAAAGAAATTTTGGCCGCAGTCCAATCAGGTTCTGCTGAAAAAAGAGGGGGATCAGCTGGTGGAGGATGATTTTCTCCATGAGCAGAACCTTCTTTTGGAGGAGAATGGCAAAAGTGTTTTGCTGACAGGATGTTCGCATTGCGGAGTTCTCAACATTTTGCAGGAGGTTGTGGGGAAAACTGGACGAGTACCAGATATTTTGATTGGAGGATTCCACCTTTCCATGCCCAGTGCGGGAAAATCAGAACCGCTGGAAACGGTCAGAGCGGTCGGAGAGGCGTTAAAACAGTATTCCTGCCGGTATTACACCGGACATTGTACGGGAACGGAAAGTTATCTTCAATTGAAAGAAATTCTGGGGGATCAGCTCCAACCAATTTCGACCGGACTAAATTTGATTTTTTAAGTTAGGAGGAAGATTATGCTATATTTAAAAGCGGCTAATTTTGAAGATGCGGAACAGGAATGGGAATTTGTACGGCAGATTCCGGTTGATGAAAATGGATTCGGTAACTCGCTGCATGGAATTTCTCGTGAGGATTTTATCGGGAAAGCGCTTGGAAAAATGATTGATTCTGCGGAAGGGCGGAATCTTCGAGAAGGGTATGTACCGCAAACCTATCTGTTTTTGTGGAAGGATCAGGAAATCGTGGGACAGTTCCGCATTCGTCATTACTTAAATGAAGCATTGCGGGATGGTGCAGGGCATATCGGATATTATATAGGAAAGCAGTTCCGGGGCAAAGGTTATGGAACAGAAGGGTTAAGGCTGACACTGGAGGTAGCAAAAAATTTGGTGCAGGAAGAGGAATATTATTTGGAGGTCAATCAGGATAATCCAGCTTCCTTGCATGTGATGCTTCACAATGGGGGCACCATCCATCATGAAGATGGACAGCATTATTATGTGCGTATCCCGAAAGATTGAAGGTTCAGATTTCCTTGAAATGATTTAACGGAATTGCAATGGGCCAAATGAGGGGAAATATAGATGAAAGTTGGATATATCCAGTATGATGTACAGAGGAATCTGGAACAGAATCTGACGCGGATTGAACAGGGATTGGCAGAGTTGAGGGCTGATCTGGTAGTTTTGCCGGAACTGTGTACTTGCGGATATCTATTTGAGAATGTAGAGAAATTGCGGAAAGTTGCGGAACCGGTTCCGGATGGAAAGGCGACCGAAGCATTCCTTCAATTGAGTCGGCAATACCAGTGTGCTGTGATAGCGGGCGTTCCGGAACAGGAGGAAAATGCGGTTTATAATACGGCAATTGTCCTCGAAAACGGAAAATACCTTGGAAAATATCGAAAAATTCATCTGTCGGATTTTGAAAAAAATTTCTTTGAGGCAGGAACGGAAAATCCGGTATTTACAGTACACGGGAAAAAAATCGGCGTACAGATTTGTTTTGACCTCTGGTTTCCAGAAATATCTCGGGAACAACTATTGCAGGGTGCGGAACTTTTCTGCGCGCTGGGAAATTTCGGGAGTGAACCGACCTGTTTGATTGCAAGGACGCGGGCAATGGAAAATTTACGGCCGCTTGTTTTGTGTAATCGTATCGGTAGGGAACAGAATTTCCTGATGACAGCGGATTTTTTAGGCAGAAGTGCATTGATTCAAGCGGATGGACGGTATCAGATGGAAGCGAAAGAAGGGATTGCAGAGAGCAGTTGGGGAGAAGTGAACTTTCCATCTCCGACAGGGAATGTTATTTGTAGGAATTTTGAAGCAGAAATTGCTTTCCATTGTGAAAAGTAAGATGCAGTTTGCACAGGATTTTGGGGAGTAAAAAGAAAAAAACAGGGAAAATATAGAAAATGTTTTTGAAACCAAAAAATGAAATGAAAGTCAAGAATTGAAGAGAAAACGAGTAAAACAGAGTGAAAACGAGAGAATAGAGGATGTAAATTAAAAAAACGCGGATTTTCGGGTTGACTTTCTCCTTGCAAGCCGGTATAATAGAGTACGTTGTGAAAATCATGCTGTCCTGTATGGGACAGGTTCTTTCCAGAAAAAAATAATTGGAGGTACGAATATGTCCACTACTTTGGTAAAACCTGCTGAAGTTACCCGCAAGTGGTATGTGCTGGATGCAACTGACAAGCCCCTGGGCCGTGTCGCTGCAAAGGCTGCACATCTTCTCCGCGGCAAACACAAAACATCCTTTACCCCCAACGTTGACTGCGGCGATTTCGTCATCATCATCAACGCTGAGAAGGCAATTCTGACCGGTAAGAAACTGGATCAGAAATTCCTCCGCTGGCACACCGGCTGGATCGGCCATCTGAAGGAAGTATCCTACAAGGATTTGATGGAGAAAAATCCTGAGAAGGCAATGTCTGTTGCAGTCAAAGGAATGCTCCCCGGCAATGCGCTGGGCAGAAAGCAGATCGGCCGTCTGCACGTTTACAGAGGCGCTGAGCATGCAAATGCTGCTCAGAAACCCGAAGTATACGAGTTTTAATCAGTGAGAGGAGGCAAATAGAATGTACGAATCCAAACCTTATTTCTACGGCACCGGCAGAAGAAAACATTCCGTTGCTCGTGTTCGTGTTTATCAGGGAACTGGTAAGATCACCATCAATGGCCGTGACATCGACGATTACTTCGGCCTCGATACCCTGAAAACCATCGCTCGTCAGCCTCTGGCTCTCACCGAGACCGAAGGCAAATTTGATATTGTCTGCACTCTGGCAGGCGGCGGCGTAACCGGTCAGGCAGGCGCTCTGCGTCATGGTCTTTCCCGCGCTCTTCTTCAGTATGATCCGGAACTCCGTTCTGTGCTGAAAAAAGCAGGCTTCCTGACTCGTGACCCCAGAATGAAAGAGAGAAAGAAATACGGCCTCAAAGCTGCACGTCGTTCTCCTCAGTTCTCCAAGAGATAATTATCGCTGCTTTTCAGTATGTCTTTGGACACTGTTTTGCAGTTGTAAAGATTTCTTAAAAGTATTGAGCTTTCTTTCAATAAAAACAAAAGCTAAAAAACAGGAGATAGTTTCGAAAGAACTATCTCCTGTTTTTTTACTTTTTAGCGTTTTTAGATACTTGGAATCAACTAAAATGAAATGTGATGATTTGCTCGATACATAGTATCAATTATCAGATGCATATTGTGAATAAATTTTACGATATTCTCCCGGAGTGATTGATTCAAATTTTTTGAAAAATCTTTGAAAACTTTGTGCGTTATTATACCCCACTAATGAAGCAATTTCTGATAATGAAAAATTAGTATGAATCAAATAATCTTTTGCATGTTCAATTCGAACACTATTCAGATAATCTAATAAGCTGTGCTGAGTTGTATCTTTAAAAAGCCTGCTTAAGTAGGGATAACTGATATTTAGTGCTATCGCAATATCTGTGACACTGATATCTTTTGTATAATGCAGATTGATATATTCTTTGGCATTCTGGCAGTATTGATTCTGCGTTTCACGATCTTTTGCAATTTGATGGATAAGCTGCCGTATCAGTGACAGTAGTGTCTCTTCCATTTGAATAAGGGTTCGTATTTTATTAATTTGATTGATTGGATTGATGATGCCATTTTCAGAAAAGTGATAACAATTATCCATTTCAGAAACGATTTTTTCGTACTCCTGATATGCGAAACCAATATCTCTTTTTTCAAGGATAAAATCTTTAAATTGTGATACAAGGATTTCAGCTTTTTCCTCATCTTTTATCGAAATACATTGAAGTAATTCTAAGCGTTGTTTTTTTAAATAATCAGTAGTTTCTGCATAAAAAGTTCCATCTGAAAAAACGTCATTGTTTTGAATATCAAAAAATACAGCAGTATTTAAACGCTCTTCTGCTTCTTCATATGAGTTGAGTAGTTCGTCAACATTTTGGCAAATATTGCTGACACCGATATGAAAATTTAGATTGAAAACATCATGTAGCATTTTCATAAGGGTTTCATGTATATTTTTTAGTTCCACTTCATCTTGTGAAGTAATATAAATTAAAAATGTATTTTTCTGAATATCAAAACATATTCCCCTTTTTATATTTCCATTAATATATGTATTAACAGCATTAATGATGGGATTGCGAACCATGTTTACTGGATAAAAATCAGGAATATGAAAAAGAATGAATTGAGAATAACTGTCATAAATTGGCAGCGAAATTTGTTGTGCATATTTTTGAAATTCGGTAGCATCCAATAAGCCATTTAAATACTCTTTAAAATAATAACAAAAAGCAGTGTATTCATTCCAATTTGCATGAAGTTTTTTTGTGTCTTTATCTAAGACTTGATAAATATTTTTGATAATTTCAAATTCATTTTGTAATGCAGAGGTATTATCACATCCAATTGAAGAAGAAAGTTTCCGTATTTCATAAAGTAAAGAATTCATCGGATTATAAAAAGACTTTCCAATTTTTATGACACCTATAATTAATACACTCATTAAGCATAAGGATACAGTAATGATGATAAATGTAAAGAAATAAATTTCTTGATTAATTTTAGCGGATGAATCTTCAACTATAACTGTAAAAGTATTATTACGTATGGGAGATTTATAAATCGTATCCGTAGAATAAAAAACAGAATT
>JBMNPH010000021.1:0-28489 GCA_050943495.1 Candidatus Merdivicinus sp.
TGTCCGAAATTATCCGCTTGTTTGAGTCAGAAGCGGACAAACTGATGCCGAAAGCCAACCCGAACAGAATCGGGAACTATTATCGTCTCATGACCGCGGACGAATGCCGTCAGGCAATGTTTGAGGGAAAAATGGTGTTGCTGGGGCTGATGCTGCCGCCAGAATTTGCGAATATCACAAAGGAAAATCCCGTTGCGCCAGTACCGGCGGCCGATGAAGACGGACGGATCGGGGAACTTTTGGGGCATATGGTAAAGGCGCATGGCTGGCGGAAAGGGCAGATCAAATGCAAAAACAGCTGGTCCGAACAATGGGGAGAAAACGGCTATTTCTATCTGCCGGACGAATATTTCACGGCGCATGAAAAGCTGGGATTCCCGGTGCCGCTGGTGGAGGCATGGGCGGCAGAGATTGACGAAGAACCGCAGAGACAGCCATCCGGCTGGTATCAGGCAGGGGAGAAGTGGCGGTATCGCGATTCGGACGGCAGCGATCACAAGGGCTGGCTGAAAACATGGGCATGGTTCTGGCTGGGCACAGACGGAAATATGGCAGTCGGCTGGCGGCTGATTGATGGCAAATGGTATTATTTCAATTCCTTTGGCGTCATGCTGGACGGTTTGCACACCATCGACGGAAAGCAATACTTTTTCTTCCGAGAATCAGAGGGTGGACACCTTCATGGAGAGATGCTCAAGACGGACAACTCTGGGGCGATTCTATAAAAAATCCCCCTCACCAATCGGTGGGGGGATCTGTAATTTTATCAAATTATGCGAATTAGTATATTGTAAAATGTCTGGCATAACTGCGACAACCTACCTCAAGACGAATAAAAAGTAATTGAGATAGAGCGATCTGGATAAATTGTAATACGTTCGATCAGGCTTTCTACCAGTTGCTGCCGATCATCTAGTGTACTGAACGGATCCGTCAGCAGATAATACAAAGATTTTGCGCGTTCTTTTGTGGCCGAAATATCCGGCTCGGGAGTACGCGCTTTTTCTTTTTTGTCAAGAAGTTCAGCAAGTTGATTTTCCAAAGATGCTTTGTTTGCTTTATATTCTTCCAGCGTATCCACTTCCGCCAAAAATGCTTCCTTTGCCCGAGATAAAGCGCGTTCGACCCGCTGAATCTGGCCGTCAAAATCTTCCGATACTGGCGCGGTTGGCGCAATCAATTCCACACGATACAAATCATCAGATCGGAAAAAACGTTCCAGCGCTTCCAAAAATAATTTTTCGAGTACCGGTTCGGTAATTGTGGGCGGTTTAATGCACTTCCCTTTGCAATAGTTGGAACATATAAATGATGGATTATGTCCTTTGCCATTTGACCGGCGAAAATAGCTGCCGCCACATTGCGCGCATCGAACCTTGCCGCTAAGCCAGTGTGTATGTTGTTCTCTCGGCTTCTGCTTTTTCCCGCGTTTGTTCTGCCTTGCTGCAAAGATTTCCTGCACCCGGTCAAATTCATCCGGAGAAATAATTGCGGGATGATTGGATGGCTGACAATACCGATTCCCGTTTATCGTAACGTCCATCCATCCTTTATAAATCGGATTGGTGAGAATCCGCTCGATCTGACGGGTATCAAATGGATTTCCGTGCCGAGTCCGGACGGAAGTCTGTGCAAGTTCCGTGGCAATACTGTATGTTGTGCGGCCATCTTCGTATGATTGATACACATACCGGACGATATCGGCCTCTTCTTCTACAATGACAAAGGGAGAGGAAGGAAACGGCCGGCGGTATCCAAACGGCGGCTTGCTGAACACTTCTCCGCGAATTACCTTTTGTTCTTGCCCGCGCCGGACATTTTTGGACAGCTTGCGGATATACATTTCGTTCATGGCGCCATTCAGCGCATCCACCATTAGACTGCTGTCATCATCCAGCACCGGCTCGGTAATGCTGATCAGCTGCACACCATTTTTCCGCAGAATTGATTTATATACAATGCTGTCTTTCAATGAGCGGGAAAACCGGCTGCTGTCATAGATCAGGACAGTCCGCCATGCGGAATTCTCACTTTCATCAATCATCCGGAGAAATTCTACCCGTTTGTTTAATTTGCTTTCCATGGCTGAAAGGCCCGCGTCTTCATACCGCTGAATAATCTGGTAGTGATTATGACTGGCCCATTCCTGCAAAAGCCTCCATTGGCTTTCGATGGAATGTTCCTGCTTGTCCGTGGACATCCGCATATAAACGGCTGCTAATTTTTCAGTTTGCATTGCGTTTCCTCCTATTTTATGATATAATAAGAGGGCAGACTTTGACAAATGCGAGATTGCAAATCTGCCCTTTTTCCGCTTCGGTGTTGGCGCACCGAGGCGGCTTTTTTATTTTTGATAAAGTTTCTTAATTTCCTTTTCGCTGGAAAGAAAAAGATCTTTTCGCTTTTGGATATACATAATTGTAATAATTGCAATTAAGATTTGAATTAAATAAATAGCAATGACCAAAAATATAATACCGTTCAAAAATCCAGTTACAAAGCCGCTTTCAGTAGGATTAGAAATTGTATTTCCCAAAAATTGTATCAAAGCAGACGTAATAAAAATTATGCTGCGTACTATTGCTAAACCCTCCAAAAAGTAAATAGCCTTCATTGCAACTTCATCCAAAAATCGAGCCAATAATCCACAAGCAAAAAATGAGAGAGCCATAATAATATTCAGAATAAAAATAAAAGGAACAGTGTCTGCCCAGTTGGAAATATCATTGTTAATATTAAAAAGGCAGGCAATACAGGAAATTGGCCACCAAAAATTCATCAAAAATTTGAGCCATCCGCATGGCTTTGGATAATACTTTAACTTGTCGCTAAACTTGATCCAAGACATAGAATCACCTTTTTATCAATATTCCGCCCTCCGACGGTTTGAGACAAAATTACAAGAAACATTCCAAAAATGCTTGACACATACAAACAGATGTTCTATAATATGATTAAACCAAATTAGAGCAAGGAGGATAGTTTATGGACAGTGAAGAATTGAAACGACAGATTATAGAATTGCTCTCAAAAATTACCAATCCCCGTGCACTCAACAAGATTTATCACTATGTCAAGCAGATATTAGAACATCAAGACAAATGCTAAACCGAATATTCAGAAGCGGCTTTCGAGCCGCTTCTTTTATTTTCCGGCAATTTTGCGGATCAGGTTCCGGACGATTTCTTTGTGTTCTTCCGGAAGTTCCCAGTATGCTTTCAGCGCCGAAATGATAAATTCATCATTTGAAACCTGAATTTCCACCATCATTTTGGCGAACTCTTCGTCCGGATCAACTGCCGCAAACATTTCGCCTTCACCAGTACGAAGCCAAGATTCATTTACGTTAAATTCTCGGCAAATAGAATTGACTACCGCATCCATCGGATTTTTTGCACCGGTTTCATATCCGGCTATAGTTGTTTGTTTTACACCGATACGTTCGCCAAATTCAGTTTGATTTAAATCAAGAGTTTTTCTTAACTCTCTAATGCGGTTTTTCGTAAAATCACCTCCTATGATTTGTATTATATCATATAAAATAACGCTTGGCAATACTTTTTTAAAAAAAGGTATTGACTTTTATATTCTTATGGGTTATTATTATTATATTGCCAAGAGTTACAAGAAGGGAGGCACAATCTATGGTAAAAACAGAAATCAAAGAAAAGCGAGTTCCGTTTGACCCAAAGGACGCGGAAGATTTGAAAGAAGTGTATGAGAATTTGAAAGCACTTCCGGATGAACAGATGATGTATGTAGTCGGATATATCCGGGCGATCCACGATCTGGACGCGTTGAAGCAGTAACATCCGCCTGGAAGAAAGGGGGTGAGGGCGTGGAAGAAGTCAATCTCTGGGAAGAAGTCAGGAATGAATGTATAAGAAAAGCATGCGAACCTTCCAAAGAAGAAAAACTTCCGGATGATGAAACAACATATTTAGAACAAATGCTTGTTAAAACCAAATTTGAACTGGGTGAATGTAGCATTAAGTGGGTGCAAAGGGATACCTTAAGGAAAGGAGAAAACCATGGGAAGGGCAAGAGAATGGAGGGTGCGTGGGGTCTATATGCGGATGCCGGACGGCAGTGAGCAGGACATGGAAACCATGGACCCACGGCTGCGGGAAAGGCTGATTGCCCAAATCAGCGAAAAAGCAATGCGGGCGGCGGGGTATCGGAAATTGACGCCAGCGGAAGCGGAAGAATATCGGAGAGAGGGGCGAGTTTGTGACAGGCTGGTGTGAACTATGTGGCTGTTTTTCCACGATCGAGCGGCATCACGTCTTCGGCGGGCGCGGTCGGCGGAAAATTGCGGAACAGCACAAGATGGTAGCGTATATTTGTACCGAATGTCATCGGGGACCGAACGGCGTACATAACAATCGGGAAACGGATCTGAAGCTGAAGCGGAAGTATCAGCAGCTGTTTGAGCAGAAGCATACCCGCGAGGAATTTATGGCGCTGTTTGGTCGGAACTACCTGACAGAGGAGGAAGGAATATGAATCCAAAAAGGGTAATACGGCTGATGAACCGGGTAATGATCAGTTGGATCGAACTGGGAAAGCCGAAATATTTTTGCGTGACATGCCCTCTCTGTGGCGCGGCGGTGGAGTGCAGAGAAACGGAGTTGATTTTTTCGGCACGGTGCCGCCGATGCGGGGAGGAGATTTGATGTTCTGGAAAATCTGGATGATGGTCGGCTGTCTGCTGGAAATGTATGCAATCTGGGCAATCTGGCTTGCAGTCCGGGAAAACAGAAAGGGTGATAATGTGACGATTGACATGAGTATACCGGGACAAAAGCATTATTATGAGTGGCTCTCCGGTGGTGCGGAAAAAGGAGAGCTGTTGGAAGCGGCGGTACTGGATACTGGATTTACGGAATTTTACCGATTGAAAGTCCGTAAAAACCAGATCATGAGCCGTGAAAAAATCGATACTGTTGCATTTTGTCTGCAAAGCAAGGATTTTCCGCCTTTTGTGAAACTGATGCGGGAAAATGGCAAGGTGAGCGGAGTATGATGCGGGATTTTATGGCGTTTGAAGCAACGCCGGAACTGCTGGCCCGGATGGAACTGGACAGGCTTCCTGCTAATCGGAATGGTTACCGGCTGGACATCAACCGGACTGAAATTCGAGAAGCATTGGATCGGTGGAAACGGCAGGAAAAGATTCCGGTTTCAGATCCGCTGTCGGATAGGCAGAGACAGAACTTTGAATTATGGTACATGACAGAAAAAATGGCAAAAAAATAGCCGCCCTGTATGAGCGTACAGGACGGCTGCCTAGAAAGGCCGCTTTGCTATAAAGACAAGTACAGTATAGCATAGAAGCGGCCTTTTGTCAAATGATGAAAGGCATTTTTTATGAAACGAGTAAAGCGAAGGCTGTTTTCCGGATCGGTCTGCGAGCAGATTGTTTACAGCGTGCCGGATCGGGCGGATATAAAAAAGAGTGCGCCGCGATTGCGCTTTAAAAGCGAGGAAGAGCGGGAACAGCATCGGCTGGGGATATCCCGGCGGAATCATGCGCGGCTGGTGAATGAGAACTTTTCACCGACATCGTTATACAGTACCCTGACATTTGATGATGAACATGAAGTACATACCTTCGAAGAAGCAAAGCGCATCCGGAATTTATATGTCCGCCGGCTGAAATATGCCTGCCCGGATGCCGTGATTTTTATATATCTGGGTCGGGGAAAAAGTACCAACCGGATACACAGTCACATGCTTTCAGAGGGCGTACCGGAGGAAATCCTCCGGAAACAGTGGATATATGGAAAGATTGTTTCCTGCGATCATCTGCGGGCGCACAATTATTATAACGGCGTGGATCACGGGCAGGACTATACATCCCTTGCCAATTACCTGTTCAATCACTGGACGCCGGAACAAGGCGGGCATAGGTGGAAGCAGACCACAAACGCACGAAAACCGAGCGCAGAAACGCCGAAAGAGATCAGGCGGGAGTATACGGAGGACAAGCCGCCGCGACCGCCAAAAGGGTATATGCTGGTGGAAACCGTCAGCACGCCATACGGGTATTTATATTTTAAATATATCCGCGAACCGGAAAAGCGCAGGCGAAAAAGCGAAAAAATGAGATGCTGAGCAGTCAGCATTTTGAAAGCTTGTAAATGTGTAAAGTTTGGTGACGAAAGGGAGAAGTTTATGAAAATTAAGAAGATTGCGGCAATTTGTAAACCGTGGAAACAAGTGAATCTTATTACGATCAAGAGTGATGTGAGGCAGATTGCAGCACAGTACATAAAAGCGGGGGCAGCTATTTATCCGGTGAGAGGTTTGCCTGCCATGAACCCAGAACAGCTGCTTACCTTGTTTGATATACCAGAAGATAAGAGAAAGGATTGGAAGGCAGAAGAATGTGAGCCAGATCCAGATCGATACTGTTTATTGGACAACAGGGCAGAGGATCAGCCAGTAGACATGATTCCAATTAGCTTGGAATGGGGAGATCAGAAATTACAACCGGTGAAAACGAGTAGGGGAGTCAAATTGATACCGGTAGAATTATTCGGGCCACTGGAATTAGGAACTGGAATGTTTGAATTGTTTGAAAGAGAAAATTCATTTGGAAATCTGTATCTGATTGCGAAAGTTGGAATGATTTTGCAGGGAATTATATTCCCCGAAATCAATCTATCAGAAACAAGAATGGAAACATTCCGGGAGTTATACCGAGGCATGGAAGAAAGTTACATAGGCAGTATGGAACAGGAAGAGGTCCGGCTGGAACAGACCCGGCGGAATCTGGGAATCAGTGAGAATGAGGAAAATTGAGTTTTGCAGTTGAATGCAAGGAGGACAACATGGAAAAGGTAATCGAGAAAATCCGGGAACAGGGAAAAGGATATAAAGCGCACTCGAATGAATGGAACGTCATGAATCAGCTGATTGACCTAGTGGCAGCGGATCCAGTGGCGGCCGATCTGGTGGACAAGGATTTGGATGTGCCGGAAATGAGTGTGAAAAAGCTGGTGTCGGAAATCACGGGAAAGCGGATGGCAGATCCGATAGAAGTGATGAAAGCAATCTGCAAATTTTACGGACTGGCTGTGCCGGACGAACTGCCGCCGGAATACTGGCGGACAGAAAAGAAAACCGCGCCGCAGCCGGCAGCAAAGAAAACAGTGGTTTCCTTCATGGACCTGCTGGGAGGTGAGGGGAATTGACAAGTATGGAGAAAATCCTGAACAATCGCCCTCCGCTGCCGATAGATTTCTGCCAGATGGTGCAGTATTATGCGATGCCGGGAAAAGAATACATATTCACGCAAAAAGATCGGGGATATTGTACCGGATGCCATCAATGGCTCGATCTGGGTTACAATCCAAGGCACGGAAGCCGGGAATACTGTCCCAACTGCGATGTGGAATGGGAAACACGGAAGTGGAATATTTCCCGGAAAACACTGGTTTACTGGGCAAGTTACGCAATCATACAGCCGGTTGGAAAAGATGTATACATCCGGTTTTTTGACTGCAAAAAGGATTATAACGTGGAACCAGAAAACATCCATATTGAGCCGATTGAAACCGAACTGTTTTTCTGTTCCGGAAATAAAATCCGGCACTTTTCCCGGCTGACCTATTACGCATATAACCGGACGCCGGGAAACGTTTGGGCGTGGCATGAAATGAACAGTATGAACGAGTACAGCTGGGGATATAAGGTATATCCAAGCGAGGAAAACATACTGGAAGGGACATGTTTGGAACACTGCCACCTGAATGACTACTGGGAGGTGATGAATCATTATGGAATGAGATATCTGCAGCTATATCTGAGACATCCAAACATTGAGCACATTTTGGGAGCGGGACTGAATCGGGTGGTATCGGATTTGGTGAAACATCCGTGTTACCGGAAGCTCATCAACTGGAAAGGGCGGAGGCCGAGGGATATGCTGGTGATTTCCCAGCCGGAACTAAAGGAAGTGATCCGACAAAACTATTCTATGAGTGAATTTGAAACGTGGAAAAAGCTGAAACCGGCAGGAATCACACTGTATGATAAAAAGATTGTGGAAGGATTCAGCTTACTGTACGGAGAAAACCTAAAAAGAATAGAACAAGCTGGCTTTGCCCAGTGTGCAAAATATCTGTTAAAGCAGATGAAGAAAGACAAGGATTCGTACTGCATTCAAAGTATGACACAGTTTTTGGTAGATAGCTGGGATATGGCGGAGAAACTGGGATATGACATGACTGTGGAAGAATACCGTTTTCCGCCGAAGCTGCGGGAATTTCACGATAAATTGACCGAGTTGACTATTCAGCATAAAATCATGGAAGGAGAAAAAAAGCGTCCGGACGAAATTCAGATATGGGAAAAACAATATCACTATCTTTCTCCTCTTCGTTGGGAGAAGGACGGATTGATCATCAGACCGGTGAGAAGATGGAGGGAACTAATGTACGAAGGAATGAAGCTTTCCCATTGCGTTGGAAGCTATGCCGAGCGGGTGAAAACTGGACAAACGCATATCTTTTTCATTCGGAAAGTGGAAGAACCGGACACACCATACTACACGCTGAATCTGACACCGGAGGGGGATTTTGTACAGTGCCACGGATTCAAGAATGACCGGTATGATCCAATTCCGGAAAATGTGCGGAAGTTCTGGGAAGAATGGATGGAAACCGTCTGCAAGAAGTTTTTCAAAAAGAAAAAAGCCGCGAATCCGGCGGCATAAGGAGGAAAAATCATGCTGGAACTGACTATTTATGAGAATCTTGCTGCCGATCAGAGGGAAAGCGCGGCCAAAGAACTGCATGAGCGGATTGTGGGGGATGCAAACCGGGTGGTGTTTGCCCTCTGTGATCTGGCGGAACATTTGAAGATTATGCGGGACTGCAGGCTGTATGCAGATCTCGGCATGAACAGCTTTGAGGAATATGTGGAACAGAAAGTTGGCTTGAAACAACGTCAGGCATACAACTACATATCCGCTTATGAGCGGCTAGGGCCGAAGGTGCTGCGGGAAAACGGGAATCTGGGAATTACCAAACTGAATTTGCTGGCAGAGGTCAGCGCGGTAGATCGTGCGGATTTTTTGGAGGAAAACGATCTGGACGGCATGACGGTACAGGAGGTTCGGGAATTAGTCCGGAAAACCAAAGATCAGGGGGAGCAGCTCGACATGCTGCAGAATGCCCTGACCGAAGCGCAGAACAGGCAGGACGGTTTGCAGAAGCTTGCAGACAGCCGGAAAATGGAAGCAGATAACCTGCGGCGGGATCTGGAAGAATTGGAAAAAAGACCGGTCGAAGTAGTAGTACCAGAAATTACAGAAGCCGACCGGGAGAAGATCCGGAAAGAACTGCGGGCAGAATTTGAGGATCAGCAGGAAAAAGACCGAAAAAAGCTGGAAAAGGCGGAACGGCATGCTGAAAAACTTAAAAAGGAACTGGAACAGACAAAGTCCTATGCGGAAGAATTAGCAGAGAAAAAGGCAGCTGAACGGATTGCAGAGATTCAGGATCAGGCCGAGCGGGAAAAGCAGGAAATCATTGAGCAGGTCAGGAAAGAATCCGCTCAAATGCAGGCTTCGGCCGACGCAGAGATTCGGGAGGCGAATATCTTTTTCACATCATGGCAGGAGGCGCACGGAAAGCTTATGGACAAGCTGCGGGAGATTGCCGTCCGTGATCCGGAAAAGGCAGGAAAACTGGCCGGAATTGCTTCCAGCATCGCCGAAAAAATGGCAGGGGAGGCACTGTGATGAAAGAGAATATCGAAAAGCTGATGAAAGCCGTGTGTGAAAAATGCTTCTGCCGGCTGGAATCAGAAAACATGGCGAAAGAAGAGGATACCTGCCGAGGATGTGAGATCCGAAAAATGGCAGAGAATCTATATGAGGCCGGAGTCAAGTCAGGCGTGTCGGCAGTAGCGGAAATTCTGGCAGAAAGAATGGGGAAACATGGAAAAATCAAGAAGCAATGAGCGGGATTTGGAACGGCGTTTGAAAACATTGGATCGGGCGGGAAATGGCTGCACTTCGGGAAGGAATATGTTCCATGCGGCTTGCAGAGAAGACACATAAGATATTGGAGTGTGGGAATATGGAGGACGAAGAAAAGCTGGAAATCCTGAAAGGAATGTACCGGAAGTATGATTTGACATCCGAAGAGCAGAATCTGCTTGCGGAAATGCGGGAGGCTGACCGGCTTCTGCGGGAAATCAGCCGTCCGGACGGATGGGAGGGATGAATGATGAGAACAATCGCAGAAAACATTCGGGAGGCGAGAACATCCCGAGGATGGTCGAAACAGCAGCTATCTCAAATGAGCGGGTTAAATAAAAGCCTGATTGATAATTATGAAGCTGGAAGAACATACCCGAATCTAATCAGTTTTATTGCATTGGCAGACGCCTTCGACATGTCTATGGACGAATTGGCAGGCCGAAAAAGAAGAGGAAAGGAAGATTGACATGAAAAATATCAGTTGTTTAGTTGCTATGATTCTGATTTTAGTTATAGGGTCAATAAGCCTTGCTATGATGAAAATAATCTGGGAAAGCGACCTTCCGATGTGGGTGAAAATATTTCTTTTGAAATAAGGGGACATAGACAATGGGTGAATACATCGAAAAAGAAACAATCGTCAGGCATTTGGAAGAATGCAAAGGAAATCCTCCGGAAATGTGCTATACGTTCGCAGTGATTCAGGCGGTTGAATCGTTTGTAAAGGACGTTCCTGCCGCAGACGTTGCGCCGGTGGTGCATGGCGTTCCAATTTCAAAAAACAGACCGCAAAAATATGAAGTGTTCGAAGAAGCCAGCACTGGCGAAAACGGAGAAACATTGTATCGCAAAAGAATTTGTGTGGACGAAAAAAATTCAGTGGAATATTGCCCTGCTTGCGGAAAAAGGCTTTGTTCACGTTTTAGAAGTTTTTGCCCCAACTGTGGTGCGAGAATGGACGGTGAAAGGGAATGAAATCCGAAACAAAATTAACGTTGATTGTATGGGGAAGCTTTATGCTGGGACTGATCTATGCATGTGTGATGCCACATTTGCCGAGCGGGTGGAAGTGGGCAGCATGGCTCATTGAGATTCTTGCACTGATTGGCATAATGATTCTGACAGATCGGGTACTGATTGATGATCGATTTCGGATACGTATGCAGACAATAGAGGATACATGGAAAGCAGCACATAAATATTTCGACCAGAAGGGGAAACTTGACACAACCGATGCAAAGTGATATGATAAAGGGAGAAAAGCATGGTAAAAAACGGATGGGTCTGTTGTCCTTATTGTGGAAAGAAATTGTTTCCGATTGGAAGAAAAACCGTTATTAAAAACCTGATTTATCTATGCCGAAAATGCGGCAGGAGATTTGAACTGAATATTGAGAGCCGCGAGTAATCGCACGAGCCTATTGTCCAGCATCACGCTGGACGGTAGGCTCTTTTTGTTTTGCAGTCAAATGCAGAGGAGAAAAGAATGGCCAAAGACTATGCGAAACAGTTTTATAAATCATCTGCATGGAAAGAAAGCAGAATGGCGTATATCAAATCTGTCGGCGGATTGTGTGAAGAATGTTTGGCGCACGGCATTTATACGCCGGGAAAAATTGTACACCACAAAATCCCGTTGACTGCCGAAAATATCAATGATCCATCGATCACATTGTCATGGGATAATTTCAAATTGGTTTGTCAAGATTGCCATGCAAAAGAACACGCAGCCGAAAGCCGATACTCATTCGATGAGTTCGGCGGGGTAGTCCCCCCTATCAAGAAAGATTTTTGAAGTGTAAAGGAACCGAGGGGAGACCCTTCATTTTCCTCCGCAGGTGTGCGTGACCCCCTACCCGAAAGGAGGCGGATTTGTGGGAAAAGCAAAACAATCAACTCTGGTAAAAAACGAAATAACCCGATTAACCGAGATTTTTAAAAGCCTTCCGCCGAATCAGTTTGATGTGGCACAAGGATTGATCGTACAGGCGGCAAGGCTGCGGATCAGGCTGGATGCGCTATGGGAAGATATCCAGAAAAACGGGGAAACCGAGTTGTTTACCCAGTCGGAAAAGATCGAACCATATGAGCGGGAACGTCCTGCAGCGCGATTGTTTGTGGCAACCGACAAGAACTATCAAAGCGTGATAAAGCAGCTTTTGGAATTAACACCGCCAAGCCAGAGAGAAAGCAAGCTGGGGGCGCTGCGGGATGAATAATTATATTCTCGAATACTATCAGGGGATTCAGGACGATTCGATTGTTGTCGGACGCTGGATCCGGATGTGGTATGAGTATATTGTCCGCGGACTGGAAAAAGGTCTGTTTTTCTTCAACCAGAAAAAAGCAAACAAAGCCATTCGGTTTATTGAGAACTTCTGCCATCACTGTGAAGGACGGGAGGACCTCATCAAGCTGGAACTCTGGCAAAAAGCATTGGTTTCGGTTCTGTTTGGAATTTTGGATGAAAACGGCAACCGGCAATTCCGGGAAGCTGTTATCATCATGGCGCGAAAGCAAGGGAAAACCCTGTTTGCATCCGCTATTATTGCGTATATGGCGTATCTGGACGGGGAATACGGTGCAAAAGTTTATTGCATTGCACCGAAACTGGAACAGGCTGCGATCGTATACGATAACTTTTACCAGATGGTGCAGAAAGAGCCGGAATTGGAAGAACTGGCCAAAAAGCGGCGCTCGGATATTTATATTGCAGAATACAATACCAGCATTAAGCCGATTGCATTTAATGCAAAAAAATCAGACGGGTTCAACCCGCATCTAGTGGTTTGCGATGAGATTGCAAGCTGGCCGGGAGATCAGGGACTGAAACAGTACGAAGTTATGAAATCCGCATTGGGCGCCAGACGGCAGCCTCTGGTCCTCTCTATTTCGACAGCAGGATATATCAACGACGGGATCTATGATGAACTAATCAAACGCTGCACTTCTTTCCTGCTGGGGAATTCCAAAGAGAGGAGGCTTGCGCCATTTCTGTATATGATCGACGATATCGAAAAGTGGAACGACATCAACGAACTGCGGAAATCTAACCCGAATCTAGGCGTATCCGTATCAGTTGATTATCTGCTGGAAGAAATTGCGATCGCGGAAGGAAGCCTGTCCAAGCGGGCGGAATTTCTGACCAAATACTGCAACATCAAACAAAACAGTTCGCAGGCATGGCTGGAATACAAAGTTGTGGATTCCGCGAGCGGGCCGCCGCTAAAACTGGAAGATTTCCGGAATTCCTATTGTGTCGGAGGGATCGACCTTTCCCGGACAACCGACCTGACATCATGCTGTGCAGTCATTCAAAAAAACGGGATTCTGCATGTCTTTTCCCATTTCTTCATGCCGGCAACCCGGCTGGAAAATGCAACTGCCGAAGATGGGGTACCGTATGAAATCTTTATAAAGCGCGGGTTCCTAAGCCTGTCGGGGGAAAATTACGTGGATTATCACGATTGTTTTGACTGGTTCCGGAAGCTGGTGGAAGACTATCAAATCTATCCGCTGTGGGTGGGATATGACCGCTATTCTGCGCAGTATCTAGTCGAAGACATGAAAAAATATGGATTCCATATGGACGATGTATATCAGGGAACAAACCTCACGCCGGTGATTCGGGAATTTGAGGGGATCATCAAAGACGGGATCCTCAATATCGGAGATAATGACCTGCTGAAAAGCCACCTGCTGAACGCTGCGTTGAAATCCGAAGCGGAGAATCAGAAGGTGCAGCTGGTAAAAGTAGGGCAGCGGAAACGAATAGACGGCACTGCCGCATTGCTGGATGCCTTTACTGTGCGGCAAAAATGGTGTGCCGAGATTGGAGAGCAACTGAAAAATGAATGACGATCTGCTTATTATCCGAACAAATATGTTTTTGAGTCGTGAGGATTTGCAAAAGTTTCGAGAATTCATCGTTCGGCAGAGAGAACAATCTGGAAATGTAATTGTACTGCCGTATGGGTGTGATGTGATCCGGTCACCCAATGATGTAGAAATCAAAGTACAGGATATCAGTGAATCAGAAAGGCGGTGATATTTTGGGACTTTTCAGCAAGATATTCAAGAAACCAGATCCGACGGGACAGCCGAACGGATTTTTCCAGACCTTTACCGCCTATACGCCGGTTTTTCAGTCGTGGGGCGGTGAGATCTATGAAAGTGAACTGGTGCGCGCCGCTATCAATGCCAGAGCCGTACATATCGGAAAATTAGCGGTAACGGTACAGGGTTCTGCCAAGCCGAAGCTGCAGACAAAACTGCGGACAGGTCCAAATGAATGGCAGACGTGGGGACAGTTCCTATACCGGCTGTCTACCATTCTGGATGCGCAGAATACAGCTTTTATTGTGCCGGTGTCTGATGATTTCGGGGAAACATCCGGTATTTATCCGATTCTTCCTTCCCGGTGCGAAATTATGGAATACAGCGGGGAACCGTGGCTTCGATACCATTTTTACAGCGGCAAAACCGCTGCCGTTAAAATGCGCGAATGCGGAATTATGACGAAATTTCAGTATCAGGATGATTTCTTCGGAGAAACAAACCGGGCACTGCATCCGACAATGGATCTGATCAACATCCAAAATCAAGGCATATCAGAAGGCGTTAAGTCCGGCGCAACTTTCCGATTTATGGCAAAGCTGAACAATTTTTCCAAGCCGGAAGATCTTTCCAAAGAACAGCAGCGATTCACAAGAAACAATCTTTCCGGAGAGGGAAAAGGGATCCTCTTATTTCCCAATACCTATTCAGACATTCAGCAAATCAAATCGAATCCGTTTGTGATTGATTCCGGACAAATGCAGGCAATCAAAGAAAATGTCTACGATTATTTCGGCGTGAATCAGGATATTATGCAGAACAAAGCATACGGGGATGCATGGTCCGCTTTTTATGAGGGCGCTATTGAACCGTTTGCGATCCAGTTTTCCGACGTTGTAACAAAAATGCTGTTCACCGAGCGGGAACGCGCGGCCGGAAGTCTGATTATGGCAACAGCAAACCGGCTGCAATATATGACCAATACCGATAAATTAGCGGTTTCTTCCCAAATGGCCGACAGGGGAATTTTTAACCGTGATACTATTCGGGAGATCTGGAATCTGCCACCTCTGCCGGACGGACAGGGACAAGCCTATACCATACGCGGAGAATATTACCTGCTGGGGGCGGACGGATCTGTAACTAGGAAAGGAGATGACTTGACCAGTGGAAGCAAAACTGACGGATAAACAGCTGAACCGTCTGGAAGACGGGCGGGAATACCGATCTATGGTAATGACAGTACGGGCAGCCGGAGAGGATACCGGGGAAATGATCGTGGAAGGATATGCTACTACCTTCAATCAGCCGTACACACTTTATACAAGCCGGTATTATACCATTGTGGAACAGATAGATCCCGGCGCATTTAACGGATGTGATATGTCGGATGTAATCTTCCAATACGATCACACGGGACGGGTATTTGCCCGGAACAAAAACGGCACTTTGTCACTGGAAGTGGATAGTGTCGGCTTGAAAATTCGCGCGGATTTGAGCGGGACAGAGATCGGGCGGCAGCTGTATCAGGAGATTAAAGGCGGGTATACCGATAAAATGTCTTTTGGATTCATTGTTGCGGAAGATCGACGCGAATATGTGGAGGATCGGGAAAACGAGCATGAAACCTGTACCCGAACCATTACCAAAGTATCCAAATTGTACGATGTCAGCGCCGTGTCAATTCCGGCGAATGATATGACCAGCATCAGCGCCCGAAGATTTGCCGACGGAGTGATCGGTGAAATCAAAGCGGAGAGACTGAAAAGGGCAGATGCCGCAAGAAAAATCAAACTGAAATTATTGGAGGTATGAAAAAGATGAGTAAACCGATTGATGAAATGACCATTGAAGAACTGCGCACCCGCGCTGCTGAAATCCGAACCGCTGTCAATGAACCGGACGCCGATCTGAATGCGTTGGATGCCGAAGCCACCCAGATTACCGAACGGATTGCCGCCTATGAAGCGGAACAGCGCCGCCGGGGAATTGCAAACCGTGTCGCAGGAGGAGAAGGGAATGTTATCCGTACATTTGCGAATAACAGATCGGAAGAATTGTCTGTGGATTCCAAAGAATATCGCGCCGCGTGGTTGAAAAATCTGCAGGGTGTCACTCTTTCCGATGCGGAACAGAGAGCATACACCAATGCAAACGGCGCTATTTCCACGATCACTGCGAATGCGATTATGTCGGTAGTGCGTGACCATGCGCCGATTCTGGAACGCATGACCGTTGTGTATAGTGCCGCCAACATTTCCTATTATGTTGAAGGTGCCAACAATGAGGCACAGGATCACACTGAAAATGCAGCCATTACCGCTGCTGAAGATACGCTGACCAAGATCACTCTGGTTCCCGCTGAAATCGTCAAGCTGATTCAGGTCAGCGAAGCAGCAAAAGCAATGAGCGTGGATGCGTTCGAATCATGGCTGTCCCGTACTCTGGGAGAAGCAATTTCACGTAAGATCAATTCCAAAATCATTGCTGCTATTACAGCGGCCGCTTCTTCTGCAGGCACTGCCATTGATGCCGCAGGTGTGCAGACACTGCTCGGATCTGTAAAGGGAGAAGGCGTGGCGATTCTCTGCAATCGAAAAACTTTGTATACCAAACTGTTGCCCATTCAGGATAATTCCAAATCGTCTATCGTGCGGTTCGAAGGAACATATAACACCGCAAGAGTTTATGGCGTTGAAGTCCTTGTTGACGATAATGTGGCGGATGACACGGTACTGGCCGGTGATCTCACCAAGTGTATCGCAGCAATGGCCGAAAGCGTCAGCGTTCGGCAGGGTTACGATATCGATCACAACTCTTATAAGTATCTGGGCGTTGCTTTATTTGACGTAAAAGTCGGACTGAACAGCGCATTTTCCAAACTGGCAGCCGCATAAGGGGTGATCTGCAATGCTGGAAAAGGTCAAGCTGGCACTTCGAATCAAAACAAACGCACTCGACGATGAAATCAATGATACCATAGAAGCGGCGCTGGCTGACCTCGGCATTGCCGGCGTCATTCCGATGAGTGATACAGATCCGCTTATTGTGCGGGCGGTAATTACCTACTGCAAGCTGCATATCGGGAATACGCCGGACTATGACCGGATGAAAGCCTCCTATGACGAACAGAAGGCACAGCTTCAGACGGCAACCGGATATACCGATTGGGGGGATACAGAATCATGCGAAATGACGTTGCATCTCTGATTCAGCAGCATTTCCCGCAAGACCGTATCGGAGTTTGGAAGGATCCGGAAGAAACCAGCCGGGAAATTTTTGTAGAGGTCAAATCAGCCAGCCGAGCCGAATATTTTAAGGCTGCGCAAACGGGAAACCGGTGTGATTATGTTTTTGTTGTTTTCTCCCTCGATTATGAGGGGGAAAACATTATCGAGTGGAATGGGAAACGGTATGAAATTTACCGGACCTACCACAACACGCTGGAAGATACAATGGAACTGTATGCAGAGGAAAGAGCGGGTGTAACCGATGGCGGCGAGCAGACAGAGAATCAAGACAACAGATCTGTATAAAAGCATTGGAATGATTTTAGATGGATACGCCGATGAAGTGAAAAAGGGAGTCGATAAACAGGCTTCAAAAGCCAGCAAAACGCTGGTGGACGATCTAAAAAAGGATTCTCCCAACCGTACCGGAGAATATGCCAAAAGCTGGGGACGGATCCATGAAGGCGGCGTTTATATCGTGCGGAATGCCAAGCACTGGCGTTTGACGCATCTTCTGGAAAATGGACACCGAAAACCCAATGGAAAAGGCATGGTCCGTGCATACCCGCATATTGCATCCGCTGCAAAAAAGGCAATCGAAATGTTTGAAGACGGCGTCAAAAAAGTCATAAAGGGGGGATAACGTGAATGATCTGCAGGAATTATATGACAAGCTGACCGCGATTCCAATTCCATTTGCCTATAACGATTTCCCCAAAGGGCAGGTACCTGCGATGCCTTATGGGATATACTCGACCCGACGTGCGAATCCATTTTACGCAGACGGTCGGGTATATTTTGTTTTTGGGCATCTGGAAGTGATGCTGTATACAAAACGAAAACGATCCGATCTTGAAAAGCAGATCGAGCAGGCAATGGAAGGGTTTACATGGACCAAAGAAGAAGACTATCTCGAAGATGAGAAATGTTATGTCATTACATACGAATTGGAGGTAAAAGATAATGCCTAACAAAGTCAAATATAATCTGAAAAACGTACATTATGCGCCTCAAACGCCGGGAGAAGATGGTGCAATTCCGACTTTTGGAACGCCTGTTCCGATTCCCGGTGCAGTATCTCTTTCCCTTGCGTCACAGGGAAACACTACAATTTTTTATGCCGATGGAATGGCTTACTATACCACATCCTCAAATAACGGATATCAGGGAGATCTGGTTATTGCACTGATTCCGGATAGCTTTTCAAAAGATATACTCAAAGAAGTAGAGGACGAAACCGCAAAAACGCTCAGCGAATACAGCGATGTCCAGCCGGAAGAATTTGCGCTGCTGTTTGAATTTGACGGGGATGAAAAAGCAATTCGGCATGTGCTTTATAACTGCAAGGCAACACGCCCGGCGGTAAACGGTCAGACTTCGACCGAAAATATTGAACCGCAAACGGATTCGCTTTCGTTGACAGCAACTCCACTTCCCAATTATCTTGTCAAAACAAGAACTACGGAAAGCACTCCGCAAGAAACTTATGATAATTGGTATAAAAGCGTATTTATGCCGGCAGAGCGTACATTGGAAGCTGAAAAAGCATAAGGAGGACCTATGGAAAAAACAGTCGAATTTAACGGAAAATCGGTAAAGCTGAAAGCAACCGCTGCACTGCCGCGTTTATATCGGATTTTGTTTTCCCGTGATATTTTCAAAGATATGGCACCGATTCTCAAACGATACCAAAATATTAAAATAAGGTCGGATGCAGATAACGAGGAGAATCTGGATGTGATCGATCAGATCGGGGATGATGATCTGGAAATTCTGGAAAATCTCACCTATTCTATGGCAAGAGCAGCAGATCCAGAAATGAAACAACGAACAGCGCTGGAATGGCTGGATCAGTTTTCTTCAACCGAAAGTATGGCTTTACAACAGCAAGCATTTACACTTTGGGCAATGGATAATTTTTCAATCGATGAATCTAAAAAAAAAGCCGTCCTACCGAACGGGAAATGACAACAGCGCTTTATCTGCTGCGATGTGTGCAGATGGGTATTTCCATAGCAGACCTTGATCTGCTGGAAATCGGTATGGTATTCGATATGGCGGCAGAATCAAGCAATGATGACTGCGAATATCAACAGCTGGCAACACAGGAAGACTTTGACAATTTTTAAGGGAGGTGTTCTCATTGGCAAATCGAATTAAGGGCATTACCATCGAAATTGGAGGAGACACCTCCTCACTTTCCAAAGCAATTTCTGGTGTGAATAGTGAATTAAAAAGCACACAGGAACAGCTGCGGGATGTAGATAAACTTTTAAAGTTGGATCCGGAAAATGTTACATTATTGGAACAGCAACAGAGATTACTTAATCAATCCATCGAAGATACTTCGAAAAAGCTGGAAATCCTTAAAACTGCCGAAACACAGGTACAGGAAAAATTCAAACAAGGAAAAATTTCAAGGGATCAATATGACGCATTAACCCGCGAAGTCGTTTACAGCGAAGCTGCGCTAAAAAAATTACAAGGTAGAGCAAAAGAATGTGAAGATGCATTGAAAGGGACAGGAGAAGCTGCAGAAGAAGTAGCAGAATCAACTGAAGACACAACAAAAACATCCCTTAATTTGGGAAATGCACTGTCGGATATAGCAGAAGCTGCAGGGGTATCCGTTCCTCCTGCATTGAGCGGGATGATAGATAAAATGTCCGGAGTAAATGCATCCGGTCTGGCTTTGATCGGAACCATTACAGGTATTGTCGCAGGTCTGGCTTCACTCACCGTTGAAACTGCTAAAAACGCAAAGGAAATTGATGTGTTGTCTCAGCGTATGGGAATGACTACCGATCAGTATCAGGAATGGGATTATGTTTTGAAGCGTGCTGGAACATCTGCAGAAGAAGCGCAGGGGGATCTGTCTGCACTGGCTGAAAAAGCAAAGGATGCAGCATCTGGTGCAGGAGAAGCCGCAGAACTTTTTGACGAATTGGGAATCAATGTATTAAATAACCAACGCCAGTTAAAAAGTCAGAATGAATTGTTTTCAGAGGTGATTACAAAGCTGCAAGGCGTTACCAACGAAACCAAACGAAACGCCATTGCTTCTGCCTTACTTTCCACTACTGGTGAAAATTTGGTTCCGATTTTGAATATGACAAAAGAAGAACTTGCTGATTTGAAGAAAGAAGCAAATGATACTGGATATGTTATAGGAGAGCAGAATTTACAGGCATTTTCAGATTTAGGGGATGCTATGGAAGAACTGTCACTAAAGGGGGAAGCAGTAAAAAATGGATTTGCATTAGCATTACTCCCACTTTTGACATCTTTATTTGATGTGGTATCAAAAATTCCAACACCAATATTACAAACCATTGTCGTACTTGCTGGGATTGTATCAACTATCGTTTTGACGGTAAAAACCATCAAAGAAATGACTAGTACGGCTAATAGTATTACAAAGTTTTTCAATGGATTTGATGCAAGCGCAATGAAAACGACAGCAATTGTTTTATCAGTTGTTGCTGCTCTTATTGCTTTGGCTGCCATTATTGCAGTAATAGCTGGAAAAGGACCACAACTTGAAAGTTCGCTGAATGGGATTAGTAACTCCATTAACGATATTCAAAACAATGTACAAAATCCAAGATATCCGGCTTATGCATCCGGCACGCCATTTCATCCGGGCGGATGGGCAATGGTAGGCGAACAGGGCCGAGAATTGGTAAGGCTGCCGCGCGGATCCGCAGTTTACAGCAATTCTGCCACCGAACGAATGCTTGCCGGCGGGGGCGATACGTTTTATATCACGGTCGAAGCAAGAAATGTAAGAGAATTGAATGATCTGGTGCGGATGGCAGAAAATGCCAGAAGGGACAGGAGGTCGAAATAATGGCGCAAACCACGGTAAAATTGAATGCAACCAAAACGGCAATGATTGACAGTAAATCTCCCGGAACCAATTATAGTACAGCAAATTCATATGCATGGAGAATGAACCGCTGGTATTGTATGGATTTTGAGGAAATTCCAGCGCAGTACAACGGGAAAGTAATGCGGTCGGTAGAAGTAAATCTCTATGCGACAAATATCACCTATGATACGGGAAATTCCGTTTCGGCAAGCGCACTGCAATCTGCATGGCAAGAATCAGAAATTACATATGGAAACAGTCCGCGCTGGAACAAATTGTATGCGGACAGCGCGAAAATGGATGAAGCTTCCGGCTGGAAGAAATTGACCTATAATAAATTCATAAATGCCACTTTGCAAAATGTAATAGATTATGGCATTGTGATTGATTCGCCAGATTTTGAAAGCATCAAAGCCAATTTCTATACAAGAGTTTCGCAGTATCCTCCGTATCTGAATGTGATGCTGGAAGATCCAGTCTTTGATGTAGGAGAAGACCGGTTAAGTCCCACAAAGGGATTTGCAGGAAAAAATATCGACAATACCTTTACATTTGCAGTTGCGCCTGAAAATGCGGAATTTGTGGGAGGCGTAATCCCCTCGCCGGATCAGATTGTGTTTCGGTGGAGACCGCTCAACGGGCAGGCAACGGAAATCACTTTGCCCGGCAACCAGACCCAGTATGTTGTACCGGCCAAAACATTCACAACCGATCAAATCCAGTGGCAGATAACTGTTGTATCAGGAGAAAGCAGTACAACCTCAAACTGGTATACCCTAACAACAGTTGACAGCAAATCCAGCGCCGAAGCAGTCAGTCCGCAGGATATTGTGGTAGACGGTTTGTATCCGATAGAATTTCGCTGGAATCACATCATTGAAACTGGATCCGAACAGACTAAATACGAATTGGAATACAGTGAGAACAACGGGACAAGCTGGACGCCGCTGCAGTCGGAAAGTACCAAGAATACATTTGCAACAATCCCGGCAAATACACTGCCTTCCGGGAATCTGCAGTGGCGAGTGCGCACCTATAATACGGATAATGTGGCTGGAAATTGGAGTGAACCGGTTCATGTAATTGTCAGAGGAAGACCGGCGGCGCCGTCTATCACCAGTATTTCCGCTGAAGCACGTCCAATTGTTCGCTGGCAGTCCGCAGATCAGCAGGCATATGAAATCTCGGTATATTCCGGAGAGAATCTCATTTGCCGTACAGGGGAAATTGCAGGCACCCAGAAAGAGAAAAAAATTACAGAGTATCTCGCGCCGGGAGTGTATACAATCCGGGTGAAAATCTGGAACGCCTATAACATGGAAAGCGATTGGGGAAGCGGATCGGTGCAGGTGCCAGTGAATCAGCTAGTTGCGCCGGTAATCTCAGTGAATCCGATTGACGGAGGCGTGCGGATATCCGGAGGCGGTGACGGGTATCGGATGTATTATCTGCTGCGGGACGGAATTCCGATTGCAAAATCCATGACAGCAGATTTTTATGATTATGCTGCTTCCGCCGGAATGCACACTTATGTGATTCGAGGCGTAACCTCTGCAGATCAGTATCGTGATTCCGAGCCAAAGCAGGAAAAAGTCACGGTCCTGTACGCGGCAATTGCGCCGGCTGACAAATTAGGGGAATGGGTACCGCTGATTTACCGCAGAAATTCTGATCCAAACTGGTCGGAAAACATCCAAGTCATGGGACAAACTGTTTTTGCAGCAGGCAGAAGCCTTCCGTTTTTTGAGTTTTCAGAATTCCGCTCAAATGCACTGTCTTTTGTGTATTCATACCGCACCAAAGAAGAATATGACCGGATAAAAAATCTGCTGATTTCCGGAAAGACGGTACGATACCGCGGAAAAGACGGAACTGCATATTGGATGGTATTGACAGGCCTCCAAACAACAGCGGACTATTTGAGCAAAGACTTTACCCTATCGGCGCAGGAGGTCGATTTTGTGGAAAAAGTCGAGTATGAGGAGGTGTGAACATGCTGGCTCTTGCAAGAAACGGACTGACAGAGAAGCAGGTATGGGATGCATTACATGCAAGGATCGGAATCCGTTCCGTTCGGTTTCGGTTTTATATTATCCGAAATGGAGTGCGTGCCGGATCCTTGCCGGCTGAATCCGGATCTGTTCGCTATTCTGCCGAAGATGAGATCCAGAGAACTGCCTCTTTCACATTCCGCGGGGAAACAGCTCTCAACTGGCTGGCCGATGAGATCCAGCCTAGCATGGAAATCCTTGTCAATGGAAAGTGGGCGGAATTCCCTTTAGGCGTTTTCGTGCCGTCCACACCGACCCGAAATATTGACGGGCACCAAATTTCCTATACGGTTGAAGCCTATGACCGCACAATTTATGCGAAAGAAGATTGTATCACTGAGCGGGCGTTTTATCCGGCCGGTACCGACTATCTAAATGTGATCCAGCAATTGATTCTGTCATGCGGGATCCCAGACGTAAAAGTCACGGCAACATCCGCAGTGCTTCCAACTGACCGGGAATTTGAAATTGGAACAAGCAAGCTGGAAATCATCAATACACTGCTGTCGGAAATCAATTATCTGACGCTGTCTATCGATGCAAATGGGAACGCTGTGCTGGCGCCCTATATAGAGCCGAGCGCAGAAAATGTATCTTATACATACCGGGCCGATGAATTATCCGTACTGCAGAGCGCAGCTTCCTCCACGGCAGATTTTTACAATGTGCCGAACATTTATATTGCCGTGGTATCCAATCCGGAACAGGAGGCATTCCGGTCTGTCTATATCAATGACAATCCAGCGTCTGAATTGTCGACCGTCCGGAGGGGAAGGAACATTGTCAGCGAACTGTATAAGCCGGATGCAATCGCAAGTCAGGAGGAACTGGATATTTATATCCGGCGGATTGCATTCAGCCGCTCTCAAATCTATGAAACGGCGTCCATCCATACTGCATTGATGCCGATGCATGAGGGGCGGGAAGTGCTGGAAATCCGGCATCCTGAAATCAGCGGAATTTTTGAGGAAATCGGCTGGGAAATGGATTTACAGGCAGGAGGCGCAATGCAGCACAGTGTCAGGAGGATTGTGCAGATATGATGCGGAATTTATTTGTGCAGGAAACAGACAATAAAAAAACAGCCAATTTCGCCACAATTGCCGAAATATATGAGGACGGGATATCCCTTTTATTTGACGGGGAAACAGTCCCAAGCCAAAAACATTATCAGTGCAATACTGCGGTATCATTCGCAAGGGGAGATCGCGTTAAAATTTTGAAAGACAGCGGGACCTTTGTTGTGGAATATCCTGTGGGAAAGCCAAAAATAACGGGGTGACAGCATGATACATTTGTATGTAATAAAATCCACTTGCGGAGAAGCGGTTAAATGGGATCTTTGCCCGGAAAAAATTTGTATTGGGGCACAGGATTCCAATCAGGTCGAACAACTGCAGGTGGAATTGCCGGAAGAATGGAAAGAATTTACTGTGCGGATCACCTTTTTGCCGTTCCGGAAAGATCCGATCGCCGTTATATTGCAGCCGGATACGATCATTGACATAACGGGAGACATTACCGGATCAAACCGCGGAAAGATCGTGCTGGACGCAATAAAAGGAGAACAAATTACCTTTTCTGCAGGCGCAGATTATTATGCTTATCAACATCCGGAAGCAGGAGGGAAAGATCCGGGATATACGCCTGATGAGTATCAGCAGTTTGTCCAGCAGATTGAAGAAGCAGCCAGACAGGCAGCCGAAGGCGCTGAAAGATCAGAAACTGCCGCCGATAAAGCGGAAGAAGCAGCAATACGGCAGCCGGTTATCGGAGAAAATGGAAATTGGGAGATCTGGGATCCCGAAACAGGGGAATATAAAGACAGCGGATTTCCTGCAAGTGGAGGCGGCGGGGGCGGGTATAAAATCGGAGATGGTTTAAAGTTGGAAAATGGGGTGCTGTCCGTTGATACTGCGGCAGAAGTACAGCAGGATAATACGAAGCCGGTGACATCCGCTGCGGTTTATACACAGCTTGGAAATGTAGAAGCATTGCTTGCAAGCATTTAAAGGAGGTAAAATCGTGAGTATTCAAACGCAAATTGAAAGAATTGACGGACTGAAAGACCGGATCGGAACAAAGCTTTCCGAATTAGGACTTGCGGGACCGTCCCCGACGCTGGAAACCAGTACGGAAGCAATCGAAGGGATTGCCGATAATGGCGCTGTTTCCGGGAACATATCGGAAGTGGCACAGCAGTATACCGTGCCGGCTGGATACCACAACGGAAACGGAAAGGTGCAGATCGCGGCAGGAGAACAGAGTAAAATCATTCCGGGAAATATCAAATCCGGCGTAACGGTCCTCGGCGTAATCGGTAATTATGCGGGAGAAGGCGTACAGCTGCAGACAAAAACGGCTACTCCGACCAAATCCCAGCAGCAGATTACACCGGATGAGGGGTATGACGGATTATCCAGTGTTACAGTAGAACCGATTCCGGCCAATTACGCGGATGTAACGTCCGTTACTGCGACACAGGAAAATGTTTTGGCAACCAAAATTTTTGTAGACAGCAGTGGCACCAAAAAGACCGGAACGATGCCGGATAACGGCGCAGTGAATGCGACAATTGACGGCCTGACCTCAGAAAGCTATACTGTACCGGCCGGATATCACAACGGATCTGGATCAGTGTCGCTCACCAGTGCAATCGAGGATGCGCTGGCCGCTATTTAAGGCGGTGACAGCATGAGCAATCAGGCGCAAATAGACCGGATCAGACAGGCAAAATCTGGAATCAAAACTGCCATTGAAAACAAAGGAGTATCGGTGCCCGAAGAGGCATTGATCGATCAGTATCCTGAATTTGTAAATCAAATACAACGAGGATACGAAAAAAACGACCTCATACCGCCGGAAAATTTAGAAATATATTCAGATTTTGCAGGCAATTGGAAAATAGTTCCGATGCTGTATCAAAGTCAGCAAATTTCAGGAAATAAGTTTGGTTCTAACCGTTCCCCTCATAGTTGTAAAATATTTGGAGACAATGAATTTTATCTACTAGGAACAAGCACTATATACTATGGCAAAATTGTTGGTTCTACAGTAAGGATTGAGAAAACTATACCTATTCAGGACTATTGTGAAACTGGCTATGTAAATGTAAAATGTGGTATTCAGGATAATGAAAACCCAGAAATTGTATACTACATTGGACCCTATATCGGACTATCGAAATCTGGTGTATTGGCTTTTAACCCTAAACAGGGTACAAAATTGTGGGAAGTTACTTTTGCTGTAGGTGATGGTGGTTGTGAAGGAGCCTTAAATACACACAATAACTGTATCTATGTTAGCAATGGCAATAATGTTTTTAAGTTAAACAAATCAAATGGTTCAGAGGTAACTAGAGTAAAACTAGGGTCAACCAGAAACCTATTTTGTGATACGGAAGGGTATGTATATGTGGATAGTAGCTCTTCTTTTTATAGAGCTGATCCAGATAGCCTTTCAAAGGTTTGGACTGTATCATCACTTGAAACCCAAAATTGGTGTGAAATGGTTGAGGACAATGATTACTTATATATCGCTTGTTATAGTAGTATAAAAAAAGTCCAAAAAAGCTCTGGTTCTGTAGTTGCTACACTATCAAAAAGTTCGGTTTGTGTAAAATGGGTAACGATAAAGGGCGTTAAGTATTTATGTGTTGTAGGCAGTACAGAGCTTATCTTTACTGACACAAACTTGCAAGCACAAAAAACTGTAGGAGAGTTAAATGGTGGTTTGCTTTTTGACGGAAAAGAGAATATGTACAGAAACAGTTTTGCGCGGTTAGGATCTTCAAATTATTCCGGATGGTTAGGAAAAATCACTGGTGAAGATTTTTCCCTGAAAGTTTTAAATGTTACGAGGTGATAGTATGGTATACATTGAAACCAAAAATGAAGTGGTTTTTTATATTCATTATTACCCTCTGAATGAAAAAATGGGGTTAGGAAAAACAGAGGAAGAGTTGCGAAAAACCGGATACTTAGTAGATAACATCCCAGAGTATGGCGAAGAAGTCCCGGAAGGAAAGCAGCCAGAACTCCATTATAATGGATCTGATTTTTCATGGGTGCTGGTAGATGTGCCCGAAGAATCGGAACAGCCAAACGATTTGGATCAAAGAATTTCTGATTTGGAAGTCCAAGTAGCAGCTTTGACGAGAACGGAGGAATGAGTCATGACACTGGAAGAAAAACTCAAATCAGCAAGGCAGATTCATAACGCAATCCGGAATACCTATCTGGAAACCGAGAAAACGCCGACCGAAATTGTGGCAGCGGAACCGCTGTTTGACAAGTGGGAACCGGGGAAATATGAGACAGGGGACATCCGCCGGCATGGGGATCAGATTTGGAACTGTGTGCAGCCACATGACAATGCAAATAATCCCGATATCGAACCAGGCAAAAGTCCGGCACAGTGGGCGCCATTCCATACCACGGATTCCGAGTATGCAAAGCCGTACATCCAGCCGCAGGGGGCGCATGATGCCTATATGACCGGTGAGGTCTGCATCTGGGAGGAGAAAATATATCGCTGTAAGGCAGACAATACAGTATGGAGTCCGGCCGATTATCCGGATAATTGGGAAGAGGTTGTATGACAGGAGGAATGGCGATGAAATATTGGAATGAAGCAGTATGCGGTGCTGCCGGTGCAATAGGCGGGGCGATTGCGGCAGCTTTTGGCGGCTGGACACATGATTTGTCATGGCTGGTTGCATTTATGGCAATTGACTACATAACGGGCTTGTTGGTAGCATTCCTGGGGAAATCCCCCAAAACGGAAGGAGGGGGATTGTCTTCTGCCGTTGGATGGCTGGGCTTGGTGCGCAAACTGGCAACGCTTTTGCTGGTGCTGGTGGCGCATGGACTGGATGTTATGATCGGCGTGAATTATGTAAAGACTGCTGCTGTAATCGCTTTTATGGTCAATGAGGTTCTTTCCATTTTGGAAAATGCCAGTCTGCTCGGTGTGCCGATGCCGGAAATCTTTCAAAAGGCGCTGGAAGTCCTCAAAGGAAAAGGAGAGGAACAACCATGAAAATCTGCATATTGGTCGGACACGGCAAGGGGGATTCGGGCGGATATGATCCAGGTGCTGTCAACGGGGATTATCACGAGTTTAACATTGCAAAAGAAATCGCCAAAATAGCAGCGGAACGTCTGCGAAGTACATACGGCGCGGACTGCGGATTGCTCAATTACGACGGGAAATACAATCTCAAAGAGCGAATTGCGCAGTTCCAGGATCGAACCTATGATTTACTCGCGGAAATCCACCTGAACGC
>JBMNPH010000022.1:0-28391 GCA_050943495.1 Candidatus Merdivicinus sp.
ATTAAGGCTGTTTTTTCAAATCTCTATCAGCAATTAACGGAAGCGGATGTCTCCCTTCAGCAAGAAATTGAAAATCGAGAGCAAGAAGAACAAATTGATACCTTATTAGTCCGACAATTTTTTTCTGATATTTATTACGGCGCATTGAAAAGATGAATACCAATGCATTATGGATTCTATCCAAACCTCTATGAAAAAAAGCAGCGATGTAGAAAAAGAACTTCAACTCCGACTGAAGCTTCTTGATACTGCAAAAGCAGCTGCACTACAGGCTCACATCAATCCGCATTTTCTCTGTAATACATTGGAGGTAATCAATTTTATGGCTCTGCGTGAACTGGGAGAAGAAAATGATGTCTCCTCTACAGTAATATCTTTATCCAAAGTTCTCCGGCAAAGTCTGGAAACAGAAACCATGTTTATCAGCCTGCAGGCTGAAATTGAAAACTCTATCGAATATATCAAAATTCAAAAAATACGTTATAAAGATCGATTCAAGGTTGAATGGCAAATTGATGCGGATACCCGAGATTGTAAGGTAATTAATATAATGCTGCAGCCGCTTTTAGAAAACGCAATCTATTACGGTATAAAACCTCTTGTGGATCGCTGTGGCTTAATTAATGTACGATCTTATTTTCAGGAAGATCAGTTGATTATTGAAGTTTCGGATAATGGTGCCGGCATGGATCGCGCTGCAATTGACAAGCTGAATAATGATATGCAGCAAGAATATATTCAAAAAAACCGCCATATCGGACTCATGAATGTCAATCAAAGAATCAAGTTATTATTTGGTGAGGAATATGGGTTAGTCTTAAAGCAAAACATAGAAAATACCGGCATTACTTGCAGCATCATTTTGCCGAATGTCGATATTTCCTAAATTACTGGATTCAATTATGCTGCGGCCGCGAAATGGATTGCTGCGGATAAGCAATACAGGGTCTGATATCCGCAGTTAATGAATAAAAACTTGCGGAGGAAAAATCCATGCAAAATCGGATCCGCTTTCCGACCAGCTCATGCAAACTATGATTTTTCCAATGCGGTACTGCCGAAACAGCATCAAATTGCTGGATAGAAAAATCCTGTGCAGAAAACCCCGGATAAACGTCACCTTCTGCATTCAAGATAGAGAGTGTAAAATTGCCAGATAATGCTGCGACATTCAACGTCATATCTGCGCTCTCCAACAAAAATGTTTTGGTAATCATTCTCCCCCCTTTTCCGCAGCAATCCAATGCACAAAATCCATCTTTTCGAATCTTATAAAAATTTAAGCGTGTCAATTTTTGTTGGTCGTTCTGCTGCCATTTTAAGTATTCCTCCCCGCGAAGATGCGGATTACGTGCTGCTACTCCAACCAGAAGAACGGATTCATCCTCTACACAACTTGTCATATCCAAAAGGTACAGCTGGTTAAACCCAAAATTCGGTGAAAGTGATCTTTCTACTAATGGCTGCCGATTCGTATGCATCCAACAAATACCATCATAACTATATACTAATTCTGTGTCCATATAACCGTTCATCTTTTTAAGGTCGCTGTCTGTCATACAAGTATGAAACCGCATCAGTAAACCCAAAAACATTCCCGCATTCCATCGTGTCCCCATTCCATAATACTGAATTGCATATCCATTTTCCTCTTCCCCCGGATCAGGATGGAGAAGCAATTGCGGAAAAGAATAGTTTTCCTTTTCGCTTGTAATGGTACATATTCTGCGATCGATATACCCTCCCCGCATTAAGACCTGATACTTGTTCATAACGGGATTATAAAAAAATCGATTGTATGTATCACTTGTATATGGGTATACAATTTTATTTGATTCGTGCCAATTCACACCATCTGACGAGTGCAGCATACTCAATGGAAATTGCCTTGGCTGTTTATTTTTCTGATAATCAATTCCAATAGATCCCACATATTTATAGCGTTTCATGGGATCTGTCTCATATTCATCCCGGAAAACGCTGCCGCCGCTAACGCCTCCTTTTCCACTATAGACACAATGGGGATATATTTGATTTACAGAATCCTGGTTGTGATAACAGGAGGATTTCCAATTAATTCCGTCCACACTTTCCGCCATACAAAGATAGCGACTATTATTTTTGTTCAGATCATAAACGGCATCATACCAAACACGATAGCGCTGAACTTCGGGACACCACTCCAAAGATGGATAGGTTACTAAAGGAAAATTGGGATCTTCATAAGATGAAATTTCAATTGGTTTTATCCACGATCTTTTTATTCCACTTTTAAAGTCGAGCCAGTAATCATCAAAAAAAACTAATGTTGTTCTCATCCAAAATTCCTCCTTCTGTTAAATTACTCTTATTGTATTTTAATTCATCTATCATGTCAATTGCACATTTTTGTCATACAGAAAATTGATGTTGTATAAAAGATAAAAAATGAACTTTCTATCATGAATAGATCTTTTCGTATAACAGCAAGCACCCCCATAAGGCTACGTTCTCCTTATGGGGGTGTTTTACATACGAATGTATTCCGCGCATATTTTAAGCACGCATTCTGTCAGACGAGCGGGATTTATTATCAACTTCATATCCCGTTAAATTTTATGCAAAATATTTTCATTCTGATCCCAATAGATATCACAGGACTCTTCAGCCTCCAGGTATACCCGGCCATTCCGCAGCAATTTTGTAAATCCGCCGCAGGCAAATTTCTCCAGTTTCCCGTCCTCAGAGCATTGGATTGCAGCACACCCAATATACTCTCCTTCCCAAAGAGTATCCCCCACTTTACACGAAAAAGCACGCGGAATACCTGTCTCAAAGGATTCATAACTGCTATATACACAGGCACCATTTTCCAACCAGCACTCATCTGGGACAGTTTGAATGGGAAGCTTCATTTCGGCAATGATATTCTCTTCTTCGTCCATGGAAATGGCCTTCATCCAGCGTTTGGTGTCCAGCGGCAACTCATTTCCGTCATAATCCCGTCCAAACTCCCCAATCATCCGCACATTCAGTCCAGCCTCTACGGCTTTTTTCAGGAATCTGATATTTTCGATTTTGGCATATTGCGGATACAGATAGAGCAAGGCTGAAAAACGATGGCCGCAATAGGAAAATCCATCCGCGTCTGCCTGAATTCGCCCATCATCTATCGCATCACTGGGAGCCAGCGCACAGCGGCAGCCTGCATTCCAGAGCTGTGCGGATCGTTCCATAATATTGGCTTTACCGTTCAAATCGTAGCGATTGCGGGCACTGATATCCGGATACCAGTTGCATAGAGCCGGCATTCCAAATACGATCAGCAGATCCAGCCGAGGCATAGGACCATCGAACCAGTTTAACAGGGAAATCTTTTTCTCTACCTGATTCATCTTCATCAAAAAGTCTTCGCGCCCCAGATTGACTCCCCAATGGAAATCATTCATAGCATGATAGTGGATTCTGCCTCCAAAGCGAGCATCCTCGATAGCCTTACGGAAGAAAGGTTCCTGTTCTTTGCAGTAAAACATATCATAATGGATGGCTTCGGGGCACTGACAGGAAATTCCCATCCGAACCGGCAGCGCAATATTTTCATCAGTCTGCGCATACTGTCGCGGCAATTCCCACCAGTTGCAGCCGGTAGCCCACATTTCATCCCCCTGCAGATGATTGTGGAAAGTGTTATGGAGTCCCAAAAATGCGTTTTTCCCGCAGAATTCCTTTACATAGCCCGCGATAATGGATTCGATTCGTTTTGGGCCTTTCCGCATCCAATCGAAATACTGATTAATCGCAGAAATCCGCACAGCATCGGATCCTTCTTCCGCATATCGCATTTCAAACAAAACCTGAGTCAGGTCCCGCCCGGTTTCTTCCGCAAAATTCCGGGCAGCTGCCTTGCCGGCAAAACGGTCTCGGAAACAAACATCTTTTGGCTTGATCGGAATATTTTTAAATTCATCGAGGACGTAACTGTCAAATCCCACTCCTTTCAGATCAGAAAATAACGCATAATAGGAGCGCGGAATAAATTCGCTAAAAAGATCCGCATAACCATAGTAATGAGCAGCTATTGCATAAATCGTGTAACCTTTTTGATCCGGGAGTTCCAGGGAAACTTCCAATCCTTCCCCGCTCTCGCGGCAGACCGCCTTGTCTGTCACATCCAGCAGGCTTCCTGCCTCGTACTTCCCCTCTCCCATCTTCCGGAACGCATAGACAGCTAGAAGTTCGCTTCGAATATGTGGTGCTGCCTCCTTGAAACGAACCTGATTGGTTTGGCAGAATAAAGAAATCTTACCGTTTCCGGTTTCTTCGATCAGACCTTCCGCATCACTCACTAGAGAGACCGCCTCTTCCGCTGCAATGTCCACCGGAATTTCGAATCCTTCCGGCCAAAGCTGAAGGATAATTTGAAATCCTAACTGATGAGCCAATTCCACGGCCTTTTTAAAATGAGGAATCAACGACCGGTCAAAAAAGTTCATACCATTTCTCGCAGAAAGCACCACCGTGGTATAGCATGATTTCTCATAAATATGGTGCAGATCCTTTAAATACTGCTCATTTTCCAAAATTTCCGGATTCCAGAACCAATACAAGATCCGCGGATGTCTGGAAATATTTTTCCACTGTTCCAAATGACTCATTTTGATCACCCTTTTGATTAAAATATCCAGATGCAGTGTCCACCCAATTATCAGACGATACATCCTTACAAATCGGCAGGATTGCCTCTTTCCATTCAGTATAGCACAAATAGAAGCAGAAATATAGTAATATTTTTGATAAAATTTCACGAATCGAATAGAATGAAGCTTGGATCAGTAGAGTATCTATACAAGGAAGTTCAAAAGCCCGCGTCTTCTATAGATGGAACTCCCTTTCAAGTTGATTTCCCGTGCAAATTATGGTAAAATAAAATAAGATTATTTGATGCTGAACTCCTGTTCATTATCATTGCTGGGAGGGAAATTCTGATGTTTTCCAATCGTGTAGCTGTGGTTACCGGCGCCGCCAAAGGAATCGGCCGGATCATTGCGGATGAATTTCAAAAAGCAGGCGCTCATGTCTGTACCATTGATCTTCTGCCCAATGACTATTTTGTCGGGGATATTGGAAATCAAGAGGTATTGGAAGCCTTTGCCCAAAAGATAATTGCCGATTATGGGAAAGTGGATTTTCTTATCCATAATGCGCTGCCGATAACCAGAGGGCTGGATAACTGTTCTTATGAAGAATTCAATTATGCTCTGCGGGTAGGGGTAACTGCCCCTTTCTATCTCACCAAACTGTTATCGCCTTATTTCAGTCCCGGAGCTTCCATTATCAATATCTCCTCCTCGCGCGACCGCATGAGTCAGCCGCAGACCGAAAGTTATACGGCTGCAAAGGGCGGAATCGCAGCGTTGACGCATGCCATGGCCGTAAGTTTGGCCGGACGTGCGAGAGTGAATTCGATATCCCCCGGTTGGATTGATACCGAATTCAAAGTATATGAGGGGGCCGATGCCATACAGCATCCAGCCGGACGCGTCGGAAACCCGTTGGATATTGCCAATATGGTCCTCTACCTCTGCTCGGACAAGGCCGGTTTTATCACAGGGGAAAATATCTGCATTGATGGCGGCATGACCCACCAAATGATCTATCACAATGATTACAATTGGACACTGGGAGGAAATGCAACATGAAAATTGCCATCTGTTACTATTCCCGCCACCACGGGAATACTCTCAAAGTGATGGAAGCAATGTGCCAGAAATACCCGGCTGATTTCATTGATGTCACGAACCCATCCACAACCTGTCTCGACGAGTATGAGCTAATCGGGTTTGCGTCCGGAATTTACGGATTTGATTTTCATAAGATGGTGGCGGATTTTGCCCGCCAGTATCTGCCGCGTGGAAAGAAAGTATTCTTCGTCTATACATACGGCCTGAACAAAGGGATCGGATGTAAAACACTCGCACAGATTGCCTCACAAAAAGATGCGGTCATTCTGGGAGAATACGGCTGTAAAGGATATGATACCTTTGGTCCCCTGAAATTGACAGGTGGAATATCAAAAGGGCATCCGGACTCGGAAGATCTCCTAAATGCGCAAAAGTTCTATCAAGATATACTCGATCGATAAACCGAACCGCTGCCCTAATGAAAGGAGAATTGTGCAATGGCCAAGTTGGAACGAACGCTTTCCGGAAATTTCAATCAAATTCTGCATAAAATCGAAACCGGAATTCTCGATGGAAGCATGTCTGCTTCCCTGGAGGATTCCAGCGACTTCAGCGGCAATGGCGCACGATGCAGTGTCCGTGTTTTTGAACGTTACAGCTATATCGGCGGAAATCGGGTCAGTCTCAATGTCACCCTTTTTCAATGTGATGAAGGAAATGTGCATCTCTCCGCCATTACATCGGGCGGCAGTCAGGCCATGTTTTTCAAAATCAATACATGGGGAGAGGAGGCATTCCTGGATAAATTGAAGGAATTATTATAAACTGCCATCAAAAATGCCAAAATAGATCCTCGTCTTTATTATGAATGGAGTGAGAAAATTGAGCAAAAAATTAGTTGCATACTTTTCTGCAAGCGGTGTCACTGCAAAGCTGGCAAAAAAACTGGCGGAAGCTGTGGGAGCGGATTTGTATGAAATCAAGCCTGAAATCCCCTATACAGAAGCGGATCTGGACTGGAAAGACAAGAATTCCCGCAGTTCCATCGAAATGAGCAATCCGATGTCTCGTCCTGCAATTGAAGGATCGTGCGGCAATATTGCCGATTATGATGAAATTCTGATCGGATTTCCGATCTGGTGGTATGTTGCGCCGACTATCATCAACACGTTTCTGGAAAGCTATGATTTTTCAGGTAAGACAATCATTCCGTTTGCCACTTCCGGCAGCAGCGGAATGGGGAAAACTAACGAAAAACTGCAACCCAGCTGTCCCAACGCAAACCTTCTGGAGGGAAAGGTATGGAAAGTCTCTGCCAGTAAAGAAGAATTAGCGGAATGGGTGAACAGCTTCAAACTGTAACAAGGAGAAAATATGGAACCCATTGCCATTCTAGTCTCTCTGGACTGCAATTATCTGCCGCAGTTTCAGATTTTGGTCACCTCCATTTACCGGAATAATCCCGGGGAAAAAATAGAAATATACCTTCTGCACAGCGGAATTGAGCAGAATCTGTTGGAAAATGCGACGCGTCACTGTGCCATATATGGATACTCCCTGCATCCAATCCAAGTTGACGGCCAGATATTTGCCAACGCGCCTTCCACTAAGCGATATCCTCCCGAAATGTACTATCGATTACTATCGGGGCAACTATTGCCGCAGCATTTGGAACGCATTCTCTATCTGGATCCGGATATTCTCGTCATTAATCCATTACGTCCATTATGGGAATTGGATCTCAAGGGAAATATGCTGGCAGCTGCGGCGCACACCGGAAAAACAGAGCTGGCCAACAATGTCAATCGTCTGCGTCTGGGTACTAATCACGATTATTACAATTCCGGCGTACTTCTACTAGATCTCACACTGTGCAGAAAATGGATTGATCCGGATCAGATTTTCCAATATGTGTCCAAACATGCAAAAGAACTGCTTCTTCCTGATCAGGATATTCTGAACGCTCTTTATGGCGAGAAAATTCTCCCTTTGCCTGATGCTGTCTGGAATTATGATGCCCGAAATTATAATACCTATCTGATGTCAAGTTCAGGACAGTACAATATGAATTGGGTAATCCAAAACACAGCAATTTTGCATTTCTGCGGAAAGAGCAAGCCATGGAAGCCAGGATATCTTTATCGATTCGGCGTTCTCTATCAGCATTACGCACAGATTGCCAGCCGAGACCAGAAACTCCTCTAATTCTCCCTTTCAAAACCAGAACCCCCCCGGTTTAGGCCGGGGGGGTTCTATACAGTTATTTAATTTAGCATGCAACTTTGATACTATGCAAAAGCCTAGAATCTTAGATGTTTTTAAAAAAAGCCATTGCAGTATCCACGACTTTTTCCAAATCTGCTTGGGTGTGGGCAGTAGACAGAAAAATCGCCTCAAACTGGGAGGGGGCAAAATAAAAACCCTTGTCCAGCATATAAAGGAAATACTTGGCGAAGAGCGCTGTGTCGGAAGTTTTTGCGTCGGTGTAGTTGTGAACCGGATTTGGGGTGAAAAAGACACAGGACAAGGAACCTACACCGGTTATCGTTACCGGTGCGCCGGTTTCCGCTGCCATTTTCCGCATTTCCTGCCGGAAAAAATCGCCAAGGCCGTTGATTTTTTCATAAACAGCAGGCGTGTCTTTCAAAATGGTCAACTGAGTCAACCCCGCCGCCATAGCAACAGGATTTCCACTCAGAGTACCTGCCTGGTAAACGCTTCCCTTGGGGGAAATCATGCTCATCACATCCCGGCGTCCGGCATAAGCGCCCACCGGCATTCCAGCGCCGATAATTTTGCCAAAGGTTACCAAGTCCGCCCGAACGCCATAATATTCCTGAGCACCACCCAAAGCCAGTCGGAACCCGGTGATGACTTCATCAAAAATCAGCAGAGCGCCGTTTTTGTCGCAAAGCTCCCGCAAGCCTGCCAAAAATCCGGGAGCAGGCTCCACAACGCCCATGTTGGCAGCAACCGGTTCCACAATGACTGCCGCAACCTCGCCCTGGTTCTGGGCAAACAGTTCCTCCACACTGGAAAGATCGTTGTAAACCGCCGTCAGCGTGTCAGCAGCGCAAGCTGCCGGAACACCGGCACTGTCGGGAATGCCGCTGGTCATAACCCCGGAGCCTGCTTTTACCAGCATAGCATCACTGTGGCCGTGATAGCATCCGGCAAACTTGATAATACGATTGCGCTTGGTGAATCCACGTGCCGCCCGAATGGCGCTCATAACCGCCTCAGTGCCGGAGTTAACCATACGAATCATTTCAATGTTGGGAACCATGGAGCAGATGAGTTTCGCCACTTCCACTTCAATTTCGGTAGCAGCACCAAAGCTCAAACCGTTTTGTGCAGCCTTGACAACCGCTTCCCGAACCGCCGGATGATTGTGCCCCAAAACCATGGGACCCCAGGAACCGACAAAGTCCACATATTCCCGTCCGTCAATGTCAAAAATCTTCGCCCCATCCGCCTTGGTAATCATTCGAGGGGTGCTCCCCACCGACTGAAAAGCCCGCACCGGGCTGTTTACTCCACCAGGGATGTAATTCTGCGCTTCCGCAAAAATCTGTTCCGAACGTGTCATTTAACCGATTCTCCCTTCATCCATCCATTTGGCCAGTTCCTTGGCGTAATAGGTCAGCAGAATTCCGGCTCCAGCCCGGAAAACGCTGACCGCTTCCTCGCAAACCACCGCTGCCTCATCAATGAGACCCGCTTTTGCCGCCGCTTTAATCATGGCGTATTCGCCGCTGACGCTGTATGCCGCTACCGGCAGGTCAAAATTATCCGCCACTTCCCGCACAATGTCCAGATAGCTCATGGCAGGCTTCACCATGAGAATGTCGGCGCCTTCTTTTACATCTAACGCCGCCTCCTTCAGGGCTTCCTTCCGGTTGTGGAAATCCATCTGATAGCCTTTGCGGTCCCCGAAAGAGGGGGCGGAACCGGCTGCATCCCGGAACGGGCCGTAAAAAGCGGAGGAATATTTCACCGCGTAAGACATAATTGGGGTGGAAACAAAACCGTTTTTATCCAATTTCTGGCGAATAGCCAAAATTCGTCCATCCATCATGTCGGAAGGAGCCACCATATCAGCGCCTGCCTGCACATGGGAAAGAGCAGTTTTGGCAATCAAGGGCAGAGTCTTGTCGTTGTCTACCTCATGGTCACAAAGGATACCACAATGTCCATGGGAAGTATATTCGCACATGCAAACATCGGTAATCAGGTAAAGTTCGGGATAATGCTCCTTGGCAAACCGCAAAGCCCGCTGGACAACGCCGTCCTCAGCGTAAGCCTGGGAACCCACTTCATCCTTATGATCTGGGATGCCGAACAACATGACATTCTGAACACCGGCCTTGGCCACATCTTCCAGAATGTCCCCCAGCCGATCCACAGAACAGCGCATCTGACCGTCCAGAGAAGGGATTGGTTCCAGAATATTCTTTCCGTCCCGAACAAACATGGGGTAAATCAGGGAAGATTTGGAAACCCTGGTTTCCCGAACCATGGAACGAATTAAGGGATTGCCCCGCAGACGACGGGGACGTTCCAGCATTTGCGAAAAATCCATTGTAAAGACCTCTTTTCTAAATCACACCGCAGAATTGCGGTTATAATCCACTAATTTTTCCACCATGGAATCCATGGTAGCGGCATCGGAAACCAATACCTGCATTCCAGCTTCCCGGGCTTTTTTTGCGGTCTGTTCCCCAATGCAGAGAGCGTGAACTTTGGAAAAATCCATTCCCTCCGCCCGGCGGACAAATCCTTCCACCGTGGAACCGCTGGTAAAGGCCGCGAAATCTTTCGGCCCCGTGAAGAATTCCTCCGGAGAAAGAACTCCGTCCTCCCGGAAAACTGTCCGGTAAAGAGGAACCTCCTCAAAATCCCGTTCAGCCTGCCGGAGTATTTCCGGCAAGTTTGTGGAAGCGGTTTCCGCCCGGATTAACAGGATTTTTCCCGGTTCGTTAGCCAGCATTTCGCCCAGATGCGCCCCGTCATAGGTTGCCGGAACCGCATCCGCCCGGATTCCACGTTCCCGTAAAGCCGCCGCCGTGGCGGAACCAACCGCCGCGATTTTGATACCACTCAACGCCCGGATATCCAGTTCATTTGCCAGTAATTCCTCAAAGAAAATCCGTACGCCCGCCGGACTGGTGAGGGTGAGCCAGCCAAATTCAGCAATTCGGGACAACACCTCCCGCAAAGGCGTGTTGTCGGGAATGGCGACAGTCTCAATGGAGGGAATTTCGGCCACCTCCGCCCCCAACGCCGTCAACTTAGCTGTCAGCACCGACGCCGATTCCTGGGGCCGTGTCACCAACACCCGGACACCACCCAAAGGCCGTTTTTCCGCCCAGGCAAACTGCTCGCTGTATGCGCACACTTTTCCCACTACAATAATGGCTGGAGACTCAATCCCCGCCTGCCGGGTGTCTGCCTCAATTTTGTTTAAAGTGGAAACAACCTTCCGCTGATGAGCGGTAGTGCCTTTTTCCAAAACAGCAGCCGGCGTTTCCGGATCCATTCCGGCACCCATCAAACCTTCCGCAATATCGCCTAAAGCGGAAAGCCCCATCAAAAATACCAGAGTCGCGTTGAGAGAAACTAACGCTTTAAAATCAATGGAAGGGCCTTCCCCCTTGCGGGTGTGGCCAGTAATCACATGGAAAGAGGAGGTGCAATCCCGGTGGGTTACTGGGATTCCGTTGTAAGCCGGAACTGCCACAGCTGAGGTAATACCGGGAACAACCTCAAAGGGAACGTTGTTCTCAATGAGGAGTTCCAATTCCTCACCGCCACGTCCGAATACAAAGGGATCGCCGCCTTTCAAGCGCACAACCCGTTTGCCTTCCAACGCCTTTTCCAAAAGAATTTCGTTGATCCGCCACTGAGGAACCGGGTGATTCCCGGACTTTTTGCCCACATCAATAGCCTCAGCAGTCCGCGGAATACATGCCAGAATTCCAGGTCCTACCAGCCGGTCGTAAACAACTACTTCCGCTTGTTCCAACAAAGCCTGTCCTTTGACTGTAAACAATCCTGGATCTCCGGGGCCAGCGCCTACCAGCCAGACCTTGCCGGCTCTGCCCGCCATTTTCTTGGCAAGACGGACGCCCAGAATTTCCGCGTCCTCCATTTTTCCAGTGATTTTGTCCACCAGTCCTTCCCCGGTTTCCGGGTGAGGATACAGTCCAGTCAACGTGATTTCACTACCAGATACAACAGAAAAAGCAGCAACGGGCGAACTGCATCCACCGTCCAATTCCCGAACAAAAGCCCGCTCCGCCAGAGCAGAAGCCCGTGCCACCGGGTCATCGGCGGATTTTAAGAAGTCATAATCCCCGTCTTTCCGGCCTTGGATGACTAAAATTCCCTGTCCTGCCGCCGGAATCATCTCCTCCGGCTCCAGATACCGGCTCACCCGGTTAGAAAGCTCCATCCGATCAAGCCCCGCAGCCGCCAGAATCAAAGCGTCATATTCCCTCGCATCCAATTTCGCAAGCCGGGTAATAATATTTCCCCGCACCGGTTTTACCGTGCATTCCGGATACAATTTTTTTAACTGAAGAACACGCCGAGCACTGGAACAGCCGATCACCATTCCCGGCAAAAGGGACTGGTTTCCTTCCCGCAGGATCACCGCGTCCCGAGGATCACCCCGTTTTGCGAAAGCCAGCAGGGGCAGATCTTCCGGTACTTCCATAGGAACATCCTTAAGGCTGTGTACGGTGATATCCACTTCCCCAGCCCGCAGAGCCCGATCCAGCTCCTTAACAAAAAGTCCTTTTCCTCCAACTTTATCCAGCGTCCGGTCCAGGATTTTGTCACCGGTAGTTTTCATAGTAACCAGTTCAAAGGTGATTTCGGGGTGTGCTTCTTCAATCTGGTGCAGCACCAGCCATGTCTGAGCAACCGCCAGAGCGCTTTCCCGGCTGCCAACCCGAATGATACGTTTTTCCATGTTATTCCCTGCTTTCCGCAAATTTTCTCAAACAATCCCGCACAGCGGCGGTTACCCGTTTCGCCAGCCCGTGATCGGTTCCGCTGGCGGTAATTCCGGCTACCACCGGGCCTTCCCGAGCGATTCCCGGGAAATAAAAGGAGGATTCCTCCTTGCAGTCCGCTATACTGACGGGGATTTTTGCGGCCACTGCCTCCAAATAGACCTGATGATTTACATCTCGCTCATCAACGGCGGATACCGCCAACCGGGAACCTGCCAGATCACCGGCATGGTAGGCACGTCTTTCCAGCTGAATCCGCCCTTCTTTGGCAAGCTGTTCCAATTCCCCGCAAACCTCCGGCGCGATCACCGTAATCGCCGCACCGAAGGGTAACAAGCTTTTCACCCGGCGGCAGGCGATGGTTCCTGCACCGATGACGGTAACTTTTTCCCCGGATAGGGAAATAAAAATGGGAAAATACGGTTCCATAGCACCCCTCTTTTCCATTTTATTCTACCATATCCAGCGCCTTTAAGCAATCCCGCAAAAGCTCCGGCGGCAGGGTTTCCCGCAGGCCAAACAGAAGGTGTGCCACGGTTTTTTCAGCATGGTGGTCAATCTGTTCCCACAATTTGTCCCGCTGTTCCGCCGGCAGATGCATGGAGTGAACGCATTTTTCCATGCGGTTTGCCATATCCTCCGCTGCTTTGCGGCTGATCTGCTGAATATAGGGAACCGCCTCCCGGAAATGATACCACTTCTCAAACTCGTCCTGATATTCTCGGAGAATTTTTTCAGCCTCAGCCATAGCCTCCCCATTTTCCGCTTCCGGCCCGGAGAATCCCAGCTGGTCAATGTCCCAAACCTTTACGCCTGGGATATCGCTGACCAATGGATCAATGTCCCGGGGCACTGCCAAATCCACAAAAATGGATGGAAACCGATTCAGAAGCAGCACCGAACCAGCATGCACCGTGTAATGAGGACTGGCTGTGGCGCTGACAACGGCATCTACCTGCTTTATCACTGCGTACCGTTCCTCATAGGAAACCGCTATACAGCCTTCCGGCACCGAAGCTCCACCATGCTTGTATTGACGCAGAGTCATGAGTACTTCCGCCCCGGCACTGTGCAGCTTTTCCGCCGCCAGCTGCCCCATAGCACCGTTGCCGATCACCAGAATTTTCTTTCCGTCAAAATCGCCCCATACGTTTTCCAGAAGTTCCAAAGTACTTTCTGCCGCACCCCGATGCACCGCTGTCAGCCGAACCTGAGTTTTCACCTTTTTGGCGGCTGTCACCGCCGTCCGGAACAGATTGTCCAAAACCGGGCCGCTGGTTTTCAGTTCCCGGGCCAAATCCCCCGCATCGCCGATTTGGGTGATAATCTGATCCTCCCCAAACAGCCGGGAATTCATGCCGCAGGCGGTTTTCAGCAGATGTTCCACCGCCTCGGAACCCTGCCGCACAGAAATAACGCCGGAATATTGCTCTGGCTCCACCCCTTTCAAACGGCAGAGAATGTCCAAAGGACTTTCAACAGTGCCGTCCAGCCAAAGCTCGGTACGATTGCAGGTGGACAGAATGACGCAGCCTGTTGCGCCGAACTCCTCCCGCACCCGTTTCATGGCTTCTTCCGCCGCCGACTTGGTAAAGGAAAACAGTTCCCGAGTTTCCACCCCGGCTCTGCTATGGTCAATGCCAGCCATTTTGATATCCAATGAAAAGTCCCCCTGTAGGTTTATAAATTGGCGGAAAACTGTCCGCTGATGAGATACACCGGATTCTGTCCCATCATCAAATGGTAAGCCCCGGCTTCTTTCGCCCGAGCCGCCATAATTTGGGAAATCTCGGTATTCTGCAACTGAAATTTTGCAAAGCAGTCAATGGCCTGTGCCAGCGTTTCCAAGGAAATTGCGCTGACCACAACCTTCGCCGCCGGATTTTTCTTCTGAATACCCGCAAAAATTTCCGGCATATTCCCGGTGCTTCCCCCGATAAACACGGCATCGGGAGCAGGCAAATTGTCCAGCGCATCCGGCGCCGCTCCCTCCACGGGAACCAGGTTCCAGGCCCCGAATTTTTCCCGGTTCTGGTGAATCAGTTCCACTGCCTCCGGCTTCATTTCCACGGCATACACCGTGCCGCCGGGATTGGCCAAAGCCGCTTCCACCGAAACAGAACCGGTTCCGGCTCCCACGTCCCAGATAATTCCGCCGGGTTTTGTCCTTATAAGAGAAACAGCGGCACAACGCACCTCAAACTTGGTCATGGGCACTTTCGCCCGAATAAATTCCTCGTCTGGGATACCGTGAGTCGAAAATTTCGGCTGTACCGGATGCGGATTTTCCACCAGCATCACAGAAAGACTGTCGAAATTTTGACCGGCAAGCTCCTCCGCCTTACCGGTGACAATCCGCTCCTCCGGATAGGAAAGCCGCTCCCCAGCGTGTACTGTCAGCTGCCCCAAACCGGCTTCACAAAGTTCTTGGCAAATGGAAGAAACCGGCCGGGTACTTCCGGTCAGCAGAAAAGTTTTCCGGTTCGTCCGAATGATGGGAAGAATATCGTCCTCCCGGCCGTGAGCGCTGACCCAGCGAACATCGTCCCAACTGACCCCAAGTTTCGCACAAAAGTAAACGAGGGAGCTGATTCCCGGCAGAAATCGAACGGAATAGCCGGAAAGAACCTCCGGTAATTTTTTTGCACCGCTGTAAAAACCCACATCCCCGGACATCAGGACACAGATTTGAGAAAAATCCGGGTGTTCCTCCACAATCCGCCGAATGTCCTCCGGCAAAACCGCGGGAAAAGACGGCTTTCCAAGGTGCGAAAAGCTCTGGAGCATCCGGGATGCTCCAACGAGCGCGTCCGCTTGCTCCACTGCTTTCCGTACCTCTATGGTCATGGTATCCGGATTTCCCAAGCCGATTCCAACCACGGTAATATTGGGTTTCATGCCTTTTCCTCGCTTTCTGTTTGAACCAATTTCGGCTGCCGCATTTTCGCCGTAAAATCTTTCACATTGATGCAGTAAAGATTAGCGGCATCCAGGTGGCTTTTCATAAAATCCGTCGGTGCACCGGGATCCAGATGTTCCATCAGAAGGGTTAATCCCCGGATTTTTTCCTCGTCCGACTCCAGTTTCCGGACTGTGCCAGTTCCCATAATGCTGCGATATGCCATGGAATATCCACAAGCATAATCTCCCCGAATTAAGCCATCCTCACAATCCAATTCCACCGCCACCTGGGAACATCCGGCAAACGTCTCTGCCTTCCGGCCTTCTTTGGCGGAATGGATGTATAGGCGGATAGATCCCCCGGGGATATATTCATATCCAAAGTTCAAAGGAACAATGAAGATTCCGTCCTCATCTTGAAGCCCCAGCCGAACTACGGTACAGTCTTCCAGAATCTGCTGAATCAAAGCCGGATCGATCACTTCCCGCTTACCGAGACGCATTTTTCTCATCGTTTTTCTCCTTTATTTTCGCCAATAAATTTTCCGCACCAGCAGTCATTCCCAAAAGGCCCCTCTTGTTGGAAAAGATCACCGCTTCCACCTGATAATCCCCATGAGAACGGGCTTTCAGATGAAAATCAATCTTTTGAAGAACCGAAGCAAGGGTTTCCTTCAAAAGCCCCGCCTGTTCCAGAATGTCTAAGGCGTCATCCGTGGTGACACATTCCATAAGTTTTGCCACCAATTCCCGGCTGCCACCGCAAAGAGCCGCGTGAACTCCCAGCACTTCCAGCCGTCCGTCAGCATAACGGGAATGGGTATTCATAATTCCGGCAGCCAGTTTCACAAATTTTCCAATGTGGCCAATGAGCAAAACCTGTTCAAAGCCCAGTTCCCCGGCCATGTCCAAAGTTTCCCCTACAAAGTTGCTGCATTTCACAGCCCCGGACAAATCCGCGTGCAAAACATCCCGGGAAAAATCCTCCCCGTAATTGCCGGGAGTCACCACCAGCAGCTTGGCGCCAGTTGCCGCCAACTGTTTCATTTCCACCCGAATGGTGTCCACTAAAGCCGCTTCACTCATGGGTTCCACAATGCCGGAGGTTCCCAGAACCGAAAGTCCTCCCACAATCCCCAAACGGGGATTAAAGGTACGTTTGGCCAGTTTTTCTCCTTCTGGAATGGAAATCGTCACTTTCAAGCCGGAAAAATTGCCGGATTCCTCCTGCATGGAGCGAACAGCAGCGGTAATCATCTCCCGGGGAACCCGGTTAATGGCAGGCGCACCCACCGGACATTCCAGCCCCGGTTTTGTCACCCGCCCGACTCCGAATCCGCCTTCAATGGCAATCCCAGGTTCAGCGGAAAATTCCACCCGAGAAAAAATCAGGATGCCATGAGTAATATCCGGGTCGTCGCCGCTATCCTTGCGAATGGCGCAGCTGACAAAACTATCTCCGGCGGAAATTTCCTCCACCGGTAGATTGAGTAAAATTCCTTTGGGGGTCATGAGTTCGATTTGGGAAATCCGGGTTCCTTCCAAAAGCATCCGCGCCGCCGCTTTGGAGGCAGCCGCCGCGCAGGAACCGGTTGTATAGCCGAACCGGAGGTCTTTCCCATCCTTCCGGCAGAAAAGGTCAAGCTGGGGCATCTCGCCGCCTCCTTTTTTCTTACTTCATTTTCCGCTCATATCCCCGGGGAGTCACCAGTTTGCCACCCAGGTTTTTGGTGGAAGAATTTCCGATAAAGACGGTGGTAAACATATCCACCTGTTCTTCCCGAAGCTCGGAAAGGGTCATGACCTTAAATTCTTCCCCGTCCCGGCCGATATTTTTCACCCAACCACAAGCATTGTCCGGGTTCCGGTTTTCCAACAGAATGTCACAGGCGCGTTTTAAGTAATCCACCCGTTTTTTGCTGGAAGGGTTGTAGAGACAAAGGGAGAAATCCGCTTCTCCAGCCGCCCGAAGTCGTTTTTCAATGGTTTCCCAGGGAGTCAGCAGGTCACTTAGAGAAATGACGGCAAAATCATGCACCAAAGGCGCACCCAATACCGCAGCACCGCTTAAAGCCGCCGTGATTCCAGGGACAATGATAATTTCCACCGGGGAATTTTCTCCGGCAATCTCATAAATCAATCCAGCCATGCCGTAAACCCCAGCATCACCGCTGCAAACCATAGCCACGGTTTTGCCGCTTTCCGCCGCTTCCACTGCCATCCGACAGCGCTCAATTTCCTGGGTCATGGGGGTGGTGAGGATTTCCTTGTCCGGATAATCCTCCCGGATTAAGTCGATGTAAACTGTGTAGCCGCAGAGCAGTTCAGCATCTTCCAGAGCATTACGCGCCTGTGCGGTCATATATTCCCGACCCCCGGGACCCAGACCTACCACATATAATCTTTTCATAAATCGGTTTCCTTCCTCGTCATTTGAAATTCAGCACAATATTCCCAGCAGAGATCGCCATCGTCACGCCATTCCCCGCTTTTTTGGGGACAAGAATTCGCCCGCCGCTGCCTTTTACAGCGCTCCGCTCACAGACATTGTCCACACCGGTAATCTGGCTGACAAAGGTAGACGGGGTAAAGTCCCCCGGTACCGCCGCCAGTTCCTCCGCGGAATAGGTGACAAAAGGCAGCTGATGGGCCTGGCAAAAGGCCAGCAGCCCCGGTTCTTCCGCTTTCAGGTCGATGCTGCATACCTGGGAAAATGCTTTTTCTGAAAATCCGGTTTCGGTAATCAGTTCCTGGAATGCCGCTTCAATGGTTTCCGCCGGAGTATTTTTTCGGCACCCCACTCCCAGGGTCAAAACCGGCGGCACAATCCAAAGGCAGTCCGTCTCCGGTCGGCGCACATTCACCGTCACATCCGGATTTTTCTCCACCCGGACAAACCCTTTTGGCAGCTGTTCCAATACAGAAAATGGGCTGTAAAATCCAACCGATTTCCTGTCCAGCAGTTTGCCGCTGACCACCTTGATTTTCTCCGGATTGGCGATCCAAAAGCCCTGTTTCGCCGCCCAGCTGTCAATAGCGAAAGCCCCGTGGCCATCGGTGGCCGTGGTAATCACCGGAATCGCGCCAATCATCTCGGCAACCCGGTTTGTAAAATCGTTGGCTCCTCCCACATGGCCGGACAACAGAGAAATCACAAATTTCCCCTGGTCATCCAGCACCAGCACCGCCGGATCAGACAGCTTGGAAGCCACCAAAGGTGCAATACTCCGCACGGCGATTCCCGCTGCCCCAATAAAAATCAGAGCATCTGCCACGGAAAAACATTCCGCCGCAAAATCCCGGGCTTTGATGCCATCCGCACCTTTTCCGGAACGAAACCGGACATTTTCCCCCTGTTCGGTCAGCAGCCGGGCAATTTTCTCGCCCAAAGCGCACCCGCTGGCGGTATAGGCCGTTATTTCGACTCGCATGAGTCGGTTCCCTGGCGGAATTCGGTGGTGAAAGTGGGGTCATAAAGTTTCGACCGCTCGATGGTGCCCTCTAAGAATTTTCCCACCAAAATCAGCGCTGTTTTGGTAATCTGGTTGTCTTTGGCTGTCTGTGCCAGTGTGTCTACGGTACAACGGAACACCTTTTCCTCTGGCCAGGTAGCCTTGTACACAATGGCTGCCGGCGTATCCGGCGCATATCCCCCGGCAATCAGTTCCCGGGAAAGTCCTTCCAGCAAACCAGTGCTCAGGAAAATCACCATAGTGCTCTGATGAGCGGCCAACGCCCGGATTTTCTCCCGATCCGGAACCGGTGTGCGGCCTTCCATCCGGGTAATAATCACCGTCTGGCTCACTTCCGGCAGAGTATATTCCGCTTTCACAGCAGCCGCCGCACCACAGAAGCTGGATACACCAGGTACAACCTCATAGGAAATCCCCGCTTCATCCAGCAGTTCCATCTGCTCTTTAATAGCGCCGTAAAGACAAGGGTCACCAGTATGCAGACGAACGATTTTTTTGCCTTCCTGTTCCGCTGCCTGCATGACCGCAAACACTTCTTCCAGAGTCATTTTGGCGCTATTATAAACTTCGCAGCCATCCTTTTTGTAGTCCAGCAGCGCGGGATTCACCAAGCTTCCCGCGTAAATAATCACATCCGCTTCGGAAAGGAGTTTCGCTCCCCGAACGGTGATTAAATCCGGCGCGCCGCTTCCGGCGCCGACAAATGTTACCATAGCAATTCTCCTTACGCCTTCACCAAAATGGTGGTAAAATAACTGGGGTCCTCATCTGCCTCGTCTAAAGAGTGGCAGATTTTCTCATCCGGCAGGCCGCAGTTTTGCACCAGCGATGCCTTTTCGTAAAGCCCGGCATCTTTTAACGCCTGCTTCACTGCCGGCATAGATTTTCCGGTTTTCATGAGGATTTTGCTGCCAGGCAGCGCCAGACTTTCGGCAAGCCCCTCATGGCTGGCTGGAATGATATGCAGAGGTTTCCCCATTTCGGTAAGCCCCATGTTCAGCTCCGCCGCTACCGCACAGAAGCTGGGTACACCTGGAATGACAATCGTTTCATAGCCCCGGCTTTTGAGGATTTCGTGGATGTAGCTGAAGGTGGAATAAATGGACACATCCCCCAGGTTCAGCATCCCCACATCTTCCCCCTTGTCCAGCCAGGCGGCGATTTCGTCCGCGGCTTCCTCGTGACTTTTTTGCAGGGCTTCTTTATCCTTGGTCATGAGAAAGCGGATGGGGAGAATGGTTTTGCCGCTCATATCCACAACCGCTGACGCGATATCCAACGCCAGAGTGTTTTCTCCCTTGGTCTGAGGAGTAGCAATCACCTTGCATTCCTCCATAACCCGAACCGCCTTCCGGGTCAGCAGTTCCGGGTCCCCAGGGCCTACACTGATTCCATAAAAAATACCTGTTTTCATGATTTCCTCCTATTCCAATCCCATAGCCTGCCGGATATGGGACAGATACAGCTTTCGCACTTCCGGGTATTCCCCCAGCCCCCGGACAACCGGCGTGACCTCATAGCCGTCGGATTCCAGCAAGGACTTCCAGCTGTCTGGCTCCTCGCTTGCCATATCGTTTACCGCGTGGTCGCCTGCCACCAGCATCAGGGGAGTGACGGTAACTTTCCCCACATCCAGGCGTTTTAGTTCCTTGCGAACGATTTCAATATCAGGGTATCCTTCTACCGCGCCAACCAGAATATTGGAAAAGCCCATTTCATCGAAAATGTAGCTCATGGCCGGATAAACCGCATTGGCGAAATGGGTGGTTCCGTGTCCCATAAGGACTAGCGCTTCCCCTTGCTGCCGGGGAAATTCCCGATCATAGAACCGGCAGATTTCCCACATATCTTCAGTGGAGGAAAGCAAAGGTTTCCCAACGGAAAACTCCGGAAATTTTTCCCGGAAGGGTTCTGCCTGCATCCGCAGCTTGTCGTATTCCTCGCCGCAGATCATGTGGGTAGGCTGAATGACAACCCGTTCAAAGCCTTCTTGCAGCAGTGTTTCCAACGCTTCAGACACCGATTGCAGGCAGATTCCCTGCTTTTTCAGAATCCGCAAAATCATGCCGCTGGTAAAAGCCCCCCGGACTTCCCAGCCCGGAAACGCAGCTTTCGCTTCCCGTTCCACTGCGCCGATGGTTTTTTCCCGGGTGTCCGCATGGCTTGTCCCAAAGTGTGCCAGTAAAATCGCCTGTTTTTTCATGAAATCGTCCTTTCCGCCCATTCCCGAAATTGCTCAATAGACCGGGGAATGGGAATCTTTTCTTCCGGATGAGCTTTGCGAAGGATTTCCCCCGCCTCAAACAGCAACGGCTTTTTCAAACCTGCCTTTTGCAAAAGCGCATCGTTTGCAAAAATTTCTTCCGGTGTTCCGTCTGCCGCCAACTCTCCCTGGGAGAATACCAGCACTCGTTCCGCCCATTTCCAGGCGAAATTTACATCGTGGGTGGAGATCACCAGAGTCATTCCCTCCTGTCCCAGAGTTTGCAGAGTCTGTTCCAGCAAGGCAGCATTGGCCGGGTCTAAGGAGGATGCCGGCTCATCAAAGAGAAGAATTTCCGGCTTCATGGCCAGAATATCCGCAATGGTCACCCGCTTTTTCTCGCCGCCGCTTAGGTAATGGGGGGGACGTTCCCGGTATTCCGTCAGATTCATCCGGGAAAGAGCTTCCTCCACCCGCTGTTCCGTTTCTTCTCTGGAAAGTCCCAGATTCAGTGGCCCGAAGGAAATTTCCTCCCCCACTGTGGCCGCCAGAATCTGCCGGTCCGGCTCCTGGAATACAATTCCTACCTTTTGCCGGAGTTTCATTTTTTCCTTGCGGGATTTTCCCACAATTTCCCCGGCATAGCGGATTTCGCCGGATTTTGGGTTCAATACACCGTTACAGAGAAGGAAAAAGGTAGATTTTCCGGCGCCGTTTTCTCCCAAAAGGGCGATTTTTTCCCCTCGATGAATGGAAACGCTGAGATTTTTCAGAGCCTCCCGACTTCCTTCATAGGCAAAGGAAATCTTTTCAAATTCTAGTAAAACGTCCTTCATCGGAAAATCACCTCCAATCCCCATACACATCCCGCCAAAATAACACAGCCTGCATAACAGGCAAGCTGTACCAGCGTCACAGGCTTGATCCGGGTCAAAAACCGGATTTCCCCGTCATAACAGCGGGATTCCATGGCGTCAAAATTCTCGGAAGCCCGCTTGAAAGATACCGCCAGCAAATTAGCCGCAATTCTTCCATAGCTCCGCAAGCCTGTCCGGATGGTCCGGTACCCCAGCCGGGATTCCGCCGCCTGCTGCATGGCAAAAGCCGCATCCAACAGAATAAAAATGTACCGATAAATCAGGTACATCAGCTCAATTACCACCGCCGGAACCTTGATTTTCCGGAAAACGGCGATCAGTTCCCCCATAGGGGTGGAAAGGCTCAGAAACAAAAGGCATCCCACTGCTCCCAGCGCTTTGCAGAGAAGACGCACCGCTTCTCCCCGGCTCTGTTCCGTTACCGACAGAAAAAAGGTACCAATCGGAAGGCTGAAATTTCCCGCCGGAGCTGTTCCCAGCTGAACCGCCACCGTCAAACTTCCCAAAAGCAGAAACCCCAAAGGCAGTGTCAAACAGGAAAGATATTCGTGGATCGAAACGCCTCCACGAAGTGCCAGTACTGCCATGAGAAAAAAAATGGAAAGTCCCACTGCCACAGAATTCGCGCCAATGGAAAAAAAGAGCATTCCCAGGGCAAACAGGAGTTTTCCTCCTGCATTCCAGGAAAGAAACCGGGATTTCTGGGCGCAAACATCCATAGCCAGCATTCCGCCGTGGTCGTGGGCGCACCGGGAAAGAAGAAATCCAACCACCGTGATTCCAGCTTCTGCTGCCCAAAACCATACCGGCGGAATTTTTCCCCAAAATAAAACTGCTCCCAAGAGCGCCGCCCCAATGGTCAACAGCAAAATCATTCCTCCAAACTGCCGAAAGGGACGGCAGCAGAATCCCGCCATCCCTTCCGGTTTCCTGTATTACTGATCTTTCCCTTTTTCCTCAGGCTGTTTATATTTTTTCCGCGCCCGGAGATAACCAAACCCATATCCCAAAACAGCGGCCCCGATTCCTGCCTGCAAGCAGAACAGCAGGCTCTCGGTCTCGCCGCCGGGAGGCGCAATCGGGCTTTCCGCCCAGGGTTCATAATCCGGATCAACCGCTGCGACCACATCTTCCGCCGCGCCGTCCGCGCCGCCGAATTCACTGTCCTTTATGGTCATCAAAGGGAAAATAGCAATTCCTGCGCAAATAGCCAGCAGAACCAGCCCTAAAATGATGCGCTTGCTCATACTGCCGCCTCCTTTAAGTAACCAATTTCCTGAAGTTCCGGTTTGGCATAGGCTTCTAAGCCCATCATAACGACCACTGTCAGCAGTCCTTCCACAATGGCCAAAGGAACCTGAGTCACGGCAAATACGCCCAAAAACTGGACAGCGGAAGCCGCGACGCCTCCCACTTCACTGGGATGATCCAGCGCAAGCTGAATGCTGGTAATGCAGTATGTAAACAAATCTCCCAGGCTGGCAGCCAGAAAAATGCTCACCAAACGATTTACTTTGCACTTTTTGCAGAGCTTGTAAATTCCCCAGCTGACCAAAGGCCCCGCAACTGCCATACTGAAAGTATTGGCGCCCAGGGTGCTGAATCCACCGTGAGCCAGTAATGACGCCTGGAACAGCAAAACGATAATTCCCAGAACCGCTGTAACCGCTGGCCCAAACAAGATCGCCGCCAGACCGGTACCAGTGGGGTGACTGGACGACCCGGACACACTGGGAATTTTCAGAGCCGAGAGGATAAAGGAATATGCTCCCGCCATTGCCAGCAGAATCAGGGTTTTGCGGTGCTGGGACACCGTGTTTTTAATCCGGATGACTCCCAATACCAAAAATGGGATACAGATTGCCCCCCAGCCAATACACCAGCCGGGAGAAAGGAATCCTTCCGCAATATGCATCGCGCTGACCGTTTGTGTTACACCAAACATCAGAGCCAAGGCTGCGGAAAATGCGACAAGCCTTTTTTCGAGTTTCGTCATGAAAACTCCTCCTTTTTTATTGTCCCGCGCCAATAAAAAAACCTTCCTCAAAAGAGGAAGGTACAGCAAAGCTAACTGCATTCGATGGCAGCGGGCATCGCTGCACCCGCCAAATAGTCCGTCGGCAGTGCAACATCATCAAACGGCAGGTCTTCTGACTCCAGGGCCATGCATTCCCGGTCTTCCCATGTGTAACCACAGTGACCATAATTGGGATGCTTCCCTGTTACAGCGGCGGTCCCGCGCGGGATTTTCACCCGCTTCCCTATTCTCGCCAGCCCGTAAGCCGGCGCACCGTTGATGTTTCTTTTATTATACAGATTCCCACTATAAAAATCAACTAAAGTTGGCAGATTTCCAAATTATTTCCTAAAAATGCAGAGTATTTTTCAAAATATTTGATACCTTTAAACTTTTCCTGCTTTTTCTACGACCTTTCGGTATGGCTCGATCATATAATCTGTCATTTTCCCTTTCAGCTTTTTTTGAACCGAAGGAATCGAAATCAGCATTCCCACTAATCTCATTTGAAAAATTTTTATCTTCTGCTTCTGCGGAAAATCATAAATTCCATGCTGTTTATAAAACTTGTGATCTGCCTTCATCATTCCCTGCATCAAGTAGATCAGGTCACGGAAAATTTTCATACCGCCTACTCCATAAAAGTTGGCAGGTCTCCGAAGTTTTTTCTTCATTGCAAACATCAGATTCTGAGCCAGAGAAGTCAAATTCTCCGTAACATTTTCCTCGTCCGTCACAACACCGCAAAGATAATTTCCTCCCACCTCACTGCGTGCTTCCACAATCATTTGAAGGTTTGGCTCGTATTGATAGTTTCCACTGATGAGATAGGCAACCGGTGTCCCCTGCGTAACAGTGCGGTGTCCATTACAAAACTGGCGGTCATCATAACATTTAAAGCTGGAATGCGTATAATGATCTGAAATGGCAAATGCATATACAATTGCATCAGCCGTCTGAATTTTGGTTCGTAAAAATTCATCAAATCCATCGTGATATACACATTTTCCAGTGACAGCGCATCCAAAACAACCCAAACATCCGCCCGAAAATGGGAATTCTCTCAAATTTACAATCCTGCTTTTAACTGGTAGAGCCGCACGAAAATCTTCAATCATATGAATCAAGCTTTCTTCTTCTGGCGCATAATTGGTGACGATCACCACATCCTGATCGGAAGTTTTGGGAGAGGGAGTCAGCACAGCATGGTAAGGATGCTTCTCTTTTTTATCTGGATAGACAGCCGGAGTCACAAACATTCCATGTTGACAGCTAAAAAGAAGTTGCTCAAAATACATACGAGCTTCTTGCTGTCCTTTGTTTGTCAGCAAATCTTCCATATCTGCGGAAAGTCCCCTTACTACCTTCATTCCCAGATCCATACAATTCTCTTCCACAAAACGATGTGCCGTCACATCATAAAAATGTTTGGAAGTGGTGATCTGCGAAGCAAACTTTCCGGATAAATCTATACCATCCTCTTTGATGAGCTCAATGAGCCGATGAAGTTGATAGGGAGCAATAAATGTATAGACAGGATAGCAGAACAGAATCAATTCCGCCTGTTCCAAAGCTTGATGTACAGAGGAAAAATCTTTTTCAAACATTTTTATTTGCTGCCCCACATGCAGTACAGAAAAATGATGATCCGGGTAAAGCGCCTGCAAATAAAGCGCTGTCTGGAGAGTGGTACTATTCTTTCCTTTTGGACTGGCATTCAGTATCAATATCTTCATACTATTCCTCTCTTTGCAAATTGATTTCACTTTCACCATGCTTCATTTTGGTTATTTTCCTGCTCTGATTTCTACATATTATCACTTTCGAGTTTCCTTGTCAAATGAAAGCAGAAAAACGCCAGTCATAAAACCGGCGTTTTTCGTTTCCCAATAGACTTTATCGATTATGTTCAATTTGAACATTGCTGCAATATTTGCATATGATTGTTTCATCGCGGCTGTTCAATGCATTATTTTGAATCACCAACCCATTGATATTTCCCGCATAAATCGCATGATCTGACTGAGCACAGTCAATTAAATTTTGTTCGATCAAAATATTCTGATGAAGAGGCTGATCTGTATTTTTAGCCAGGACATTGATACTAATACCACCTGCATTCAAGATCCTTCCCCAGCCCTGATGACCGCTGCCGACAATTCGATTGTTACGGATTATCACATCTTTTGCGGTAGTGCCTTCATGCCATCCGGCCTCTGCTGCAACGTGTATGGCAGTACCGGTATTATAAGAGAAGGAACAGTTTTCAATCCGTACACCCCTTGTTTTGACTAAAACGCCTCTTGCCAAGTGATTTCGCACAGAACAGTTGAGGAATTCCAGTTGCGGCAACGCGCTGACGTCCATAAAGTAAAAATTTTCTACATTCGCTGGAAGCGGTTTATCTAACTGAACCGTGCAATCCCACCGTTCAAAATCAGGTTCTGCTGCGATTACCATATACGTTTCTTTTGGAACTAAGGTGTCAATATCACAAAGTTCCAAAATATCACCCGCCGAAGGATAGTCCAACTTACAGTTATGGGTCGGCACATCTACTTTTAACCTTGCGGTACAATCCCCTATCTTGCTGACCGAATAATAATATCCATGGACATTCGTTGAGTCATCACCCTGTCCCTCAAACTGGCAGCCATCAAAACGGAGCAATCCACGGCAGGAAGAAAAATGTGTCGCATCTGTATTGGTGCTCATCCGCTCTCCGCAAGGCGGCACCACTTTCAAGTGTGTCATTGTTATATCAGAAGATCGATGTCCCACAATTCCCATGCCCGGCTGGCTGTGGATGATTACATCTTCCAAAATAATATGTTGCGCTTCATAAATATGAATTGCCGGACGGAAATGGAAACTGTGCCAAATATAAATTGTATCACCAGGTGTGCCATCATGAAAACCATAAAATCGAATGATATCCGTTGAGATTCGTTCTTTTCGACTGGAATCTCCGACACTTTCGATCAATCCGGACTCTCTTCCAAACACAGCAATGCGGGGAGAGGGCATTTTTTCGCTTATATCCGGCAGTCCGACAAAGCAAACATCTATATAATCGGATCCTTTTTTTACCAAAACACCTCTGCTATACGGTTTTTGCAGGTAATCAATGGTCAAACCACGAAGTTTCACATTTTTGCAGTGTTGCAGAGCAACCGGTTCCATAAAACCATGAACCAAAAACAATGCACCTCTGGCATCAATTTCTGCATCTTCCACACCGGAAAAATCCAATCCGATACAATACGGCATCTCGTGAGTAAACAAATAGGGTTCCGGATTATTCCCAAATTCACCCGCCATTACCCGTTTTTGGAGAGCTACTGCCTCCGGTTCCTCAATCTGATAGCAACCGGCCGGAATCACCAACTGAGTCCCGGGATTCTCACGCAAGTAACATACTGCTGCACGCAGCTGTTCCAAGTCATTATTTCCATAGAAGTCTGAAAGCAATTTTTTGTTCATCGGTTTCCATTCCTTTTTATAATAGGTTATCACCAAAATTACAAAAGAGAACGATAAACATTAGGATCGTTCTCTTTTGTTTGATCTCTAAAAATGTATATTAGCGGTAGCTCTGCGGATATTCAGGTGGAACGGATTTAAATTTATGAGGAAGAGCGGGAGAGAAAGCGTGATGACAATACTGGGAATCACGAGAGAATTCCAGTCCGGGCATCGGGTCATAATTCTCCAGAGTATCCGGATCATCATCTCTTTCAAACGGCGAGCAGCTGCCTTCCCCATTGGCATTGCTTGCAGAAACTGCAAACTGATGAATTTCAGCGGTTCTGGCAATCGAGGTATGACAGTCGCTTCCCTCATAGACACAGGAGACGCTTCCATCCGCTGCTTTCACATACAGACGGTAGCTACATGCACCCAGCACTTCACCCCAGCTGATTTCCACCGTATCTTTTCCAACTGATACCGCCATTCCTTCTGGATATGCCGGGCATTCTGCTGTCGGATAAACAGGATATTCATGTGATTCAAGTCCGGATTTGCCTTCCGCATTTACAGCTCTGACACGAACAAAATACTTCTGTCCATTTGTCAAACCGTTCCATTCCATTACCGGTTCACTGGAACGGATTCCTTCCTGCCAGCTCTCGCAGTAATCTGCACTGTATTCCAGCACATACTCCGCCGCACCAGCACACACACTGCTTTCCACACGGCATTTGCCGTCACCGAATACCACACCAACGATCCGGCTGCT
>JBMNPH010000023.1:0-25849 GCA_050943495.1 Candidatus Merdivicinus sp.
TTTAAAAAATACAAAATTTTCTTCCTTTTCGGCACTAACAGATTTTAATTTATCTTACATTAAATAAATTGTTAATGTCAAATCTTAAATTTTGTTAGGCATTCCATAAATTATTTATTTACGAGAAAAAATTTTTATGCTATTTTAAATACATTCCAATTGAAAATCCATCGATGGCTCCATTTCCTCCTAAATATGAACAGACGCTGCGCACGTTTTCATATTTACGTTTCATTTAAAGGAGTGTTTCGCAGATGAAAAAATTTCAGGCTTTTTCCGCAGCATTGCTGGCCACTGGTATCGCATTCAGCAGCGTATCCTGTGGATCCAACGAGTCCTCCTCTACTGCTTCCTCGTCGGATCCGACATCCTCTGCTTCCAGCACCTCATCCTCTTCGGCAGCCTCCACTTCCGGTCTGCCGATTACTCCCGAAAAAACAACTTTTAAGATTTTCTCCTTTATGAGTGATAAAGCTGCACAAAGCGTTACTTCTCACGAAGATGTGCTGGCCTTTCAGGAACTCGAAAAACGAACCAATATTGACATTGTCTGGAATCATCCCCCCGCAGGCCAGGAAAAAGAACAATTTAACCTTATGACCGCCTCCCAGGATTTGCCGGATATGATTTACTACGATTGGCGCAATCAGTATCCCGGCGGTCCGGAAAAGGCCATTATGGATCAGGTTATCATCGATCTAAAGGACAAAGTTGCAGAACTGGCACCCAATTTTTCCAAAATGCTGCAAGATTATCCAGAATTGAAAAAGGAAATTACAACTGACTCCGGTGCACTCTACATGTTCCCCACTATCTCCCAGGAATATCTGGAAGCAGTCGGCCAAGAAGAACAGCCTGTCGGATATGGTTACGCCTATCGAAAAGACTGGGCGGAACGAGTTGGTTATAATCAGGATCCGCTTACCGTAGATGACTGGTATGAGATGCTGACCTTATTCAAAGAGCAGGATGCAAATGGTAATGGGGATCCTAATGATGAAATTCCATTTGTTTCCCAAGGGGAAGGAAAAGCACTGCTAATCCAAACTTGGCTTCCAGCTTGGGGAATGCTGCGTGATTTCTATGTTGACCAGGAAACTCAACAGATTAACCATCCCTTTAATAATCCGGAAGATTTTTTGGATTTTGTGACAACTATGAACAAATGGTATTCTGAAGGACTGATTGATCCAGACTATGTTGCGACGGATTTTGAAGGACACAAAACCAAAATGATGTCCAATATCTCCGGTGCATACTGTGGAACATTAGGTGGCAGCTTTACCACCTTCATGACCCAAGGCCCCGAAGTGATAGATGGCTTTCAATTGGAACCGGTTCCCTATCCCATTGGGCCGGCCGGAAAATCTTATACCAATAGTTCCGCTTTTATTACACGCGGATATGGTCTTGCGATTACCACAGCCTGTGAACAACCCGATGTCGCACTCCGCTGGATGGATTATGTTATGGGAGAAGAAGGTTCCATGTTGGTAAATTTCGGCATCGAAGGCGAACATTATACAATTCAGGAGGATGGTCTTCCCGCTTGGAGTGACAAAATCCTGGACGAAATGGAAAGCGAAAACAAAACCCTAGATCAGGTTGTCGGCGGTATTGCGATCGGTTCCGTAGAACAATGGGCTACTTTACAGAGAAAAACTGCACCTGTTCCCGGGTCGGAACTCCAGGAGTATGCAAAAGAAAAGTGGGCGCCCTCCAGTTATGATCTTTCGCTGCCCCCTATGACCCTTACTCCCGAGGAAAGCTCTCGGGTAGCGGAAATCATGACTGAGATCAATACTTATTACGAAGAAATCATCAATAAGATGATTATGGGACAAACTCCTTTGTCCGATTTTGATGCTGCGGTGGATGCAGTTAAGAAGATGGGGCTGGATGAAGCACTTAAAATTTATAATGATGCTTACACCCGCTACCAAAGCCGCTAAAATTTCCCATCCCATTTTTTCGATTTACAATGTTCGCGGTTATTTTAAAATACAGATAGAAAGAGTGAACCATTATGAAAAAAATTCAAGCGATCTCAGCTGCTTTGCTGGCTACCGGTATTGCATTCAGCAGCGTATCCTGCGGATCCAACGAAACTTCCTCTACCACATCCTCCTCATCAGATTCGGCTTCCTCTGCATCCAGCACCTCTTCTGCCTCCGCATCCTCCAGTTCCGGTCTGCCGATTACTGCCGAAAAAACTACCTTCGAAATTTTCTCCTTTATGAGCGGCAAAGCGGCTCTCAGCGTTTCCTCTCATGAAGATGTCCTAGCATTTCAGGAACTGGAAAAACGCACCAACATTGATATTGTCTGGAACCATCCGCCCACAGGCCAAGAAGCGGAACAATTTAACCTTATGACTGCTTCCCAGGATCTGCCGGATATGATTTACTATGACTGGCGCAATCAGTATCCCGGTGGTCCGGAAAAGGCCATTATGGATCAGGTTATCATCGACCTAAAGGACAAAGTTGCAGAACTGGCACCTAATTTCTCTCAAATGCTGGAAGAATATCCCGAACTTAAAAAGGAAATTACGACGGATTCTGGTGCACTGTATATGTTTCCAACTATTTCACAGGCATATCTGGAGGCAGGTGACAATAAACCGGTAAACTATGGCTTTGCTTACCGCAAAGACTGGGCCGAGCGGGTCGGTTATGATCAGGATCCTTTGACAATTGAGGACTGGCATGAAATGCTGACTCTCTTTAAAGAACAGGACGCCAACGGTAATGGCGACCCCAATGACGAAATTCCATTTGTTTCGACAAACGGTGATGGAAAAGCATTACTGATCCGTACTTGGATTCCTGCTTGGGGAATGCTGCGCGACTTCTATGTCGACCCTGAAACAAAACAGATCAATCATCCCTTCAATAATCCGGAAGCATTTTTGGATTTCATTACAACAATGAATCAGTGGTATTCCGAAGGATTGATTGACCCGGACTATTTGGCCAATGATGGTGACAGCCATTCTGCCAAGATGATGTCCAATATTTCCGGCGGCTATTGCGGCACTATCGGCGGCAGTTTCAATACCTTTATGACCCAGGGACCGGAAGTAATTGACGGATTCAAACTGGAACCAGTTCCCTATCCGATCGGGCCTGCTGGCCAATCTTATACCAGCCAATCCGCTTACATTACCCGCGGTATGGGGCTTGCTATCACAACAGCTTGTGAACAACCAGACATTGCACTCCGCTGGATGGACTATGTCATGGGAGACGAAGGTTCCATGCTGGTCAATTTCGGTATTGAAGGTGAACACTATACCATTCAGGAGGATGGGCTGCCCGCCTGGAGCGATAAAATCGTGGAAGAAGCGGAAAGTCAGCATAAAACCTTGGATGAAGTTGTCGGAGGTATCGCCATCGGCGCTGTAGAACAATGGGCGACCTTGCAGCGGAGCACTGCACCGGCACCTGGTTCGGAACTTATGAACTATGCTATGGAAAAATGGGCTCCGTCCAGCTATGCACTCTCTCTGCCTCCCATGACCTTTACTCCGGAAGAAAGCGCTCAGATCGCACAGCTCGTAACCGAAATTGATACTTATTACGAAGAAATTGTCAACAAAATGATTATGGGGCAGGCTCCCCTGTCTGATTTCGATGCTGCTGTGGAAGCAGTCAAGAATATGGGACTCGAGGAAGCACTGAAAATCTATAACGACGCTTATACCCGTTACCAAAACCGCTAGGGAATTCCGGGGATTTTGGACGCAGTACGATCCAAAATCCCCGATTTTTCCAACATAATAGAAACCGGTTCAGCCGACATGCCTTGCTGATTACCAGATAGGAAACCGAGAGGAACGACGCATATGTGGAAAAAAATAAAAAAAGATATCATTACAAACAAATGGGTTTATGTCATGACCATTCCCATGCTGGCTTACTACATTATATTCTGTTATGTCCCAATGTATGGTGCTTCTATCGCCTTTAAGGATTTCCAGCCCGCCGTTGGTATCATCGGAAGTCCCTGGGTTGGTTTCAAACATTTTGAGTCCTTCTTTACTGGTGTTTATTTCGTTCGCACCATTCGCAATACCCTAATTTTAAGTTTTGAATTAATTATATTTGGTTTTCCGGCACCCATTATCCTGGCACTTCTTTTCAATGAAATCCGCCAAAACTGGTTTAAGCGTCTCGCACAAACCATTTCTTATATTCCCTACTTTATTTCTCTGGTTGTCATGTGCGGCTTGATTGTCAACTTTACCTCCTCAACTGGCCTTATCAACGATATTATTGAGCTTTTGGGCGGAGATCGAGTCACCATGCTCCTTCATCCCCAATACTATCGCCCCATATATATCATCAGCGAGATTTACCAAACTGTCGGCTGGTCTTCCATTATCTATTTAGCGGCTCTCTCCAATGTCGATTCCGAATTGTATGAAGCTGCAGCCATTGATGGATGTGGAAAGCTGCGGATGGTCTCTGCTGTCACCCTTCCCAGCATCATGCCTACCATCGTCATCATGTTTATTCTCCGCATTGGCTCTCTGATGAACATCGGCTATGAAAAAACTCTGCTGCTCTACAACTCCTCCACCTTTGAAGTAGCGGATATTATCTCTACCTTTGTCTACCGCAAAGGGCTGCTGGAATTCAGCTACAGTTATAGTACGGCAGTTGGTCTATTCAACTCTATCATCAACTTTGCACTCCTACTTATTGCCAATGCTATTAGCCGAAAAGTCAATGAAACCAGTTTATGGTAATTTTATCTTGACAAAACTGGAGAATTTGTATAACATCAAAAGGAAGGGTTCCCATGAAAATCAAACGGCCATTATCCGAAAGAATTTTCGAAGTTTTCAATCTTACCTTTATGACGATCCTGATGATTGTCACCATTTATCCATTCTGGTATGTGCTGATTGCATCCATCAGTAAACCCGCTCAATTTATGGCACATAAAGGTATCTTAATGATCCCTCAAGGTTTTTCTCTGGATTCCTACATTGCTGTTTTCAATAATCCCAGCATTTGGACCGGTTATCGAAATACCCTGCTCTATGTGGTTCTTGGCACTACACTCAATGTCTTTTTAACAATTATTACTGCTTATGTCCTTTCTCGTAAGCACTTCCTCCTCAAAAATTTTTTGATGGTCCTCGCGGTCTTTACCATGTTTTTCTCCGGCGGCCTAATCCCCTCCTATCTGGTCGTTAAGGACCTGCATCTAACCGAAACCATCTTTGCAATTATCCTGCCTTCTGCGATTAGCACATACAATGTGATCGTTTTGCGGACTGCCTTCCTGGGAGTTCCCGATGCCCTCGAAGAATCCGCAAAAATTGACAATGCCAATGACTGGGTTATTCTGTTCCGAATTATTCTCCCAGTCTGCATGCCTTCGGTAGCAGTAATTACCCTCTTCTATGCAGTCGGCCACTGGAACTCTTGGTTCTCCGCTATGATCTATCTGCGCGACCGCACCATGTACCCCTTACAGCTCATCCTGCGAGAGATTCTGGTTCTTTCTAACGTTGAAGATATGACCACCGGATTGGAAAATCAAATTGCCATTTCGGAAACGATCAAATACGCTACCATTATTGTCGCCACGGTACCAATTCTGATTGTTTATCCATTCCTGCAGAAATATTTTGTCAAAGGCGTCATGATTGGCGCAATCAAAGGATAAAAGGAGTGTATCTCAAATGCCTCATCAGGAAATCTTTCAGCTGCGCGACTGCAAAACCAGACGAATCTCCAGTTTTGACAAGACCGGAGGAAATGCGGACCGCATTATTATTCAGCCCGGCGAAACCGCTGAGATTGCCTCCATTTCCGGTCCCGGCATCATTCGTCATATCTGGATGACCATTGGCTCGGACGAACCCATGAACCGCCGCAATACCATTTTCCGCATCTACTGGGATCAGGAACCCAATCCGAGCGTTTTGGCGCCGGTTGGCGATTTCTTCGGCCAAGGCTTTGGTGAAAATTATCCCTTTGTTTCCCAATACATCGCCGCTGCACCTGTGCAGGGCCGCGGACTGAGCTGCTATTTTCCCATGCCCTTCCGTCAGCATGCCCGCATTACCATTACCAATGAAAATACCAGCTGGATCGGGCTATATTTCTATATCGACTATGAAATCCCCTCTTCCCCGCTTGCGGACGCCGCCTATTTCCATGCACTCTGGAATCGGGAAATTACCGCCTCTCACAATTACGCCGAACTCGAATCGGATGAAGCCGGCGCTCATCTGCGCAATCCCTCTGACGAAAACAACTATCGAATTGCGGATATCGTAGGAAAAGGGCATCTGGTCGGCATCCAGTATTATGTCGACAACCCCACCAGCTGCTGGTACGGGGAGGGTGACGACATGCTGCTGATTGACGGCGAGCCGTGGCCCGGCTCCCATCACGGCACCGGCACTGAGGATTTCTTTAACTCCGCGTGGTGTCCCAATGAGCTCTATGCTCATCCCTACTTCGGCTATGCCAAAGTCCCCTCCAAAATCGGATGGATGGGCCGCACACACTGTTACCGCTTCTTTTTAGAAGATCCCATCTGCTTTGAAACATCCCTGCGATTTTCGATTGAGCATGGTCATGCCAACTGCCTGACCCTCGATCTTTCCAGCGTCGCCTACTGGTATCAGACCGAACCGCATCAGCCCTTCGCAGAAATTCTGCCCCGGCAGCAGCGCGAAAATATGCCGCCTATCTCGCATCGGGATGTCCACAAATGGCGGCAGGCATGGCTTGCTTCCATGAAAGAAAAAGAAAGCCGTCCCGTTTACTGGGGAAATGAAACCTGATCGGCTGCGCAATACCTTTATTTCGAAAGGATGTCGTTTTCTATGCAACTGGATTCTCTTGCAAAAGCGTTCTCCCTGACCTACCAGCTGGCTGGGGATTCCGCCCTCTCCGAACTTTCCGGCCGGGATCTCTGTTTTACGGAGATTCCCTGCCCGGCAACGGATCGTTTAGATGATGCGGATACCTTCCAATGTTTTGAGGCGGCACACCCCCTCTTCCGGATTACCCGCACCTTCGCATGGCAAAATTCCGGCGGAAAACCGGACCGTATCCGAATCCGGACTGCTGTCACCAACTGCTCCGGCCATACGCTGTCCCTTAAAAATATAGCCGTTCTCGACATCAGTTCTGATTCTTCTCTCTGGCCTGCTCCGCACCTTGCAGGAAAAACATTCTTCAGCCAGAGCCGCCACAAAAACGGCCTGCCCTCTATCTGCCATATCGGCGTTTCGGATGACGCATACCGCGATATGCTCCGGAATATCAGCGAAAACGGGAAGTCGGTAGAATCCGGGCAGGAAATTGCCGGACTTTATGCCAGCGATCAGCTTACAGTGATTCAAACAGCGGATACCCGATTCCTATTTGCCGGATTCCTCACCGCTTTTTCCCAGATGACCGACATGACCCTCCGGGTCAATCCGCAGCAGGATTTTGAGTCTTTCCGCGCCGAATGCCATTTCCACATCGAAATGGCGCCGGAACGGACCGTGGAAACCGAATGGCTGCGCATCGAGAATACAACCGAGCCTTTTGCAGTTATTCAAGACTTTGCAAAAACCAAAGCCCGCATTCATCATGCCCGCGTCGGTTCCAAAAAGCCGGCAGTTTACTGCAGCTGGTATTATTACGGAATTACTGTAAATCAGGAGGATATCCGTTCCAATCTGGCCGCGCTTCACGAAAAACAGATTCCCTTCGACGTCTATCAGATCGACATGGGCTGGGAGACCGGTGAAGGCGATTTCTCGCCCAACGAAAAATTCCCGGACGGCATGAAGGTGCTGGCGGATGAAATTTCGGAGGCAGGATTTATTCCCGGCATCTGGACTTCCCCCTTTATTTCGGAAGAAAATGAAGGGATAGCCGCCGCCAAGCCGCAGTGCATGCTCAAAAACAAGGATGGTTCCCCTGCCATTTTCCCAATGGGCAAGCAATATCATGTATTGGACATCACCCATCCGGATACGCTTTGCTATCTGCGGGAACTGTATACAAAACTGCGCCGGGATTGGGGATACCGCTATCACAAGCTGGATTTCACCCGTGCAGCCATTCTGCACGAGGACGCGGATTATTATGACAAATCTATCCCCCTCGGGGAAGCATACCGGCGTGCATTGCAGGTAGTGCGCGATACGATCGGCGAAGATTCCTATTTGCTGGTCTGCGGCGGATTGTACGATCAGCTCATCGGCATCGTTGACGCGCAGCGCACTGGCTCGGATGTTCTCAGCACGTGGGACTCCATCATCAAAGGCGGCGGCATGGCAGCTCCTTTTACGATCAAGCAGTCTCTGCTCCGATATTTTATGAACAACTGGTGGCACAATGACCCGGATGCACTGATGGTGCGCCGCCGGACGGAACCTTTCCGCGACCTTCATCTTTCGTTAGGACTGCTCAACGATACTGAAGCCTTTACTCTGACCCTGGTGCAATATTTAAGCGGCGGAATTGTCTGTTCTACCGAACCAATTGCTGAAATTGATCGTGACCGTCTGGAACTGCTGCGCCATATTATTCCAGTGGTCAATACCTCCTCTTTGCCGGTGGATCTTTTTAAGGCAAACCGGTATCCATCCCTGATTCAGACCAAGGTGGACACACCTATGGGAAGCTGGTATACCCTTGCATTTCTCAACTGGTCGGATCAGTCAGTCGATTTTGCGTTGTCGCTGACTTCCGGTCAAACCGGGATTCCGCTCTCTACCAATGCCCGCTATCATGTATCCAAATTTACTTCCCGTATCGTCCGTACCTCTGTCTCTTACGGGGATTCCCTTCCGGCAATCTCGGTGCCTCCCCATGGTTCCTTGCTCTTCCGCATACAGGAGGCCCATCCCGGAACGATTCAGCTGCTTTACAGCAACGCGCATTTCTCGATGGGCGGCGAACTTTCGGGCCTCCCGCAGAGTCCATCCGATCGTTCGGTTCTCCCATTCTGGCCGTGGCATGAGCAAGCGGAATATCTCTTTACAGATCCGCAGGGTAATCTTTTCCGCCTGACTTCCAACGATTCTTCCTTATAAAAATCAGAAACCGCTCACGATCTTGTGGGCGGTTTTTTCCATGCCGTTCAATTTTTGCGTTGCATCAGATCATTCAGACACTGTCGGGCTGCCTCCATACCTTCCAATGAAATGGAATAATGCGTCCATTTTCCATCCTTACGCCCGACTACAAGCCCCGAATCACATAGGATTTTCATATGGTGAGACAAGGTCGGCTGTGTCACATCAAGCTGCTCGAGCAGCTTACAGGCGCATTTTTCTCCGCCGGACAAAATTTCCAGAATCCGCACCCGGTTTTCATCACACAGCGCCTTAAAAATTGTCGCGACCTTTTTGGGATCCATACCCTCGCCCCATTCCATTGATTTCTTTCAATGTTTCTATTATATTCAAATGTGATGTATTTGTCAATCACGCACCCCTTATTGGCCGCACATAACTGCTATAGATAAGGAGATCGAAATTACCAGCGTTTCATATTTTTCTCAAATTTCTCAACATATACGGATTTTAATTCTTCAGATGATATGCCATAACACAAAAGAACATCATTATAGTACATCAGAACATCTGCTAATTCTTCAACTAAGTGCTTTCTTAAATTTTCATCTGTACAAGCCTTTGTTCCACCATGTTTCTTGACAACATCAATGACTTCTCCTATTTCCCCTATCATCCAGAGCAATTTATTTTTCCCTGTTTCCGGAGAAATCGGTTCCCACTTATCTTTATACTGATCTTGCAAAATTTTCTGCATTTCCTGCATCTCATCTATCCCAAAATCGGCCATCTGAATCCCTCCACGAATTCCAGTTTTTGTTATTATATCACATTTATGGCCAACTTGTAAAACTTATGTAAGGCAGCCGAATGGCTGTCTTTTTATCCTGCCAGCTTTTGTTCCAGATTTTCGCAGTTGTCCAGCATATTCTCCGCAAAAATTCCGTAGCCTCGAGTAGGATCGTTTACAAATACATGGGTGACAGCACCTGCCAGCTTTCCGTCCTGAAGAATCGGACTGCCGCTCATCCCCTGCACAATCCCACCAGTTGCCTCCAACAATTCCGGGTCCGTGATGTGAAGAATCATATTTTTGGTTGGGGTATGATCCCCCAGATTGACCTTTTCAATCTCTGCGTCATAGTATTGTGGTGTATCTCCCTGAATGGTTGCCAAAATCTGTACAGGTCCTTCTTCAATTTCCTGGCGGAACAGCAGCGGAACTGCTTCCATTCGGCTGGGATTATGATACAGGTATCCGTAGATCCCCGTTTCATTATTTATAGCCAAATTGCCGCTCGGTACGCTCGACACAAAACTCCCTTGCAATTCACCCGGCTCGCCTGGTTCACCTTTTTCCGCACCGGTAATGAAGACCGGCACCACTTCTCCGCTTGCAAGCGGCATGGGTTCGCCGGTATCTACATCGCAGACGGCATGCCCCAATCCGCCGAAAATTCCCGTTGCCGGGTCGTAAAAGGTCACCGTTCCGATCCCTGCCGAGGAATCCCGTACCCAAATTCCACAGCGGTATTGTTCATCGCTGACGCTTTTTACTGCCTGTACCTCAGCGGTTTGTTCGCTGTCTCCGCGCCGGATCCGGAATTGCATCGGCTTTCCGCCGCTCTCCCGGACGCATGCCGTCAACTCTTTATTGGAATGGACGGCTGTTCCATTTACGGTCAGAATGACATCTCCCTTTTGCAAACCCGCTTCATCTGCCGGATAAACTGTTCCGGTATAAGTTTCCACCGGATTGATTCCGACAATTACCACGCCGTCTGTCAGCATTTTGAGGCCAAACGGTGTCCCGCAGGGAACAACATACCGTTCCTCCACTTCCTCCAGCCAAGTGCTTTTGACCGGAATCAACCCGAGCAGTTCCAACTCCGTCTCCCGTGAAAGGAATCGGGCACTTCCCGCCTGTACCTCCGCATTCTGCGGAATGGTTGAGGTAATCTGCCGGTATGGATACAGTTGAAAAGATTCCGCATCTGATACATAAAATCGGTCCGGAATCTCAAAATTCAGATAGGCAACAAACCCCATCACCGCCGTCACCACAATGGCCGTAAACAATGTCAGGGTCTGAATCGCTTTTCGCACGCACAATTCCCCCTTATTTTTTTTCTTTCATGGTTACTATGCGCGTTTTTTCAAAAAATATCATTGGAATTTTTTGCTGAAATTGCGGTCGATTTCCTGTGCTTTGCAGCATTTTTTCTTGACACTAATTTTTTGATGTGCTATCATGAAGACAATCTGAAGGGAGTGATTCTCTTGAAAAAATTCATTTTACTGATTGCGATAGTTCTGCTGCTAGCTTCCTGTTCTGTAGAAGAATCCAATTCTTCCACCCTACCGGAATCGGTTCCGGAAAGTTCCTCAGCCGAAATGAGCAAATCTGAATCCGCTGAGTCTTCCGACAGCGTTCCTGCTTCGGAACCCTCTGTTTCTGAGGAATCTTCCGCCGAACTGGTTCCAGCATCCGAGGTGGAAATTTTCTGCGACCAAATGGTCCCCGCTTTGATTGAAACTTCTCCGAATCCGGAACGTATGCGGTACCCAGAAGGAGAAACTCTTTTCTATTCCATCTATCGTGATGGTGCCTGGGGTTTAGTGGATGAAAACGGCACCGAATGGCTTCCCTGCAATGCCTCTCAAGAATTGGAACTCTGTATGAAAGATGAATGGATCTGGCTGCAAAGCGGTCCAATTGACGAAGACTGGGAAACGCTAAACGCAACTGTTGAGGAAGCAACCGGATTTTCTCTTTGCTATGGGCACGGAAACAGCGGCATAACCTTTATGATTGATGCGGAAAATCCCGACACCCTGCAATCCTTCCATACGATGGAAGGGGCGGCTTCCCTGAAACCGACAGAACCGGATGAAATTCCCACTGATTCTTATTTTCCCGTCTTTTACGGTACTCTCGAAAATGAGGAAGAAATTCCCGAGCTTTCCCATGATGGTTACTGGAATTTCTGCAATGTGGACGGAACCCTCCTCGCAGAGGGCATGGAATTTGACCGGGTCGGTTGGTTCAACGGCGAAGCGCTGGTTCCGGTCTGTCAGGACGAAAAATGGGCCTATCTTTCCGCCGATGGGCAACTCGTTACCGATTTTGTTTATGACAATTGTTGGGGATCATCTCTCGTCTTTAATCCGGACACGCAAGAGTATGAACAGGTTTCCCGTTATTATGCTTACAATATGGCAGGCGGATATGTGCCGGTCTGCAAGGATGGTAAATGGGGCGTTCTCGATGCCAATGGAACAGAAATCGTCCCCTGCCAATATGAAGGCGCTGCCCCTTATCCGGGCGGTGCTTGGCTGGCAGAAGATGGCGTCTGGAAATTATTCCTTTTTGAATAATAAAACAAAACGCGCCTCATTTGAGACGCGTTTTTTTCCTAATCAATCGAGAAAACTGACATATTCATTCATACCAAATTCATTACGGAACTGCGGGACATCTCCTTGGGTCAGAGGCAGAATATAATCACAGATTTCCCGCGCAACCTGCGGGTCATCCAACTGACGCCATTTTTCCGGCACCAGCTGTTCCAGATTCGCCACCTCTTCAATTGCAACAGTCTTGAGTTGAATCGCATACGGAGTATCCGACAGACGTTCCACTGCCACCATCCGGCCGGTTTCTCCGCGCAGCGCTGCTGCAACGCCGGCTTTTCCGATGGCAAATCCTTCCTCAATATCCGCCAGGGAAGCCAGATGCGACGAACATCGCTGCATAAGATTCAACTCAATCGACCGTACTTTGCAGCCGATTTCCCGTTTCACCAATCCTTCGAGATATTTTCCCACACCGCTCAGATAGGCATGGCCAAAAACATCCACGGCGCCGCTTTTTGCACTACTGCCTACATATTCGCCTTCTGCATCGCGCAGACCCTCGCTGACAACCGCCACTACATTGGGAGAATGCTGCAATACATCCCGCACCTGTTCCAGAAAACGATTTTCATCAAAAGGAGTCTCGGGAATTGCAATAATATCCGGCTTACTACCGCCTACAAAGCGCGGTAAGCCAGCTGCCAGGGTCAGCCAACCTGCGTTCCGGCCCATCACTTCGACTATCGTCACAGCGGGTACATTATAAATGGCAGTATCCCGAATAATTTCTCCAATGGTAATTCCCAAATATTTTGCTGCACTTCCGTACCCGGGAGTATGATCGGTCAGCGGCAAATCATTATCAATCGTTTTAGGAACGCCCATAAAGACCGGCGCATCCGGCTCACCTTCAAAAAGCCGGGAAAGCTTATAGACGGTGTCCATACTGTCGTTCCCACCGATGTATAGGAAATATCCGATTTCATATTCCCGAAAAATTTTGCGCAGATTTTGATAAATTTCAGCGTCACACTGATCTACGGGTGGCAGCTTGCAGCGGCAGGATCCCAACGCCATAGCCGGTGTCGCTTTCAGCTTCTCTAAATCAGAAAAGTCTGTCAGGTCTACAAGCTTTCCTGCTTGCATTCCTTCTACTCCGTGCAACCCTCCATATATTTTTTTAATCGGCAGCGCATCCTTTGCCGCTGCGATTACTCCTGCCAATGTCGCATTAATTGCAACACTCGGTCCTCCGGACTGTGCAACAACTAAATTTTTACCCATTCTGTACTCCTTTCCAAAAGAAAAAGCCGGGGAAAAGTCCCGGCTTATGCTCAATCTCGCCGTTTGGAGATCTCAACCGGTTGATCGAAGCTTAGCATTTCGCCTGTTATGCCATCAGAAGGCGCATGTCGCTGTATCCACAACGCTTTCCATATCACATGAAATAGTATGCTCAATCCTATCGCACAAAGTGCAATCCCTGCTGCCCATCCTAAAAAAATCATTTTGCCATCTTCCGACTGCAAAAACAACACCCATTGCCCAAGCTGTGCACTGCGTAGCGTTGCCTCTCCCAGAAAACGACAATTCTCTGCTGATAATTCCAGCGTATTCCCAGATGTATCCGCAACAGTATAGAGAAGCCCATCAATTGCAGTAACTTTTCGAACTAACAGATGTTCCTCTCCTTCTTCCAAATAATAAAAGGCAGCATAATCCCCTTCTGTTATATCGGAAAAATTCGCATGCTTTACCACAATCAGATCGTTGCGCAGCATATCTGGTTCCATTGCAGTGCTCTTATTTAAATGAAAGCTGTATCCAAATAAATTAAAGGTACCTGTGTGGCTCGCATTCTTCACACCGATTCCCAACAGGATCATCCCTACGATCGAACATAGTATCAAGAGGGACAATATGGCGCTTACACTGATTCGTACAATTTTTCTCCAGTCCATCTGCGTCCGTCCTTTCTGGTCTCTAATATTCATATTATATAACATCACCGTGGGAAAATCAAGGTATTTTGTCGACGAAAAAATTCCGCTTTTTTTCGAAAAAGCTGTTGACAAAATTGAAAAACTGATGTATAATAATATCCGTTGACTGACCGTATTGGTTGGTAAGAAATGGCCTGCTAGCTCAGTTGGTTAGAGCGCTAGCCTGTCACGCTAGAGGTCGTGGGTTCGAGCCCCATGCAGGTCGCCATTTTATGCTTCTGTAGCTCAGTCGGTAGAGCAGAGGACTGAAAATCCTCGTGTCGTTGGTTCGATTCCGACCGGAAGCACCATTTTGCGGATTTAGCTCATCTGGTAGAGCGCCACCTTGCCATGGTGGAGGTAGCGAGTTCGAGCCTCGTAATCCGCTCCATTTTCGGTGCCATAGCCAAGTGGTAAGGCAGAGGACTGCAACTCCTTCACCCCCAGTTCAAATCTGGGTGGCACCTCCAAAAACCGATCCAATTCATTGGATCGGTTTTTTCTTTTTCTAAATTATTCTCAATAAAAGCAGATGAATAGTAAATACATTGCTTTTTATACAAAGAAAATCCCCTCCACTTTTAAGTGGAGGGGATTTATTATTCGATTACCTTAGCGGTTCGATCAAATCAGACTTATTTGATCCAAGCGCCGTCAGCGCCTACTTTGTAGCCATCAGGAGTGGTGGTGTTAGCAGCCATGCCGCCCCAGCTATAGAAGTAGTAGGATTTGCCGCCGATGCTGTACCAGCCGTTAGCAACCATAGCGCCGGAAGGCTGCATGTAGTACCAAGTACCATTTACCATGTTCCAGCCGGTAGCCATGCCGCCCCAAGACTTCAGGTAATAATAAGTGCCGTTCAGGTTCAGCCAGCCAGTAGCCATAGAACCATTAGCATTCAGGTAGTACCAAGTGCCGTTCAGGTTCAGCCAGCCAGTAGCCATAGAGCCATCGGTGTTCAGGTAGTACCAAGTGCCGCCAACGTTCAGCCAGCCAGTAGCCTTAGAATCGCCAACGCCGTAGTACCATTTGCCACCGTCCATGTACCAGCCCTGGATCTGGTTGTAGCCAGCAATTGCAGTGTTCAGAGCTTCGGTAGCAGACTCGTAAGCAGAAATAGTTTTGCCGGATTTGCCGTAAACTTTTTCAGCAGCAGCCAGTGCATCCTCAAGAGCGATGATCTGGTTAGCAGATTTGTTGTCTTTGTCTTTCAGGAGGGTTTCAGCCTCTTTCATAGCAACCTTCAGATCGTTCTTAGTAGCAGTGTCAACGGTCTTCTGGCACTTGCTGAGATCATTCATAGCAGCTTTCAGATCATCATAGTAGGATTCGCCAACGGAATCTTTGATGTTGTCAGAAGCCAACAGATTTTCAACAGCATCTCTAGCTTTTACAAACTCTTTCCAGTAAGTAGCAGTAGTTCTGTAGTCGGTCTCAACGAGAGCGTTTGCTTCGTCCAGCAGAGTCTGAAGTTTTACAACGACCCACTCAGGAGTGGTGTAATTAGGATCCAGAGCCAAAATAGCTGCATTCAAGTCATCCAGAGCCTTGTCAACAGTAGACTGTGCAACAAATTTGCGAGTGGTAGATTTAGTGCAATCTACATAAACAGCCATTGCTTTACGGTAAGCACCTGCTACATAGTTTACACCATCAGGATTAGTGCTACGGCCAGCAAACTCATACCACTGATCTTTATCATCATAATCTGTGGAAAGATAGCTATACTTCACACCTTCGATTGTGCCATAAGGTTTAACATTTTCGACCTTCACGCCCGTGGAACTCCAAGCCGGCAATGCATTATTAAAACTAGTATCGTTGTCGAACAAACCCTGCAGTGCTTTCTTCAAATCAGAGTAAGAAGGAGTCTTGGTCTCGATATCGGTGAAAATGTAGTTAACCGCATCATAAGCTTTGTCATAATCACCGTCAGCAGCATAACCAGCAGCCAGATCCAGTTGATTCTGAACCTTGATCCAGTTCGGAGCACTGTAATCGTCTTCTACGAGATCATCAGCCTTAGCAAGCTCTTCTTCGTATTTCTCTTCCCAGCTATAGTTGGGAGAAATTGCGCCATCTTCGCCAAGCAAACGATTGTACTCAGATACATAGTAAGCCAATTGAGAAGTATGATAATTAGCGATAGTTAAACCGGAATCATCCAAACCAGCAATCTCGTTTACCATAATGTCAAGCTTAAATGCTGCAACTTCATCTTCATCATAGAAGTTCTTCAAAGTTTCGTTTTTCACCATATCATTGGCGTCATCCAAAACTGCCAAGAACTCAGTAATAACAGCCTGACGAGTGGAGTCAGCAGCACTGTAATCATCTTCTTCATAATGGATAGTACCGCTTGCATTACCCTTGTTCAGGTAATCTGCAACAGCCTGTTTGAGGCCTTCAGTGCCCATTGCATCCTCAATGTTAGCTAAAGAACCTTCGTTGTCGCCGCTACCCTTCTGAACTTTGTAGTCATAGATGTAATAAGTATCCTTATCAAAAACATCTACATCACCGGGTTTCTCAACAGAAACTTTGGTATCTTTAGTAATACTAGACAGATCCCAAGAATCGGTTTTAGCAGTATACGCCGGATAATTTTTACCCTGGTAAGCATCTGCATCTTTTTTAGTAGCAGCAGAAGCACTGAAGCCGCCGAACACAGAAGTTGCGGTAGCAGCAGCAAGAGTCAGAGCAAGAATTCTCTGTTTCTTCATGTTTTTTCATCCTCCAAAATAATATTTGTCAAACGCCCGTGATTTTCATTTGAAAGTCACGTTTCTTGTGACACGCTCTCTTTCCCGTTCAGTTTCTGTTCATGTCGTTGGGGTAACATGTTCAAATTCCACCCAGGATTTCAAGCTACGGTCTGATTATAGCAAATCTCTGCAAGTTTGTAAAGCCTTTTTTCGAAAATTTTTCATAAAATGAACCGATTTGTTCATTCCACCGATTTTTATAGAGAACTTGCATAAACCTGCATTTTTGATGCAACAGATGAGACTTTTTTTACCACGTCCCAGACCGTCCTGTTGTCTGTACTCATTATACCATACTTTTTTCATTTTGCAAGAGGTTTTTTGTTTCCATTTCTGTGAATCCCTGCCAACATCCCGCAGCTTTCTATTCTCATTTGTAATAAAGAATAAAGAACAGCCTCTGTCCTTCAACAAGACATATGGACTGTTCTTTTATTTCATATTTCTATGAAAAGAAAAAAACCACAGGCAAAACCTGTGGCCAGAGAACCCCTCTGTCGAATACCTATTTCTGGGCGTTTGAATAGGATAATGGAGCGGATTACGAGGCTCGAACTCGCTACCTCCACCATGGCAAGGTGGCGCTCTACCAGATGAGCTAAATCCGCATTTATGGTGCTTCCGGTCGGAATCGAACCAACGACACGGGGATTTTCAGTCCCCTGCTCTACCGACTGAGCTACAGAAGCATAAGTAGGGGAACATAAAGGGAAAAATGGCGACCTGCATGGGGCTCGAACCCACGACCTCTAGCGTGACAGGCTAGCGCTCTAACCAACTGAGCTAGCAGGCCAAATGGTGGGGACAACAGGGCTCGAACCTGTGACCCTCTGCTTGTAAGGCAGATGCTCTCCCAGCTGAGCTATACCCCCATTTGTCATCCGAAGCTTTTGCCTCGCAACAACAGTATTTATTATACACATTTGTCCATCCTTTGTCAACCCCTTTTTTTAAAAAAAAACTGAAATGGAAAAATTCACATTTTTCGACTTTACTCGCCCTTTATTCTATGGTAAAATAGAATAAGAATTCATTTCCAAGGAGGATTGTACCATGCCACAGGAATTTTTCCAATATAAAGGCCGCCCTCTCGTGCGCCATCAAGATACGATCTATTACGGACGGATGTCCGATCCCTTTGTTGTTATGATGCAGATTAAATCTCACAAGGATTTTCAAGATCTCTCTCTTGCCGATGAGATTTCTATTCAAATGATGGCAACTGATCTTTCCCTTCCCCCGCAAAAGCTGATCGCCAAACGCGCCGAAAAACGTGGCCTTTACGAAGCACTCGATATTGCTTCTATCTGGCTCGACCGCGAATGCGGTCAACAAAAAGCTTGATTATTTTTTTAAGTGCCTGAGACCGTCTCCAGTCCCGGGCACTTTTTCTATTATAATATCTGTTCCAGCCACACGCGCTCATCTTCATGACGTGCCGGCCGTCCCATCAGATCCGCTACCGCCTGATGAGGATCCTTATTCTCGGTCAAGACCAAATGCAGCTGTTCCACAATCGGCATCGAAACTTTCTTTTCCTGTGCCAATTCCCATGCTGTTTCTGCCGCAATGCATCCCTCAACTGTCATCCCGATCTGCGCCACCGCCTCCGCAGGCGATACGCCCTGCCCGATCAGAATTCCAGCACGGTGATTTCGCGAATGCATACTGGTACAGGTCACGATCAGATCTCCGACACCTGCCAATCCCGCAAAAGTCGTCCGTTTCGCCCCCATTGCGATCCCCAACCGCGCAATTTCCGCCAATCCCCGGGTCATCAGCGCCGCCCGCGCATTATCGCCCAGATTCATTCCATCGCAGATCCCCGCACAGACTGCAATAATATTCTTTAATGCACCTGAAAGTTCTACGCCGGTCACGTCATCGCTCACATACACCCGCAGCGTCGGATTTGACAGAATATCCTGCACCGTCTCCGCCGCACTCCGGTTCAAACAGGCCGCCACAATTGTCGTGGGAACTCCCCGCGCCACTTCTTCCGCGTGAGACGGCCCCGACAGCGCCACAATGTCGTGTCCGGATATTTCCTCGGCAATTACCTCGCTCAGACGTTTCTTACTGCCCTTTTCAAGTCCCTTGCCCACATTTCCGACAATAACGCCCGGTTCGAGCACATCTGCGATTAGATGCGCCGTCTCCCTTACTGCAAACGACGGCACCGCCAGCAGAACCAGTTCCGATCCCGCGATCTCTCCGATCTCATCTGTCAGTCGGATCCCCGCGTCCACCGGCACTCCCGGCAGCAGCCGTTTATTTTCGCCATACCGCCGGATTTCCGCAATTTCTTGGGGAAATTTTCCCCACAGCGTCACCTCATGGCCGTACCGGTGGCACATAACTGCCAGCGAAATTCCAAATCCTCCGGTTCCCAAAATCGCAATTTTCGCCATAAAAGCTCCTTTCTATAAAACAGTCCGCCGGTCACGTCAACCGGCGGATTCTTTTTCGTTATTTCTTCTTGCCAAACGCCTTCTCTGTCCCGTTCAGCAGCCGTTTGATATTTCCGCGGTGCATGAAAATGACAATTGCCGCAATCAGAATTGCCGAAAGGGTATCCCACAGGACGTAAGGCGAATTGTCCAACAGCGCCACCACCAGCGTCGCAATCGGAAACGCCACAGCCGTGCAAATGGACGCCAGCGACACAATCTTTTTCAGCAGCACCACAACCATGAAAACCGCAAAGACGATTAGAAAGACCCGCCAATCCAGCACCAAAATAACTCCGGCTGACACCAGGATTCCCTTGCCGCCCCGAAATCCGTAAAATACCGGGAAGCAATGTCCCAACATCACCAACAGTGCAATGAGATAATCTGCATAAAATGGCACTCCGCCGTTCAGCAGTCCCAAAATAAGGTGCCCGATCAACACTGCCAGCATACCCTTACAGAAATCGCCGATGGTCACCAATGCCGCCGGTCCTTTCCCAAGAGTGCGCAGCACGTTGGTCATGCCGGCATTGCCGCTTCCGAAGTCCCGGATATCCTTTTTGGCAAAGAGCCTCGTTACAATGATGGCAAAATTTACGCTTCCGATCAGATAGGCAAAAAATCCGGATAATACCAGCGCAATTCCCAACAGGAATCCTTCCATGTTCTATCGTCCTTTCCTAATTAACGTCAATCGGTGTCATTGCGGTCGCGTTCCCGGATCAGAAACCGCACCGGCGTGCCGGTCAGACCAAAGGTATCCCGGATCTGATTCTCGAGATAGCGTTGGTACGAGAAATGGAACAGATCCTTGCGGTTTACAAACGCCACGAATGTCGGCGGCTTGGTCGAAGCCTGCGTGATATAGTAAATCTTCAGACGCTTACCCTTATCTGACGGCGGCTGCATTCGGGCGGTCGCATTGGCGAGCAGATCATTCAGCGCGCCCGTCGACACCCGCAGCGCATTCTGAGCAGCAACGTCATTAATCATCTCATACAGCTTATTCACCCGCTGCCCGGTCAATGCCGAAATAAAAATAAACGGCACATAACTCATGAAGCTGAAATCAATCTTAAGCTTATTGGTAAACTCCTGCATGGTTTTATCGGTCTTATCCGGGACAGCATCCCATTTATTGACAACCACAATACAGCCCTTGCCCTGTTCATGGGCGTAGCCAGCCACTTTGGAGTCCTGTTCGGTAAATCCCTCGGTAGCGTCAATCAGAATCAGGCAGACATCCGCCTGATCCACCGCCATATAGGATCGCAGGACACTGTACCGCTCGACATTTTCGGTCACCCGCGCCTTGCGCCGGATGCCTGCCGTATCCACCAGCACATATTTGCCATACTCATTCTCGACATAGGTATCGACGGCATCCCGGGTCGTGCCCGCAATATCCGACACGATCATCCGTTCTTCGCCGGACATCCGGTTGACCAAGGAAGATTTTCCAACATTCGGCTTGCCGATAATCGCCACCCGGACAACATCTTCACCGTATTCCTCTTCTGTCTCCTCAGGGAAATACTCGAACACCTTTTCGAGCAGATCGCCCGTTCCGTGGCCGTGCACCGAGGATACCGGAATCGGATCTCCCAGTCCGAGATTGTAAAATTCGTAAAATTCAGGCGGCACTTCGCCAATGCTGTCCACCTTGTTGACGCAGAGCACCACCGGTTTTCCGCTTTTTTGCAGCATATTCGCGACATCCTGATCGGCGGCGGTCACTCCACACTGCAAATCGGTCACTAGAATGATGACATCCGCCCGCTCAATTGCCATTTCCGCCTGCCGCCGCATCTGGGACAGCAGGATATCATCGGTATTCGGCTCGATTCCGCCGGTATCCACCAGCATAAACTCTTTGTTCAGCCACTCGCATTCCGCATAAATACGGTCGCGTGTCACGCCGGGGGTATCCTCGACAATCGAGATCCGTTTCCCCACCAGCTTGTTGAACAGGGTGGATTTTCCCACGTTCGGGCGCCCCACCACTGCGACAATCGGTTTTGCCATAGTTTTTTCCTTTCTTTTAAATAAAATCGGTCACGGCCTGGGCTGGGCAAAAGCCATTCTGCACAGTGACCATTCCAGCGTTGACTCTTTCACTCGGTCTGCAATATCCCACAGATGATCGACAATCCGAATTTCAACATTCCGCGCCATAAGCTGGGTAAACAGATTATTTATCTCATATTTTGCAATCGGAATCTGCTTATTTTTGGAAATATAATAACCGGCCGCGGCATCCTGTAAAACAAAATCATCGGTGCAAAATTCATAGAGATACAAGGTTGTGGACAGCATCACTGGAACCCACTTGCTTTCAAACACAATTGCATAGCGCATGGTACTCGATGAAAAAAATGCGCTCTGATCCGCTTTCGTTGTCTTTTCTCCCACATGATAGGCCACACGGGGACAGTTGCGGGGAGTTAAAAAATTGGGAAGATGAAATTCATCCATGGCCCAAACCAATCCAGTATTTGGATCCAAATCCTTTCGTTTAGGCAGTCTGGGCAGAAATTCCCGAATATCCGGTTCTTCGCTGACATGAAAAAGTCTCATCTGCTTTCCCAGCCTTTCTCATTCTTCCTCGCCTAATATGCACCGCAGTAATTCATAACCATCGCTGTTTACCATTGTAATAGGCACGCCCAGTTCCTCCCGGACCTGATCCAGCGTTACATCATCGAGCAGGACATCCTCATGGAATTTCAGCAAGACATCCGGCAGAAGGAGTTCTTCTCCCAGATCCTGTCCTTTCAGCTGAGCAATCAGATCCTGCCCGGTAATCAATCCGGCAACGGTAATATTGTGCCCGAAAAAGTCGTTCACAATCGGGAAAACCCGTACATCTAGATTATGCCATGTTTTGGCAGCTTCGTCAACCAGTTTCTGAATAAAAGGTGCCGCTGCAACGCCGGTTGCAATCGAAATTTTCCGCCGCCGGTTATCCGGCTCAAAGAAGGGAATTGCCTCGCGAAACTGTTCCCGCTGGAGAGTGAGCATTCCGACGCCGTTTTCGAGCTGACCGTAATCGCCGTAAAAATCTCCATCCGGCAATGGCCGTTCCGCCTTAAGGTAAAATTCATCCGAGGCGTAAAAGACCCGCTGGCCATGTTCCGCCAACATTTTGTCCCCGTGGCAGTTGACCAGATCGATAACTGCTGCTGCCTCTTCTTTAGTATAAGGACGCAAAGGAGTAAGCCCGTCCCGGTATTTTGTCAGGCCCACCGGCACGCAGGAAACCGTCTGCAGTGCCGGGAGATATTCCGCAAGGTCGGTGAGGGAACGTTCCAGTTCTGCACCATCGTTGATGCCGGGGCAGAGAACCAGCTGGGCGTTCATGGCAATACCGCCGTCCGCCAGCCGCCGCATAATTGAAAGGGAATCCCCAGCAAAACGATTGTGCATCATCTTGCATCGGAGTTCGGGATTGGTCGTGTGAACCGAGATATTTACCGGCGAAATTTTCATCCGGATAGTGCGCTCAATATCATGCTCGCTCAGGTTGGTGAGGGTGATATAATTCCCGTACAGAAAGCTCAGCCGCGCATCATCATCCTTAAAATAAAGAGTCTCCCGCATTCCGGGCGGCATCTGGTCAATAAAGCAGAAAATGCACTGATTCCGGCAGGAACGTTCCTTGTCCATCAGATAGCTGTCAAACAGCAGCCCCAGTTCCTCATACTCTTCTTTCCGCACCGAAACCGTCCGCTTTTCGCCGCTTGCTGACAAAATTTCCAGCTTGAGCTTCATCTCCATCATATAAAATCGATAGTCGAGCACATCCGCAATTTCCTGCCCGTTGATGGAAACGAGCTGCTCGCCCGCACAGATTTTCGCTTTTGCGGCAGGGGAGCCCTGCTCTACCCCGCAGATTGTTACAGCCACAGCCGCACCGCCTTTCTTTTTTTCAAAAAAAGCGCCCGATAAAGCGTGATCGCCTTACCGGGCAGCCTGACAGATCAAATCGGAAGGCTTACGCCTCTTTTTTGATAACCTCTACGCCTTTGTAATATCCGCAGTGCGGGCACACTTTGTGGGGAGCCTTCAGCTCACCGCACTGGGTGCATTTGGAAAACGCGGGCATCGGGAGTTTCCAAACGTTGGAACGACGTTTGTCTCTTCTCGCACGCGATACTTTACTCTTCGGTACTGCCATGATTTGCACCTCCTTCAAAGCATTCAGGATTCTTCCGAATCTTCTTTCATCGAATCCAGTAACTGACTCAAAACCGCCAGCCTTGGGTCAATTTCCTTTTTTTCGCATTTGCAGCTGCCAAAATTCAGGTTCTGCCCGCATTGTCCGCAAAGCCCTTTGCAATCCTCTCTGCAGAGCACCTTGGTCGGAAGTTCCAGCAACACATCCGTGCGCACCAGCTCATCCAAATCCAGTTCTCCGCCTGGACACAGAATATAATCCTCATCCTCCTCTTCTGATTCCAGCTTCTGCACCAGAATATGAGAGAAGGTCAGATTTTCTTCCCGGGTAAACGGTTCCAGACACCGGTCGCAGACAAGATCCAGCGAAAATTTCACACAGAAAACCAGCCTTACCACACCAGCACGGTTTTCAATTTTCCCTGAACATTCCACGGGCGACTGAAACGGGTAGCCTCCATACAGTTCTTCCCCGGTATAATCGAAGGTTTGCGCGAATTCACGTTTTTCTCCGATCCCGTCAAATAACTGCCTGATATTCATTTTCATCTCGACACCTCATAATGCCACAAAGTTTATTATAATATACAACCCCGTCCTTGTCAACAACTTTTTTAAACTTTTTTGTAAACCGGAAAAAAGGCAAGAAACGGGCTTTTTTTCTCTCTTATTCTAGCAGATTTACGCAGAAATAGCAAGTTTTCAGACCTAAGCAAATATCGAGTATTTTTTGTATTCACGGTGGAAAATCGCTGGATTTTTCCACATCATTTCAAAGGATTTTCCGGGGTTTTCCACACATTCCACAGAGTTATCCACATTTTCCCCGAATTTTTCCACTCAAAAGACTCCATTTCTGCCCCAATTCCAAACAAATATTCTGGTATTTCTTTACATTTTGTTGATTTATTCTTCTCTACCGGACATTATTCAAAATAATGTGTCTTTTTTCTTCAAAAATCCCAAGAAAGCAGGACATTCCTTACGATTTTTCAAAAAAATATAGAAAAAACCTTATTTTATAATTGAAGGCAATAGAAAATTGTGATACACTGAAAGAAACCAGTTTGGGAGGGGTTTTTCATGTATGCCAAAATTATGAGCGCCGGCGTATTCGGCCTCAATGCCTATCCGGTCGAGGTGGAGGCCGATACCGCAAGAGGGATGCCTTCCTTTGAAATTGTGGGCCTGCCTGATACTGCCGTCCGGGAAAGCCGTGACCGAGTACGAGCTGCTTTCCGCAACTGCGGATATGAATTTCCCATCCAAAAAATTACCGTCAACCTCGCGCCTGCTGACCTGAAAAAATCCGGTCCCATTTATGACCTACCGATTTTTCTCGCTTTGCTTGCGGCCTGCGGTCAGACTGGCGCTGATTTTTCCGGCAGCATGTTTTTCGGAGAACTTTCCATGAATGGTCAGGTTCGGCGTATTCAGGGCGTTCTTCCAATGGTTATTCTGGCAAAAGAGCAGGGCTATTCCCGGGTATTCGTACCCATCGAAAATGTACGCGAGGCAAGTGCTGTCAAGGGAATTCAGATTTACGGCATCTCCGACGTTCGGGAAGTCCTCGACTTTCTGGAGAATGTTCGGACACTTACGCCCGCACAACCGCTTGAATTCTGTCCTTCTTCCTCCCCCTTCCAACCCGATATGGCCGATGTCCGCGGGCAGGAATCCGCCAAGCGCGCCCTCGAAATCGCAGCAGCGGGAAGCCACAATGCCCTCCTGATCGGACCGCCCGGTTCCGGCAAAAGCATGCTCGCCCAGCGAATTCCCTCCATCCTCCCCGACCTCACCTTTGAGGAGGCCATTGAAACGACCAAGATTCACTCCATCGCCGGAGAACTGACCAATGAACAGCCGATTTTAACCGAACGCCCTTTCCGCGCCCCGCATCATACCGTTTCTCCGGCGGGACTCTCGGGCGGCGGTTCCTTCCCCCGTCCCGGCGAAATTTCCATGTCCCACAACGGTGTCTTATTTGTTTGTGAAACGCTTTGCACCGCCAATTGAACACACATATTCCGCTGAAAAATGCCGTATTTCTGGGCTTTTTCGGCTTTTATT
>JBMNPH010000024.1:0-17027 GCA_050943495.1 Candidatus Merdivicinus sp.
GAGCCAGTTCCGTTTTTTCCTTTTTCTGACGGACTGCACCGACTTTTCCTTCAAAGCTCACATCTTCGTATGTGCTCTCCTGTGCATACTCACTCCGGAACAGAATATCACGGAAGTCCGGACCCGTCACAACAGCGCCGTTTTCCTTTTCCATTCCTTCAACATGCAGGTCATGACGATGGGTTACAACAGCATATCCGTTTCCGCGGCCATCATACCACCGGGTTTTGATCCGTTCTTTTTTATTCTGCGTGGTCAATTCCGCACGGTTTTCCACAAAGGACAGCATATAGATTTCGGGGAATTCATCATTGGCATGGACACTCCAGGAGAACCGGGTTGCATTCCGTGAACCTCCCGTAATGTCAAAGATCGATATATAGTCCTTGCCGGATACCAGTACGCTGCGTTCCTGATATTCCGGATACGCATAAACTGGCGGCTGTTTGTCCGGAGAGAGGGCTGCATACTGGAACACGCCCAGATCATGGAATCCATTCGTCAGGACATTCGGCCCGATATTCTTGAAGCTTCCCTTATACCATACGCCGAAATTACATCCGACATCGCAGTCATTCAAACGACGGTCACCCACGTCCTCCATACCATTGTGGCTGTAGGCTTTTCCGCCCGCATAGTAATAGATATTTCCGTTTCCCCATCCGCCGGAGGTTCCCCAGCGGTAGTTGGGACCTTCATCCACCTGCTGCAGGAAAACGGACATTTCATCCGGAGTATAGACTGCACTGCGGAACATGACGCCCATGCCGGTAAAGGCCTGCGTCCTGTAATCCGGACGGGTACCGCTTTCCAGACGTTCCCGTTCCGAACGGGGCTTGTTTCCGCTGTCATCGAATCTCTCGAAATCATGTGTAAAACCGGGACAGACATACCGGATATTTTCCGCCAGCAGCGGCGAATACCAATCCAGATGATCCGCCAGCGCAAACAGAGACGACGGCACAGTACGCCGTGCGGAATGTGCCCCCAGAGGCAGGTGGACACGATGCGGTCCTTCTCCAATTTTAAAGCATCCCCAGAAATGACCATCTTCTTTGAAATATTCTGCTGTTTCCGGCTTCTCTCCCTCAAAAGGCGCGGTCAGAGAATAAACCAGCCATTTGGCAACCATAGCCGCATACTTATTTGCAACAATATTGGAAAATCCGTGATACTGTTCCAGCATCATGCAGGAATAAATGGCATCACTCCAGAAAGCCCAGGTATAGGTTCCGATATTTTCCGCCCAGCGTCCGCCGGTCAGCTGGATTGCATCCAGATCCGGACGCGTCGAAAATCTGGTCAAAAGGTTATAGGATTTCCGGAAAATCTCTCCCCATCGCTTCACATGCGGATGTTCCGGGAAAAGTGCGGAAATATACGGAATACTCCGCTTTACATCCCCATGAAGGTTCGGAGGACCGCCCAACACATGCATGATCGGTGCCAGATCTTCTCCCGCACCTAGATAGGTAACCAGCAGCAGAACCGCTTCCACCCGTTCCCGCTGCTCTTCCGGCATCGTTTCCCAAAGGCAGTTGTACGCATCAAAGAACAATCCGGATACCCGCCGATATGGTACCGCATGAAAACCGGAGTTTTCCGTCTGTCCATGTGTGGGCAGTTTCTGCACCAGAATATAGGAAAACAGATATTCCACAAATTCTTGCCAATTGACAAATGCGCAGTTCGGACGGATTCGGGGCAATCTCCGTTTGTCACGCGGATATTCCAGTACAAAATCCTTAATCCGGTTCAGCGTGATCAATTCATACCGATTCTGCAAAAAAGTGACATAGCTTGCGCCATGAACTGCTATTCCGGTTCCTCCCGATAAATATTTGCGGTCTATTTCTTTCTTGGGCAGAGTTTCCAGGAAATATTCCCGGTCTTTTTCATGACAATATACCGTCACCGCTGTTTTCCGCACGCCGCTTATAATCGGATACTGCCACCACAGCAGGCCGTTCTCATAGAAAAACTTCACCGCGAATCCATTCCACGAACAATAAATATCATACCGTCCACTGTTCCAAGCTTCTACATCGGTGATAAACGTTCCTGCTGAGATCCCGGTATTCTTGTTCCAGAATGCGGCATTGGTTGCGCGTGCTACTGCCGCCTGCGGTTCATAAGAGGAAAGTTTAAAGGGGATTTCGCCGTCCAGATTTCCCCACATGGGAAGGGGATGGTTGGTCGACTCCACCAATTCCTGGTCGATTGTCTGCCAGTTGTAGCTCTCATAGCAATGAGCGTCCCCGCTGCACCGAATCATCGCAGGATTGTTTGGGGCATGCCGATGGGTCGGGTTCAGACCGTTCCAGTTGAACCGGAAATATACCCCATCATTCTCATCCAAATCCTTGATTTCTTCTTCAAACTCGATGAAGTCCATAGATTTGATTACCCGCACCACTGCATGATATTCTCCTCCGCGTGAAAAACGGTAGGTCATTTCATATTCGCTGTACAGCGGTCCATCTGCTTTACATTCTGTCTGCAGATCCAGAAATTCCTTCTTCCCGCAAATCAGTTCCGAACTGCCGTATCGAATTCCTTCAAACTCAAATGCTTCATACGGTCCCGGAACATGATTTCCCATTGCCTGGGACAGGGGAAGCTTCACACTGAAGTTTTCTCCCTTCAGCCAGATAGAATTGCCTTCCCGCTGGCTCTTTACGGCTTTCGCAAATGTTTTGCCTGCCCGTTTTTCCAGCGTAAAGCTGCGCTTCCCGCCGCTCGGCAAATCGGAAAGAAAATGGATCTTTGCAGTCTTTACAGTGCCGTCTTCCGCACGCACGACATCCGACAGCTGAAATGCCTGCTCTTCTCCGGTTTCGTCTTCCACCAATGCCAGTTCCTTTTCCGACCAGATTTTCACCGCTGAAAAATCCATCCGGTACCCCAGCAAGGTCTGCGGCCACCAGAACAATGGATGTCGGATATGATCCGCCAGCACAAACTTGTGCTGGCCAGTAAATCCTATCGTCTCTCCATAATCATGCAGTTTTTTCATAAAATTCCTCCATGTAATTCTACTTACAGAAAAGAGGACGATAGCGTCCTCTTTTCCAAGCACTTTATGAGAAGGATTCCCTGTTATCTTGCCCACATTATCGCATCAGAAAAATGAATCCATTCTTCCTCTATATATTATCAACGATTTACAAAATAGTAAAGGGAAATTTTTAGAAGTCCGTGTAAAAAATATTAAATTCTTTATTTTTAACATGATAATCACTTCGACATTTCCCTAAAAAATAAAGATGCTTGCTTTGGCTCATTATTCTCTGTTTTGATAATTACGCGCTGTTTCAAACATTATCGTTAAATTTTGAGGATTTACATCCTCCTGAATATTATGAGCCGCCGCAAAAATATACCCTCCCTCTTTGTTCATCACTCGAATGGTATTTTCCACGCTTTCCCTCACTTCTTCCGGAGAAGAAAACGGCAATAGTTCCTGTGTATCAATTCCTCCATGAAAAACTATCCGATTCCCAAAAGTTTCTTTTAAATATTTAGCATTCATATCCTTGGCTTTCGGCTGAATCGGATTGATGATATCCACCCCGCTGTCAATCAAATCATCCAACAATAAGTTGATACTTCCACAGGAATGATGCAAATAGTAAGCCTGGGTATATTGCCGAGTATATGTAATTCGTTCCTTTAAATATGGCTTTACTTTTTCCCGGAACATTGCGGGAGAAATAAACGGTCCGTTTTGTGTTGCGAAATCATCGCCGCTCGAGGTATAGTGTAAGTACGGACCCAATTGGCTATAATATCTCTCTATGACCCGCTTCTGATACTCCAATACCCGCTGAAAAAATATATCCACTATCTCCGGCTCTGCAATGATCCGATAGAGGAATTCATCAAATCCAAACATCCAACATCCCAGTTCAAATACCCCATATACCGGATGTTCCCCGCAAATTATATAATCTGTATGCTCATACAAATCCTTTGCACGCTTTGCATACTCCTCAATCACCGATTCCGAAATACTTTCCGGATCCGGAAATGCATATGCTTTTACATCTTCCAGAGTAGCCTCTTTCAATGGCGCATTGACTGCTTCCCAATATAATCCCGTATATTTTCGCTGAATCCCCCACTCGTCCACATATTCATTCTCAGAAATCCAGCGAAAATGAGAATCTTCCGGTGTTAGAATTCCCCCTACCGAACGAGTATCAATATCAAAATACTTTAAAATCCGTTCATCAAGCTGCGGCGTCTGTCCAAATAATAGCCGATCCTTTTGGGAAACATGGTCAAATCCCAAATAATTGAGCAAGATCTCCTCACTTTTTCCTTCCATAGTTGAAAGTGGATTCCCGCCCAAATCCAATATGAGTTTTTCCGGCGTTTTATGGTGCATTACATTTTCAAAATTTTCTCTCCGTGTCATGATGGATCCTCCTCTAAATCTTGAATATCTAAAACTGCCAAACACAAATCCGTCTTTTCACAGGGAAAAGCTTGTGCTTCAGATCACTTTTATCCATAGTGCCATAAATTTTGTTCACAAGGAATGGTGTTGGCTTTTATAGATCATTTTATTAAAATCCATTACATTTTCTTCAGCTTAAACTCTTTCCGATAATTTCCTGGTGTACAGCCATAAGTTTCTTTAAATTTCCGGATAAAATATGGCACGTTATGAAATCCGGTTTTCATACAAATTGTTTCAACCGAATCATTGGTTTCACAGAGGAGGATACAAGCCTGTTTCAGACGCAAAATGGTGACATAATCCAAAATACTCTTTCCTGTCTCCATTTTGAAAATCCGACTGACATATTGCGGTGCCATTCCTGTCTGTTCACCGATAATGTCCAGTGATATATCCGATGCTAAATGTTCTGTAATATATTTACAGATTGCCTGCACCAACACTTGATGCTTCTGCTGTTCTTTATGATCCAAATAATTCCAGAATTCCTGAATGTAATGCTCAAACCATTCCTGAAACTCCAAAATATCCTCCATTGCCAAAAATTGCTGATAGAGCAAGGAATTGTCAAAATCCGACTTTTTCCCATAATCTCCGACATATTTGGAAAATGTATGCAGGAGAGACAATAAAAAATAATGATACTTGGCTGCTGGATATTGATGGCTGGTACAGATTGTAGTAATTTCCAACAGGACTTTTCGCATCTCTTCAATATCTCGGGTAGGAAGGGCTTTAGAAAATCGAACTATAATCACATCCATATCGGGAATATCTTGCGAAACCTTACTTTCCATTTCCTCATTCATCAGAGGGAAGGTGGATACATCATAGAAAAAGTATTCTGCAAGTTGTCTGGCATTTTCCAAAGACTTTTCCAAATTGCCCGGATAAATCTGTTCCGATCCAATTGCAGCAGATATTTTTAAAGAATAGGCATCCGACAAATATTTCCGAAGCGTCTTACTGCAAATACACAGGAAATCAGCAGCATCAAATGCGGCAAAACAGACAGCAATAAACTGATTTTCGGATTCTCTTGCACAAAGAATGTGATGCCGTTCTTCCGAAAGATCCTCCATATAGCGGATAATATTATAGCATAAATACTCACGTTGTTCGATGGAAAGAGTCCTGAAATTTTTTTCACGTATATTAACCAGGATCACCGCACAAACAGAACAATTTTCCTCTTGAATTTCCGGACGAATCATCTGAATTCTTTCTAGGCAATCCTTCCATACTCCGCCATGTAAAAGGGTATTGAGAATATCCTGGGTAATGGCAGTTTTATTATTTTGAATCAGCTGATTCATATCAGTAATTTGATTGGACAACTGATCGATCGCTGTACTGATGTAATGAAATTCATTTTCATTTACCGGGCCTGTACCATTAAGCAACCGTCTGGTACGCGTAGCAAGTACTCGGATGGGACTATACAGACGAACCACCAACAAATAAGCCCAAAAAACTCCTAAAAACAAAATCAACAGAGAGATACTCAATACAATAATCTGCGTTTGTATTTGTGTGCGAAAAAAATAGTTGGTCGGAATAATATTGATTAGCAGACAATTTGGACGTGGAAATAACGCAGAAAACAAGGTGGAATCCTTTTCAGAAAAGGAAGATTGATTTTGCTGGTACAGTATTCCTTGATTTAAAACTTCTGAAAGTTCCTCCGGGAACTGCGAATGTGATGGATAAGAAAGAATGGGGGTCGAATCGGTTACCAAAAAGACCCGATTCGGCGAATCTGGAAATATGTTTTGAATTGTATCCAATATCGCACTCAGCTTCACACTGACAACAAAGGCACCTTTAAATGTCTGTTCTTGATAAACCCTTGGATAGGTGAATGCATAATAAATGTAGTCCTGCTCAGACGAAAAAGAATTTTGTATACTGATGGCAGGATCCAAAATCCAGAAACCGGAAAATGTATTCGAATAATTGATTTGGGTAAAAAACTGCTTTAGTCCAAAATCATCACTAACAGCAAAGTCTTTAAATCCATACTTTGTTGAAATACACATATTATTATCCGCATAAAAGACATGAATCGCATCAATTAAATCTGGATAAAAATTTGCTTTTTCTGAAATATCCTGATAGATATTTGTAATAGCAGAATAATTCCGCACACCCGAATTTTCAAAAAGATGTACGCTTTCTGGTCCGCAAATGTCCTCCTGATAGATGGAATAGGCAATATTCTCAACATTCTGAAATATCCGGCTGTTCAGTGTATCCTGGATTCGTTCCATCATTTTTTCATTATGGGTGACAATTTCCTTCCGAAAGCTATTCGAGAAGAGAAACCCGCTGGTAATCCCAATTGCAAACACTAAAATGACCACAATTCCAACATAGGATACCAGCATGTGAGATAAGGTACTTTTTAAAATTCTCGATTTTCTCATGATTTCCCCCTCAAAGTGCTCATAATTACCAAATGGCCTTTCCTATATTATAAACAAATGCCCCATATTTGTAAAGTTTTTCAGAAAAGCCAGCGTTGCTTTTTACAGTAGCGCTGGCTTTTTTCATCATACTCCAAAACAAAGGAGTGCTTCTGCAATTTGATTGGCAATAACTTGCCAATCGTCAGGAGAAAATGCTGTCTTTAATTTTAGAGTGGAAGAGACATAACCCGCAATATCCACGATATAAGCGCCTGTTTTTTCCAATTCCTGTTGGATAAATTGATTACGGCTTTGGATATCGTGATTGATTTCTGAAAATTCTTCTGAAGGGATTTCCGGCGTACTGCACCAGAATATTGTGGCACCTGAAGTTCGGAGAATTGCGCATAGTTCTCGGATGTCAGATTTTAATGATGCAGTAAGAGGATGAGACTCATAATACTTTTTATCTTCGCTGAGATAATCCTCCCATCCAAAGAAAAGACAGATCTGCTGCCACGGTTCCTGCCCAAGAATCGGATAGAGATTTTTCTTTAACTGCGGTATGGTCCGAAGATACCCAACAGCAGAATTCTGAGATACGGCAAAACGGTCCTGAAGTTTACTCTGGATTGCATCATGTATTTCATCACAGAATTGACCACCAAGCAGCAAAAGACGCGGTAATGAATTTCCATCACTGAGCGAGAGCATATTTTCGACCGTTTGAATGCTCTTTCCACATCGGTATACCTTTCCATTTGGAAGATATTTTGAAAAACGTGCATACTGTTTTTCCTGAAGAGAAGCATCAAATAGCTGACATTCAGACGGCATACGAAATTCTTCCGTGAAATCCGCGTGAAGATTCAGCAAAATTTTAGCCCCCAATTTTTTACCTGCCTCTCCCAGATCCTTCAAATGAAGCTGGCAGAACAGGAAACTTCCTTTCCCTTTGCATACACGGAATAAAACCGGTGTCCGGTTAATAAACCAATCTGCCCTACGGATATCTTTGGATTCCTGAATATACTCCCCGCCGTAAATTGGCTGACTCCAGTCAATCCGATGGTTAGAAAACAGGATTCGGTAATCTGGGGATGCAAACACCGGATTCATTCCTGCAATCTCAATTCCATTGTCAAACAATTTTTCGCCCGGCATATGGAGGTCCCAGTTGCTGATTCCGGCCAGAATGGGATCATAGTTGGGTTCAAATGGCTGCGGGATTAAAACTCCTTCATAATATTCAGCAAGTTTCTGCGGTGTGTCGCGGCGAGTCCAGCTAATAGCGGATTTGATGCAATGAGAAGTTTCTCCCAGATACGGCGGAACAATCGCTAGCGTCCGACCAGTCAGCGCAGAAAGTATGGAAATTTGATCTTCGCCTGCATTCAGCAGAAAAATCTGCCCTCCATTCTGTACAAAATCCGATAATATAGCCAATTCCGCCGGTGAAGACAGCAATTTTGTAAAATCAGAACAGCCGCAATCTGCAATGATCAGAGAAGACGGCTTCAATTTTTGGGGATCATAGGGATGGAACTTCAGGCCAATTTCCGTAAAGTACTCCGTCCAGTCCGAATCAGCAAGCAGAAATGTGGGTGCAGAAGGTTCCGGCTGATATTCGGTCAGCCATTCCAGTATATTATTCAGAAGAGTAGCAGCAGCCGGATGGGCATCCAGTGTCTCCAGAAGACGAATTGTGGTAGAAATGCAAGCACCTTCCCCGCAATATTGTTCGGTAAGTGCTGCATATTGTCCGTCTTTTTCGCCTCCAATAATTGTGCGTATTCCGTTATATGGATCACATACCAGAACTCCGTCCATGCAATTTTTCCAAAATGTCAGGTTTTCCTGCCCGATTCCCTTTAAAATGCGGTGTTCCGGACCATTTAACAGCAAATAGAGAGATGGATGGCAGTTATCTGGCTGGATCCCCTTTTGAAGGCTCAAAACTCGCTTGCCTTGTCGGATTTCTCCCTGCCATTGTGAAAAATCTTGTTCCGTAATAATCAGGGATGCTTCCTCTGCTGAAATACAGCAGAATCCCGCCTTTTCTAACATCTGACGCAATGCTTTTTCTTCAGAGGCAACGCCAATATGATATGCAGCAAATTTCTTTTTGGATTCCGAGGATGACGGATAAATTGTAATCGATTCGTTCACGCATTCTCCTGCTACTCCATTCGAAGAGAATTCTCGAACCAATTTTACCGGAGTTGGAATCTCAACAGCAGGTATCACAAAACGGCTTTCGACGCCTTCCATTACCTGACCAGGACGCAGAGAAAGTACCGTCTCCGTCTGCGTTAAGGTCTTTCCGTCAGCCGATACAACTTGGCAAAGCATCCGGTCAGCAGCTCTCAAATCTTCATAATAGAGTGTCTCAATCCGACAGATTTCCGAATTTCCAAAACATTCTCGCTGTTCCGGAGTGCCGAAAAATCGAATCGGTTTCATATACTTGGCAAAGAAATAATATCCCGGATTCGGCTCATAAACCGGCAGACAGGGATCCCAGATATTGAGGGTAGAAGAACAGGATTTATAGTACTGTGGTTTCAAGCCGGGACCTTCCAGTGTATCCCATTGACAGTCGATGCCGCGATGCCAGTTTAATGGCTGGAATCGGAAAAATCCATAGAAGAAATCCCACGGAATGAAGGCATTGACTCGATGCAGTTCCCCGGCGAAAACCTTACCCTGTGCCATTCCTGCAATATCATGGAGTGCATCATCATGCCCATCCCGCCAGAGTCCGGTGGCGTAATCTTGACTGGATGCCTCATAACCGGCAGTACCATTTCGAAGCGGACGATCCGGCTGCCAAACATTGCCCAGCTCATCCCAGACCATTGGTTTATCCGGCCCGAATTCCTCCCATTCCTCAAATACCGTATCTGCATTATAATGATGTCCCAGAATATCCCCATGGGTTGACCAACCGCTGAAATCGGATGCAAAGACCGGCCGAGTTTTATCGAGTGATCGTGCGTATTCAATCAGAGCAGGTTTTTCACCACCGCCTCGCCAGCGCAATTCGTTGGAAACACTCCACATTATGACTGAGGGATGGTTTCGCTGATCCTCAATCATCCGGGCAATATGATCTTTCCAAACAGCAGGATTATCCGGAACGGTAAAATGAAAGGCTGCTTCCGCCTCCAGAAGGAATCCTACCTCATCTGCCGCTTCATATAAGACTTTATGCCGGGGACATACATGCATCCGCATAAAGTTGACGCCTACCTCTTTGAGAGCTTTGAGCCATGCAACCGCATATTCCTTGGTGCCCTGTAATTCCCCGAGATAGTGATCACCATGACCACGCAGGAATAGTTCCTGTCCGTTCAAGTAAAAATGCGGACCATTTATCGAAATTTCGCGGAAACCAAATCGAATCTGGTGGCTATCCAGCAAAGAAATACCATCCAAATCCACTATCTGCGTTTCAAAATGATATAAGTAGGGATCATGCGGATACCAAAGATGCGGATTTTCCCAGGAAATTTTGCCGGATATGATCTCACTGGACTGTCCGTTTAATGTTACAGGCTGCCATTCTGTTGCTTTTACAACTTGTTCCTCTTGATCTAGAATGCGATGCCGCACTAGAACATGTACAGGAAAACTTGCATAATTCTGTAATTTTCGCTCATATGACAGCCATTTTTCGGAAACAGAAGTTTCTACATGCCCTCCTGTCACAATTAGATCACTGGTACAAAGCAGATAGACATCCTTCCAAATGCCACGGTTTGCGGCACTTTCTCCGCCATTGGTATCGCCAGCCCGCGCCTCCACTTCCACCTCAATGGTATTTTCGCCTTCTTTTAGAAGATCCCGGATCGGAAATGAAAATGGATAATATCCATCATGAGATTCGCCAGCTTCTATCCCATTGATTCGGATATGGGAATGATAGGCGCAGCCTTCACAAACAAACAGAATTTGCTGCCGCAGCATCTCAGATGTGACCGTTACGGATCGGCGGTAAACTGCCCCCTTCTCCTCCCAACGTTCCGGATAGCCATAGACGTCCCAATAAAATTTTGCCCATTTGTCCGTACGTTGGATGGAATAATAAGACGGAACCTGAATCTTTGTTGGTTGATCGTCTGTTTCGCATTGAAAATCCCATATGCCATTGAGATCAATTCGTGTTCGGATGAGAGTATTCATTGTATTGCTCCTCCTGCCAAATTGCCGGAGACAACTGAATGCCTCCGGCTTTTGCAATATATGATTATTTATTTGCCCCAAAATTCTTTATACCACTCATTGACATCCGCTTCGATTTCTGATCCACCCTGTGCACGCCACTCTTCTACAAAGGTATCAAAATAATCCACTGGCTTCGCACCCGTAATCATATCAATGTATGTTTCCTGAATCATCTTATCCAACTCTGCCTTATAGGTGGCTTCTGCCTCGGTTACGACGCTCGGTAATTTACCTTGTTTCAGCAAACCGATCTCATAATTATGTTCTTTTGCCCAATCCACGGCAGTATACCCTGTATACTGTGCATTTGGATAGGTATCAGGCCCAAATAGACGGAAGACATTATTTCCCCCAATTCGGTCAATATAATTTGGATCTTCCGCCGACTCACCAATTGCAACTGGAACATTCTGTTCTCCAATTTCCCAATCTTCGCCCTGCATCCCTTGACGTCTCGAAATGAAGGCTTCTTCGCTGCTGAAGTTTATATCATCCATGACTTGCAGGAGTTTTCCCATCCGATCAGGCTCTTGCTCAAGAGTCACACCAAACATATTAATTACATTGCCAAGAACAGGATTGGATTGTCCACCAACATAGCTGCCGCAAATTCCATCTGGTCCTGTCGGGGGAACCGGGAAGACCAAGCTCTCTGCAGCTTCTGGATTGAGTTTTTCCAATTCCAAAACGTTTGCTCCGGCCGCAACACCACTTTCCAATTCCGGATTCCAATGTCCGTAACCGCCGTGACCGGTAAAGCCAATCCGTCCATTTAAGAAGGTATGGGAAAGTGCCCAATATCCACCAGTATTTTCACCGGTGATAAATTCCGGATCCAAGACACCGTCCTTATACCATTTATTCAACAACGTAACGACTTCTTTGCTTTCCTCCATAATAGGAGTAAACATCAATTGACCATCTCGTTCAATCCAAATATTGTCAGAATAACTTCCCATTCCATATGCACCGAATATCAGGGATAGTCCGCTTGCAGAAAGTCCATAGGTATCTTTTTGCCCGTTTCCGTCTGGATCTTCATTGGCAAATTTATAAAATACTTCTTCATATTCTTCCAATGTTTCTGGAAGCTCATTGATTCCCAACTTCTCCAACCAATCTCCACGCATTACACAAGCGCCATATCGAATAGAAGAATTGGAAACAGGAATTTCACATAACCCATATAGTTTTCCATCGACTCGTCCAATACGGAATACATCCGGGCTGGCGTCGATCGCATACTGATAGGATTTTGGTGCATATTTTGCCAAAACCTCTTCATTCAATTCTGCCAATACTCCCTGTTTTGCCCAGGTATCCATACTGCTGGCTCCTCCGCCAATGATGTCTGGAATTTCACCGGAAGCAAATTTTAATCCAATTACTTCTACATAATTTTGATTATCGATATTCATGATTTCAAAAGTGACGCCATATTTTTCTTCATAATATTTAACCATTTTAACCTCTTCATCAACAGGTGCTTTTTCATATGGCGCAATTACGAAGTGATATTCTTTCCCCTCAATCGGCGCATAGGGATCTGCCTCTTCTCCACTTTCGGAAGATGTTGAACTGGAAACACCTTCATTATTTCCGGTTGCAGTGGAAGAAGACGGAGAATTGGATTGGCAGCCTGAGAACGCCAACATGGCAATCAGAATCGCAGTCAATCCAGTCATCATTCTTTTTTTCATAGTATTACCTCCTCAAAATGAAATACAATAAAAGGTTATCCCTTAAAAGAACCAACCATTATTCCCTTCACGAAATACTTTTGTAAGAAGGGGTATGATAATAAAATTGGAACAGTAGCAACCATCGTCGTAGCCGCTTTTATTGATTCAGGATTAGATGGCTTAAAGTCATTAAGAATACTGGTATTTGTCATATCCACAATATCCTGCGATCCCTCTAAAACGACTCGACGCAAAACCATTTGCAATACTTGTTTGTTTAAATCTGTGATATAAATCATACAATCAAACCAGGCATTCCAGTGGGCAACCATCTGCCAAAGCACAACCGTTGCAATAATTGGTTTGGAAATTGGAATAATCAACCGGAATAAAATCACAAAATCATTAGCACCATCAATACGGCCAGATTCCTCTAAGCTTTCCGGGATAGACATGAAGAAATTCCGCATAATTATCATATTATAAGTGGGAATCAGTCCAGGAAGGATGAGCGCCCACACGGTATCCATCAGTCCTAAATTCTTTATCAGCAGATAAGATGGTATCAAGCCGCCGGAAAAGAACATGGTAAAAACAATCAGCATGGTCCATATGGTGCGATGCGGAAAATATTTCTTGGACAGGGGATATGCAGTGAATAACATCACAAGAAGCTGCAAAGAAGTACCTAATACCGTACGAATAATCGTGTTGTAAAAACCTGACCAGATGTCCTTAGCCTGGAAAACACGCTGATAATTTGAAAAAGATACCTCTTTTGGGATAATTCCAATTTGAATCGCAGATGCTCCATCCACTGAAACTAGAGAAAGAGATAGAATATATAAAAATGGATAGAGTGTGGTAAAACAGAGCACTGCCATCAGAATATAATTTATTACATTAAAAACTGAATCCCCCACACTCAGACGGATTTTATTGTGTGACGCTTTCATCAACGAGCACCTCCTTACCAGATTCCATATTCGTTAATTCGTTTTGTGATAGCATTTGTGAGAATAATCAGTGCGAATGAAATGACATTTTTGAATAAACCAACTGCAGTGGAAAAGCCATATTCCATGTCAACAAGACCTTTCCGATAAACATATGTACCGATTACATCACCAACACGGTATACAGCTGGATTATACAGGTTAAAAATCTGATCGAAGTCGTCATTGATTAAGCTACCAACAGCCATAATCAACATAATGGTAATAACTGGAGTGATAGCAGGTAAAGTGACATTCCAAATGCGCTGGAAACGATTTGCACCATCAATCGTTGCCGCTTCATGTAATTCTGGATTTACTCCGGTGATGGCTGCTAAATAAATAATCGATCCCCATCCGATGCTTTTCCATACATGTGTCACAACCAACACGGTGCGAAACCATTTTGGATCTGCTAAAAAATATATGGGCTCAATTCCGATACTTTTAAGAATCATATTAATAGGTCCGACGGACGGAGATAGGAATTGAGTAAAAATACCTGCTAATACAACCCATGAAACAAAGTGCGGCAGATAACTGATGGTTTGGATCACCTTTTTATAGGTAGTATGAACGATTTCATTCAGCAGGATTGCAAAAAGTATAGGGGCGGGAAAGCCAAATATAAATTTCAGTCCACTAATTATCAGCGTATTGAAAAATACCTCTTTAAAACTGTTCATGGCGAACATCGTTTCAAAATGTTTAAGGCCGACCCAAGGACTTCCCCCAATCCCATCCAGAAACCGATAATCCTTAAATGCTAGCTGGATTCCATATAAAGGTCCATAACAAAAAATGGCATAATAAAGAATAGCTGGGATAAACATCAGAAATAAATACCGATATTTGATATATTTGTACCACTCACTCTTTCGAAATTTGCGGTACATACCAGATGATTGTGTTGTAGATTGCTGCATAACCTCAACCTCCTATTCGTTTTATTGCCTAAATTATAGATACATTATACGAAATAATATAGCGTAATGCAATAACAATTATTTCAAATTCTGTTGATATCTTGATTTTTACGATAACAAATTCCGTACAAAATAACAAAAATCATATAATAACATCTTTTGAAGCAAAAATTATAATTCCTGTTATGCTAAAATCACTTCACCTCGCCCAATAAATAAAAACTACTCCAGATTGATCCAACTGGCCAAATCCAGAGTAGTTTTCATTTTTATTGTGCATCGTTCTTTTGCAGAAAAATTATATCAAATTCTTTTCTCTATAATTCCTGTTCAGCAACTTGATCCAATAAATACTTATTTTCTTTAGAAAGAGCTGCAAAAGGCTTTCGGCATCCACCACAGTCGATTCCCTTCATCTTATGGATGAGATATTTGGTACCGATAAAAACACCTGTCTGAATCAATGCTTCAATTATTGTATTAGCGGATTCCTGTTCCCGCCGCGCTTCTTCCAAATGATTTTCTTGAATATAAACCGCAATTTTTAGAAATTTCTCTGCCATAAAGTTATAAGTTGTACCGATCGCACCATCCGCACCCATAACCAGCCCAGCTAAACAGACTTCATCATGACCATTAAAAATTACCAAGTCATCCCGAACTTTTTTCATTCGTTCCAATTGAAAAAGATTCATCGATGTGTGTTTTACTCCAATGATCCAGCGATTTACTGTCAAACGTTCCAACAGCGCCGGCGTCAGTTCTACACCAGTCATTGCGGGCATATTGTAAACAATCATTGGCATCTGTACTGCGTCTACAATTGTATTGTAATGAACAACTATTTCATCTGCTGAATATTTGTAATAAAAGGGCGGAATCGCTGAAATAGCATCAACTCCGATTTCTTTGGCGTGTTTTCCAAGCTCAATGACCTGATCAGTAGAAATGCATCCAATATGTGCAATGATATTGGCACGTCCTCTTACCTGATTCACAACAGTTTCCAAGACGGCTTTTCGCTCATCCAGCGATAAAAGATGACATTCACCGGTTGATCCATTTACATAAAAACCATCTACCCCTTTTTCAATATTCCATTCCACAATTTCGCGCAGTGCCTCATGATTTATCGCACCATCTGAAGTATAGGGGGTTATCAGTGCTGGATAAATTCCGCCTAATTTTTTCATTATTTTCATCCTTTCTATAATGTTTTATTTATGAGCCATTGTCGGTCAAAAACAGCCAACATCAACTGTTTCGGATCTTTATTACCCGGGGGATTATCTTGTTCAAAGAAACAGTAATATGTTGTCCCATCCGGAGATGCTGCAATATCTGCATATCCGCTGACATCTGCCAGCTGCCGGCTATATTTCCAGGTTTTTGCATCATCCTCACTCAATCGTACTGTTAACTTCTCTCTAGGTGCCCAGCCTTTTAGATTCGCATTTTCTCGGTTAGCGCAATTGACAAACAGAATGTCTTTCTCGGTGTTCGCCCGTACAATACTGCCAAAACAGATGGAATCCGGCAGAGCGAAATCCGGCTGTGGGATACTAAAATGATCTTTACCATTGGAAGATATTGTCACATAACGGAAATGATTGGTGCCATTATGACGGATATTCAACATCACAGAACCATTTGACAATTCTACGGCTTGAGTTTCATTTGGCCAAGCAAAAGGATCGTCAAGATTCTCAGATCCCCACACGATTTCTCCAGTATGCCAGTTCTTTCCCCCATCATCACTGACTAGGGTACTCACCTGAGTGGGAAAATGATGATTTCCTTCCCCGTTTGCAAGCCAAAGCGGTATCAGCAGTCTGCCATTTTGAAGTTCAATCCCGTGTCCCGGTCCAAATGCATACAGGGACCAATCGTACTGTTTGCGAAACTGTTCCATTACTGGTGTCAGACAAATCGGATTAGAAAATGTCAGGCCATCGTCTTTACTTACCTGATAATATGCCTGCCGATAATCTTTTTGCTAGAAAAAATGGACTTTACCGTCTTTGGCCGCAATCATCAATGGATTGTTAACAGCTACATCTTCACTATATACCAACATCTGCCGCATACTAAAAGTTTTACCGCCATCAATGCTTCGCTTCATCCCCACTCCTCGGGTACTCCAGTCATTTGAAGGATACAAACGGGTTTCATAGTACACCAAGATCGTTCCTTTGACTGTCACCACAATACCGGGAATTCGATAGGATGTGTATCCGTTTTTCCCATATTCTTCGATGCAAACTTTACAATATTTCATTTCATATTGTTCCCTTCTATATGTTGTGAAATATTATGTGATATAT
>JBMNPH010000025.1:0-15800 GCA_050943495.1 Candidatus Merdivicinus sp.
AATCAGAGTCTGAGCGTCTTTACGATGGACGAAAGCGGCAAAACAGATGCAGTATCAGGTGTCAGCATTTCGATCGCCGGCTTTGTCAGCCTGGCGGAACAGTGCATGGCGCAGGCTGCCGGAACCGAAATTCCGGAACCGGAAGAACCGGCTGCTCCGCAGGAAGGAACTCAAATTGATGCGGTATCCGGCGCGACATTCTCTTCAACGGCAGTTGTCAAGGCGGTCAATCTGGCTTATGAATATCTGAAATCCATCGCAGGCTGAACGGGACGGGAGGAATTGGCATGAAACTGAAATTTCCGGCGGAAGCCTTTGCGTTGGGCATCCTCCTGTTTTCTGCCGGTATGCAGGACGCTTTTGTCTATGGTGTCTTGGTTATTCTGGCGGCAGTCCTTTCCGAATGGATCCGGACTTCGATAGACGGGCATTTTCCGCGTTGGAGTGTCTGCGCTTCTGTGCTGATTGCATCCGGCGCTGTTACCGCTTCCGCTTTCCGCTGGGCTGATTTTGCCTTGGATGCTGGTGCCGGCGGATGGCTGTTGATGCTGAAGGGCGCTTTGATCGGATTGTTGGCTGCAAAATCCTGTTTGGAGGCCGGATGGGATGCTGATTACGGCGAAATTTGCTGGGAATCGGGTCTTGCATGGGGGTTCTGGATTCTGTGCGCCATTCTGCGGGAATTTTTGGCGTCCGGAGAAATCTTTGGCAATAAGATTGCGGAAATTTCTTTCCGTTCTTCCGCATTCGGTGGCTGGGCATTTGGGTTTCTGGCAGCAGGAGTGGTGCTCGGTTTGGTGAACGTACTTGCAAAGAGGCAGTATACGGGCGGGGATAGCCTTTATGTGATGATTCCGGCGGTTTGTCTGGTACAGCCGTTCCAGTTTCCGTTAAAGGTGGAATGGCTTGGAATGGCGCTGGCAGCGGGAATTACATTGGTACTGTTCCTTTCGGTGCGGAAGGTACTGGCTTTTTCATCAACTGGATCGGCGATGCGCAGGCTGCCGATTGAAATGGTTTCGATGGGATTGATTTTTTTGATTCTGGGCACCTATAAATAAAAAGAAAACGGTTCGGACGAATCAGTCCGGACCGTTTTTTATCAATATTCCCGTCTGTGCAAGACAATATTAGCAGTCCCCAGCAGGATGACAGACAGCAAAATGGTAATCCCAATTGTAATCAGATACTCTATCGGAATGGATTTTCCCCGCCCAATGAGCTGATATTGGATGAGTGGGAAGAATCGGAGGGAGGGGACCGCGGAGTCTCCGGAAGAAAAATACAGCTGATTTCCGAACATGGTCAGGAAAATCGAGAGTGCCACCCCGATGCCGGTGGAAATGCCTGTGTGCCGGATCAGAACGCTAACGGTGAAAAAGAGGAGGGAAATCCCCAGCATTAGCGGCAGTCCCTGCAAAAGAATGATGCCTGCCTGCGCAAGAAAGAGGACGGCATCCGATTCAAGCGGAAGGAAAAAGAGGGCGTGCAGGACAGAAAGCAGCGGATAGAGAATCGCGAGCAGAAGAGTACCGGTCAGATACCGCAGCAGAATCGCCGGCAGGATCTGCCGTTGTTCATAGCCGCTCATAAGGTAGTAAGGGATGATTCCCTTGTCAGAAAAATCAGCGGAGACAGAAATTCCTGCATAAACGGCGATGCTGAGCATCAGCGGCATAGGATCACGTATGAGATTCAGAAAACACGCCTCAACACTGCCGTAATTTCCCAGCCAGACGGCAATTGCGGGCCCTAGCAACAGAACCCCCAAGATTACCCACAGACAGCAGGATTGGCGGAAGCGGCAGAATTCAGTGCGGATTACATTCCACATGCGCCATTCCTCCTAAAACTCTTTCCGGCTCAGAATTTGAACCGAAAGCAGATAGGAAAGAATGCTGGCTGCGATAACGATTCCCGCAAATCCGACCGCAACCCCTGCCAGCGGCAGCGATTCCATCCAAGTGAGGTCAACGGACGGCAGAATTCCGACGATGACAAAGAATGGAATGACATAGAGAATCACGCTGATGAGCCGCGCTTTCTCTACCCCGACTTTGAAGTAAATCGGGATCGTCAACATCTCTGTCAGCTGGTAGACCAGAAAAATCCCCAGCGAGGATGCGGCAAGCAATCCGGCACCCTCATGAAAGGTGAAAGAATCCACCAGAATGCTCAGCACGGTCACGCTTCCTCCACAGATCAGCAGGGAGAGGAGAGCATAGAGATATTTTGCCAGCACAATTTGCGCCGGGGTTAGCGGAAGGGTCAGCGCATAACTGTTCCATTTGGCGTTTTCATCTAATGCAAAGGTGGAAACGGTGCTGTTAATGACCAGCATCATCGTCATCGCCGATAAAAAGATGGTGCTTTTCACGATGAGGGAGATTGCCAGATAAATGACTACCATGAATCCAAGCTGTTTCCATAAGTATCCCCTCATTGTGTAAAAGTCTTTGCAGATCAATCCAATCATTCCTGATTCGCTCCTTTGGCAAAAAAGGTCATAATATCATCAATGGATGCCGGTTCTATCAGCATTTCCCGATAGGCGGAGTCCATGCGGTTGTCAACGAGAAATTCACAGTCAAAACGGCTTCTCCGTTCGCCCAGAATATGCCGCCGGTCTAAGCGGGATTCGTCTGCTTTCCCGCATTTCAGCACACCGAAACGTTCCATCATCTCGTCTTTTGACATGGAGAAAATGATCTTCCCGTTATGTAGGAAGGTGATGTAGTCTGCAATTTTTTCCAGATCACTGGTAATGTGGCTGGACAGAAGAATGCTGTGCTTCTCATCTTCAATAAATTCCAGGAAAAGATCAAGCATTTCATTGCGGACAACCGGATCCAGACCGCTCGTTGCCTCGTCTAAGATGAGCAGGCGGGGATGATGAGAGAGCGCAACCGCCAATGCCAGCTTTGCCTTCATTCCCTTGGAGAAGTCCTTGGCGGGTTTTCGCATGGGCAGGGAGAAGCGGTGGCAGTATTCGGAAAACATCTGGGAATCCCAATGGGAATGGATGCGGGACATCACCGAGGAAATATCGTTCGGACGCATCGTGTCGTGGAAAAAGGCACCATCCAAGACGACTCCGATTTCCTCCCCAATCTCCCGCCGATTTTTGGCCGGATCTTTCCCAAGAACGGTAATTTCTCCTCCTTCTGGATGAATCAGCCCCAGAATGGATTTGATGGTAGTCGTTTTTCCCGCTCCATTTTCCCCGATAAATCCCATGATACTGCCTTCCGGAAGAGTGAAGCTGACATCGTCCAATGTGAAATCAGGGTAACATTTTTTCAGGCTACGGATTTCAATCGCGTTGTTCATTTGGATTCCTCCCAAAATAGTGCGACCATCTCCAGCAGTTCCGCCTGGGAAATCCCGCCTTTTTTGGCGATTTCCACTGCCTGCCCGATTGCGGTTTCTGCCTGCCGGAGAGATTCCTCCCGCAGAAGATCGGTATTCTGGGCGGCAACGAAGCATCCTTTTCCGGGGACGGTTTCCAGAAATCCATCCCGTTCCAGATCTTCGTAGGCACGTTTGGTGGTGATGACGCTGATGCGCAGTTCTTTGGCGAGGGTACGCATGCTGGGCAGGGCGTCCCCTGCGGCAAGCGTGCCATCCATGATCTGCGACTTGATCTGTGCAGTGATCTGCTCATAAATGGGCTTTCCGCTGCTGTTGCTGATAAGTATTTCCATGAGGCACCTCTGTTATACTGTGTATATACTGTATGCACAGTATAACACCTTCTTCTCTCCTTGTCAAGAGAAAAAATCAAAATCTTGCGGAATCTGGACGGGTATGTTAAAATAGGAAGGAATGTGGAAAAGGGGGCTGAAAGATGCTGATTTTAGCAATTATGGCGGTTGGAGTGCTGATCGGTTATCGTTTTTTGCCGAAGAAGCTTCAGAAAATCAATACAGCTATCCAGTTGGGGTGTACTGTTGCACTGGTATTCTGTATGGGTGTCACACTTGGGCAGCGGGAAAATTTTTGGGCAGAGTTGGCTGACTTAGGATGGTGGAGTCTGCTGCTGGCAGTTATTCCAATGGGATTGTCCGCAATCCTAGTGTGGATTCTGACCCGAATTTGGGAGAAGCGCCGAGAAGATAGAAAGGAGCGGAATTAAGTGGCTATACTGGTAATTCTGGCTCTTATAGCAGGAATTTTTTGCGGGCAGACTCTGTTTAGTGCAAAAATTGCCACTTTTATCAGCGAAAAATCGGAATGGGTTCTGATGCTGTTGATGTTTTCGGTGGGAATCAGCGTAGGAACTAACCGTGACATATTTCAGAAGCTGCGTAAAATGGATCTTCGTGTTTGGATGGTTCCGATTGGCGTAATTGTGGGATCCCTTTTGGGCGGCGTAGTTTGCAACTTTCTGATGCCGCTTGGATTTCGAGAAACGGTAAGTATTGGTGCAGGTATGGGATGGTACAGTTTGTCCGGGGTTATGCTTAGTGATTTTTATGGTGCTCAGATTGGTGCGGTCGCTTTTATGAGTAATCTTTTGCGGGAATTGCTGTCGTTTCTCACGATTCCGTTGGCAGTAAAGTATTTGAATCCTTATGCTGCCATCGCATTAGCAGGTGCAACCAGTGAAGATACGACTCTTCCCATTTTGATGCGACACGCCAGTGCTGAAATGGTGGTTTATTCGGTGATGAATGGCGTGTTGACCAGTGCGGCCGTTCCCATTTTGCTTCGATTGCTTCGAAATTAGGGAAAACAAATCAAGCTATAAAAAAATCCTTGCAATTTTTGGTGAGATATAGTATAATAGGTAAAGTACCGATTCCATACGGTCAAACAATTGAATTCGTAGACGAGAGCGTGCAATCCGACATACGGAGGAGCGGGTCCTGCGCGATGAAACACCGTGAACCATGTCAGGCGGGGAACCGAGCAGCATTAAGCGGATGCGTTCATGTGATGCAGTCAAGCCTTCTTCTTCGTATGTCCGATTGCACGGTTTTGTTTGCGGTACCGGTTGGCGGAAAGGAGGAGTGACGGTGTATCTTGCCCTGTATCGAAAGTGGCGCCCGCGGATATTTTCAGATGTGATTTCGCAGGAACATATTACCCGTACTCTTCAGAATCAGGTCAAATCCGGGAAGACTGCACATGCGTACCTGTTTACCGGTTCGCGCGGAACCGGTAAAACTACCTGTTCTAAAATTTTGGCAAAAGCAGTGAACTGCCTTCATCCGGTGGACGGAAATCCTTGTCTGGAATGTGAAATCTGCCGCGGGATTGAAGAAGGTTCCATTCTGGATGTCGTCGAAATGGACGCCGCCAGTAATAACAGTGTCGAAGATGTGCGTACCTTGCGGGATGAGGCGAATTATGCGCCTGCTGTATGCAAATATCGGGTTTATATCATTGACGAGGTGCATATGCTCAGTGCAAGCGCCTTCAATGCCTTATTGAAAATCATGGAAGAACCGCCGGCTCATGTCCTTTTTATTCTGGCGACAACCGAGGTGCATAAGGTTCCGCAGACTATCATTTCGCGGTGTCAGCAGTTTGATTTCCGCCGGATCCGTCCGGATGACAGCGCCCAGCGGATGCTTCGAATCGCGCAGGCGGAAGGATTTACGCTGGAAGAGGATGCGGCTGCACTGATTGCCCGCCTTTCGGATGGTGGTATGCGCGATGCGCTGTCTTTATTGGATCGCTGCGCCTCTTTTTCCGATCATATCGACTTGCAGGTGGTTGCAGATACGGCTGGAATTGCCGGTTCGGCTCATTTGTTCCGACTCTCTGATGCGATGATCGCGCAGGATGCGGCCGCTGCAATTGCTCAGCTGAATGAACTCTATGACAATGCGAAAGGAATTGAGCGTTTGGTCGGGGAACTGATTCGCCATTTCCGTAATATCATGCTCTGCAAAACGACGGCAGAACCGCAGAAACTGGTTGTTTGTCTGCCCGATGAAATGGAACAGTATAAGGCGGCAGCTCAGAAGCTGGCGCTGTCAAGAATTTTGGAAATTTTAAGCATTTTACAGCGTTGTCTCGACAATCTGGCCCGAAGCGGCGATAAACGGGTGGAACTGGAAATGACGCTAATTCGGATTTGTTGTGCTGCTCAGATGGCAGTACAATCCCCAGCTGCACCGGTATCCGTGCCTAAGCAGCCATCCGTATCCAAGCCCATTCCTTCAGTTTCCCCAACACCGGCCCCTTCTTCGGAAGGCCAGGCAGGCGGACAGGTTCCGATGGCGCAATGGCCCGCTTTATTGGAAGAATTGTCGCGCAGTGAACCGGCATTGTTTGTAATGTTGGAAAATTCCCGCGCATTTATAAATAATGGATTGGTTTTGATTGAATCTCCCAATCCAATGTTAAAAAGTTTGCTTTTGACCAATAATATCGGTGCCAAACTAGCTGATGTGGTTGAGCAGACGCTGGGCAGCCGTCATAAGCTTCGGATTGCCCGCATGGATTCTACGCAGGTTTCGGAGCAGTCTAATGCTGCTCTTGACCATATATTACAAAAAGCAAAAGAGCAAAATATTGAGGTGCATGAATCTTAGCATGCAGCATTCCTAAGGAGGACAAACTATATGAAAGCAAGACTTCCCCAGGGGTATGGCAACAATGCCCAGAACATGAACAACATGATCCGCCAGGCACAGAAGATGCAGGAGGAAATGGAGAAGGCACAGGAAGAAATTAAGGCGAAGGAATATTCCACAACCGTCGGCGGCGGCGTGGTTGAGATCACCATGACCGGCGACAAGGTTCTGAAGGCAATCAACCTGAAACCTGAGATCGTAGACCCCGAGGATATCGAAACGCTGCAGGATCTGATCATCAGCGGCGTCAATGAGGTGCTGCGTCAGGTCGAGGCGGAAACCGAGGAAAAAATGAATGCCATCTCCGGCGGCCTGAATATCCCCGGCCTCTTTTAAGGAGTCAGAATGGGAACAACACCGGTTGCACTCCGGCGGCTGATGGAAAGTTTTGCCGCATTGCCGGGTATTGGCCGGAAAACTGCTCAGCGGCTTGCTTTTTATGTGCTGGATATGCCGGATGAGCAGGCACAGAGTTTTGCCAAATCCATATTAGACGCCAAATCCACCATCCATAACTGCAAAATCTGCCAGAATTTTACTGATAAGGAAATTTGTGATATCTGTGCCTCCCCCGAGCGGGATCCTTCTGTGATTTGTGTGGTCGAAGATCCCAAGGATGTGATGGCATTTGAACGCCTGCAGGAATATCATGGACAATATCATGTATTGCATGGCCTGATTTCACCATTGGATGGGATCGGTCCGGACAGTATTCGGATTAAGGAACTTTTGATGCGGTTGCAGTCGGGCAATGTGAAGGAAATTATTATGGCAACCAATCCTACCATTGAGGGGGAAGCGACGGCCATGTATCTTTCCAAACTGCTCAAGCCGCTTGGTTTTAAAGTTTCCCGTCTAGCATTCGGAATTCCGATCGGCGGGGAATTGGAGTATGCAGACAATGTAACGCTGAACCGTGCATTGGAGAATCGAACAGAACTGTAAAGGAGAGGAGGTGCCCGCATGGCGAAACATAAGGCAGACGGAAAAATAATTACCGTAAACCGGAAAGCCCGGCATGATTATTTTGTGTTGGAGGCATTTGAGGCGGGCATCGAACTTGCCGGAACAGAAGTGAAATCCATTCGGCAAGGTGGCGTTAATTTGAAGGACAGCTGGTGCAGCATCGATAATGGGGAGATTTTCCTGAAAGGTGCTCATATCAGTCCTTACGAAAAAGGAAATATTTTTAACAAAGATCCTTTTCGTGTACGGAAGCTTCTGATGCATAAGTCCGAAATTATGCGCTTGTTTGGCAAGGTCAAACAAGACGGATTAACGTTGATTCCGCTTTCGTTGTATTTTAAAGGAAGTAATGTCAAAGTGGAGTTGGGACTTTGCAAAGGAAAGCAGCTTCACGATAAACGAGCAGATATGGCTGCTCGGGATGCGAAACGGGAAATTGACCGCGCGTTGAAAGATCGTCAGCGCGGATAGGAGGCAGCGAGATGATTTTCAAGGAATGGAAACTGGAAATTGACTATGCGGCTCTTGGATTGAAAAAACCGGAGAAGAATCCGGAATTTTCGGGGATTATTCTGAAGAATTATGCGGAATACTCTACTTATAAGGAAGGGGAACGTCGGCCTGCAGTATTGGTTTTGCCGGGTGGGGGATATGCATTTACTTCTCGCCGCGAGGCAACACCCATTGTATTGGAGTTTGCAGCAGCTGGATTCAGTACCTTCCTGCTTCATTACAGTGTAGCTCCGGATGTCGAGTTTCCCACAGAATTGGTGCAGGCCTATACTGCAATTCGGATGATTCGTCAGCATGCGGATGAATGGGGCATTGATCCGGAAAAAATTTATGTTTGTGGATTTTCGGCAGGCGGACATTTGACCGCTTCTACGGGCGTATTCTGGAATCGCGATTGGATTCATAAACTTGGGTTTGAAGGGGATGCTCATAAACCGAATGGATTGATCCTCTGTTACCCGGTAATTTCCGGCGGGGAATTTGCACACAGAGGGTCCTATCAGAACTTGCTTGGAAAGCAGTATAGCGAAGATTTGGTCGAATTGAATTCGTTGGAAAAACAGGTTTCCTCTGATACACCTCCCTGCTTCCTTTGGCACACTTATACAGATCAGGCGGTACCGGTACAAAATACGTTGCTGTTTGCCAATGAGTTGGCCAAATATCAGATTCCTTTTGAAATGCATGTCTATCCATCTGGAAATCATGGCTTGAGTCTGGCAAATGAATTGGTTTGTGGAACAGAGGGAATTTTGCCCAAAGTACAGACTTGGATTCATTTTGCGACAGAATGGATCAAAGGAAGATAATTCTAATGCGGCATTTTGCCGCTGATATGGGGGCGTAAAGGTTTCGACGGGGATTCGGAAGTTTTGTAAGCGAGCAGAACGGGCGGAAGTTCTTTAAAAGCCGCACCTAAAATTAAACGCTAATAATAACAATTATCGTTTAGCTTACGCTGCTTAATTTAAGCGGCAGCCTGCACTGGAAAGTACCGCGATTTCAGTCCGGGCCTAATTGAGCGGTCAACGTCCGGAGAGAGTTTCCCGGCTTTCCTGACGTATTAGGGAATACCGTCTGATTCAGCCTGCCGGCTGGCGGTTTCAGGCGGGAATTTAAAATAACCGGCTGCGCTCGGAGAAAGCAGAATGGATGAGTTTTCGGACGGGGGTTCGACTCCCCCCGCCTCCACCATAAGTCCACCGTAATTTTGATAGAATTACGGTGGACTTTTTCTATGCCCGAAAACCGCTTGAAATAAGGCTTTTCGGCTATTCCGCACATAAGCGAACCCCGCTGCAGAGCAATTCTGCGGCGGGGTTTCGTGCGTTTTATAGGGTTCGTGGACTTCTATGCCGTTGTAATCGTTAAACGGCTGAGGTAATCGTTGAACTACTGGGAATATTCGTTAAACTACCGAGGTAATCGTTAAACAGCCGAGTTCTGATAATACCCCTTATGAGAAAATCGGCGATGAAGTGCGGTCGTTGGCGGATTTAGTGCCTTTTGAGATACCGTCATCTTGGGAATGGTGCCGGGTAGGCGATCTTTTCTCAAATATGTCTGGGCTTGCGTACAAAAAGGATGCCCTCGCTATAAAGGCGGACAAAATGATAAGGGTACTGCGTGGCGGAAATATCGGTGAGGAACAGTTCCTTTTTAAGGGCGACGATGTCTTCATCTCAAGCGAGCTCGTAAAACCAGAGCTGTATTTGAGAAAAAACTATATGATCACGCCTGCAGTTAGTAGCCTGGATCACATCGGCAAAATCGCACTCATAGACAAAGATTATTCCGACACGGTTGTTGGTGGTTTTGTGCTTATGCTCATACCACACTTTAACGACGATGTCGTATCAGAATATCTGCTTTACGCTTTTGCTGCTAAACACCATCGTGATAACTGCCGAAACATTACACACAAATCCGGACAAGCGTTTTATAACCTCTCTCGTGAGCAGATGATGAATCTGCCAGTCCCGATTCCGCCACGCGAGGAAATGGGACGGATTATTGCGATGCTGAAACGAGTGCTCCCCAAGGTGGCAGATTACGCTGTTGTGGACACAGCGCTCCAAAATCTCAATGGCAGTTTCCCAGAGGCTCTCAAGAAGTCGATACTGCAAGAGGCAGTCCAGGGCAAGCTGGTACCACAAGACCCGTCTGACGAGCCTGCAGAGGCTCTGCTGGAGCGTATCCGGGAGGAAAAACAGCGGCTCATCAAAGAGGGCAAAATCAAAAAGGACAAGCACGAATCCGTCATTTTCAGACGGGATAATTCTCATTATGAAAAGCGGGGTTCCGAAGATGTCTGTATCGACGAGGAGGTACCGTTTGAGATACCAGAGAACTGGGCCTGGGCGCGCCTTTCGTCGTTCGGCGTTTTCAGTAGTGGCAAAACGCCCTCGATGTCAAACCCGCAGTTCTGGAACGGTAATGTACCATGGGTAACTTCAAAGGATATGAAGCGTCCGGTGATTACAGATTCTGAGATGCATATCTCTGAGTTGGCAGCGTCAACTATGCAATTGTATCCTGCCGGTACGCTCCTTCTGGTTGCCCGAAGCGGCATTCTGAAAAGATTGCTCCCCCTTTGCAAACTTGGCATTGACAGCACCATAAACCAGGACATAAAAGCCTTTTCGCTTTATGATATTGAGTTGTCTGAGTGGCTGTTCTACGGGATTAAAGCTTTTGAACCGTACATCCTCAAAGAGCTCGTGAAATCAGTCACAACGGTAGAGAGCCTCAAATTTGATGAGTTTGCAGCTATGATGATTCCTGTACCGCCACTGTCAGAACAGAGAAGAATAATAGCTGCGATTAAAGCGGCGATGAAACTACTGACGCCGATGTCCAGCAACCCGTTATTCTCATTATGAGAAGTTGGACGGCGTGGAGCGCTGTATCGACGATGAACTGCCCTTTGAGATCCCCGAAACTTGGGAGTGGGTACGGCTCGGAACTGTTTTTCAACACAACACAGGAAAAGCCTTAAACGCCGCAAATCGGGACGGCGAAAAGCTCACCTATATTACGACCTCCAACTTATACTGGGATCGTTTTGTTTTGGATAACCTCAAAACCATGCCCTTTACGGATTCAGAGGTCGATAAATGTACAGTACAACAGGGCGATCTCTTAGTTTGTGAGGGTGGGGATATCGGTCGTGCAGCTATCTGGGGAAGCCCCGAACCCATGCGTATTCAAAATCATATTCACAGACTACGAGCTTATGTGCCTGTCTGTACTCGGTTATTTTACTATCTCTTTTACCTTTACAAAGGCGCAGGCTGGATTGGCGGAAAAGGCATAGCTATTCAAGGCTTATCCTCCAATGCAATCCACAATCTGCTGTTCCCGTTACCGCCACTCCACGAACAAGAACGCATTGTCAGCGCCATCGATACGGCGCTCAGCATAGTACAGAAACTGTAAAACAACCAGGCATACGCAAAAGCAGTGCGTATGCCTGGTTTCCTTTTACCAGTCTATGACCTCATCGACGATGGCTCGTTGCTCGGTCGAGGTTTTGCGGAGATAAATGCGGGTGGTTTCGATACTTTCGTGTCCCATAAGGTCCGCGAGGAATGCGATGTCGTTGCAGCGCTCCAAGAAGCTCTTTGCAAAGCGGTGCCGGAAGGAATGCGGGTAAATGACCACCGGGTCTATGCCATACCGGACTGCCAGCTTTTTTAGTTGCCCTGAGATGCCTCTTGTGGTGATTCTGTCACCGTATTTGTTCAAAAAAATGAAGCCGCTTTCTTGGTGCTTATCGTTCAGCCAAGAAAGGGCTTCATTCTGCAGAGCCTTTGGTATGTATATTCGTCGGAGTTTGCCGCCCTTCGAATATAAGTCCAAATGCCCCAGTTTGATGTGTTCCACCTTGATCTGTATGAGCTCACTGACTCGTGCGCCGGTAGCGGCCAGGAAGCGTATTACAAAGTACCAGAAGAGCTCGTCATCCCGCTTGAGGCAGTTTTTGAAATACTCATAATCTGCTTCGCTAATGACATTTTCCAGAAAGGCTTTCTGCTGCACTCGTACAAACGGCATTTTCCAGCTCTCTTTGCCAATGCTCTCCAAGTAGCAGTTGATTGCCCTCAGACGCAGATTGACGGTCTTAGGCTTGTAGTTCTCAATCAACCACACCTTATACGCCCGCAGGTTCTTTTTCGTGATACCATCGTACTGCGAGCTGTATTGCCTAATGGCAAAAAGGTACGAGGATATCGTGTTTTCCGAGAGGTTTGTGCCTCTCAAGTGTCTTTCGAATTCTTCTATTATCATAGTGAAAGACCTCCTTTCACTATGATATTATACCGTGTTCCTTTTACAGCCCTTTGACCAGAGGGAGCAATTCCACGATCCGCTGGACGATGCGGTGCTGTTCTGCAAGCGGAGGTAGTGGAATAAGAAAGCGTTCAATTCTGGCTATTGCCAGCTTGGGTTGCCCGACCTGTGTTGTTGCCGCTGCGATTTGCTCTTGAATCAACCCAGACTGAAGCACTTTAATGAGCCAATCCTGATTCACGCCAGCAAGAACAAGCCTATCTGCATTTTCGGTCAGATTTGCACCATCGAGCTCGTCTGGGATTTTTCCAACTCGTCCAATCGTCCCGGCGACAGTAATAAAAACGTCGGTCTTATTGATTATGTACCTTGAAATCGAGGGATAAATATCTTCTGGGACATACAATAGCCGGTCGGTTGATACACCGCCATCCGTCATATCTGACACACGGATATAGACATGACCCGTGTTGCATTCGGTTAGTTTTCTACCTGCTGGAATTCTCTTGCCTCCCAGAACCGCAGCGATTGTTCCAAGGCGGCACCAGCACCAGTTTTCCGGTATTTCAAACGGCAGTTCCTCGTCGATACAGCGCTCCACGCCGTCCAACTTCTCATAATGAGAATTATCCCGTCTGAAAATAATGGATTCGTGCTTGTCCTTTTTGATTTTGCCTTCCTTGATGAGCCGCTGTTTCTCCGCCCGGATACGTTCCAGCAGAGCCTCTGCAGGCTCGTCAGACGGATCTTGCGGTACCAGCTTGCCCTGGACTGCCTCTTGCAGTATCGACTTCTTGAGGGCTTCTGGGAAAGCAGCATTCAATGAAAGCAGCTTTGTATCGGCAGCAGCGTATTGCTCCAGACATGGTGAGAGTTCCGAAACCTTTTGGACGATTCGCTTCTGTTCACTGACTGGAGGAACCGGAAAGAGCGACTGCAAAACATCCTCTCTTGCGATGCCTGGGATCATGCTCTTTGCCGCCGCTTTCAGATTCTCAACAAGCGTATCCAGCACAAGTTGAATGTACGGCACATACAACTCACTGATTGGCCGAATGGCCATGATCTGTCTTGCGATATGTACTTGCGATTCCTGAAGGACAGCCATCGTACCTACTGTACCTTTGCAGGTGAGCAAAATATCTCCACAATATGCAAAGGCACGACCATATTCCGTCCAACGGTTAATTAATACATTTCCATTTTCGATATTTGAGGCCCCGGTAATGTAAGGAATGCCTTTTCCGCAATCATTGTATTTATCCGGGGTCATATCTTGCCCAGATTGAAGCTCAATGACCGTGCCCAGCCGCACCCACTCCCACGAATCGGGGATGTCAAACGGTACTTCATCGGCCAACGACCGCACTTCATCGCCGATTTTCTCATAAGGGGTATTATCGGCACCTTTGAAGATAACAGAGGGGTTCTTTTCACGTTTGATTTTCTTCTCTTTGATGAGCCGTTCTTTCTCCGCACGGATGCGTTCCAGCAGAACGCTGGCGGGTTCGTCATTTGGGTCCTGCGGCACGAGCTTGCCCTGAACAGCCATCTGGAGAATGGAGTTTTTCAGTTGCTGTGCAGTCATTCGTCGCCCTCCTCCGTGATGTCGATGCCAAGGATATCGGTGATCTGGGCAAGGATGCGGTCAATGTCAGCGTTTAGGCTTGCCCGCTTCTCCTGGTACTGCTGAATCAGTTCCTTCGGCGGCAGGATCTCCTCCTCTTCGTGAGGATAGCCGCAGAGGTCGATATTATAGCTCCGTGCTTTCAGTTCCTCGACGGTGTACTTCTTCGCCTTGTCGAAGCCGTCAATGGTGATCTCCTCGCGGTTGTCCCACCACTCGACAGCCGGGGCAAAGTGCTCCAACTTCATGGGCTTTGTCTTGGAGAAGTTCTTGTATCCCTCCGGCATATCCAAGCGGTAGAACCAGGTTTCCGTCGTGGGATGCGTCCGGTCGAAGAAAAGGATGTTTGTCGTGATAGAGGTGTACGGCGCAAACACGCTGTGCGGCATACGGATGACCGTATGGAGATTGAACTCAGACAGCAGCTTTTCCTTGATCGCCATTTTCGCGTTATCCGTACCGAACAGGAAGCCGTCCGGCAGAATGATGGCGCACCGACCGTTCTGCTTCAGCCGATACATGATGACAGACATAAATAGGTCTGCGGTTTCGCTGCTGCGAAGGTCTGCCGGGAAATTCTGCTTTACGCCCTCTTTTTCATTTCCACCGTAAGGAGGATTCATCAAAATGACATCGAAGCGGTCGCTCTCTTTGTACTCACGCACATTCTTTTCCAGGCTGTTGCCGTGGATAATGCGAGGGTTGTCGATGTCGTGGAGCAGCATATTCGTGGCGCACAGAAGGAACGGCAGCGCCTTCTTTTCAATGCCATAGATGGAGTTGCTGTAAACCGTTCTGTCCTCGACTGTCTGCACTTGGGCATCCAGCACCTTCAGCGCAGAGGTGAGGAAGCCGCCTGTACCGCAGGCGAAGTCCGCAATAGACTCGCCGAGCTTTGGCTTGATCATCTGCACCATAAAATCCGTGACAGCACGGGGCGTATAGAATTCACCGGAGTTACCGGCGCTCTGCAAGCTGCGGAGGATCGTTTCGTAAATCTCGCCGAAGGCGTGGCGGTCCTCGTACTCTTCAAAGTCTATCTCGTCAATGACATTGATAACCTGGCGAAGCAGGATACCGTCCTTCATGTAGTTGTTGTTGTCCTCGAAGGCGGTGCGGACAATGATCTGGCTCATGGGGGTATTCTCATCGATTTCGATGGCTTTGAGGGTCGGGAACAGTTTTCCGTTCACGAAATCCAGAAGGGCATCGCCGGTGAGCGCCTTGCCGTCCTTGTGGTCAACGGCCCAATTGCGCCAGCGCAGCTCCTCCGGGATGATGGAAGTGTAATTCTCGTCGTAAAACTCCCAGATCTCCTCCTTGGCGTCATACACCTTCAAAAAGAGAATCCAAACCATCTGCTCGATGCGCTGGGCATCGCCATTGATGCCTGCGTCATTCCGCATGATGTCCTGCAGTCGTTTTACCAGGTTATTTAAACTCATATCTTATATCTCCTATTACGCAGCGTAGATTTCCTTCTGCAAATCACGGATGGCTTGAATGTATCCGCTTTTGCCGCCGAACAGCTTTGCGATCTTCATGGGGGTGCCGAATTTGCGGAACGGGTCATTGGACAGGATTTCGATGTTCTCGATATCCTGAATGCCTTCGTTCATGTATTTGTCCAGCAGCGCACTCAGAACTTCCTGTGCCAAGCCGGAATACTTGTAGAGGTATCCACGCTTGCGGACATTGTTTGCCCGCTCTGCCTTCGTCAGCGGTGCCTTATCGTAGGCAATGTGGCAGATGAGGTCAAAATCGTCAATATCCTTATTCCCGGCGATCTGCCGCAGCGCTTCCAACAGGACGCC
>JBMNPH010000026.1:0-12453 GCA_050943495.1 Candidatus Merdivicinus sp.
TCGACCTTCGCCATACAGTACGCGGTCGCTTCCACCACAAGATTATCCTTACTGCCGAAATAATAGATCAAACCTGCTTTGGTGACCTTACACGCATCCGCCAGTTTCTGCATTCCGGTATTTTCCAAGCCATTTTCGCAAAAGACATTGAAGCATATCTCCAACAATTCTTTTGCGCGTTCCTCATTTCTCCTCGGATTGATTATTTTCACTCCCTTTTCATAAGATTACTTAACAATCGGTAAGTTTACGCTGCTAAAAAAAGACAAACACAAATATGTTATTTGCCCGCTCGCATTTTCTTTCTATAAATCGGTTAGTTTTATTTTATCATATAAACAACTGTGCTTCAAGAACTAAACAAAAATTCCACAAATCAGACAATATTTTTAGATACCTTCTATCACCTTTGCCAAAAATGGCAATTACAAAATATCCGGCTGTTCATTCAAAGATCTACTTCCCGACCTTTCGTGAAAAGGTTCTCGGCGAAAAATGCAAACAGGCTCTGAGGCGACTATTTTTCAGTTATCTCAGAATCTGCTATCGTTCAATCGCATTTAGAAAGCCTCCGGGGAATGGGGCTTTCCGCAAACGGAAAATTAAGAAAAACATTATAACGGTTTTTTTACTGTGTATAATACAAAGGTATCGTAAAACACAATTTCGTTTCCGGCATGAAAAACCGTTTTTCTAAGCCCATCAAAGAATTTACTCCGATAAGGTTCTGGTATCACGATGTGATCACAGTGCGTACCACAAAAAGCGACATATTCATCTGCGTTCATTTCTCGCTTTCCATGGTATTCTCGCTTTTCAAAATCCACATACCCATAATGGAGGGCGTTGGTATAACTGAACGAACCGTGTTTATATTCTGTTTCCGGTTTGAAATAGGCCGTATAAACCTGTTGGATTTTATGGAATAGTTCTTCATTTGGCGTTTTATAATCCGCTTTGGTCATCATCATTGCCAACGTTCCGCCCGGCTTTAGCAAATCAAAGGTTTTCGAAAAGGCGATCTCTTCAGGAATCCACTGGATGGTCGCCGCAGAATAGATCATATCGAATTTTTGACAGCCAAAATCATGGGGAATGAAGTCATCATTTACAATGTGAAAATTCGGATAATGACTGTACTTGCGATTCATTACCTCATACAAATGAGAACCAAGCTCGATTGCATGGTAATTGCAGCCCGTATTCAGAATAGGGTCTGTTGCCTGTCCGGTTCCCGGCCCTAACTCCAGCACGTCTTTTTCGGGCGTAATTTCGGCATACGCAATTAAATCAGCAAAAAGTTCCGCGCAGTAACGTGGCCTATACTTGTCAAATTGCTCTGGTATTGTGTCAAATACTTTCCTGAATTCCATTTTCTTTTCCTTCCCTTCTGTATGTAAAATGAAAACAGCATACCTTTTCGATATACTGTGGTATCAAATAGGTGTGCCGGTAATGACACAAGGAATGCAGAGTGTTTACTTTCTCTTGAATCCCTGTATTAACATGATGACCGATATCAGAACAATGATACTATAGATGATTGCGCTGGTAGCAGCAGTCAAAATCAGCATTTTTTTCAAATCGGAAGAAGATGAATTCACCATAATCAATGTATTTTGCAGAGTCAAAACGGACACGAGCGCGTCAATAAAATTGATGGTCCGCAGCTCGGTGATCAGTATATTTCCAGTGTGATTCCTCATTTTCCGCCGAATATGGAGGGATGCCATGGTAATTTTATAGGTCGTGTATGCAGCCATGGCAATTGCAGGAATCTGATCCATATCCACCGGTTTTTCCATAACAGCCATCATGGATATTGGCACGATCAGCGCCAGATCCAGCAGAAATAACAGCGCACAGCTGCCTAGGTAAGTCCTGTGCCGATGAATGATTTGCTGCTGTTCACTCCGCGTCCTATTTTTCCGTTCAGAGTACAGGATCATTCCGCGAATTGCGACTAAAAGAAAATAAAACACACCGATACTGCCGTGCCATACCGATAAAAGAGAAAGCCCCAAATATCCGTTATAAAGCGCAAAGAGAACAGTAAATCCCATGGAAACATAAGCGCCTACCGCTGTCTGAAAGGTATAATCTTTCTGCCAGTTTTTTATAAATTCCTTTACTTTTTGAAATTCATTGCCGCTTATCATACCGATATCCTTTCGGCCGGACACACTCCTCAATGATAGCGGCAATCCTATCGATTTCGTCTGTACAACTCCGATTCAGCCATTCACGGATAATTGCCGCAACACCTTCTACATAATAAGCAACATAGTATTCGTGCCATTCACCCGGCACTCCAAAACGTTTCAGAATCGGGCAAAAGATCTCTTTTTTCAAGTTATCGTAACGCAAGTGGCTCTGCATTCCGGCAGGATTGCGAAATGCCGCTCGATAGATCTTTTGATTGTCTTTTATAAACCGAAGATATGGCAGCAGATACTCCCTCGTAATCAGCACAAGGTCACTCAATTCCTGCTCTCCGAGCTGATGGAATATCTCTTTCCGGATTTCAGAAAAGTATGCAATAAATCTTTGATTTACTGTTTCCAGCGTTTCATTTACCAAATCCGCAATCGTCTCATAATGAAGGTAAAACGTGGATCGATTCACACCCGCTTTTTCACAGATTTCCTTTATGCTGATGTATTCCAGATCTTTCACTTCAAGCAGAGAAATCAGTGCCTCATCCATACGGAGGGCGGTATTAAAATATTTACTTTCTGACTTATTCATTTCCCGCCCTCTGTGTCAATTTATTTGGCTTCTTCCGTGATTTCTTTTGCAAGCTGCATGATCTCAAAAGCGTATTTTCTTTTCCCCTTCTCAAGCAGCTTTTTGTAAATCGGATAATTGATACTGACTCCCGCAATGCCGATGATTCCCAGAACAATTCCCAAAATAAACAAGCTGGTACCGCCGTTTCCAAGTACGCCCATGGAAATGGTCATTCCCAATCCCAGCACAAGAGCCATGATCACACCAAAAGTGTACACAAAAATACTTGCCGTGCTCTTTGCCTTTCGATCTAGTTTTTTCAGCGCCATTACTTTTGATGTGTTTTTGGGCGCGTATTCATTGGCAATCGCTTCTGCATAAATTTTGTCTGTGTTCATTGTAAAGTCCCCTTTTCTTTATTATTTTATCAGTTCCAACTGACACTTGTTATTATAGGGGATTTACTTCCAAAACGGAACAACATCATTTGTATTTTGTGATGATTTCAGAAATTGTTTTCATGCTTTGCGGAGGCGGTGGATTTTCTCCTCAACCTGCTGCCGAATCATTTGATGAACTCTTTACAGATCAGACTCACGGTAATGGAAGTGTTCAAACAAAAGGCGTCGATGGGATAAATTTCCCGGATATATCCGTGCCAATACCGGTCCTTCCAGAACTGGATGATTTCCTCATCGGTTTTGCCGCTTTTTTTCCATTCCACAATCTCTTGGGCCGCATTTTCGCTTGCTGATTTCATATGCTGCAGGAAAAATTCGGCCTGCTTTTCATTTAAAATTCCATAATGGGGAGCAAGCAGCTTTTTGATGGGAAGGTCTAAAACACGTTCGATGGATTTCATGGTCAGATCATAGCCTACAAGGTAAGCGGGCATAATGGTTTTTTCTCCGTCATAAACACCCAGTGTTTCCGTAGAAAGCAGGAGTTGCTGGTCTTTGCAGTAAAATCCCACCGAACATTTCGTATGTCCCGGCAAATTGATGACTTCAAACTGCAGATCTCCCGCTTCTATGCTATCTCCATCTTCACAGGGGATATCTACTTTTAAGTGATCGCCTAAAAACTCATAATCATCCATACCGCAAGTGTGAGCAAATTTAGAGTCCAGTTCTTTCATCACTTTTTTTGCGCCATCTCGCTGAAAAATATCTGCGGCATACTTCCCCGCGGCAACTTTGGCATTGGGATAATATTGAAGAACATATGCACTGCCAAGCGCGTGATCGTAATGAGAATGGGTCAGAAAAATATAGTCCAGTTCCCGGTCTCCGAGAATCTCCCGGATGTTTTTTGCCACCTGAAATCCGGTAAACCCAAAACCAGAATCATAGAGGATCGAGGTCTTTCCGTCATCTAGGAGAAAAGCACTGTCTCCTTTTAAATATCTTACATCGTATATTTTCAAGTCTTTCATATGGTAACGCCTTTCTTCTCTCTTTGACCCAATCCCCACGGGGAAGGCCCCATTTTCTGCACATGTAAATTTTTAATGGTAAAGGTGGTTTTCCACAAACGCCATCATCTGGTTATTTTGATATCCGTATTCCACGACAGCCACCAATGGCGCAAAGCCAATCGCCCACGGCTTCCGCAGCACAAAGAGCAGCACGACAGCGGCCATCAGAATCAGTCCCAGAATTACAAACAGCAGAATGTGATCCCTGCGCCACTTTTGTTTCGAATAGGATTTTCTCTCTTCTAACGAGAATGCACTGGACTTCGAGACTGCAATGAGATTCACATCTGCTTTCTGCCGGAACTTTTCGTCAGAAAATCCTTCCCCGGATAACAGCTCATTGATGCTGACATGAAATTCTTTTGAAAGCAGTTGGAACATTTTAATATCCGGCAAATAGGTCCTGCTCTCCCAGCGGGAAATGGTCTTATTGGTCACACCGACTTTTTCTCCCAGCTTTTCCTGTGTAAGGCCCGCCTACCGACGCAGCGTGGCGATGAATTTTCCTGTTTTGACCTGATCCATCCTGTTCACACCTCCAATGATAGAATACATCTTCTGCTGTGAGATTTCCTCCCCACAAAACGCGAATCGCTGATTCTACATGGATTTGTGGGTATCTGGACCTTTCTGTCAGCTGGTCAATATACAGATTTCTAACCGATATTGCCGTAAAGCCAGGCGATTCCATACACCGTATTTCCTTCCCGAATCTCCTCCTCATATCGCAGATATAAGCCGATTGTGATCTCCAATGTCTGGATGGAAAGAAAATAGTTGGGGTCATCCTCTCCCGCGGCGCTATTCTTTTCGGCATATGACCTTTCCCGTAAACAGGATGTGTGGACTGGGCTGAAAGTTGTCGTCGGCGGGATCGGCCGGGAAGGTACCGATTGGGATCAGAGAGATCGCTGCCATCGGAGAACCTGTTGCACGGAATGCCTCCTCTGTTTCATACACCTCGATCTGACTTCCAATTCCATAGATCTCCATCTGACAAGGTCCTTTCGGCATTTCACTGCACTCTTCATAATTATCAATATGGATGTTCAGCGGTATCTCCATTTCCTCCGACTTGAAGCAGCCCATCTTTCCCTCGTCATAATCTGTAAAATGCCGGAAATACAGTTTTGTCATGGAATGTTCCTCCTTCAAATTCACAATTCCGCCATCGGAGCATTTCAAAGCACTACGGCTTTTTCTGGTAGGTATCTCTGGATAGGTTTTCCAAGAAGATATCCTTGGCACAGCTTGTCCATGAGCTGATATCAGGGATCCTCTGTTTGCAGAGAACGTCCCGGAAGATCTTAATCGCTTTCTCCACTCCTTTTGCACGGATACTGTACTGGGTGAAAGGATGAATCCGGATTTTTTTCTTTCCCTGCCATTCATAGCTGAACGCACAAGGCTTTTCAAAATGGATCTCCACATAATAATGATTGTCTCCGTCATGCGAAATCTGTATATAAGATGCATGGTTAATCTCTTGAGTAAAATCCACGATGAGGAAATTGTTCCGGACATATCGTAAAGACCGGATGATCCCTTCCACAATGGCAAACTGATCCTCTTCAACCGGCAGATTCATCTGGATATTCCACATGCTTTCCCTGGAAGACCTTTCCCAGGGGTCAGCTTTCCGAATCGCAACCAGTTTCTTTGACTCCAATTTTTTCTCAGAACCAGAACCCAGATACTTTTGGACAGTGCGGTCATGGATTTGTTTGACCGACAAGATTTTTTCCAGCTTTTTCCAATCCTTGTCCGATGTCAACTGGTATCCATGCCGAAGATAGAACCATGCATCCTCCTGCATACAGACTGCAAACAGGGAGGAAAAGCCCTCCGCAGCCGCGTCGGCTTCCATCCTTTCCAATAGCAACTGGGCATAAAACTCCCAAGTCTGCGGCGTCACAACAGATTCATTCCGATACAGAAACTGCATGCAGGCCACTCCCGACTCATATTCCCGGAGCTCAGCGGTCAGCAGGGCTTTTCCGTTCCGCACCAGATACCGGATGCCCCCGTAGCACGGATACCGGTAATCCGGTTCCTCATCCTGCCGCGGAATATCAAAGGAGTAACTAAAAACCGATTCCCAATAGGTTACGACCACTTTTCCGCCGATCCGTCCGATCTCATCCAAAAATTCCTGCTGAGACACCGCTTGCTTCATCAGCTCCCGTTCATCCAGGCGATAATCAAACCTCGTATCCGTCAGACTGCTCCTCAGCCACCTTGACGCTGAAAAAACGGAAAGCGTTCCCTTTTTGTTTTCCAAAATCTCCTTTACGTCTGCTTTTAACGACGAATACTCCGATTCACCGGCAAAGTAGTGTGTATGCCAGTTCGCAAACGACAACGTAAACTCATCTTCCAGCAATAAATATAGATTTTCGCCATTCTTAGGATTCACCACTTCAATTTGAATGCTTTCAGGCCCTAAATGCTCATATTCCGGTTCGTTGCCTGTGTGAACTGAGACAGGAAAATGAAATTCTGTCAAAAAGGCAAGCAGGTCATCCTTTTTTGTGTACGGATTCAATATCTCCATACCACAGTCCATCTATATCTCCCCTTTCGTATTGTTAATCTGTCAAGATCTACTCCCGGCTTATTACAATTTTGAGACGATTGCATATCTATTTATATTTTACTACATATCATCTGTCTGTCAATGAAAATTTGTTTTTCTCATACGATGCAGTTAGAAATCATCTGAAAAGCCTAGGGATTCTTTCGCCCAGCGGCAAGAAAACATGGACGAAAACCATCGTCACCAGTATTCTGACCAATGAAAAGCACAAGGGGGACGCCCTGCTTCAAAAGAAGTTCACGGTAGATTTTCTGGAAAAGAACTGGAACGACTGCAAAATCTCCGGATCCGTTGCAGTCAGCAGGACAAAGCCATGTCGCTTTTCATCCGCACTCTCAAAAAATAGCCGGACATTCTGGAGGAATGGGACGACACCATCTGGACCATGATGGTAGAAAAGGCAATCGTCCATCGGAATAGCAGCATCACCTTCGTTTTCTACAATGGAAGTGAGAGTACAGTCGGGGCGTAATTACTCCGTCCGGAAGAAATGCAAAGGGTACCGCAAGATGCAGTACCCTTTTTCGTTGGTATCAAATTTAGCTCAGCGTATCGCGCCATCGGCGCCAAGATAGTACCCGTCGATTGTGGTGTTATATGCCATACCGCCCCAATCTTTGAGGTAGTACCATGCGCTATTGATATACTGCCAGCCGGTTGCCATACCGCCCCAATCCTTGAGGTAATACCAGACACCGTTGATATACTGCCAGCCGGTTGCCATACCGCCCCAATCCTTGAGGTAATACCAGACACCGTTGATATACTGCCAGCCGGTTGCCATACCGCCCCAATCCTTAAAGTAATACCATACACCATTGATATACTGCCAGCCGGTCATCATATTGCCGGAAACAGGCTTTAAGTAATACCAGACACCGTTGATATACTGCCAGCCGTCTGCCATGATGCCAGTTTCGGGATCGAGATAATACCAGAGTTCGCCCTTTTTCAGCCAGCCGGTTACCGCTTCGCCGTCCTGATAGTAATGCCAGCTGCCTGTTTGGTTCTGCTTCCACCCGTCGGTTACAGAAGGGATGTATGGAAGGATGTCTGATGGTGTATTTGGAGTATAGTTTAAAATCAAGGTCACTGCCATAATAGTGTCGTTATCATCCACGCGATAATCATACTGAACAGTGGGATTTTCCGCACCATTTTTCCAGGAAACCGTTTTGCCGTCATTTTCAAGGGTAGCGTTCTGTACTCTCACATTGCTTACCTTTGACCAATCATCGATAAATGTCGATAGGTCAAAGTTCCACTTTTGGTCAGTCATCGGTGCAATATCTACAGTCAACTTCTGATTTGGACAGCTTAACTCCTCCAATTTGGTATTTGCTGATACATCCAGTTTTGTTAACGTGTTTCCATTGCAGTTCAGCTTCGTCAGATTCGGGAAATACTCGATACCGGTCAGATCTGCGATCTTGACGCCATTATACCCGCCTTCCACATCAATTTCGGTGACGGCTTCCAATTCGCTCTTGGTGAGGATTCCGTCTCCGTTCTGATCAATGTGATCTGACACATACTGCCGGAACGCTGCATCCGGGAAGTTTTCTTCGTTAATAGCGTGCTGCGGATACAAGGTGAGGATCATTTGTATGGAATCTATGCCGGTATCATAATAGTAAGTTACCACAAACGACAGATAAACCTTGTCCCAGGAAACCGTGGTCCCGTCTATGGTCACACCATCTGCTTCGCAGACAACCTTTTCGATCCTGCTCCCGTCCGTCACTAAGTCAGCAAGATCCAGGTTCCAGCCTCCGCCCGGCTGTTCCGGAACTTCCTCTGTTGGGTACTGAGGGTCGCAGAGCGCATTTTTCAGACTTGTGTTTTTCGACAAATCCAGTTCCTTCAGATGGTTGGTATAGCAGTACAATTCTTCCAGTTTTGTATTCTTCGATACATCCAGCTCTGGCAGATTATTGTCCAGGCATTGCAACACCGTCAGTTCTGTACAATAAGACGTGTCCAACGACATCAACTGGCTGCCCATACAGTGTAGTCTTTCCAAATCCGTACAATCCGAGATGTCCAGCTCTGTCAAAGCGGTAAAACTGCAATTCAGCTCTACCAGTTTCGTACAGCCCGACACGTTCAGCGTTGTCAGATTTCCGGAGAACTGGCAATCCAGTAAGATCAGCTCGGGGTTATGCGACAGATCCAGCGTACTGACGTCGATACCGGTACATTCCAGATGCGTCAGCTTCGTGTTATTTGACACATCTAACGTCTCCAATCTGATGTTGTCGCATGCTAATTTCTCCAGATTCAGGAAAAGTTCAATGCCGGTGAGATCGGTGACAGCGCTCGCATTGACATTGATCTCCTTCACAGCGTTTCGCTCTGCTTCGGTCATATAACCGCTGTTATCCGTATCAAAATTGTCCGACACATACTTTTGGAATACTGGATCTGGGAAATACTCATCCGAAATGGGAATATTTCCTTCGGGCAGTTCCACAGCGGGCGGGAAGGTCTTGGTAATAACAACTGTTCTCCCATCAGGCGCGATCGCTACTGTAGCCGTCTCTCCATTGAGCGTCGCCGCAAAATCAGTCAAAAATTCATAGGTTTCACTTGCCGTCAGTGTAATTCTTACGGTATAAATCTGTGCAAACTCTGCCTTGCCGCTGACAAGTTCGCCTTCTGCATTCTCACCCTTGTACCATGCGACCTCGGCATCGGCAATTCCCTCCGGTAATCCTTGCGGATTCCATGCAATGGATTGATCCAGTATTACATTCTGCATTGGTGCAGTAAGGGACATATCTACATTGGTGACGGGTTTTAGACTTACGGTCACATTAACGACAGCTGTCATTCCGCCATAGCTGACGATAACCGAGGTAGTACCCAGGGTCATTTCTTCCGGGGTAAAGGTGCAGTCTGCCAAATCCACCGTTTCTGACGAATCGTCATTATAGTAGGCAGTTACCACCATACCGGTGGGATCAAAGCTTTCCCCTACATAATATTCCGTTTTCGCCGGAGGTGTTGTGATTTTGATTTCTGTTAACGTTCTGGGAGGACGTACAGTCACAGGTACTGCGGCTGTCTTTCCTTCGTAGCTGACGGTAACCTCAGGCGTTCCCTCTGTCAGCGGATCAGGTGTAAAGATACACTCTTCCAGCGGGACAAGGACTCCCAAGCCATCATTGTACCAGGCAATAATTTCCATGCCAGTGGGATCAAATTTGTCCCCATCATAATATACTATCTTATCCGGCTGCTTGGTTATCGTGATACTTTCCAGTTCCTTCTTCTGTACGCTTACCATCACCTGTGCGGTTTTTCCATTGTAGCTGATGGTGACAGCAGTTGTATCCGCAGTGATCGTTTCGGGGTCCCAGGTATAACCTGTGACAGCTTTTGAGAAACCGTCACTATAATAAGCGGTTACGACCATACCCGTTGGGTCAAACATTTGACCTTCCACATATTCCGTCTTGGATGGCTGGGTCGTGATCTCGATCCGATCCAGCGTGATTAAGGTTATCGGCACCTCTGCAGTTTTTCCGCCATAGCTGATAGTAATAGCTGATGTATCTGCAGTAATCGTTGCAGGATTATAGGTATAGTCTACAACTTCTTCCGAGGTACCGTCATCATACACGGCTTTTACTACCATACCTGTGGGATCAAAGGTATCGCCCACATAGTAATCTGTTTTCGCGGGAGGAGTTGTTACCATTATTTCGGAAAGCGCTTTTGCAGCGGTGGGCTTAAAGGTTATTTTAAGGATAACATTCGTTAAAGTAGAAGAGGAATCCATTCCATAATCGCCAATATTGGATGAAGTGACATTAAATTTTGTCTCTTGAATAAACTCGTATCCCTCGTTGGGAGTCAGAGTCACGTATGCCGTATAGACCTGGCTGGGTTTAGCAAGGGTGCCAACTGCTACCGGATTACCACTGTTGTCTGATCCTTCATACCATTGCACACTGGCGGCTATATTGGCCGTTGTCACGGAAACATCCGAAATGGGCTGATTCTTTTTTGGCGAAGGAAGAGATGCATAGGCTTCCTCAATAACAGTTCCTGCTTCTTTGCCGGTCGTCACCAGAAATGTGTTGACAGGTGAGGCATTATGCGTCGGCGTTTCTTTGACTCTGCAATGGATTGAATACTGGGTATTGGGTTCCAAACCGGTAAAAGTACCGCTATCCTGGAAATCCGTGGAGTAAAGTATCTCGCCAGGCTTTTTGCAGGCGTATTCCATCCCCTCCTGCGTTTTAACGGTAATACTGCTGGAAGTGATCTGCAGGATCAGAATTTCATCGACCGGATTCACCGTGTCCGCTTTTTCGACGGAACTGGAGGCCCTGCCCTCAAGGGTTCCCATATACCCATCTGCCGAAACAACTACCTTAATTCTTTTCCCTATATCTTCCTCGCTCATCGGGGTATATGTAAAATCGGTTGCACCGTCAATTTTGGAACTTCCCCGATACCATTGGTAGCTAAGCTCGGCGTCGCTCGGGATTCCCTCGACTTCCGCTGTCAAAGTCTCTCCGATCTTGGGCGTTCCGGTTACGGTTACCGAACCGGTTATATACTGATTCACAAGATCCAGCACAGACTCCGGAAAAAATCCGCCAGTCCGATATTGTGATGCATAAGTGTAATGCACATCAGATCCAGCTACTGTAAAATGGTAGCCATCCTGGATGCTTCCACTTTCTTTAGGCGTTGCCATAAACAAGCCGCCCGATTCTCCAACTTTTCCTGTATCGGAGAGCGTCACATCCGCCAGATAATTCCGGCCATCCAATTTCACAATATTAAATGGAGAAGCTGTCACAGACAGCTCACTATTTATTTTAATATCTCCCACTACATAGTAGCATTGGGCATTTTCAAAATCAGAAAGGTCGCACAGATATTGAAACGCTTTGGCGTAACCTTCCTCTACAACGTTCGTATTTGGATCCCCATCAAATACATGGATAATTTGGTAAGGATCTCCGTACCAGGTACTATACAAAGGATCATCCGGATTGCCGATAATTTCAGCTGTTTCCTGGTCATACGAAACTAGATCGCAGATAATATCCTTATAGGCTTCCAGTTTCTCCTGATCGCTTTTTCCTGCATTGTCATCTACAATCTGCTGCGCGTATGCGGCTGCTTCTGCCGCTCGCTGCGCTTGGGAGGCACTTAGCGTATACTGTTTGTTCTCTCCGGCGTTTTCATCTTGGTAGGTCTGATACACCGGAATGAAGTAGGAAACTAGGTTGATGGTCGTGATATTCCCCGATGTGGAAATTTGGATGCCAATCTGAAGCGCTTCCAAATTCATCTTGTCATACCAGAACATCTCATAGGGATAATCACTCACCAAACAGGTCAGGATCTTATCTGAATGGACCTGCTCTTGATAAAAACTGAGGGCACGTTCCTGCAGCTTTGTAGAATCACTTTCACCTTGATTGTCAAAGCTGAGATTTTCAAGAGACATGGTAAAAATCATTTCTCCTCCTGTCACAGCCCGTTCTTCAACTTCTCCTGCGATGGCATCATAAATTCCACGTTCCACATCGCTCAGGTATGAGGGCTGCCAATCCGGTTCTTTTGCCGCTAATACCGTTACGGGGAACATGGTCAGCACCATGACAATGCTGAGCACTGTTGCCAA
>JBMNPH010000027.1:0-8850 GCA_050943495.1 Candidatus Merdivicinus sp.
TTTGACTTAAGCGATTAGATATGATAATATGTTATTGATATATCACAAAACACTCCAGTAGGGGGTTATTATGGAAACAACTTCTCTATCACAAAGAATTTATCATACCTTATTAAATAAAATTTTGTCCAATGAATTTCCTTCTGGTACAATATTAAACAGACGCACAATTGCTGCAGAATATCATGTTAGTGTTGCGCCTGTCTTAGAAGCGATGCTGCAATTAGAAAAAGACGGTCTTTTGGAAACCATTCCTCGAAAAGGAACACGAGTGACAGTTATTCGCCGTGAGCAAGTTTCTGGAAACTTGTTAATTCGAGAAGCCTTAGAAACAACAGCTATTCGCATAATCTGTTCCAGAGAAACTCGCGCGACATTTCTAGAGACACTTCGTCCCATTGCAGAAAAAATCGATCTTCTTACCAATTCCAATCACAGTTTTTTTAGTATGGATCAAGAATTTCATTGTGCATTAGTTGCACTGGTCGGCAGTAATACCCTATCTCAAGAATATGAACGAATCAGTCGATTGACTTTTTTCTATAATATCAGCACTTTTGTTCCTTTTGTTCAAAGCGCCATCCAGCAGAGCCATGTGGAATTGCTCGATCAATTGATCCATGCAGATCCTGATAAAGCTCAAAAAATTCTCCATGAGCATATTATAAGCGGTAAGCAAAATCTCATTCTCACTGTTTAAGCCTAACCGACTACCTGCTTTCAATGAAATAGAAAAATCACTCCACAATTTTAATGTGCAGAGTGATTTTTATTTTACATTGAATCATTATTGAAAAAAAGTAATTGGCGTTGTAAGGCCAGAGGGAGGAATAGCCATAAAAGTTGAAAAGCCATCCTGAACACGATGGACTAATGTATTGGCAACTTCGATGCGAATCTTATTCTCACCTTTTTGGATAGCCTCGGTGACTTCAAAGAAATAGGGCTTTGAAATCCGTATTCCGCAATCTTTGCCATTGATCCACAGATGCGCCGTCTCTCCGACCTCTCCCAAATCAAGCGCCGCTTTTCCTTCTCCATCCCATACAAAAGTCCCTTCATACCGGATTATTCCAGAGAAATTCGGGCAAAGCTTCGTGATATTTTCCGGTGTTTTCATTGTGCCAAATTCCTTAAACTCCGATGTTTTCCCCAATTCGCAAAGGCTTACCTGCCAGGTGATGGCGGGAACTTCTTTTTCTCTCCATTCCGGTCGTGTCGGATATACCGGAAGTTCCCGGTCGAATATCAGCACTTTTGACTCATATGGCATCAGATCGCAGCAAATGATCCCATCCTGGGTTGTCCCCCTGTAAATCTCTCCATTCAGAATATCAGCAAACAAATAATCCCCTCTGTTCGCCAGTTGAACTTTCAAATTCGCAGCGCTTTCCATTCCCTCATTGAACAACATGTAGAGATCTCTTGTTCCCTGCTTCCAATGGCTGATCCGGACTAGCGGAGACTCCGGTTCCATTCTGATTTCCGGTATCCCCTCTTTCTCCAATATGCTTATGATCTCTTTGACCCGAATTTTGGGAACATTCAGATTGCTTTCCGTTTTTTCTTCGCATACCATGTAAACAGCAACGTCGCCTTGATACAACCGATCCAAATCCTTACGCACATCAGCTGGAAAATAACGTGCATACGGTACCAATATGCATGTAAAGCATATTTCGTTTACACAAAGTGCCCCCTCTTTCTGCTGCCCATACTCCCGTATATAATCGAGCGGCAGGTATTCAAATGCAATGTGTGCATCCGTCAGAACTTTTCCGGGCACCTGCATCAGCATCGAATCGTCTCCGTTTGCCCATTCGCTCTCCGCGTGATACAGGACTGCTGTTCTCGCTGTGCTCTTTGATCCGTCAAATAGCGTCGCCATTTCATTCACATACTTCATCAGCGTTTGGAATCCCTCAAATTGCGGATCGTTTCCTTCCGCGTAAAAATGCGGCGGACAATCTTCATTGGGATAGACCGGCGAAAATGCATGCGGTACAAAATAGTTAATCCCCCGCACAAGAAGGTGATCGATCAGCCACTTCATCATCGGGGCGCCTTCTGCCCATCCATACGCACCAAACACCTCACAGAGCGCTCGTCCCTTCATTCTGGGATTCAGACGCGCCATGGAGGCGCACATCTGTGCCAAAGCATAATGATAAAAAGTCGTATCCACTACGCCAATTGAACCAAAAGCATTACCTTGATATTCTGCAAATCCCGGCATAACTTGATGAAGGACGATATCCATCCCGCTCATATCCTGTCCGTCCAGACTGCGGAAATAATGTCCCGCACTGCATCCCAAACGCGCGTGCGCATTCATATCCTCAATGATATGCCCAATATACTCCACCTGGTGCGCCCGACACCAGTCTCCCAACTGACCGCAGAACGCTTCCCGATAAAGTTTCGTCATCTCATCCATATAGTGATAACGCAGTTCTTCCGATATTCCCTCATACGGGTACCACAAACCCGCCAAATATGGCAGTGCCGGTTTCCCAAATGCACGATCCAGATTTTCCAGCAGCTTCTTCGTCCATGGAAGCGCCAGCCCGGGCAATCCAATTTGGAGATGCTTTATTTCAGGACGTGTAAAGTTCGAATTGAAAAAACTATTGCCAAGACAAGGTTCATCGGAAAAGAATCCTGCGAATGTCGTCCCAAAATACTTCCCAAAATACTGATAATGCGGTTCATAAACCGCCTCGAGCTGTACCGCAACCGATTCCGGGTCAATCATATGGATATAATTTTTCTGATGGGGATCACTTCCCCTTCTCGTTTGATAATAGTAAAAAATTCGCCAACTTCCTTCTGGAATATCCACAAACACAAAATTTTCCCGCACCTGCGCAGAAAGCGATATCGGTTCACCAGAAATCTCTTCCCCGTTCCCTGTCCGACGATAGAGGAAAATTCCCAATAAAATATTCTCCTCCGATCCTTTATCAAACAAAAAGCAGGCGTCTTTCATCGGACCAATAGCATCCACATGTCGTTCCACTAGATGCCATTTCCGACGTTCCGGATATTTCTTTTCGATCAATCCGTTTGCATATCCGGTCGGAAAGTGCTTGTCATCCAGCAGCCACACCTTCATCCCGCGTTTCTCCGCCTCGGACAGGATCAAAGCCATATCCTCCCACCATTCTTCCTCACAGAAGAACTGATGCGTTCTGGATTCTACGCAGAATGCCCGCGCCCCGCTTTGATAAATCGTTTCAATCTGTTCGGGGATACTGTCCCGGTGTCCGTTCTGCACCCACATGAACGGTAGAAGATGATTCTCACATTCACCTTCCAGTACTTTTTTTACTTCAATTTTCATGTCGTCACCTCATTTCTCAAATGATTTACAAATATTCCTCTCCTATTGAGTTTCTAGATTTTTTGCAATCATCCTTTTTCCTTCTATCTCCAAAGACAGAGTATTCCAAGATTGATTATATCATTTGGTATACCAGGTTTGTCAACCCCTTTTCCACATAAGACTCAATTTTTAATCAATGTGCTGGCTCGTAATTACTTATATTAACTCCGGCGCGATACATAGGACCGCGAAATTCGAAGCTTTTTTGCAATCTCTCTTTGTGTCAGCGGTCGATCCCCGCTTAGCCCATATCGTAGACACACTATTAAGCGTTCCCTTGGGGATAGGTGCTGCTCAATGCAGCGATGAAGTTCTTCTGAATCCAATTTTTGATCAATAAGTTCTGCTACATCACTGTCATCTGCCATCAAATCCAATAGCGTCAACGGATTACCATCTTTATCTGATTCGATAGGATCTGTTAAAGAAACATCTCCGGACGTTTTTTTCATTCCTCGAAAATACATTAGGATTTCATTTGCTATCCTCTCCTAGCGGCTCGTTGAAAGCTGACGAATGATCACAAGGATTGTCGCAGCTTGCAGATAGATTGGGGAACTTATAATCGTCCTCGTTTTGGTACAGATAGAGATGGACATTTTCTCCATCCCAAACAATTTTGCGAATCAAGGTGCGGATGACTGCTCGTTTTTGTTCGACGCTGTATTCCGCAATATTGTCTCCCATAGTGGAAAGCATCTGACGGATGAGATTGAACTCAATATCCGCAAGGTCATGCTGTTCCAGCATCGTTTCTAGTTCTGCAAGATGTTTTTGCAGGGCTTCCCCTTTTCCATGCAGTTTTTCAATTTGTTCCAAAATATATTGTTCCGCATGGGTTCCTTCGGCTTTCCCAAGGGAAATAACAAGTGTCTGAATTTCCTTTTCGTTCTCTTCGATCTGAGATTTGACCTGAGCTACTTCCGCATCATACCCCTCACGATTTCCATAGATTTGTTTTTTGGCCTGACTAATCTGGTTCGCCAAATCGGTATTCTGTTTGCCAAAACTTTGAATAGTAGCAATTACTTTTGCGTCCAGCAAATTTCCGTTTACATTTTTGATCTTGCAGTTATGACTGCAACTGCGTTCCTTTGTAGTACATAGGTAGGTGTAGATGGGATTCCCAGCCGCGTTCAGACGATCCGAGAGCTTCGGACGCATATAGTCGCCGCAATTTCCACAAAAGAGAATACCGGAAAGCAGCGCCACATTGCTTCGCGGTTTTCGATAGCTTTTGGATTTATTCCGTTCCAGCAGTTTCTGTACCTGTACCCATTTTTCGCCGGAAATCACGCCCTTATGTTTGCCTACGGATACAATCCATTCCTGCATCGGCTTTTCCTGATGCGCTTTCCCGGGACGCTGCAAGGTTCGGTTATAAGCCATTACGCCGTACTTTCCATCAAAAGCATCCTTTTCAGAAAAAAGATCTACCTCATTTTTGAGGAGATATTGATATGCATCTTCATCCGCAATCATATACACCGGGTTGGAAAGGATTCCTTTAATTGCAAAACGGGTAAAACGCTTGCCGCGTTTGGTCCGATAATGCCCCTGCAGCAAAAACTGATCTGTTTTGGTCAACGAGCCAGTTTCCAAAAATTTGTCATAAATCAAATTAACCAAATGGATTTCCTCGGGAATTATTTTCAGCTTACACGCCTTTCGTGTTTTTCCATCCACTGTGACAGTAGAAACACTCTCCGACTCATAGCCGGTGGGAGTTGTCCCTCCAAGCCATCGTCCAGTTTTGGATAATTCGTGCATATTATCCCGGATACGTTCCGCTATGGTTTCACGTTCCAGCTGTGAAAAAACAGAGGCGATATACATCATAGCTCGGCCCATTGGGGATGACGTATCAAATTGTTCCCGGATGGAAATAAAGTCAATTTGCCGATTTCCAAGATCCTCAATCAATTTTGCAAAATCCCCAATATTGCGGCTAATACGGTCTAGACGATAGACTACAATCGCGTCAAAATGCAACTCTTGGGAATCCTTCATCATTTTTTTGAATTGAGGGCGTTCCAGCGTACCGCCGGAAAAACCTTCGTCTTCATAAACAAGTGCCGCAGTCGCTTCCTCTTGTCCGTAATGCATCGCAATATATTGCCGGCACATTTCAATCTGGTTTTCAATACTTTCCCCTTTTCCGGTAAATTTAGACTTTCTGGAGTATATGACAAACTGTTTGATCCCTTTTGTTTTCATAGAAAAACCTCCACGAGCTGTTCAATATATACCAGACTTATAACGCAAAGTCTTTAAAAAGAACATACTCTCATCAGTTTTGTGAAGAATGAAAGATATTTCTAGCTATTACATTCATTTTTACTAATGATCAGAAGCCCTGTTGTTTCTACCAGTTTTCATTCTTTCCAGCTATCCGTATTTTCTAATTATTCTTATCAGAACTTTTGAATGTGATGGAAAAGCTCATAAGCCGCACGATTCCGTGTGACATTCCCCATTTTCAGCTATAAAGTTGTCTACATGGTGTGTATCCGTGTCAATAGTACTGGGCATTATGATATCCAAAGCGGTATCTTCAGCCAAAAATAATAAAGGCCGTTGATTTCACACAAAATATGTGAATCAACGGTCGAGTAAATGCTATTTTGTTTAAGAAAACGGCAGTTCACCGTCCTCTGAAAATTCAATTGCCGCAGCTATGATTTCCACAATTATGACTTCCGCAGCCATGATCCCCGCAGGTATGTTCCGCACTGCCATGTTCCTGGTCGTGATGACTGCACCGAACATTGGGATTGAACCTAAGATTACCGGCAAGCAGCGCCGCAACTGCCTGGTCCGCATCACCCGAAACACCGCCGTACAACTGGATTCCAGCCTGTATCAACGCCTGCTGCGCACCGCCGCCAATACCGCCACAAATGACGGCATCCACCTTATTGACGGTAAGGAAGGACGCCAGAGCGCCATGTCCGCTGCCCATAGTGTCTACTACTTGAATGGCGGTTACTTTTCCGTCTTCCACATCATAAATCTTAAACTGGCTGGTATGGCCAAAATGCTGAAAAATCTGTCCATTCTGATAGGTTACTGCGATTCTCATGATTATTCCTCCTGATTTCTCTGTTTGCACTGCTTTCGGTGACAGCACCGGGGCTTCCCTTCCCGACAGTGTTTTCCGCAGTGTTCACAAATGGTATAGTCTCCCCCTGAAATAGTCAGACTCTTGCCGTGTACCAATGCATCTGCAATCTGACGCCTTGCCCGTTCATAAATTCCCTGCACTGTTGTACGGGAAACCTGCATTTGGGCGGCACATTCTTCCTGTGTGCATCCTTCCCAGTCAATCAGTCGAATTACTTCGTATTCATCGACCCGCAGGATAACACTACCTGAAGCCGGGCAGTTCGGAGCAAACAGGGTATTATGCGGCATAGCGCAGACACGCCGCTTTTTTTGCGGTCTTGGCATAAAAAGCCCTCCATTTCTGACATATGTCTATTATAACATAGTTTCCGATATATGTCAATAATCAGCTTTTCTTGAAAAACAAATATTGCGACAGTCAGGCATCTGCTTTCTGTCGGGAAAGGAACCGAACTGCGATCAATTTATGGAACAGGCTGGCAAAAACCAATCCAAATACAACGCCCAGCACGGTATCCACAATTCGCAGAACAACCGCCCCTTGTATTCCATAAATTCCCGCCCCCAGCATCAAGGCTCCGAAACAATTCATGGCTGTCTTATACCGATAATCCGTACAAAATCCCAAGCATAATCCTCCCAGTGGTCCCATCAGCGGATGGATTGCTTCCGGAGTCAGCTGATACAAAATAAAAAACGCGCAGGAACCTGCAATTGCACCGATAATTCTCTGCCAAAATCGTGTGGTTGTATTTCCCGAATAAGGATACTCCGACAGCAGCGATGCACAGGCAAACCCCATCCACATGAACCGTTCCACACCAAAGGCACTTCCCGCAGTCAAAACCAGGCTGACACCAAGAGCCATCCTGAATTGCCACAGATGCACCACATTTGTCAGGCTAAAGTCCCGCATCACATGGTGGAATCGTCTTTCGCGGTGCATATTCCGATGTTTGGCAAACAATATGGCTCCACAGATTAAATATCCCACCAGCGCCAGTTCTGCCCGGCGGATCAACGCTTCCCCGCTCACCGGATTTCCTACCAGATAAACGTACGCAAAGCTGTACAAGCCGCCATTTCCCAGTTCCGGGCGCTGAGTTGTCATATAAAGGATGACGAAAAAAGCGACGAAATGAATTGGAACCATAAGCCAAGGGGATACCATCGAAACCATACTGGGAACCAGCAGCAAAATTCCCAGAGCCGCCGCCAGCGTTGCCATAGAATCCCCGATACAGTATTCAAAATTCACAAAGCGGATTCCCAGCATGATACAAAACAACGCCACCGCCATAGGCGTATTGTCCGCACCGAATATATTGGACAAAAAGCTGATGAATCCAATAGCAAATGCGACAATGAGAACCGAACGCACCGCCATTGCCAGCCAATAATAACATTTTTCCTGTTTTGTCTCACATTGCGCAATTTTCCGTTTCAGGATAGACGGGTCCATCTGCAATGCGTCATAAAATTTCGTGGTCAACTGATTCGTCCCGCCCTTTCTCAATATGGTCCGCAATTTTATCGGCATCGATTAAGAATTGCTCAAAATCACTGCCGGCACTTCGCCACAAATCATAAAATGGCTGCAAAACGCTTGCATACCCTTTTTTCAGCTCTACCATTCCGGTATCCGTAATAAACAGCCGATAGCTTCTTTCATCTGTCAACTGCCGTTCTTTCCGGATACATCCTTTTTCATATAATGACTTCAGGCAGCGGCTTACCGCTTCTTTTTTCATACCACTTCCCTGGCTCAAGAGAACAGGTGTATTCTGGTCTGGTTTCAGGTACAGTCTCGCCAACAACTCACACTCACTAGCCGTCAACACCGATTGCCGTGGGGGCAGAAGTGCCCGCATAATTTTTTGAATCTGCTGTTGGTAATGGGCCATATCCGTCCATTCAATTTCCATAAATATCCTCCTAAGTAATTAACTCTGTTAATCACTTATTATAATTCAAAAATTTTTGAATGTCAAGATCCCCAGATGTAGAACACATCTAAAACAACTCTGCTGCTGTAATTTTTGGAAGCAATTGCGGCATTTCTTATGTAGTCCCTAACGGGATACAATCAAGGGTAACCCGCTCAATATCTCAAAGGGAATCGATGCTTTGGATATCATGGGACTGTCTTTCCGCATAATCAACCCTATATACGTTCAGCAAATACAAACATTTTCATCAACAAATTGGAAGCAATAACTAAAACATGGTTTTGATATGAAATAACATGATTTACAATCATTCCGCTTGCAGTGCCATCCCATACTGCTATGATTACATCTGTCTTATCAACCATATAACGATTTCTTTTTTACATACAA
>JBMNPH010000028.1:0-8333 GCA_050943495.1 Candidatus Merdivicinus sp.
AGAAAGAAATTATTCTATACGAAAACACAGAAAATGATTTGTAAAAATTAATTGCTGCCTAATCTAATAACGATCTTTAGAATCTCTGTTTTGACAACCACATTCAGCTTCCTTGACGGAGAGTTTTTTCGGTATCGCTGGAACAATTTTGTTTTCTCAATGTTTTTGTACTTTTGGCAGATTATCTATATATACGCCAGAAACTTCTACATCTCCAGCGGAAGAAAAATATGGTAGAAAACAAAAAAGCGGAGTCAAATCCTGAAAAATTCAGAATTTGACTCCGCTTTCTGCTTCCTTTTTGGCTGAATCAGGGGATGACAGTAATGGAATCATCTATTTGTTTTGCGAGGCAAAAAAGCCCGCAAACCCCCATAAAACCTAAGAAAAAAGTGAACGACAGTAAAATCGTTCACTCTACTTGGTCGGAGTGACGAGATTCGAACTCGTGGCCTCATGGACCCGAACCATGCACGCTACCAAACTGCGCTACACCCCGACAATCACAACATTGATAATTATAGCAGAAACCCTCTTGTTTGTCAAGAGGATTTCTGCATTTTTTTACTGCAAATTAAAAACGGCAGTATTGCTTCATATATTCATCCATTCGTTCCAATAAAGCGGGCTCTGTACCATGTTCTGCCAAATATTCCCGAATATCTCGCACTGTGATGATGGAATGAACAGTAATTCCAAATTCTTCCTTTACTTCCATCACTGCAGTCTTTACACCTTCTTTGCCGACTTCGCAGCGATCTACTGAGATAAACATATCTTTAATGTTCACATTCGCCGCTGCTTTTAAAATCGGAACGGTTTCACGAACAGCGGTACCTGCTGTAATAACATCTTCAATAATAATAATGTCATCACCATCTTTGGGTTGATAACCGACCAAGCAACCGCCTTCGCCATGATCCTTTACCTCTTTCCGATTAAAGAAATATGGCTTATCTACCCCAAAAAATGTGGACAGAGCACTAGCTGCTGCAGTTGCCAGCGGAATTCCTTTATATGCAGGTCCAAACATTGCAGTAAAATCTTCTCCACATGCCTCTTTAATTTTTGCAGCGTAAAATTTACCCAAAGCCGCAATCTGCGCACCGGTCCGGTAATTGCCGGTATTGACAAAATACGGAGAAAGTCGCCCACTTTTCGTTTTAAACTCGCCAAAACGCAGTACATCCGCGCTCATCATAAATTCAATGAATTCCTTTTTGGCCTGGGTCAGCATAAATCATCCATCCTTTTCGTTTTTTCTTTTTCAGTATACCATATTCGGACATAACTGGCAAGATATTCCAACATCTTTTTAAAAAACCCTCCCCATATGGGGAGGGTTTTACAATCATTCTGGCTTATTTCTTTTCTTCGCCATAGTAAGCCTGGGTATACAGTTCTTTCAATTCAGAGATCAACGGATAACGAGGATTTGCAGGGGTGCACTGGTCGCTGTGTGCCTCATCAGCCAAAGCATCCAGATTGTCCATAAAGACCTTCTCGTCTACGCCACAGTCTTTAATAGATTTTACCATATTCATTGAACGCTGCAGATCCACAATTGCTTTAATCAGGCTCTGAACACCTTCTTCAGTAGTGCGGCAAGGCAATCCCAGCATCTCCGCTACTTCTGCATAACGTTTGTCCGCAATGAACTTTTCATACTTCGGCCAAGTAGCAAATTTCTTAGGCTTCTCAGCATTGTATGCAATTACATAAGGCAGAAGGATCGCATTCGCACGACCATGCGGGATGTGGTAAGCAGAACCAAGCTTATGAGCCAAGGAGTGATTGATGCCCAAGAAAGCATTGGTGAATGCCATACCAGCGATACAGGAAGCATTGTGCATCTTTTCACGTGCTTCACGGTCATTGCCATTGTCATACGCACGTTTCAGGTACTTAAAGACCAAACGGATTGCATGAAGAGCCAGACCATCGGTATAATCAGATGCCAAAACCGAAACATAAGCTTCCAGAGCATGAGTCAAAACGTCCATACCAGTGTCAGCAGTAACAGACTTCGGAACAGACAGAACAAACTGCGGGTCAACAATTGCAACATCCGGAGTCAGCTCATAGTCAGCCAGCGGATACTTAATGTTTGCCTTCTTATCTGTGATAACCGCAAACGAAGTAACTTCAGAACCGGTACCAGAGGTAGTAGGAACACAAACCAGCTGTGCTTTGCTGCCCAGTTTCGGGAAGTGATAGGTTCTCTTACGGATATCAAAGAATTTCTGCTTCATGCCGGTGAAGGAGATATCGGGGTGCTCATAGAACATCCACATACCTTTTGCAGCATCCATTGCAGAACCGCCGCCCAACGCAATAATTACATCAGGCTGGAAGTGATTCATCGCTGCAACACCGCGCATAATGGTATCAACAGAAGGATCGGGTTCTACTTCGGCAAAGATTTCTGCATGGCAGTAGTTTGCACGTTTACGGAGATAATGGAGCAGGATGTCTACATTACCCAGTTTTACCATGGTCTCGTCAGTAACGATAAATGCACGGGAAATGTCAGGCATTTTTTCCAGATACTGGATCGCATTGTATTCGAAATAGATTTTCGGGGGGATCTTGAACCACTGCATATTAACTCTCCTCTTGGCGATGCGTTTCACGTTGACCAGGTTCAGCGCAGAAACGTTGGAGGTGGTGGAGTTTTTACCAAAGGAACCGCAGCCCAGGGTCAGAGAAGGAGTATTCTCATTGTAGATATCACCGATACCGCCCTGAGAAGAAGGAGAGTTCACAATGATACGGCCAACTTCCATTGCCTCGCCGTAAGCATCGATAATTTCCTCACTGCCGGAATGAATCGCAGCAGAGTGGCCTAAACCGCCATTATACAGCATCTTCTTGGCCATATCGAAGCCTTCCTGAGTAGAATTTACTATAATATAGGCCAGGATAGGAGACAATTTTTCTTTAGAAAGGGGCTCGTTGGGTCCAACATCTTTAATTTTACCGATGAGGATCTTAGTATCCGCAGGAACCTTCAGACCAGCTTGTTCTGCAATCCAAGCCGCAGACTTACCGACAACTGCAGAATTCAGCGCACGGCCTTTTGCTTCCGGGAACGCGAAATCGACCAATTTTTTTTCTTCTTCGGCATTGACAAAGTAGCAACCGTTGTCCTTCATATATTTTTCGAACTGAGCGGAAATTTCTTTGTCCACAATAACAGCCTGTTCCGAAGCACAGATCATACCGTTATCAAAGGTCTTAGACAACATGATGTCGTTGCAAGCGCGTTCTACATTGCAAGTCTTCTCCACATAGCAGGGAACGTTGCCGGGGCCTACGCCGAGAGCAGGTTTACCGGTGGAGTAAGCTGCTTTTACCATGCCGGCACCACCGGTAGCCAATACCAGAGCAACGTCGGGATGATTCATCAGGGCGTTGGTTGCATCCAGAGAAGGAGTTTCGATCCACTGTACGCAGTTTTCGGGAGCACCTGCGGCGATTGCAGCATCCCGGACGATGCGGGCAGCTTCTGCCGAGCACTTCTGTGCAGAGGGATGGAAACCGAAAATGATCGGGCAACGTGCTTTTGCTGCGATCATTGCTTTAAACATTGTGGTAGAGGTAGGATTGGTAACAGGAGTAACACCTGCCACAATACCGACTGGCTCTGCAATCTGCATAAGGCCTGCCAGTTCATCGTCATCAATGACGCCAACTGTTTTCTGGTCTTTGATATCATGCCAGATATACTCGGTCGCAAACAGGTTCTTAATGATCTTATCCTCATAAACGCCACGGCCAGTTTCTTCCACTGCAAGTTTTGCAAGTTTGGTATGATTATCCAAACCAGCCAACGCCATTGCATGTGCAATTTTGTCGACCTGCTCCTGATTGAGTTTCATATACTCACTCAGAGCGACTTTTGCTTTTTTCGCCAAATCATCAATCATTGCATTGACATCGACGACGGTTTCGGGAGTTGCTTTTTCCTGAGCCATTTCAAAAACCTCCAGTCATCTTTTTGAAAAATTCTCCGGTCGAGGGGATCGGATCATTTTGCTTGTTAATGTTTTAACAAGTACATTATACCCGTTTCGACGCAAACTGTCAACAGAATTTGCATCTTTTCCCTGCCAACCTTTCACATGAATGTGAAGAAAAATTTGTGTGGTATGCACAAGATGCTGACATCTATATTGTACCCCATTTTTTCCCAATAATCAAGAGTTTTCCAAGATTTTCCTTGCCCTTCCATAGGAAATGGAATATAATGAATACAGCTTATCGAGAGGAGGATTTTACATTGCAGGTTGAACGCATTCTGGCACAACATGGACTTCAATTCTCATCGGATCAACAGGAAGCTCTGTCGGCAGATCGCCGTCCTACCCTGCTGCTGGCAGTTCCGGGATCCGGAAAAACCACGACACTGGTTTCACATACTGCCTACCTGCTCGAAAGCGGAGTTTTGCCGGATCAAATCTGTTCCCTGACTTTTTCGAGAGAATCCGCCCGTGATATGGAACAACGATTTTCCGATCTTTTCGGGGAATTATTCCCGCAATCCCCACGTTTTTCCACTATACATAGTCTCTGCTGGCGGATTTTGAACGACTTTTCCATCCAATTTCATCGTTCTCCGCCCCAGCTGATGACCGGCAGTGAAAATGCACCGCATTCTGCATCGTTCATTCGCCAATGTGCGGAAATGATTCTGCCAATAGTCCCGGATGAAGAAACGATTTCGGAACTGGCGGCTAAAATTGGGCTGTGCAAAAATCGGCTTTTATCCAAAGAGGAGATCGCCGAAATGGATAGCTTACCTGAGCACTTTCTTTCGATTTTTTCCTTATATGAGGAGCAGAAAAAACAGCAGCATCTGATGGACTACGACGATCTTCTTCTGTTTACCCTCGAGATTCTGGAAAAGAGGCCGGCATTTTGCAGTCAATGGCAGAATCGTTATCTTTATTGGAACATCGATGAGGGACAGGATCTGTCGCCAGTTCAGTTTTCCCTGCTGAAAACACTTTGTCCGGATGGAAACGGGCTACTTCTGGTTGGCGATGAAGATCAAAGCATTTACGGATTTCGGGGTGCTGATCCCGGAGTGCTGCTGCAGTTTCCACAATATTTTCCAGGTGCGCGGATTCTGAAGATGGAGGAAAATCATCGTTCAAGGCCAGAAATTCTTCATCTCTGCGAAAATTTTATCCGACAGATGCCTGATCGTTATGACAAACGTTTGATTCCTACCCGAATGGAAGGCGGAAAAATCGAACAGATCTTGCCAAAATCCATGGCAGATACCTATGCTGCCCTGGATTCTCTGATTCAAGAAATGCCATCGGATCAAAGCGTTGGAATTCTTTATCGCAGCAATCTGACGGCTTGTTCGCTCTCCGTTTACCTGCGTGAGCAGCAAATCCCCTTTCGCCTTGAGGCAGAACCTATAACTCTGCTCTATTCCTATCCGCGTACAATTGCCGCACTACTGGCGGTCTGTGGGAATCTATATGATCTGGATTCATTCCATCTTGCTGGATGCCGGCGTGATATCGGATCCCTGCTCTATGAAAATATTTTTCTGCGGGCTGATGGAAGCAAATCTATTCCACAACTTCTTCGGATTGCGGCAGAGCGTTTGCCGCGGAAATGGAATGCTTTGGAGTTAGCGGATGCGCTGGAACAAGGATCTGCACTTTCGCCGCAGCGCGCCCTTCATCTCCTCGAAACAAAATCCCAACCCGGTCGGACTGCTTTTGCGCGTTGGAAGTCCGGCGATCCTCTCCTACGGATGCGGTATACTCAGCTGCGATGGCTATGCGAAACATCTCCGGATTATCCCACACTTTTCCACCGCCTTTCCCAAGCAGAATCACCCTCTGCTTTTCTCCCGGAAGCTGCTCGAGTCACACTCTCCACTATTCATTCCGCAAAAGGTCTGGAGTTTGATTCCGTCATTCTCCTCGACTGTTTTGACGGAATCCTCCCCGCCCAAAGCGCCTTAACTGCCTTTCAAAAAGGGGAACCCGCTGATTTTCGGGAAGAACAGCGCCTGTTCTATGTGGCAGCCACTCGTGCCAAAGACCGGCTTGTCTTGCTGGAACCTCCCCAAAATCTTCCCTCTCTGCATCTTTCCCGTTTTGCGCATTCATTCTTACTTTCTGCTAAGAATCTTCCCTCTATCCCACCCTTTCAGCCGGGAGATCGAGTTCAGCATCGCTTCTTTGGAACCGGAGTTATCTCTAAACGCAGCGGAGATATTGCAGAGATTCTTTTTGAAAAATTCGGCGAAAAATCTATCAGTATGTCACACTGTATTCAAAATAAAATTATTTTCAAAATCAATTGATCTTTTCGCATAATATTGCATTTATTTTAAAAAACGCTGTATAAATTCCTCCATCTATCAAACATTCACAATTTAGCGTCTAAAATCATAACATTCTTTGTGATGATAATTTTGCAGGATTCAAAATTACATCTTGCAAAATTATCATTTTTGGTGTATGATAATAATACACTGTAAATTTTGGAGTAATGATCGTTGGAGGGTATACAAATGGCAGAATACAGCACCCTGTCCGCTGCAGAACTGGCGGATCTCAAAAATGAATTGCAAAACGCTTACCGGCAAATCCAATCACTTGGATTAAAGTTAGATATGTCCCGCGGAAAACCTTCCGCTGAACAGCTCAATCTTTCGATGGGGATGCTGGATGTGCTCACTTCTGCTGATATTCTGGAAACGGAGTCCGGCACAGATGTCCGAAATTACGGATTGTTGGAAGGAATTCCGGAAGCACGTCATCTATTTGCCGATCTTTTAGAGGTGAATCCTTCCGAGGTTTTTGTGGGTGGAAACTCCAGTTTAAATCTGATGTATGACACTGTCGCTCGTGCGATGCAGTTCGGGGTTGGACCTGATCAGAAGCCTTGGGGACAACAAGGTCGCATTCGGTTTCTCTGCCCGGCGCCCGGCTATGATCGCCACTTCGGCATTACCCAGACATTCGGTATTGAAATGGTCACCATTCCCATGACTCCCACCGGCCCGGATATGGATATGGTTGAAGAGTATGTCAATCATGATCCGACAGTCAAGGGAATTTGGTGTGTTCCAAAATATTCCAATCCGGACGGCTACACATATTCTGATGAAACAGTCCGCCGTTTTGCAGCCCTCAAACCAGCTGCCCATGATTTCCGCATTTTCTGGGACAATGCCTACTGCATTCACGATCTGACGGATACGCCAGACGTTTTGCTGAATCTAATGGATGAATGCAAAAAACGCGGAACAGAAGATATGGTTTATATGTTTGCTTCCACTTCCAAGATTTCGTTCAGCGGCGCCGGTGTTGCCGCAATGGCAATGAGCGAAAAAAATCTGGCTTGGGCCAAAAAATTCCTCACAATGCAGACCATCAGCTTTGATAAGGTCAATCAACTGCGTCATACGAAATTCTTCCAAAATAAAGAGGGAATCCAGGCACATATGAAGAAACACCGTGCCTTAATCAAACCTCGTTTTGACTTGGTTCTCAATATGCTTGACCATGAAATTGCAGGACTTGGCATTGCCGAGTGGGGGCATCCCAACGGCGGTTATTTCTTCTCTCTCAATGTAATGCCTGGCTGTGCAAAACGAGTTGTTACACTTTGTAAAGAAGCCGGTGTAGTTCTAACCGGTGCCGGTGCTTCTTTCCCCTACGGCATTGATCCGAAGGATACCAATATTCGAATTGCACCCACCTATCCTTCCTTGGAGGAATTGGAAAAAGCTGCGGAAGTACTTTGTCTTTGTGTCAAATTAGCAGCAGTAGAAAAGCTTCTGGAACAAAAACAGTCTGCATAATTGTATAAGCAAATTCATAATGAAAGCAGTCACTACAGTGGCTGCTTTTTGCTATTTGGAAGATTACTACATCAACAAGTCTTGAAATACGCAGACGAAAATCAATAATACATGCTGACTATCATAGTAAATAGCAAAAGAACTCCGCTTAACCGGAAAATCGGTTAAATGGAGTTCTTTTTACTTCAAAATAAACGCGGCTTTTACACTTTTAACATAATTACGGTTCATGAAGATAGATGAATAAGGACAAATATGGAAGCAATTTTCCAGATTAATAAATTCTACATTGTGTTCACTTACTTGTCATATGTTTCTGTTGTAACCGATAATTACCAGGAGTTATATAAAATTGTTTCTTAAAGTTGTTGATGAATATAGCACTGTTATTGTATCCAACTTTTTCAGCAATTTCTCCCATTGTATATTCAGTCGTCGCTAATAGTTCCTTGGCCTTGTCCAAACGTAACTTATTAACATAAGATAAAAAATT
>JBMNPH010000029.1:0-3238 GCA_050943495.1 Candidatus Merdivicinus sp.
TCCCGGGTATACGCCGCAGGATCCTTACTTCGACGATGAACTGCGTGCCAACAATCCGCAGGCGGCGGCCATGCTGGACGAAATACAGAAGCAGTGGCAGGAGGCGTATGCCAGAGGAGACCAGCAGACCATGGACGCCGCCCAAAACGCCGCCCAGATGATCCGGGCACGGGATGGTTATATCGCCACAAACAGCGACGGGTCAGGTTTCCAGTCGCTGAATCCCACAACAACGAATATAAACACGGGATTGAGCGGGGGAAATTCGGGCAGTTCCTATTATCAATCCTCCTCTTCTACGAATGCCTTCGATGACGCGGAAAAAAAGGCCAAGGAGTATTTGAACAGCTTGAAAGCGGCACAGTCAAGCGAAGTGAACCGAAAGTTTGACAAACAGAATCAGAACGCATATGTACAGAGAGAACTGCAGATGCTGAACCTGCCAATGATACTGGGCGCAAACGGGCAGAATGGGGGCATGTCGGAAACGACGAAAGCTAGAATCGGTTTGAATTACGGCAACCAGGTCAATACCAATGAACAGTCCCGCATCAGTTCGCTCAATAACATCAATATGGCATTGGATCAGCAGGCTCTGCAAATGGCGATCGATTTTGCGGACAAAAAAATTGCCCAGGATAATTGGAACCGCCAGTTTGACTGGAACGTATTCGCGGATAACCGCAATTTCAACCGGGGTGTATATGAAAATGACCGCCAGTGGCAACAGAATCAGGACAGCATCGACAAGAATTACCAGATAGAAGTAAATTCCAGTAATCAAAATCAGCAGCAGTCGGATTGGGCTAAGCAGAATGATGAATACGCACAGGCATTGGAACGAGCTTACATTACCGGGAATTTCTCGATTATGAAACAGCATGGCTGGACAGACGCCGACGTCAAAGCGGCAGAAGAAAAAGTAAAGAAAAACATGCAGTAAAAATACAAATAATGAAATTAAATCCGTTTTTGCTGTTTTGCATGGACGAATGCCGGAATAAAACAGCCTCCCATCGTTAGAGTTCAATTTTATGCGCCGTGATTTTAAACATCACGGCGTTTTCCATTTTCTTTGACGAGTGGCAAAGAAAATGGAAAACGAACAGCTAAAAAAGAACAAGGGGGAAAGCAATGGGAATACTGAAAACACTCGGAGGCCTGTTTGAAATCGAAGCGCCGAAAATCATGGAAGACCGCCGAAAAGAGGAGGAAGAAAAGAAGCAGTGGGAAGAAGAGAAGAAAAAGGCAGAAGAAACCGCGAAAAAGGCGGCGGAAGCGGCACGGCGGGCAGGGGAAGAGGAAGATAAGTCCTCGCAGATAAGCAATTCGGGTCTAAGCGAGGAAGAAAGGCGGAACCTGGACATCGCGGCGGGAATCATCAAAGCGCCGGAAAAAGAGACGCTCAAAAGCAATCCTGGGGCTGGGAACAAAAAAGTGACAAATCCGCCGGCGTCAGAGGCAAAGACAGAAAACATAAAAAAGCTGTCTCCCAATGTGATGGTATGGGAAATGGCCGCCTCAATCCTCAACAGCAGCACAAACGAGAATTATTTCCCGGATGCAATAAAACGGGGTTATGGTCCGGTGAGCTACTCGGAGTATCTGCGAAGGAAAGGGAGCCAGGATGCGGCAGAGTCTAGTCAGGCATCGAACTCCAAACCGGAATGGGAAACGCTCCCGGTTACAGAAAAGCTGAGGCGTGCAGGAGGGAATCAACCGAGCCAAATCGCTCTGTCCGGTCAGCTCCGTTACAATCCGGACGGAAGCCTGGATGCGGCATCGAGGAAAAAAATCGCAGATGCAATCAGCCAGAAGAAGAAGGAAGAGCAAAAGAGCCAGATTGTAAAGTCGATCTATGATGTAATTCGGGAGTATGCCAAAGGCGATGTAGCGGGAACAATTCAGAATGCGGAAAATGCACAGGTGCTGACGCAGCGGGAAAACATCCCAATCCTGTATGATTATATGCGACAGAGGTATCCCGGTCAGGGCTATCGAGTGAGCGAGGCAATTATCCGTTTGGCGAAAAACTATCTGAACCAGGCAAGCAGGGCGGCCGTCGTTGACAGGGGTCAACAGGAGGGATATAATGGAAATGAAGGATTGGCAGGAGGGCTGACGCAATCCCAAAGGGAAAGGATCTGGAACGGGGAAGGAATTGGCCGGATCGCCGGTGAGCTGCCGGAGGAAGTCCAAAACGAGCTTAGCAGAAAAGGAAATGAACTCCTAACGGAGCTGACGCGGGAGCAAAAGCGGGACTTGATGTTCCTAAGCAGCGGTCTATTGAGCGGAATCGATTGGGAGACACGGCAGAAGATCCTGGGAGTGCTGAAAGGGAACGAGGGAAAGATAACCTACGAAGACCTGGAAGGAATAGGAGTATTCAAGCCGGGAGATTTGGCGGAAGGCGGATTCAAACGGTGGCTGCAGGAACACGATATCGGAGGTCCCGCGAATTTCGATAAGCTGTTGTCGAAGGAATACGAACTGACGCAGGCAGAAACGTCGTTTGCAGAACTGAGCCAGGAGGAGCAGAGGAAGCGGAGCCAGGAATGGGCGATGCTGCTGGCGATGGCGGCAATGCCAACGATAGACACGGAGCTCTATGGAAAAAGCGGAACGATCTATGGAAACAACGTATATGACAATATCGAAAGCCAGGGTACCCGGGACATCTACAAAGGCAGCACCACGTCGTGGAAACCGACAGTGGAAGAGAGAGTCGTCAAATATTTTGATGACATTCAGCTCAAAACAGAACCTAACAAATCTTATTTTTGGTCAGGCTTGGGTGAAACAGGAGCTGAAATAGCAGCAAATTATGCAAAAAAAAATGGTGGGGTGACGCTTGAAACTACAATTGATAACCAACAAATCAAAATGCCAAAATTTGACTATACAAATCCAGGTTCTGTTAAAGCATGGCAGAAAGCTTCTTCGGTATATGCGAGACAAGCATGTGGAGAAGTTAGAGCAATTATTAGTCCAAAAGTAAGAGCAACAAGTATATGGAATACTATAGAACTACCGGTATTAAAGGCAAATCCCAATGTGACAAAAATAATTGTAATTGATCCTATAACAATGGTTGAAACAGTAATATTTATGAGGTGAAAGATATGAAAATTACGGGTACAAGAGGATATATTGATATTGAACATAACGGAAGAACAGCAAGATTTTCAGGAGATATGTGTATTGATGGATTTGCAGCAATAGCTGATACAATGAAATG
>JBMNPH010000030.1:0-2955 GCA_050943495.1 Candidatus Merdivicinus sp.
ATACCCTCTTTCCCGTTGGAATTGGCGCTGGATGCTATCCTACCCGCACATCCGCTTTGTGATATTTGCGAAATACTGTGATTTCGGGAGCTATTTAAAGATAATCTATGATTATTTAGGGAGGAATATGAAATGTATCATGGATTGGGATCGGATATGGGCAATCTCTCCTATTTGTCCCGTGCAAAATCGAGATCGATCAGCCCGGAAAATATGGACGGAGTTAAAGGCGGAGGGGGGATGGCTGAGGAAGGAACCGGGAAAATTTGTGCCAGGGATTTGGGCATTGGATGGAAAATATCCCCGTCTATTAAAATAGGAGCCGGCGAACTACGCGAAATTGCCAATATTGATGGGCCGGGAGCGATCAAACATATCTGGCTGACTCCAACGGGAGTGTGGAGAAAAACAATTTTGCGGATTTATTGGGAAGAGAGTGAAAATCCTTCAGTCGAATGCCCGATCGGCGATTTTTTTGCCTCTGCATATCAGGACGGGAATTTTTCGCAGCTTAACTCATTGGCTGTGTGTGTCAATCCCGGAACCGCATTTAATTGCTATTGGGAAATGCCATTTCGAAAAAATTGTCGGATCACAGTGGAAAACAGAGCCGAAGAAGAAATGGTTTTATATTATCAGATTGACTATGTGCTGACAGAGATACCAGAGGAATGTGCGTATTTTCATGCCCAATTTCGACGGGTGAATCCCCTTCCCTATAAAGGAGTTTATACCATCCTAGACGGTGTTTCCGGCTGGGGGCAGTATGTCGGGACTTACATGGCCTGGGGCGTCAACAATACCGGATGGTGGGGAGAGGGAGAAATCAAATTCTATCTTGATGGAGATCAAGAGTACCCCACTATTTGCGGAACAGGAACAGAAGATTATTTCTGCGGCTCCTATAATTTTGACGTCAAGGGAAATTATGTGGAATTCTCGACCGCTTATGCTGGAATGCCTAAGGTCATCCGTCCAGACGGAACCTACCAATCTCAGCAGCGCTTTTCGCTCTATCGTTGGCATATTTGTGATCCCATTCGTTTTGAACAGAATATCAAAGTTACGATTCAGGCGCTTGGTTGACGAAGCGGAGGACGCTATCTGCCCCTTCAGGACGATATCGCGTCGGTTGCGTTCTGGTATCAGACCATGCCGTTTGAGAAATTTCCTCCGCTTCCTGACACAGACAGTCTGGAAATCATATAATTTAACATGTGAGAAGCGCCCCGGCATGGAATGCCAGAGCGCTTCTCTGTATGTTGGGTGGTTGGGGGACTATTTCAGATCCGCCCGGCGGAAGCAGAGATAGGAAACCGCAATGGAGAGTGCGATGACAATGACAGATATAACTGCAGCTATCACAAACGCAAATGGAAAAGCTGTACGACTCATTATAGCTCTAGTGATTCTGACGGACAGAATTAGTGTTGGAATAGAATAAACCACAGCAGCAATCAAAGGTATGTAAAGGTTCTGAAATCGGAATACAAAGATCAATGGTATGCTGGCAAATGCCAGCCCCATCAAAATTCGAAGGACAATGCAACGCAACATGTAGACGGCATCAGCTCCGGTCAGGGTTGCAAACCACGGAATGCAATAGTACAGGCAGTTTACCAGCGGGTAGATCAGAGAGGCAATGCAGTAAACTGCGAAATAACGAACGAATTTGGATACTACAATTTCAAACCGGGAACAACCGGCCAGCACCATCTGCGAGGGGGTTCGTTCTATGACACCGATGGAAGCGCTTAAAATCGGAAATACTATATAGAGAAGATTAAATAGGCTTACATCGCAAATGGATTCAAAGAATATTTGCTCCGGCTTCATCAAAGGATTTGGTGAAAAATAAAAAGAAAATACAGTGATTATGACAAGCTGAATCCAGAAAAAAAGGTCATACCGCAATGGAGAAAATTCTGCCCGAATTGCTTTAAGCATGATGAACACCTCCTGTCAGATGAGCTAAATAATCTTTTACACTCAGCCCTATCTGTTCGATTTTTTGAGCAGGAAGATTCCGAAACTGGAGTTCCGATGATATCCGCTCTATTCTTCCCATAAAGGAATAAATACGTATCTCGTTGTCGGAAAACGCTTCTATTTTTGTGTTTGGAAGTAATTCTTCTAAAACCGGAATCGTCTTTGCCATATCCTCTGTCTCTATAGTGATATAAGAATCGCATCTTTGTTCAAGATCCTGATGAGTTAATTCTTGTAGAATTTTCCCTTTCTGCAGAAAAAGATAATCCGATGCGTAAGGGTATAGGTGCTCTGCGTGAGAGGTAGTAATCAGCATCGTAATATTATGTTCTTTATTGATATCTTGTAGAATATTGCAAAGCTCTGTAATTTCATTTGGTTCTAAACCGTTCATGGGATCGTCCAAAACCAGAAAATCAGGCTTAGACAGCATGGCACAAGCAATTCCCAACCTTTGCTTCATTGCCAGTGTATAATAGCGCACTTTTATTTCCTTCTTCGATTCTAAACCAAATAGGGAAAGCATGTGCTTGGAAACATCCTTGTCCGAAATTCCTGCCAATTTTCGCATGTATTCCAAATTTTGAAATCCTGACATAGAATCGAAAAAAATGGGACTATCGATCAATGCGCCAATGCGCCGACGCTCAGCGCGCAGATTTGCCTGGGAAGCATGCGTTCCAAAAAGGGAAAAGTCTCCACTGTCAAAAAAAGAAAGTCCGGTAATAATCTGCAGTAAAGTTGTTTTCCCTGCTCCTTTTGCTCCTACCAGACCATAAATATGGCCAGTTTTGCAAGAAAATGTAAGTGCGTTCATAGCTAAACTGTGTTTATAAAATTTGCTCAAGTTCATGCACTCGAATACAAGATCGCTCATGTTTTGTCACACTCCTTGATTCATTATTGAATTATCTATTAAATAATAAGAACCTAAGACACTGAAATAAAAAAACAATACAATAGTAA
>JBMNPH010000031.1:0-2604 GCA_050943495.1 Candidatus Merdivicinus sp.
TCATTTTGATGTGTCTGCACCGATCGGTTTCAGCAACACCTATGTGTTCGCCGTAAGCCGGGATGTGTCTGAGAAATATGGTTTGACCAAATTGTCGCAGCTGATCAGCCAAGCCCCCAATTTGCGCCTGGGCTGTACAACAGCTTTTACCCAGCGGGAAGATCTTCTGCCCAAACTGGAAAAGGACTATCAGGTCCAGTTCCGGGAAGTCACCGGCCTGGAAGGGAACATCCGTTATCAGGCAATTTCAGCCGGTAAGGTGGATGTGACCGATGCCTATGAAACGGATGCCATGGTTATGAAAACAGATCTGGTTCGCTTGGAAGACGATATTTCTTTCTTCCCGCCTTACCAGGCTGTCAATGTGGTGCGCGGCGACGTGTATGAGCGTTACCCGGAACTGGAGGAAGTTCTGAAATTGCTGGATGGCGCGATTACCACGGATGAAATGATGGAGATGAACTATCAGGTGGATGTGGAAGGAAAAACCGCCCAAGAGGTTGCCCGCCAATTCCTGACGGAACATAGACTGATCTCCCGGTAAGCCCTTTCCCATTCCTTTTCAGTAAGCGCCCTAAAATAAGCCTGCGCACTTTGCGGTGCGCAGGCTTATTTAATTTGTATTTGAGATCCATCCCGCCCGGTGTTATACTATAAATAAAAAACCGGGGAGTTTCTCAGGGTTCCTTTAACAGGCTGCGGGAGGTATTCTGCCAATGAAAATAGGTTTGGTTCTAGAAGGTGGGGCCATGCGTGGATTATATACTGCGGGAGTGCTTGACGTATTTATGGAAAACAATATTTCCGTGGATGGGATCATCGGCGTGTCGGCGGGCGCTTTGTTTGGCATGAATTATAAGTCAAAGCAGCCTGGAAGAGTGCTCCGATATAACAAAAACTTTGCTGGCAGCAAGGAGTATATGGGCCTTCACTCGCTGCTCACAACTGGGAATGTCATGAACAAGGACTTCTGCTTCAACAAGATTGTCCACGAACTGGATCCTGTTGATTTTGATACCTTTCAGCGCAGTAAAGAGGAATTTTACGCTGTGGTGACTAATATCGAAACCGGGAAGGCGGAATATATTGGAATGGATGACTTGAGGGATGAAGAACAAATGGAATATCTTCGCGCATCGGGTTCCATGCCCTTTTTGTCAACGCCGGTTTGCGTCCGGGGGAAAAGGTACTTGGACGGCGGGATCGCGGACAGCATCCCCATCGGGAAAATCATGAGCATGGGCTATGACCGGGTCATTGTGATCCTCACCAGGCCGGAGGATTACAGAAAGAAAAAAACCAATACGCTGCTTCCAAAACTGTATTATCGGAAGTACCCTAGCTTGGTTTCCACCATCAACAACCGGTATCGGGCATACAACCAGCAATTGGAACGAGTGAACGCGTTGGCGGAGGCAAAAAAGATATTTGTGATAAGGCCATCAAAGCTGGTGAAAATCAAACGGCTCGAAAAGGATATGGGCAAAATACAGGAAATGTACGATCTGGGCCGGGAAGACGCCGTCAAAAGCCTCGCGGCAATGATGGAATATTTAAATGGAAAGGGCAAAATAGAGAATGGGTAAAAGCCTGAAGATTTTAGTGAAAATAATCGTAATAATTGTGTGTGTTTTGGTTGTTGTTTTTGGCGGCCTGGCACTCTATATCGCTTGCAGCCCGCAGCCAGCGGTCTGGTTGCTGAGAAATCAATTTGGCGACGAGGTTGAAATTCAGAATGTGGGCAATTACGATGAAATCAAAAAGAATGTAACGGTCCATAAAGACCTTGTGTACCCATCTGAGGATGGAAGAAATACATACGACATCTATCTTCCAAAACGGGTGGATAAAGATTTACCGACGGTTGTATGGGTGCATGGGGGCGCGTTTGTTGCCGGTACAAAAGACGGCATTGAGAATTACGCCGTCATGCTGGCAAACGAGGGGTACGCGGTTGTTGGTATGGACTACCAATGGGCGCCGGAAATCCAATATCCCGGACAGGTCCGCCAGGTAGAAGAATGCCTGGCTGCTTTGGAAAGCGTAAAAGGCGCCTATCATTTGGATTTGGGAAACGTCATTTTGTTTGGCGACAGCGCGGGGGCCCATATCGCGGCTCAGGCAGTACTGCTCGCAACGAATCCGGAATATGAACGGGAAATCGGGGTCCCTTCCGCGATCAGGGCGGAGCAGCTTTCGGGAGCGGTGCTGTATTGCGGCCCGTATGATGTTTCAAAAATGCTGAACACCGGCAATCAGGCCATTGATTTTTTCGCTTCCCGGATCGGCTGGGCTTTGATGGGGGAAAAGGATTGGCAGGATGGAGAGATGATAAAGACCACGACCATTAAGGACTATGCAACCGGCCAATTCCCCCCGGTATTTATCAGCGATGGAAACAGCGGCTCTTTTGAATCCCAGGGCAAGGAGCTGGTAAGCCATCTGCTGGATGCGGGCGTAGATGTTGCCTCCCTTTTCTTTGAAAAAAGCGAGTATGGGGAAGTGGGGCACGAATATCAATTCAGCATCGGGGATGGCGGCGCCGGGTCCCTCTGTTATGAGCAGACGATTCTATTTTTGAATCGGATCTCCGAACCCGGGTGC